>NZ_OZ480188.1:0-1271489 GCF_984667975.1 Burkholderia pulmonis
ATGCCGCGCAAGCCCGCAAGCAAAGGCTCAGACAAACAGGTTTCGCTGTTTCAGACACCCGAGCCTCCCGACTTGCTGCGCAAGGCGGTCCAGGCGATTCATATCGCACCCAAGTCGGGAAAGATCGGTTTGCAGCAGCGCAAGATGTTCAGCTCGCTGATCAAGAATGCGCTTCGGCAGGAGGCGTTCGAGCCGGGCCGGACGAGCTTCTCGATCTCGATCGCATCGTTGTCGCACGAGAGCGGGTTGAACAGCAACAACACGAAGTACGTGAAGGACACGGTCAACTCGTTGATCAGTACCGTCGTCAACTGGGACTACCTGGCAGCCGACCGATCGACGGTCTGGAAAGCGTCGGGCCTGCTTGCAGGCGCCGAGCTCGAGCAATCGGTGCTGAAGTACAGCTTCTCCGACCAGATTCGCAGCGAACTGCTCAATCCCGAAATCTACGCGCTGATCGATATGCGGATCGCGCGCGAGTTCCGGCGGTCGCACTCGCTTGCGCTGTGGGAAAACACGGTGCGCTATGAAGGAATCGGTATCACCGCGAAGATTCCGCTGCCGAAATTCCGCGACCTCATTCTCGGCCAGGACAAGGCCTCGCAGTCGTACAAGGAATACAAGCTGTTCAAGAGCAAGGTCCTGGTGCCGTGCATCCAGGAGGTGAACGAAGTATCGGATCACACGCTCGAGCTGATCGAACACAAATCCGGCCGCAGCGTGGAAGCCGTCCAGTTCAAGGTCACGCGCAAGCAGAGCGCCGATACGGTCGAAGACGGCGACGTCAAGAACGAAGCGCTGGTCGAGGAGGTTGCCAAGTTCGGCATTCCGCGTTCGGAAGCGCGCCGGCTGATCACGCAATACGGCGTGCAGCGGATCAAGGCGGCGATCGCCTATACGCTCAATCGGACTACGAAGAAGAATGCGGCGCCGGTCGACAACGTGGCCGCGTACTTCCGCAAGGCGCTGACGCACGGTTACACGCTGGCGGACGGACAGGGAAGCGAAGCGGCCGCACCGGCGAAGGAATCCGCGCAAAGCAAGCAGGAGCAGATTCGCGACAAGTATCTGGCGGCGAAGGTCGAGGAAGCCGGCGCGTATTTCCGCGAGCTGGAGATCGACGACCAGACCAAGCTGATCGAGCGTTACAACGAGACGGTGGCGGGTTCGAAGGACCTGACGCTGTCGCCGAAGAAGAAGGCGAGCAAGCTTGCGCAGACCAGCTTCTTCCGATGGCTCGCACTCGATACCTGGGGCGAACCGACCTCGGACGACCTGCTGGAATTCCTGCTCAAGAGCAGTCTCGCGGGCAACTGAACGAGGCCTCGCAGCCGGGATGTCGTTGGCCGGACGCAGTCGTGGTCCGGCTTCGCGGCGCAACCCGGAGGCGAGGCCTTCTGTTTGTGGTGCTTACTTTGGCGCGGCCGCGGCCAGATCCGCGACGTACGCGTCGATGACAGTCTTGAGCTTGTCGGCGAGCGCTTCCTGATGGGATGCATCGACGCCCTTGAGCTGCAGATCCAGACGCCCGTCCGGATAAGTCTTCAGCTGGCCGATCGCTCGCGATTCGAGCGCGAAGTCGTGGCGCACGCTGTAGCGCGTGCGGCCCGCCTTCTTGTTGCCTTCGCTCTGCGCACGCAGGAAATTCTCGAGATCGCGGACCGACTTTTTCCGGTCGATGACGGCCGTCAGCAAGCGGTCGGCCGTCGGCTCGCCCAGGCGTTCGAAGATCAGCTTCAGGAAGTACGCTGCCTGCAGGCCGACCACGTCGTTCGCGCTGGCCATCCGCTCCAGCAGCGTGTTCGGCAGCGCATTGAGCGACAGCGTCTTGCTGATCGACGCCTTGTCCTTGCCGATCTTTTCGGCCAGCGTGTTCTGGTCGGAAAAGACCTTCTCGTCGAGCAGACGCTTCCACGCGACCGCATCGTCGAAGATCGTCTGCCGTTCGTGGTCGTGATTCGCGCGATACGCGATCGTGTAGAGCTGCTCCGGCGTGTGATCCGTGCGGAACGTGGCGTTGATCGTCTCGTCGCCGTTGATGCTCGTCGCGCGCAGCCTGCGTTGCCCGTCGATCACGACGAGCTTGCCGGGAAACTCGGGGAGCCGCGTGACCTTGATCGGTTCGATCTGCCCTTCCCGTTTCAACGTCAGTGCGAGCTCGTGCAGGCTCGACTCCGAGTAGAACACCCGCGGGTTGAACGGGTTCGGGATGCAGTCCTTGACCAGCACCTTTTGCGGCGCGCCGAGATCGGTCGTACCGGCGGGCGCGGCTGCGGCCGGGGGGCTGACGGGCGCCGCTTCGGCAGCGGCAGCCGGTGCGGCCACCGGCTCGGGCAGCCGCGTTTCGAGCGCGGCATTTTCCTGCGCGAGCCCGCGCAGCAGGCCGGCTGCGAGATGCAGGTTGCCGGTCGGCTTCTTGTCTTTCGAGGTGTCCTTAGCCATGGGCGGCTCCGGTAGCGCGCGTCGACGCGATGTATTGGGCCATTTCCGTGACCAGCCTTTCGATTTCCGCGCGAGCTTCCTTCAGGCCCTTCAGGTATCGATTGTGGTGATGGATCGTGGTGCCGAGCGCGAACGTCTGACGATAGACCTCGCGTTGCGCGATCTGGCTGTCGAGCAGATGCTCCCCTATTTCTTCAGCTCTTAGAATTTTTAAAATTTCTTCACGCATTTTAGTTTTTCCATTGACACTATTCAGCATCAATGCGGAAGAAAGATTAGGGTTTCGAACGGCGCGCATCGATTCGATCATGCGGATCATCGCGACGGTGCTGTACAGGTCGGCCGGCGATGGCGACAGCGGCACCAGGCAGAAGTCGGCCACTTCGAGAACGGATGCAATACGCGGATCTTCGAGGTTGCCGGGACAGTCGACGACGATTACGTCGAAGTTCGCGTCCTGCTTCTTGATCTCGCCGCCGATGCCCCGACCGGCGGGGGCCAGCGAAAGCACCGTCATGGGCAGCGTGTTCTCGCCGCTCGTGACCCAACGGACGGAAGTGCCTTGAGGGTCGGCATCGATCAGCGCGACCTTGTTGCCGCCGGCTTCGAACGCGGCGGCAATGTTGACGGAGATGGTTGTCTTTCCAGTCCCACCTTTTTGATTACTGACGGCGATCTTGAAAGCCATTAAATTCCTCCACGGAGTTTTACGTAATATATGCAGTTATCGTCGAAATGTCCAGAAAGGCATTCGATGCGATGGAAGTTTTGATGATCAATGTGGTTGTCACGTGACAAGTGAGCCGAATGGCTAGCGTGCGAGTCGTGAATAGATATCTATAAAAATAGAATTCCTACCCATGGTTTGAAGAAGACATGTCGCGAGCCCAAGAAAATTCGACTGTTCCTACGTCAATAACGAATGTGACTTGTAGAGATCGAGTGACCAACGCTCCTTTGGCGCCTGAGAATCCCATCGCGAATCTGATTTATTGATGTTGCAGATGCGGTTGAAACGGGCAGTTGTCACGTGACAAGTCGCGGAAATCGATTCCAGGTGCGATGCGGTCGCGGGGAAAGTCGTTGATTCATGCGAAGGCTGGATTGCGAAGACATCACTTCAACGGCAGATATGCGATCGGTAGCAGGCGTGTCGCGAGATGAGTTGTCACGTGACAACCGGCACAGTCCTTAGCCGATACCAGCGACTGCGAAAGTCTCAAGAGACGTAGCAATTGAAGAATCCTGAGAGCAAGCCGGCCGGTCGACTTGAATGAAAGTTGGCGCCGATGACTTATCGCGTAATGCGGCTTGCCATTGGAGTCGGCTGGTGAGTTGTCACGTGACAACAGGGGGGCGGAATCTCGATAGCTCTAGCAACGAGGCGAAATGACGGCCGTTCGATTTACCCGTGGAAGGTGCGCCGTGGGGCGAGATAGAGAGGCATATTCGTTCTGCTTGTCAGAACCCACGCTCGCTGAGCGCCACTACGTTCCTGCGATGGCACATGATTGTCGTGCCGGTCGCAAGCGGCGAGAGCATCCGCAAAGAAGGAATTGTGGTGCAATGATGTGACCCTATTTAATGAGGTCTTCAAGATTCGTCGTTACTCATGCGCTGGCCAGCAGGGGAGGGGTGTGGTTCGATCGCCCGTATTCAGCCCGGTTGGTAGAGTGGAGCTGCCGCTGTATGCGCGTCCCGGCGCATTTGAGCCGTGATTTAGGCTGGATTCACGCGCCCAGGATCATGTGTTGACGCAAACGGGTCGGGTCGTGAAACATTTTCGAGAAATGGGGCATTCTTGTAAATCCTTGTCCAGCAATGACTTGCGCCATATTCTTCATGTTGTTTCACGCGAAATCGACGAAATCGCCTGCGGAAATGGGGGCGCATGACCTATTCGCTTCTGGCTCGTGTCGAGTGGCCCAGAGGTGGTGATATTTGTCTCATTTAATACGTGATTCGTAGTTTTTGAAATGCACCGGGGTCGTCGACAGATCACTGGGGGGCGATCTATTGCCTGATCGGTGCATCGTCGAGGCGATCGAGCCGCGAAACCAGCACCTGATGGACAGGTATTCGGCGCCAGTTGTCACGTGACAACGCACACGCAAGTCGCCTGATTCCTTGAGTTGCAGACAGAGCATCACGAGAAATTAACTCTCGGGATCTGCGGGCGGAAATTCGGAGTGCGCCGCCTCGATGCGCTCAAAGGGCGAAGCGAGATCGTTGCCCCGCCGAGGGTGGGCAGACTTGAGATGGTCCACCGATAGTCGATCGATGCGTGCAAGCCCGGGTATTCGGCCAATGTCGATGCACACCAGCCGGCGTTCGATATTCAAACGGATTGTTCCGGCAGATGCCGAGCAAACCATCCTCGGCCGGGAACAAGCACGCATCCTGCCGCGCCAGCTCGAGCCGATCCCGCACGTGACGAGCCAATCCACCCGGTCACGCCGAAGATTCCGCCAATCCGGCACGTTACTCGGCTACCGCCGATCCGTGATCAATAACTGGCCGCGATCGACAGAACGACGTCCGCTCTGCCGCGGAGGCTATCGATATCCCTCCGCGGCGAATTGCCGAACAACCGGCTGTATTCGCGGTTGAACTGGGTCGGGCTCGCATACCCGACCCTGAAAGACGCAGACGCGGCGTCGAGTCGCTCCGACAGCATCAGTCGACGTGCCTCGTTGAGCCGTATCCATTTCTGATACTGCAGCGGACTCATGCCGGTGAGCTGGCGGAAGTGGTGATGGAAGGTCGAACTGCTCATCTGAACCTGCGCCGCGAGATCGTCGACGCGCAGCGACTCGTCATAGTGGGCACGCAACCACCGGATCGCGCGCGACACGCGGTTGCACTGGCTGCCGGCGGATGCGATCTGCCGCAGGCGGGCGCCCTGGTCGCTCGTCAGCAGGCGATAGTAGATTTCCCGCTCGACGTACGGTGCGAGAACGGCAATGGCGCTCGGGTCGTCGAGCAACGCCAGCAACCGGTTCAGTGCGTCGTACAGCGGCTCGGTCATGTCGCCGACGACAAGGCCGCGGCCTGCCGGCGCATCGTCGTGATCCGGTGCGACCTGCATCATCAGTTCGGCCATGACGCGAAAATCGAGCTTGAGGCCGAGCCCAAGAAACGGTTTTTCGCGGCTGGCTTCGATGACCTGCGTCGATCCGGGCAGATCAAGTGACGTGATCAGAAAGCGGTTGGTGTCGTAGATATAGGCATCGCCGCTCTGCAAGACCCGCTTCGTGCCCTGAACGACGAGGCCGAAGCTCGGCTCGACCATGCACTCCATCGGCTCCGTCGGTGCTTCCCTTCGATGAAAGCTCAGATTGGGAATGGCGGTGGTGACGTGGTCGACACCCTCCGTCCATCTCGCGACGCGCTCGGCGAGCGTCTGCCGCAGCTCGCTCTCGCGGCTATCGCGGGGCGACCGGTGGTGTGCCTGGTTGAGTACAGCGATGGCGTCGTCGTCGTTTCGCTGGCCGGGAATGTATCGGACGGGTGCCGGATGCATGGTTTCTCTACTCGGGTAATCGGGTCGACGGGCACGCCGTCGACATGTTGGGGCTCCAGCAACGAAAACGCCTTCCGGAATCGCGGCATCGCCGCACTTCCGGAAGGCGCGTGCAGCGACTGTCGGATCTACTTCGTCGCCTGCGACGCGCAAAGCTGCCAGCGGCGCGATTTCGCTGCCGGCGTTGCCGCGTGCTCGTCGACCGTGCGCCACCACCGCTCGCCGCGATGGGGCGCATCGAGATCGACGCGCTCACCTATCCTGGGTGTCGACAACTCGACGCCGCGCACGATCGCCAGCGCCGTGACGCGCTCGAACGGCTCCTGCCAGCGATGCATCGCGAGATCGAACGTGCCGTTGTGGATCGGGATCAGCCAGCGTCCGCGCAAGTCGATGTGTGCCTGCACGGTCTCTTCGGGCTGCATGTGCACGTACGGCCATTGCGCATCATAAGCGCCTGTTTCGATCAGCGTGATGTCAAACGGCCCGAGGCGCTCGCCGATTTCCCGGAACCCGTCGAAATAGCCCGTGTCGCCGCTGAAGAAGATGCGCAGGTCGTCGTCGACGATCACCCACGACGCCCACAGCGTGCTGTTGCCGTCGAATAGGCTGCGCCCGGAAAAGTGCTGGGCGGGCGTCGCGGTCAGCGTCAGGCCGGCTACGTCCACGCTCTGCCACCAGTCGAGCTGGCGGACCTTGCTCGCATCGATACCCCATTCGATCAGGCGGTCGCCGACGCCCAGCGTCGTCACGAACACCTCGGTGGTGGCAGCAAGCGCGAGCACCGTATCGCGGTCGAGGTGATCGTAGTGATCGTGCGACAGGATCACGCCGCGCAATGGCGGAAGATCCGCCAGCGCGATCGGCGGCGCATGGAAGCGTTTGGGGCCGATGCGCCGAAACGGCGACGCGCGCTCCGCAAACACGGGATCGGTCAGCCAGAATTCACCGCGCAGCTTGAGCAGCAGCGTCGAATGGCCAAGCCGGTACAGGCTGCGATCGGGCGCCGCGTCGAGTTCCGCGCGGGTCAGCG
The DNA here is from genome assembly GCF_984667975.1 of Burkholderia pulmonis. Taxonomy (NCBI): domain Bacteria; kingdom Pseudomonadati; phylum Pseudomonadota; class Betaproteobacteria; order Burkholderiales; family Burkholderiaceae; genus Burkholderia; species Burkholderia pulmonis. The sequence continues at coordinate 6,999 of NZ_OZ480188.1, forward strand.
AATCGACGGGCAGCGTGCCGGCGGGCACGGTATTGCGCGGCTTGTTGACCAGCATGTTCCAGGCGATCCCCAGCGTCTTGCCCAAGCCTTCGGCGGGACGCGGGGCGACATTGGCGAAGCGCTCGCCATTATGCTGCGGCGAACCGCCGGACAGCGTGCGGCCGCGTCGGGCGGCCGCAAAACCCAGAATGCGGTGAATCAAAACGAGAGGCGATGCCATGTCGGTTCGTCCGGTGAATAAAGTACACTGGACAGTGTAGTTTATTTTCAGGATAAGTAAACTGTCCGGTGTAAAATTTCCACATGGATACCAGCACTCCCCCCCAGCGCCTGACCGATCGAAAGCGCGCGGCCATCGTCGACGCGGCGATCGAGGAATTTCTCGCGGCGGGCTACGATGCGACCAGCATGGATCGCATCGCTGCGCGCGCGGACGTGTCGAAGCGCACGGTCTACAACCACTTCCCGGGCAAGGAGACGCTGTTCGCCGCGATCCTGAACAAGCTGTGGGAGGCGACGCGGACCGGCAGTTCGCCGAGCTATCGCGCCGACGTGCCGCTGCGCGAACAACTGCTCACGTTGCTGGACCGCAAAATGCGGCTGCTGAGCGACGAGGCGTTTCTTGCGCTCGCGCGCGTCGCGATCGGCGCAGTCATCCATTCGCCTGACCGGGTACGCGACATGGTCGAGCGTCTCGGCGAGCGCGAGGAGGACGTCACGGTCTGGGTGCGCGAGGCCGCGGCGGCCGGGTGCCTGTCGGTAACCGATCCGGTGTTCGCCGCGCATCAGTTGCATGGGGTGGTGAAGGCATTCGCGTTCTGGCCGCAGATCACGATGGGCCAGCCGCCGCTCAACGCGCAGGAGCAGCAGAAAGTGGCGGAATCGGCGGCCGACATGTTCCTCGCGTACTATGCGCGACCGTCCGACCGGGGCGCATCGCATCGCCCGCAGGATTGACCGCGCATCCGGATGCACCCGGACGTCGGTGCAAATCGAAACCGCCGCGATGCGCGCGGCACCGACAGGCGGGCAAACTGCCCGATCGGGGAAAACGAACGCAACATGACGCTCACACGTGACGACCGGGCGTCGAGCGGAAACCGGCGATGCCACCGGCGTACCTGAAGCCGAACACGAGCGACTACCGATGAAGACGTTGCTGATCGTCTATCACACGATGACCGGAGGCACGCAACAGATGGCCGAAGCGGCTGCCGGCGCGGCGCGTGAACAACCCGGCGTCGACGTCCGGCTGCAGCGCGCGGATGCGACGAGCCCGGACGACGTGCTGGCGGCCGACGCCTACCTGTTTGCGACGCCGGAGAATCTCGCGGCGATGTCCGGGTTGATGAAGGATTTCTTCGATCGCTGTTACTACGCGGCACTCGATCGCGTGAACGGGCGCCCGTATGCGGCGATGATCTGCGCGGGAAGCGACGGACAGAACGCGTTGCGCCAGATCGACCGGATCGCGACCGGATGGCGGCTGAAGAACGTGGCTCCTGGCCTGATCGTCTGTACTCATGCGCAGACGCCGGAGCGTATCCTCGCGGCGAAGACGATCGACGGCGACGCGCTCGCGCGCTGCGCCGAACTGGGGGCGGGCCTTGCCGCGGGCCTCGCGCTGGGCGTTTTCTGACGACCGGCGCCGCGGCCGTCGACGTGACGCAGGTCGATCCGCTGCTGCTCGAGCAGCACCGATTCCACGGACACGGAGCGGGTCGAATGCACGCAGTCCTAGCTGCCCTTCGCCGTGCCCGCAGGCTGGTGATATTCGGGCCAAAGACGTTTCACGAGATCGCGCGATGCGCCGTACGCGTGGCAACTGTCGATCTTGAGCGGCTTGCCTTCGCTGTCGCGGTAGTCGAGCGACGATCGCCGCATGCCGACCATCGTCTGATAGGCGGTGGTGGCGATCGGGCCGAGCAATTCCTTCAGGTGGGTGCAGGTGTCGCAGGACGGCAGGCGCTTGCGAACTTCGCTGTTCCAGCCGGCGCCGATGTTCAGCCCGACGAGCGCCTGCAGCGTGTCGCCGCCGCCCGGGCACTGCGCATACGGATGCGAGCGGATGAACGTGGAGACGGCCCGGACAACCATGTCGGCGTCGAAGACCAGCGTCACGCCGAGATCGTGGATCGGCGACAGCGCCATGACCGTCCGCGTGCCGCCCGGCGGCGTGAAATCGCTGGTCTTGCGGTCCGCGAGGCAGGCTGTCACTTCGAACAGGCCGTCGCTGCGGCGATAGCCGCGCATGTCGATCTGCCGATGATGAATCTCCTCGCGCACGATGCCGTCGTGCGAGGGGGTGTCGTGGGAAACCATGCATCCGCTCCGTTTCTTGTAACCGGTTCTTTTCGCTGGCAAACGGGAAATCGCCGGCTGACCGGGTGTGCAGTGAAACAGGCGAGAGACGCTGCCGACGACGTCGATCCGGCCATACTACGCACTTTCCGGTATCTTCGTCCGCCACGCGATCGATGCGTACGCAACGAGTCGCGCGCCGTGCGGGCGCCATCCAGGGGCGAGCAGGCTTCGCGTGACGTTGCGCCGATCCGGTGCGATTTACGCGCGACGCGGTGATGCGCGATGTCCGTCGCGCGGAAAACCGCACCTCAGGCGTCGGCGCGGACCGAGGCCCGGCCTGGCCCGATTTCCGCCGGCAGCCGCGAACGGCGTGACTTTCGGAGGCGTATCCCTATAATGCGCAACACGACCGCGCGGACGCATTTCCGGCTTGCCGAATCGGGCCAATGCAGACCGGCGAGTCAACCGGCCGCCGCGCGTACCGGTATACTTCCACTCCTGCCTTGTCCGGCATCGTGGCCGGGTGCCTGAAAACAGAGTGGCGTGCGCGATGCGGCCCCGTAGTGTTCCGCATCGGTGGCAGACGGGCTGCACGTATGGCGGCGAAGTTTTTGTGCCGCGCGGCATGGCCGCACGAACCACACCTTATATTCCTGGTGGATTGAATTTTATGGGTTTTGAACAACTTGCCGAATTGCGGGCGCAGCTCGCAGCGAAGGCCAAGCAGGAGCGCAACGCGAAGCGGCCGGCAGCGCCGGCGGACACCGGCACGAAGCCGAAGTCCGGCGACCAGCCGCCCCGTGGTGCGAAGCCGGGTGCCGGCGCCAAGCCGCAGCAGCGTGCGAAGCCTGCTTCGGCGAAGCCGTCGGCGCCGGTCGATCCGGTTATCGTCGCGATCGGCAAACTGCAACGGAAGTTTCCGCGCGCGTTCCCGAAGAATCCGGCCCCGAAAGTGCCGCTCAAGGTCGGCATCTGGGACGATCTCGCACGTGAAGCGCAGGCCGTCGGCCTCAGCGAAGCCGAACTGCGCGAAGCGATGTCGACGTGGTGCCGTGGCAACCGCTACTGGTCGTGCCTCATCGAAGACGCGGTGCGTGTCGACCTGCAGGGCAACGAGGCAGGGCGCGTGACGCATGACGATGCAGCGCGTGCGCGCCGCCTGAAGTCTCGCCGCCCGGGCAAGGGTGCGGCACAGGCAGCCAAGGGTGCGCCGCAGCAGCCGAAGGCCGAGCAGCCGGCCGAGGCCGTTGCCGCGCCGCAACCGGCGGAAGTCGAAGCGGAAGCGAAGGTGCGAACCGACGCCACCCCGCAGGTCGAACAGCAAGCCGAGCAGCAAGCGGCCGGCAACGAGTAATCCTCGCCGCGCTGCGGCCGACCGCACGACGCGTCCCCGCCTGCAGCGCACGCAACAACAGACCGGCCTGCCTCGCCAGAGGCAGGTCGGGACTGCCTCCGCCGGCGTCTGAGCTACCGGTCACTCCCTCCTACATCGAATTGATCACGCGAATGGACGAAGAACGTTCGTCGAGTGATGCCGCGCGCAATACGTTTCCGCTTTTTCGTGTTCGTCAAAATGATTCGTATGCCTTAATACATATCGGTTCCATTCATATATTTCGTTTTCCGAAATATATGAATGGAAAATCACCACCTGTCGCGTGAACGATCCCGGCCGGACGCCGTGACATGATGGCGCGCGATAATCGCGACTGGATCGTCGGGCCATCGGCAAGTCGGCCGGCGCGATGCAGCTTGCATTCCGAAAGGTAACGGCTGCCGGCCGCGGGCACACCCGAAGCCACGCCCAGTTTTCAACGTCAATTCAAACCGGATCATGAACTCGAGACATTCCGCGATTCTCGTCGCGCTCGCCGCCGCCGCGCTGTTCGGTGCCGCGACTCCGCTCGCCAAGGCGCTGGTCGGCGCGATGTCGCCGTTCATGGTTGCCGGCCTCTTCTATCTCGGCAGCGGCGTCGGGCTCGGCATCGGGATCCTGCTTCGTGGATGGCGCAGCCGTCGCGCGCCGGCTGCGGATGCCGCGCCGCTCCAGCGTGCCGACCTGCCGTGGCTGGCCGGCGCGATCGCGGCGGGCGGCGTGGCCGGCCCGGCCTTGCTGATGCTCGGGCTGTCGAGCACGCCGGCGGCGACGAGCGCGTTGCTGCTCAATCTCGAAGGCGTGCTGACGGCCGTCATCGCATGGGTCGTGTTTCGCGAGAACGTGGATACGCAGATATTCCTCGGCATGGTCGCGATCGTCACCGGCGGCACGCTGCTGTCGTGGACGCCGGGCCGGGCCGGCGTGTCGGTCGGCGCGCTGCTGATCGTCGGCGCATGCCTATGCTGGGCGATCGACAACAACCTGACCCGCAAGGTTGCCGCGAACGACGCGATGGTCATCGCGTGTATGAAAGGACTGATCGCGGGGCCCGTGAACATCGGCATCGCACTGGCGACCGGCGCGACGCTGCCCGCGATACCCGTCACGGCCGCGGCGATGCTGACGGGGCTCGGCGGCTACGGCATCAGCCTCGTGCTGTTCGTCGTCGCGCTGCGTCATCTCGGCAGCGCGCGCACCGGCGCGTATTTCTCGATCGCGCCGCTGTTCGGCGTCGTGTTGTCGCTGTTGATCTGGCCCGCGTTGCCGCCCGCGACGTTCTGGATCGCTGCCGCGCTGATGGCGCTCGGCATCTGGCTGCACGTCCGCGAACGGCACGAACACACGCATGCGCACGAGCGGCTCGCGCATACGCATCGGCATCGGCACGACGAACATCACCAGCATACGCACGACTTCGCGTATGACGGCGACGAACCGCACACGCATCCGCACGTGCATCTGCCGATCACGCACAGCCATGCGCATTTTCCGGACATTCATCACCGGCATCGGCACTGACGGCACGATGCGGGACGGATGATACGCATCGCAAGGTCACCGTTTATGGGATGGCGACCGGCGGGTGGCCGGCACCGGATGCCGGTCGATGCGTGTTCTCTGGCTGGCGATGCGATGAATCAGGTGCGGGCGGCGCGAGCCGCTGTCATGACCGTTGCGTGTGAGGAAAGCAGAAGCCGAAATCCTCGCAGCCCGGGCATCCCGGTGCGGGCCCCGGGGGCATGCCGAGCGATGCGGCCACTTCCTGTGCGAGGAATTTCTTCCAGCGGAGCGGGGTGACGTTGCGTGCGGCGAGCGCAGGAAAAAAGCGATCGAGCATTGCCGATACCGCATCGCGCCCGTCGAGCCCGAGATCGCGCCACAGGTGATCGGGGCGCAGGCACGCATGCGCGATGATCGAGGCGAGGCAGTCGGCATCGTCGCGCGCGACCGCGGGATTCGCGTCGTCCATCAACCGTGCGTGCAGTGTCGCGACGAATGCCGAGTGACTGGCGGGCAGCAGTGCCAGCGCGACCGTCGGCATGAACGCAGCGGTGTCGGTGGGGGGCAGGTGCGGAAATTGCCGGGCGAGCAGGCCGGCGAACCGGGCAGGAGACAGGCCCAGCAATGAAAGTTCGTTGCGGCACGCGCGTGCCGCAACGAGTGCGCCGAACAGGCGCGCATCGGCGGAGCCGGCGTGGGCCGCTGCCGACAGCAGCGACTGCAACGCCTGTTCATGCGTGCGACCGGACGTGGCCGTCATCGCGCGCATCCTGACGACGATCGGGCCGCATGCCGGTGCGGCGCACGACGGATCGTCATCGTGATCGTCACGCGATCACTCGACGCCGACGATGACGCTCGATGCCTTGAAGATCGCGGCGGCGGCCGTCCCGCTCGCGAGGCCGAGGCGATCGACGCTGTCGTTGGTGACGATCGCGACGATTTCGGCGCCGCCTGCGGCCTTGATCACGACTTCCGAGTTGACTGCGCCCTTCGCGACGGACGCGACGGTGCCCGCGATGCAGTTGCGTGCCGACACCTTGCTGCTGTCGACGTCGACCATCACGATGACCGACGATGCCTTGACGAGCGCGAACGCCTTCGTGCCGGCCGCGAGGCCCAGCGATGCTGCGCTGCCGTGGGTGATCACGGCGACGATGTCGAGGCCGTCCTGCGTGCGGAGCGTGATTTCGTCATTGACGGCACCGGGCTTGACGGCGCTGACCTGGCCGGCGAAATGGTTGCGTGCGCTGGTTCGCATGATGACTCTCCGAGTGATGCCGCTGCCGGAGCGGCAACGGTAGATGAATGAAAATGCATCGACCAGTTTACCGTCAACGCGGGTGCCCGTCGCGCTCCGAATGCTATGGCGCGAATCAGGAAAACCCGCCACCACAGGGCATTTCGCCGCACCTGCGTTATGTACTTGAGGTAATAACGCTACCGTGACGATGTGCTGCCGGCGGGTGTCGCGGCAGCATTCGCGGCGGCAGGGCGAACGTCCTGTGCCGCCGCCGTGCCATCGCCATCCCAGCCGCCGCCGAGCGCGAGAAAGAGTCGTACCTGATCGGCCGCGACCTGGCCTTCGGCCGCCGCGACCTGCGCGCGTACACCGGTGAGCGTGCGCGTCGCATCGAGATCGGAAATGAACGATTCGCGGCCGGCAGCATAGAGACGATGTGTTTCGTCGGCGGAACTGCGCGCCGATTCGTAGGCCGTGCGCAACGCATCCGTGCGCTGCACGTCGGCCGCATAGGTCGCGAGGCTGGACTGCGTTTCGCGCAGCGCATTCAGCACGACGCCGTCGAAGTGCGCGAGCGCGCCGCCCGTCGCGGCTTCCGCTTCGCGCACGCGCGCACGCTGGCCGTTGACGGGGAACGACCAGCTGATCAGTGGACCGAACGACCAGCGATTCGTCGTCGACGAGAACAGGTCGGCTGCGACGCCGACCGAGCCGGCCGACGCACCGATGCTGATCGACGGATACAGCGCGGCGGTCGCCACGCCGATGCGCGCGGTCGCGGCGGCGAGCTGCCGCTCGGCCTCGCGCACGTCGGGGCGGCGGCGCAGGAGCGCCGCGCCGTCGCCGATCGGAATCGGCTGGCGCAGCGCCGGCAGGCGCTCGCATTCGGCGACAGCCTTCGGCAGGTCGGCCGGCGAGCGCGCGAGCAGCGCGGCGAGCTGGTATTGCGCGACCTTGCGACGGCCCTCGAAGCGCGGGATGTCGGCGGCGAGGGTGCGGACCTGCGTCACGCCGCGCGTCACGTCGGTCTGGTTGCCGCGTCCGGCATCGCGCAGCCGCTGCGACAGTGCGACGCGCTGCTTCTGCAGCGCGAGCGACTGCTTCGCGATCGCGAGCTCGTCGCCGGCCGAGCACGATTCGACGTACGCACGCACGACGTCCGCGACGACCGTGATGCGCGCGAGGTCGCCCGCGGCCTTGACGGCGTCGCTGTCCGCGCGCGCAGCTTCGACGCCGCGCCGCAGCTTGCCGAACAGGTCGATTTCGTACGACACGTTGATGCCGACCGTGCCTTCGTTGACGACCGGCAGCTTGTTTTCAAGCAGGTATTGCTCGGCCGATTCCTGCGCGCGCTGAACGGCGGCTTCGGCGCCGCCCGAGAATCCGCCCTGTTCGTTCGCGACTTCCAGCGCAGCGCGCGAACGCGCGAGGTTGGCCGCGGCGACGCGCAGGTCGGTGTTCGACTTCAGCGCATCGCGCACGAGTGCGTCGAGCACGGGGTCGTCATACAGTTGCCACCAGTTGCCGGGCACCGCGTCGCGCGATACCAGCGTGCCGTTTGCATCGTCGAGCGCGTGATTCGCGAGCGGCGCATTCACATAGGCTTGCTGCGGCAGCGTGTAGTCGGGGCCGACGGACTTGCACGCGCCGAGTGCGAGCGCAAGCGGCGCGAGCGCCGCCGCGAGGCGCAGATCGTGCCTGTTCATTGCGATGCTCCCGCCGCGCTCGCGACTGCCCCGGATGCCGTAGAGACCGGCGCGGCCACGGAGGCCGCGCTGGCACCGGCAGCCGGCTGCGCGTGGTCGTGGCGGCGCGTATCGTCGCCGCGCATCGACACGGTGGCGGTGCGGCCCGCGATCATCCGGAAATCGTCGGGCACCTCGTCGAGCACGACGCGCACCGGCACGCGCTGCGCAAGCCGCACCCAGCTGAACGCGGGGTTCACGTTCGGCAGCAGGTTCGCGCCCTGCGTGCGGTCGCGATCCTCGATCGCGGCGACGATGCTTTGTACGTGGCCGCGCAGCGTATGCGGCTCGCCCATCACGATGATGTCGACCGGCTGGCCGATATGGATGCCGCGCAGCTTGGTTTCCTCGAAGTAGCCGTCGACGCGGAACGAATTGCGGTCGACCACCGACAGCACCGCGCGGCCGGCCGGCACGTATTCGCCGACGCGCGGCGCACGGTCGTTCAGGTAGCCGTCTACGGGACTCACGATCGTCGTGCGCTGCAGGTTCAGCTTCGCGGTGTCGAGCGACACCTGCGCATCGGCGACGCTGGCCTCGCCCTGTTCGACGCGCGTGCGGCTTTCCTCGACCTGCTCGCTCGCGACCAGGTTGCCGAGCTGCAGGTTGCGCGCGTATTCGCGCTTCGCCTGGGCCAGCGTCGCGCGGCGCTGCGCGAGCGTCGCTTCGGCAAGCCGCTCCGCGAGCGTGTAGCGCGCCTGGTCGATCACGAACAGCACCTGGCCGCGCCTGACCTCCTGGTTGTCGGCGACCTGCACCGCCGTGATGAGACCCGACACGTCCGGCGCGACCTGGATCACGTCGGCGCGCACGTGCCCGTCGCGCGTCCACGGCGAGAACATGTAGTAGTTGATGATCCGCCACAGCACGAGGCCGGCCACGACGACGACGATCAGGGTGAGCAGGATTTGCCCTGCCGAGAGCCAGGTTTTTTTCACGTTAGGTAGCCACGAGATGGTGGGAAGCGATCACGACGGCGGCAAGCACGAACACGTAGATGCCGAGGTCGAAGATCGAACGGTGCCAGACGAGGCGGTAGAAGCCGACGCGCTCGAGCACCGCGCGCACGACGATGTTGATCAGGTAGGCGATCAGCATCAGCACGAGCGGAGCCGGCACGAACACGCCGAAGATGTCGATTTCGCCGATCATGGTCGCGGTTGGAAGGACAGGGTGGAAAGCCGGATCATGCGTGCGCTCCGTCCGGTGCCTGCGGCGCCTGCCCGGCCGCAGCCGGATACAGCGACAGGCGCAGGCCGACGAGCGCATGCAGCGTGTCGCGCAGCCGGCGATGCGTCGCGGGCGTGGTCGGTGTCGCGGGGGCAGCGGGGGGCGTGCCGTCGTCCGTCGGGGCCGGTGCCGCGGAGGCGCCCGGCAGGTTGTGGCCGGCCACGCGGTGCAGCGCGTCGTCGATCGTCGCAAGCAGCGCGGGCGGTGCCGGCTGGCGCGCGTTCGCGGTCGCGCAGCGCGTGTAGTGATCGGTGACGCCGGCCAGCACGCGATCGATCGCGTCGGGCACGTCGCCCGACAGCCGGCGGCGCGAGCGGCGCAGGTCGAGCGCATTCAGCGCGATGCGCAGGTCGCGGAAACTTTCGATCGACGGGTGGCGGTGATCGTCGGACGCGCCGAGACGCGGCAGCAGCTGCGTGACGCGGTCGAGCATCCGCGATGCGTGGTTGCGCTGGTCGTCGAGCGGCTGCGTCGACGCGGAGCGTGCGACGTCTTCCCAGCCCGAGCGCAGCAGGCGCCGCACCGCGAGCTCCGCGCCGAACGGCCGCGTCGCGCGCGTCCACACGTACGCGAACAGCAGCCCGGCGACGCCCGCGAGGTTGCTGTTCAGAAACACGAAGAAATCGGCCTCGTATGCGCTCTGGATGCTGATGAAGGTGGCCGTGTTCACCGCGACGAGCATCGTCACCATGTTGAACTGCGGGCGCGGCAGCAGCGTGCCGATCAGGATGAACGGGCCCGCGAACATCAGCACGAGCATCGCGAAATCGTGTACGTGCGGCAGCACGACGAACAGGTAGAGCCCCGCGAACACGACACTCGCAGCGGTCGACAGGAAGAACTTGAACACCAGCGGCGCGGGCTCGTCGAGCGCGGCGAAGAAGCTGCACGACACGGCCACGAGCGTGACGGCGGCGGCGCCGTCGTGCCAGCCGGACGAGATCCACAGCCAGCACGCGAACACGATCGCGAGCACGACCGTCAGCGTCGAGAATGCCATCATCCCGCGATCGAAGAAGCGTTCGGTGCCGCCGAGCCGCCAGTGCCGGTAGCGCGGCTGCCACACGCCCGATTCGTTCGCGATCAGCGCGCGCAGCGAGCGGCAGTCCTGCCAGATGTCGATCACCTGGCGCAGCCGCCACAGCGCGTTCGACATCAGCGCGCCGTCCCAGCTCGCGAGCGCGCTGTCGGGCGGCTGCAGCGCGGCGATGCGCGCGCGCAGGTTGTCCGCGACCGGATCGTGGGTCATGTCGCCGTCGGTGCCGGTTTTCACGGCCGGCAGCGGCGCGTCGAACCACTTCGCGGCATCGGCCAGCAGCGCGTCGAGCGCGGGCGGGCGCACGTGCAGGTCGCGCATCAGCGCGATCAGCGGATCGGCGAGCGACGACATCAGCGGCAGGAACAGCTGCATCCGGCCCGCGAGCGCCTGCGCGCGCGCGAGGATGCGCGGGTGCGCATGGTCGTAGCCCAACTGGCTCAGCAGGAACTCGAGGCCGGTGATCGTCGCGGCGAGCCGCTGCCGGCACGCGGACAGCGCCTTGCCGGCGAGGTGCCCCGACAGCGTTTCGCGGCCGTAGAACGCGGCGTCCTTGAACCACGCGTCGGTGCGCTCGATCAGCGTCGGCGCGAGCCGGTTCGGGAACACCGCGCTGCCGACCACGCTCGCGCACACGATGCCGAGCACGATTTCCTCGGTCCGCGCGATCGCGACGTCGAACACGGTGGACGGATCGGTCACGGTCGGCAGTGCGATCAGCGGCATCGTATAGCCGGCGAGCATGAACACGTAGCTGCGCGCGGTGCGGTCGGAGATCGCGAGGTAGAGCAGCGTGCCGCACCAGGTCGCGACGATGATGCTGAACAGGAGCGGCGTCTCGACGAACGGCGGCACGAAGAAGATCGCGGCGGCCGCGCCGAGCGCGGTGCCGAGCGCGCGGTACAGCGCCTTCGAGCGCGTCGCGCCGACGAACGGGTTCGACACGATGTAGACGCTCGCCATCGCCCAGTACGGGCGCGGCAGCTGGAAATACAGGCCGAGGTACAGCGCGAGCATCGACGCGGCGAACGTCTTGCCCGAGAACAGCCAGTCGCGAAGGCTCGGATAGGTCATGACGCGGAGTCGTCGGCGTGGAAGGTGCGCGTGGCGGGCGAGTGCGATTCGGACGCATTGAACGCGTCGAGTACGCGCAGCGTCGTTTCGAGATCGGCGCGCGAAACGCCCTTGAGCACCTGCGCGCGCAATGCGCGCAGGTCTTCTTCCATCTTCGCGGTGACCGCGCGGCCGGCGGCCGTCAGCGAGATCGTTTTCGCACGGCGGTCGTGCGGATCCTCGTCGCGGCGCGCGAGGCCGGCCGCGCACAGCTGGTCGAGCAGGCGCACGAGCGACGGGCCTTCGATGCCGACGTGTTCGGCGAGCGTGCCTTGCCGCACGCCTTCGCCGAGACGCCCGGCGATCAGGAGCGGCGTCGCGCAGGCTTCGGACACGTTGTACGCGTTCAGCACGCCGTCACTGGTGCGGCGCCACTTGCGCGCGGACGTCACGAGCAGGCTGCTGACGGCGAGACGGAGGTCGTGCAGGTTGGTCATGGGCGAGATGATAGGGGCAAAAACATTCGATAGCAAACTATCGTTTTTTGTCACCCGGATGACATGTCGCTCGTGGCGTGGCCGGTCCGTCTGAAGCAATTTAGGCGGCGTGCCGGCGGCGGTCAAGCTGTAAGGTTGGCGGCCGGAAGCCGCGCGCGGCCGGCGCGGCGACTATATTGAATAGTCAGACGAGAATCGTCCGGCAGGACGGAGCAGCGCCGCGCGCGTTAAGCAAATTCGAAGCCCCGGTTCGGGAAAGCCGACTTCGCGAAACGGTGCGCGGCGTGCATATTAGGGCCATGGCAAGCACACCGGAGACGCCCCACGTGTCGACCTCATCCCCGCAGTCCCCCGTCCCCGCGTCGCTCGACGCGTGGCTTGGCAAGACCGAAACGCTCGGCGACGACATCACCGCGTTCCCGCTGAACGCGCTGGCCGCCACGCTCGACCGCCCGCCGCCCGGCGACGTCGTGCCGCCGATGTGGCACTGGCTCTACTTCCTGCCCGTTGCGCCGCTGGCCGAGGTCGGCCCCGACGGCCACCCGAAGCGCGGCGGCTTCCTGCCGCCCGTGCCGCTGCCGCGCCGCATGTGGGCCGGCGGCCGGCTGACGTTCCATGCGCCGCTGCGCGCGGGGCAGCATGCGACGCGCGAATCGACGATCGCGAACCTCGAGGACAAGACGGGCCGCAGCGGCCGGCTCGTGTTCGTGACGGTGCTGCACCGGATCGAAGCCGGCGGCGCGCTGTGCGTCGAGGAAGAGCACGACATCGTCTATCGCGATGCGCCGCAGCCGGGCGCGAACGCACCGAAGCCGGTCGCGGCGCCCGCGGGCGAAACGTGGTCGCGCATCGTCACGGCCGACGCCGTGATGTTGTTCCGCTATTCGGCGCTGACCTTCAACGGCCACCGCATCCACTACGACCGCAGCTACGTGACGCAGGAAGAAGGCTATCCGGGGCTCGTCGTGCACGGCCCGCTGATCGCGACGCTGCTCGTCGATCTCGTGCACCGCGAACGGCCGGACGCGACGCTCGCGAGCTTCGCGTTCCGCGCGGTGCGCCCGACCTTCGACGGGGAGCCGTTCACGCTGTGCGGCAAGCCATCGGAAGACGGTCGCACGATCGAGCTGTGGGCGAAGGACCGCGACGGCTGGCTGACGATGCAGGCCACCGCGACCCTCGCCTGACGCGCTTTACTTCATTCATCGACGACGGACATGCAGACAACGCAACACGACCCGTACCAGGACATCCGCGAAGCGGTGCGCGACCTGTGCAGCCAGTTTCCCGGCGAATATTTCCGCAAGATCGACGAAGCACGCGGCTATCCCGACGCGTTCGTCGACGCGCTCACGAAGGCCGGCTGGCTCGCGGCGCTGATTCCGCAGGAATACGGCGGCTCGGGCCTCGGCCTCACCGAGGCATCGATCATCATGGAGGAGATCAACCGCTCGGGCGGCAACTCCGGCGCGTGCCACGGGCAGATGTACAACATGGGCACGCTGTTGCGCCACGGTTCGGCCGGGCAGAAGCGCGCGTACCTGCCGAAGATCGCGAGCGGCGAGTTGCGCCTGCAGTCGATGGGCGTGACCGAGCCGACCACCGGCACCGACACGACGAAGATCCAGACGACCGCCGAGCGGCGCGGCGACCGCTACGTGATCAACGGGCAGAAGGTGTGGATCTCGCGCGTCCAGCACTCGGACCTGATGATCCTGCTCGCGCGTACGACGCCGCTCGCCGACGTGAAGAAGAAATCGGAGGGGATGTCGATCTTTCTCGTCGACCTGCGCGAGGCCGTCGGCCGCGGGCTGACGGTGCAGCCGATCCCGAACATGGTCAATCACGAGACCAACGAGCTGTTCTTCGACAACCTCGAGATTCCGGCGGAGAACCTGATCGGCGAGGAAGGGCAGGGATTCAGGTACATCCTCGACGGGCTGAACGCGGAGCGCACGCTGATCGCGGCCGAATGCATCGGCGACGGCTACTGGTTCATCGACAAGGTGTCGCAGTACGTGAAGGAGCGCGTCGTGTTCGGCCGCCCGATCGGGCAGAACCAGGGCGTGCAGTTTCCGATCGCGCGCGCGTTCGTGAACGTCGAGGCCGCGAGCCTGATGCGCTTCGACGCCGCGCGCCGGTTCGATGCGCACGAACCGTGCGGCGCGCAGGCGAACATGGCGAAGCTGCTCGCGGCCGACGCGTCGTGGGAAGCGGCGAACGCCTGCCTGCAGTTTCACGGCGGCTTCGGCTTCGCATGCGAATATGACGTCGAGCGCAAGTTCCGCGAGACGCGGCTGTACCAGGTCGCGCCGATCTCGACCAACCTGATCCTGGCCTACGTCGCGGAGCACATCCTCGACCTGCCGCGCTCGTTCTGACGGAGGCCGACGATGAGACCACTCGACGGCATCAAGGTGATCACGCTCGAACATGCGATCGCGGCGCCGTTCTGCACGCGCCAGCTCGCCGATCTCGGCGCGCGCGTGATCAAGATCGAGCGGCCCGGCAGCGGCGACTTCGCGCGCGGCTACGACGAACGCGTGCACGGGCTGTCGTCGCATTTCGTCTGGGTGAACCGCTCGAAGGAAAGCCTGACGCTCGACGTCAAGCAGCCCGACGCGGCCGCCGTGCTGAACGCGCTGCTCGCGGATGCCGACGTGCTCGTGCAGAATCTCGCGCCGGGTGCGGCCGAGCGGCTCGGCCTCGGCTACGACGCGCTGAAGGACACGCATCCGCGCCTGATCGTCTGCGACATCTCGGGCTATGGCGACGACGGCCCGTATCGCGACCGCAAGGCCTACGACCTGCTGATCCAGAGCGAAGCCGGGTTCCTGTCGATCACGGGCTCGCCCGGGCAACCGGCGAAGGCCGGCTGCTCGATCGCGGACATCGCGGCCGGCATGTACGCGTACACGAACATCCTGAGCGCGCTGCTGATGCGCGGCCGGACCGGCACAGGATGCCGGATCGACGTGTCGATGCTGGAGAGCATGGTCGAGTGGATGGGCTATCCGCTCTACTACGCGATCGACGGGCAAAGCCCGCCCGCGCCGTCGGGCGCGTCGCACGCGACGATCTGCCCGTACGGCCCGTTCGCGGCCGGCGACGGCAAGACCGTGATGCTCGGGTTGCAGAACGAGCGCGAATGGAAGCTGTTCTGCGAACAGGTGCTGCGGCAACCCGCGCTCGCCGACGACCCGCGCTTCAACGCGAATTCGAAACGCCATGCGGCGCGCGAGGCGGTCGATGCGCTGATCGTCGCGGCCTTTTCGACGCTGACGGCTGCCGACGTGATGCAGCGCCTCGACGCGGCCGGCATCGCGAACGCGCAGATGAACACGCTCGACGACGTGTGGCGGCACCCGCAATTGAACGCGCGCGAACGCTGGCGCAGCGTGGATACGGCGGCCGGTCCGGTGCCCGCGCTGCTGCCGCCCGGGCTGCCCGGCGGCGTCGAGCCGCGCATGGATGCGGTGCCGGCGCTCGGCCAGCATACCGATGCGATCCTCGCCGAACTCGGCTACGACCGCGCGCATATCGATGCGCTGCGCGCGAACGGCACGATCTGATTCCGCTTTCACGACCGACGATGACGAATATGCTTCCCGCCCCCGGCCTCACGCTCGCGACGTTCGCGTCGCAACTGCGCTTCGACGCGATTCCGCACGATGTCGTCGCGCGCACCGTCAACCTGTATGTCGACTGGCTCGGCTCTGCGCTGGCCGGCAAGGGCGCCCGCCCGGTCGAGACGATCGCCGCATTCGCGCGCCGCGCGGGCGGCCCGGCCGGCGGGCCCGGCACGGCCGACGTGCTGATCGACCGCGCGCGCGCGACACCGTATTTCGCGGCGATGACGAACGGCGCGGCATCGCACTTCGCCGAGCAGGACGACGTGCACAACGGGTCGGTGTTCCATCCGGCGACCGTCGTGTTTCCGGTCGCGCTCGCGCTGGCGCAGGCACGCGGCGCGAGCGGCCGCGCCTTCATCGAGGCGGCGGTGGCGGGCTATGAAGTCGGCATCCGCGTCGGCGAATTTCTCGGCCGCTCGCACTACAAGGTGTTCCATACGACCGGCACCGCAGGCACGGTCGCGGCCGCCGCGACGGCCGGGCGGCTGCTCGGCCTGTCGCCGGAACGGATGCTCGATGCGTTCGGATCGGCCGGCACGCAGGCGAGCGGGTTGTGGGAATTCCTGCGCGACGCGGCCGATTCGAAGCAACTGCATACGGCGATGGCCGCCGCGAACGGGCTGATGGCGGCCGAACTCGCGCGCGACGGATTTCGCGGCGCCACGCGGATACTCGAAGGCGCGCAGGGGATGGCGGCCGGGATGTCGACCGATGCGGACCCCGCGCGGCTGACCGACCGGCTCGGCGAGCGCTGGGCGACGGCGGAAACGTCGTTCAAGTATCACGCGTCGTGCCGTCATACGCATCCGGCGGCCGACGCGCTGCTCGCGGTGATGGCGCGCGAGCGGCTCGCGATCGCCGATATCGAAACGGTCGTCACGCACGTGCACCAGGGCGCGATCGACGTGCTCGGCGCGGTCACGGTGCCGAGCACCGTGCATCAGGCGAAGTTCAACATGGGCACCGTGCTCGCGCTGGCTGCGTTGCACGGGCATGCGGGTGTCGACGAATTCGAGCGCGATTACGCGGCGGCACACGTCGCCGCGTTCCGCGACCGCGTGTCGATGGTGTTCGACGACGAAGTCGACCGCGCATATCCGGCGCGCTGGATCGGCAAGGTCACGGTCACGACGCGCGACGGCCGCGCGCTCGCGGGCCGCGTCGACGAGCCGAAGGGCGATCCGGGCAACACGCTGTCGCGCGACGAGATCGCGCGGAAGGTGGGCAAGCTGGCCGCGTTCTCGGGCGCGGCGTCAGCCGTCGAAGTCGAGCGGCTCGTTGCCGACGCATGGCAGGTCGCATCGTGCGAAGCGATCGGCACGCTGTTTCCGGAGGCATCGGCATGACGTCGGCCGCTCCTTTCGCCCGTTCGTGGCTGTTCGTTCCCGGCAACCGCCCGGAGCGTTTCGAAAAGGCACGCGCGGCCGGTGCCGACACGGTGATCGTCGATCTCGAGGATGCGGTGCCGCCGGACGGCAAGCCGGCGGCGCGCGACGCGGTCGTCGCGCATCTCGATCCCGCACGGCCCGTATGGGTGCGCGTGAACGCGGCCGATACCGCGTGGTTCGCCGACGACGTCGCGGCGCTCGCCGCGCATCCGGGCACGGCCGGCGTGATGCTGCCGAAATGCGAGACGCGCGCGCAGGCCGGCGCGGTGCTCGCGCGTGCGCATCGTGCGCTCGAATTGCTGCCGATCGTCGAGACGGCGGCCGGCATGGCGGGGCTCGATGAAGTCTGTACGTCGCCGCGCGTCGTGCGCGTGGCATTCGGCACGCTCGATTTCCAGGTCGATCTCGGGATCGACGGTGACGGGGAGGAACTGAATGCGTTCCGCTCGCGGATCGTGCTGGCGTCGCGGCTGGCCGGGATCGCACCGCCGGTCGACGGCGTGTCGACGGTGATCGGCGATCCGGATGCGATCGAACGGCATGCGCGCTACGCGCGGCGGTTCGGCTTCGGCGGGAAGCTGTGCATTCACCCGAAGCAGCTCGACGCCGTGCATCGTGCGTATGCGTGGACCGACGCAGAACGGGCGTGGGCGCGGCGCGTGCTCGATGCGCTCGACGCGAGCGGCGGCGCGGCGGTCGCGCTCGACGGCAGGATGGTCGACATGCCGGTGATCCTGAAGGCGCGGCGCGTGCTGCGCGGGTAGGCGGCGAGCTTCGATTGCCCGTCTGTGAGGGGCGCCGGCGTCCCGGCGTTGCCGTGCGCTCAGCCCGGCAGCGCCGCCACCGCGAGCACGGCCTTCACCGTTTCGTCTTCCATGCCCTTGATGTCGGACGGGAAGCGGTTGCGCTGCGGGATCAATACGCCCAGCCCCTCGATCTGCGCGGCGATCAATGCCGATCGGCGCGCGAGTTGCTGCGGCGTCAAAGCGGGATTCACCGCCGTCACGAAGCCGGCAATTATCTGACGCTGGAACAGGTACGCGTCTTCCATCGTCTGCCGCGCGAACTCGTGCGCATGCGCGAGCGCCCAGAAGTTCACGAACAGGCTTTGCGTGCGTGGCAGCTTCGCATCCTCGATCAGCATCCGGACCACTTTCTCCAGTCGTGCTTCGGGAGACAGCGTCTCGTCGGTCCGCACGCTGTCGTAGTTCCTCGAATACTCGGCGATGGTCTCGCTGATGATCGTCGCGTAGAGATCCTCGCGCGAAGGGAAGTAGTGCTGCAGGTTCGACAGCGCAAGCCCCGCGCCGGCGGCGACCTTGCGCATCGTCAGGCCGCCGTAGCCGTCGACGATGAAGATGTCGATCGCGCTCTCTAGAATGCGGGCGACCGTATGCCGGCCGCGCTGGGTCAGCGCACGCGTACCGTCAGGCGTTTTCGCGTCCGGCGCAGGTTCCGATCGACGGGGCGACGCCGGTTCCGCGCGAATGTCGTCAGGGCTCGTCGATTTCGGTTCCATCGAAGTTTCTCCTCCTGCGGGCAACACATGCCCGGGCTTTCGGATGTAAGGCTGATTGTAGGTTATTCGACCTAGTGCCTCAAGCCGGGCGGTTTTTCCCTGCATGCCGGCCGGCTCGGCGAACGCCGCCGGCGCCCGCGTGCGCCGGTTCTGTCCAATCACCGATGCCCGAAATTTTAAGCGTGTTTGCCGCCTTGTCCGGGTGATGCGGGCCCCGTTGCCTCTGCCTTCATCGCGCCTTCGTCAAAACTTGACTGTGTGCGACGTCAAAAATAAGGTCAATCAACCTATTAATTGTTGCGAATCAGGCAACTGCGTGAACCATTCGAACGTGCGGATGACACGTGTCAACTTGCCGATGAACGACACATGATCACGTAATTATCCAATAGGTACGCGAAAAATCGCATGAATTAGCTTGGCTATCCTGCGCGATACGTAACCTTTTCATCGAGGGTTTCACCCGACTTGTGGCATCAAATAGCCGTGCGTATAACGCTAACTAGGTCATATGACATATTTGCGAGGGTCGGTGAAGCCAGCCCTCCAGGAAAACGCGCCATCGCGCCGATGGTGGAGACGGCTTCGTGTTGCCCGGCAACTGCCGGCAACCGGAGCGGGATTTGGAGCGAGAACCATGAACAGGAAGCATGCAATTGGAACGTTGAGCGCCGTCGCGGCAGCGTTGTTGCTGGCCGCAGGCAGTGCGGCGGCCGAGGACCTCACGGCGACCGGCGCGGAGCGCGGGCCGAGCAAGGACGGCCTCGTGCCGGCCTTTGCCGGGCGCCAGGCGCCGCAGTCGGGCTGGGAGTACGGGAAAGTCCGCGGCGATTTCTGGAAGCACCGCAACGAGCAGCCGCTGTACTCGATCGACGCGGCGAACGTCGACAAGTACGCGGACAAGCTGTCGCCCGGCCAGATCCAGCTGATCAGGCAGTTGAAGGGCTACCGGATGGACGTCTATCCGTCGCACCGCGAATGCCAGTTGCCCGATGTGGCCGAACAGAACTCGAAAGCGAACCTGACGCAGGCGAAGCTGGCCGCGAACGGTCAGTCGCTGCAGTCGGCGGCGCTGCCCGGCGTGCCGTTCCCGCAACCGAAGACCGGCGCGGAAGCGATGCTCAACTACGAGACGCGGTATCGCGGCGAAGGGATCGAGTGGTCGCCGATCGCGACCGTGATCTCGCCGCGCCCGGGCAGCAGCGACTGGATCGACGGGATCGGCCCGCAGGCCGTGTACCTGCCGGCCGGCAAGCTCGGCAAGAGCTCGCCGCAGGATGTCGACCAGATGAACATGGCCGTCTATTTCTCGATCAATTCGCCGGCCGCACTCGCCGGGCAGTCGTTCGTGCAGCGTCAGTACTACGACAAGGACTCGGAGACGTACTACTACTTCCCCGGCCAGCGGCGCGTGCGACGCATGCCGGCCTATACGCACGACGCGCCGCTGATCGGCTTCGAGAATCAGTATCTGATCGACGACGCGAACATGTTCAACGGCTCGCTTGACCGGTTCGACTGGAAGCTGGTCGGCAAGAAGGAAATGATCGTGCCGTACAACGCATTCGGCATGTACACGTTCAAGAGCAAGCTGCATGACGTCGCGACGCCGAACGGCATTTCCGCCGAGCACCGGCGCTATGAAGTGCACCGCGTGTGGGTCGTCGAGGCGACGCTCAAGCCGAGCGCGCGCCACGTCGCGTCGAAGAAGACCTTCTATCTCGACGAGGACAGCTGGCTCGCGCTTGCGTCGGAAGACTACGACGCGCAAGGCAAGCTCTGGAAGGTGCGCGAAAGCTACCCGATCCCGGTGTTCGAGCTGGGCGGCGCGTGCGACAACCAGCCGTTCGTCCAGTACGACCTGAACAACGGCCGCTACGTGTTCGACGGTTCGTCGATCGGCCAGGGCAAGGACATCCGCTACTACGAACGCGCGAACGATCCGCGTTTCAAGGCGGATTTCTACACGGCCGAATCGCTGCGCGCGGTCAGCGAGCGGTGACGCACACCGCCTAGCGTGAAGAACCGGTGCGCGTGCGGCGCGCACCGGCGCCGACAAGGGGAGGAGACAGGTCATGAAACCAAGAATAATGATTAGGCATACTACGATTTCACTCGCCGTGATGAGCGCGACGGCCACGAGTGCGTTCGGGTACCAGTTCACGTCCGCGGGCGGCGACCTGCAGGGTTCGTGGGTCACGAACCTGACGGCCGGCGCCGGCATCCGGACCAAGAACCCGAGCTGCTCGCTGACCGGCGATCCGAATGCGTTCGGCTGCGGCGCGGGCGCGAATACGAATCAATGGGGCTTCGGCGACAACGGCGACCTGAACTACCGCAAGGGCCAGCCGTTCAGCACCTACATCAGCGCAACCAGCGAACTGCTGCTGAAGATGCCGAGCGAAGGGTTGAAGTTCATGGTGCGCGGCACCGGCATGTACGACTTCCTGGCCGGGAACACGAACCGCACGCCGCTGTCGAGCACGGCGGCCGCGCAGGTCGTGTACAACGCGCAACTGCTCGACCTGTGGGCCGAGAAGGATTTCACGATTGCGGACCGGAATGCGCACGTGCGCATCGGCAACCAGGTGATCAACTGGGGCGAGAGCATGTTCGCGCAGAGCGGCATCAACGCGACCAACTCGATCGACGTGCAGAAGCTGCTGATTCCCGGCTCGCAGCTCAAGCAGGCGCTGCTGCCGGCGCCGATGGCGAGCTTTGCCGCCGACCTGTCGCACGGCTTCAGCACCGAGGCGTATTACCAGTTCCAGTGGAACGGCAACCGCTACCCGCCGGTCGGGTCGTACTGGTCGACGTCGAACATCGTCGGGCGTGGCGCCGAACCGTACACGATCAACACGACCAACCCGAACGTCGCCGGCCCGAGCGCGGGTACGATCGCGAACGCGATCGGCGGCCCGAATGCCGCGGGCAACCAGGATGCCGTCAACGCGATCAAGAACGGACTCGTGAACGGCGCCTACGCGGGGCCGCCGTTCAACGACCTCGGCCTGCCGCTCACGACGACGCTGCCGGCGAAATACCGGCCGCAGTTCGGCGTGAAGTTCAACTTCTCGCCGCGCTCGTTCGATGCGAACTTCGCGCTCTACTACGAAAACTATACGGACAAGTCGCCGGTGCTGACCTCGCTCGCGACCGGCGGCATCCGGGCGTCCTATCTCGGCAGTCGCCAGCTGTTCGGCGCGAGCGCGAACTTCGGGCTCGGGCCCTGGGCAATCGGCACCGAGCTGTCGTACCGGCCGCGCGACGCGGTCGCGCTGTCGAACTGCTACGGCGCGGGCGGCCCGCTGGATGCGGTCACGAACGGCGTGGCGGGTGTCGACTGCCAGCAGTGGGTCGACAAGAAGAAGTTCCAGTACGACCTCAACGGCCTGCTCGCGCTCACGCGCAGCGAATATCCGTTCCTGAAGCTGCTCGGCGCCGATTCCGCCGCGCTGACGTGGGAACTCACGTGGATCTACTACCCGGGGTTGAATTCCAGCGGCGTGACGCGAACCGTCGACGGGCAGACCGTCACGCAGGCGCCGCAGGCCGGCTATGCGCCGTGGCTGAACAACGGCTCGGGGCTCGGCTATCCGATCGGGATGGCGCAGGGCACCGCGAGCTCGGTGGGCGCGACGATCGATTTCAACTGGACCTATGACGGCTCGCTGATTCCCGGCTGGCAGGTCACGCCGGGCGTGACGTTCTCCGATGGCCTGTACGGCTACACGCCGACCTTCACCGCGAATTACCTGCAGGGCGCGAAGTCGGTGAACGTCTACGTGCTGTTCAACCAGAATCCGCCGACCTGGCAGGCCGGCATCAACTTCACCGCGTTCTTCGGCGGGCACAACACGGTCGGGCAGCCGTACGCGGACCGCAATTTCGTCGGGATGTTCGTCACGCGGAATTTCTGACGGTGACGGGTGGCAGGCGGCGTGCGTCGTGCGCCGTCGCAATACATGAAGGGGTAAGGTCGTGCTCAATCGTCTGGTCGGTCGCCTGGAAAGGCTCTTTTTCGGTCATCGCGCGCTCGTGCTCGCGGCGATCGCATTGTTTACGGTCGCGATGGCCGTGTTCGCCGTGCAATTGCGGATGGATGCCGGTTTCGAAAAGCAGATGCCGATCGGGCATGAATACATCCGCACGTTCCAGCAATACCGGAACGATCTGCTGGGCGCGAACCGCATCACGGTGGTCGTGCGCGCGAAGCACGGGTCGATCTGGTCGAAGGAAGGGCTGACGCGTCTCTTCGACGTCACGCAGGCCGTCACGTACCTGCCGAACGTCGACCGGATCGGCGTGCGCTCGCTGTGGACGCCGAACGCGTTCGTGAATGAAGTGACCGACGAGGGTTTTCGCGCGGAGCCGATCATTCCCGGCACGATCACGCCCGATCAGCTGACGCCCGGGCGCGTGCAGGGCATTCGCCGGTCGACGACGCTCGGCGGCTACGTGGGCACGCTCGTGTCGCACGGCGAGGACAGCGCGATGATCACGGCCGAGCTGAACGAGCGCGACAGCGCCGGCAAGGTGCTCGACTACGTCGCGTTCAATCACCTGCTCGAAAGCAAGATCCGCAAGCCGTTCGAGGATGCCGGCTACGAGATCCAGATCATCGGCTTCGCGAAGCAGATCGGCGATATCGCCGACGGTGCGACCGCCGTGCTCGGCTTCTGCGCGATCGCGCTGCTGCTGACCACGCTCGCCGTGTACTGGTACTGCCACTCGGTGCGCTTCACGGTGCTGCTGGTTGCGTGCTCGCTGACGTCGCTCGTGTGGCAGTTCGGCACGCTGAAGCTGCTCGGCTTCGGGCTCGATCCGCTCGCGGTGCTGGTGCCGTTCCTGGTGTTCGCGATCGGCGTGTCGCATGGGGTGCAGCAGGTGAACTTCATCGTGCGCGAGATTGCGCACGGGCACAGCTCGTACGACGCCGCGCGCCACAGCTTCCGGGGGCTGCTGATCCCCGGCGTGCTCGCGCTGGTGACGGCGTTCGTGTCGTTCGTCACGCTGCTGCTGATTCCGATCCCGATGGTGCGCGAGCTCGCGATCACCGCGTCGCTCGGCGTGGAGTACAAGATCGTCACGAACCTGATCCTGCTGCCGGTCGCCGCATCGTGCTTCAACTTCGGCAACGCGTATGCGGACCGCGCGCTGAAGCGCGCCGAGCGCCGTGCGGAATGGCTGCGGCCGCTCGCGCGTGTCGCCGAACCGAAGTATGCGGGCGCCGCCGTCGTACTGACCGTCATGGTGTTCGGGCTCGCGGCATGGCAGAGCCGCGACCGCGTGATCGGCACGCTGCAGCCGGGTGCGCCGGAACTGCGTGCGGACGCGCGCTTCAATCGCGACGCGACGTCGATCGCCGGCAACTACGACATGGGCCTCGACTGGCTGACGGTCGCGATCGAATCGAACGGCAAGGCCTGCGACAACCCGGCGGTCGGCCTGTACGAAGACGATTTCTCGGCCGCGATGCGCACCGAGCCGGGTGTCGTGTCGGTGCAGTCGTACGCGTCGATGCTGCGCGCCTACAACCAGGGCTACAACGAGGACTTCCCGAAGATGAACGTCGTGCCGATCGATGCCGGGAACTACGGTGCGGTGTCGGTCGACGTCGGGCGCGCGAAGGGGTTCATGAAGGCAGACTGCAGCATGACGGCCGTGCACCTGTTCCTGACCGATCACAAGGCGACGACGATCAACCGCATCCTCGACGACGTGAAGCAGTACCGCACCGCGCATCCGTTCCCGGGCATCACGGTGCGGCTGGCGGCCGGCAATGCGGGGGTGCTCGCCGCGACGAACGACGAGGTCGCCAGAAGCGAGCTGCCGATGATGCTGTACGTGTACGCGGCGATCCTGATCCTCGTGTTCCTCGCGTACCGCGACTGGCGCGCGATGCTCGCGTGTTGCGTGCCGCTGTCGGTCGCGACCTTCATCGGCTACGGGTTCATGAAGGCGCTGCAGATCGGGCTGACGGTCGCGACGCTGCCGGTGATGGTGCTGGCGGTGGGCATCGGCGTCGACTACGCGTTCTACATCTACAACCGGCTGCAGGTGCATCTCGCGGGCGGGCAGGACATCGTGAAGGCCGTCCAGCACGCGATGCTCGAAGTCGGCGTGGCGACCATCTTCACCGCGATCACGCTGGCGATCGGCGTGGCGACGTGGAGCTTCTCCGCGCTCAAGTTCCAGGCCGACATGGGCAAGCTGCTCGCGTTCATGTTCATCGTGAACCTCGTGATGGCGATGACGGCGCTGCCCGCGCTCGCGTCGCTGCTCGAACGCGTGTTCCCGCGCCGCAAGCCGGCCCGTGCACCGGGCCTGTTCAGCCACTGACCCCGACGCGCATCCTGACGGAGATTCAGTCATGGTCAAGACCCTGGTTGCCTGCGGCGCACTGTGTATCGCAGCCGCATCCTTTGCCCGATTCCATGGAGCGGTCGCGGACCGGACCGCTTTCGTTCATGCGGTCGCGACCGACGCGAGACATGTCGGCGTGCGCCATGCCACGGCCGGCGAACCGGGCATCGCGCCGTCGTCGAACGATGGCAACGCCGCGCAGGGCGCCGGCATGCCGCCGGTCGTTGCGCTTGGCGAAGCGCATGCCGGCTGGTCGGCGCTCTTCAACCACTGATGCCCGCACACACGACAGAGATTCACGATGATCAAGACGTTAGTTGCCTCTATGGCGCTTTGCGCCGCCGCGACGGCCTTCGCCCAACCGCCGGACGGAACGGTTGCGGCCTGGGCCGCGCAGCCCGCGCATGCGTGGGCCGCGCCGACGCACATGATGCTGATGGACGCCACCCGTGCCGGGTCGAGGATCGTCGCGGTCGGCGAGCACGGCATCGTGCTGCTGTCCGACGACGACGGCAGGACCTGGCGGCAGGCGCGGCGCGTGCCGGTGTCGGCGACGCTGTCGGCCGTGTCGTTCGCGGATGCGAAGCACGGCTGGGCCGTCGGCCAGTGGGGCGCGATTCTCTCGACCGATGACGGCGGCGATACCTGGGTCACGCAACGGCTCGATACGTCGGTCGACCAGCCGCTGTTCTCGGTGCTGTTCACGAATGCGCAGGACGGCATCGCGGTCGGCCTGTGGTCGCTGATGCTGCAGACCCACGACGGCGGCAGGACGTGGGCGCGCACGCCATTGCCGAAGCCGCCGGGCGGCGGCAAGGCCGACCGCAATCTCTATCACGCGTTCGCCGACGCCACGCATGCGCTCTACATCGTGTCCGAACAGGGGATGGTGCTCAAGTCGGCCGACGGCGGCGCGAACTGGACCTACCTGCCGACGGGCGGCAAGGGCACGTTGTGGTCGGGTGTGGCGATGCCCGACGGCCGGATCGTGGTCGGTGGGTTGCTCGGCAGCCTGTTCGAGAGCCGCGACGGCGGCACGACGTGGACCGCGCAGCACACGGGCACGCGTAGTTCGATCACGGATCTCGTCGCGACCGGCGGCGGGCTGACCGGTGTCGGGCTGGACGGTCTCGTGCTGACGCAGCGCGTGGCGGGGGGCCCGTTCGCCGTCGCGCAGCGCGCGGATCGCGCGACGCTCACGGCCGCGCTGATCGACGCACGCGGAAAGCCGGTGTTTGTGTCGCAGTCAGGCGTGCTCGACACGCCGTGACACGGCCTGCGACTTTTCGTGTTTCCCGAATCGGCGTACACGCTATCCAGTCCAACCTCGTTCAATGCGGGCGCTTCGCCGGACGGCACGGGGCTGTGGCACGCGCTCGATCGGGACGCCGGCGCGAAGGGCGCAGCCGGCCTGATTGCGCTCGCGAGATTCGTGGCCGTGCGCGCCGCAGCGGGCAGGGCCGTCATTGGCGTGAGCGGACCCTGTTCGCACCATGCACATCGCCCGCGGTCCGTTACCGGACGGCGGGCGACGCGAGGGGTGCCGTTTACGGGATGCGGCGGCCGCCGCCGCGGGGGCGGCCCGGCGCGCCGGATGCTCAGGCGCGCATCTCGGCCGACGGCAGCAGCGCGGCGAAGCGGTCCGCGAGCGTCGGGCGCGAGCGGGCGGGCCAGATCGCGCTCAGTTCGAAATTCGGCAGCCCGGCGCCGTCGCGGATCGGGCTGTAGGCAACGCCGTCGAACGAGAAGGCGTGAATCGAGCGCGGCAGCAGCGACACGCCGCACCCGGCCGCGACGCACGCGACGACGGTCAGCGTGCGGTTCACGTCGAGCACGATGTCCACCGGATGCCCGGCCTGGCGGAACGCGCTGAGGATGCCCGCGCGGATCAGCGGCAGCTGATCGTGCGGAAACCACACGAGGCCGGCCGCTGCGAGATCGGACAGCGTCACCGTGCCGTCGGGCTGGCGCGGGAACTCCTTCGGCAGCACCGCGACGAGCGGATCGCGCCGGATCAGCTTCTCGCGCATCCTGCCGTTGACCGCGACCGGCGTATGCAGCAGCCCGATGTCGATTTCGCCGCGCTCGAGCGCGATCGCCTGCTCGGCATTGCTCATCTCGCTCATCACGAGCTCGACGTCGGGCGTGCTCTCGCGCAGCGCGCGGATCGCGCGCGGCAGCGTGTCGAACAGCGCGGCACTGACGAAGCCGATGGTCAGGCGCCCGGCGCGCTGTGCGCCGATCTCGCCCGCCCGGTGCGCGGCCGCATCGAGCCGCGCGATGCTCAGGCGCAGGTCGTCGACCATCGCGAGCCCGGCCGGCGTGAGCGTCGCGCCGCGCCGCGACCGGTCGAACAGCCGGACTCCCAGCTCCTTTTCCATCCGGTTCAGCGCCTGGCTGAGTGCCGGCTGCGCGATGCCGAGCTCGCTGGCGGCGCGCGTGAAGCTGCCGGAATCCGCGATCGCGAGAAAGTAGCGGACGTGCCTGATTTCCATAAGCGGGTGTTATGAATAATTATTCGAAACATAGTAGCGAATTATCCAAATGATTCATAGGATGCACATCGGGCGTCGTCGATACAGGCCGCGCCTCCGGTAGCGGCGCGATCAGGCGGCGCACGGCGACAACACGAGGAGACCTCCGTTGAACTGGATGCGCGAACTCTCGACGACCGAACGGCGCACGTTGCGCGGCTGCTTTGCCGGCTGGGCGCTCGACGGCCTCGACACCCAGATGTTCAGCCTCGTGATCCCGGCGCTGCTCGCGACCTGGAGCATCGGCAAGGGGCAGGCCGGGCTGATCGGCGGCGCGACGCTCGTGTCGGGCGCGCTCGGTGGCCTGCTGGCCGGCGTGATCGCCGATCGCTACGGGCGCGTGCGGGCGCTGCAGATCACCGTGTGCTGGTTCTCCGCCTTCACGTTCCTGAGCGCATTCGCGCAGAACTTCGAACAGTTGCTGGTGCTGAAGGCGCTGCAGGGGCTCGGTTTCGGCGGCGAATGGACCGCGGGCGCGGTGCTGCTCGCGGAGACGGTCGGCGCGCGTCATCGCGGCAAGGCGATGGGCGTCGTGCAGAGCGCATGGGGATTCGGCTGGGGCGCGGCGGTGCTGCTGTACATGATCGTGTTCGCGTGGCTGCCGGCCGAATGGGCATGGCGCGTGCTGTTCGCGATCGGCGCGCTGCCCGCGCTGCTGGTGCTGTATATCCGCCGCTCGATTCCCGAGCCGCCGCGCGCGCAGCCGGCGCCTGCCCACGCGGACGATGGGCCGACGGTCGGCATCTTCGACCGGTCGGTGCTGCGTGCGACGGTGGTGGGCGGCCTGATCGGCGTCGGTGCGCATGGCGGCTATCACGCGATCACGATCTGGCTGCCGACCTACCTGAAGACCGAGCGGCACCTGTCGGTGCTCGGCACCGGCGCGTATCTCGCGGTCGTGATCGTCGCGTTCATCTGCGGCTGCTTCCTGAGCGCGTACCTGCAGGACCGGATCGGCCGGCGCCGCAACGTGATGCTGTTCGCCGCGTGTTGCGCGGTGATGGTGAACCTGTATGTGTTCCTGCCGCTGAACGACGTCGCGATGCTGCTGCTCGGGTTTCCGCTCGGGCTGTGCTCGGCCGGCATCCCGGCGACGCTCGGCACGTTGTTCAACGAGCTGTATCCGCAGAACGTGCGCGGGCGCGGCGTCGGCTTCTGCTACAACTTCGGCCGCATCGTGTCGGCGATCTTTCCGGTGCTGGTCGGACGCATGGGCGAATCGCTGTCGCTCGGCACGGCGCTCGGCATCGATGCGGGCATCGCGTACGGGCTGGTCGTGATCGCGGTGTGGTTCCTGCCGGAAACGCGCGGGCGCCGCCTGCCCGACGCGGCCGCCGGGCCGGGCGCCGACGGCGACGCACGCGCCGGCGCATCGCTGTAGTTTTCGTCTTTCGTTCATTCCGTCGCCTGGCGCCCGCAGCCCGGGCCGGGCTCCTCTTGCAGGCAAGTCGTCATGGATCGAGCAGTGAATCCGCCGGTCGAACCGGTTTCAGCGGCGCAGGACACGGCCGCGTGGTACGCAACGGCGGCCGCCGTCGCGGCGGTCGATGCGCATGCGCACGTGTTTGCGCGCGGCCTGCCGCTTGCGCCGGTCGTGCGCCACGCGCCCGATTACGATGCGTCGCTCGACGCGTACGTCGCGCATCTCGCCGCGCACGGCATCACGCACGCGGTGCTGGTGCAGCCGAGCTTTCTCGGCACCGACAACGCGTTCTTCGTCGACGTGCTGCGGCGCTACCCGAACCGCTTTCGCGGCGTCGCGGTCGTCGATCCGGTGATCGACGACGATGCGCTCGCCGCGCTGGACCGCGCGGGCGTCGCGGGCATGCGGCTCAACCTGGTCGGCCTGCCGATTCCGGATTTCGGCACGCGCGTCTGGCGCGCACTGTTCGCGCGCATCAACGCGCTCGGCTGGCATGTCGAGATCCATCGCGACGCGGCCGACCTGCATGCGATCGCCGCGAGCCTGCTCGCGCAATCGTGCACGCTCGTGATCGACCATTTCGGCCGCCCGTCGCCGACGCTCGGCGAGCGCGATCCCGGCTTCCGTCACCTGCTGTCGCTCGCCGATACCGGGCGCGTGTGGGTCAAGCTGTCGGCCGCCTACCGCAACAGCCTGGCCGGCGACGGCACCGATGCCGCGCTCGGCGCCGCGCAGGCGTTGCGCACGGCGTTCACGGCCGAGCGGCTCGTGTGGGGCAGCGACTGGCCGCATACGCAGCATCGCGAGCGCGTCGATTTCGCTGCAACCTGCGCGGCGCTCGAACGCTGGCTGCCCGACTCCGGCGAGCGCACGCGCGTGCTGCGCGACTCGCCGCGAACCCTGTTCCGTTTCGACCAATGAGGCCCTGCATGACCGATCAAACCGCCCTTCGTCGCGCCGCGTTCCGGCGCAGCATCGCCGCCCGCCAGGGGCTGCTCGTCGCCGGCACGTTCAATGCGCTGAGCGCGCGGATCGCCGCCGATCTCGGCTTCGGCGCGCTGTACCTGAGCGGCGCCGGCGTCACCAACATGTCGCTCGGCCTGCCGGATCTCGGATTCGTCGGGCTCGGCGAGCTGGCCGAGCACACCGCGCGCGTGCGCGGCGCCGTCGACCTGCCGCTGATGGTCGATGCCGATACCGGTTTCGGCAACGCGCTGAACGTGCTGCACACGGTCCGCACGCTCGAACGCAGCGGCGCCGACGCGATCCAGCTCGAGGATCAGGTGCTGCCGAAGAAATGCGGTCACTTCGCGGGCAAGGAGGTGATTCCGGCCGCGGAAATGGTCGGCAAGCTGAAGGCGGCCGTCGACGCGCGCGTCGACCCGAACCTGCTGATCGTCGCCCGCACCGATGCGGCCGCCGTGCACGGCATCGACGACGCGATCGAGCGCGCGCACCGCTATGCGGCGGCCGGCGCCGACGTGCTGTTCATCGAGGCGATGGACACGCCGGAGGACGTCGAACGGCTGCCCGCGCTGTTCGATACGCCGCAGCTCATCAACATCGTGATCGGCGGCAAGACGCCGACGCGCTCGCGCGACGCGCTGGCGCGCCTCGGTTACGGCATCGTGCTGTATGCGAACGCGGCGCTGCAGGGCGCCGTGCACGGGATGCAGGCCGCGCTGACGGAATTGCGCGATACGGGCCGGCTCGACGAAAACCCCGCGCTCGTCGCGCCGTTCGCCGAACGGCAGCGGCTCGTCGACAAGGCGCGCTTCGACGCGCTCGACGCACGCTACGCGGCCGGGCAGCCGTAACGCCGGCACGCGGCACGGGCGGCCGCATGCCGGCCGCCCGATACAGAACAGACAGGAGACAACCGTGGCAACTTCCCCAACCGGGGCGGCCGATGCGCCGCCGCGCATCGGCTCGATCGTCGGCGGACTGGCCGGCAACCTGATCGAGTGGTACGACTTTCTCGCGTACAGCATCTTCTCGATCTACTTCGCGCCGTCGTTCTTTCCGGCCGACCGGCCGACCGTGCAACTGATGAACACCGCGGCGATTGCTGCGGTCGGCTACGTCGCGCGGCCCGCGGGGAGCTGGCTCGTCGGCCTGTACGCGGACCGGCACGGGCGCAAGGCCGCGCTGACGAAATCGGTGCTCGCGATGTGCGCGGGCTCGATGCTGATCGCCGTCACGCCCGGCTATGCGACGATCGGCATGCTCGCGCCGGCGCTGCTCGTGGCCGCGCGCCTGCTGCAGGGCCTCAGCATGGGCGGCGAATACGGCACCAGCGCGACCTACCTGAGCGAGATCGCGCCGCCGAACCGGCGCGGCTTCTACGTCGGCTTCCTGCAGGTGAGCGTGGTGGCCGGCCAGCTCGTCGCGCTCGGGCTGATGCTCGCGATGCAGCGGATCTTCGCCGGCACGCATGACATCGAACGCTGGGGTTGGCGGATTCCGTTCTTCGTCGGCGGCGTGCTCGCGCTGTTCGCGCTGTACATGCGCCGCAACGTCGTCGAGAGCGACGCGTTCGTCGCGAGCCGGGCGCGCGCGGCGAAGACGCGCGTGACGGCCGACCTCGCCGCCCACTGGCGCGAGCTGCTGCTCGCGATCGGCATCACGATCGGCGGCACCGTCGCGTTCTATACGTACACCGTCTACATGCAGAAATACCTGGTCAACTCCGTCGGCCTGCACAAGGAAACGGCGACCTGGATCTGCACGCTCGCGCTGCTGCTGTACATGCCGCTGCAACCGCTGTTCGGCCTCGTGTCGGATCGCGTCGGGCGCCGGCCGGTGCTGCTGTGGTTCGGGCTCGGCGGCGCGCTGCTGTCGGTGCCGATCTTCACGACGCTCGCGCACGTGCACGATCCGCTCGCCGCGTTCGCGCTGGTGTTCGCGGGGCTCGTCGTGCTGAGCGGATTCACGTCGGTCCACATGCTGGTCAAGGCCGAGCTGTTTCCGCCGCAGATCCGCGCGCTGGCGGTCGGGCTGCCGTATGCGCTGACGACGGCGATCCTCGGCGGCACGACCGAATTCGTCGCGCTGCGGCTGAAGGCGAGCGGCAACGAGACGATGTTCTTCTGGTACGTGGCGGCCTGCGCGGCGATCTCGCTGATCGTGTACTGGCGGATGCCGGAAACCCATCCGGCGAAGCGCGCGCGGGCGGCGCGGCAGGCGGTGGGCGCCGCCGCACCCCGCTGAATTGGTGCGAAGCCGCATGCGAAACGCTTATGGATAAATAACACGGCGGTAATGCTTCGCCGCGGCGATTGCTTCTAGTATCTGCAGAACGCCGACGGGCTGCCTGGCCGTCGGCGGCGAGCAGACGAGACACACGACATACATTAGTACATCTAAAAAAATGGAGTCGAGTCAATGATCGAACTATCCGAGGGCCAACGGATATCCTTGCGTGACGGCGTGCCGGGCGGTGCGCCGCCGCGACCGTCGATTCCGGTCCATCCCGTATTCAAGGCGTACAACCGGTCGAAGCTGGACGACATTCCGCAGCTCGCGATGCTGCCGCCGACGATGCGCGAGCAGATCGGGCTGGTGGCGCGTGTGCTGCCGTTCAAGGTCAACCGTTATGTCGTCGAGCAGTTGATCGACTGGACGGACGTCCCGGACGATCCGCTGTTCCGGCTGACGTTTCCGCAACCCGACATGCTCACGCCCGACGATCTCGCGGAGCTGGCCGCGCTGTCGCGTGACGCGG
Source organism: Burkholderia pulmonis (assembly GCF_984667975.1). Lineage (NCBI taxonomy): Bacteria > Pseudomonadati > Pseudomonadota > Betaproteobacteria > Burkholderiales > Burkholderiaceae > Burkholderia > Burkholderia pulmonis. Next base: position 39,571 of record NZ_OZ480188.1, read on the forward strand.
CGCACCAGCCGGAGCTGGACGCGCTGGTCGCGCGCCTGCGCGCCCGGATGAATCCGCATCCGGCCGACCAGCGGCTCAACGAGCCGGCGCTCGACGGCGAGCACTGCCCGGGCATCCAGCACAAGTATGCGCAGACGGTGCTGTACTTTCCGAGCCACGGGCAGACCTGCCATGCGTATTGCACGTTCTGCTTCCGCTGGCCGCAGTTCGTCGGCGACACGGCGCTGAAGTTCGCGTCGAGCGAAGCCGCGCGGCTGCATGCCTACCTGCGCGCACACGGCGAAGTGACCGACCTGCTGATGACGGGCGGCGATCCGATGGTGATGAGCGCGGCGCGCCTGCGCGAGTACCTGATGCCGCTGCTGGAGCCGGGGCTCGAGCATGTCGGCAACATCCGGATCGGCACGAAGGCGCTGACCTACTGGCCGTACCGTTTCGTCAGCGATCCGGATACGCCGGAGCTGCTCGCGCTGCTGCGCACGCTGATCGATGCCGGGCGCAACGTGACGGTCATGGCGCACCTGAACCACTGGCGCGAACTGTCGACGGAGATCGCCGAGCAGGCCGTGATGAACCTGCGCCGCATCGGCGTCGTGATCCGCTCGCAGGGGCCGGTGCTGCGCCACATCAACGACGACGCGGAAGTCTGGCGGCGCAACTGGGTCGGGCAGGTGCGCCTCGGCATCGTGCCGTACTACATGTTCGTCGAGCGCGATACGGGGCCGCGCGGTTACTTCGAATTGCCGCTCGCGCAGGCGCTCGACATCTACAACACCGCGATCGCGTCGGTGTCCGGGCTCGCGCGCAGCGCGCGCGGCCCGTCGATGAGCGCGGGCCCCGGTAAGGTCGAGGTCGCGGGCACGCTCGAACTGCACGGGCAGCGCTACTTCCTGCTGAATTTCCTGCAGGCGCGCGATCCGCGCTGGCTGCGCCGGCCGTTCCTCGCGAAGTATTCGGCGACGGCCTGCTGGCTCGACCAGCTCGAACCGCCGGATGGCGAGCCCGCGTTCTTCTTCGATGCGCCGTACCGCGCATTCGTCGACGCGCATCAGCACCAGCCGGAGCACGCATGAGGGCGCCCGGCACACGAACCGCCGACGTCGCGATCGTCGGCGGCGGCTACGCGGGCCTGTCCGCCGCGATCCACCTGGCGGAGCAGGGCGCGACGGTCGACGTCTGCGACGCCGATCCGCCCGGTGACGTTCCGAGCGCATTCAACTTCGGCTCGGTCGCGAGCGTCGCGCCGGCGCTGCCGCGCGGCCCGGTGTCGGCCGCGCACGCGCAGGCCGCCGAGCGCACGGCCGGCGAGGCCATCGCGTACCTGAAGCGCTTCGTCGACAGCCGCAACCTCGCGTGCGACTGGGCACATCCCGGCCACATCACGCTCGCGTGCGATGACGCGTCGGCGGCGCAGCTCGCGCGCCGCTTCGAGCACTACGCGGCGCAGCCGGACGCGAGCGTCGCGTGGCTCGACGCACAGGCTGTCGCCCGGGAAACCGGTGCGGCGCAGGCGGTCGCCGGGCTGCTGAACCTGCGCTTTGCGCTGATCCGGCCGCGCGCGCTCCGCGATGCGATGCGGATGCGGGCCGCGACGCTCGGCGTGCGGATCCGGCGCGGCGCGCACGTGAATGCCGTGCGGCTCGCGCCGGACGGAGTCGTGCTCGACCTCGGCGACGCGACGCTTGCCGCCGGCACCGTGCTGGTCTGCGCGGAGGACGCGTGGCCGCTGCTGCCGGCCGACATGCGCCCGCCGCTCGAGCGCTACGGCACGCACCTGCTGGCCACCCGCATCCTCGACGACGCAACGCAGCGCCGCATTTCGCGGCAGCCGCGCGTGTACGGCACGTTGTCCGCCGACAAGGACTATTTCCGGCTCGACGACAGCGGGCGACTGCTGTTCGGCAGCCGGCTCGGCCTCGCGGCCGACGTGCCGCCCGCGGGCGTCGAGGCTGCGTTGCGCGCGCGGCTGGCCGTGTATTTCCCGGCGCTCGAGCACGTGGACGTCGAGCGCGTGTGGTCCGCGCCGCTCGGCTTCACCGCGCACGGCGTGCCGCACGTCGGCACGGCCGGGCGGCTGGGCTGGTGCGGCGGCTATTGCGGCAGCGGGATCGCCACGGCGGTTCATGGCGGCGCGGCGCTGGCCGCGCGCGTGCTCGGCCAGGCCGACGACGTTGCCTTTCACGATTCGATCACCGGTGCCGGGGAGGCACGATGAACACTTTCGAATTCCAGACGCCCGACGGCGCGCAGCCGCGGGCCTTTGCCGGGGAAGAAGTCGACGTGCTCGGTATCGGCGTCGGCCCGTTCAACCTGAGCCTGGCGGCGCTGCTGGCACCGCTGGACGGCCTGCGTTCGCTGTTCGTCGAGCGCCGGCCCGAATTCCGCTGGCATCCGGGGCTGATGCTCGCCGATTCGTCGCTGACGACCAGTTTCCTGAAGGATCTCGTGACGCTGGCCGATCCGTGCAGCCGCTATTCGTTCATTGCGTTCCTGCAACGCACCGAACGGCTGTACTCGTTCGCGAATGCGCGCTTTCCGACCGTGCGCCGCCGCGAGTTCGAGCAGTACATGCAGTGGGTGTGCGCGTCGCTCGACAACCTGCGGTTCGACTGCGAAGTCGAAAGCGTCGTGCGCGACGGGCGCGCGTTGCGCGTCACGACCTCGCACGGCGTCGTGCGCACCGCGAATCTCGTGGTCGGCGTCGGCCTGCGCCCGACCGTTCCCGCGTGCGCGCGGCCGCACCTCGGCGCCGACGTGCTGCATTCGTCGCAGTTCTGCACCGCGCGGCCGGCGCTCGCCGGCCGGCGCGTCGCGATCGTCGGCGGCGGGCAGAGCGGCGCGGAGCTCGCACTGCACCTGCTCGGGCTGACGGGCGACGCGGCGCCCGCGCACATCGCGTGGCTGACGCGGCGCGAGAACTTCCTGCCGATGGACGACTCGCCGTTCGTCAACGAATGGTTCGTGCCGCAATACAACGAGCATTTCTCGCGGCTGTCGCCGGAGCGCAAGCGCGACGCGCTGGAGACGCAGCGCCTCGCGAGCGACGGCGTCACGTTGCCGCTGCTGACGGCGATTTACCAGCGGCTCTACGAGATCACGCACATTGACGGGCGCCCCGGCCACTGCGCGCTGATGCCCGGCCGCAGCATGGCGAACCTGCATCGCGCCGACGGCGGCTACGTGCTGAGCGTCGACGACGGGACCGGCGTGCATGCGCCGCTGCATGCGGACGTCGTGCTGCTCGCGACGGGCAGCGAATTCCAGATGCCCGGTGCGCTCGAAGCGCTGCGCTTCGAGATGCACACGCGCAACGGCGTGCCGGAGCTCGACGACGATTACGCGGTGCGCTGGAACCGGCCGAGCGCCGCGCGGATTTTCTTCCAGAACGCCGCGCGTACGACGCGCGGCATTGCCGACCCGAACCTGAGCCTCGCCGCGTGGCGCAGCGGCCGGATCGCGAATGCGATCGCGGGCACGTCCGTCTACGAGGTCGGCACGCCGCCGGGATTCGTCGACTGGCCGCACGGCGATGCGCCGCAGGCCGCCACCCAACAACTCGTGAACTGACAGGAGCACCCGCCATGACCCATGCACCGGCCATGCTGTATCTCGACACGCGCGCACTTCCGGGCGAGCGGATCGCCGAAATCGACGCGGCGCGCAGCCTCGGGCTCGACCTCTACGTGGCGACGCCGACGCCGGACGCGTTCCGCTCGTTCGGCTGCGCCGGCATCATTCCGACGCGGCTCGGCGATTACGATGCCGCCGAGCGGACGATCCTCGACTACCTGCGCGAACATCGCGTCGAGCTGTCCGGCGTCGTCGCGTGGAAGGATCTCGAAGTCGTGCTCGCGAGCCGGCTGTCGCACCGGCTCGGCCTGCGCGGCACGACGCCGGACGCCGCGCTCAACGTGCGCGACAAGGCCGCGACCCGCCGCGTGCTCGATGCGGTGCCGAACGCGAACCCGCGCTATGCGGTGGTCAGCAGCGAAGCCGAATTCACGGCCGCGCTGAAGCGGATCGGCGCGCCCGCGCTGCTGAAGCCGGCCGGCAACTCAGGCAGCCGCGGCATCTTTCCGGTCGATGCGCACGCCGATCCCGTCGAAGTCTATCGCGCGTTTCGCGCGTACAACTCGCCGGAGAAGGGCGAGATGTTCAGCCTCTACGGCGATCACGCGCTGCTCGAGGAGCAACTGACGGGCAGCGAGCATTCGGTGTCCGGCGTCGTCGCGCAGGGGCGCGTCGCGATCAACGCGATCATCGACAAGACCTTCGACCGGTCGATCCCGATCCAGTACGAGAACGTGACGCCGTCGCTGCTGCCGGCCGATACGCAGGCAGCGATTCGCGACATGGTGCGCGCGGGCGTCGCGGCCACGGGCATCGACTGGTGCGGCTTCCATGCGGACGTGATGGTGACGCGCGACGGCCCGAAGATTCTCGAGATCGGCGGGCGGCTCGGCGGCGAATTCATCAACTCGCACCTGATCCCGTACAGCGTCGCGGGCTTCTCGTCGTACCGCACGGTGCTCGATCTCGCGCGCGGCGCGATCGACGGCCCGCTCGACGACCGGCTCGGCACCGCATCGACGCGCGCGGGCCAGCGCATCGTGATGCCGCCGGGGCTCGGCCGCATCGTCCGCGTCGAGGGCTTCGAGCGGCTGTGGCGGCGGCCGGAGCTGCGCTTCCTGCAGGTCGTCGCCGGCAAGGGCGCGCAGATGGCGTTGCCGAAGGACGTGTTCAAGGCGTACGAGATCGCGTACCTGATCGCGCAGTGCGAGCTCGACCGCGACATCGTGGCGCTGCTGCGCGAGCTCGCGGCCGACGTGACCGTCACGCTGGACTGACCCGGAGACCCTCATGGCGATCGACACGAACCGCACCCCGCGCCACTACCTGCTCGTCCCGGCGATGCCGGCGCCGAACGGGCGCCTGCACCTCGGTCACATCGCGGGCCCGTACCTGCGGCTCGACATGCTTGCGCGCCACCTGCGCAGCCGCGGCGAGGTCGCGCGCATCGCGTGCGCGAGCGATCCGTACGATTCCTACATCCCGCTGCGCGCCGGGCAGGCCGGCCTCGATGCGGCGGCGCTCGCGCGGCAGAGCTGCGCGGGCATCGTCGATGATCTCGCCGCGATGAACATCGACGTCGACCTGTTCGTCGATCCGCTCGGCGACGCGCATCACGACGCGTACCTCGCCGCGCACGACGGGCTCGTCGCGCGGCTGGCCGCGCAGCGGCGCGTGTCGACGGTGCGCGAGCGCCTGCCGTATTCGGCCGCGCGCGACAGCTACGTGACCGGCAGTTTCCTGCTCGGCCGCTGCCCGCAGTGCGCGCGCGACGTGTCGGGATTCTTCTGCGAGGACTGCGGCGCGCATTTCCAGCCGGAAGACGTGCGCGAACCGACGGCGCGCTGGGGCGAGACGCTCGCGATGCGTGAGCAGGACAACCTGTTCTTCGACATCGCGGATCCCGCCGCGCTGGTCGCGCAGCTGGTCGGCACCGCAACCGCGCCGGTGTTCGTCGATATCGCGCGCCGCCATCTCGCGCACGACGGCGCGCGTTTCCGCCTGACGAGCCACGCGGGCTGGGGGCTGCCGTACGCGCTCGACGGCGCGCCGCGCACGCTGTTCGGGCACGGGCTGCTGTTCGGCGCGATCCGCTTCGTCGGCGATCTCTATGCGCGCCGGCACGGGCTGCACGCGAACCCGTTCGATCGCGACTCGGACGTGATCACCGTCAACGGATTCGGAATCGACAACTGCGTGTCGCACCTGGTCGGCATCCAGGCGATGGCGATGGCCGACGGCGTGTCGAAGCCGTTCGACCGCTTCGTGATCAATCACTTCTACACGCTGGAAGGGCGCAAGTTCTCGACGAGCCTGCGCTGGGCGATCTGGGTCGAGGATCTCGCGGCCCGCACGCGCGTGCCGGCCGACGCGGTGCGCTTCTTCGTCGCGTCGACCAATCCGGTCGATGCACGCACCGACTTCGACCGCGACGCGTTCTGCCGCTTCGTGAACGGGCCGTACGCGACCGTGCGGCGGCACGTGGCCGAGTCGATCGGCGGCCCGCTCGCGGCACGCGTGCCGGGCGACGAGACGACGCGGGCGGCCGAGGCGGCGTGGCGCGATGCGCAGCGCGCGATGGATTTCGCGACGTTCGACCCGACGGCGCTGGCCGGTCTCGTCGAGCGCTGGAGCGCGCGCTTCGACGGCGCGCGCGCGGCCGGTGACCTGTACGGCTGGACGAAGGGTTTCGCACTGCTCGCGTGGCCGCTGATGCCGGCGCTCGCGCAGACCGCGTGGCGCGCGCTCGGGTTGCGCGGCGAGCCGAACGCGGGCGACTTCGCGCGGCTGTCGGCGCCGGTCGTCACGCCGCTGGCGAGCTTCGACCCGGTCGTGCCCGGGGATCTGGCGGCGGTCCTGCCGTCCGGCATGCAGGAGGTCGCATGATGGAAGGCGCACTCGAAGGGCTCGTGATCGTCGACCTGACGCGCGTGCTGGCCGGCCCGTTCTGCACGATGCTGCTGGCCGATCACGGCGCGCGCGTGATCAAGGTCGAGCGGCCGTCGACCGGCGACGACGCACGCGCGTACGGCCCGTGGTACGGCAGCAAGTCCGCGTATTTCGCATCGCTCAACCGCGGCAAGGAGAGCATCGCGCTCGACCTGAAGGATCCGTCCGACCGCCGCGTGCTCGACGCGCTGCTCGAGAAGGCCGACGTCGTCACCGAGAACTTCCGGCCCGGCACGATGGCGCGCATCGGCTACGACTGGGACACGCTGCACGCGCGCTTTCCGCGCCTGATCTACGGCAGCGCATCGGGGTTCGGCCACACCGGGCCGTACCGCGACCACCGTGCGTACGACATGATCGTCCAGGGGCTCGGCGGGATCATGAGCGTGACGGGCGAGCCCGGGCGCATGCCCGTGCGGGTGGGGCCGTCGATCGGCGATCTCGCGGCCGGCCTGTTCCTGACGACCGGGCTGCTGATGGCGCTCGTGCGGCGCGGCCGCACCGGGCAGGGCTCGAAGGTCGACATTGGCATGTTCGACTGCCAGCTCGCGCTGATGGAGTATTTCATCGGCCGCTACTTCGCGACCGGCGAAGTCACGGGGCCGGTCGGCAGCTATCGGCCGGCGATCGCGCCGCCGTTCGGCGTCTACCGCGCGGCGGACGGCCCGCTCATCATCGCGGCCGGCAACGACAAGCTGTTCCGGCTGCTGTGCGATGCGCTCGGCGTGCCGGCGCTCGCGGCCGATCCGCGTTTCGCGGGCGGCGAGGCGCGCAAGGATCATGAGGCCGAACTCGAAAGCACGCTCAACGGCCTGCTGGCGGCGCACGGCGTCGAGACCTGGTGCGAGCGCTTCGCGCGCGCGGGGCTGCCGGCCGGCCCGATCAACCGGGTCGACCAGGCCGTCGTTCATCCGCAGACGGCCGCGCGCAACATGCTGATCGACGTCGACGATCCCGACGTCGGCCCGTACCGGCTCGTCGGGACGCCGATCAAGATCTCGGGCTGCCCCGATCCGGCCACGCGCCGGGCCGCGCCGGCGCTCGATCGCGACCGCGATGCGATTCTCGCGGAACTGGGCCTCGTCGGCGAGGAGGCGAACGATGAACGCGCGTAGGTTTCCGCATGTCGGCGCATTGCCGCCGGAGTCGCATGTGCCGGGCGTCGTGTTGCGCCAGGCCGATTTCGCCGGGCTCGGCGACGGCGAGATTCCGTTTCGCGGCGGCTTGTTCACGGTCGAGCCGAACTGCACGTCGCGGCTGGACGTTCACGCGGTACGCGAATGCTGGATGATCGCGCAGGGCAGCGGCCGGCTGACCTACGACGGCGAGCCCGTGCGCGTGCAGGCCGGCGACGTGCTGTATTTCGAATCGCACCGCTCGCACCAGGTGCAGAACGACGGCGCGACGCCGCTCGTGATCAGCACCGTCTGGTGGCAGGCCGATGCGGGTTGATCTCGCGATCGTCGGTGCGGGCGTGACGGGAGCGACGATCGCGCACGTGGCGGCGCGGCATGCGGGCGCGCTGCGGATTGCCGTGTTCGATGCACGGCCGGCCGTGCAGACGGCCACCGCGTTGTCGGCCGGCGTGATCACGCCGTTCTGCGGCACCGGCGAGCGCCGCGCGCGCTCGCTGGTCGCGAATGCGTACTACGGGGCGTGGGCGCGTGCCGGGTGCTGCGTGCGCGATGCGCCGTTCGCCTTCGTTGCGGACGCACCCGACGCGGGCGGCCCGTTGCTCGCGCCGCCCGTGGCCGACGCCACGCCGAACGATGCCGCCCCCCTCGGCGCGCTGCCGGCTGGCGCGCGTCTGTGGCGCAGCGGCCGCGCGTGGCTGGTCGACGTGCCGCGGCTGGTCGCGCACTACCTGACGGGCGCGCACAGCGTCGAGCGCTTCGATGTGCCGGTCACGCACGTGACGCACGATGCCGGCGGCTGGACCGTCGTCGCTCACGGCGTGACGCTGCGCGCCGACCGGCTCGTCCGCGCCAGCGGCCCGTGGCCGGCGGTCGACGGCGAGGCTGCCGGCGACGCGCGGGCGGACATCGTGACGAAGAAGATCGTCGCGTTCGATGTCGACGGCCGCGCATTGCCGCCCGCGCCGGACGCGCCGGTCGTCTACCTGCCCGATGCGCAGGCGTTTCTCGCGCCGATGCACGCGCGGCGCGGCTGGCTGCTGAGCATCACGTCGCATGCGTGGGGCTGCGCCGCCGGCGTGCGCGTCGCACCGAGCGCCGACGAACGTGCGCTGGCGCGCACGCTGCTCGACCGTCATTTTCCGGGCCTGCGCGATGCGCATCTCGCCGCGCGCACGGCGGTCGACGGTTACACGGCCGACCGCAATCCGCGGGTCGCGCCGATCGGCCGCAACGGTTGCGCGGTGGCGGGCGCGTCGGGTTCCGGCGTGCGCTTCGCGCCGGCCCTCGCATACGAGGTGCTCGCCGCCGTCGGGCTGCCGTTCGAACCCGATCCCGCGGCGACCGCCCCCGAGCCGCCATTTCACACCCAGGCCGACCTGCCCGCTGCTTCCCTCTCCGAATCCGTCCAACCATGCATACCGAACTCGCCTGGGTCGCCGTCGCACCCGCCTTCGCCCTGATCTGCATCGGCATCGCCGTGCGCCGCATCGCGCTGGTCGATGCGGCATTCTGGCCGTCCGCCGAAAAGCTCACCCACTACGTGCTGTTTCCCGCCTTCCTCGTGCATTCGATCGGACTGGCTGGGCCGCTCGACGCGTCGTCGAAATCGACGATCGTGCTGCTGACGGGGCTCACGCTCGCGGTGCTGGCGGCCGTCGTGCTCGGCTGCCGATGGTGCGCGGTGCCGCACGCATCGTTCACGTCGATCGTCCAGGGCTCGATCCGCTTCAACAGCTACATCTTCCTGTCGGTCGCAGCGGGGTTGCTGAGCCGCGCCGACTACGGGATCGCGGCGGTCGTCGTCGCGTACATGGTCGCGATCTCGAACACGCTCGTGCTGCTGTCGTTCGAGCATGGCCAGGCCGGCGGCCGCGGGCTCGCGCGGATCGTCGGCAAGGTGGCGGCGAATCCGCTGATCGTCGCGAGCGCGTTCGGGATCGTGCTGAACCTGACCGGCTGGCGCCTGCCCGCCGCCGTGGACCAGACCGTCGACGTGCTCGGCGGCGCCGCGCTGCCGTTGAGCCTGATCTGCGTGGGCGCCGCGCTGCGGCTGCCGCTGCCGCGCAAGGAGGCGGCGCTCGTGCGTGCCGGGCTCGTGACCACCGCGATCCGGCTGGTCGGCTTTCCGCTGCTCGCGCTGAGCGCGACGAAGGCATTCGCGGTGACGCCGCTGGCGGGGAACCTGATCCTGCTCTATTCGGTGCTGCCGTGTGCGAGCAACTCGTACGTGCTGTCCACGCAGTACGGCGGCAACCATCGGCTGATGGCGTTCGTCGTCGCGCTGTCGACGGTGCTGTCGTTCGTCCCGATATTCCTCGTCGCGCGCACGATGTAGGCTGGTGCGCCGCTTCGCGGCCGGCGGGGCCGCGCCGTTCAAGACAATCAACAAATACAGGAGACACCCATGATTTCGAGGCGCTCGTTTAACCGCGCACTCGCCGGACTCGCGATGGCCGAAGTGCTTGGCGGATGTGCCGGCGCGAACCCGGGCCGACGCACGATCACCGGCGTCGACGCACACGCGCACGTTTTCCTGAAATCGCTGCCGCTCGTGCCGGGCCATCGCTACACGATCGCGTACGACGCGTCGCTCGACCAGTACCTCGCGATGCTCGATCGCCACGGCATGTCGAACGGCGTGCTGATCCAGCCGAGCTTTCTCGGCACCGACAACCGTTATCTGCTTGCCGCGCTGCGCGCGCAGCCCGAGCGCCTGCGCGGCATCGTCGTGATCGATCCCGCGCGCGATGCGGAGCAGGTGGCCGCCTGGACGCCGCTCGGCGTGCGCGGCATTCGCCTGAACCTGATCGGCGAACGCGATCCGGATTTCGCCGGCGCGGCGTGGCGTGCGCTGTTGCCGCTGCTGCGTGCGCATCGCTGGCAGGTCGAGCTGCATGCGGAAGCCGCGCGCCTGCCGACACTGATGCCGCCGCTGCTCGACGCGGGCGTCGACGTGTCGCTCGACCACTTCGGCCGGCCCGACCCGCGGCTCGGGATCGACGATCCCGGCTTCCGCTATTTGCTGACGACGGCGGCGAGCAAGCGCGTGTGGGTCAAGGTGTCGGGCGCCTACCGGAACGACCGCGCCGACCGCTGGCAGGCGTCCGGGCTGACGGCGATGCGCGCGTTGCGCGACGCGTTCGGCACGCAGCGGCTCGTGTGGGGCAGCGACTGGCCGCACGTCGGGTACGAGGCGGCCGTGAACGATGCGCTCGCGTACCAGTACATGGCGACGCTGTTGCCGGACGAGGCCGGACGCCGGCAGGTACCGGTCGATACGCCGGCGGCGCTGTACCGGTTCGACGGAAACGGTTGAGCGGGCGGCCCGGCCGCGTATGGCAGAATCGCGGCGATCCCCCGTCCGCGACGCCACCATGAACCCGACGACGCCTTCCTCCGCACCCATCCGTCCGCCGATGGGGCGCACAGCCACCGTGCTGCTGGCCGCCAGCATGCTGTTCTATCTCGTCGCGATGTTCACCGCGCCGTTTCGCACCGGCGCGCCGGACCCGCACCCGTGGGCCGATGGCTGGCAGGTGCTGCTGACGGGCTGGATGGGTGTGCTCGGCGGCATCTATGCATGGCTCGCGAACCCGCTCGTGTTCGGCGCGTGGTTACTGACCGTGAAGCGCCTGCGCGTGCAGGCGGTCGTGCTGGCCGCCCTTGCGCTGCTGTTCGGGCTGAGCTTCCTGTCGCAGCACCAGATCGTCGTCAACGAAGCCGGCAGTGTCGAGCCGGTTCATCTCGACGCGATCGGCTACTGGTGCTGGCTCGCGAGTTTCGGTGCCGCGCTGGTCGGTGCGATGTTCCTGCCCGGGCGGACAATGGGGCGCGCGGCAGGCTGACGCGCGCGGCACGGGTGGGGGCGGCCCGCATCGCGCGCCGCCGTTCGACCGTTCAGCGGACGTGCGGCTGCAACGCGCGCAGCCAGTACGACACGGCCACCGCGCCGCCGTCCGGCGTGCCGATCGCACGCTCGCCGAGATAGCTCGCGCGGCCCGCGCGCGGCGTCATGCGCGCCGTTTCCGCCGCACCCTGTTCGGCCGCCTCGACGGCCGCCGCCCACGCGCTCGCGGGGTCGCGATCGCCGTCGAGCGCACGGTCGAACGCATCGGCGGCCGGCACCAGCGCATCGAGCATCGTCCGGTCGCCCGCATGCGCGCCGCCCAGTTCGCTGATCGAATCCACCGCCGCGCGGAATGCCGCGGCCCAGTCGCGCGCCGACGGCTCGGCGAGATCGGCCAGCCGGCGCGATGCGCGCAGCAGCGCCGTTGCATAGAACGGCCCGGAGCTGCCGGCGATCGCGCGGCGCAACGCGGCGCCGAGCGCCGCGAGCGCGCCGGCCGGCGTGCCGCAGGCGGTGTCGGGCAGTTCGAGGATCGCCTGCGCGGCGCGCAGCATGCTCGCACCGAGATCGCCGTCGCCGGCCGCCGCATCGAGGTCGGTCAGTGTCTGCTCGTGGTCGATCAGCGTCTGCGCGACCGCGTGCAGCGCCGGCTGCAGGCGCGTGGCCCATGCGCGCCCGGCCGCATCGAGCGGCGCCGGCGGCGCGTCGTGCGACGCGGCCGCGGCCAGGTGGATCTGCGTGTTCACGGCGCCGCCGCCCGGCCATGCGCGCGCCTGCGTCGGCGCGTCGAGCAGCGCCGTGCGCTCGTCGTTCAGCCGCAGCACCGAGATCGAGCAGCCGGGCATGTTCAGCGCGGACAGGAACGTGCCGGCCCACGCGCGCGCGACGACGATGCCGCGCCGGCTCAGGTGGTCGTATGCGGCGCGCAGCACGATCGCGAGTTCCATGTCCGGCGTCGCGCCGAGGCCGTTGACGAACAGCGCGACGCGTTCGCCGCGGTCCAGCACGAGATCGGCGACGATGCTCGACAGCAGCGTGTCGGCCAGCGCGTCGGCCGCCAGCGGCGCGCGGCGCTCGACGCCTTTCTCGCCATGGATGCCGAGCCCGAGCTCGATCTCGTTGTCGCCGAGGCTGAAGCCGGACTTGTCGGCGCCGGGGATCGTACAGCCGTCGAGTGCGACGCCCATCGTGCCGAGTTCGGCCGCCGCGTCGCGCGCGATTCCCGCGACGCGGGCCAGCGGCAGCCCGCGCGCGGCGGCCGCGCCGGCGAGCTTGTGGATCAGCACGGTGCCGGCGATTCCGCGCCGCTGGCCGCGCTCGACGCGGCCGCGCAGCGCGACGTCGTCGGCGACGATGACCGTTTCGACCGGAATGCCTTCCGCGCGCGCGAGCTCGGCCGCGAGCCCGAAATTGAGGCGGTCGCCCGTGTAGTTCTTCACGATCAGCAGCGCGCCGTTCGGGCCGGCGCTCGCGCGGATCGCGGCGAGCACGGCGTCGGTGGACGGCGACGTGAACACTTCGCCGCACACGGCCGCGCTCAGCATCCCTTCGCCGACGTAGCCGCCGTGCGCGGGCTCGTGGCCGCTGCCGCCGCCGGACAGGATCGCGACCGGCCGCTGCGACGGGTCGGGCAACGGCTGGCGGACGAGCACGTGCTCGTCGCCGAGGATCGCGAGATGCGGCGATTGCCGCGCGATGCCTTCCAGCATTTCTCGCACGACATCGGACGGACGGTTCACAAGCTTTTTCATGGCGACGGATTCCGGACGGGTGAAAAGGGCACGGCCGGGCCCGCGCGGGCGCCGGCCGGCTTGCGTGTTGCGGAGGTGCGTGCGGAGGCCCGGTCGCCGGGCGCGGGCGGCCGCATGGCGAGCGGCCGGAGTGCGGGAGCGGCGACGAAGCATGCGCTTCGCGCCACGATACATCAGGTTCGGACGTTGCTGCACGGATCGCGGCGCGATTGCGCCGGGGCGGGGTGTGCTGCAGGCGGCTACTTTTGCGCGGCAATCTCCTTCGCCCGGATCAGCCGCGCGCGCAGCACGTTGCGGCTGATGCCGAGCAGCGCGGCGGCCTTTATCTGGTTGCGGTGGCTGAAGTCGAACGCGACGCGCATCACCGTGTCCTCGATGTGTTCGAACAGGTTGCCATGTGCGTCGTCGAACAGGTCGCGCAACGCGCTTTCGAGCGCCGCCTGCGCATCGACGGACGAATCGGCCGCGCGCGCGGCAACGGCCGGCATGCACGGCGGCGCAAGGTGCAGGTCGGTATCCTGCAAAGCATCGTGGCGGCTCACGAGCAGCGCATGATGGATCACGTTCTCCAGTTCGCGGACATTGCCGGGCCAGCCGTGAGCCATGAGCCTGCGCTCGGCGCGCGGATCGATGCCGCGCGGCCCGTCGCCGAGGCGGCTGCGGTACACGTCGAAGAAATGACGCGCGAGCGGCAGGATGTCGCCGGGGCGCTCGCGCAGTGGCGGGACCGCGAGTGGCACGACGTTGAGCCGGTAGAACAGGTCGCCGCGAAAATGCCCGGCCGCGACGGCCTGCTGCAGGTCGACGTTGGTCGCGGCGACCACGCGCACGTCGACCGGAATGCCCGTGCGCGACCCGAGCCGCACGACCTCGCGCTCCTGCAGCACGCGCAGCAGCTTCACCTGCATCGACAACGGCAGGTCGCCGATCTCGTCTAGAAACAGCGTGCCGCCGTGCGCAGCCTCGAACCAGCCGGGCTTTGCGCTGAATGCGCCGGTAAACGCCCCTTTCTCGTGACCGAACAGTTCGCTGTCGACGAGCGTTTCGGAGAACGCGCCACAATTCACCGCGACGAACGGGCCGTCGCGGCGCATGCCGAGATCGTGCACGTGGCGGGCGATCAGTTCCTTGCCGGTGCCCGTCTCGCCGGCGATCAGCACGTTCGCGTCGCTCGGCGCGACGCGGCGAACCTGTTCGAGCAGCGCGAGCGAACGCGGATCGGCGAATACCTGTGCATGCGCCGGGATCGGCGTGTGGCGTTCGGGCGGCGCGAGCGCGGGCGCCACGCGCACTGCCGCGTGAAGCACGGACGGATCGCGGGCGCGGGGCACGGCGACGACACGAAGATTGGGCGGGCGCGGCGATGCGGATATGGAAGTCATGGCGGTGAACCGTAGGATGGCCGAACGAAGCGGGCCCGCGCCGACGGGCGCAGGAATTCGGCTGCTGCGTGGTCAGCAGAGTGTTCAACGTTTCGCCGCGCGCGAAAAGCATCGATTTCTGATAACCAAAGCGCGATTGCTGCGGAACCTGCAATGGTGCGGAAAAGCGGCGGGGCCGTGACGTCATGGCGTCGCATTCGATGTCGTTGCATGCCGCTCGCTGCTGCCTGATCAGCAGCGAGCAAGCAAAAACCGCTTCACCGGGTTCATCACGCCGGGGAATATCGATGTGACGCGTGAACGGGAACGCTTGCCGCTGCAGTGCATTTGGCCGAACCCCCTCTCCCACGGGCGATGACGGAAAACTTCGTGATGCAGATGATTGCTGCACGACGAACCTGAAGCAATGGCACGTTCCTTGCTGACCCGAAACGTTATCGCCGCATCGACACGCGGCTCCACAACGGGAACGCATCGCATGAGCAACACCCTCAACGTGGTCGTGATATCGGGCAGCCTGCAACGGCCGTCGCGCACGCTGGCGCTGACCCACGAGATCGTCGCGGCACTCGGCGCCGCACTGCCGATCGACACGCGGCTGATCGAACTCGGTGAAATCGGCAGCCGGCTGGCCGGCGCGCTGACGCGCGCGCAGGTGCCGGCCGATCTGGACACGCTGATCCGCGCGATCGAGACGGCCGATGCGCTCGTCGTCGCGAGCCCCGTGTATCGCGCGTCGTACACGGGCCTCTTCAAGCACCTGTTCGACCTCGTGCGCCACGACGCACTCGTCGACGTGCCCGTGCTGCTCGCCGCCACCGGCGGCAGCGAGCGTCACGCACTCGTGATCGACCATCAACTGCGGCCGCTGTTCAGCTTCTTCCAGGCGCGCACGCTGCCGATCGGCGTGTACGCATCCGAAAGCGATTTCGACGCGTACCGGATCGCGAATCCCGCACTGCGCGAGCGCATCGCGCTCGCCGTGGATCGCGCGGTGCCGCAACTGCGTCCGCACGCCCTTTCCGCCGCGGCCGCGTAAGCCGCTTCCGTTTTCCCCTTCGACCAGGACACTTCATGAGCCTTCCCGACCCGACCGCCGACGGCGTCAAATTCGCGTACTGGGTGCCGAACGTCAGCGGCGGCCTCGTCGTCAGCACGATCGAGCAGCGCACCGACTGGAGCCTTGAATACAACCAGCAGCTCGCACGCACGGCCGAGGCGGCCGGCTTCGACTATGCGCTGAGCCAGATCCGCTTCACGGCCGGCTACGGCGCCGAATATCAGCACGAATCGGTATCGTTCAGCCAGGCGCTGCTGCACGCGACGACGAAGCTCAAGGTGCTTGCCGCAATCCTGCCGGGACCGTGGCATCCGGCCGTGGTCGCGAAGCAGCTCGCGACGATCGACCACATCTCGAACGGGCGCATCGCGATCAACGTCGTGAGCGGCTGGTTCAAGGGCGAATTCACCGCGATCGGCGAGCCGTGGCTCGAGCACGACGAACGCTACCGCCGCTCGAAGGAATTCATCCAGGCGCTGAAGGGCATCTGGACGCAGGACAACTTCACGTTCAAGGGCGACTTCTACCGCTTCAACGACTACACGCTGAGCCCGAAGCCGGTGCAGAAACCGCATCCGGAAATTTTCCAGGGCGGCAGCTCGCGCGCGGCACGCGACAACGCGGCGAGCGTGTCGGACTGGTATTTCACGAACGGCAACACGCCGGAGAACCTGAAGGCGCAGATCGACGACATTCGCGCGAAGGCGGCCGCGAACCACCATCGCGTACGCATCGGCGTCAATGCGTTCGTGATCGCGCGCGACACCGAGGAAGAGGCGAAGGCCGTGCTCGACGACATCATCCGGCACGCGCACGTCGAGGCCGTGCACGCATTCGGCGATGCGGTGAAGGAGGCCGGCAAGGCCTCGCCCGAAGGCGAGGGCAACTGGGCGAAATCGACGTTCGAGGATCTCGTTCAGTACAACGACGGCTTCCGCACGAACCTGATCGGTACGCCGCAGCAGATTGCCGAGCGGATCGTCGCGCTGAAGGCGATCGGCGTCGATCTGGTGCTGACCGGATTCCTGCACTTCATCGAGGAGGTCGAGTATTTTGGCCAGCGCGTGTTGCCGCTGGTGCGCGAACTCGAGGCGCAGCGGCAGGCCATTGCCGCGTGACGCCTGCCCGATGAAAGCCCGCGGCCCGCGATCACGCGGGCCCGCGCGGCGGCGTGACGCTCACGCGACGCCGGCCAGCTTCGACGCCTCGACCACCATCTGCACGCCGAGACTGCCGAGGATGAGACCCATCGCCCAGCGCTGCGCAAGCAGCAGCATCGGGCGGCCCTGCAGGAACTTCGCGATGCTGCTGGAGCAGATCGCCACCAGCCCGTTGGCCGACGCGAACGCGGCGATCAGCAGGGACCCGAGAAACAGCGACTGGCCGAACACGTTGCCCTGCCCGTAGTCGATGAACTGCGGCAGCAGCGACACGAACAGCATCGCGAGCTTCGGGTTCAGCACGCTGGTCGTCGCGCCCATCGCGAGCAGCCGCAGCGGCTGTTCGTTCGGCAGCGCCTTCACCTCGAACGGCGAGCGGCCGCCAGGCCGCACCGCCTGCCAGGCCAGGTACAGCAGGTAGGTGGCCCCGACCGCGCCCAGCACGCTGCCCGCATAGGGCACGCTCATGAACAGCGTCGTGATGCCGAACGCGGCGCCGAACATGTAGAACAGGTAGCCGATCATCACACCGGCGAGCGAAATGAGCCCGGCCGCCCGCCCTTGCGCGATCGAGCGCGACATCACGTAGACCATGTTCGGCCCCGGCGTGACCGCGAGCATGCCGCCGACGACGAGAAACCCGTAGAGCGATCCGGATGGTTGCATGTTTTCCGCTTCCTGCATCGATTGAGTGCTGACGGAATGCATTGTCCGGCCCTGGAGGCGAACAGTAAAACGGGATAAACTGAATCGATTAATCAGCTTTTCTGAATCGAAATGAAGAAGCTTGACCTCGACGTGCTCGCGATGGTGGTGGCCGTCGCCGAAACCGGATCGTTCGCGCAGGGCGCGCAGGCCGTGCACCGGTCGCCGTCGGCGGTGAGCATGCAGATCAGGACGCTGGAAGACGCGCTCGGCAAGCCGCTGTTCATCCGCGACACGCGCAACGTGACGGCGACCGACGACGGCAGGATGCTCGCCGAGTACGGCCGGCGGATGCTCGCGATGCGCGACGAGGCGTGGGCGTCGGTCGTGCGCCCGGAGATCCGCGGCCGCGTGACGATCGGCGTGCCCGACGACTACATTTCGTCGCTGCTGCCGCAGGTGCTCGGCAAGTTCGCCGCGATGCACCCGCGCGTGGAAGTGCGCGTGATCGGGCAGCCGAGCAGCGCGCTCGTGCCGATGCTGAAGGACAACACGGTCGACCTCGCGTGCCTCACGCGAATCAAGGGCGTGACCGGCGAGCTGATCCGGATGGAGCCGCTCGTCTGGGCCGGCTCGCCGAAGCGCAGCGTGTGGGAGGAGCGGCCGCTGCCGGTGGCCTTTTTCACGCACGGCGGCAGCATGGCGCGCGATCACGCGGTCAGGGCGCTGAACCGGCGGAAGATCCCGTACCGGATGTCGTACGAAAGCCCGAGCCACCTCGGGCTGCTGAGCATGGTGGAGGCCGGGCTCGCGGTCGCGCCGCTGGCGCGCTGCTGCATTCCGGATCACCTCGTGCAGCTTTCGGAAAGCCACGGGCTGCCGCCGCTGGGCGAGCTCGAAGTGGTGCTGGCGCGCAGCGCGCAGTCCGCGCGGCCGCCGTGCGACTACCTCGCCGAGCAGATTCTCGGCGAATGGCGCGCGTGAGCGGCACGCGGCCGGCGGCGGGTCAGCACGACGCCAGCAGCCATTCGCGGAACGCGACCAGCGACGGCAGCGTCTCGTTGCTGGGCGGATAGACGAGGTAGTAGCTGCGCTGGCTCGTGATCGCGTCGCCGATCGACACGAGCTCGCCGCGGCCCAGTTCGTCCTCCACCAGCACCTTCGGCACCAGCCCGATCCCCATCCCGGCCCGCACGGCCTGGATCAGGTGCGACGTCAGCTCGAAGCTCGGGCCGATGCGCATCTGCCGATGATCGAGCCGGCAGTGCGAGAACCATTCGGCCCACGCCTGCTGATTGCTGGTCACGCCCAGCAGCGTCTGCTTCGTGGCCCACGCCGGCGTGCGCGCATCGGCCTTGCGGGTGCGGCCCGTCTCGGGCGGCGCGATCGCGATCAGGAACTCGTTGTACAGCCGGTGCGCGTGCAGGCCCGGCCAGTCGCCCGCGCCGACGGTGATCGCCGCGTCGAGATCGTCGTGGAGGAAATCGATCGCGCCGATCCGCGAATGCAGGTGCACGGTCACGCCCGGATGCGCGGCGTAGAAGTCGTGCAGGTGCGGCAGCAGCCATTTCGAGCCGAAGGTCGGCAGCGTCGCGAGCCGCAGCGTGCCGGCGCCCGCCTGGTGCGACATCGCCTGCAGCGTCGCGCCGCGGATGCGCCCGAGCGCGCCGCTCAGCTCGGCGAAGTAGCGGCGGCCGACGTCGGTCAGCTTGACCGAGCGGCCCTCGCGCCGGAACAGCGGCACGCCGAGCTGATCCTCCAGCGTCTGGACCTGCCGGCTGATCGCGCTCTGGCTCAGCGACAGCTCCTCGGCCGCGCGCGTGTAGCTTTCATGCCGCGCGGCGGCCTCGAACACGAGCAGCAGCGACATCGACGGGGTGAGGCGACGGTAATTCATGAGTTTTATGCAACTTTTGCCGGACGAGAATTCGTTTGTTTCTCAGGGAATATCCAAAGATACTGGAATTCCCGGTCGCGCGGAAACTTGCCAAAAAATCATGTTTCGGTGTGCGCGAGCCGGCCGGCTCCACCCACACTGCGTTTTTGCCCCCATGTCGATCGCCCCGTTGCACCGCCCCGTCAGCCCGCCCGCGAACGTTTACCGTGATTTTCTCGCCGCGCTGCAGGCCGCCGGCTTTGCCGGGGAGATTCGCGCGGACCACGCGAACCGGACGGTGCAGGCCACCGACAACTCGATCTACCAGCGTCTGCCGCAGGCGGTGATCAGCCCCGCGCATGCCGACGACGTCCTGCTGCTGGCCCGGCTACTGGCCGAACCCGCGCACCGCGACGTCGCGGTGGCCGCGCGCGGCGGCGGCACCGGCACCAACGGGCAGTCGCTGACCGACGGCATCGTCGTCGACCTGTCGCGGAACATGAACCGGATCCTCGAAATCGACGTCGCGCAGCGCTGGGTGCGCGTGGAGGCGGGCGTCGTCAAGGATCAGCTCAATGCAGCGCTGAAGCCGCACGGGCTGTTCTTCGCGCCGGAGCTGTCGACGTCGAACCGGGCGACCGTCGGCGGGATGATCAACACCGACGCGAGCGGGCAGGGCAGCTGCACGTACGGCAAGACGCGCGACCACGTGCTCGAGCTCGATTTCGTGCTGATGGGCGGCGAGCGGCTGCACAGCGACGCGCTCGACGACGACGAACTGGAACGCCGCTGTGCGCAACAGGACCGCATCGGCAAGGTGTATCGCACCGCGCGGCGCATCAGCGACGACAAGGCGGCGCTGATCGACGCGAAGTTTCCGAAGCTCAACCGCTGCCTGACCGGCTATGACCTCGCGCACCTGCGCGAACCCGATGGCCGCTTCAACCTGAACAGCGTGCTGTGCGGCGCCGAAGGCTCGCTCGGCTTCGTCGTCGAGGCGAAGCTCAACGTGCTGCCGATTCCGAAGGTTTCGGTGCTGGTCAACGTGCGTTACGCGGGCTTCATGGACGCGCTGCGCGACGCGCGCGCGCTGCTCGAGCACCAGCCGCTGTCGATCGAGACGGTCGACTCGAAGGTGCTGATGCTCGCGATGAAGGACTTCGTGTGGAGCAGCGTCGCCGAGTATTTTCCGCAGGACGACGCGCGGCCGACGCTCGGCATCAACCTGATCGAATTCAGCGGCGACGACGCGCACGACGTCGATGCGCGCGTGCATGCGTTCGTCGAGCACCTGCGCACCGATACGCGCGTCGAGCGTCTCGGCCATACGATCGCGACCGGCGACGATGCGGTGAAGCGCGTGTATGCGATGCGCAAGCGCGCGGTCGGCCTGCTCGGCAACGTGCAGGGCGAGGCGCGGCCGCAGCCGTTCGTCGAGGACACCGCGGTGCCGCCCGAGAATCTCGCCGCGTACATCGCCGAATTCCGTGCGCTGCTCGACGGCCACGGGCTGCAGTACGGGATGTTCGGCCACGTCGATGCGGGCGTGCTGCACGTGCGCCCGGCGCTCGACATGAAGGACCCGAAGCAGGCCGCGCTGGTGCGGCCCGTGTCGGATGCGGTGGCCGAGCTCACGCAGCGGCATGGTGGCCTGTTATGGGGCGAGCACGGCAAGGGCGTGCGCTCCGAATATGCGCCGGCGTTTTTCGGCGAGCTGTATCCGTCGCTGCAGCAACTGAAGGCCGCGTTCGATCCGCACAACCAGTTCAACCCGGGCAAGATCGCGACGCCGCCGGATCACACGATGCGGCTGCTGAAGATCGACGAGGTGCCGACGCGCGGCGAACACGACCGGCAGATCGACGAGCGCGTGTGGCAGCGCTACGGCACCGCGATGCACTGCAACGGCAACGGCGCGTGCTACAACTTCGACCCGGACGACGCGATGTGCCCGTCGTGGAAGGCGACGCGCGAACGCGTGCAGTCGCCGAAGGGGCGTGCGTCGCTGATGCGCGAGTGGTTGCGCCTGCAGGGGCAGGCCGGCGTCGACGTCGTCGCGGCGGCGCGCGCGCGGCAGCCGTTCCTGCGCGGCCTGGCCGAGCGCTGGCGCAACAGCCGCGCGGCGCGCAACGGCGACGCCGATTTCTCGCACGAGGTGTACGACGCGATGGCCGGCTGCCTCGCGTGCAAGTCGTGCGCGGGCCAGTGCCCGGTCAAGGTCAACGTGCCCGAATTCCGGTCGCGTTTTCTCGAGCTGTATCACCAGCGCTACCTGCGGCCGCTGCGCGACTACCTGATCGGCTCGCTCGAATTCACGATGCCGTGGATGGCGCGCGTGCCGGCGCTGTACAACGGGCTGATGGGGGCCGGCTGGGTGCGTACGCTGCTCGAGCGGCAGGTCGGCATGGTCGACAGCCCGCTGCTGAGCCGCTTCGATCTCGCCGCCGTGATCCGGCAATGGAACGTGCGGCCGGCCGACCCGCGTGCGCTCGCGGCGCTGGACGACGTGCAGCGCGCGCGCAGCGTCGTCATCGTGCAGGACACGTTCACGCGCTATTTCGAACCCGAGCAACTGGCGACGCTGATCGAGCTGGCGGCGCGCACGGGCTTCAAGGTGTGGCTGGCGCCGCTCGCGCCGAACGGCAAGGCGCTGCACGTGCAGGGTTTTCTGCAGGCGTTCGAGAAAGCGGCGATCCGCAACGCGACGCAACTGGCCGCGCTCGCCCGCTCGGGCGTCGCGCTGGTCGGCCTCGATCCGGCGATGACGCTCACGTACCGGCAGGAATACCTGAAGGTGACGGGGCTGGCCGATGTACCGAAAGTTGCGTTGCCGCAGGAGTGGTTGCTGCAGGCGCTGCCGGAAGCCGGCGCGGGCGTGAGCGATGCGGCCGGTGCGTACCGGCTGCTGCCGCACTGTACCGAGAAGACCAATGCGCCGGACAGCGGCAAGCAGTGGGTGCAGGTGTTCGCGCGCCGCGGGCTGCGGTTGCAGGTTCAGGCGGCCGGGTGCTGCGGGATGTCGGGCACGTACGGGCACGAGGCGCGCAATCTCGCGACGTCGAAGACGATCTATGCGCAGTCGTGGGCGACGCACGTCGACGGGCCGGGGGAGGCAGGCGAGGTGCTGGCGACCGGGTATTCGTGTCGCAGCCAGGTCAAGCGCATGTCGTCGAAGCAGCTGCGCCATCCGTTGCAGGCGCTGCTCGATCACGTGCGGGCGGCGGGGTGACGATCGGGCGGTGCGGGCCGCGTGGCCCGTGAAGGACGCGATCGAGCGTCGCGCGGCCATCTCCGTGCCGCCGTCGACGCATGCCGCGGCTCAGGCGTCGGCTTTCGCCGCTTTCCGCGAACGCGGTTTTTCCACTGCGGGAAACACGCCGACGCCGCGCGGCCGTTTCGGCTCGATCCGCATCTGCCGGATCACGCGCCGGAAGTCGATCTCGTGCGCGGCCAGCGTGCCGATCAGTTTCGCGATGACCGCGAGGTGGGAAGGGACGGTGCCCTTGCTCGAATAGTTCGTGATCGAACTTTCGTTCATCCGGATCAGGCGGGCGAACTCGCGCGCCGTCAACTGCGCTTTCTTCAACTCCTGTTGGAATTCCGCATACGCCATTGCACACATGATGCTTCGTCTCCGTGAATCAGAAATCGGACCGCGCGGCGCCGGCGCGGACGGGTGGCGTTCCCGTCGTGCCGGCGCCGCGGCGGGTTACATCTTCACCTGGTCGAGGAACGTCTTCTTGCCGCCCTTGTAGCCGTAGATCGAGATGATCCCGTGCGTCAGGTCGCCCTTCGAGTCGAACGTCGTCGTGCCGATCACGCCGTCGTACTTCGTCGCCGGCATGGCCGCGAGGATCTTCGCCGGATCCGTCGAGTTCGCGCGCTTCATCGCGTCGACCGCGATGTAGACCGCGTCATACGCGAACGGCGCATCGAACTTGATGCCCTGGTTGAAGCGCTTCTCGTACTTCGCGACGAACGCCGCGCCGCCCGGCATCTTCTCGAGCGCCGCGCCGGCCTGCGAGCACAGCACGTTGTCGGCCGCCGGGCCGGCCAGGTCGGCCAGCGAGTCGGTGCACACGCCGTCGCCGGACAGGATCCGCGCGCGCAGGCCGAGCTGCTTCGCCTGCTTCGCGAGCGGGCCGCCGGTTGCGTCCATGCCGCCGTACATGATCGCGTCCGGGTTCTCGCCCTTGACCTTCGTCAGAATCGCGCGGAAGTCGACCGCCTTGTCGTTGGTCGCGTCGTGCGACAGCACCTTCAGGCCGAGCGCCTTCGCCTTCTTCTCGAATTCGTTCGCGAGGCCCTGGCCGTACGCGGTCGAATCGTCGATCACCGCGACGCTCTTCACGCCCTTCGACTGCGCGTAGCTCGCGAGCGCCGGGCCTTGCTGCGCGTCGGTCGCGACGACGCGGTAGGTCGTCTTGAAGCCTTGCTGCGTGTAGGTCGGGTTCGTGGCCGACGGCGAGATCTGCACGATGCCCGCGTCGCTGTAGATCTTCGATGCCGGGATCGACGTGCCCGAATTCAGGTGGCCGATGACGGCGACGACCTTGTCGTCGACGAGCTTCTGCGCAACCTGCGTGGCCTGGCGCGGGTCGGCCGCGTCATCCTGCGCGTCGAGCTGCAGCGTGACCTTCTTGCCGCCGATCGTGAGACCCTTGGCGTTGATTTCCTCGACCGCGAGGCGCGCGCCGTTCTCGTTGTCCTTGCCGAGGTGCGAGATGCCGCCCGTCGTCGGTTCGACGCTGCCGATCTTCACGACCTGGTCGGCCATCGCGGTCGACGCGGCCGCGAACGCGGCGGCAGCCAGTGCAACGGTGATCAGGGGTTTGCAGCGCATGCCGACAGTGCTTCGTTCCATCTGCCATCTCCGAATTGAATGTCTTTCTATTGACGCCTCGACCGGCCGGCTGGGGCGCCGGGGCGATCGGACGAGTCTCCATACCCATCACGGGCTTCACTTGCACGGTGTCCGGCCGGACGACCTGCCGCCCGGACGAGCGGGCGGACGGCGCATGACTTCGTGCAATTCATATGAATATATATGAACCCGATTTTGCGCGCTGCGGCGAATCGCGTAGCGGGCCGGTGCGGCGCGGTCCGGCGCCCGGTTGTCGAAGGTTCCGGATGCCGGAAATCGTGCGCTGCGGCGGGCCTCGGGCCGCGATTCGCTGTCGTTGGCCTTACGGCCGTATCCATTATTTGGCCGGTCGCCGGCGCGAAGCCATGGACACTGGCGCACGGTCAATCCGGAACTGTTCGGTCGATTTGTCTGCACAGTTTGGGCACCAGCGGATCGCGGATCCGGTTTCGCCGTCATGCTTCGTCCGCGACGATATCGGTTGAATTGCAACTAACGGTCAATTTCGGCAACATCCGCGAGTGGGCGTGACCTGTACAATCCCGATCCTCGATCCGGCTGTGCAGAAATCGGGGCGCTTTTTGTCCGCCCTGCTTGCGGATCGCTGCGCCGGCATGACGCTCCTACGAACGTCCGCGCAGTGCGACGAAGATCACGCCCGCGATCGCCAGCAAGCCGCCGCACGCCGTCGCGATGCCGGGCCGCTCGCCCGTCAGCACCATCGACAGGAGCGTCGCGACCGCCGGCGTCAGGTAGAGAAAGTTGGCCGCGCGTGCCGCACCGAAATAGCCGAGCGCGAAGGTCCAGGTCGCGTAACCCAGCGCGGCGGGAAAGACGCCGAGCACCACGACGGCCAGCGCCGTGTCGCGCGATCCGCTGCCGAGCGACACGAGTGCGCCGGGCAGCCACGGCGCGAGCAGCACGGCGCCGGCCAGCAGCGTGTACGCTGTGCAGGTCAGTGCGCCGTACACGGGAATCAGCCGCCGCTGCAACACGAAATAGCTGGCGCAGCACAGTGCGGCGCCGAGGATCAGCGTGCTCCCCGAGCCGATGACGAGGCCGCCCGGCTGGCCGTGCGCGATGACGGCGATGCCGGCGAGGCTGACGAGCGAACCGAGCCATCCCCAGCGATTGAAGCGCTCGCGCAGAAACACGGCGGCCAGCAGCGCGGTGAAGATCGGCAGCGTGTTCACGATGAAGCTCGCCGCGCCGGCCGATACGGTCTGCTCGCCGGTATTGAGCAGCGCGTTGTAGAGCGCGATGCCGAGAAAGCCGCACGCGACGAAGCGCAATGCATCGCCTTTCGCGGGCAGCGGCGGGCGTCGCCATGCGAGCCACGCGATCACGAGCACCGCGGCCGTTGCGAAGCGCGCCGCCGCGAGCTGCAGTGGCGCGAGGCCGTGCAGGCCGATCCGGATGAACGGGAAGGCGGATGCCCACGAGACGATCGTGAACGCGATCGCGCCTGCCGCGACGAGCGGTTGTCGCGTGCCGCGCGACGTCGGTGAGGAAAGGGTATTCATGCGGCCATGGTGCGGCGTCGCGAGATGCTAAGCTAGCGCACAGATCAACACCCGGATATGAATATGGCGCACAGCTCGGATGTGCGGCGGGCTGACGGTCCGGCGCGTGCGCGCCAGGTGGCGGACGCGCTGTCGGCGGTCGCGCCGGCGCCCGGCCCGCGGCCACCGCTCGCGAGCCTCGAGACTGTCTGCACGGTGGCGCGCGTGGGGTCGTTTCTCGCGGCCGCCGACGTGTCGGGCGTCACGCACGGCGCGATCAGCCGGCGGGTGGCCGCCGTGGAAAACTGGCTGGGGATGGCGCTGTTCGAGCGGCATGCGCGCGGCGTGCGCCTGACGCCGGACGGGCAGCGCTTCGTCGGCCGGATCGAGCAGGCGTTCGCGATCATCGACAGCACGGCCGATCAGTGGCGCTCGCCGCGTACGCCGCGGCTGGTCCGGATGAGCGTGGTGCCCGCGTTCGCGCAGCTGTGGCTGTTCGGGCGGCAGCATGCGCTCGAAAGCGAAGCGCCTGCGCTGCGCATCGAGCTCGGCATCGAACTGCGCAACGTGGATATCGCCGGCGG
The DNA here is from genome assembly GCF_984667975.1 of Burkholderia pulmonis. Taxonomy (NCBI): domain Bacteria; kingdom Pseudomonadati; phylum Pseudomonadota; class Betaproteobacteria; order Burkholderiales; family Burkholderiaceae; genus Burkholderia; species Burkholderia pulmonis. The sequence goes on from NZ_OZ480188.1 coordinate 65,897, forward strand.
CGAAGCCGATCTGTCGATCCGGTACGGGCGCGGCAACTGGCGTCAGCTCGAAACCCGCGCGTTCATGCCGGAACGGCTGTATCCGGTCGCGCATCCTCGGCTGGCCGCGCAACTGGCGAAGGCGCGCCGCCGGACGGGCGACGCCGCGCTGCTCGACTTGCCGCTGCTGCACGATTCCGACGTGACGGGCTGGCGTACCTGGTTCGACGCGCTCGGCATACCGTTCAAGGCGCGTGCGCAGGATCGCCGGTTCGAGGACTACAACCTCGTGCTGGCGGCGGCCGAAGCGGGGCTCGGCGTGGCGCTCGCGCGCACGCCGCTTGCGGATGCGCACCTGAAGCGCAGCGCGCTCGTTCGCGTGAGCCGCCACGAGGTCGATTCGGAACTCAGCTATCACTTCGTGCATGCGAAGGGCGAGAATCGGCCGGAAGTGCTCGCGTTGATGGCGCGAATGGTGAACGCGTTGGGGTAGCGCGAGCGCGGGCCGTACGGATGTCTCGTATACCGGGTTTGGGCAGGCGACTACCCGATTCGCCCGACCGGGGCCGCCATATCGTTACAATGCAGCCGCGGAAAACGGCGAGATCACGGCAGTCAAGCAGAATCGAGCCTTTGGCCGGCAGCCGGCCAATCTCCAATCATTGCAGTACGGGTTCAAATTTGCAGAAAAGGGAACCGATGAATAGACCAGACAAGTCGTCGAAAGCGCGTGCCGCGCTGGATCAACTGTTTTCGGGCATGGCGCCTGCGGACGCGACGCGTTCATCGCCGCGTGCCGGCAATCCGTTCGAAGCGGCGGACGACGAGGTGTCCAGTGCATCCGGCGGCCGCGGCCGTGTCGAAGTCACGCTGTCGACCCGGATCCAGCTGCGCGGCTATCCGAGCGCCGATGCGTTCATGAAGCGCATGGCCGAAGCGTGGGGCCTCGAGTGGGGGACCTACGACAGCGTCCGTGCGGTGGCGACGCTGCCGGTCGGCTGGCGCTCGCGCCGGTTGCCGGAAGTCACGCAGATCGTCGATGAACACGACGTGCTGCGTGCCGAGAGCAGCCTGCAGGGCGGCGAGATGTCGTATCTGAAGGTGCATCCGCGCTACTACATCGATGCGCGCAAGCGGTTCGGCTGGAGCAAGTCGTCGAAGGCGTCCGACGATCCGGATCTCGACGGCCCCGACTGGAACTGCTTCGTGATCGATCGGGAAAAATCCATCGAAGTGCACGAACTGACGACGTCGTCGCTGAAGGCCGATATGGACAATGCCCGTGCGACGCTGCTGAAATGGCTCGACGAGCGTTATCCGAAACACCGCGATCCGTTTGCGTACTGGACGGACTGCGAAGGGGCTGCGTAAGCCGGCTGGCACGGCAGGTCGATGCGTCGACCGTTCACCTGGGGGCGACGATTGAAACAGGCGAGTCGGGCCCCGGTTCTCTGGGCGGCGTTCGGTGCGGCGGTCGGATCGACTGCCATCGAGCTGCTGCTCTGGCCGCTCGTCGGCGACGACGCGATCCGGAACCTGCTGCGCGACGCGCGCCTCACGGCGGCCATCGCGATGGGGCGAAGCGTACTCGGTGCGTCCGGCGGCTTCGATCCGCTGGTCATGGCCGTGGCGACGCTCGTGCATGCGGCGCTTTCGCTTGTCTATGCGGCCGTGCTGGCGCGGCTGGTCCGCGGTCTGTCGTTCGCGGCCGCGCTGTTCGCCGGCGGCGCGTTCGGCCTTCTGCTGTACGGCGTCAACCTGTACGCATTCACGGCGATCTTCCCGTGGTTCGTCGCGGTCCGCGGCGCGATCACGCTGGTGGCCCATCTGGTATTCGGGATCACGGCGGCGGTGGTCTACTGCGTCGCCACACGCCGGTTCGAGCGCTGATCCCGGCAACGCTTGCCGGGCAAACCCCTGGAACAACCCGCCGCGCGGTTCAGCCGACGCGAGGAAGGCGTGCGCTCACAGGATCGACGCGAGCCTCGGCACGCGAAGCAGCAGGCCGGCAATCAGGTAGCACGCGATGCAGGCGACGCTGCCGGTCACCGCGAATTTCAGGAACGGTGCCGCCGGCACGTGTCGCCACGCGAGGGCGGCAGCCACCAGCACGGGCGGATGGATGACGTAGATCGTGTAGGCGCGTCGCGACAGCGGCTGCCACCAGCCCGTCAGTCGATCGAAGCGCTGCTGGAAGCGGCTGATGAGAAACAGGATCGCTCCCCACGCGACCAGCGGCTCCCAGAATGCGTAGATCACGTCCTGCGGACGGCCGCGCAGCGCGGGAACGTGTTTCGCGAGCAGATAGGCGATCGGCAGCACGGGGAGCGCCAGCAGTGCGATGCGCGACCACAGTCCGACCTGCGGTGCCGGCAGGCGCTCGATCCAGCGCACGCGTGCAGTCCGGCAACCGGCTGCGAACAACACGACATAGCTCGCGAAGTAGCCGAGCTGCAGCCCCCATACGTTGATACCTATCGGCCATCGGGACCGCAACGCCAGTGCCGCGAGACCCGTGAGCAATGCCGCGGCGGCCAGTGTCCGGTTGGAAGGAAACGGGTTCCGGGCGGAGCGGTTCGTATCGCGTGCCACCGCGGTGCGCGGGAAGGCGATGTGCCAGAGTGCCGTCGCTGCGCTGAAAATCAGCAACGCCTCGGCGAACCACATCGGCCCGTTCTCGAACGTGCCTTTCTGCAACAGACGTTCCAGCGTATCCGCAAACGGATGACCCGCGCCCGACCGTGCGAGCGCGATCGTCGCGGGGCCGATCAGGAAGCCGTACACCAGCAGCGGCAACCCGAGCCGGAGAAGCCGGTCGGACATGAAGCGGGCGGGGCCCTTGCGATCGATGGATGGCGGCGTGTAGCAGCCCGCCAGGAAAAAGAACAGGCCCATGAAAAAAGCCTGGTTGATCGCGCAGAAGAGCGTCAGCAGCGCGGATGCCGCCGACGGGCCGGCCGCCACCTCGTGGTAGTACCATCCGCCGAGCGCGCCGTACGTGATCGCGCAATGATGAAAGACCACCAGCAACGTCAGGCACGCGCGCAACGCGTCGAGGCCGGCGTTTCGATGGACGGCCGCCGCCGTGTCCTGCTGAAAAGCGAAGTCGACCGGAACGTCCTGAGCGCTCATCACGTTGCCTGCGTGGTTGGTCAGTCATGACCCGCCCGGCGACGATCGTAGTCGTCGACGCATGCCTATCCGGCGGGTGTACAGGTCGGCACCCTACGCCGTTGTCCTTACAACCTTCCAACAAGCGGTTCCACTGCCGGCGCGGCCTGTGCCTAGTCGAGTTTGCCGCGCAGGTCGTCGAACGGAATCATCACGTGCGTGCGATACGCGGGCCGTGCCTTCAGCCGTTCGTACCACGCCTGCACGTTCGGCACGTCGGGCCGTGCGATATCGAGTTCGAAATACCGGTAGAGATGCGTGCCGGCCGCGATGTCGGCGAGCGTGATCGTGTCGCCCGCGAGAAACGGGTGCTGGGCGAGCGCCGCGTCGAGCTGCCGGAAATACTGCGCGCATTGCGCGATGCTCTGCTCGACGCGCACGGTGTCGCGTTGCTCGGGTGGCGTCCGGAAGTAGCCGCGGAACACGCCGTTGAGGAACGCCGGCTGCAGCGTCGTCTGCGCCCAGTCCATCCAGCGGTCGGCGCGCGACTGTTCGGCGGGATCGTCGTGCCAGAAACCGGGGCGCCCGTGGCGCGCGGCGAGGTAGCGCAGGATACTGTGCGATTCCCATACGACGGTGCCGTCGTCGTCGATCACGGGCACGCGTCCGTGTGGATTCATCGCGAGGAAGCCGGGCGTGTCGAGCACGCCGAACCGGCCGCCGGCCGGCACGTGCCGATGCGCGAGCGCGAGCTCGTCGACGAGCCACATCACCTTCTGGACGTTGAACGCGTTGCGTCGTCCCCATACCGTCAGCATGTCGGGTCTCCCGGTGTCGTGCGGAACATGAAGACGGACAGTGTAAACGCCGCAGGCGCGCACCGCGGTGCGCGCCTGCGAGGCGGCCGTCATGCGACGACGCGATCAGAACTTGTGGCGAATGCCGACGATCGCGAGTTCCTGAGTATCGGTGCCGGAATTCACGCCGTACGAGCCGACCGACGCGGTGGCCTTCACGGTCGCGCCGCTCGCGTTGAGCGTGTTGCCGCTCGCCTTCTGGTAGCCGAACAGCGCATACAGGTCGGTGCGCTTCGACAGCGCGTAGTCCGCGCCGAGGTTCACCTGGTTGTAGTGCGCGGAGGCCGGGCCCGTCAGCGACGTGTAGTTGTAGCCGACACCCGCGCGCAGCGCCGGCGAGAACTGCCAGTTGAAGAATGCCGAACCGTTGTTGAACTTCGCGTTCTGGCTGAAGGCCGACAGCGTGTCCGCGCCGTACTGCGTATTCGAATACGCGAGGCCGAAGGTTGCCGGGCCCGCTACGTACTGGCCGGCCACGCGCACGATCTGGATCGACTTCGCGCTCGAGAAGCCCTGGTTGATCACGGTGTTGAACAGCGTATCCGAGCTGCTCGACCACGTGCGCACGCCATTGGCGACCGTCGTGCCGCCGTTCGCGTAGAAGAAGCCGGCGCCGAGCGACAGCGGGCCGTTCGCATAGCTCGCGCCGAAGCTGTACGTGCGGCCGTTGCCGGTCGAGCCCGCGACGCCGCCGAAGCCGTACAGGCCTTCGAACTGGAAGCCCGAGATCAGCGGGCTCGTGTATTTCACCGAGTTGCTGACGCGCAGGCTGTTGTCGTAGTTGTCGAGGTCGCCCGGCGTCGCGAACACGCCGCCGAAGTAGTTGTCCTGCGTGAGGCCCTGCACCAGATCGACGACCGGATCGTACTGGCGGCCGAGCGTCACGGTGCCGTACGTGCTGCTCGCGAGGCCGACGACGGCCTTGCGGCCGAATTCGCGTCCGCCCTGGCCGAGCGCGCCGGTGCCGATGTTGAAGCCGTTCTCGAGCTGGAACAGCGCGGCCAGGCCGCCGCCGAGATCCTCGGTGCCGCGCAGCCCCCAGCGGCTGCCCGACAGGTTGCCGCTGCTGAACTTGACGAGGCTCGACGCGTTGCCGCCGCTCGCGTTTTGCGCGTTGTGTACGTAGGCGATGCCCGCGTCGGCGATGCCGTACAGCGTGACGCTGCTTTGCGCGTGTGCGCCTGCGGCGTAGAGCGCGGCCGGCAGCGCGAGCAGTGCGAATGAGCGGATGCGTTTCATTGTTGGATTCCCCCGGTGGTCGATAGGTCTGACGAGTCGGTGAACGATACGGACGGCGCATCGTCAAGGGAACCAATAAATTGTCGAATCGTTATCAGGCGGCGCGGTGATGGAGGCGCGGGCAACGGGCCGGCAGCCTACGCGTCGTGCCGTCTCGAAGCATTCCGCAACACGAGCGTCATCAGTTGCCGTCGCGAATCGACGCCGAGCTTCGCGAACGCGCGCTTCGCATACGTGTCGATGGTCGACGTCTTGAGTCCCATCGACTGCGCGATCGCGGCCGACGTCATGCCCTGGATGAACGACGCGCAGACGTGCATCTCGCGCGCGGTCAGCCGTTCCTGCCATTCCGGCAGCCATTGCGCGACGAGGTCGAGATCGAGTTCGTCGCGCGGCGAGTCGTCGGCACACGCGCCGAGCAGGCGCTTGTGCGCGGACGCCATCGGCAGCACGACCTGCGACAGCTGCTTCAGCAGGCTCAGCTCCTTCAGCGAGAACGACGGCAGGCGCCGCGAGCGCGCGATCGAGATCGAGTAGCGCGTGCCGCCCGTCACCCCCGCGATCACGCATTCGTCGTGAATGTCGCCGGCATCGAAGAACAGGTGTCGCAGCTCGCTCGCGACGCGCTGCGAGGACACCTGCACCAGCTGCACGTCGCTTTCGGTTTCGATCGCCGCATACGTCGCGTCTTCGCTCGCATAGCTGCGGTAGTAGTGACGCATCACCTGCGCGATCAGCTCGGGCTCGCGGCCGAAGCTGCCGATCCAGCCGACGTTGCGCCGGCCCGGTGCCGCCGCGCGTTCGTAGTCGAGATGCACGGCGTCGAAATCGACGTAGCGCACGAGCGTGTCGTAGACGGCGCGCATGAACTGCGGCGTCCCGACGGCTTGCGCGATGTCGCCCAGCGTTTCGGTCACGAACGCGACGTGGCTCAGCGGGAGATCGGGGGCGGGCAGCGCAGCGTTCATGACGTCGGGTGTCGAAGGTTTTCGGGTGGCGCTACAGGTATCACGAATATTTTCGACTGCCTACGCGGGAATCTACCCAAACGGCCCGAAACGACGTCGCCGTTTGTCCCGGTTTTCGGGACTGACGCTGCGGGCCGCGATCTCTACATTGCCCCTTGTGCTGAACACCGCTCGACGGCGTTGACGCGAGTCCCGACCCGGACCGATGCAACGGCCGATCCCCATCACAAGGAGAATCCCCATGCGTATCCGTATCCGTCGTCAACCGGCCCTGCGCGCCGCGCTCGTCGCGTCGGCGGGCCTGGCCCTCGCGGCCAGCCTGTCCGCCCGCGCGGGCGACGCCAACCTGAACGTGTACAACTGGTCGGAGTACGTCGCGAAGGACACGGTGCCCAACTTCGAGAAGCAGTCGGGCATCAAGGTGCGCTACGACAGCTACGACAGCGACGATACGCTGCAGACCAAGCTGCTCGCGGGCAGCTCGGGTTACGACATCGTCGTGCCGACGTCGAACTATCTCGCGCAGCAGATCCAGGCCGGCGTGTACCAGAAGCTCGACAAGTCGAAGCTGCCGAACCTCGCGAACCTCGACCCGGTGCTGATGAAGATGATCGCGAAGGCCGACCCGGGCAACCAGTACGGCGTGCCGTGGGCGTGGGGCACGACGGGGATCGGCTACAACGTCGAGGCCGTGCGCAAGCGGCTCGGCGACAGCGCGCCGACCGACAGCTGGGCGCTGCTGTTCGACCCGGCGAACGCGGCGAAGCTGAAAGGCTGCGGGATCTCGCTGCTCGACGCGCCGGACGCCGCGTTCGCGGCGGCGCTGCAGTACATGGGCAAGGATCCGGAGAGCAAGAACCCGGCCGACTACCAGGCGGCCTACGAGGTGCTGAAGAAGATCCGCCCGTACGTGACGCAGTTCAGCTCGGCCGGCTACGCGGACGATCTCGCGAACAACGACGTGTGCGTCGTGCTCGGCTGGTCGGGCGACGTGAGCATTGCGCGGCGGCGCACGCTGGATGCGAAGCGCTCGTACGAGATCCGCTACGTGAATCCGAAGGAAGGCGGCCTGCTGTGGTTCGACGTGATGGCGATTCCGAAGGATGCGCCGCACCCGGAAGCCGCGCTGAAGTGGATCAACTACATCGAGGATCCGAAGACCAACGCGGCGATCACGAACGAGATCTTCTACCCGAGCGCGAACAAGGCCGCACGCGCGTTCGTGACGCCGGCGATCGTACAGGACCCGAGCGTCTACCTGTCCGACGCGACGCTTGCGAAGACGTCGCTCGCGATGCCGAGAAGCGCCGACATCGCGCGGATGCAGAACCGTCTGTGGCTGCAGCTGAAGTCCGGCGGTTGAGGGAGACGGCAATGATCCATACGCTCCCCGCCGCGCGGGCCACGGCCGGTGCCGGCCACGACGCGCATGCGTTCGTCCGAATCGAGAACGTCGTGAAGAAATTCGGCGATAGCACGGCCGTCGACAACGTGAACCTGACGATCGCGAAGAACGAGCTGTTCGCGCTGCTCGGCAGCTCCGGCTGCGGCAAGTCGACGCTGCTGCGCATGCTCGCCGGGCTCGAGACGGCCACCTCCGGCAAGATCTTCGTCGACGGCGAGGATCTCGCGTCGCTGCCGCCGTACCGCCGCCCGGTGAACATGATGTTCCAGTCGTACGCGCTGTTCCCGCACATGACGGTCGAATCGAACGTCGCGTTCGGCCTGAAGCAGGAAGGCACGCCGAAGAACGAGATCAGGGAGCGCGTGGCCAATGCGCTCGCGCTCGTGCAGATGAGCAAGTACACGAAGCGCAAGCCGCACCAGCTGTCGGGCGGCCAGCAGCAGCGCGTCGCGCTGGCGCGCTCGCTGGTCAAGCGCCCGAAGCTGCTGCTGCTCGACGAGCCGATGTCCGCGCTCGACAAGAAGATCCGTCAGAAGACCCAGCTCGAACTCGTGAACATCATCGAGAAGGTCGACGTGACCTGCGTGATGGTCACGCACGACCAGGAAGAGGCGATGACGATGGCCAGCCGCCTCGCGGTGATGAGCGAAGGCAAGATCGTGCAGATCGGCGCGCCGGGTGAGGTGTACGAGTTTCCGAACAGCCGCTTCTCCGCCGAATTCATCGGCTCGACCAACCTGTTCGAGGGCCGCGTGGTCGAGGACGAACCCGATCACATCTTCGTCGAGAGCGACGACCTCGAAGCCCGCATGCACGTGAGCCACGGCATCACCGGCCCGCTCGGCATGCCGGTCGGCATCTCGGTGCGCCCGGAGCGCGTGCACGTGTCGCGCGAGAAGCCGGGCTCGAAACACAACTGGGCGCGCGGCGTCGTGACCGACATCGCGTACATGGGCAGCTACTCGCTGTACCACGTGCGCCTGCCGAGCGGCAAGACGGTCGTGTCGAACCTGTCGAGCTCGCACCTGATGAGCGACGATGCGCCGGCGTGGAACGACGACGTGTTCGTGTCGTGGTCGCCCGCCAGCGGCGTCGTGCTGACGCAATGAGGACGCCATGACGAAACTTTCCGCTTCCATGCAGTCCTCGCTGTCGCGCTGGCTGCCGTCGGGCCGCAGCGTCGCGATCGGCGTGCCGTTTCTGTGGCTCGTGATTTTCTTCGCGCTGCCGTTCGTGCTGGTGCTGAAGATCAGCTTCGCCGACCAGGTGCTCGGCATTCCGCCGTACACCGCACTCGCCAGGCTGGAGGCCGGCTCGGTGCAGTTCGTGCTGTCGCTGAAGCACTACGCGCTGCTGCTGCAGGACGACCTGTACCTGAACACGTACGTCAGCTCGCTGAAGATGGCCGCCGCGTCGACGCTGATGTGCCTGCTGGCCGGCTACCCGATCGCGTACTGCATCGCCCGCGCGGCGCCTGCGCGCCGCAACCTGCTGATGATGGCCGTGATGCTGCCGTTCTGGACGTCGTTCCTGATCCGCGTGTACGCGTGGGTCGGGATCATGAAGGACGACGGGCTGCTGAATCACGCGCTGGCCGCGCTCGGCCTGATCGCGACGCCGCTGCGGCTGTATCACACCGACGCGGGCGTCTACATCGGGATGGTCTATTCGTACCTGCCGTTCATGGTGATGCCGCTGTACGCGCACCTCGTGAAGATGGACCTCACGCTGCTCGAGGCCGCGAACGATCTCGGCGCGACGCCGTGGTCCGCGTTCTGGCGCATCACGCTGCCGCTGTCGAGGAACGGGATCGTCGCGGGCAGCCTGCTCGTGTTCATCCCGGCGGTGGGCGAATACGTGATTCCCGAGCTGCTCGGCGGCGCGAACACGCTGATGCTCGGCCGCGTGATGTGGGATGAATTCTTCAACAACATGGACTGGCCGATGGCGTCCGCCGTCACGGTGACGATGGTGCTGTTGCTGCTCGTGCCGATGGCGCTGCTCCATTACAGCCAGACCGAAGCGGAGGCACGGCCATGACCCGCGCGCATCGCATCCTGTCCGCGTGCGTGCTGGGCGCGGGCTTCCTGTTCCTGTACGTGCCGATCGCCAGCCTGGTCGTCTATTCGTTCAACGCGTCGAAGCTCGTGACGGTATGGACCGGCTTCTCGATGAAGTGGTACGGCGCGCTGCTGCACGACGACGAGCTGCTGACGGCCGCGTGGCTGTCGCTGAAGATCGCGCTGCTGACGGCCACCGCATCGGTCGCGATCGGCACGTGGGCCGGTTTCGTGCTGGCCCGCATGGGGCGCTTTCGCGGCTTCACGCTGTATGCCGCGATGATCAACGCACCGCTGGTGATTCCCGAAGTGATCCAGGGCATCTCGCTGCTGCTGCTGTTCGTCGCGATGCAGCAGGCCTTCGGCTGGCCGGCCGGGCGCGGCTGGCTGACGATCTGGATCGGCCACGTGATGCTGTGCCTGTCGTTCGTCGCGGTGATCGTGCAGTCGCGTGTGAAGGAGCTCGACCGCTCGATCGAGGAAGCCGCGCTCGACCTCGGCGCGCGGCCGGTGAAGGTGTTCTTCGTGATCACGCTGCCGCTGATCGCCCAGGCACTGGTGTCCGGCTGGCTGCTCGCGTTCACGGTGTCGATCGACGACGTGATCCTGTCCGCGTTCCTGTCGGGCCCCGGCTCGACGACGCTGCCGCTCGTGGTGTTCTCGCGTGTGCGGATGGGGCTGAATCCGGAGATGAATGCGCTCGCGACGGTGTTCATCACGGTCGTGACGATCGGCGTCGTCGTCGTGAATCGCGCGATGCTGGCCCGCGAACGGCGACAGGCGCGTGACGCCCGTGCGTGGCACGCGAGCGCCGCGCCGGATACGTCGGCACCGCCTGCCGCATTGTCGCCCGCGCGAGCGTCGGCTGCGCCGCCCCGGCACGACCCCGCACCGCATCCCGTGAAGTGAAGAACGACAACGAACGACCAGGAGACTTTCCGTGAAGAAGAAAATGCTTTGCGCGCTGATCGCCGGCGCGCTGCCGGGGCTCGCCGCCGCGAATTCGGGCGACGACCAGATCAGGGCGCTGCAGCAACAGCTCGCCGTGCTGCAGCGGCAGATGAATGCGCTGCAGTCGCAACTCGCCAGGAAACCGGCGGCCGCGCCGGTCGCATCGAACGCAGCGGCCACGGCCGACCCGTCGGCGCCCGGCTACGGGCAGGCGACGGCCGTGCTGACCAACGACGACGTGACCGAAATCCGCCAGCAGGTCGCGAACCAGCAACTGAAGGTCGACTCGCTGACCGATGCCGCGCGCACCGGCCCGATCGCCGGTCTGTCGGTGACGGGCTATCTCGACCCGACCTACGTGTACAACCGCGGCGGCGGCACCTCGTCGTTCCAGTTCGCGAACCATGAGAACGCGTACACGTACTACAACAGCACGTTCGGCGACGTGTTCCTCGACATCAAGAAGACGTTCGGCGTCGGCCCGACCGCGCCGTCCGCGGAAATCACGCTGATGCCGAACCGCGGCGCGGGCCTGTCGATGATGTCGGGCAGCGGCGCGAGCGGGCTCGACATCGTGAACACGGCGGTCGTCACGGTGCCGTTGTCGGATACCACGTCGTTCGTCGGTGGGCTCGTGCTCGGCTTCGGCGGCTACGAGTACCAGCAGTCGAGCCAGATGCTCACGCTCACGCACAACCTGCTGTACGACTTCTCCGATCCGGGCTCGTCTATCGGCGCGGGCGTCAATTACCAGAGCGCGGACGGCCACTGGGCGTGGAAGTTCTTCGTCGGCAACGAGCAGTTCCGCAGCGCGGGCGCGGTCACGCAGACGGGCGTCAATGCGCTCGGCGATCCGGTCACGACGAGCAACAAGGTGCCGACTTTCACGGCGCGGGTCGACTACATGCACGGCAGCGCGCTCGACGTCGGCGGCTCGATCAACATCGGCCGGCAGACGCTGGTGAGCGCGATCGATCCGGCGACCGGCAACGTGCGCTACGGCGTGGGCGGCAATGCGCCGAGCGCGTACGGCGCGTTCTTCTTCGGCGAAGCCGATGCCACCTACACGCTTGCCGATGCGCAGTACAACGCGGAGCTCGACTACGGCCAGCAGCAGCACGGCGCGTTCAACGGCGGGCTCGCGCAGTGGTTCGGGCTGTCGCTGCTCGCGCACCGCAAGTTCAACCTGCCGGTGGTCGGGCGCATGGGCGCGACGCTGCGCTACGACCTGCTCGTGAACCGGAAGAACGGTGGCGGCGGCTCGTCGATCGGCCTGAACGGCAACGGGATGGATCCGAACAACGGCTTCGGCATCGACGCGGATTGCCTCGCGCAGTCGAAGGCGAACGGCGGCGTCGGCTTCGAGTGCAAGGGCGCCACCCGCCAGGCTGCCGCGTTCGACCTGCTGTTCTATCCGACCCAGCAGGTGACGGTGAAGGTCGAATACCGGCACGACTGGGCGAGCAACAAGGTCTTCCTGCGTCACGACGGATCGTATGCGAAGTCGAACGACCTGCTCGCGACCCAACTCATCTACGCCTTCTGACGCGACGCCGTTCGCGAGTCTTACCTATGCTCAAGTTCGAAAACCAGCAACATGTTCAGTCGTACTATGCAGCGTCGGCCAGTAACCGCACGCGCCATCCGTCGCTCGACGGGGCCGTGACCGCCGACGTGTGCGTGATCGGCGGCGGGCTCACCGGCCTGTCCGCGGCGCTCGATCTCGCCGAGCGCGGCCATTCGGTCGTGCTCGTCGAGGCGTCGAAGATCGGCTGGGGCGCGAGCGGCCGCAACGGCGGCCAGCTGATCGCCGGGTACTCGTGCGACATCGACACGTTTTCCGCGTACCTGCCGGAAGACGACGTGCGGCGCGTGTGGGCGATGGGGCTCGAGTCGGTCGACATCGTCAGGCAGCGCGTCGAGCGGCACGGCATCGATTGCGACCTGAGCTTCGGCTACCTGACCGCCGCGAACAAGCCGCGCCACCTCGATGCGCTGCGCAGGTGGCGCGATACCGCGGCAGCGCGGTTCGGCTATCGCGGCTACGACCTCGTCGAACGCGCCGACATGCCGCGTTACGTCGCATCGGACCGCTACGTCGGCGGCCTGCACTACGAAGGCAGCGGCCACCTGCATCCGCTGAACTACACGCTCGGCCTCGCGCGGGCGGCGCGGGCGGCCGGCGTGACGATCCACGAGGACACGGCGGCGCTCGCGCTCGAGCGCGCCGCGCCGTTCCACCGCGTCCGGTGCGCACGCGGGCACGTGGATGCCCGGTACGTCGTGCTGGCCGGCAATGCGTACCTCGGGCAACTGGCGCCGTCGCTCGCGCGCAAGATCATCCCGGTGGCGACCTACCTGATCGCGACCGAGCCGCTCGGCGACGCCCGTGCCGCGCAGACAATGCCGGCGAATGCCGCGATCAGCGACTGCAATTCGGCGCTCGACTACTTCCGGCTCACGCGCGACGGCCGGCTGCTGTGGGGCGGCAAGGCCAGCAGCTCGACGAACACGCCGCGCGACCTGGCGGCCGCGATGCGGCGCGACATGCTGAAGACGTTCCCGCAGCTCGCCGACGTGCGGGTCGACTACGCGTGGGGCGGCCTGATCGACGCGACGATGAATCGCGCGCCGCATTTCGGCCGGCTGGAGCCGACCGTGTATTTCGCGCAGGGCTTTTCCGGGCACGGCGTCAACGTGACGGGCCTCGCGGGGCGGCTGATCGCGGAAGCGATCGATGCGCAGGCGGCGCGCTTCGACCTGTTCGGCCGGATCCGCCATCGCGACTTCCCCGGCGGCCGCCTGCTGCGCACGCCGCTGCTCGCGCTCGCGATGGCGTGGCACCGGACGATGGACCTGCTTTGACACCCGCGGGCCGGTTTGCCCGGCCGCGCGGCATCACACCGTTTCGAACCACTCATGCCCTGGAGGCACACATGACCACCATCACGAACCTCGTCGACCTGATGCGGGCGCCGGCCAAGCTCACGCAGAGCCGCGTGCCGAGCGGGTTGCTGCTCGACGGCAACCCGATGCAGACGCTGTCGCATCACTACATCAGCCCGTGCGGGCAGTTCAGTTGCGGGATCTGGGCATGCACGCCCGGCCGCTGGACGATCGAGTACGACGAGTCGGAGTATTGCGAGATGCTGAGCGGTGTCGCGATCGTGCGCGACGCGGACGGCCGCGAACGTGTGCTGCGCGCCGGCGACCGGTTCGTGATCCCGCCGGGTTTTCGCGGCACGTGGGAAGTCGTCGAAACCTGCCGCAAGATCTATGCGTCGCACGCCCCGCACGCCGGGCAGCCGCGCGCTTGACGCGGCCGGGCCCATCCAATCATCGAGATCAACGAGGAGCAACCCATGACCCAGGAACTGTGGCGTCTCAGCGCGGCCGAGATGGCCGCGCATGTCGCGCAGCGCGACGTGTCGGCAACCGAACTCACGCGCAGCTGCCTGCAGCGGCTCGAGCAGGTGAACCCCGTCATCAACGCGATCGTCGACGTGATGGCCGACAGCGCGTTGCACGCGGCGGCGGAAGCCGATGCGGCGGTCGCGCGCGGCGCGCCGCTCGGCCCGCTGCACGGCGTGCCGGTGACCGTGAAGATCAACGTCGACACGGCCGGCTGCGCGACGACCAACGGCGTGCCCGCGTTTGCCGACCTGATCGCGCAGGAGGACAGCCCGGTGACCGCGAACCTGCGCAAGGCCGGCGCGATCGTGATCGGGCGCAGCAACGCGCCGGCGTTTTCGTACCGGTGGTTCACCGACAACGAACTGCACGGCCGCACGTCGAATCCGTGGGATGCGTCGCTGACGCCGGGCGGCTCCAGCGGCGGTGCAGCCGCGGCGGTGGCCGCCGGCATCGGCGCGATCGCGCACGGCAACGACCTCGGCGGGTCGATCCGCTACCCGGCCTACGCGTGCGGCGTCGCGGGGCTGCGGCCGAGTACCGGGCGTGTGCCCGCGTACAACCCGACGCAGTCGAAGGACCGCACGCTCGCGGTGCAGCTTGCATCCGTGCAGGGCCCGCTCGCGCGCACGGTCGGCGACCTGCGGCTCGCGCTCGACGCGATGTCGGCCGGTGACGCGCGCGACGCATGGTGGATGCCGGTCGCGCCGGCGGCACACGAGGCCGCTTTCCCCGCACGCGTGGCCGTGTGCACGTCGCTGCCGGGCGTACCGACCGACCCGGCGGTCGCCGACGCGATCCGGCAGGCTGCACGCTGGCTCGAAGAGGCCGGCTGCATCGTCGAGGAAGCCGTGCCGCCGCGATTCGCCGAAGCGTGCGAACTGTGGCTCGACCTCGTGACGAACGAAGCGCGCAGCGGGCTCGGCGACGTGATCATGCAGCACGGCGACGCGGCGATCCGCACCGCATTCGCGAGCCAGCGCAATCTGGCCGCGCCGCTGGATCTCGCCGGCTACATGAACGGCCTCGCGCGGCGCACCGCGCTGCTGCGCGACTGGCAGCAGTTCTTCGCACGCCATCCGCTGCTGCTGATGCCCGTGTCGTGCGCGCGGCCGTTCGCGATCGACGCCGACCTGCAGGGCGACGCCGCGATGCGCGAGATCGTCGACCGGCAGGCGCCGTTGCTTGCAACCGCGCTGCTCGGGCTGCCGGGGCTGTCGGTGCCGACCGGTATCCGCGACGGCGTGCCGACCGGCGTGCAGTTGGTCGCCGGTCGCTTCCAGGAGGCGCTGTGTCTCGCCGCGGGCGAGGCGATCGAGGCGCGCGCGGGCATCTTCACGCCGATCGATCCGGTTCGCGGATCGTGATGCGCCACATTTCACGAGGAAACACATGACTCGACCGACATTCGAGGACTGGCAGGCCCGCGCGGCTGTGCTGACGATCGACGGACGCGCGTTCATCGACGGCGACGCGCGCCACGCGCACGCCGGCGCGACCTTCGCGTGCGTGAGCCCGATCGACGGTTGCGTGCTCGCGCACGTGGCCGATTGCGGGGCCGACGACGTCGACCGCGCGGTTGCGGCGGCGCGCCGCGCATTCGATGCGCAGACCTGGGCAGGCCTGAACCCGCGCGCCCGCAAGGCCGTGCTGCAACGCTGGGCCGCGCTGATGCGCGAACATGCGGACGAACTCGCGCTGCTCGAGACGCTCGACACCGGCAAGCCGATCGCCGATACGACGGCAATCGACATCCCGGCCGCCGCGCATTGCGTCGACTGGTATGCGGAAGCGATCGACAAGGTCGGCGGCGAGGTCGCGCCGGCCGACCGTCATCTGGTCGGGCTCGTCACGCGCGAGCCGATCGGCGTCGTCGCGGCGGTCGTGCCGTGGAATTTCCCGCTGCTGATGGCCGCGTGGAAGTTCGCACCGGCGCTCGCGGCCGGCAACAGCGTGGTGCTGAAGCCGTCGGAGAAATCGCCGCTGACCGCGATCCGCGTCGCGCAGCTCGCGTGCGACGCGGGCATTCCGGCCGGCGTGTTCAATGTCGTGCCGGGCGGCGCGGAGCCGGGCAGGGCGCTGGCGCTGCATCGCGACGTCGACTGCATCGCGTTGACGGGGTCGACCCGCACCGGGCAGCAGATCATGGCGTGCGCCGCGCAGTCGAACCTGAAGCGCGTATGGCTCGAACTCGGCGGCAAGTCGCCGAACATCGTGTTGCCCGACTGCCCCGATCTCGACCGCGCCGCGCAGGCGGCCGCCGATGCGATCTTCTTCAACATGGGCGAAGTGTGCACCGCCGGCTCGCGCCTGCTCGTGCATCGCGACATCAGGGACGCATTCGTCGCGAAGCTGGTCGACGCGTCGCGGCGCTTCGCGCCCGGGCATCCGCTCGATCCCGCGGTGACGATGGGCGCGATCGTCGATCGCGCGCAGCTCGATCGCGTGATGGGGTATATCGGTCTCGGGCGCGACGAAGGTCGCCTGGTGACGGGCGGCAAGCGGGTGCGCGAGGAGACGGGCGGGTTCTATGTCGAGCCGACGGTATTCGAGGTGAAGCCCGATGCGGCGATCGCGCGGGAGGAGATCTTCGGGCCGGTGCTGTCGGTGATCGCGTTCGACGACGTCGACGAAGCCGTCCGCATCGCCAACGACACCGAGTACGGGCTCGCGGCGGCGGTATGGTCGGCGAACCTGTCGACCGCGCACTCGGTCGCGCGGCGCTTGCGCGCGGGCACCGTGTGGGTCAACTGCTACGGTGACGGCAGCGACGACATGAACTTTCCGTTCGGCGGTTACAAGCTGTCGGGCAACGGCCGCGACAAGTCGCTGCACGCACTCGACAAGTACACCGAGCTGAAGTCGACGATCGTGCGGTTGTAGCCCGGTGGAGAAGGCGCGGCACGCTTGCGGCGTGCCGCGCGATCCGGTGCGCCGGTCAGTGGCGATCGACGCCCGGCGCGAACAGGCGCGGCTGCGCGGCGTTCAACGTGTCGCTCGCGTCCGGCTGCCACGGAAAAACCCCGTCGGGGTCGGGCCACAGCAGCTGGACGCACGGGAAGTCGTCGTTGCCGTAGAACCAGCGGTTCCAGCCGAGATGCGCTTCGTAGTGCGCCTTCTCGACCGGCATCAGCAGCGCGTTCGCGTTGCCGTAGACGGACGCCGTGACTTCGCCGACCGGCGGCGGCGTGCCGGCCGCGACCAGCCGGTAGACGTCCCACAGTACGTCGTGGGCGACGCGCGCCGGCAGCGAGAACACGATGATTTCCGGGAAGCCGTGGTTGACCCACAGCCCGGTCGTGAACGAGAAGCCCGGGTTGCCGCCTTCGCCAAACACTTCGGTGCGGAACCAGCCGTGCTCGCGAATCAGCTTCACGAAGCGCTGCTCGGCTTCGTCGAGTACCGAATCGGGCGCGTCGAGCGCGGTGGCGATATCCGGTCGGGTGGTCATGCGGGCTCCCTGGATCTGCGTCGGGTGACGGTGAACCGGACGATGGCGCCCGGCCGGCGCGGCGTGCGAGCGCGGCAAGTTCGCCGCGCACGCACCGTGCCGTCATGTTGCCATAGCGATCCCGCTTACTGCGCGGCGCCTTCCGCTTCCTCCGTTTCGCCGAGGAACCCGCCGCTCTGGTGCGCCCACAGCGCCGCGTAGATGCCGCCCGCGTTCAGCAACTGCTGGTGCGTGCCTTCCTCGACGATGCGCCCTTCGTCGAGCACGATCAGCCGGTCCATCGCCGCGATCGTCGACAGCCGGTGGGCGATCGCGATCACCGTCTTGCCGCTCATCAGCGTGTCGAGGCTGCGCTGGATCGCGACTTCGACCTCGGAGTCGAGCGCGCTGGTGGCTTCGTCGAGCACGAGGATCGGTGCGTCCTTGAGCATCACGCGCGCGATCGCGACGCGCTGCCGCTGGCCGCCCGACAGCTTCACGCCGCGCTCGCCGACCTCGACGTCGTAGCCGCTGCGCCCGTGACGGTCGCGCAGCCGGTCGATGAACTCGGACGCTTCCGCGCGCACGGCCGCGTCCTGCATCTCGCGCTCGGTCGCGTCGGGGCGGCCGTACAGCAGGTTCTCGCGCATCGTGCGGTGCAGCAGCGACGTATCCTGCGTGACCATCCCGATCGCGCTGCGCAGGCTGTCCTGCGTCACGTGCGCGATGTCCTGGCCGTCGATCCGGATCGATCCGCCGCCGACGTCGTAGAAACGCAGCAGCAGGTTCACGAGCGTCGACTTGCCGGCGCCCGAACGGCCGATCAGGCCGATCCGCTCGCCCGGCCGGATCGTCAGGTTCAGCCCGTCGAATACCGCGCGATCGTTATCTTCGTGCGCGAACTGCACGTTGTCGAACACGATCCCGCCGCGCTGCACCGCGAGGCGCTTCGCGTCGGGCGCGTCGACCACGCTGCGCACCTTCGTCAGCGTGTTGATGCCGTCCTGGATCGTGCCGACGTTCTCGAACAGCTCGGTCATCTCCCACATGATCCAGTGCGAGTAGCTCGACAGGCGCAGCGCCATCGCGATCACGGCCGCGACGACGCCCGCGCTCGCCTCGCCGTGCATCCACAGAGCCAGCGCGAGCCCGGCCGAGCCGATCAGCAGCAGCGTCGACAAAAGGTGGTTGACGATCTCGAACGCGCTGACGAGCCGCATCTGCGCGTCGCCGGTTTCCTTGAATGCTTCCATTGCGCGACGCGCATGGTCGGCTTCCCGCCGCGTGTGCGAGAACAGCTTCACGGTCGTGATGTTCGAGTACGCGTCGGTGATGCGGCCCGTCATCATCGCGCGCGCATCGGCCTGCCGGCTGCCGACGGCGCCCAGGCGCGGCACGAAGTACGCGCATGCGGCGCCGTAGCCGAGCGCCCACAGCACGAGCGGAATCATCAGCCGCCAGTCGAAGCTTGCCGCCAGCACCAGAATGCCGATCAGGTACGCGGTGACGCCGATCACGACGTCGACCGACATGAACAGCGCGTCGCGCACCGCGAGCGCGGTCTGCATGATCTTGGTCGTCACGCGGCCCGCGAACTCGTTCGCGTAGAACGACAGGCTCTGGTCGAGCATCAGCCGGTGAAACAGCCAGCGCAGCCGCATCGGGAAGTTGATCGCGAGCACCTGGTGCTTGACCATCGTATGCAGCGCGATCAGCAGCGCGCTGCCCGCGAGGATCGCCGCGAAGCCGGCGAGCGTGCCGGAGTGGCGGCCGCCGAATGCCGCCGGCGTCGACGACGACAGCCAGTCGACCATGTGCCCCATCATCGCGAACAGCGCGGCTTCGTACGCGGCCAGCGCGGCCGACGTCAGCGCGATCAGCAGGATCCAGCTGCGCGCGCCTTTCGTGCACGCCCAGACGAACGAGAAGAATCCCTTCGGCGGCGTGACGGGATCTTCGAGCGGGAAAGTCGGCAGGCGCCGTTCAAACCACGAGTACATTGAGACCTCTCCTTGATGCGGCCGCGCGGGTTGGCGCGACCGGTATTGCCTGATGCCTGTTTCGTGCGCGGCCCGACGTGCGGCGGCGCCACGTTGCACACGTGCTCACTGCGACCGGATCCACGTTTCGATCGGGCCGAGCGTACCCGGCGCATACGCGTGGCGCCCGAGCGCCATGTACAGCCACGTCTTCCACTTCGGCCAGTCGGACTCGAGCTGGTAATCGAACCACCCGGCGCGCAGCAACGCATGCGTTGCCGCGGGCACCACGACGACACGCCGGTCGGGCCGGCCCGCGAAGGCGTGCGCGTAGGTGTTCGCCTCGTCGACCGGATCGACGTTGCGATCCTGCGCGCCCCACACGGCCAGCACGGGCCCCTGCATCGTCGCAAGCGCCGGTGACGCGTCTTCCAGGTAGTTGCGTGCAATGAAGCCGAAGCGGCGCGGCGCGATGTCCGGGCGCCGGGCCGGATCGGCCGGCACGTCTGCCCGACCGAAGATCGCGTCGTTCTCGCGTCGCTCGGCGGCCAGTGTCGCATCGATTCGATCCGGCTGCAGGCCGGTTGCGAGGAGCTGCTGGCGCGTCAGGTAGGTGCCTTGCCGGCGCCAGCTGACGGCGCCGCCGACGATCACCGAGAACGCGGGCCGCACCGCATTCGCCACGCGCGGCACGACCCAGCCGCCCTGCGAGAAGCCGAGCAGGCCGACCTTGTGCGCGGGGCCGGCGGCGGCGCGCACGCGCGCCATCGCGGCGATCGTTTCGTTCGCGCGGTCCTGCATCGATTGCGCGAGCCAGTCGCCGCCGCTGCGGCCGGTGCCCTGCTTGTCCCACGCGAATACGCCGATGCCGGCGTCGAGCAGGCTGTTGACGAGCGGCAGCATCGCGTCGTCGGCGAAGCGCGTGCGCGGCCCGTCGCCGTGCACGAGCAGCGCGATCGGCGCGATCGGCGCATCGGGCGCGTGCGCTGGCAGGGCGAGCGTGCCGACGAGATCGGCGCCGCCGGCGTGGAACGCGAGCGTCGACACGTTCGCGCCCTTCAGCTCGAAATCGGACAGGCCGCGCAGCGCGAGCGCGCCGGCCGCGACACATGCGAACAGGACGAGTGCGATGCCGGCAACTGCAATGCGTTTCATTGGCCCTCTCTCTGGTTGTGTAAGCGCCTGCCGCAGGCGGCCCATGCAGGAGCACGGTGCCTTGACGCCTGTGGTGCATCGCCATGATAATAGATCGACTAATCAGTCTAATAAATATTCGAGCTATCGTCGAGCCCGGAGTTCCCGTTGAGAAAGATCGATCCTGAAAGAGTGGAAGCGAAGCGGCGCCAGATCCTGGATGCCGCGATCGACTGTTTTGCGCGCGACGGCTTCCATGCGACGTCCACGGCCGTAATCTGCAAGGCGGCCGGGATGAGCCCCGGCAACCTGTTTCACTATTTCCCGACCAAGGCGGCGATCGTCGAGGCGATCGCACAGGACGACCAGCGCGAGATGGCCGAATTGTTCGCGCGGCATGCGGACGCCGCCGATGCGCTGGCGGCGATCGAGGAGATCGCGCTGGCGTTGATGGAGCTGTCGAGCGATCCCGTCTATGCGCGTATCAGCATCGAGACCGCGGCCGAGGCGACGCGCAATCCGGACGTGGCTGCGCTGCTCTCGGCGAACGAGGCGCAGGTGAAAGGGCGGATGGTCGCGCTGATCAAGCGCGGGGTCGCGCAGGGGACGATCGACGGGAGCCTGAAGCCGGATCTCGTCGCGACCTGGGTGCTCGCGCTGGCGGAAGGGGCGGTCTGCCGCGTTGTGTTCGAGCCGGGGTTCAAGCCGCGCGCGCATCGCGCGATGCTGCGGACGATCATTCAGCGGATGTTGCGGCCGCAGTGAGGGTGGAGGGGCCGACGTCGAGCGCCCCCCGATTTATCGAGACTGCGTGTCGGGCAACGTATCGGGCAATTGCGCGTGCGCTTCCAGCACGCGCGCCGAGTAGGTCAGCGCGGCGCCCGCATTTAACGCGATGGCGACGCCAAGCGCTTCGGAAATTTCCGCGAGCGTCGCGCCCTGTTCGACCGCTTTCTTCGTGTGTACGGAGATGCAGCCGTCGCAACGCGTGGTGACGGCCACCGCCAGTGCGATCAGCTCGTGAATCTTCGGTTCGAGTTGCGCAGTCTTGCGTGCGGCATGCTCGATCGTCGCGAGGCCGCGCATTACGTCACCGCTTTGTCGGGCATAGTCGCCGACGCGTTGCATCAGCGATTCGCGGTAGAGGTTCCAGTCCTGCATCATGGTTGGTGCTCCGGTTCGGATGAAGTGTCCGGCGACACTGCGTCGCCGGGGTGAGCGGATGCGCGGCCCGGCAGGGCGCACTCGCCGACAGTCAGTTGCGCCCGGCCATCACGCCGCCGTCGACGTCCCAGATCGCGCCGGTCACCCAGCCCGCCTTGTCCGACAGCAGGAACGCGACGACCTCGGCGACGTCCTGCGGCGTGCCGACCCGGCCGATCGGGTGGAAGCCGTTGAAACCCTGCAGGGCCGCATGCACGTCGGCCTTCGGGATGAAGCCTTCGTAGATCGGCGTCTGCACGACTGCTGGCGAAACCGCGTTGACGCGGATGTGCTTCGGTGCGAGCTCCATCGCGAGGTGTTGCGTCAGCGCATGCAGGCCGGCCTTGGCCATCGAGTAAGCGGACGACGGCGTCGCGGCGATCGCCTGCTTCGCCCACATCGAGCCGATGTTGACGATCGCGCCCGGGCGATCCTTCGCCACCAGGTTGGCCGCGACCTTTTGTGTGATGAAGTAGGTCGCCTTGTTCAGCTTCATGTACTGGTCGTAGTCGGCTTCCCGATGCTCGAGGAACGGCTTCGGGAAGAACACGCCTGCGGCGTTGACCAGCAGGTCGACGTCGGCATGCTGCGCGTCGATGCGCTCCAGTAGCGCGGCCAGGCCGGCGTCGCTGGACAGGTCGCCAGTCAGCGCGTGAACGTCGCCGAGCGCGGCCAGTTCCTGGCGCGCGGCGTCGGTCTTGGCCGGCCGGTTGCCGACGATGACCGCGCTGCCACCTTCGGCCAGCACGGTCCGCGCCGTTTGCAGGCCGATGCCGCTGGTGCCGCCGACAACCAGCAGTTTCTTGCCCTTGAATGCGTTGCTCATGTTGAAAACCCCTTTGTCCGCCTGTCGATCGACAGGCACCGGTTGAAGAATGGCGGCGCGCAACGAAGTCGTGCTCCGGTCGCGCCTCGATGGGTGACCGGAGGCGAGCACAGGTAGAAAATCCATCGGTGCAGGTGGCCTGAGGTATCCGCGGGCGGTTGCCTGAAGATGGAGCCAACCTTCGATCTGATCGGGATTTTTCGCGGGTTCTGCTTTTGAGACAAACGAGATAAAGTGTCCGTTATTAAAAGAAAATCTTTAGTGCCATGAAGACACCGGTCCATCTGAACGCGTTGCGCGCATTCGAGGCGAGCGCCCGTCACCAGAGTTTTTCCGCGGCCGCGGCCGAACTCCATGTCACGCCGGCGGCGGTCGGCCAGCTTGTGCGTACGCTGGAGGAATGGCTCGGCACGCCGCTGTTTCACCGCGGCGCCAGCGGGCGTGTCCGGCTCGTGCCGACCGAGGCTGCCGAGCGCGCGCTGCCGCACGTCCGGACGGGTTTCGACACGCTTGCGCTAGGGCTGGAGCTGCTGAAGGAAGGTTCGACGAACGGGGGGCTGACGGTGGCCGCCAGTCCGGCGTTTGCGGCCAAGTGGCTGTTGCCGCGCATCGAGAGCTTCCAGGCGGAGTGGCCGGACACCGGCGTGCGGCTCGATACCAATCTCAAGCCGGTCGATTTCGTCTCGCAGCGGATCGACATCGGCGTGCGTTACGGCACGGGGCACTGGCCGGGGCTCGCGGCCGACCGTCTGATGGACGAGGAGGTCTATCCGGTGTGCTCGCCGAAACTGGCGGGCGTGCGCGGCCGGTTGCGGCGGCCGGCCGACCTTGTCCGGGAAACGCTGATCCACGACCTGTCGATGGATAGCGAGACCGGCTTTCCGTCATGGGATACCTGGCTGCAGCGGGCTGGCGTCGACCATGTCGCCGTGTCGCGCGGGATGCAGATCAACAACTCGGCAGCCGTGCTGCAGGCGGCCATCGACGGGCATGGCGTCGCCCTCGCGCGCAGCGTGATGGCGCGCGACGATCTCGCGGCGGGGCGGCTCGTGCGGCTGTTTCCGACGATTGGTTTCGTATCGCCGCTCGCCTACTACGTCGTCTATCGCCCCGAGTGTGCGGGGATGGCGAAGCTCGCGGCCTTTCGCGGCTGGCTGCTGGCGCAGGCCGCGCTGTAGCGGCCCGAATGCGCCGGGTTACGTGCCGCAAACGCCCGTCCGGCGCCGGGAATGCGCGCGGGGCCGCGTTGGGTGGTTTGAAGGGGGGGCGCACGCCGGGCGCGGCGTCGAGCGGCGACCGGTGCGGACCGCATCACGTCGCTGAAAAAGTCCTTGAATGTCTATCTATGAGTAGATAAAGTTCGATCCATGGAAACGAAACCGACCGTCCGCGAACAGATTCTCGATCACGCGATCACGCTGATGATGCTGCGCGGTTACAACGGCTTCAGCTATCGAGATCTGTCCGACCTGGTGGGCGTGAAGACATCGAGCATCCACTACTACTTCCCGTCGAAGGACGACCTCGTGCTGGAAGCGGTGGCGGTGTACAGCGATGAAGTCCTCCCGGCCATGCGGGCGATCGATCCGGCGCTGCCCGCCGACGTGAAACTGAGCCTGTACACGAAGATGTTCGGCCGCACGTTGGGTGACGGCAACCTGATCTGTCTGTGCGGGATGCTCGCATCCGACATCGAGACGCTGCCGGAGAGCGTACGGCAGGCCGTGCAGGCGTTCTTCACGGCCAACGAACGCTGGCTGGCGGAACTGCTGGCGCAGGGCGCGAAGGAAGGCACGCTGCAATTCAGCGGCGAGCCCGACACGGCGGCGCGCACGTTGTACGCGGCGTTCCAGGGCAGTGTGCTGGCCAGCCGGCTGTTTCACACACGGGCGCGCCTCGAGGATGTCGAGGCCGTCTGGAAAACGCGGTCCTGACGGGCGGCGCAGGCAATAAGGCGGTTCGCCGCCTTTTTATTGGATCTTGTTATCTATCTGTTAATAGATAGATAACCGGTGCAGATGGGATGACCCTCTGCTTTTTTTGGGGATGTTTATCTATCTATGAGTAGATAAACAAGCGCGGCGCGAATGGCGAGGCTGTCGCCGCGCGGTCCCCGGTTCGAAGGCTGTTTCATTCATTGCTGAAAAGGAGTCTGTCATGTCGATCGAAAAAGTGCTGTACCGCGCCCATGCAAAAGCCACCGGTGGCCGTGACGGCCGTGCGACGGTGCCCGAAAGCGGCCTCGACCTGAAGCTGACCACGCCGCGCGAACTCGGCGGCGCGGGCGGTGCAGGCGCGAATCCCGAGCAACTGTTCGCCGCCGGCTACAGCGCGTGTTTCATCGGCGCGATGAAGTTCGTCGCGGCCCGCGACAAGATTGCGATGCCTGCGGACGCCGCGATCGAAGGCAGCGTCGGCATCGGTGCGATCCCGAACGGCTTCGGCATCGAAGTCGAGCTGAAGATCTCGCTGCCGGGCCTCGATCGCGACGTCGCGCAAACGCTGATCGACCGTGCGCACCTCGTGTGCCCGTACTCGAATGCGACGCGCGGCAACATCGACGTCACGCTCACGCTTGCCTGATCCATCGCACTGCGAATCATCCATCGTCATTTACGCATTCAAGCCAAGGAATATCACCATGAAGATCGTCAAGCCGCTGCTGATCGCCGCCGCCGTTGCAGCAGCGCTGCCCACCGCACCTGCCGCATTCGCCGCCGGTAGCGACACCGTTCGTCCCGATGCGAAGACGAGCGCGTTCCTCGCCGCACTGAACGGCCAGAAGGGCCCGGGCCTCGAGACGCTGAGCCCCGCGAAGGCGCGCCAGGTGCTAGTCGACGCGCAGAACGGCGTGAAGGTCGACCTGTCCGGCATCGACGTGTCGAACCGCACGATCGAACAGGACGGCCTGTCGGTGCCGGTCACGATCGTGCGCCCGCAAGGCGCGACGGGCACGCTGCCGGTGTTCGTGTTCATCCACGGCGGCGGCTGGGTGCTCGGCGATTTCCCGACGCACGAGCGCCTCGTGCGCGATCTCGTCGTGCAATCGGGCGCCGTCGCGGTGTTCGTGAACTACACGCCGTCTCCGGAAGCGCGTTACCCGGTCGCGATCAACCAGGCGTATGCGGCGACGAAGTGGGTGGCCGCGCACGGCGCGGAGATCGGTGTTGACGGCAGCCGCCTCGCGGTAGTCGGCAACAGCGTCGGCGGGAACATGACGGCCGTCGTGGCGCTGATGGCGAAGGACAAGGGCGGCCCCGCGATCCGCTTCCAGGGCCTGATGTGGCCCGTCACGGACCACAACTTCAACACGGGCTCGTACGACGCGTATCAGCAGGGCCACTTCCTGACACGGCCGATGATGAAGTGGTTCTGGGATGCCTATACGAAGAGCGAAGCGCAACGCAACGAGATCTACGCGTCGCCGCTGCGCGCGAGCCTCGCGCAGTTGAAGGGCCTGCCGCCCGCGCTGATCCAGGTCGCGCAGTTCGACGTGCTGCGTGACGAAGGCGAAGCGTACGGCCGCAAGCTCGACGCGGCCGGGGTGGATGCGACGACCACGCGCTACGACGGCACGATCCATGATTTCGGTCTGCTGAACGCGCTGGCCGACGATGCACCGACGAAGGCCGCGACGAAGGCGATGGCGAATGAAATCGCGACACGGTTGAAGTAACGCGCCGGGTTCGCGCGTGCACCGCAAGCGTAGCGGGGCGCGTGCGAACGATGCGGAAAAAGGCGGGCGCATGCCCGCCTTTTTTCGCATGCGGCCGGCGGCCGGATCGCCGGCTACTTCCCGTCCCGGTTCAGCGACATGATCCACTTCGCGAACCGCGCCGCATCGTCGGCCGAGATCGCGTTGGGCGGCATCGTCGCGCCGCCCCATTTGCCGCTGCTGCCTTCGAGCATGCTTTTCTGAAGTTTCGCGAGCGCATCGGAATCGTTGCGGTAGTGCGCGGCGATCGCGCGGAACGGCGGCCCGACTTTCGTCGTATCGAGCGTGTGGCACGCGCGGCAGGTCTGCTCGCTGGCCGACGTGGCGGCGCGGCCGGGTGTCGCCGTCGTGGCGAGCAGGAGCGCGCATAGCAGCGGTGCGGCAAACGGTTTGAACATCATCGGGGAAACGTCCTTGAACGTGAATCCGCCGGTCGCCCGGCGGGGATCGAAACGATGCGGTGTCATGAAATGCGCGCCGCACCGCGTATGGCCGTGGCCGCGGCGCGCGACCCGAACCGGACGGTCACCCGCCCGGCCGTTTCACTGCGCCGCTCAACGCGGCGGCCACGGCTTCGTCGGCTTGCCGAGCACGGGCTCGCCGAGCAGCGGCGTCGACAGCGCATACGCACCGTTCTCCGTGAAGGCCCAGATGATGTTGCGGTCGTACTCCGTGTAGATCGCGAACACGCCCTTGCCGAGCGTATAGGACGGCAGTTCCTTCTCGTCCGCGAGCGCCGGCACGAAGTAGCCGGCAATCGTCGGCTTCGCCGGGTTCTTCACGTCGTAGATCTGCACGCCCGCGTTGTAGAACGAGTACGGGACGATGCCCTGCCGCCAGGTGCCGGGCTGGCCGATCGCGTTCGCGCGCTTCGGCCCGAAGTTGCCGCCGCGCTGGCAGAAGCTCGTGAACGGCGCGCCGGCCGGCACTTCCGGCACCGGCAGCTTGGCCGCGACCTTCAGGTGCGACGGGTCGCGGGCATCGACGACGAAGATGTCCTTGTACGGCTCGTAGCAGTCGCGGTTCATCGGATAGCCGTTCGTGAGCACGTAGCCGGTGCGGGCGTACTGGCTCACGTCCGCGTTGTCGAACTCGGTGCCCGCGAAGCTCGGCGGCGTGTTCACGTTGCCGAGGATCTTCGGCTTCGCCGGGTCGCTCAGGTCGAACGAGTAGAAGCCGAGGCCGCCCATCGCGCCGAAGCCGATCTTGCCGCCGTTCTCCAGCGGCTTCGGCAGGAAGATCGGGTTGCGCGAGCCCATCCACGACGTCCGGTTGCCGGCGCGCGGATTCATCAGGTACGCCTGCTCGTGTTCCTCGTTGCCGAGGATCTGGCCGGGCACCGCGATCTGCGACACGAACACCGGGTTCGCCGGGTCCGACATGTCCCATACCTGGTAACCCGGCGAGTACAGGTAGTTCGGATACTCGGTCAGCGCATAACTGTCGTCGGGCGCGGCCGACACGATCATGTACTTGCCGCCGTAGTACTCGGGCGCATCGAGCGAGCCGGAACCCTGCTGCTGGCCGATCGGCGCGTCGGGGTGGCGGTAGTCGGTCGTGCGCGTCGCGAGCAGCTTCCACTGGCTCGGCAGCGGGCCGTCCATCTCGTACACGCGGAAGCCCTTCAGCGAGTTGTAGTGGCGCTGCGCGGCGACCTTGTCGGGCTGGTCGATCTTCTCGGTCATCAGCCCGTAGCGGCCGATCTCGAACGACGCGACGAGCACCGGCTTGCCGAGCTTGCGGCTCCACGCAACTGTCGCGCCGCCGAGGTAGTCGTGCACGTTGTTCGGATCGAAGTGCTCGCTCGAGCCCTTCGGCCCCCACACGCCGCCCTTCGAGAACACGACCTTGCCGTGCGCGGGATCGGTCACGTCCATGATGCGCAGGTAGTCGCGGTCGTGGATGTACAGGTAGCGCTTGCCGTCGAAGTCGACGATGTTGTTCCACGCATGGAAGGGCGAATCGACGCCCGGGTAGAACGCGAGCACCTTCACGTTCTTCGTGTAGCTCTTGTTGTCCCACGTCGAAAGCTCGCCGGGGAAACGCTGCCCCTGGTGGACTTCGGGCGTCGCCTTCGGCCACACGAACTGGCCGGTGGCCGGGTCCATCCCGTAGTCGACGCCGGGTTTCTGCGGCACCGGCCGGCGCTCGGGCGTGAGGCGCAGCCAGCCGGCGAGATACGGATCGGCGACGCCCGGCGTGCCGGGCGTCCCGGAGGCGGCAACACTCGTGCTGGCCGCGGCGGGGGCTTCCGCCGCCGGTTGCGCGGCGCTGGCCAGTGCCGATGCCGCGATCAGGATCGATGCGGCGGCCGGGCCGATGATCCGGGCCTGCGGAATGCGTGTGTTGCGTGGTCGAAGCATGAACGTCTCCTTGTCATGATGTTTGCGTGGCGTCGCGCACGGCCGGATCGCCGGTCGCGACGCGCGGGTTGTTCGGTCGATCAGAACGCGTGGCGGATCCCGATCTGGAAGCCGGACGGGTTCTGGCCGCCGTCCGGATACACCTGGAACGTGACCGGATACGCGACGGGCACGCGATGCTGGCTCTTCACGTGCGCGGCGGTCACGTACAGGTCGGTGCGCTTCGACAGGCTGTAGATGTAGCCGATCACGCCGCCCGTCGCGCTCGAGATGTTGGTGTTGTTGTCGTCGTGGCGATGGACGACGCTCAGGTACACACGGTTGATGCCGTCGATGTTCCAGCGCGCGCCGATCTGCGCGTCCCAGCCCTGCGAGTTGAACGCGACGTACGGCGGATACGCGTAGTAGCCGTTGTACGTGTGGTAGATCACGGTCGGCTCGAAGCCGCCGAAGCGGTACACGGCCGAGAAATAGTTGTCGCGCGACGAATGGATCTGCGACGAACGGAAGATGTCGCGCGTGTATTGCAGCTCGCTCACGGCGCCGAGGAACAGCGGCCCGTTGCGGTATTCGATGCCGGTGCTGAAGAAGCGCCCGGCGCGCGTGCCGTCGCCGAGCCCGGTCGTGATCATCACGCGCCCGGTGAAGCCGTGGAAGGTCGGCGTCTTGTACTGCAGCGAGTTGTCGACGCGATAGGTCGCGTAGAAGAACTGCATGTCGTTGACCATGCTGAAATCGGCCGCCCACGTCGGGTCCGCATAGCCGGCCAGCCAGTACGACGGCGTGAACTGGCGGCCCATCGTCAGCTCGCCCCAGTCGCCCTTCAGGCCGACGAACGACTGCCGGAACTGCGCCGACTGCACGCCCGTGTTCGCGGAAAACATCGGCTCGATCGTGAAGACGGCCTTGTTGCCGCCGCCGAGATCCTCGACGCCGCTCAGGTTGAAGCGCGAATTGTTCAGACCGCCGCTCGACATCCGCGTGATGTTGCCGCCCGGGCCCGACGAAATCAGGTGCTCGATGTTCAGGTCCATGTAACCGGACAGCCAGATGCGTGACTGCGCATGCGCACCGGCGCAGGCGAGCAGCATGACACTGGACGCGATCAGCTTCTTTTTCATTCGGTCTCCAAATAGTCGTCGTTGTTTTCCGGGGCGAAGCGGCTTGCGCCGGACGGGCATCGTGCGAGGCGATCCCGCGGGCGGCGGCCGGTTCGCATGACGCGAGCGGGACGCGGGCCGTGCCGGTTCATGAACCGTGTTCGTGTATACATGAACTGAGAAAAATTATACGCACGGACGTTGTTGAATTCGAAGCACTTCTTTTTTATACAAAACAGCGATTTGGTTATAGCGGGTAGACCCGGATACGCGATTCGCGCGGCGTCAGAACAGGTGCCGGATGCCGAGCGCCCAGGTCGCCGCGACGCCGCTGCCGCCGAGCCGGTCGTACACGGCGAGCGCATAGACGTCGGTGCGCCGCGACAGCGTGTAGTCGAGCCCGGCCGCGCCGGTGTTGCGCGACACGGCCGTCCGTAACGCGGTGCGGCGCGTGTACGCCCATTCGGCGAGCGCGGCCAGCCGCGACGTGACGGGCACCGACAGGCCGGCTTCGAACGTGTGCGAACCCGTGTCGGTCGCGGAAGTTCGCGTGCCCTGCAGCGCGCCGTACAGCGTGATGCGCGGGAATGCGTACGCGAAACCGGCGAGGTACGCGTTCTGGGTCGGCGCGACGGCGCCTGCGACGATCCGCGTGCGCTGCGCGGTCGCGACGGCCGTGAGCGGGCCGTTCGCATAGCGCAGCGACAGGCCCGCGTTGGCCGCGCCGTTCGCGCCCGCGAGCCCGCCGGGCGCGTAGACGGCGCTCGCGGTCAGCCCGCCGGCGGTCGGGCTCGTGTACTGGATCGCGTTGTTCCAGACCGTGTCGCCGGCGATCGCGCCGCCGTAGGTCGCAACGAAGGTCTGCATCACCAGCGGCGAAAACAGGACCGACGCGCGAAACGGATTGACGGCCTGTTCGGCGAGATAGAGCAGGTTGGTCTGCCGCCCCATCGTCACGGTGCCGAACGGGCCTTCGATGCCCGCATACGCGTTGCGCCCCCAGTACGGGTCGGCCGACGTGCGGCCGATGCCGCCGTTGACGGGCTGGAAGAAGCTTTCGAGCACGGCGAGCGCGCGGTAGCCGCCGCCGAGATCCTCGGTGACGCGCAGCCCCCAGTACGGCGCGGTGAGCCCCGGGCTCTGCATCGCGATCGCGGCCGGCGGGCCGCCGCTGCGCTTCGCGCTGGCGACGTCGAGCCCGATCAGGCCGTACAGCGTCGCGGACGATTGCGCGTGGGAGGAACGGCCGGCCAGCAGGCCGGCGGCCGCGCAGTACAGCGCGGCGAGGCACAACGATCGAACCTTCATGGTGGCGATCTCCGAAGCGGCGCGCGGCGGCGCGGCGAACGAAACGGCGCGGGGATGCGCCGCTCGTGCCTACGCGGCGCGCACCGCGAATTCGACGGGCAGGCGGGAGAAGTGCTGGGCGAGACTCGCGAGCAGCGCGTCACGCTGGGCGAGCCATGCGGCGGGCGAGCGGCCCGCGACATGCGGTGTGACGAGTACGTCGGGATGGCCGAACAGCGCGGCCGGCACGTCGGGTTCGTGCTCGATGACGTCGAGCCCGGCGCCCGCGAGCTCGCCCGCGTCGAGCGCGTCGAGCAGCGCGGCCGTATCGAGCACCGAGCCGCGCGCGACGTTGACGACGTAGCCGTGCGGCCCCAGCGCGCGCAGCACCGCGCGGTCGACCAGATGCCGGGTGGCCGGGCCGCCGTGGCACGCGATCACGAGAAAGTCGCTGTCGGCCGCGAGCTGCACGAGGTCGGTGTAGTAGCGGCCGGGCGCGTCGTCGTGCGGGCCGCGGGCGTGATAGCCGAGCGTCATGTCGAAGCCCTGCGCGCGCGCGGCGATCAGCCGGCCGATGCGGCCCATGCCGATCACGCCGAGCGCGGCGCCGGCAAGCGTCGGCCGCGCGGCGCGCGACGCATGCCAGCGGCCGGCCCGCACCGCGCCGGTGAGCGGCGCGTAGCCGCGCGCAAGCGCGAGCAGCATGCCGATCGCGTGGTCGGCGACGGTCGCCGCATTGGTGCCCGGCGCGTGCGTGACGACGATCCCGCGCCGCGCGGCGGCCGCAACGTCGACGTTCTCGTAGCCGGCGCCGAATGCGCAGACGATTTCAAGCGCGGGCAGGCGCGCGACGCGTGCATCGTCGAGCCCGCAGGTGCCGTTGGTGACGACCGCGCGGATCGTGGCGGCTTCGGCCAGTTCGGCCGGCATGCCGTCCGGGTGATAGTGCAGCACGTAGTCGCGCCGCAGCGCGTCGAGCGTCGTGTCCGGCAACGGCACCAGCGCGAGTACGGCCAGCCGCGCGGTCACGGCTGCGTGCCCGCTGCGCCGGCCGGCACGACTTCCTTCACCGCGCCCTTCCAGCCGTTCGACGTGATGTCGAACACCGTGCCGTCGGGCATCCGGTATTTCACTTCATAGAACACGTTCGGATCCTGCTCGTGCCGACCGGTCAGGTAGGTGCCGCCGGCCGCGACGACGCGCTCGGCGGTCGCGTCGACGTCGTCCACCCACATCCCGAAGTGGATCACGCCGCGTACGTCCTTCAGGCCCGCATAGCCGGGCACCGTCTCGTCCTTGAAGTTCAGCAGCGCGACGTTGATCGTGCCGTCCGTCATGTAGATCCCGCGCATCGCGTTGCCCGCGCGGCGCATGCCGAACGCACGCTCGAAGAATTGCGCGGCCGCTTCCGGATCGTCGACCGAAAGCGCGATGTGGCGAAGCTTGTCCATGGGTGTCCTTGAAGAATGTCGGCGTGCGACGGATGAGTGCATGGGCGTGACTGTCGCGCAAAAATGCCTGGATTCTCATTGGGTATACTACGTAGTGATTGTGTATACACAAAACGAGATTTATATACCAGAATGGTCCCCGTCGCCGTTCGAACGGCGGAACACCGGCACACGCCGGCCGTTAGCCGTCATGCAGGGAGGCAGGGGATGCACGCTTGGCAGGAACCGTTGGGCAATCTGTCGGAAGCGCTGAGGGCGCGCTTCGCGGAGATCGGCGCCGTCTGGGGGCAGGACATCGACGCGCATCGCGACTGGGTGATCGGCACGTACACGCCGCTCGTCGCCGCGCGTGCGGCGACGGATCTCGGCTGCGAGATCGAGCGCGACATTCCGTACGGGCCCGATGCGCGTCAGCGTCTCGACGTGTTCGTGCAGCACGCGACCCGTCAGGGCGCGCCGGCCGACGTCGTGCTGTTCGTGCACGGCGGCGCGTTCGTGCGCGGCCGCAAGAGCATCAACGGGCTGATCT
Organism: Burkholderia pulmonis; assembly: GCF_984667975.1. NCBI lineage: Bacteria > Pseudomonadati > Pseudomonadota > Betaproteobacteria > Burkholderiales > Burkholderiaceae > Burkholderia > Burkholderia pulmonis. Next base: position 98,895 of record NZ_OZ480188.1, read on the forward strand.
ACGACAACGTGCCGCGCTGGTTCGCGCGCCATGGCTACGTCGCGGTCAACGTCGAATACCGGCTGGCGCCCGATGCGCCGTATCCGGCCGGCGCGCAGGACATCGCGGCGGCGCTCGACTGGACGCGCACGCACATTGCGTCGTATGGCGGCCATCCGGGGCGGATCTTCGTCGTCGGGCATTCGGCGGGCGGCGCGCATGTCGCGACGTATCTCGGCGATCCGCTGCTCGATGCGCGGCGCGGCGAACGCGTCGCGGGCGCCGTGCTGATCAGCGCGCGGCTCGCGGCCGACACGCTGCCCGACAACCCGAACGCAGCCGGCGTGCGCGCGTATTTCGGCGACGACCCGTCGCGCTACGCCGCGCGCTCGCCGCTCGCGTATGCGGAGCGCATCGACGTGCCGTTGATGATCGTCGTCGCCGAATACGAGAACCCTTATCTCGACGCGTACGGCGCCGCGTTCTTCGAGCGCGTCGCACGTGCGCGCCAAAGCGAACGCCGCCCGGGACGCGCACCGCGTTTCCTGCAGATGCCGCGCCACAACCACACGTCGGTGGTCGCCCATTTCGATTCGGGCGAAACGCTGCTGGGCGACGCGATGCTGGATTTCTTCAGCGCATCCGCATGACGGCCCGCCGATCGGCTCATCCAACCGGAGACTCCCGCATGTCAGCCTTTGCCACGCCGCGCGTGTTCGCGCCCGTTCTCACGCCGTTTCGCGCCGACCTGTCGATCGACGCGCCGCGCTTCGTCGCGTTCTGCCGCTGGCTCGTCGGGCAGGGCGCGGGCCTCGCGCCGTTCGGCACCAACAGCGAGGCGAACTCGCTGAGCGTCGCGGAGCGCTGCACGCTGCTCGACGAGATCGCGGCCGCCGACATCGATCCCGCGCAGGTGCTGCCGGGCACCGGCGCGTGCGCGCTGCCGGACGCGATCGCGCTGACGCGCCATGCGGTGGCGACCGGCTGCGCGGGCGTGCTGATGCTGCCGCCGTTCTTCTACCAGGGCGTGAGCGATGAAGGCTTGTTCGCGTATTACGCGGGCGTGATCGACGCGGTCGGCTCGGAACGGCTGCGCGTGCTGCTGTATCACATCCCGCAACTGACGGGCGTGCCGATCACGCACACGCTGATCGAGCGGCTGGTCGCCGCGTATCCGCGCACGGTGGTCGGCATCAAGGACAGTTCGGGCGACTGGGCGAACACGGTGACGATGCTCGAACGCTTTCCGGGTTTCGCGGTGTTTCCGGCGTCGGAGGCGCTGCTGGGCCGCGCGCTGCCGCTCGGCGCGGCCGGCTGCATTTCGGCGACCGCGAACCTGCAGCCGCACGCGATCGCGCAACTGCTCGCGGCGCCGACGGCCGTCGAGCGCGCGACGTGGGAAGGGCGCGTGTCGACCGTGCGCACCGCGCTGCAATCGCCGTCGATGATTCCGGCGCTGAAGGCCGTGGTCGCGCATTTCACGCGGCATGGCGACTGGGCGCGCGTGCGTGCGCCGCTCGCGTCGCATGCGCCGGCCGACACGCGTGCGCTGCTCGCGCAGCTCGACGCGCTCGGCTTCACGATGCCGTCGATCGACGAGGCGCGCGCATGATGCGGCTCAACGCGCCGCGCGCCCGCGCCTGCCTGCCGTCAGATCGATTCGCGCTCGTTGCGCTGGCGCTTGAGCCGGCCGAGCACGACGATCGACAGGCGCGCGGTGTGGTCGCGCATCGCGTTGTACGCGCGCTCGGGCTCGGCGGCGAGGATCGCGTCGACGATTTCGCGGTGCTCGTCGGTGGCCGCCTCGAAGCGCTTCGGCGACGCGGGCTGCGCCGCGCGAAAGCCCGCGAGGCGCTGCCTTTGCACCGCGATGATCGACGCGAGCGACTTGCTTTGCGCGCCCTTGCAGATCAGTTCGTGGAATTCGCGGTTGAGCTGGAAGTACTCGGCCTCGTCGCCGCGCGCGATCGCCTCGTTCATCTCGATCTGCAGCTCCTCGAGCTGCTTCTTCTCGACGACGCTCATCCGCTGCGCGCTGAGCCGGCAACACAGCGCCTCGAGCTCGCACATCGCTTCGAGCATGTCGGCGAGTTCGTCGAGGCTGAACTGCGCGACGACCACGCCCTTGCGCGGCGTCAGCTCGACCATGCCGCGCGCGGCCAGCTCGCGCAGCGCTTCGCGGATCGGCGTGCGCGACGCATTGAACCGCTCGGCAAGCGCGATTTCCTCGAGCTTCTGGCCCGGTTCGAGCGTGCCGTCGATGATCTCGTCGAACAGCAGGCGATAGATCTTGGAAGAGAGCGTGGTCATCGTGTCGTGTGTGGTGTGGACATCGCCGGCGGCAGCCCCTGCCGGCCGGAAACCGCGCGGAACGGTGCGGCCGCCGGGCCGGCCCATTATGCGCCCGCCGTCGGAGCGGCTCAATTTGCGACGCGCGGCCCAGGACCGGACCCGCCGCGCAGTGTACGCGGAATTCGTTTCCGACCCGATAGGAGTATACGAGAAATATCAAATGAATACACGAGTGATTTATTGTATACGCGTCACTCGTCCCTTCCTGACGACGACAAAAGAGGACAACCGTGATCTGGTTCGGTATCGCAACGTATGAACTGAATGGCCGCGTCGCGGCGGGGCTCGCGATGGAAGGCGCGCTGTACGACGCGCAGGCCGTACTGCAACGGGCGGGCGGCGACGCCGCGCCGCTCGACGTCGACACGCTGGTCGCGGACTGGCCGCTGCGCGGCGCGCAGACCGTCGCGCGCCTCGAAGCGGCCGCGCGCGAAATCGCCGCCGGCCGGCTGGATGCACAGCCGCTGAAAGGCTACCGGCTGCGCGTGCCGTATGCGCCGCGGCGGATTTTCGCGGCCGCGTCCAATTACTACGAGCATGCACGCGAGATGGGCACGGAGCTCGCGCCGCGCGAGGAAAGCTCGCCGTACATGTTCATGAAGGCCGAGACGAGCGTGGTACCGACGCTGGCCGAAGTCGTGATGCCGCCGCAGGCCGAGCGGGTCGACTGGGAGGTCGAGCTGGCCGTCGTGATCGGCCGGCCGGGCCGCCACATCGCGGTGGAGGATGCGTTCGACTACGTCGCGGGCTACACGATCCTGAACGACGTGAGCGCGCGCGACCTGAATCGGCGCACCGACTATCCGTTCAAGCACGACTGGTTTCGCGGCAAGAGTTTCGATACCTTCGGTCCGCTCGGGCCCTGGCTCGTGCCGCGCGCGTGCATCGCCGAACCGCAGAACCTGCGGATGCGGCTGGCCGTGAACGGCGAAATGATGCAGGACGGCAATACCGGCGAGATGATCTTCAGTATTGCGGAGCAGATCCATTACCTGTCGTCGATCCTGACGCTGCAGCCTGGCGACCTGATCGCGACCGGCACGCCGACGGGCGTCGGCATGGGGCGTGGCATCTATCTGCAGCCGGGCGACGTGATGGTCGCGTCGATCGACGGCATCGGCTCGATCGAAAACCCGCTGGTGCGCGGGTAACCGCGCATGCCGGGCCGGCCCGAACCCGAACACTACAAGACAGGAGGAGGACATGTTTGAGCGCATCCAAGCGCTGGCGCGCGGCGCGGTGCTGGCCGCGGGCCTGTGGGCCGCGATCCCGGCCGCTCACGCGGCCGACGCGGTACGCGTCAATCTCGCGTGGCTGCCGCAGGGCAGCACCGGCGGGATCCTGGTCGCGCAGGCGAAGGGCTTCTACAAGGACGCCGGCCTCGACGTGACGGTGCAGCGCGGCTACGGCGGCCAGCGGACCGTCAACGAAATCGACGAAGGGCTGTTCGAGTTCGGCTATGGCGACCCCGTCAGCGTGATCCTGAATCGCGCGCACGGCGGCCACACGGTGCTGGTCGGCGCGATCAACACGCGCTGGCCGGGTGCGATGTGCTATCTCGAGCGGCCCGGTTTCAAGCCGAAGTCGTTGAAGGATCTCGCGGGGCTGTCGCTCGGCGGCGGCAACGCGTCGGCGGTGCAGAACATCGTGCCGGCGTGGCTGAAGCAGAACGGGATGGCGCCCGACGCGATCCGCCTCGTGCGGCTCGATCCGGCCGTGATCAACACCGCGCTGCTGCAAAAGCGCATCGACCTGTCGGAATGCTGGGAAGGCGCGAGCCTGCCGGTGCAGGCCGCGTTCGCACGCCGTGCCGGGCAGACGCTCGGCAAGGTCACGTATCGCGATCTCGGGCTCGACATGCTCGGCAGCGGGATCGTGACGACCGATGCGTACGTCGCGCAGCATCCGGATGTCGTGAAGCGCTTCGTCGATGCGACGTATCGCGGCTATGCGCTGATGCGCGACCGGCCGCAGGATGCGGTCGACGCGATCGTGTCGCGCAATCCGCTGCTCGACCGCACGATCCTGCGCGAGCAGATCGACGAGACCAATGCGTTGATCAGCGACGACGCGGCCGGCCACCGGCTCGGCTGGCTGCGCCCCGAACGTATCGACGCGACGCTCGGCTTCGTGTCGCGCGCGTTCGCGCTCGGCGCGAAGGTCAAGGCCGACAGTCTGTACACCAATCGTTTCGTCGAGTAACCCGATCGGGATCGCGGCGGCGGCAGCGCGCCGCCGCCGGCGATCCAACCCTGCCCGCGCGGCGCGCGGGCACACAGGAGAACGGTAATGAACAGCTTGCGTCCCAGGCGGCTCGGACACATGGTGCTGATGGTGCGGGATATCCATCGGTCTGCGAAGTTCTATACGGAAGTGATGGGCCTGAAGGTGTCCGACTGGATCGGCGAACAGATGGTGTTCCTGCGCGCGGGTACCGATCACCACGATCTCGCGCTCGCGCAGCTGCCGAAGGATTCGCCCGATTTCGACGACCTGCCGCGCTATTCGCGCCCGGGCCTCGAACACTTCTCGTACCTGGTCGACAGCATCGAGGAGATGGAGCGCTCGGTGAAGGTGCTGCAGTCGCACGGCGTCGAGATCGTGCGCGGGATCGGGCGGCACGGCCCGGGTGACAATTTCTTCCTGGTGTTCAAGGATCCGGACGGCAACAACGTCGAGGTCTACTGCGCGATGGAGCAGATCGGCGAACGCGATCCGCGCGAGCCGCAGGTGTGGGAGCGCACGATCGAATCGTTCGACCAGTACCGCTTCGCGCGCTTCGTCGTGCCGCCGCCGCCGCATCTCGTCGCGGAGAAGTCGAGCAGTACCGCGCCGGCTGCAGCGCCCGCCGGCGACGAGGCGGATGCGTCGCGCGATGCGCCGAAGGGAGGCCCGGCATGAAGCGGCTGATCGAAACGGTCGCATTCTGGGCGATCGTGGGCCTTGCATGGGAATTCGGCGTGCGCTGGACCGGCACGCGCGAATACGTGCTGCCGTCGCTGTCGTCGGTGCTCGCGGCCGGCTGGGAGATGCGCGCGCAACTGCTGGCCGATACGCTCACGACGGCCTGGGAAGTGTTCGCGGGCTTCGCACTGGCGGTGGCCGGCGGCCTCGCGATCGGGCTGCTCGCGAGCACGTCGAACCTCGTGCGGCGCACGCTGCTGCCGTTCGTGACCGCGTTGCAGAGCATGCCGAAGATCGCGCTTGCGCCGTTGCTGATCGTCTGGTTCGGCTACGGCTTCGCGTCGAAGCTCGCGGCGGCCGTGCTGTTCGCGTTCTTCCCGATCGTCGTCGCGACGATGGGCGGCCTCGCGGGCGTGCCGCGCCATCTCGACGAGCATTTCCGCGCGCTCGGCGCGTCGTCCGCGCACACGTTCTGGCACCTGCGCCTGCCCGCCGCGCTGCCGGCGCTGATGGACGGCCTGAAGATCGCGATGCCGCTCGCGGTGATCGGCGCGATCGTCGGCGAGTTTATCGGCGCGGAGGCGGGGCTCGGACACCTGATCGTGTTCGCGACGTCGAATGCGCAAACGCCGCTGTGCTTCGCGGCGATCCTGATGGTGACCGCGCTTGCGATGCTGTTCTACGGCGCGGTCGACCTGGTTTCACGTGCAGTCTGGTGGAGAGGAGTCACGGCCTGATGACGATCGTCAATCTCGCGCGCCCGGTGCGGCGCGCTTCCGTTTCCGAAGGCGCGACGGCGGCGCCCGTCCAGGGCGGCGACCGCGCGGACGCGCTGATCGCCGTCGAGCAGGCCGGCAAGCGCTTTGCGGCGCGCGGCGGCGCCGACGCGTTCAACGCGCTCGACCAGGTGTCGATGCACGTGCAGCCGCGCGAATTCGTGTCGATCCTCGGGCCGAGCGGCTGCGGCAAGAGCACGCTGCTGCGGATGGTCGCGGGGCTCGTGCCGTGCGATGCCGGGTCGATCCGCGTCGCCGGCACGCCGGTGGCCGGCCCGCATCCCGATATCGGCGTCGTGTTCCAGACCAGCAACATGCTGCCGTGGCTCACGGTCGGCGCGAACATCCGGCTCGGCGCGAAGCTGCGCAAGCTGCCGCGTGCGCACGTCGAAGCGCGGCTGCCCGCGCTGCTCGACACGCTCGGCCTCGCGCAGTTCGTCGACCGCTATCCGCACGAGCTGTCGGGCGGGATGCGGCAACGCGCGGCGATCGGCCAGATCCTGCTGCTGGAGCCGCGCGTGATGCTGATGGACGAGCCGTTCGGCGCGCTCGACGCCCTGACGCGCGACCGGCTCAACGTCGAGCTGCTGCGTATCTGGCAGCAGAGCACGCTGACGGTGCTGCTCGTCACGCACAGCATCCACGAGGCCGTGTTCCTGTCGGATCGCGTGCTGGTGATGTCCGCGCGCCCGGGCCGCGTGCTGCACGACGTGAAGATCGATTTGCCGCGACCGCGCCAGCCGGACGAGATCAAGCGCGACCCGCGTTATGGCGAGTATGTGGCGGAGCTGTCCGCGATGATGGGCGTCTACTGATACAAGGGGGAGGCGCGGGCCGTGCATCTCCCGATGCGCGCCGGACGTAAAGTTGTTAAGGTCCGGCATCCCCCTTTTTCGACGACGAAGCAGACATGGACGCGAATCCGCTCAGCGAGATCTCCCTGATCCGCCGGCTCAAGCTGAACCAGTTGATGATTTTCGAGCGCGTGCTGGAAACGCGCTCGGTGGTGCGTGCGGCCAACGAGATGCGGCTCACGCAGCCGGCCGTGACGAAGGTGATCCACGAACTCGAATCGTGCTTCGACGGCCCGCTGTTCTCGCGCTCGAACCGCGGCGTGGTGCCGACCGAGCTCGGCCTGCTGCTCGGGCGGCGCGTGAAGTCGCTGATGGCCGAGCTGCGCTACATGACCGACGAGCTGAACGATTTCCGGCTCGGCACGAGCGGCCACGTGATCGTCGGCACGCTGATCTCGGCGTCGGCGCGGCTGCTGCCGCGCGCGATCGCGATGCTGAAGGCGCGCACGCCGCACGTGCTGGTGACCGTGCGCGAAGGCACGACCGCGCACCTGTTCCCGGCGCTCGCCACCGGCGATCTCGACATCGTCGTCGGCCGTCTGCCGGAGCGCGAGCTGCCGATCGCGAGCGCGTTCCCGCTCACGCACGAAGCGCTGTTCGACGAATCGATGTGCGCGGTGGTCGGCAACGGCTACGGCCCGGTACCCGATCCGGCGCCGTCGCTGCGCGAGCTGGTCGATGCGCCGTGGATCCTGCCGACGCCCGATTCGCCGTCGCGGCTCGCGGCGGAGCACCTGTTCCGCGCGGCCGGGCTGCCGCTGCCGACCGACATCGTCGAATCGCTGTCGCTGCTCACCAACATCGGGCTGCTGCTCGACACGCCGCGCATCGCGCTGATGCCGCGCGTCGCCGCGCGACAGTTCGCGCAGGCCGGGCTGCTGCGCGTGCTCGATCTGCCCGAAACCGGCGCGTTCGGCACGGTCGGGTTCTCGGTGCGCTCGAACAAGGAGCAGAGCGCCGCGTGTCGCGCGTTCATCGAATGCCTGAAGGAAGCGGTGCAGGAGTGCCCGGCGGGAGGCTGAGCGCCGGGCTGGAACCCTTGCGGCGCGAGGCTCGCGCGGGTATTCCCGTTTAGCATAGCCAGCGACGAATGTTTGATTGTCGCTTCTCGCGCGGCTTCCCTAGACTCCTGCTGACAGTCCATACGAGCAGGAGACGTTGTGAATCGAGAAACGACTGACGCCGCGCGCCCGACGCGGCTGTTGCGACACTACATCGACGGCGCGTTCGTCGAGACCGCGCAGACCTTCGCGGATACGAGCCCGGTCGACGGCCGCGAAATCGCCCGCGTCTGCGAGGCCGACGCCGCGCAGGTCGACGCCGCCGTGCGCGCGGCCCGCGCCGCGCAGGCGGCCGGCTGGCGCCACACGACGCCCGCGCAGCGGGCCGACTGGCTGCACCGGATCGCCGACGGCATCCAGGCGCGCTTCGACGATTTCGTCGCGGCCGAAGTGGCCGACACCGGCCGCCCGCTCGCGCAGGCCCGCTCGCTCGACATCGCACGCGGCATCGCGAATTTCCGCACGTTCGCCGATCTCGTCCGCACGGCCGGCGACGACTGCTTCGAATCGCAGACCGCCGACGGCGCGCAATACCTCAACTACGTGACGCGCAAGCCGCTCGGCGTGGTCGGCATCATCTCGCCGTGGAACCTGCCGTTGCTGCTGTTCACGTGGAAGGTCGCGCCGGCGCTCGCGATGGGCAACTGCGTCGTGGCGAAGCCGTCGGAAGAGACGCCCGGCTCCGCGACGTTGCTGGCCGAGGTGATCGACGCGGTCGGCCTGCCGCGCGGCGTGTTCAACCTCGTGCACGGCCACGGGCCGGCTGCGGCCGGCGAATTCCTCACGCGCCACGCCGGTATCGACGCGATCACGTTTACCGGCGAATCGCGCACGGGCAGCGCAATCATGAAAGCCGTCGCCGACGGTGTGAAGGACATCTCGTTCGAACTGGGCGGCAAGAACGCGGCCGTCGTGTTTGCCGACGCCGATTTCGACGCGGCCGTGGACGGCATCGTCAAGTCGAGCTTCACCAACGCCGGGCAGGTGTGCCTGTGCAGCGAGCGCGTGTACGTCGAGCGGCCGATCTTCGAGCGCTTCGTCGCCGCGCTGAAAACGCGCACGGAAGCGCTGCGGGTCGGCGCACCCGACGATCCCGCGACGACGATGGGGCCGCTGATCTCGCGCGGCCATCGTGACAAGGTGCTGTCGTATTTCCGGCTGGCCGTCGACGAAGGCGCGACGGTCGTGACGGGCGGCGGCGTGCCGGCCTTCGGCGACGCGCGCGACGACGGCGCGTTCGTGCAGCCGACGATCTGGACCGGGCTGCCCGATACCGCGCGCTGCGTGACCGAGGAAATTTTCGGGCCGGTGTGCCACGTCGCGCCGTTCGACAGCGAGGACGAAGTGATTCGCCGCGTGAACGACAGCGCATACGGCCTGGCCGCGAGCGTGTGGACGACGCACCTCGCGCGCGGCCACCGTGTCGCGAAGCAGATCGAGACGGGCATCGTGTGGCTGAACGCATGGTTCGTGCGCGACCTGCGCACACCGTTCGGCGGCACCAAGCTGTCGGGGATCGGCCGCGAGGGCGGCCGCCACTCGCTCGATTTCTACTCCGAAACGACCAACGTCTGCGTGAGGGTCGCATGAACGAATTCGACCGGAATGCCGTGCAGGCGATCGCCGACACGTTGTGGGCGGCCGAGCGCGACGGCGTGTCGTGCGCGCCGGTGCGCGACGCGATCGCGGCGCTCGGCGGCGATGCACTCGATGCCGCGTACGCGGTGCAGCGCGCGAACACGGCGCGCAAGCGGGCAGCAGGGCGGCGGCTCGTCGGCCGCAAGATCGGCCTGACGTCGGCGGCCGTGCAGAAGCAGCTCGGCGTCGGCCAGCCCGACTTCGGGATGCTGTTCGACGACATGGCGATCGCCGACGGCGAGGAGATCGCGCTGGCGCGCACGCAGCAGCCGAAGGTCGAGGCCGAGATCGCGCTGGTGCTCGAACGCGACCTGCCGCACGAACGGCACACGATGGCCGACCTGATCGGTGCGACCGCATATGTGCTGCCGGCGATCGAGATCGTCGGCAGCCGGATCGCGAACTGGGACATCCGGCTGACCGACACGGTCGCGGACAACGCGTCGAGCGGCCTGTTCGTGCTCGGCAGCCGGCCGGTCGCGCTTGGCGCGTTCGACGCGATCCAGTGCGGGATGGCGATGGAGCGGCGCGGCGAGCCGGTGAGCGTCGGCGCGGGCGCCGCATGCCTCGGCAATCCGCTGCATGCGGCGCTGTGGCTCGCGAACACGATGGCGCGCGTCGGCGCGCCGCTGCGGGCCGGCGACATCGTGCTGACGGGCGCGCTCGGGCCGATGGTCGGCGTGCAGCCGGGCGACGTGTTCACCGCACGGATCGAAGGGCTCGGCAGCGTGAGCGCCTATTTCTCTACCCAACCGGAGCGTGAATGATGAAAGACCTCGACAAGCTCGCCGTGGCCATCATCGGCTCCGGCAACATCGGCACCGACCTGATGATCAAGGTGCTGCGTAATTCGAAGCATCTGGAAATGGCCGCGATGGTCGGCATCGACGCGGCGTCCGATGGCCTCGCGCGCGCCGCGCGGCTCGGCGTGGCGACCACCGCCGGCGGGATCGACGGCCTTGTCGCGATGCCCGGATTCGCGAACGTGCGGATCGCGTTCGACGCGACGTCGGCCGGCGCGCATGCGCGTCATGCGGAAGTGCTCGGCCGCCATGGCGTGCAGGTGATCGACCTGACGCCGGCCGCGATCGGCCCGTTCGTCGTGCCCGTCGTCAACCTGTTCGAGCATCTCGACGCACCGAACCTGAACATGGTGACCTGCGGCGGCCAGGCGACGATCCCGATCGTGCACGCGGTGTCGCGTGTCGCGCCCGTGCATTACGCGGAGATCGTCGCGTCGATCTCGAGCCGCTCGGCCGGCCCCGGCACGCGCGCGAACATCGACGAATTCACCGAAACGACGTCGAAGGCGATCGAGACGGTCGGCGGCGCCGCGCGCGGCAAGGCGATCATCGTGCTGAACCCGGCCGAGCCGCCGCTGATGATGCGCGACACCGTGTACTGCCTGACCGACGAGCATGCCGACACCGCCGCGATCGAGCGTTCGATCAGGACGATGGTCGACGCGGTCGCGAGCTACGTGCCCGGCTACCGGCTCAAGCAGGCCGTCCAGTTCGACCGTTACACAGCCGCGCAGCCGCTCGCGTTCGACGCGGGCGAGCGCCGCGCTGGGCTGAAGGTCAGCGTGTTCCTCGAAGTCGAAGGCGCCGCGCATTACCTGCCGTCGTACGCGGGGAACCTGGACATCATGACGTCGGCCGCGCTCGCGGCCGCCGAACAGATCGCGGCCAGCCGCGTCGCAGCATGACGGGAGATCGGCGATGACCGACCAGACGAAAAAAATCTATCTGTCCGACGTGACGCTGCGTGACGGCATGCATGCGATCCGTCATCAGTATTCGCTCGACAGCGCCGTCGCGATCGCACGCGCGCTCGACGCCGCGGGCGTCGACAGCATCGAGGTCGCACACGGCGACGGCCTGTCCGGATCGAGCTTCAACTACGGCTTCGGCGCGCATACCGACCTGCAGTGGATCGAGGCGGTGGCCGGCACGGTGAAGCGTGCGCGTGTCGCAACGCTGCTGCTTCCGGGTATCGGCACCGTGCACGACCTGCGCGCCGCGTACGACGCCGGCGCGCGCATCGTGCGGATCGCGACGCACTGCACGGAAGCCGACATCTCGAAGCAGCACATCGCGTATGCACGCGAACTCGGGATGGATACCGTCGGCTTCCTGATGATGTCGCACATGACGTCGCCCGAAGCGCTCGGACAACAGGCGAAGCTGATGGAAAGCTACGGTGCGCAGTGCGTGTACGTGGTCGATTCCGGCGGCGCGCTCGGCATGCGCGACGTGGCCGCGCGTTTCGATGCGCTGAAGGCCGTGCTCGATCCGGCCACGCAGACGGGCATGCACGCGCACCACAACCTGTCGCTCGGCGTCGCGAACTCGATCGTCGCGCTCGAACACGGTTGCGACCGCATCGATGCGTCGCTGACCGGGATGGGCGCAGGCGCCGGCAACGCGCCGCTCGAAGTGTTCGTCGCGGCGGTCGACCGGCTCGGGCTGAATCACGGCTGCGACGTGAAGCAGCTGATCGACGCGGCGGAAGACATCGTGCGGCCGCTGCAGGAGCGCCCGGTGCGGGTCGACCGCGAGACGCTCGCGCTCGGTTATGCGGGCGTGTATTCGAGCTTCCTGCGCCACACGGAAGCGGCCGCCGCGAAATACGGGCTGTCGGCGTTCGACATCATGGTCGAGCTCGGTCGGCGGCGCATGGTCGGCGGGCAGGAAGACATGATCGTCGACGTCGCGCTCGACATGCTGAAGGCACGGGAGGCCGCATGACCGATCTCGACAGGCTAGCCGCCCGCGTCGATGACGCCGCGCGCCACGCGGAGGCGATCGCGCAGCTGACGACCGGCACCGCGTTCTCGCTCGACGAGGCGTACGTGATCCAGCGCGCGTCGATCGAGCGCCGCATCGATCGCGGCGAGACGATGGTCGGCGTGAAGCTGGGCTTCACGAGCCGCGCGAAGATGATCCAGATGGGCGTCGACAGCCTGATCTGGGGCTGGCTTACCGACACGATGCTGGAAGAGGACGGCGGGCACGTCGCGCTCGGGCGCTTCATCCATCCGCGCGTGGAGCCGGAAGTGTGCTTCCTCACGCGCCGCGACATCGACCGGCCGCTGACGCTGCTCGAAGCGGCCGGCTACCTGGAAGCCGTCGCGCCCGCGATGGAGATCATCGATTCGCGTTACCGCGACTTCCGCTTCACGCTGGAGGACGTAGTGGCCGACAACTGCTCGTCGGCGGGCCTGACGATCGGCCCGTGGAGCACGCGTTTCGACGGGCTGCGCAACGCGGGCGTCGTGATGCGGATCGACGGCCGCGTGGTCCAGACCGGCTCGACCGCCGCGATCCTCGGCGATCCGCTGCGCTCGGTCGTGCAGGCGTCGCGCCTGGTCGCCGCGAGCGGGCTCGTGCTGCCGGCCGGCTCGCTGATCATGGCCGGCGCCGCGACGGCCGCCGACGCATTACCTGCCGGCGCGCACGTGCACTGCACGGTGCACGGGCTCGGCAGCACCGAATTCACCACCACTCGACCATCATGAGCCAAGACCATTCGATCCAGGGCCGCGTCGTGCCCGGCAAGGCCACGCCGCGCGGCCGCTTTCCGCACATCACGCGTGCGGGCGACTTCCTGTTCGTATCGGGCACGAGTTCGCGGCGGCCCGACAACACGATCGCCGGCGCGTCGGCCGACGCGCTCGGCACCGTGCAGCTCGACATCCGCGAGCAGACCCGCACGGTGATCGAGAACATCCGCGACATCCTGCGCAGCGAAGGCGCCGACCTGTCGGCGCTCGTCGAGATTTCATCGTTCCTCGTGAACATGAACGATTTCGCAGGCTACAACGCGGTGTACGGCGAGTATTTCGACGAGACCGGCCCGACGCGCACGACGGTCGCGGTGCACCAGCTGCCGCACCCGCACCTGCTGATTGAGATGAAGGCGATCGCATACGCGCCGAAGCGTTGACATGTGGGGCGGGTTGGCGTGTCACGTCACCCGCCCGGAGGAGACAACCATGCTGAAGTACGGCACCCCGTTCAATTTCTCGCGCTGGATCGACGAGCATGCGCACCTGCTGAAGCCGCCCGTCGGCAACCAGCAGGTGTGGCAGGACAGCGATTTCATCGTGACCGTCGTCGGCGGACCGAATCACCGCACCGACTATCACGACGATCCGTTCGAGGAATTCTTTTACCAGCTGCGCGGCAACGCGTACCTGCACCTGTGGATCGACGGCAGGCGCGAACGCGTCGACCTGAAGGAGGGCGACATGTTCCTGCTGCCGCCGCACGTGCGGCATTCGCCGCAGCGCCCGGAAGCCGGCAGCGCGTGCCTCGTGATCGAGCGCCAGCGCCCCGAGGGCATCGTCGACGGCTTCGAGTGGTACTGCGACGCCTGCGGGCATCTCGTCCATCGCGTCGAGGTGCAGCTCAAGAGCATCGTGGCCGACCTGCCGCCGCTGTTCGACGCGTTCTACGCATCGGACACGCTGCGCCGCTGCGGGCACTGCGGCCACGTGCATTCCGGCAAGGCGGCCTGAGCCCGCCGCGCCTCTTCACCGACAGAACGACGATGACACTTCGAATCGACATGCACTCGCACTTCTTCCCGCCGATCTCGCGGGAAGAGGCCGCGCGCCTCGACGCGCAGCGTGCGCCGTGGCTGCGCATCGACGCGGACGGCCAGAACGGGATGATCATGACGGGCGAGCGCGCGTTCCGCCCGGTCTACCGCGCGCTGTGGGACCCGGCCGCGCGTGTGGCCGAAATGGACGCGCTCGGCATCGACATCCAGCTGATGTGCGCGACGCCCGTGATGTTCGGCTACGACAGCGCGCCGCACGACGCGCACGACTGGGCGATGCGGATGAACGACCGCGCGCTCGACCTGTGCGCGCATGCGCCCGACCGGATGTTCGCGCTCGCGCAGGTGCCGCTGCAGGATGTCGAGCTTGCATGCCGCGAAGCGACCCGCGCGCACCGCGCCGGCCATCGCGGCGTGCAGATCGGCAACCATCTCGGGCCGCTCGACCTCGACGACGCGCACCTGGTCACGTTCCTCACGCATTGCGCGAACGACGGCATTCCGGTGCTCGTGCATCCGTGGGACATGATGACCGACGGACGGATGAAGAAATGGATGCTGCCGTGGCTCGTCGCGATGCCGGCCGAAACGCAGCTCAGCATGGTGTCGTTGATCCTGTCCGGCGCGTTCGAGCGGATTCCGCGTTCGCTGAAGCTGTGCTTCGCGCACGGCGGCGGCAGCTTCGCGTTCCTGCTCGGCCGCGTGCAGAACGCGTGGGAGCAGCGCGACATCGTGCGCGAGGATTGCCCGAATCCGCCCGTCAGCTATCTCGACCGCTTCCACGTGGACAGTGCGGTGTTCGATCGCGGTGCGCTGCGCCTGCTGGTCGACACGATGGGCGAGGACCGCGTGATGCTCGGCTCCGACTATCCGTTCCCGCTCGGCGAGCAGCGGATCGGCTCGCTCGTCGAGCAGCATCCCGACCTGTCCGACACCGCGAAAGCCAGGATCCTCGGCGGCAACGCGTTGCGCTTCTTCGACCTGCCGCCGGCGGCGGCATCGCGCGCGGCCTGACGCCTTTCACGACATCCGTCATCCCATAAGGAACACTAATTTCATGACCACACGCGAACACTGCGCCGCGCTCGACGCGGCCGACCCGCTCGCCCACTGTCGCGCACGCTTCGACCTGCCAGCGGACACGATCTATCTCGACGGCAACTCGCTCGGCGCGATGCCGGCGAACGTGCCGGCGCGCATGCAGCGCGCGCTCGAACAGGAATGGGCGCACGGCCTGATCCGTTCGTGGAACGACGCCGACTGGTACCCGGCGCCGCAGCGCACCGGCGACAAGATAGCCCGGCTGATCGGCGCGGGCGACGGCGAGGTGATCGTCGCCGATTCGACGTCGGTGAACCTGTTCAAGGTGCTCGTCGCGGCCACGCGGATGCGCCCCGGGCGCCGCGTGATTCTCGCCGAGCGCACCAATTTCCCGACCGACGTCTATATTGCGGCGAGCGTCGCCGAGATGACCGGCTGCGAGCTGCGCTGCGTCGATCCGGACGACATCGCCGCGGCGATCGACGACACCGTCGCGGTCGTTTCGCTGACGCACGTGAACTACAAGAGCGGCAAGCGCTACGACATGGCGGCCGTTACGCGCCACGCACACGAGGCCGGTGCGCTGAGCGTGTGGGACCTGTGCCACTCGGCGGGCGCGATGCCGATCGGGCTGAACGCGTGCGAAGCCGATTTCGCGGTCGGCTGCGGCTATAAATACCTGAACGGCGGGCCCGGCGCACCGGCCTACGTGTTCGTCGCGTCGCGGCATCTGGCCGACGTGCGGCAACCGCTGACGGGCTGGCACGGCCATGCGAAGCCGTTCGACTTCACGCACGACTACGCGCCGCACCCGGCGATCGACCGGATGCTGACGGGTACCGCGCCGCAGCTCGGCGTGATCGCGCTCGAAGCGGCGCTCGACGCGTTCGACGGCGTCGATCTCCGTGTGCTGCGCGACAAGAGCGTCGCGCTCGGCGACCTGTTCATCGCGCTCGTCGACCAGGAGCTCGCGGGCCTCGGCTTCACGCTCGCGTCGCCGCGCGACGCCGCGCAGCGCGGCAGCCAGGTGTCGCTCGCGCACGAGCAAGGCTATGCGATCGTGCAGGCGCTGGTCGCGCGCAACATGATCGGCGACTTCCGCGCGCCCGACATCCTGCGCTTCGGCTTCGCGCCGCTGTACGTGCGCTACGTCGACGTGTGGGACACGATCGCCGCGTTGAAGGACGTCGTGACGACCGGCGCATGGAACACCGATGCATTCCTCGCGCGCAAGTCGGTGACCTGACGGCCTGCGTGGCATGCACTACGACGCAACAGAACAAAATCGGACGACGTCCCGCACGACGCGGGGCGCGTTCGACGAAGGAGACACGGCATGAACCAGCGGCAAGGATTCGACACGATCGTCGAACGTGAGAAGGGGTTGCATCGCGGGCTGTCGACCGCGCAGTTGTCGATGATCGCGATCGGCGGCGCGATCGGGACGGGGCTGTTCCTCGGCAGCGGTTTCGCGATCGGATTCGCGGGGCCGAGCGTGCTCGTCAGCTATGCGATCGGTGCGCTGATCGCGCTGCTGCTGATGGGCTGCCTCGCCGAGATGACGGTCGCGCACCCGACGTCGGGGTCGTTCGGCGCGTACGCCGAGCATTACGTGAGCCCGTGGGCCGGCTTCCTCGTGCGCTACGCGTACTGGGCGTCGATCGTGTTCGCGGTCGGCACCGAGGTGACGGCGATCGCCGTGTACATGAAGTACTGGTTTCCGGCCGTGCCCGGCTGGTACTGGATCGTCGGCTTCTCGGCCGCGCTGATCGGCGTCAACCTGGTCAGCGTGAAGGTGTTCGGCGCGGTCGAGTACGTGTTCTCGATGCTGAAGATCGCGGCGATCGTCGCGTTCATCGCGCTCGGCGCGGTGGTCGTGTTCGGTGCGCCGGCCGGCTCCGGCATCGGCTTCGCGAACTACACGGCGCACGGCGGCTTCTTCCCGAAGGGCGTATGGGGGATGTGGGTCGCGGTGATCGTGTCGATCTTCAGCTACCTGAGCATCGAGATGATCGCGGTCGCGGCCGGCGAGGCGCGCGATCCGCAGAAGGCGATCACGCGGGCGTTCCGCGCGACGATGCTGCGCCTCGTGTTCTTCTACCTGCTGACGCTCGCGCTGATGCTCGCGATCGTGCCGTGGACGGCCGCCGGCTCCGACGAGAGCCCGTTCGTGAAGGTGATGGCCGCGACGCACGTGCCGGGCGCGGCCGGCGTGATCAACTTCGTGATCCTGGTGGCCGCGCTGTCCGCGATGAACAGCCAGCTCTACATCACGACGCGGATGATGTTCAGCCTGTCGCGCGCCGGCTACGCGCCGAAGGCGCTCGGCCGGCTGACGGGGCACGGCGTGCCGGCGGCCGCGCTCGGGTTGTCGGCGATCGGGATCGCGCTTGCGACCGTGCTGAACGTGCTGTATCCGGACACGTCGTTCGTGATGATGATGTCGGTGTCGATGTTCGGCGCGATGTTCACGTGGCTGATGATCTTCGTCACGCACCTGTTCTTCCGCCGGCATCACCGCGGCCAGGCGCTCGCGTTCCGGATGTGGGGCTTTCCGGTCACGTCGCTGCTCGGCGCGGCGCTGATGCTCGCGGCGCTGGTGACCACGTACTTCACGCGCGAATTCCGGATGACGCTGTTCTGCGGCGTGCCGTTCATCGTCGTGCTGTCGGTCGTCTATGCGGTGTGGTATCGCGGCAAGGGCGATGCGCCGGCGGGCGGGCGCGAAGGCGTTCACGCTCCGGGGCAGTGACGAGGCCGTGACGCGGGCGGCCCGGGGGCGCGTCTGCCGCGATGTCCGATTGCCCGCGAAGTTGGTACGATCGCGCGTATCGTTCACGCCCGCGCCGCAGGCCAACCGGCATCGCGGCCACGTCACGGAGAAGCCGGTCATGTTGCAGGCGTTCGCGGTCTTGCTGACCTTCCAGTGTCTCGGGGAAGGCGTGTCCTATCTGTCCGGCGTGCCGGTGCCGGGCCCCGTGATCGGCATGCTGCTGCTGTTCGGCTTCGTGATGCTGCGCCCGCAGGTGGCCGATGCGATCGAGCCGACCGCGCTCGAGCTGTTGCGTCACCTGTCGCTGCTGTTCGTGCCGGCCGGCGTCGGCATCATGGTGTCGGCCGACCGCGTGCGCGGCGATGCGCTCGCGGTCGTCGTCGCGCTGGCCGTGAGCACCACGCTCGCGATTGCCGTCACGGCGCTCGTCACGCGTGCGCTGCTGCGGCGCCAGCGGCGGGCGGGCGGCACGGCGGAGGGCGCGCAATGACGGCGTTCCCGAAACTCGGCGCGATCTGGGTCTATCTCGCCGCGAGCCCGTTGCTCGGCCTGACCATCACGCTGGTCGCGTATCTGTTCGCGCAGGCCGTCTATGCGCGGGCGCGCTTCAACCCGCTCGCGAATCCGGTGCTGATCGCGGTCGCGGTGATCGTCGCACTGCTGACGATCACGCATACGCCGTATCCGACGTATTTCGACGGTGCGCAGTTCGTCCACTTCCTGCTCGGCCCCGCGACCGTCGCGCTCGCGCTGCCGCTGTACCGCCAGTGGTCGAAGCTGCGGCGCACCGCGCTGCCGCTGCTCGTCGGCCTGCTCGCGGGCTCGCTGACCGCGATCGTGTCGGCGGTCGGCATCGCCGCGCTGTTTGGTGCGTCGCACCAGACGATCGCGTCGCTCGCGCCGAAATCGGCGACGACGCCGATCGCGATGGCGGTGGCCGCCGAGATCGGCGGCATCCCGTCGCTCACCGCCGTGCTCGTGATCTCGACCGGGATCTTCGGCGCGGTGTGCGCACGCGGGATCCTCAACGTACTGCGGGTCGACGAGCCGGCCGTGCGCGGCTTCGCGCTCGGTGTCGCGTCGCACGGGATCGGCACCGCACGTGCGTTCCAGGTGAGCGAGGAGACGGGCGCGTTCGCCGGGCTCGGGATGGGACTGAACGGCGTGCTGACGGCGTTCGTCGTGCCGATTCTGCTGCCGATGCTGTCGCGCTGGATCTGAACGGGCGCCGCCCGGCCCGGGGTATCGGTTTCCCTGATGGCGCGGACGATTTGCCGAAAAGACGGCGCACACGGCGCGCATGTATCGTGGCTGTTATCGGGAGAATTCCGGAACGCACACGGACATTCGTGCAGCGATCGGCTAACGTTGCATCGGCGCCGTTGTCGCAAGCCGTCGCGTGCACGCCGGTGTCCGACCCACAATCAACAATCGACAAGGAGATCCGGCCATGAAGCAGTCTCGCGTGGTTTCGGTGGCAGTGGCAGTAGCGGCGTCGTTCGGTCTGTTGTTGACCGCCGTGCCGGCGGCATACGCGCAGGATCCGGCGTCCGCGCCGACGCAGAAGCAGCTCGACAAGGCGAAGAAGAAGGCGGCGCGCAAGGCGGCCCGTGCACGGCACGCGTCGGACCTGAAGGCGATCGGCACCGGCAGCGGCTACCGGCTGACCAACGACCAGAGCAACTATCCGCAGAACGCTGCGCAGAAGGCCCCCGCGACGAAGGCGGCGCCGGCCGCACCGGCCTCGGGCCAGTAACGGTCGGAAGGCTTGCACAGGACGAACGGCGCCGGTTCAACCGGCGCCGTTCGTCCTGTGCGGGACTTGACTGCTAGGGCGCGCGGCCGCCGCGTTACGACGCGAGCTTGCTCGCGATTTCCGCGACGTGCCTGCCCTGGTAGCGGGCGATGTCGAGCTCGTTCGCGCTCGGCTGGCGGCTGCCGTCCGCGCCCGCGAGCGTCGTCGCGCCATACGGCGTGCCGCCGGTGATTTCGCTCATGTTGACGAGCCCGCTGCACGCATACGGCACGCCCACGATCACCATACCGTGATGCAGCAGCGTCGTGTGGAACGACGTGATCGTCGTTTCCTGCCCGCCGTGCTGCGTGCCGGTCGACGCGAACACGCTGCCGATCTTGCCGACCAGCGAACCCTTCATCCACAGGCCGCCCGTCTGGTCGAGGAACGTGCGCATCTGGCCGGCCATGTTGCCGAAGCGGGTCGGCGTGCCGAAGATGATCGCATCGTAGTCGGCGAGTTCGTCCACCGTGGCGACCGGCGCGGCCTGGTCGACCTTCACGCCGATCGCGCGGGCCTGGTCGACGGGGATCGTTTCCGGCACGCGCTTGAGCGTGACCTCGACGCCCGCCACCGACTTCGCGCCTTCCGCGATGTGCTGCGCCATCGTTTCGACGTGCCCGTAGGACGAGTAGTAAAGAACGAGAACCTTGGCCATGTTGCGAATCTCCGATTAAGAAGGCCCCGCGTTCAGCGGGGCCCGGTTTCCCGAACGGGCGTCATGCCCACTCGGCCGTCACTTCGACCGGGCGCAGGTCGAACACCAGCACTTCGGCATCCTTGCCGCCGGCGATCGTCAGCGCCTGTTCGCCGCGGATGCGTGCGCCGTCGCCTTCGCCGAGCGTCGCGCCGTTGACCGTCACGCTGCCGCGTGCCACGTGGACGTAAGCGAAGCGGCTCGGATCCAGTTCCAGCGTCGTGCTTTCGTCGCCGTCGAACAGGCCCGCGTAAATCCGGGTGTCCTGCCGGATCTTCAGCGAACCGGCATCGCCGTTCGGCGACACGACGAGGGCGAGCTTGCCGCGCTTGTCTTCGGCCGCGACGTTCGTCTGCTGATAACGCGGCTCGGCACCCTTTTCGGCCGGCCCGACCCAGATCTGCAGGAAGTGGACCGGCGTTTCCGGTGAGTGGTTGAACTCGCTGTGGCGCACGCCCGTGCCCGCGCTCATCAGCTGCACGTCGCCCGGCACGATCACCGAACCGGTGCCCATCGAGTCCTTGTGTTCCAGCGCGCCGTCGAGCACGTACGACAGGATTTCCATGTCGCGGTGCGGGTGCGTGCCGAAGCCGCGGCCCGGGGCGACGCGGTCGTCGTTGATCACGAGCAGGTCGGAGAAGCCGACTTGCTTCGGATCGTAGTAATTCGCGAACGAAAACGTATGACGGGAGCTGAGCCAGCCATGCTCCGCACGGCCACGTTGGTTTGCTGCACGGATTTCGATCATGATTTTTTGTCCTTGAAGTCGCCGGACCTCGGAAGTGGGCCCGGCCGTTCGTTGAGATGAATCTTAGGTCAATCGATTTGACAAATAAATGGCTGTAGAGATAATGACTGTCTCTATGGAGTGGACAATATGGAACTCAACGACCTGAGGATCTTCGTCGCGACCGTCGACGCGGGCAGCTTCACGGCGGCGGCCGACCAGCTGATGCTGTCCAAGCAGTTCGTCAGCCGGCGCACGATGGCGCTGGAAGCGTCGCTCGGCGTGCGGCTCCTGCACCGCAATACGCGCAATCTCGCGGTGACCGAATCGGGGCAGGAGTTTTATGCGCGCGCGCAGCGCATCCTCGCGGAGATCGCCGACGCCGAGCAGGCGATGTCGGTGCGCAGCACCGAGCTGCACGGTTCGCTGAAGATCAGCGCGCCGCTGTCGTTCGGGATCACGCACGTGTCGCCGCTGATCGCCGAATTCCTGTCCGCGCACCCGGCCGTGCGGCTGAACCTCGACCTGACCGACCGGCGCGTCGACCTGATCGGCGAAGGTTTCGACCTCGTGCTGCGGATCGGCTCGCTGGAGGATTCGACGCTGATCGCCCGGGCGCTCGGCGCATGGCCGATGATTGCGTGCGCGAGCCCCGCGTACCTGAAGCGGCAGGGCACGCCGCAGACGCCGGCCGATCTCGCCGGCCACACGTGCCTGCTGTACGGGCGCGAGCGGCGCGTCGGCTGGGAATTCCGCGTCGACGGCGCGGCGCGCACGTTCGACGTGCAGGGGCCGCTCGTCGCGAACAACGGCGAGGTCGTGCGCGACGCGGCGATCGCGGGGCTCGGCATCGCGTTGCTGCCGCGCTTCATCGTCGGCGCGGCGCTCGACAGCGGCGCGCTCGTGCCGGTGCTCGACGCGTATGCGCCGTCGCCGATCACGCTCAATGCGGTGTTTCCGCAGCATCGGGAAGGCTTCGTCACGCTGCGGACGTTCATCGGGTTTCTTGCGGAGCGGCTCGGGGAGGGCGCGCCGGCGGAGAAGCGGGGCGCGGGCCGGACCCGGTAGCGGGCGGCTTGCGGTGAATAAACGGGTTAATCTCCGCATGATTTGCGGAGATTGTTGAGTCGTGCGGCGAATAGGGGGATAATCTCCGCATCATGAGCGGAGATTACACTTTCATCTGGGAGTCGGCCGACTGGCCGGCCTGGCGCTTCGACCTCCCGGCCCTCGCCACGTCGCTGGCCGACGTCAGTCGTGCGCAAGGCATGCTGGTCGGGCGGCTGGCGGATATCGGCCTGGCGCTGCGCGACGAGGCCAGCCTCGCCGCGCTGACGGAGGACGTCGTCAAGACCAGCGCCATCGAGGGCGAAAACCTGAACGTCGCATCGGTCCGGTCGTCGATCGCGCGCCGGCTCGGGGTCGATATCGGCGCGCTTGCGCCGGTCGATCGCCACGTCGAAGGGGTCGTCGACATGGTGCTGGACGCGACGACCCATTCCGCGGCGCCGGTGACCGAAGCCCGTCTGTTCGGTTGGCACGCCGCGCTGTTTCCGACCGGCTATTCGGGATTGTCGCGGATCACGGTCGGCGGCTGGCGAACGGATGCCAGCGGGCCGATGCAGGTGGTCTCCGGGCCGATCGGCCGGCAGCGCGTGCATTTCGAGGCGCCGCCGGCCGCCCGCCTTGCGCACGAGACCGGGCGCTTTCTCGCGTGGCTCAACGCGACACCGGTCGAACCCTTGCTGATCCGGGCCGGGCTGGCCCATCTGTGGTTCGTCACGCTCCACCCGTTCGACGACGGCAACGGCCGTATCGCGCGCGCGCTCGGGGATCTGGTCCTTGCGCGCGCCGACCGGAGCCCGCAGCGCTTCTACAGCCTGTCGGCGCAGATCCAGCGCGAGCGCAATGCGTATTACGACGTGCTGGAGCGCACGCAGCGCGGCTCGCTCGACGTCACGGAATGGCTCGGGTGGTTTCTGGATACGCTCGGCAGGGCCATCGATCATGCGCACACGACGCTCGATGCGGTTCTCGTCAAGTCGCGCTTCTGGCAGCGAAGCGCCGGGTTCGCGATGAACGAACGCCAGGTGAAGGTGATGAATCGCCTGCTCGACGGCTTCGAAGGGAAGCTGACGACGTCCAAATGGGCCGCGCTCGCGAAGTGCTCGCAGGACACCGCGCTGCGCGACATCACCGAACTGGTCGGATATGGCGTGCTGCATCGCGCGTCGTCCGGCGGCCGGAGCACGAGTTACGAGCTGGTGCCGTTCGACGGCTGACACCCGTTCGCGCGATCACCGGCACAGGTTGTCCGCGACGGAGTGCCGGCGCGGCTTCCACACGATCCTTCCCGCCTCGCCGAGGCCACCCGCCGCTGGCCCAAGCGATTGCCCGCGTCTGGCACTATCCCGCGCTTTTTTGTCTTCGAATACTGGATTCATCGCGGGATGTCGTGCAGGCGCCGCCTGCCGCTCGCCGCGCCCGCGCATCGATATGCCGCACGAACCCGCTTTCGAGGAGACACGCATGCTCAGGTACCTGATCGGCATCGGTATTCCGTATCTCGGCGTGCTGGGCGTGCTGCCCTGGGTGGCCGCGCAGAATCGCTACGTGCTGGGCGTGCCGTTCGTCTTCATGTGGATCTTCGCGTGGTTCGTGCTGACGTCCGGCTGCCTGTTCGCGTGCTGGATGCTGTTCGATCGCCGCGCGGGCGGCACGGCATAGCGCATTCATCGCGCGTTTGCCGTTCCGCGGACCGCCGGCCGCTCGCGTTTTCCGGCGACCCCTACGCTTCCCGTCCTTTCGCAGAGGTGCGCATGTCAACGGTCGTCTTCGCCGCGCTGATCGCGCTGTCGCTCTATCTCGCCGTTCGATCCGGCCGCGGCCGCGGCAAGCAGAGCGTGCATGACTTCTTCGTCGCATCGCGCCAGTTCGGCACGGCGCTCGTGTTTTTCCTGACCGCCGGCGAGATCTACAGCATCGGCACGATGGTCGGCTTCCCCGGCGGCATCTACGCGAAAGGGCCGACCTACGGCGTATGGTTCCTCGGCTACATCCTGCTGGCCTACCCGATCGGCTATTTCGTCGGGCCGAAGATCTGGGAGGCCGGCAAGCGCCACAACGCGATCACGCTGCCCGACCTGTTCAAGGGCCACTACCGCAGCCGCGGGCTCGAGCTGGTGGTTGCGTGCGCATCGATCCTGTTCCTGATCCCGTGGGGGCAGCTGCAGTTCACCGGCCTCGTCGCGGCGCTCAAGGGGCTCGGCTGGCATGTCGAGCCGCTGTACCTGATCCTCGTGTGCGCGGCGCTCGCGTTCACCTATATCGCGATCTCCGGCGTGCGTGCATCGGCCTACATCGCGATCCTGAAGGACATCCTGATGCTGCTCGCGATCGTCGTGACGGGCATCGCCGTCGCGTGGCAGGCGGGCGGCGTGCATCCGGTGTTCGACGCCGCGAGCCGGCAGGTCAGCAACACGATGGGCGGATCGCAACTGCGCTTCTCGATGAGCACGATGCTGTTCCAGTCGCTCGGCTTCTACCTGATGCCGTTCGCCGCGCAGAATTTCTTCACCGCGCGCGGGCCGAACGCGATCCGGCGCACGCAGGTCGTGATGCCGCTGTACATGCTGATGTACCCGTTCCTCGTGATCGCGTCGTACTACGCGCTCACCGCGAACCTGACACTCGCGTCGCCGAACGACGCGTTCTTCGCGGCCGTCACGCACCTGCTGCCCGGCTGGCTGATCGGCCTCGTCGCGGCCGGCGCCGCGCTGTCGGGGCTGCTGGTGCTCGCCGGCATCTGCCTCGCGATCGGCCCGATCGTCACGCGCAACCTGATGCCGAACCTGCCCGAATCGCGCCAGAAGCGCGCGGCCAAATACGTGATCGTCGGCTACCTGCTGCTGTCGATCGCGACCACGCTGCTCACGCCTAACCTGATGCTCACGCTGATCAACACCACGTACTACGGCGTCACGCAGTTCCTGCCGGGCGTGCTGATCCTGCTCGCGCGGCGCCAGGTGCGGCCCGTTGCGGTGGGCGCCGGGATGATCTGCGGGCAGGTGCTCGCGATGGTCTTCTACGCATTCCATGTCGACTTCGGCGGCATCAACCTCGGCCTCGTGTGCCTCGTCGTCAACGTGCTCGTCGTCGCGGCCGTGCATGCGATGCTGCACGGTCGTCCCGTCAAGCAATACGCCGTATCCTGACGCAAAGGAGCGCCACGCCCATGCAAGCATCCGCAACGCCGGTCGCGCCCGTGACGGTCTTCACCGCACGCCGCATCCTGACGATGAACCCGGCGCAGCCGTCGGCCACGCACGTCGCGGTGCGCGACGGCCGCATCCTCGCGGTCGGCGACGCCGCCGACGCAGCCGCATGGCCCGCGCGCTTCGGCGCATGCACGACCGACGACTCGCTGCGCGACAAGGTGCTGATGCCGGGCCTCGTCGAAGGGCATTGCCACCTGATGGAAGGCGCGATGTGGGATGCCGTGTACGTCGGCTACTACGACCGGCGCGGCCCCGACGGCACGCTGTGGCCGGGCCTGCGTTCGCTCGACGCGGTGCTCGACCGGCTCGCCGATGCCGAGCGCGCGATGACCGACGACGGGCCGCTGCTCGCGTGGGGCTTCGATCCGATCTTCTTCGGCACCGCGCGGCTGACGGTGCGCGAGCTCGACCGCGTGTCGGCGCAGCGGCCGATCGTGATCCTGCATGCGAGCGTGCACCTGATGAACGTGAACGGCGCGATGCTGGCCCGCGCGGGCATCGACGAGGACACCGACATCGACGGCGTGTCGCGCGACGCCGACGGCCGCCCGACGGGCGAGCTGCAGGAGTTCGCGGCGATGCTGCCGGTGTACCAGACGATCGGCGGCAAGCTCGCGATTTCCGCGAGCGAGAAGCCGCACGCGGTCTGGAATTTCGGGCGCGTTGCGCAGCTCGCGGGCGTGACGACGGCCACCGATCTCGTCAACGACCTGTCGGCCGACGGCAACCGCACGCTGCGCGAGGTGACCGCCGATCCGGATTACCCGGTGAGGATCGTGCCGGCCTTCGCGCCGCAGCGCAATCCGGCGCGTTCGGCCGACAGCGTGCTCGCGGAGATCGAACGCAATACCGACAAGCTGCACTTCGGGCCCGTGAAGTTCATCGTCGACGGCTCGATCCAGGGCTTCACCGCGCGCGTGCGCTGGCCCGGCTATGCGGGCGGCCAGCCGAACGGGCTGTGGCTGATTCCGCCCGCGCAGCTCGTCGACGTGTTCGAGCCGTTCCATCGCGCGGGGCTGCAACTGCACGTGCACACCAACGGCGACGAGGCGACGGACGTCGTGCTCGATGCAATGGCGACGCTGCTCGCACGCCATCCGCGCCCCGACCATCGTCATACGCTGCAGCACTGCCAGATGGCTGACGCCGCCCAGCTCAGGCGCGTCCGCGCACTCGGGATGTGCGTGAACTTCTTCGCGAATCATCTGTACTACTGGGGCGATGCGCACTACAGCCAGACCATCGGCCCCGATCGCGCGAACCGGATGGACGCGGCCGGCTCCGCGCGGCGGCTCGGCATTCCGTTCGCGCTGCATTCGGATGCGCCGATCACGCCGCTGAATCCGCTGTTCACCGCGTGGTGCGCGGTGCAGCGCGAGACCGCGTCCGGGCGCGTGCTCGGCGAAGGCGAACGGTTGACGGTGGACGACGCGCTGCATGCGATCACGCTCGGTGCGGCGTATACGCTGCGAATGGATCATCTCGTCGGCAGCATCGAGATCGGCAAGTACGCGGATTTCGCGGTGCTCGACGACGATCCGTCGGTGTGCGCACCCGCGCGTTTGAAAGCACTCGCCGTGTGGGGCACCGTGCTCGGCGGGCGCGTGTTCCGGTCGCCGCGATGAGTGCGCAGGCCGATACCGTCGCGGCCGCGCGCGTGCCGATCGACCTCGCGGTGATCGGCGGCTATCTCGGCGCGGGCAAGACGACGCTCGTCAACGCGATCCTGCAGGCGCCGCACGGCCGGCGCATCGCGGTGCTGGTCAACGATTTCGGTGCGGTGAACATCGATGCGCGCCTCGTGCGTGCGCGCGGCGACGACGTGATCGAGCTCGACAACGGCTGCATCTGCTGCACGATCGGCGGCGCGCTCGTCGATGCGCTGACGCGCGTCGCGACGCGCGACGTGCGGCCCGAACTGCTGCTCGTCGAAGCGAGCGGCGTGGCCGACCCCGCGAAGATCGCCCAGATCGGGCTGCTGAACGGCGAGTTCCGGCTGACGTCGGTGCTCGTCGCCGTCGACGCGCTCGCGTGGCGCGACACGCTGGCCGATCCGCTCGTCGGCGCGATGGCGCAGCGCCAGCTCGACGGCGCGGGCGCGATCGTCGTGACCAAGCTCGACCTCGTTGCGCCGGAACGGCGCGATGCGGTGCTCGACGACGTGCGCGCGTGCGCGCCGACCGATATCGTCGTGGCGGCACGGGAGGGCGAGATTCCGCTCGCGCTGCTGTTCGACGCGGCCGTGCCCGATCGGCGTGCGTTGCCGCGCGATATCGCGCGCGTGCACCGGCCGATCGGCCATGCCGCGATGCCGGCGTTCGCGAGTGCCTCCGTCGTCGTGCCGGCCGTACTCGACAAGGCGCGGCTGCGTGCGTGGCTGAAGGCGTTGCCGCGCACGGTCTTGCGCGCGAAAGGCATCGTGCGCGTGGCCGATGCGGAAGGGGTTGTGACCACACGCGTGTGCCAGGTCGCCGCGCGGCGCATCCGGTTCTCGTCGATGGAAGACGAAGGGCTGGCGCCGCACGAAGGCGACGGCGCGATGGTATTCATCGGGATCTTCGATCATGCGACGGAAGCCGTATTGTGCGCCGGTATCGTGCACTGCAGCGCGGCGGCGGAAACGGTTGCAATGACATCGAACGTCGATTGATCGGCGTCGTGCATTCGGGTTACGCTTCGGCGGGCGGCGGCATGCGTCGCATGCCGGGCCGGGCGTTTTTACCTCGAATGTTGCGTGCAGGTAGCTTCTACGGGCGCGCGACCCAGCGACGATCAAGACGATGACCATCCAGAACCGATCGAATCCGCGCGAATGCGCTGCGATTTCCGCATCCGACAAGCGGCGCACGCACCTGCCGTCCCTCGCGGCGGCCGCACTGCTGACGCTGCTGCCGGTTGCCGCGCATGCGGCCGGCTTCGACTGCGCGAAGGCCGCTTCACCCACCGAGAAGACGATCTGCGCGGATGCCGCGCTGTCGAAGCTCGACGGCGACCTGTCGGCGGCGTGGAAGAAGTCTCTTGCAAAAGGCGGCGATACGGCCGCGCTGAAGGCCGCACAGTTGAAGTGGCTCAGGCAGCGCGACCAGTGCGGCAGCGACGCGTCGTGTCTCGGCGATCGCTACCGCGAACGGCTCGCGAGCCTGGACGGCGCGCCGCTGGCCGCCGATCGCTGGCAGCAGACGTGGTACATGACGAGCGACAACCCGTCGTTCGGCGGCGTGCTGACGCTGACCGGCACCGCGCCGCGGCTGCATTTCGAGCTGAGCGGCAACAACGGTGCGAATACCGGCGGGCTCGACGGCGACATCGTGCTGCACGGCGACAGCGGCATCTATCGCAAGGACAAGTGCCGGCTCGATTTCGACCGGAAGGGCGCGCGCATCCGCGTCACGCAACAGGGGGCCGATTTCGATTGCGGGGCCGGCGCCGGCGTCATGTACGCGGGCGACTACGTGACCGCCGCGAAATTCCGGGCCGCGCCGCCGGCCGACCTGCTGAGCCTCAAGGTCGTCGCCGACGCGCAGCAGAACGCGACCGCGCACAAGCTGCTCGGCGCCGATTATCAGACGCTCGTCGACATGGTGAACTACAGCGCGGACGAAAAGGATCTCGACGGGCTCAACGCCCACGTGACGTCGTATTGGGTGCGCGGCATCGCGACGACGAACGCGGCAATCGTGATGCGCCGCGGTACCGATCTGTGGATCGGGTTGCTCGTGTTCGATGCGAAGAACAACGTCCGGATGCGCTATTACTCGAACGTGCCGGCGTGGCGGAAAACCGTGCCGAAAACGATCGACGCATGGCGCGACAATCTCGACAAGGCGCTGCCGGTCGACGTAATGCAGTAAGCGGGCGCGGTTGCCCGGCGCGCGGTCATGGCTTGCGCGCCGCGCGTACCCGCACCTGCGCCGGCGGCGCAGCGGATTCCCGCGTGCGCAACTCGGGTACCACCGCGCAGCCGCGCCCCGTGGCGCCGTTCTCTAGCGCGTCGAGCAACGCACGGGCGGCCTGGCGCCCGATCGCGTCGGTGTCGACCCACATCGTCGTCAGCGGCGGCTGGATCTCGCGCGCGAGCGCGATGTCGTCGAACCCCGTAATCGACAATTGCGCGGGCACGTCGATGCCGAGCGCCTGCGCTTCGAGCAGCGCGCCGAGCGCGAGCGCATCGTTGCCGCAGATCACGGCGGTCGGCCGCGTCGCCGCATCGCTGTCCGCAATCGCGCGCAGGCTCGCGCGCCCGAACGCGATCGTGGCCGACCCCTCGTGCTGATGCACGGGGCGCACCGCGAGCCCGTGCGCGGCCAGCGTGTCGTGGATGCCGCGCAGGCGGGCCTGCACGCGGTCGTTGTCCGCCGACGGCTGCATGATGATCGCGAAATCGCGGTGGCCGAGGTCGAGCAGGTGCGTGGTGATCCGCGCGAACGCCGCGCGGTTGTCAAAGCCGATGCAGCAGTGCGGGCTGTCGTCGCGATACGCATAGGTGACGACGTACGGCACGCGATGCATCGCAAGGAGTTCGAACAGTTCGGGCGGGTATGCTTCGCCGACGAGCGACACGGCCTCCACACCGCGCGACAGCATCGCGCGCACCTGCGCCAGCGCCTGCGCGGGATCGTAGTTCGAGCAGCCGAGGAACAGCGTGATGCCGTGTTCGGCCATGACCGTCTGCATGCCCGCGACTTGCGACGCGAACACCTGGTCGTCGAGCGTCGGAATGATCGCGCCGGTGATGTGAGTGCGCGTGGACGCGAGCGCGCGGCCGGCTGCATTCGGAATCCAGTTCAGCACACGGGCCGCATCGCGCACGCGCTGCTGCACGTCGGCCGATACCTTGCCGGGATCGTTGTACACGCGCGAGACCGTCGCGGTCGACACGCCGGCCAGTTTCGCGACGTCGCCGAGCACCGAGCGGCCGCTGCCGCGGCGCGCCCGGGACGCACCGCCGCGGGGCGGCGGCGTGCTCATCGGCAGTCTCCCGGCGTGGCGGTCCTGCCTGTGCGGTGCGCGGCCCAATGCGTCATTGTTTACCCTCGATTCATGATGGTCCCGCTTGCAACCTCATTCGATCCTGTGAGAATGTAAGCGCTATCTTCTTGCTGCTTCGTATTATGTCAGACATGGATTTCAACTGCATCGCGAAATTTTCAGAGGCAACGACCTTTCCGGTCATTTTGTCGATCAAAAATGTAAGCGATTACATTCAAGCATGAGCGACACCTCTTCGCCGCGTATCGCCGTCGTCGGCAGCGTCAACATCGACCTCGTCACGCGTGCGCCGCGCCTGCCGGTGCCGGGCGAGACGCTGCTCGGCACGACGTTCCAGACCGTTCACGGTGGCAAGGGTGCGAACCAGGCGGTCGCAGCCGCGCGCCTGGGCGCGGTGGTTGCGATGATTGGATGCGTCGGAGATGACGCGTTCGGCGCACGCCTGCACGACGCGCTCGCGGCGGAGCGCATCGACGTGACGCACCTGCACCGGATCGCGGGCACCGCGACCGGCGTGGCGACGATCACGGTCGATGACGGCGGCGCGAACAGCATCGTCGTCGTGCCCGGCGCGAACGCGTGCGTCGATGCCGACCGGATCGACGCGGCGCGCGCCGCCATTGCCGGCGCGGCGCTGCTCGTATGTCAGCTCGAAGTGCCGGTCGCCACCGTGGCGCGCGCGATTGCCTGCGCGAGTGCGCACCGCACGCCGGTACTGCTCAACCCCGCGCCCGCGCAGCCGCTGTTCGACGCATTGCTGGCGCGGGTCGACTACCTCGTCGTCAACGAAACCGAAGCCGAATCGCTGACCGGCATCGCGGTCGGCGACGATGCGTCCGCCATGCGCGCCGCCGATGCGCTGTGCGCGAAGGGCGTCGGCAACGTGCTGGTCACGCTCGGCGCGCGCGGCGTCTGCTGGCGCGGCAGCGCAGGGAACGGCCGCCATCGGGCGCTGGCGGTCGTGGCCGTCGATACGACCGCGGCCGGCGACACGTTCGTCGGCGGGTTCGCGGCCGCCCGCGCCGGCGGCGCATCGATGGACGACGCGATCGGCTTCGGCCAGCGCGCGGCAGCGATCAGCGTCACGCGCCACGGCGCGCAGACGTCGATCCCGACGCGCGACGAAGTGATCCGTTTGGATAGCTGAATTCAGCAGACGACGGAACGGCCCGAAGCGGCTGATACCGGT
Organism: Burkholderia pulmonis; assembly: GCF_984667975.1. NCBI lineage: Bacteria > Pseudomonadati > Pseudomonadota > Betaproteobacteria > Burkholderiales > Burkholderiaceae > Burkholderia > Burkholderia pulmonis. The sequence continues at coordinate 130,513 of NZ_OZ480188.1, forward strand.
GACATGGAGACAATCGACATGAACGACAACCAACCTGTTCCGCCCGCGCCGCCGCGCATCCGGCGCGGCCAACGCATCGCGCTCGCGCTGTTGATGGCGAGCGGGATCGTCAACTATCTCGATCGCGGCACGCTGGCCGTCGCGAGTTCGGCGATCCGCGGCGATCTCGGCCTGTCGCTCTCGCAGATGGGGCTGCTGCTGTCGGCGTTCTCGTGGAGCTACGCGCTGTGCCAGTTTCCGGTCGGCGGGCTCGTCGACCGCATCGGCCCGCGCCGGCTGCTCGGCATCGGGCTGATCGTCTGGTCGTTCGCGCAGGCGGCGGGCGGCATCGTGTCGACGTTCGGCTGGTTCATCGTCGCGCGCATCGTGCTCGGCATCGGCGAGGCGCCGCAATTTCCGTCGGCCGCGCGCGTGGTCAGCAACTGGTTCCCGCTGCGCGCGCGCGGCACGCCGACCGGCATTTTCAACGCGGCGTCGCCGCTCGGCACCGCGCTTGCGCCGCTGCTGCTGTCGATCCTCGTCGTGTCGCTCGACTGGCGCTGGGCGTTCATTGCGACCGGCGCACTCGGCCTCGTCGTCGCCGTCGTGTGGTTCGCGCTGTATCGCGATCCGGTGCGCGCGCAACTGTCCGCCGCCGAACGCAGCTATCTCGATGCCGACGCGCAAAGCGTCGTCGCGGCACCGAAGCTGACGTTCGCCGAATGGCGCAGCCTGTTCTCGCACGGCACGACCTGGGGGATGCTGATCGGCTTCTTCGGCTCCGTGTACCTGAACTGGGTGTACCTGACCTGGCTGCCGGGCTACCTGACGATGGAGCGGCACATGAGCCTGATCCGCACCGGGTTCGCCGCGTCGGTGCCGTTCCTGTGCGGGTTCGTGGGTTCGCTGGTGGCCGGCTGGCTGTCGGATCTGGTCACGCGCCGCAGCCGGTCGCCGGTCGTGAGCCGGCGCAATGCGGTGGTGGTCGCGATGCTCGGGATGGTCGCGTTCACGATCCCGGCCGCGCTCGTGCAGAGCAACACGGTCGCGCTCGCGTGCATTTCGGTCGTGATCTTTCTCGCGAACGCGGCGTCGGCCTGCTCGTGGGCGCTCGCGACGGCGGCCGCGCCGCCGAGCCGTATCGCATCGCTCGGCGCGATCCAGAATTTCGGCGGCTTCATCGGCGGCGCGCTTGCGCCGATCCTGACGGGCATCATTGCGCAGAAGTGGTCGTTCGTGCCGGCGCTGCTGACGGCCGCGGCGATCGCGTTCGCCGGCGCGATGGCGTACCTGCTGCTGGTGCGCAAGCCGATTCCCGAACAGGCTGCGAACGCCGCGCCCGGACCGTTGCCGGCTTGAGCATGCAGCCCGCATCCGCATTTACTGAAGCAAGGAGAAACAGATGCAACACCCGCAGCAATCGAACGTGACCATCGAGGGGATCGTACCGGTGATGCTGACGCCGTTCGACGACGCCGGCGCGATCGACTACGCCGGGCTCGAGCGGCTCATCGAATGGTATCTGGCGCATGGCTCGGATGCGTTGTTCGCGGTCGCGCAATCGAGCGAGATGCAGTTCCTGAGCCTGGCCGAGCGCGCGGAACTCGCGCGCTTCGTGGTCGGGCGGGTGGCCGGGCGCGTGCCCGTCGTTGCGTCCGGGCACATCAGCGACGATCTCGACGCGCAGGTCGCCGAGCTGTGCGCGGCGGCCGAATCGGGCGCGCAGGGCGTCGTGCTCGTGACCAACCGGCTCGATCCGCAACGCAAGGGCAGCGCTGCGTTGCTCGACCATCTTCACCGGCTGCTCGCGCGGCTGCCGTCGGATCTGCCGCTCGGCCTGTATGAATGTCCGGCCCCTTACCGGCGGCTGTTGTCGGACGACGAACTGCGCGCATGCATCGACACCGGCCGGTTCGTGATGCTCAAGGACGTGAGCTGCGACCTGGCGACGGTGAAGCGGCGTGTCGCACTTGCCGCGGGATCGCCGCTGAAGATCCTGAACGCGAACGCCGCGATTGCGTGGGACGCGATGAAGGCCGGTTCCGCCGGGTTCAACGGCGTGTTCACCAACTTCCACCCCGATCTCTACCGGTGGCTGCGCACGCAGGGCGAATCGCATCCGGCGCTGGCCGACGAGCTGTCCACGTTCCTGGTGGTGTCGGCGGTGTCGGAAGCGCTGGGCTACCCGGCGCTCGCGAAGCTCTACCATCAACGGATCGGCACCTTCGGGTCGATCAAGTGCCGTGCGATCGACTACGACGTGCGCGAGCGGTTCTGGGCGCTCGACGCGGTGCTCGACAAGATCGTGGCCGGAACCGAACATTTCCGCCGGCGGATCGCCGCGGCATGATGCGCGTCGCGTGCCGCAGGGTTGTCGCGGCGCGTGATCGCATGGTGGTGTGCATGCGACCACCCCTTGGCCGCAAGAAGAACCGGCTTCGCGCGATGCGTCGCGCATGCGACCCGATCGCCGCGATGCCCGATTGAGGCGATGGCGACCCCGCCTGCCGGCGCTGCGTCGTCGTGCCGCCCGGTTTTCATCCTCCGCATCTCGACTCGAGCCGCCCGCGAGCGCGGCGCCGACGCTCGTCTACCCGATTCCCCGCGCCGCGCGTTTCGCCGCGTCCTCCGGCCGCTCCGCGCAAGTTTCTGCGTCGCACGACAAAAGCGCACAAATCTGTGCAATCGCTTCTTCGCTTCCCGTAACGATTCGTAATATTATGCCGCGGAGTGATTTTTACCGATGAACCGCTGAATCCGCATTCGCCCTCCCATGCACCTCGCGACGACGACAAGCCAGCCCCCGATCCTGGCCGCACCGGTTGATGCCATGCTGCACGCCGTGATCGACGAGGTCGTCCACCGGAGTGTGTCGGAAGCGACGACGCGCAGCGGCTACATGCGCTGTGCCGACTATGCGATCGTCGGTGCGCAGGTCCTGACGTTGCTGACCGGCAAGTCTTACCGGCCGTTCGCGGGCGGCGAGGTGATGGATTTCGGCGAAGGCAACCTGTACGCGCTGTGCACGACGCGCGAGCGGCGCCGCACCGCACGGCATCTGTCGCAGCTCGCGCGGTATCACTGCTGGATCGAAGCGCGCCACGACGCCGCCGGCGGCCATGCACGCAAGGAGATCGTGGACTTCACGCTGCGCCACGACGAGACCGTGGCGAATAATCTGGGCATGCCGTTCGGCCGCGCGTACCAGGCCTATTTCTGGGGCTGGGAGGACGAGCACGCGGTCCCGGCCGAGTTGCACGATCATCCGGTCTTCGCGAAGCAGGGCCCCGTGTGGCGCTGGGCCGAGCGCGAATGCACGTCGCTGCTGCGCGCATACGAGCGCGAGCGGCCGGGCTATTTCGGACGGCAGGTGTCGCGTGCGATCGACCTTTTCGCCGACCGCGTCGAGGGTCTGGGCTGACGCCCGGCCCGTTTCAGGAACGCCACGCGCGGGCCGGCTGCCTGCTGCGATGACGCGAACCCGGCAAGCGCTTGCGCACCGCCGGGCGTGAACGACTTCCTCTTCGTACGGCACGGTGCGTGCAACGGCTCGAGCCGTTGCACGCACCGTGCCCGGCAGCCGCTTACTTGTTCGACAGCGTGCCGCCGCTGTTCGCGCCGCCAAACAGCCGCGTCAGGTACTGCGTGTTGGAGTTCATCTTGGCCATCAGCGTATTGAGCGACGTGAACTGCGCCTTGTACTGATTGGTCAGTTGCGTGGCGTAGTCGGACAGATCCGCCTGCTGCTGCGTGACGCGCTTCAGGTCGGCGGTCAGCGCGTTCGTGCGCACGTCGATCATCCCGTCCTTCTTCGTGAAGTGCGTGATCTGCTCGGCCAGGCGCGTGCCGAGTCCGTTCTCCGGATTGAACAGGCGTGCGACGCCCGACGGGTTGGCGGACAGCGCGCTGTCGAGTTTCGCGGCATCGACGTTCAGTGTGCCGTCCTTCTCGAGCTTGATGCCGATCGACAGCAGGTTCACGTGCCCGTTGCCCTTCTCGGTGGTGGCGCCGGTGTCGACGCCGCGCGCGACGATCGACGCGAGCGAGTTGCGGATCGTGTTCAGCGTCGAATCGCCGATCAGCGCGCCCTGCGAGCTTGCCCCTGCCGTGTAGCTCGACAGCGCACCCATCGTCTTGACGGCCGTGTTGTACAGGTTCACGAAATTCGTGATCGTGGCTGCCTGCGACTTCGTGTCGGTGCTGACCGTCAGCGTCTGCGTATCGGTCGCGCTGACCGCGGCCGCCGACAGGTTCAGCGTCATGCCCGTCAGCACGCTCGACACCGCGTTGCTCGCGCTGGTCGATGCGATCCCGTTGATCGTGAACTTCGCGTCCTGTGCGACGGCGCTTTGCCGCCACGCGGCCGCGCTGTTCGCCGAATCGATCTTCGATGCGCCGCCGGCCGTGTCGGGCGTCGACGTGACGCCGAGGCTCGACAGGCCGTTGTCGTCGGACACGTTGCCGACCGCGACGCTGATCGCGTTCGCCGAGCCCGTCTTCGTCGACGCGAGCACGAGGTGCGCGCCGTCCGTGCCGTTGATGACCGTCGCGCTGATTCCCGGGTTACCCGACGCGGAATTGATCGCGGCGGCGATACCCGACAGCGTGTTGTTCGTGCTGCCGACCTCGACCTTGAACGACTGGCTGCCGAGCGACAGCGACAGCGTGCCGGTGCCGAGCGCCTTGCTGCCGTTGAAGCCCGCCGAGGACAGCGCCTGGGCGGTCGCGATCTGCGTGACGCCGATCGTGTAGGTGCCGGGGACTGCGCCCGCGCCCGCCGTCGCGGTCAGGCCCTTGCCGCTTGCGACGGCGTTGAACGTCGACTGCAGCGCGCCGTTCTTCAGCGACGTCAGGCCTGCCTCGAGCGCGCCCAGCGCCGACGACAGCGCGCCGAATGCGGAAATCCGCGTGCTGCCGGTCGTTTGCGAAGCCGCCAGCGTCGCGGCCCGGCCGGCCGTCTTCGCGTTCACCAGTGTCTTGACGAGCGAGCCGACATCCATCGACGGATTGCCGGTCGAGCCGTTGATGATGGATTGCGCCGCCTGCTGCAGCAGGCTGGTCGCGTTCGCGTTGTTATTGACGGGCGTGTTCGTTGCCATGGGTGACTCCGGTTGAAAGGCGATCCTGTGACGAACGGCTGCCGAGCCTGCCTGCGGCGATCCGCGCGGGCTCGTGGCGATTCGCCTGCATGCCGCTTCCCGCGCGACGCACCCCGCAGTTCGCGGGAAGTGTCGGGGAAACGTAAGAAGGAATCGGTGCGCTATCGTATATTTAAATCGGTATTAATTGGTAATTTTTTGTAATGCTTCTTGTGAAAACTGTGGGCGGGAGAAGGGTAAGTGCGAGATATGACGGAAACGCGCGATGTTTCCGCACAAGTACATGATTTTAATTGTATTTATTGAGGGATTTCCCGCTGCATTGAAAACTTGCTGAAAGCATGAATCTTTGATGACACGCTTTTCGTTCATTCCGCTAAACACCCGGCGGATGAACGGTGTGGCAAGAATGTTGTTCCAGGCGGATATCGGGCTGCGAGCCTTTCCAGGCGGGCATTGTGTCGCGGCGTGCGACGTCAGGCCGCATGCCCGTGAAATGTTTTCGTCCGGCGCAGGCGTATTTCCGGGCCATGTGTCGCTGTTCGAAACGGCATGCTTCGTCGATTGCAAAGACGATCGAGTAGTCGGGGCGAAGCGGGTGACGGCGAATCGCGCATCGATTGCACGGCCGAATAACGGATGCGATGCGCCATTCCGGCCGATGTGCATCAATTCGGGCCGACAATAGCGGTCAAAACCGGCTACGCACAAAGACGTGCGGATCTTTCACGTTCCTGAAACGGAGAAGAGGGTGGCTGGCGCGGGCAATCGGGTACTGCGTGACAGGCCAGTCGCCTCCGATTGTCCACTTATTCGAGACAGCGAATCATGTTTTGACGGATTGATGATTTACGGCGGGACAGTAGACTGCACTCGTGCTTCGCCGGAACCGATCCGGAGCGCGCCGGCAACCGCGGCGCAACCGGACGGATTCTTCGGCGGCGGGCCCGGTGGCTTGCCGTCCGAGTGTGCGAGGAGTGGTCCGTTGCCGGCCTGGCGCACCGATTCGGCGCGCATCGGCACCGGATGCATCAAACGGTCAATTCAAGGGTGATGGCTATGCGTTACGTTTCGCTGGAGTCGAAGAAGGACGAGCTGCTGCTGGCGGCTCGCGTGCTGATGATGATCCTGTTCGTGCTGTTCGGCTGGCAGAAGCTGACCGGTTTTTCGGGCACGGTCGCGTACATGGCGTCGACGGGGAATCCGGCGCCCGAGCTGGCGGCCGCGATCGCGGTGGCGGTCGAGCTGGTGGGCGGCGTGCTGATCGCGATCGGCTTCTATACGCGGCCGCTCGCACTGGCGTTCGCCGCCTATACGCTCGCGACCGCGCTGATCGGCCATCGCTACTGGGCGCTGCAGGGGATGGAGCAGTACATGGCGATGATCAACTTCTACAAGAACGTGAGCATCATCGGCGGGCTGCTGTTGCTCGCGCTGACCGGGCCGGGGCGGTATTCGGCCGACCGGAAGTAACGCGCAGGACGTTGCTGTCCAGGGTAACGGGCCCGGTGCGCGCAAGCGTGCCGGGTTTTGTCGTTTGGCGCGCAGACGAACCGTTGCCGGTCGCGCAGGTGTCGCCCGCAGGATTCGGCGTCGCGCCCGATGCGTCCGACGCCTGCAGTCGCAACCCGGCCCGCAGCGTGTCGACGCCGGCCGGGTTCGGCGCAAGCACATGCGGCGAAGACCGGCGACACGCTGCCAGCGTGCGCGCTGTCGGGCGGGGTGCGGTAGCGCGATGCGGCGCGCAACAGCGTCACGCGGCCGGCGGAATTGTCGTTCTCGGACGACGCAGTCCGGCGGGTTGGCGCGAGGTGGGCGCGTCGGCGTCCAGGCGAACCCGTCCCTGAGCCCCGGCGCCCGCAATCCTGATGACGTGGTCACGCAATTACCGGGATCGCCGACCGTTCCGTTTTTTCCGCTATCCTCGACGCGACTCCGTTGGAACGCCTGACGCGATCCAGCGCCCCTCCATTCAACCCGCGTTGCCACCCGTGCCCAATCCAGCCTCGTCGACCGCCCTCCCCACCGTCCTCCTCATCGGCGCCTCCGGCCTCCTTGGCCGTGCGGTTGCCGCAACCCTGGCCGGCGAATCGTCGCTGACGCTGCTCGCGACCATCCGCAACCCGCAAAGCGCAGGCGCAAAGCTTCTCGCGCTGCCGCAGGAAAACATCGCCGAACTCGACGCCCTCGATCAGTCGTCCCTCGAACACCTCTTCGAAACCCGCAAGCCGGCGGCCGTCATCGTGTGCGCCGCCGAACGCCGTCCCGACGTTTGCGAACGCGATCCCGCAGCCGCCCGCGCGATCAACGTCACGGCTCCGGCCCGCATCGGCGCGCTCGCCGCGCGCCATGGCGCATGGACGCTCGGCATCTCGACCGACTACGTCTTCGACGGCAAGGCCGCACCGTACACGGAAGACGCCCTCCCGAATCCGCTGAACATCTACGGCCGGACCAAACTGGAAGGCGAGGCGGCCCTCCTCGCGGCATCGCCGCTGTCCTGCGTGCTGCGCCTGCCGTTGCTCTTCGGCCCGATTGCCGACTGGAGCGAGTCGGCCGTCACGAGCCTCGTCCCGGCGATCGTCGCGTCCGCGCAGCCGGGTGCCGAAGCCGTCGGCATGGACGCATGGGCGATCCGCTACCCGACCTACACGCCCGACGTCGCGAAAGTCATCCGCGACCTGACGCTGCGCCACCTCGCGGGTGGAACCGTCACGGGCATCCGCCATTGGTCGGGCGAAGAGCCGATGACGAAGTACGACATCGCGCAGCGAATCGCGGCCGCGCTCGACATTGCCGCATTGCTCACGCCGGTCGACCAGCCGACCGACGCGACACCGCGCCCGTACGATTGCCATCTGGACGCATCGCGCGTGCGTGACCTCGGGATCCAGTACGCGACACCGTTCGATATCGCGCTGAGTACCGTGCTGCGCGAGGCGCCGCAGGCGCAGTAGGATCAGGTTCCGTCCGCGGTTCGCGCCACCCCGCCGGCATCGGCCGGCCAATCCGCCGCGCACCTCACGGCGCGCCACCGCCCATCCAGGAGCCAGGCCATGCAACTGAAATGGCTCGAAGACTTCGTCGAACTCGCCCGCACGCGCAGCTTTACGCGTGCAGCCGAAAACCGTTTCGTCACGCATCCGGCGTTCGGCCGCCGCATCCGTTCGCTCGAGGAATGGGTCGGCACGCGGCTGATCGCGCGCACGAAGCCGCTCGAACTGACGGCGGCCGGCACCGTGTTCCTCGACGCCGCGTCGAATGCGCTCGACATCCTGCACGGCGCGCGCACGCAACTCCAGGAAGCATCGCCGGTGCTGGAAAACAACCTGCGGATCGCGACCGGCCGCACGTTGTCGGCCACCTTCTTCCCCGACTGGTACGACGAGACGGTTGCGCGCGCAGGCTTCTTCACGGCGACCGTGTCGACCGGCAGCGCGGAGGAGGCGATCCTGCAGCTCACGGCCGGCGAAGCCGACATGCTGATCGTCTATTCGAGCCCGCACACGCGGCTGTTGATCGATCGCGACCGGTTCGACTGGCTGTCCGTCGCGCGCGAGGTGCTGGTGCCCGTCAGCGCGCTGGATGCGCGCGGCAGCGCGCGCTACCGGCTGCCGGCCGGACAGGCGCCGGTGCCGTGGCTCGCGTTCGCCCGCACGCTGACATTGCGCGCGGTGCTCGCCCGCCATCTCGCCGAAATGCCGAACCGTCCGACGCTGCGGCCCGTGTACCAGGCCGACTCCTACGAAGCGATCCTCGCGATGGCGCGGCGCGGGCTCGGCCTCGCGTGGCTGCCGCAGCGGCTCGTCGCGGACGACGTGCGGCGCGGCGAACTCGCGATCGTCGGCGGTGCCGACTGGCAGATCGGCTTCGACATCGCGCTGTACCGGCGCCGGAACGAATCGCATCCGGTACTCGACGCCATCTGGCGCGCTGCGCCGTCCCGCGACGACGACGGGGCGCCGGCCGGCTGACCCGGCGGCCCGAACCGCCCGGCGCACCCGATGCGCCGATCAGCACGCTTGCGTGCCGAAACGGCACGAACGCACGCCCCGCGGTGCCTACACTCCGCGCTTGACTGGCCCGAACGGCCGCCGGCAACCGCCGCGCACCGTCTTTCAAAATCCTGACGGCCAGCATGAATGGAGGAGCACAGGCATGACCCGCAACCCGCACGCCGCGCAGGCGGCCCCGCACAATCCGTGGCGCGAGATCTGCGCCGCGAGCATCGGCAACGCGCTGGAGTTCTACGACCTGCTGATCTACGGTTACTTCGCGATCGTAATCGGCCAGCTGTTTTTCCCGACGCACGACGCGGCGACCTCGCTGCTGTTGTCGGTCGGCACGTTCGGCATCTCGTTCGTCACGCGTCCGCTCGGCTCGATCGTGCTCGGCAGCTATGCGGACCGCGCGGGCCGCAAGGCGTCGCTGACGGTGTCGATCGGGCTGATGATGGTCGGCACCGCGATGATCGCGTTCGCGCCGACGTATGCGCAGATCGGCATCGCCTCGCCGCTCGTGATCATCGTCGCGCGGATGCTGCAGGGCTTCTCGACCGGCGGCGAATTCGGCGCGGCGACCGCGTTCATGGTCGAGCAGGCCGACGCGAAGCGACGCGGCTTCTTTGCGAGCTGGCAGATGTCGACGCAGGGGCTCGCGACGGTGCTCGCGGCCGGCGTGTCCGCGCTGCTGAGCCTGCTGCTGACGACCGACCAGCTGCACGCATGGGGCTGGCGCGTCGCGTTCGCGGTCGGGCTGCTGATCGGCCCGGTCGGCCTGTACATTCGCCGCAACATCGACGAACCGGCCGATTTCCGCCGGCTCGGCGAGCAGGGGCGGGCGAAGTCGCCGCTGCGCGACGTGTTCGTCCGCGATCGCGCGAACATGTTGCTCGGCGCGGGCGTCGTCGCGACAGCCACGGCGTTCAACTACGTGCACAAGCTGTACATGCCGACGTATGCGGTGAAGCAACTGCACATCCCGGCCACGTCGTCGTATCTCGGCGCGGTCGTCACGGGCGCGATGCTGATGGTCGCGGCGCCGGTCGTCGGGCACCTGTCGGATCGCTTCGGCCGCATCCGCGTGATGCTGGTTGCGCTGATCCTGGTTGGCGTGACGACGTGGCCGCTGTTCGTGACGCTGAACCGCTATCCGACCGTCGAAACGCTGCTCGCGGTGCAGGCGCTCGTCGGGTTGCTGATCGCGGTGAGCCTCGCGCCGCTGCCGGCGCTGCTCGCCGACATCTTCCCGACCAGCACGCGCGGCACGGGCCTCGCGCTGTCGTACAACTTCTCGGTCACGCTGTTCGGCGGCTTCGCGCCGCTGATCGTGACCTGGCTGATCGACGCGACGCACAACAAGCTGGCGCCGAGTTTCTACGTGATGGCGACAGCCGTACTCGGCATCACGTCGGTGATCTCGCTCGGCCGCCGGATGCGCGGTGCGGCCGCGGGCGCCGCGCCGTCGACGCGTGCGACCGAGGCGTGACGTACCGGCCACGAACCCGAATCCGGTGCAACCGGCCGACGCCGGCTGCACCTTCCCCGAACCCTGACGAGCCCTTCCGACATGACCACGCTTGAAGCCATCCGCGCCGCGCTGCCGGCCTATCCGATCGAAGTGGCCTTCCCCGACATCTCGCGCTGGCGCGCGGGCAATACGGGTATCGACTATCTGCATACGTTCGACAGCGGCAAGCCCGGCAAGCACGTGATGATCCTGGCGCTCACGCACGGCAACGAAGTCAGCGGCGCGATCGCGGTGGACGCGCTGCTGGCCGCCGGCCTGCGTCCGGTCGCGGGGCGGCTGTCGCTCGGTTTCGGCAACGTCGGCGCGTACGAACATTTCAGCGCGGAGAACGCCGACGCGACGCGCTATCTCGACGAGGACATGAACCGCGTATGGACGCCGGCCGCGCTCGACGGCATGCGCGACAGCCGCGAGCTTGTGCGGGCGCGCGCGATGCGGCCGCTGCTCGATACGGTCGACCTGCTGCTCGACATTCATTCGATGCACGAAGCATCGGCGCCGCTGATGATGACGGGGCCGCTCGACAAGGCAATCGCGCTGGCGGCCGCGATCGGCACACCCGAGCACGTGATCGTCGATCGCGGCCACGCGAACGGCACGCGGCTGCGCGACTACGGCGGCTTCGGCGATCCGGCGAGCACGAAGAATGCGCTGCTGATCGAGACGGGCCAGCACTTCGCCGCCAGCGCGCGCGACGTCGCGCTCGACAGCGCCGCGCGCTTCCTGCTGCATGCGGGCGTCGTCGCGCGCGACGATGTCGCGGCGTTCCTCACGCAAACCGCGCCGGTGCGGCAGAAATTCGTCGAGATCACGGAGCCGGTCATCGCGCGCTCGATGGATTTCCGGTTTTCGCAGCCGTTCACGGGGCTCGAGGTGATCGAGCAGGCCGGCACCGAGATCGCGCGCGACGGCGACGACGTGATCGTCACGCCGTATGACAACTGCGTGATCGTGCAGCCGTCGATGCGCCATCTCGGCGTGAACGTCACGATGATGCGGCTGGGGCGGCTGCTCGAGCGCTGATGCCCGGATCGCCCGGCGCCCCAGGCCCGGCATGCTGCGTTGCAACGGCCACGTTCATCGTACCGGCACCGAAAGACGCTACACTGCGCGGGTTCCCGATTCAGTCGGGAGCGTCAGGGTACCGGGCGCCCTCGTCGCGCAGCCGGCACGTCGTGCGTTGCCGGCCGCTGCCGCGGCGGCGTGGAGCGCTCCACGGGCCCTGACTCATTCGAAAAGACCGAGAGAACGAGAGGGCCCATGCTGACACGTCTTCACAACGGAATCCTGCGCGCGCGCGACCTGCGCGAATCCGAATCCGCTGCATCGATCCGGCTCCGGCCGATGGCCTGCGAACTGGTCGACCTGAGCGCGAAGCGCGCAACGTGGCGCGTCCCGGTGCCCAACCAGGCAGATTGCTATCTGATGGCCCAGCCGGGTGGGGACGAGCATTTCATCGTCCATGTCGACGCCGACAAGTTCTATCGCCGCTGGCTCGAGACGAGCCCCGCGTTTCCGAAGCGGGATTCGCAGGATTGCGTCCCGCGCCAGGCCATGCCGTTCGACCGGAAGTTCGCGATGGCCGCCGCCGGGTTCAAGGGCGGCCGCGACGCGCCGGTGCCGATGCCGTCGGTCGGCTACTGGACGGTGGAAAGCGGTTACGAGGTCGCGATGAGCGACGGCATGACGCGTACCTTCTGGCTGCTCGCCAATCGCGTCCGGTCGTTTCCCGTCGGCGTGAACGACGCGAGCTGGGCGACGGTGCTGAACAGCATGGTCGGCATCGGCGTGGCGCCGATCGCGTCCAGCGACCTGTTTTCCCGGCGCGCGTGAGCGCGACGCCCGGAGGCGTTGCACGAAGCGGGAACCCCGTGCATCGCGCCTCGTTCGGCCCGATTTGACACCCGGCGTCGCCGACCATTAAAGTCGCGACGCGGGGCGGTGGGTCAAGCACACCCCCGGAACAGGCAGCCGATGTTCCAGGACTACGGGGCTACCCCGTGGATGAGATCGACACCCCGATGCGTCGCAAGGGAACCGGTTGCGCGTTGCGCAACGCATCCCCTCGCAGTACCGGCCACGTTGACTCATCGTCCCGCCCATCTTCGCCCATGCATTCATCCCTGCGCGACACCACCCGCACGATAGCCGAGGCGATGCTCGCCGGTGCACCCGAGCGCGCTGGCGTCATCGCGCGGATGGCGGCCGTGCTCGGCGACGCGCAGCCCTGGGCGCACGAATGCGCGGACGCCGCGCTCGCCCGCTTCGGCACGAACTGGGCCGATGTCGACATCGACGTGCTTGCGGCGGACCTGGCCGAGGCGCCCGCGTTCGTACTCGCGTGGTACGGCGACAGTCGGCCGGCAGTGATCCGCATCGTGCGGCGTCCGCCGGTCCAGCGGCCGCTGCCCGCGCCGCTCGCCGGCTGCGACGTGCCGCAATGGGCGACGCCGGGCGATCTCGCCGACTGGCTCGGCACGAGCACGCCGGCGCTCGACTGGCTGTCCGACCACTGGCGCGTCGATGCGCGCGGCAGCGCGACGCCGCTGCATCACTACACGTACATCGCGGTCGACAAGCGCAGCGGCGGGTGCCGCCTCGTCGAAATCCCGAAGGGACGGCTGCGCGAAGCGCAGCGCCGCATCCTGCACGGGCTGCTCGATCGCATTGCGCCGCATGGCGCGGTCCACGGTTTCCGCAAGGGGCACGGGATCGTGTCGTTCGCGGCGCCGCATGCGGATCGCGATGTCGTCGTGCGCTTCGATCTCGCGGATTTCTTCGTGTCGGTACGCGCCGCACGCGTGCATGCGCTGTTCGCGACACTCGGGTATCCGGCCGAAGTCGCGCGTACGCTCACCGGGCTGTGTACCAATCGCGTGCCGTCGGCGCGGCTGCTGGCGCCGGACCTGCGCGACCGGTTCGACTGGATCGGCCGCCAGCGCTATCGCGAACGGCATCTGCCGCAAGGAGCGCCGACGTCGCCGGCGCTCGCGAACCTGTGCGCGTTCCGGTTCGACATGCGGCTCGCCGCGCTCGCGCGTTCGCTCGATGCGACCTACACGCGCTATGCGGACGATCTCGCGTTTTCGGGCGGCAGCACGCTCGCGCGCAACATCGAGCGGCTGCAGGTCAGGGTTGCCGCGATCGCGCTCGAAGAGGGCTTCGCGCTGCAACTGCGCAAGACGCGCGTGATGCGGCGCGGGACACGGCAGCAACTGGCCGGCGTGGTCGTCAATCGTCATCCGAACCTGGCGCGCGACGCGTTCGATCGCCTGAAGGCCATCCTGACCAACTGCGTCCGGCATGGGCCGGCCTCGCAGAATCGCGACGCGCATCCGGATTTCCGCGCGCATCTGGCCGGACGCGTCGCGCATGCCGCGGCGCTGAATGCGGCGCGCGGCGCGAAGCTGCGCGCGCTGTTCGACCGGATCGCGTGGGATGCCGGCGGCGCGGACCGCTGAACGGCGCATCCGCATCAACTTCGGTCCGCGACTTCTGCAACACGACACCGCGCACTGCTATCATTCGCGCCATGCCGCGCCAGTGCCATGGTGCGGCGAATCACTTGCCGCCGCCGTTCGCCCCGTGCATATGTACGCGGCGTGCCGCACGTTGCCGGCCTGGTCCAGCCACTCAATGACGCACGACGTCGTTTAGTGCGCATCGCGCAAACCATGCCGGCTCAGGCAAACGATTCACTCATTCGATAGTCCCGATCGGCGGAACTTCGTGGTAGGTTCGCCCATCGGAGCTTTTTGCAAAAACATGCCCAAAGAGGATGAATACATGACCCAGGCCCTGCAGGACCTCGAAGCACAACTTCGGGACCTGAATATCAAGCTGTCGGACGCGAAGCAGAAGGAAAAGCAAGCCGCGCTGGCGGCCTTCAAGGAACAGGTCGAGCTTTTGGGAATCTCGCAGCAGGAAGTGCTGAGTGCGCTCGGCTACATCGTCCAGCGAAAACGCAAGGCGCCTGCCAAGTACTACGATCCGACGACCGGCCGCTCGTGGTCGGGGCGCGGCCCCCGGCCGAAATGGCTCGAAGGCAAGGATCTCGACACGCTCGCCGTCGACCGCGAGGCCAAAACCTGGTGGCCCGGGGACGACCAGGGCTGAAGCCCGGCGCGCCGCGAGGCCGCCCGGCGCCGCCCGGTTCGCGCAGGCGGCCCGGCCGGCAACCGCCCGCCAGCATGCCGTTTTTCATCCGGTGTCCGGCCTGACCGCGACATCGCCGGCCTCGCCGCCGACACCGGATCGACGTTTTCCCTTTACCGTTCATCGCCCGCCGTTCCCCGGTTGCCGCCCGGCAAGCGGGCGCCGACGTGCGTCCGCGCCCGCCGGCCGTGAGCACAGGCCTTAGAATGTCGCCGGACATTCGTGGCAGGACACCATGGCAGCAAACATGAAATCATCGACGCTCGGCGGCCCGTCGGCCCCGCGCGTGGAGCAGGTCGGGTCGTACGCGTGGAAAGCGCTGGCCGGATCGGCGATCGGCTATGCGATGGACGGCTTCGACCTGCTGATCCTCGGCTTCATGCTGCCGGCGATCACGGCGGCGCTGCAACTGACGCCCGGGCAGGGCGGCGCGCTGGTGACGTGGACGCTGATCGGCGCGGTCGCGGGCGGCATCGTGTTCGGCGCATTGAGCGACCGCTACGGGCGCGTGCGCGTGCTGACCTGGACGATCCTGCTGTTCGCGATCTTCACCGGCCTGTGCGCATTCGCGCGCGGCTTCTGGGATCTGCTCGTCTATCGCACCGTCGCGGGGATCGGCCTCGGCGGCGAGTTCGGGATCGGCATGGCGCTCGCGGCGGAAGCGTGGCCGGCGAGCAAGCGCGCCCGCGTGTCGTGCTACGTCGCGCTCGGCTGGCAGGCCGGCGTGCTGCTGGCCGCGCTGCTGACACCGTTGCTGCTGCTTCACATCGGCTGGCGCGGCATGTTCGTGGTCGGCGTGCTGCCGGCCCTGCTCGCATGGGCGATGCGCAACAAGCTGCACGAGCCGGAGGCGTTCGTGCAGCGCGCGACGCAACCGACATCCAACGCGTTCCGCATGCTCGTCGCCGACGGCCGCACCGCGCGTACGAGCCTCGGCATCGTGATCCTGTGTTCGGTCCAGAACTTCGGCTACTACGGGATCATGATCTGGCTGCCGACCTTCCTGTCGAAGCAGATGGGCTTCTCGCTGACGAAGTCGGGGCTGTGGACGGCCGCGACCGTCGTCGGGATGATGATCGGCGTCTGGGTGTTCGGGCAACTGGCCGACCGCATCGGGCGCAAGCCGACGTTCCTGCTGTACCAGCTCGGCTCGGTCGTGACGGTCATCGCGTATGCGCGGCTGACGGACCCGACGGCGATGCTGTGGGCCGGCGCGCTGATGGGCATGTTCGTCAACGGGATGGTCGGCGGCTACGGGACGCTGATGTCGGAAGGCTATCCGACGGCCGCACGCGCAACCGCGCAGAACGTACTGTGGAACATCGGCCGTGCGATCGGCGGCTTCGGCCCGGTCGCGGTCGGCGCGCTCGCCGCCCACTACTCGTTCCAGACGGCCATCGCGCTGCTCGCCGGCCTCTACGTGCTCGACATGGTCGCGACGCTGTTCCTGATTCCCGAGCTCAAGGGCGTCGAGCTCGAATGAGCACGGTGCGGTCGCGCATCGACACGCTTTCACCGGAAACCACGATGCAACAGAAGCACAGGACGATCGGCGTGATGGGCTCGGGCAAGGAGCCGTGGCTCGCATTTTCGGAGCCGCTCGGCGCGTGGCTCGCGCAGGCCGGGTTCAACCTGCTGACGGGCGGCGGGCAGGGCGTGATGCTGGCGGTCGCGCGCGCGTTCGCCGGCGTGCCCGGCCGGGCCGGCCGATCGATCGGCATCGTGCCGACGCGGGCCGATCCGCGCGCGGGCTTCGTGCCGCTCGACGGCTATCCGCATCCGTTCGTCGAGATTCCGGTCCTCACGCCGCTGCCGCGCCGGGAACCGGGCGCCGAGCCGGACACGATCAACCGCAATTACGTGAACGTGCTGAGCAGCGACCTGATCGTCGCGCTGCCGGGCGGGCATGGTACGGCCGAGGAGATTTCGCTCGCGCAGCGCTGGGGCAAGCCGCTCGTCTGTTTTGGGCCGGACGGGGCGTTCGCGTCGCTGGCGCCGGGCGCCGCGTGCACGTCGTCGCTCGATGACGTGATCCGGTTCGTCGACGATGCGTTTGCGGGGGCGCGCGCGCAGGGCGTGCAATAGGTCGGGCGATCTGCTTCGACGATTGTTGATGCATACGTGCCTGCGGCGCGAGCCGCCGCAGGCACGGTTCAGTGCCGCGACGCTCAGCGCCCCGTCTTCAGCTGCGCCCACAGCCGGTTCTGCAGACGGCGGATCTCCGGCGACATCGGCTTGAGCAGCGTCATCCTGCTCAGTACCTCGTCGGCCGGATATACCGACGGATCGTGCGCGATCGCAGGCTTCACGTACTGGCGCGCGGCCTTGTTCGCGGTCGGGTAGAACACCGCGTTGGTGATGCCCGCGTTGACCTTCGGGTCCTGCAGGTAGTTGATCCACTTCAGCGCGGCGTCGCGGTTCGGCGCGTCCTTCGGGATCACCATCATGTCGAACCACAGCAGGCCGCCTTCCTTCGGATTCGCGAAGCGGATCTCGTACGGGCGTTTCGCTTCGGCCGCACGGCGGTGCGCGATGCCGACGTCGCCCGAATAGCCGAACGACACGCACAGGTCGTTGTTCGCGAGATCGTTGATGTAGCCCGACGAGTTGAACTGCGTGATGTACGGGCGCACCTTCTTCAGTACTTCGTACGCGGCGCGGTAGTCGGCCGGGTTCGTGCTGTTCGGATCCTTGCCCATGTATTGCAGCGTCGCGGCGAACACGTCGACGGCCTGGTCGAGAAACGACACGCCGCAGCTCTTCAGCTTCGCCATGTTGGCCGGATCGAACACCAGCGCCCAGCTGTCGACCGGCGCCTTGTCGCCGAGCGCCTTCTTCACGGCCTGCACGTTGTAGCCGATGCCGTCGGTGCCGTAGGCCCACGGCACGCCGTACTGGTTGCCCGGATCGGCGTCGGCGACCATTTTCATCAGCAGCGGATCGAGGTTCGACAGGTTCGGCAGTTTCGACTTGTCGAGCGTCTGGTACACGTTCGCCTGGATCTGCTTGGCCATGTAGTTCGACGTCGGCACGACGATGTCGTAGCCGGAATTCCCGGACAACAGCTTCGCCTGCAGCGTGTCGTCGCTGTCGTAGTTGTCGTAGCGGACCTTGACGCCCGTCTGCTTCTGGAAGTTCGGGATCGTGTCCGGCGCGATGTAGTCGGACCAGTTGTAGATGTTCAGCTCGCCGGCCGCATGGGCGGTCGAGCCGGCGACGGCGATCGACAGGAGGGCGGCGGCCGAAGCGGCGCGGCGAAGCGTGCGGATTCGCATGACGAAGATTTTCCTTGCGGTGCGCGAGTCGAGCCGCAATGTGCGGGCCGTCGCGCGACGGTTCATCGGATGAAACAGGCGTGCGTGGCCGGTGCTCCTGGCGAGCACGGGCGCTGCAATGAAATAAGGAGTCCGTTAGAAATGGCGTGAGACTCGCACGCAAACGGCGCGCGAGCCGATCCCGTCACCGGTCAGGCGACACGGCGCGCAGGTCGAACGGACACGGGGAAAGGGCGCGGAGCGCTAAGGCAGCAGCGATGCCACGTCGTCGGTATGGATCGCGACGGACGCGCGTGCGGCGACGGCGTTGTGACGGCGAACGGAACGGCGGGACAGGATGGTGTAGATCGACAGAGGCAGGCGAGGACTTTGCCAGCCGTCACTGTCGTCGGGGGACGCGATCGCGGCGCGCAGGTTTCGCGCATCGCCTCGTCGCCACCGCACCAGCGGGCCACGGATTCTCACGATTACTCTCGACCGGGTTGTTGAAAGTATTGAACACCCGGCGATTCGCCAACCGCTGCCGTTTCAGGTGTCGATCATCGCGTTTGCCGCATGGCGGCACCCGCTGCACGACACGAACTGAAAGCCTGGCATCCAGCGAAATCGCCGAAGCATGACGCTCTCGTGAATCATCATGCAAATCGCTGTAAGGTTGTCTCCGGATTTTCCCTAGTGATTGGCGGCCTCGAGAGCGGAATCGGTGCGAGAAGGCATTACCCTGAAATGGCGTGCGATAGAGGGTTTTCCCGTATCTTGATGTATCAGGGGTGATGAGAATATTAGACGGTTTTCGGCATGAGCTGCCGTGCGGCAATGAACCGGGAGGGAACGTGTCCGCCTTTGAAATCCGATCTGCGAACGAATCCGACATCCGGCGGATTTTCGATGTTCATCTGGATTCCGTCACGCAACTGTGCGCGGCGGATTACTCGCGCGGGCAGATCGCGAGCTGGCTGGACGGGCGCGTGCCGGAGATGTATCTCGATGCGATCCGGCGCCATGCGCTGTGGGTGGCCGAAAGCGGCAACGACATGCTCGGGTTCGCGGAAACGGCCGGCGAAGAACTGACCAAGCTGTTCATTCGTGGCGATCGCGCGCGCGGTGGCGCGGGCAAGGCGCTACTGGAAACAGCCGCGTCCGGGATCGCGCGTGCCGGATTCGAGCGGGTGTATCTGGAGGCGACGACGAACGCGGTGCCGTTTTACGGACGGCACGGTTTCGCCGTGATCGGGACGGGCCATTTTTCTCACGGGAACAGCCCGGTTCAGCTGGAAATCGTGAAGATGGAGAGGCCGTTGGCGCGCGAGTAACCGCGCCTTCGCTCGTTGCGACGCGTGCTTCGAGGCGCGCCATCGGCGCGGCTCGCACGAGAACGCCCCGAGGTCGGTGCGTCCAAGCACCGATCCCGGGCAACGGGCGCTCAGGCGACCCGGATTCCGAAGTTCTCGATCAGCATGGCCGCCTGCTCGTAGGAGACGGTTGCCCCGCGCAGCACGCCGGACGCGAGCAGCTTGGGCGTGCCGCCCAGATCCACGTCGCGCAGGTCGGCACCCTCGAAGCGGGCATCGTTGAGATGCGCGTTGCGCAGGCTGCCGCCTTCGAACACGGCGTCGCGGAAGTCCGCGCCGGCGAGATCGGCGTCCGAGAAATCGAGTGCCACGAGCCGCGTTTTGCGAAACGAAAAGCGCCGCAGGCTCGCGCCGACCAGCAGCGTGCTGGCGAATTCGATGCCAAGCGATTTGCATTCCTCAAAATCGGCGCCGGTCAGCCTGCATTCGTTGAACCGGACCGATCCGAGCTTGCCGCGTCGCCAGCTCGTATTGTTGAGATCGCATGACTGGAACGTGGCGTCCTCGAGATCCGACGACGCAAAATCGGCCTGGCGGGCCCGGCAGCGGATCCACGACGTGTGCGCGAGGGTGGCGCCGAGGAACGACGCTTCGGCGAGCGCGCATCGCTCGAATCGCGCGCCGCGCAAATCCAGGCGCGACAGGTCCGCGCCTTCGAGGTCGCAATCCTCCAGGTGAAGGGGCGACGGCGAGCTTGCGACGAGCTGCATCAAGGCGGCGCGATCCAGCGTGCGGCTGGTGACGGAGACACCGGAAGTCATGAGGCGATCCATTGTCGTGTGAAATGTTCGGGGGCAAACATTATCCGGATTTCCGCAGCGTCGTGCATCCCTCATCGTGTATCGCGCTGCCTTCCGCCCGGCTGGAATGCATCCCGGACAATTGGCGGAAAGGCCCCCGACCGATCCGGGTGACAGATTTTGTAAAGTCCGACAAAATGCCCCGGCCTGTCGTGCGTTGGTGAAAGTCGCGTCGAACAACAACCATCCGATCATCCCGACTGGGGGCCCGCGATATGTCGCATCCCGTGTTTCTGGAGAGTCCGCCCTGGCCGCGCATGCCCGAGGGCCGCAAGGGGGAATTGAAGCCCTACTTCGCGGCGGGCGGCCCGTCGCTCGAATCGAACGCGTACATCCCGCTGTTCTGGCGCGTGCTGTTCGGGCCCGACGACGTGCGCTTCGCGTATTGCATCGACGATTTCGACCCGGATGACGAAGCGGCCGAGCTCGACGAGTATCTGGAGAGCGCGACGCCGGAAGAGCGCGATGCGCGCTACCCGTATCTGGTCACGACGAAGGCGAGCGCACTGGCGCGCGCGGCGGCCCGCCGCGATCCGCTCGTTGCGCTGCTCGGCGAGCGTTACCGCACGATCTACGATGCGTTCGTCGATTACGTTGCCGGCGCGTTCGGGGAGTTCGTCCTGGTGCGCACGAGCGGATTGCCGGACGTGAGCGACAACACGGACGCGTTCGCGACGGAGCTTGCGCAGGTCGCGCAACTGCAGCAGCGGCAGGCGCCCGATGCGGGCCTTGCCCGCGAGATTCAGGCGCTGCGTCGCGCGCCGGATGCCGACGCCGTATGGCGCGCAACGGGCGTGGGCGACGCGCACGCGGACATCGATCCGTGGCCGAGCCGGGCGCTGGTCGGCGCGTTTCCCGCCTGCGCGCCGCACGCACGGCAGCGGGTGGACGCCGCCCGCAACACGGCGGACCCGCCGCGTTATCGGGAAAGCCGGCTCGGCAAGGCACTCGAATGGGTGGCGGTCGGTGTCTTTGCCGCGGCGTTTCTCGGAACGTGGATCAACACGCATTCGATCTGGCTGTCGATCCTGGTGACCCTCGTCGTCACGGGCGTATTCATCTGGGGGATCGTGCGGATGCAGCGCATCAGGTGAGCGGTGGCGGCGCGCTGCCGCATCAATCCGCGCCGATCCTGTCTTCCGCATACACGAGCTGCTGCAGGCGCGCGGCGGCTTCATCGCGCATCTCGATCGAGACCTGCGGCGGCACGCCGGCCGTACCGGTTGCCGCGTAAAGCGCGCCGATCAGCGGCGGCTGGGCCGCGACGAACGCACGCCATTTCTGCGACGACGTCCGCATCGCTTCGCGCGAGGCGCGCGGCAGGCGGCGTTCGATGGCCGTCGTCACGTCGTCGATATCCTGCAGGTACAGCGGTATGGCTTGCGCCGCGCAGCGACCTTTTGCGTCGAGCCCGGCGAGCGCCGTGCAGTGCGCGCGTTCGAAACGTGCACCGCGTTGCGGAACGGTGGTGACGCGTTCGGTCGTTTCGGCGGTCGTGGGCGGCAGGCGCCCGGCCAGGCTGAAGCCGTGCGCCGCGCGATCGGCTTCGAACCGCTGCAGCGTCAGCGCGCGTTGCTGCGTCAGTTCCATCACGTCGTTCGCGTTCATCGGCACGTAGACCGTGCCGTGCGTCGTCGCATAGACGGCGCCGATCAGCTTCAGGTCGGCGTCGCGGCGGGCGAGCCACGCGCGCTGCGCCTGCAGCAGCGCGGGCCGGCCTGCCGCCGGCAGCGATGCCTGCAGCGCGCGATAGCTGGCGTTGAGCTGCGCGTCCCACGCACGGCCCGCGTCGTCGACGCATTCGGTCTGGCCGCCCGTCGACGCGTGGTCGGGATCGTTCAGGCACTGCGCCAGCTTCCGGTCGATCGGGTGAGTGCCGGTCGCGGCATCGGGTTGCGCGGCCATCGCGGCGGGCGCGATGACGGCCGCGCAGAGCGCAACGGCCGCGAGACGTTCGAGCATGTGCAGCGTCCTTTGTTCGTGGCGAGCGTCATGATGCCCATTGGAACGACGGTGGTCCATCGAACCTCAGCTGCCGGATGGCCCGGGCCGGCTGAAACGCTGCTCGACCACCTCGGTCCCCCAGTGCGTGCCCGCGGACTCGTGGGTCAGCGCAAAGCCGAACGATTCGTACAGGTGGCGCGCCGAATCGAGGCCCTTGAACGTCCACAGGTAGGTCTCGCGAAACGGCTGCGCGTCGACGAAACGCATCGCCAGCGTCAGCATCTGGCGCCCGACGCCCGACCCGCGCAGCGCGTCGTTCACGATGAACCAGCGCAGGTGGGCGACCCCGGTCGCCGGGTCGCCGTCGATCGCGAGCGACGCGAGCGTCCGTCCGTCTTCCTGGCAGAGCCACAGCGCCTTGCCGGCGGCCGGCAACGCCCCCGCGAATGCGGCCAGTTCGGTCGCGACCCGCTGTTCGAAAAAAGCGCCGAAACCCCAGTGTTCCGAATAAAAGCGCCCGTGCAGGCCCGCGATGTCGCCGATGCAGCCCGGTTGATAGCCTTCGCGAATCGACGGCGCGTCGGGTAGCGCATCGGCCGCCCGGGCCGCATTGTCCTGGGCAAGTGCATCGGCATACAGCGCGAGCGAACGCAGCAGCGCCTGCTGGTCGGCCGGAATCATGCGGCGCAGCGCATTCGATACCTGATCGGTCGCGAACGTGTCGATTCTTTTCTGCAGCTTTTTCCCTTCGGCGGTCAGGTACAGCTCGATCGCGCGCGCATCCTCGCTCGACACGCGTCGCTCGACGACCCCGGCCGCCTCGAGCCGCGCAAGTTGCCGGCTCGTGTTCGATTTGTCGAGCCGCAGGATGTTGCCCAGATCCTTCGCGTTGATGCCGGGCGCCATCCCGATCTCGAGGATCGCGTGTACGGCCGACGGCGCCCAGTCGCTGTCGGCCAGCGTGGCCCGCATGAAGCCGAGCTCGCGCACCAGCTTGCGGGAGAAGTCGCGCAGTTCGAGGATGGTCGCGTCGCGCGGCTTGGCGGGCGGGTCGATCAGGTCCATGGTCAGCCCCAGAAGGTTGCGTATCGCAATCAATAATAGTTGCGATACGCAACTTGTCAAGGCGGTTTTTCGGGTGAACTGCTGTGGCGCTTCCGGGGGCGGAGTCCGAGCGGATCGGCGCGCCCGGACAAACCCGGCCGGGCCGCGACTGGTACTGCAGCGGATGGCCGCGCGCGGTGAAGTGGACGCATACTGGGCATCGCTGGCCGATCGTCGATCAGTCACCGCGGACCACGGAGGTCACCATGAACAAGCTGTTGCCGATGACGATTGCGTTGCTTGCCGGAGGCGGCATCGGTGCGGAGCCGCTTTACGCGGCCGGCAGCATGGATGCGCCGCCGTGCAGCGCGGCGCACGTGGCGGATCAGGGCGGGATCGCCGCGATGCCGGGCACGTCGGTCCGCAGCTTTTCGACCGCCGGTTGCTCGGGCGCGGTGCTGCAGGGCGATCATGCGACCGCGACGGTCAACGGCGACCGGATCGAGCTGCGCGGCGGCATCGTTTACGTGAACGGCCGGTCCTATGGCGCCGTCACGCCCGCGCAGACGGTCGAATACGAGGCCGCGCACGACCGGCGCACGTTGAAGGTCGACGGACAGATCCGCACGCCGCTGCGTTGACGCGTGCGGTTCCTTCCGGCCCGACGGGGAGCGGCGGTCACCGCCACGCGCCACCTGGTTTCCGGATCGCCGCGCCAGCGCTTTCAGCCCGCCGCTGACGCCGGTTCGACCAGCGTCAGCCGGCCGTCGCTGAGCCGCACCTCGCGCCCGATCCATCCCGCGTCGACGCGCGGCAGTACGGCCGACGGCTTGCGCAGCTCGCGCAGCAGTGTCGCTCCGTGCGACAGCCGGCCGCCCATGCGCGCGATCACCGCGCGTGCGGCCTGGTACTGCGCGTGCCGGCCGGGGTCCAGTGTGTCTTCCAGCAGGATGTCGTGACCGAGCACGCCTTGCGTGTGGCCCGGATAGATCATGAAGCCGGCGGCCTCGTCGGTGCCTTCGCTGCCGTCCTGCCAGAAGCTGCCGTTGCGGTCGCGGCGCTCGGGATGGGGAGCGAACCAGGTGTCGCGGTCGGCCGCCGGCATCGCGTGATGCAGGCGGAAGAACACGCGCATCAGGTTGTCGCGATACCACTCGCGTACCTGCAGGTACCAGCCGCGCATGCCGGGCGCGCCGAGGGCGTGCAGCAGGCGGACCGGCAGCGGCCAGTCGGGAAACGCCTGCAGCGGCAGGTCCGCGGCCGCGGGTCGTGCGGTGCCCGGGTCGGTTTCCCACGGCAAGCGGTGCGGGCTGTCGTCGAGCTGGCCGTACGCGGTCGGCGGACGCCCCCACAATGCGCCGCCGCTGCTGGCCAGCGATGACGCGATGCACAGGTTGCCCTGCACGACGAACACGTAGAAGCGCGTGAACCAGTCGGCCAGTTGCTGGCCGTCGGCGCGTTGTTCGACGAGCGTCGCGAGTTCACGGTCGAAGCGCTGCAGGCCATGCGCGAGCGTCGGCAGGTGAGCGCGCGCGACACGCAGCATGCGCCAGAACACCGGCAACGAACGCAACAGGCGCAACGGTCGCCAGCGCAGCGGCGGGGTTGCGCCGCCGATTTCGCCGCTGTAGTTGGCGGCCGATACGCCCCAGTCCGCGAGACGGGCCAGGAACAGGTCGTTGTTGATGTACGACGCACCGCCGTAGAGCGCGGTGAACGGTTCGTTGTCGCGCAGCACGCGCGCATCCCAGCGGGCCATGATGGCCGGAATGCTGCTGGCCGCGCGCCGTTGTGCGTATTCGACGAGCCGGCTCGGTTGCGGCGGCAGGATCTCTGCGATGTTCGCGGCGGTCAGGTGGCGGTGCCAGCCGTAGCTGCTGATCGGGCGGTACTGCAGCAGCCACAGTTGCGTGCCGTCCCACGCCCATTCGACATCGCCCGGCACGTAATGGAACGCGCGCAGCACGCGTTGCAGGAAGGCCCACAGCTGCTGCGGGCCCAGGCCGTGTGCGGCCGGGAACGTGTCGCGCCGCCACGGTTCGCCGAGCCGTGACAGGATCGCGCGCTGCGGGCTGGTCTGCCCGTCGGCGAGCGATTCGAGGTGGCCTTCCACCCATTCGACTTCGGCGGCGAGATGGCGTACGAACGCGATGCCGGACAGCACGGGCGTGACGAAGCGCTGCACGACGGCTTCCTCGAGGCCGCCGTCGAGCAGCTCGGCCACGCGTGCGACAGCTTGCGACGCCGGTACGCGCAGGAATGTCGTGTGCAGGCCCGCGTTGGCCGCATCGGCCTGGTCTTCGCCATGGCTCGACGAGCGGACCGCCCACTCGGCATCGGGCCGGCTCGCGAGAAAGCCGGGCAGGCGCGGATCGTCGGCACGGGTCAGCGACAGCGCGGGCGGTACCGGCAGTCCGGCCATCGTGGCCAGCGCGAGGCGACCGCCTTTCGTATGCGCGACGAAGCCCGTGTCGCCGGCCTCGAGCCACTGCGCGAACGTTGCGGGCGCATCGATCCACGGATAGTGGCCCCAGCCGGGTTGCAGCGTGACGGTGAGGTCGGCGCGCGCGAGGATTGCCGACCACGCGGCGGACTGGCGCACGCCGAGCACGGCATCCTGGTCGCCCCACACGAGTTCGATGCGGTCCGTGATCCATTCGAGCAGCGGCAGCGCGGTATCGGCGCGCACGAGATCCCAGTGCGGCAGGAACGCGCGGCAGCGTGCATAGCCGGCGCCCATGCGGCGGTACTGCGCAGGCGTCCACCTGAGGTTCGAGAACTTGCGTGCGAACAGCGCCGGGTGGTGTGCGAGCAGCCAGTGGATGGTTTTGCGCAGCGGCTTCGGCGCCATCAGTTTCGGCAGGCGCCGTTCCCACAGGAACGCGCCGACCGGGGCGAGCAGCACGCTGCGGCCGAAGTGGCCGGGTCGGCGCTGCAACGCATGCAGCACCAGCAGCGCGTTCACGCCGACCGCCATGATCGCGTGGCCCGGTTCGGTCGCGTCCAGCAGCGCTTGCGCGTAGGCGGCGAGATCCTCGCACGGCGGCGCGGGATGATCGCCGAAGCCCGGCAGCTCCAGCGGCACGGGCTGGTAGCGCCGGAAGTGGGGCAGCGCATCATCCCACCAGTCGGCCGCGCTGCCGTTGCCGGCGAGGAGGTACAGGATCGGTTTGCTCATGAAGGCTTCGTCGGTCGACGATCGTCGCGGTCGTGCGCGCCCGTTTCGGGCGGCGACGTGGCGCTCGTTGGTGTTGTGCCGATGCGAGTGGAATGGAAGGGCGGCCCGCTCGGATTGATTGTTGCGGGCATTTTACGCGAGTCGATTTCATTCGAATCGCGATTCATGCCGGGTGCCGGACGGGTCGATACGCGAGCGACATGCGCGAGCGGCTGCCGGTCGACGGAAGAGCCTGCACGCCGATCGGTCATTCAGGGCGACGCGCGCAGGTGATGTCGGCGCGGAACGTAGAATCTGGCCACGGAATACACCGGACGGGATTCAAGGGACGAACGTGAAAAGAAACGGGATCGCGGGGGCATTGCTTGCGCTCGTCGCGCACGGCGCATGGGCGGAGAGCTGGGTCACGCTGGGGCCCGGCCCGGCAGTCGCGCTTTATGTCGATCCCGCGTCCGTCTACCGTGGCCCGCGCAATTCGTGGGTGACGGTCAAGATCGTGTATGCCGAGCCGCACCGGTATTCGGCGCCGTTTCCGGTGAAGCGCATCGTTTCCGACTGGTCGTTCGACTGCGCGAACAAGACGTGGGCGATGGGCAAGACGAGCATGACCGGAACACGGCCGGGGCAGGTCCATGTTTCACGCGAAGATTCCGACGATTACCGCTATGTCGAGCGCGATTCCATTCAGACGATGGTCATGGACTACATATGCAAGCAATCCGGATGACGGGCAGGGTGTCCGCTCGCCGGTTGTCGTTTGACAGGTTTTCGCGACAGGTTTCCTGAGCGGCGTCTTGCCGTCGATCGTCGTCGCACGCTTTTCGTACGGCGTGCGACATCGTTTTGCGTCCCGGGCCCGATGCGATGGAACACCGGCCCGGGAATGCATCAGTGAGACGCGGCTGCCGCGACGACATCGGCCGGGCTGCCCGGCGGCTGCCCCGTTTGCCGGCGCGAGCGGCCCGAGCTGAGGTATGCGGCGATCGAGTCCTGCGTGATTTCGCCGAGCCACACGCCGTCGGGGTCGAGCACCGGCATCCACGACGCGCTGTACTGGTACATCTTCGACAGCACGATACGTAGGTTGTCGTCCGCCGCGACGCCGGCCGCGAACGGCGTCACGCGTTCGCCGCATACGCCGCCGTCGGTGCGGGCCGCGCGGCGCGTCACGTAGCCGAGCGCGCGGCCGGCGTCGTCGAGCACGGTCAGGTAGCGGCAGTCGGTTTCGTCCATCACCGCCAGCGCGTGCGCGAGCGGCGTATCGACCCGCGCCGTTTCGGGTTGCGTGGCGGCGTCGCCGGCCTTCACGAGCAGCAGGCGCTTGAGCGTGCTGTCCTGGCCGACGAACTGCGCGACGAACTCGTCGCGCGGGCGTGCGAGCAGCGTATCCGGGTGATCGTACTGAACGAGCTGGCCGCGCCGGAACACGGCGATGCGATCGCCGAGCTTGATCGCCTCGTCGATGTCGTGGCTCACCATGATCACGGTCTTGTTCAGTTGCCGCTGCATCTGGAAGAACTCGTTCTGGATCGATTCGCGATTGATCGGGTCGACAGCGCCGAACGGTTCGTCCATCAGCAGCACGGGCGGATCGGCGGCCAGCGCGCGAATCACGCCGATCCGCTGCTGCTGCCCGCCCGACAGCTCGCGCGGATAGCGTTTCAGGTACAGCTTCGGATCGAGCGCGACCATCGACATCAGGTCGCGCGCCCGTTCGGCGCAGCGCTTCTTGTCCCAGCCGAGCAGGCGCGGCACGACGGTGATGTTCTCCTCGATCGTCATGTTCGGGAACAGCCCGATCTGCTGGATCACGTAGCCGATGTGGCGCCGCAGGTCGACTTCGTCGAGCCGCGCCGTATCCTCACCGTTGATGAGCACACGCCCCGACGTGGCCGCGATGAGCCGGTTGATCATCTTGAGCGTGGTGGTCTTGCCGCAGCCCGACGGGCCGAGGAACACGCAGATTTCCCCCTCGGGCACCGACAGGCTCACGGAGTCGACGGCGCGCACGGCCTGGCCGTCCTTGCGCGCGAAGGTCTTGGTCAGCTGGTCGAGTTCGATCATGTCTTCTGCACTCCCTTCGGTGTCAATGCACGCTGCAGCATCTGCAGCAGCTGGTCGGCGACGATCGCGAGCACGCTCACGAGCACCGCGCCCACCAGCAGTTTCATCATGCTGCTCTGCCCGATGGCACGCAGGATCAGCGTGCCGAGGCCGCCCGCGCCGATCACCGCGGCGATCGTCATCACGCCGATGTTCATCACGACCGCGGTGCGCACGCCCGCGAGAATCACGGGCACCGCGAGCGGCAGGTCGACGAGGCGCAGGCGCTGCCACGAGGTCATGCCGATGCCGGTGCCGGCTTCCTTGATCCCGGCGTCGACGTTGTGCAACGCCAGGTAGGTGTTGCGCATGATCGGCAGCAGCGAGTAGAGGAACACGGCCGTAATCGCGGGCGCGGCGCCGATGCCCTGGCCGAAGCGCGAGAAGAACGGGATCATCAGGCCGAACAGCGCGATGGACGGCAGCGTGAGCACGATCGTGGCGACGCCGAGCAGCGGCCCGGCGAGCCAGTCGTGGCGATTGATCAGGATGCCGAGCGGCACGCCCGCGACGATCGCGAAACCCACGGCGATCGCGACGAGCCATACGTGCTGCAGCGTCAGCTGCAGCAGCTCGGGCCAGCTCGAAGCGAGATAGTCGAATACGCTCATCGGGTCTCCTTCAGGGAAGCGGATGGGTGCGCAGGAATGCATCGGCGACGTCGCGCGGCGATTTGCCGTCGAGGTCGACCGCCTTGGCCATCGCCTGCATCCCGTCGTTGTCGAGCGCGGCCGACAGCGCGTTGAGCTGCGCCGCGAGCTTCGGGTTGCGCTCGAGCGTGCCCTTGCGGACGACGGGCGTCGCGTTGTACGGCGGGAAGAAGTGCTTGTCGTCCTCGAGCGGCACAATGCCGAAGCCCTTCACGCGCCCGTCGGTCGTATAGACGAGGCCGATCTTCAGCTGGTTGTTGTGCAGCGCCGTGTAGACGAGCCCCGGATCCATCTGCTTCAGCTGCGCGCGGCTGAACTGCATGCCGTAGGCGGCGAGCAGCGGCTTCAGGCCGTCGGGGCGGTTCGCGAATTCCGCGTCCATGCCGAACACGTAGTGCTGCGCGGCCGGATCGGTCTTCAGGTGCTCGGCGAGCTGCGACACGGTCCGGATGCCGGTGGCCTGCGCGAGCTGGCTCGGCAGGCCGATCGCGTAGGTGTCGTTGAGCGGCGACGCGTCGAGCCACACGAGCCCGCGCGGCACGTCGAGCGCCTTGACGCGCCGGTACATTTCCTCGGGCGAGAGCTTGTCCTGGATCTTGTTGTAGACCAGCGCGGCCGTGCCCGTGTAATCCCACATCAGGTCGAACTGGCCGTTCTCCAGCGCACTGCGGGCGAGCGTGCTGCCGAGGCCCGAGCGGACTTCCACGTCGTAGCCGCGCGAGCGCAGGTATTGCGACGTGACTTCCGCGAGCACGTACTGCTCGGTGAAGTTCTTCGCGCCCAGCACGAGTTTCGCGGCGAAGGCCGGCGTACCGGCCGCGACGCACAGCGCACCGGCGATGCAGAGGCGTGCGAACGATCGAAGGGTACGGTGAAGCGTCATGCGGCACCTCCGTGGCGTGCAAGCCAGTGGCGGCCGCCGGCCGCGACGATGCCGTCGAGCACGAGTGCGAGGAGCGCGGTGAGCGACGCGCCGAGCAGCAAGAGCGGCTGGTTGTCGAGGTAGATGCCGGGGAAGATCAGCGAGCCGAGGCTGTCCGCGCCGATCAGGTAGGCGAGCGGCGCCGTCCCGACGTTGATCGCGAGCGCGGTGCGCACGCCACCGACGATGATCGGCAGCGCATGGGGCAATTCCACGCGAACCAGCGACTGCCAGCCCGTCATGCCGATGCCTTTGGCGGCTTCGCGCAGCGCGGCCGGTACGTTCTTCATGCCTTCGTACGCATTGCGCGTGATGGGCAGCAGTGATGCGAGGAACAGCGCGACGATCGCGGGCACGTTGCCGATGCCGAAGATGCCGAGTGCGATGGCGAGTACGGCGAGCGACGGGATCGTGTTGCCGATGTTGAAGACCTGCATGAAGCGTTCGGCCTGGTGCTGAAATCGCGGGCGGCTCAGCAAGACGCCGGCCGGCACGCCCACGACGATGGCCAGGGTCATCGAATAGACGACCAGCAGCATGTGCTGGCCCGCGTAGTAGGCGAGATCGTCCGCGCGCTGGCGGAACGTGTCGGCGCCGATGCCGCGCGCCAATGCCCATCCGACCACGATGATTGCCACCAGGCTGCCCACCAGCTGGACAGTGCGTCGAGTCATGAAGATACGCCTCCTCAAACCGGTGCGGCACGCGCGCAGGCACGCGCCGCGATGACGCCTTATGGCGTCGCGATGGAAGTTCGTGATCCCGGCATGGCCGCGATTTGAACTGACGGAAACAGTGCTGCCGGCTGCACCGAGGGGCGGCTGGCGGTCGGGTGAACGCGCTGCTGCGTTCGTCTGATTGTCAGGTTCAGCCCGGCGGCGCCGTAACGGCGAGGCGCGTTCGAGCAGGGCACCGTCCTGTGAAGACGGCATGGATTCGGGCGGCTTGACACCGACCGCTGGGGCCGGAGGCCCCTTTGACGTGGCGAAACGGATGCATGCGCAACGAAGTGCGAAATGACATCACGTTGCGTACGAGATCATGCGTTTTGTGATGAAGTTGGGGCGAGTATAGAGCAATCGATGGATCGCGTCTACCGTGGGGAACGATCGCGGCGACGCGTCGCCGGCTGCGCGGCGGCAGCGAGGAAGATCACACCGGAGTGCTGATGGAAATGATTCGAATTGCGAATCATGTTGCCGGAATGCCTGCGTGGATGCCGGCGATTCAGGCGGTTTTGCCGCATGCCCGGCCGAAACGCCCGCGTTCGCCGGGCGCTTCGGCGCATCCGGCATTTACCGCGCCATGCGGCGCGCGCTCGTACCGATCACGTTGGTCAGCAGCCGCACGATCGTCAGCGCGGTCATCTCGCGTACGTCGAGCGCAGGGTGATATTCGACGACATCGATCCCCGCGAGGCGCGTCTGCGCGCACAGATGGCGGAGAATGCCGCGCGTCTGGTGGAACGTCAGGCCGCCGGGCATCGGCGCGACCACGCCCGGCGCGATGCCCGGGTCGAGGCCGTCGATGTCGACGGTCACGAACCACGGCGCGTCGTCCACCAGGTGCCGCGTGACGGCTTCGATCCCTTCGTCGTGCACGACGTCGGCCGGCACGAGCACGTTGCCTGAACGCAGTGCGTCTTCCACGTCGCTCGTGCGCGCGCTGCCGCTGCCGCGCAGGCCGACCTGCACGATCCGCCTGACGAACGGCATCTCGCGAATGCGCCGGATCGGGCTCGAATAGCCGTGCCGCTCGCCGTTCACTTCGTCGCGGAAGTCGAGATGCGCGTCGAACTGCAACACGTTCAGCGGCCCGTACGCTTCGAATGCGCGCACGCAGAGCGCCGGGATCGAATCGTCGCCGCCGAGCACCACCGGAATCGCGCCGCGCTTCAGCAGCGATGCAACGGCCGACGTGACGGCCGCCGCGTTGCGCGCGACGTCCAGCGTGCCGGGCAGGTTGCCGCAATCGACGCAGGTCGCGCCCGTGTCGCCGAACAGCGTGCCTTGCAGGTCGAAGTCATAGTGTCCGACCTGGCGCCCGTAGCGGAAGCTGCGCTCGCGCACCTTGTCGGGCGCGTTGGACGCGTCGCAGTGCAGCAGCGCCGGGCCGTACGGCACGCCGTAGGGCGCGCCGAGCACGGCGAACGTGGCGGAGACCTTCTCCGTGTCCTGCTCGGAACCCTGGGCAAGAAACGGCACCTTCGGTGAATCGCAAAGCATGTTTTCCTCGTTGAATAAGCGGGCGGAATGCGTGTGAACGGCTGCGCGCCCGTCAGTCGGCGACGACGTGCTCGAGCACGTCCGAACGGATCGGCCCGAGCATGAAGATGTAGATCAGGCAGCCGATGATCGCCATGACCGATGCCGAGATCATGCCGGGCGTGAACGAGCCGGTCGCGTCCTTCAGCAGGCCGATCACGGCCGGGCTCGCGATGCCCGCCAGATTGGAGATGCAGTTCTGGAAGCCGGCGACCGTGCCGGCCACCGAGCGCTCGCCGCGCGCGGATACGTCGGCCGGCAGCGCGAGAATGCTCGACGTGGCGACCGATACGCCGAAGAACGCGATCGACAGGAGCAGCAGCGCGAGCCATGCCTGCGATGCGAGCCCCGCGAGGCCGATCGTCGCGCTCAGCGCCATCCCGACGACGATGCAGAACTTGCGCGCGAAGTTCAGGCCGTAATGGCTCGCGGCGATCCGGTCCGAGATCCAGCCGCCGACCCACGAGCCGACCAGCCCCGCGAGGCCCGGCAGGATGCCGTAGAAGCCGAGCTGCAGCAGGCTGAAGCCGCGTTCCTTCACGAGGTAGGTCGGATACCACGTGATGAAGAAGTACACGACGTAGCCCTGGCACGCGAAGCCCAGCGACATCGCCCACACCACGCGCGACGTGAACAGCTCGCGCCACTTGATGCGGACCGGCGCGCGCTTTTCGGTCGGGGCGGCCTGGCCGACGTGCTTCGCTTCGGCTTCGTTGACGAAGCGGCTCTGCGACGGAAACTCGCTCGCGACCAGCATCCAGACGACGACCCACACGAGGCCGATCACGCCGGTGAAGATGAACGACGCGCGCCAGCCGTATGCGGTGATGATCGCGGTGCAGATCGGCAGCGCGATCAGCGTGCCGCCGCGCGCGCCGCAATCGTAGATGCCGGACGCGAGGCCGCGTTCGGTCGGCGGAAACCAGCGTTCGACGAACTTGGTGGCGGACGGGAACGCGCCGGCTTCGCCGACGCCGAGCAGGAAGCGCAGGCCGAGCAGCGATGCGCCGCCGCGCGCGAGGCTCGTCGCCATCGTGAACGCCGACCACCACACGACGGCGCCGGCGAACACGAGCTTTGCGCCGAACCGGTCGACGAGCATGCCGGCCGGGATCTGGCATGCCGCATAGGTCCAGAAGAACGCGCCGAGGATCAGGCCCGATTCCGCGGACGACAGATGCAGCTCCGTGTTCATGTACGGCAGCGCGACCGCCAGGTTGGCGCGGTCCATGTAGTTGGTGACGATCGCGAGAAACGCGAGGAACACCATGAACCACCGGAATTTCGTGGGCTTCTGTGCCCGTGAGCTCGACATTGTCTGCATCGCTGTGTCTCCCGACCTGCCCGTTGCGGCCGCTTTTGTGTTCAAAGCCGTGATTTCATCGAATTCCGGCCTGTTCCGCCAATACATTGTCGGACCGCGCCCTATAACCGTGGGTTATGCTCTCGCGAGTATCCGGCGTCGAAAGGAGGGGCATATGGCGAGGC
This sequence comes from Burkholderia pulmonis, assembly GCF_984667975.1. Classification (NCBI taxonomy): domain Bacteria; kingdom Pseudomonadati; phylum Pseudomonadota; class Betaproteobacteria; order Burkholderiales; family Burkholderiaceae; genus Burkholderia; species Burkholderia pulmonis. Next base: position 164,295 of record NZ_OZ480188.1, read on the forward strand.
GAACGCTCAACTATCACCAGGTCGAGCTGCTGTACGAGGTCGTCCGGTGCCGGACGCTGACGGCGGCGGCGCGCAACCTGCACATCTCGCAGCCGGCGGTGACGAAGCAACTGAAGGCGCTGGAAGAAAGCCTCGGTGTCGAGCTGTTCAAGCGCGAGAAGGGCCGCCTGCTGCCGACGGCCGAGGCCATCCTGCTGTTCGAGCAGACCGAGCGGACCAACGCGAGCCTGCATGCGCTGAACGAGCTCGCGGACGGCCTGCGCGGCGGCACGCTCGGCCGCCTCGGCATCTGCGCGTATCCGGCTGTGACGGAGCGGTTGCTGCCCGAAGCGATCACCGTGTTCCAGGAAAAGTACCCGAAGGTGTTCGTCGAGGTCGCGATCGAGAACGCGGAGCGGATGCTCGATCTCGTCGAGAGCCAGCAGATGGATCTCGGCATCTGCGCGCCGTTTCGCGCGATGCGCAACGTCGCCGAGCAGCATCTGCTCGATTCGACGATCGTCTGCGCGATGCGCGCCGACGATCCGCTGGCTGCGCGGCGGACGGTCACGCTCGCCGATCTCGAAGCCGGCGGGCTGACGAGCGTCGATGCGCTGGAAGGCATTCCCGAACTGGAGGCGCTGCTGTCGGCGTCCGAGAACCGGCACGCGATCCACGCGCGGGTGTCGAGCTCGGCGCTCGCGTGCCGGATGGTGCAACTCGCCGGGCGCCGCGCGATCGTCGACAGCCTGACGGCCGCATCGATCGATGCGACGGGCCTCGCGTTCGTGCCGATCGACACGATCCCGCCGCGCCGTATTGCGATGCTGCGTCCGTCGCTGCGGCCGGGCAGCGCGTTCACGGAAGCGTTCTGCCGGATCCTCGAGAGCCAGGCGAAGCGGCTTCAGGCGGACATGACGCGCCGGTGCGCGAGCCCGCGGCGCGTCAGGGCGAAGCGGTAGCGCAGCCGGGTCACGCGTCGGCGTCGGGGTCCGCGCGTGGCGTCTTGCCGGTCCAGCGCCGGTACGCGTGACGGAAGCTGCGCGGCTCGCTGTAGCCGAGCCGTTCGGCGATCGCGGCGACCGTCAGCGTGTGATCGTCGAGCAGGCGCACGGCTTCGTCGCGCCGCACGTCGTCGAGCAGCGACTGAAACGCGATGCCGTCCTTGTCGAGCCGCCTGCGCAGCGTGCGCTCCGTCAGGTGCAGCGCGCTCGCGAGCGACGTCATCGACTTGAAGCGCGCGAGGTCGCGGGCCATCAGCTCCTTCGCGCGATCGGCGAAGCGCGTGCCGACCGATGCGGCCCACTGCCGCTCGAGCACTTCGCACTGACCGTGCAGCGCATTGAAGCTGACTTCGTTCGCGAGGCGCGGCGCTTCCGTGCCGTTCACGGACGTGAACACGAGACGGTTGTCGCCCGCGTTGAATACGACCGGGCAGCCGAAGTGGCGTGCGTAGTCGGCCGCGTTGCGCGGCGTGCGGCGCGCGAGCTGCAACTGCTCGGGCCACACCGGCTTGCCGACGAGATCGGACACGATCAGGCGCAGGCTCGACAGGCACATGTCGACCTGGAATACCTCGAGATCGGGCTCGCCGTTGTAGCGACCGATGGTCACGCTCATGCCGCCCGCGTGCGCGTCGATGCGCACGTCGAAATACAGCCCCATGAACAGCGGAAACTGACCCATGCACCGGAACGCCTGCATCACCGAGCCGCTGATCAGCATCGCGTAGCCGGCGAGCCCGAGCGTCGACACGTGCAGCCGGGCGCCGATCGACAACCCGATCGACGGCACGCCGCTGCAGCGCAGCAGGTTGCGGAAGCAACGCTGCTCCTGGCCGCGATTGACGTGCAGGTTCGGCGACGCGACTTCGTCCGCGCCGAGCCCCGTGCCTTTGAGCAGCGCGGCGCCGTCGATGTGCCGCACGCGGCACTCGTCCAGCGCGACCGCGATCGCGTGGACGGTGGCGGGAATATCCTCCTGGCGCCCGGCCGGGCGCGCGAGGCCGAGCGCCGAGCGCAGGCTGCGTTCGGCCCGGCTCTGGTTTCGATGGGAACGGCTGTCCATGGTGCCGATGCGGTGACGGGGTCGCGTAGAACATAGCCGGAATGTCCGCAAAACGCCAGTGCGGCACAGCAGCATGTGCGGCGCGGAATGCGCAATGCATGGCATCGTGTCCGGAAATATCCCTCTATTACGTCCGCTTTTCTCATCCGTCCTCGATTTTTTGGCGCACCACACTTTCTTCCAGTCGTGCACCGCCGGCAGCGCCGGGGGCACGCGTGTTGAAGTCATGGACGCCACCCACGTGAGGACAGCATGGACAACGACAGGCCCGGTCGAACCGCATCAGTCGCCGCGACGCATGACTTCGGCGCGCACGCGCACCGGAGCGACCCGGACGAACGCCGCAAGCCGCACCTGCTCGGCCTCTCGACGCTGGTGATCTTCGGCCTCGCGTACATGCTGCCGATGACGGTGTTTACGACCTACGGCCTCGTCACGAGCGAGACGAACGGACACCTGACGACCGCGTATGCGGTCACGCTGGTCGCGATGCTGTTCACCGCGCGCAGCTACGGCCACATGGCGCGTCTGATGCCGAGCGCCGGGTCGGCCTACACGTTCGCGAGCCGCAACTTCGGCACATCGGCCGGCTTCATGGTCGGCTGGGCATTGCTGATGGACTACCTGTTCATCCCGATGATCAGCTATCTCGCGATCGGCATCTACATGAAGCAGCTATTCCCCGGCGTACCGGCCGGCGTGTGGATCGTCGGCAGCATCGCGCTGATCACCGGGCTGAACATCGTCGGCATCCGGCTCGTCAATCGCGTGAACCTGATCCTGATCGCGAGCCAGCTCGTATTCATCGCGATCTTCGTCGTCGCATCGGCGCACGTCGCGGCCGGCGAAGGGCTGTCGGCCGCCGTCGCGTTGCCGTCGTCCGGCGATGCGCGCGGGATCTTCGCCGGCGCCGCGATCCTGTGCCTGTCGTTCCTCGGCTTCGATGCGGTCACCACACTGTCGGAAGAGACGCACGAGCCGCGGCGCACGGTGCCGCGCGCAATCCTGCTCTGCACGCTCGCGAGCGGCCTGCTGTTCATGCTGATCGCGTACGTCGGGCAAGTGGTGTTCCCCGACTGGCACGCATTCAAGGATCTCGATTCGGCCAGCCTCGAACTGATGCGACGCGTCGGCGGCCGCACGCTGTCGGCGTTCTTCGTCGCGGTGTACGTGGCCGGTTGCTTCGCGAGCGCGATGGCCGGGCAGGCGAGCGTGACGCGCGTGCTGTTCGCGATGGGCCGCGACCGCGTGCTGCCCGAGTGCGTGTTCGGCCATCTGCATGCGCGGCTGCGCACGCCGGTGCGCGCGACGCTCGCGGTCGGCGTCGTGTCGCTGTCGGCGCTGTTCATCACGCTCGATCTCGCGTCGACGATGATCAGCTTCGGTGCGCTCGTCGCGTTCGCGGTCGTGAACCTGTGCGTGATCCGCAGCTACCTGGGCCGGCCCGAGCATCGTCGCGCGGCGGGCTGGATCGCGTTCGGCCTGATGCCGGCGATCGGCTTCGCGATGAACGTGTGGCTCTGGTCGGGACTGTCGCGCCAGACGTTCTACGTCGGCACCGGCTGGCTCGTGCTCGGGCTCTGCCAGCTCGTATGGCTGACGCGCGGCTTCACGCGCCCGGCGCCGACGCTGTCGATGAACTGAATGACCGGCCGCGCGGTGCCGGTTCCGAAACCCTGAAGGAGGAGTGATCCATGAACGCTGTTGACGTCAATCTCGATACGGACCTGCAGGCGCTCGGCAAGCGCCACCTGCTGATGCACTTCACCCATGCCGATGCGTACCGCGAGAACGCGCTGACCGTGTTCGACCGCGGCGAAGGCTGCTGGCTCGTCGATCGCAACGGCAAGCGCTATTTCGACGGGCTGGCCGGGCTGTACTGCGTGCAGGTCGGCTACAGCCACGGCGCGGAGATCGGCGATGCGATCCGCGAGCAGATGGTGCGGCTGCCGTTCGCGACCAATTGGGGCTACGGCCACGAGCCGGCGATCCGGCTCGCGCACAAGCTCGCGGCGCTTGCACCGGAGGGCCTGAACCGCGTGTTCTTCACGTCGAGCGGCTCGGAGTCGAACGAGTCGGCGATCAAGCTCGTGCGCCAGTATCACCAGTCGCGCGGCGAGCCGCAGCGGCGCAAGTTCATCGCGCGGCGCGTCGCGTATCACGGCACGTCGTTCGGCGCGCTCGCGCTGAACGGGATGACGAACTTCCGCAAGCATTTCGAGCCGCTGATGTCGGGCGTGCGGCATGTGGGCAATACGAAGCGCTACGGCCGACCGGTGGGCGAGACGGACGCGCAGTTCACGCGCCACCTGCTCGACGAGATCGAGTCGCTGATCGTTCAGGAAGGGCCGGATACGGTGGCCGCGATCGTCGTCGAGCCGCTGCAGAACGCGGGCGGCAGCCTGACGCCGCCGGCCGGCTACGCGGCCGGGCTGCGCGACATCTGCGACCGGCACGGCGTGCTGCTCGTCGCGGACGAGGTGATCTGCGGATTCGGCCGGCTCGGCGAATATTTCGGCTCGGCGCGCTACGGGCTGAAGCCGGACATCATCACGTTCGCGAAGGGCATCGCGTCGGGCTATGTGCCGCTCGGCGGCGTGATCGCGAGCGATGCGGTGGTCGACACCGTGCTCGACGGGCCGCAGCAGATGTTCCTGCACGGCGCGACATACGGCGGCCACCCGGTCGCGTGTACGGCCGCGCTCGCGAACCTCGCGATCATGGAGCGCGAAGGGGTGCTCGAGAACGTCCGCGCCAACGAAGCGGTGTTCCGCCAGACGCTCGACGGGCTGCTTGAGCTGCCGTGCGTTGGCGACGTGCGCGGCGACGGCTACCACTACTCGCTCGAACTCGTGACCGACAAGGCCGCGCGGCGGTGGGCGGCCGGCATCGGCGCGCAGGCGTTCGTGTCGACGATGCTCGCGCCCGCGATCTTCGACGCGGGGCTGCTGTGCCGCGCGGGCGTCGATCACGAAGGCACGCCGATCGTGCAGTTCTCGCCGCCGCTCGTGATGTCGCGCGACGAGATCGTGTGGTTCGTCGCGCAGATCCGCGACATCCTCGTCGACACCTACGCGCGTGCGACGCGCTGAGCGCGGCGCCCTTTCATTCAGGAGCATTCGATGCGAACGTCACAACAGTCCTATCTCGGCGGCCAGTGGCTCGACCCGGCCGATGCGCGGTCGATCGATGTGATCGACCCGTCCACCGCGCGGCCGTACGCGCAGCTTCGGATCGGCGGCACGGCCGACGTCGACCGTGCGGTCGGCGCGGCGAAGCGGGCTTTCGACACGTATTCGTGCTGGTCCGTGGACGAGCGCGTCGCGTTGCTGAAGCGCGTCCTCGAGATCTACCAGCGCCGCTACGAAGAAGTCGCGCAGACGATCAGCCAGGAGATGGGCGCGCCGATCGCCTTTGCGCGCGCGATGCAGGCCGCGGTCGGCACCGCGCATCTCGAACAGACGATCCGCGCGCTGCAGTCGTTCCGCTTCAGCACGCAGACCGATTCGCTGCTGGTGTCGCACGAACCGATCGGCGTGTGCGCGCTGATCACGCCGTGGAACTGGCCGATCAACCAGATCGTGTGCAAGGTCGCGCCGGCGCTGGCGGCCGGCTGCACGATGGTGCTCAAGCCGAGCGAGATCGCGCCGTTCAGCGCGATCCTGTTCGCGGAGATCCTGCACGAAGCGGGCGTGCCGCCCGGCGTGTTCAACCTCGTGCACGGCTACGGGCACGAAGTGGGCGATGCGCTGTCGCGGCATCCGGATGTCGACATGGTGTCGTTTACCGGCTCGACCCGCGCGGGCGTCGAGGTCGCGAAGGCGGCTGCCGATACCGTGAAGCGCGTGCACCAGGAGCTCGGCAGCAAGAGCCCGAACCTGATCCTGCCCGACGCCGACATCGAGGACGCGGTCACGCGCGGCGCGCGCAGCTGCTTCAGCAACAGCGGCCAGTCGTGCAATGCGCCGACGCGCATGCTCGTGCACGTGGATCATCTGGCGCTGGCCGAGCAGGCGGCGCGGCGCGAGGCGGAGCGCACCGTCGTCGGCGATCCGCGCTCGACGGAAACCGGCATCGGGCCGGTGGTCAGCCGCACGCAGTTCGATCGTATCCAGCACTTCATCCGGCTCGGGATCGAAGAAGGCGCGACGCTCGTCGCGGGCGGCCCCGGCCGGCCGGAAGGGCTCGGCGACGGGTTCTACGTGCGGCCGACGGTGTTCTCGAACGTCACGCCGGCGATGACGATCGCGACCGAGGAAATCTTCGGGCCGGTGCTGTCGATCATGACCTACCGGACCGAGGAGGAAGCTGTCGCGCTCGCGAACGATTCGGTGTACGGGCTCGCGGCCTACGTGCAGTCGAAGGATCTCGAGCGCGCCCGTCGGGTCGCGGCGCGGTTGCGCGCCGGCAACGTCCACATCAACTACCCGGCGTGGAACCCGGCCGCGCCGTTCGGCGGCTACAAGCGTTCGGGCAACGGACGCGAGTACGCGGAGTTCGGCCTCGTCGAGTATCTGGAAACGAAGGGCACGACGGGGTACGCTTGAGCGACATGCGGATGGGCTGGCCGGGCGGCGGCGTCCTGCGGGGCGCCGCGCCCCGATATCGATTGCGGGGAGTTCGACGATGCGGAGGGTGCAGATGAACGAAGTCATGCGCGGTGCGGCCGCGCTCGCGGAGGGCCGCGCGCGATGAAGATCCTGATCGCCCGGATGAACCACGAGACCAACACGTTCTCGCCGGTGCCGACGCCGCTCGCCGCGTTCGGCCGCAACGGCCCCGACTGGGGCGACGACGCGTATCGCGCGAATCGCGGCATGCGCACCGCGATGGCCGCGTTCATCGATGCGGCCGAGCGCGAAGGCGCCGACATCGTGACGCCCGTATCGGCAGCCGCGAACCCGAGCGGGCCTGTCGCGGCCGATGCGTATGCGGCGATTTGCGATGCAATCGTCGCCGCCGCGCCCGGTTGCGACGCGGTGATGCTCGACCTGCACGGCGCGATGGTCGCCGAGCAGAGCGCGGACGGCGAGGGCGACCTGCTCGCGCGCGTGCGCGCGGCGCTGCCCGATGCGCCGATCGCGGTCGCGCTCGACCTGCACGCGAACGTCACGCAGCAGATGATCGATCACGCGGACGTGATCGTCAGTTTCAAGACTTACCCGCACGTCGATATGGCTGAGACGGGCGAGCACGCGGCGCGCGTGCTGTTCGACCGGCTTCACGGCCGCGCCCGGCCCGTGCTCGCATGGCGGCAGCCGCCGCTGATGACGTCGACGCTGCGCAGCGCGAGCGCAGAAGGCGCGATGCGGCGCGCGGTGGAGGCCGCACGCGCGGCCGAGGCGGACGGGATGCTCGCGGTATCGGTGCTGCCCGGGTTCTCGCTCGCGGATATTCCCGCGCCATGCATCAGCGTGGTCGTGGTGGCCGACGGCGACCGCGCCGCGGCCGACGCGGTCGCCGAGCGCATCGCGCGGCAGATCTGGGACGCGCGCGACGATTTCGTGTATCGCAGCGCGCCGCTCGACGAATCGGTCGCGCAGGCCGCGGCGCTCGCGCATGGCGCGGATCGCCCGGTGCTGATGCTCGATCACGGCGACAACTGCATGTCGGGCGGCCCGTGCGACACGATGGACCTGCTCGAGGCCGCGCTCGCGCACGGGCTCGACGGGATCGTCAGCGGGCCGTTGTGCGACCCGGCAGCGGTCGCGGCGCTGATCGACGCGGGCGTGGGCGCGACCGTCACGGTGCCGGTCGGTAACCGGCTGCCGTCGCACGGCGGCGTGCGGCGCGAGCCGTTTCGCGCGACGGGCATCGTGCGCGCGATCACCGACGGCGAATACGTGATCACCGGCCCGACGTATACCGGCCAGCGCGCGTACATGGGCCGCGCGGCCGTGCTCGACATCGGCACGGCCACGCTCGTCGTCACCGAGCGCACGCAGGAGCCGTGGGATCTCGGCGTGTTCGAGAGCGTCGGCGTCGATCCGCGCCGCGCGCGCTTCCTGCTGCTGAAGTCGCGGATGTACTGCCGGCCGGTGTTCGTGCCGATCGCGGCGGCGCTGGTCGAGTGCGACAGCCGCGGCGTGACGGGCTCGGACTACGGGCTGTTCAGCTATGAACGGCTTGCCCGGCCGGTGTATCCGCTCGACGACCTCGACCGGTGGGAGCAGGGCGCTCGATCGACGGGCTGACGGAAGCGGGCGCGAGGCGCCGGGTCGGCGCGCTTTCGGGCATCATGCGGTGGCACCGGCCCGTCGAGCAGCAGGGCCGGGCAATCCATTGCGTCCGCAACCGATCCGGAGAACCGACCGCCATGCATTCGAATCCTTTCCGCCTGCGCAGCGCGCGCCTGCTCGCCGCGCTGACCCTCGCCACGACGGCCGTTGCCGTGCACGCCGCCGACTGGATTGTGTCCGGCAACGACGGCAAGTACCAGCGCGTCGAGGGCCGCGACACCTATCTGCCTTCACCGCCCGCCGACACGCTGACGCTGCTCGACGCCAGCACGTTCCCGCCGAAGGTCGCGCTGCAGGTCGACGTCGAGAACGGCATCCAGGGGCCGCCGCAGGCCGTCGCGATCACGCCCGACGCGAAGCTCGCGCTCGTCGGCGCGCCGACCCGCTACGACACGGCCGCGAAGCAGCTCGTGTACGACACGTTCCTGCAGGTCGTGAATCTCGACAGCGCGCCGCCCGCGATCACGCGCATCGAGCTCGGCACGCATCCGCAGGGGATCGCGATCGACCGCTCGGGCCGGCTCGCGCTCGTCGCCAATGTCGACGGCAGCGTGTCGATCCTGCGCATCGACGGCCCGCACGTGACGCTCGACGGCAACCTGAAGATCGGCAAGAAGCGGCTGGCCGGGATCAGTTTCACGCACGACGGCAAGCATGCGCTCGTGTCGCTGCGCGACGAGCAGGGCGTCGCGGTGCTGAACGTCGACGACGGCAAGGTGACCGACAGCGGCACGCGCCTGAGCACGGGCGTCGCGCCCTACACGATCGACGTGTCGAGCGACAACCGCTGGGCCGTGGTCAGCAACGTCGGGCTGGCCGGGCTGCCGGGCTATACGGGCACGCTCGCGGGCGATGCCGATTCGATCGCGCTGATCGACGTGTCGCACGCGCCATTCCGCACGGTCCAGTACCTGACGGTGCCGTCGCTGCCGGAAGGCGTCGCGATCTCGCCGGACGGGAAGTGGATCGCCGTGCAGGCGATGGACGGCTCGAACCTGACGCCCGACAACCCGGGCCGCCACAAGCTCGGCAAGGTGCTGCTGTTCGCGATCCGCGACGGGCAGGCCGTGAAGGTGAGCGAGTTGCCCGGCGGCGAAGCCGCGCAGGGCATCGTGTTTACCGCCGACAGCCGGCACGTGATCGTGCAGTTCAACGTCGAACGGCAGCTTGCGCTGTATGCGGTCGAAGCCGGCAAGCTGCGCGATACGGGCAAGCGGATCGCGCTGACAGGCGGGCCTTCTTCGCTGAGGACACTGCCGCGCTGACGCCGGCTTCGCCGATTCGTTCGCATCCCTGAGTGCACGTGGCGCCCGGATTCGCCGGGCGTCCGTCGCCGCACGCCCTTGTTCCGCCGCGTTGCAACGCAACAAACACCGGCAATTTGTACCCATAGCCACTTAACGCCCGATTGTTTAGTTAAACAAACTGAAAATTCGGGAAACTTCTTGTGGTGAATAAACAGTCGTTACGGCACTGTAAGCCCCTGGGAAGGTAGCGCAAAACAATCCCGAAACAGGAGGCCTACGTTGACGAACAGTGCACGCTGGATAGTGGCGGCCATCACGGTCGCAATAGGGAGCGCCGGATGCGGCGGCGATTCGATCGACGGCACGCCGGCACCGGCCGTCGCAAGCGTGGCACCGACGACGCAACCGGGCACGCCGGGTACGCCGGCCGCGACGCCGGACGCACCGGCTTCCGCCGCCGTGGTCGCGGACCTGAAGCTGACGCAATACGTCGATCCGATGATCGGCACCGACCAGGTGCCGCCGCTCGTTCCCGAGATCGCGAAGACGGCGCCTGAAGATTTGCTCGGCGGGTTCACGACGCCGGCCGCGACGCTGCCGTCCGGGATGGTCCAGTGGGGGCCGGACACGCCGTCCGTGCCGAACACGTGGAGCCCGCCCGGCTATCACTACAGCCAGACGAGCATCACCGGCTTCAGTCTCACGCACCTGAGCGGCGTGGGCTGCAGCGCGGGCGGCGCGCTGCCGGTGTTCCCGACCGTCGCGGGGCAAGCCGGCCCGGCCGTGTTCAAGCATGCGAACGAAACGGCGCGGCCCGGCTACTACGGCGTGACTTTCGACAACGGCATCCGCACCGAGCTGAGCGCCACGCTGCGTTCCGGCGCGGCGCGCTTCGTGTGGCCGGCCGGCAAGCGCGGGCAGCTCAATCTCGCGGCGAAGACCAACTCGGCGTCGTGGGGCGGCACGATCGCGCAGGATCCGGGCGATCCGCAAGCGCTGTCGGGGTCGATGACGGGCGGAAGCTTCTGCAGCAGCGGGCAGACCTACAAGATCTACTTCTATGCGCGCGTCGACCGGCCGTTCACCGCGAAGCTCGGCAGCGGTACTGCGCAGCTGACGTTCGCGGCGTCGTCCGGCGCGCCGTCGACGGTGAACATGAAGGTCGGGATCTCGTACGTCAGCGTCCAGAACGCGAAGGCCAACCTCGACGGCGAGAGCGGCACGCAGACCTTCGACCAGATCGCGGCGCAGGCCGACGCGACCTGGAACCAGGCGCTCAATGCGATCCAGGTCACGGGCGGCAGCGCCGCCAACCTGAAGAAGTTCTATACCGCGCTGTATCACGTGCTGCTCGCACCGAGCGTGTTCAGCGACGTGAACGACGACTACCTGACCATGGGCGGGAAGACCGCCAATGCAGGCAAGGACCGCATCCACTACACGACGTTCTCGAGCTGGGACACCTACCGTTCGCTGATGCCGCTGATCGCATGGCTGAAGCCGGCCGCCGCGAGCGACATGATGCAGTCGCTCGTCGACGACGCCGGTACGTGCGGCGGCGCGTTCCCGAAATGGGTCGAAGGCAACACGAGCAGCGACGTGATGCCGGGCGACAACGTGCCGATCCTCGTGGCGCAGAGCTACCTGTACGGCGCGACGGGCTTCGACGCGAAGAAGGCGCTGTCGATCATGCTCGACACGGCGTCGGGCGTCGTCACCGCATGCAAGGGTGTCACGGCGCTGCCGGGGCTCGCCCAGTACCAGCAGACCGGCTACCTGCCCGCCGATGCGTTTATCCGGGTCGACAGCAGCCACAGCGGCGGCACGGCGTCGACGACGCTCGAATATGCGGCGACCGACTATGCGATCTCGCGCTTCGCGCAGGCGCTCGGCGATACCGGCAACGCCGCGAAGCTGCTCGCGCGGTCGGCGAACTGGAAGAACGTGATCAACCCGGCCGCGCCGGGCAGCAACGGCGCGACGCTGCCGCGCCTGTCCGATCGCAATAGCGACGGCAGCTGGGTCGCGAATTCGTTCGACGAGATCGAAGGGAACGTCGAGCAGTACACGTGGATGGTGCCGTTCGACATCCCGGGGCTGATGGGCGTGCTGGGCGGCGACGCGGCGGTCGTGCCGCGCCTCGACACGTTCAACGCGTACCTGAATGCCGGCTCGAAGAGCCCGCACCTGTGGATCGGCAACGAGCCGGCCTTCGCGACGCCGTGGCTCTACAACTGGACGAGCCGCCCCGACAAGACGCAGGCGCTCGTGCGCCGGATCCTCGACGAGCAGTTCACGACCGCGGCGTCCGGCCTGCCGGGCAACGACGACGAAGGGGCGACGTCGGGCTGGTTCGTCTGGGCCGCGCTCGGCCTTTACCCGGAAATCCCGGCCGTGCCCGGTTTCACGCTGACGAGCCCGTTGTTCCCGCACGCGCTGCTTCGGCTCGGCAACGGCAAGACGCTGACGATCGATGCGGACAACCCCGGTTCGGTCTACGTGCAGCGCGCGACGCTGAACGGCGCGCCGTTGACGGGCAGCTGGATCGATTTCGCGCAGGTGAGTAACGGCGGCGCGATCACGTTCGGGCTCGGCGATGCGCCGTCGGCATGGGGCAAACCGCCGGCCGCGCGATAGCGCGCGGCGGCTGAAGGAGGAGGCCGGCGACGGTCGCCGCGGCAGCGGCCGGCGCCGGGTAGTCGCAAGCGAAAGTCTGCGCGACGCCGAGTGGGGGGACCAACCGGCGTCGCGCCGCGCAAGGCCGCAAGCCTGGCGGCGCGTCGGAACATCGTCGATGCCGGATGACTCGTTCAATTAACGGTACCAAGCGAAAAATGACACATCCACGACTCTTGATCGTCGCTGCACTGACCTGTGCAGCGCTTGCCGCGTGTGGCGGCGATGACGTGAACAGTACGCCGACCGCCAGCAATGGCGGCGCAGACGGGCCATCGACATCGACGCCGGCGCAGCCGGGGCAGCCGACACAGCCCGGGCAACCGTCCACGCCCACCCGCACCAACATGCAGCTGACGCAGTTCGTCAACCCGCTCATCGGCACGCAGGTCAACGGCGATTCCGGTTACGCGGGCAACGTGAACCCGGGCGCCACGGTACCGTTCGGCATGGTCGACTTCGGTCCGAACACGCCGCGCTACGACTTCAACGGTTCGGGCGGCTACCTGTCGTCGCGCGGCTCGGGCGGCACGATCGATTTCTTCAGCGTCACGCACCTGAGCGGCGTCGGCTGCCCGGGGCAGGGCACGGTCGCGATGCTGCCGACCGACGGGGCGAACGCGATCACGTCGAATGGCGGTCCGACCGGCGTCGCGTACAACTATGCCGACGAAGTGGCCCAGCCCGGCTACTACAAGGTGCGCCTCGCGAACGGCATCGTGACGGAGCTGAGCGCGACCGCGCGCTCCGGCATCGCGCGCTTCACGTATACGGACAAGGACAAGGGCTTTTTCTCGATCGATGCGAAGCTGAACGGCAACAGCGACTCGGGCAGCACCAGCATCACCGCCAACCACGTCGCGCTGGCGATCTCGAGCGACGGCAAGTCGATGAGCGGGCAGGCCGTCGCGCCGGCCTTCTGCACGCCGTACGGCACCCGCTGGAACGCCCCGGTGTATTTCTATGCGACCTTCGACAAGCCGCTGCGCAGGCAAACGGGCACGTCGCCGGTGAATACCGCCAGCAACGGCGCGGCGACACTGCAGTTCGACCTGACCGACGCGGACAAGACCGTCACCGTGAAGGTCGGGATCTCGTCGGTCAACGTGACGAATGCGCAGGCGAACCTGGCCGCCGAGGGCGACAAGCTGGCGTTCGACGATACGCGCACGAAGGCAGCCGCGCTGTGGAACGACCGGCTGAACACGATACAGATCGACCAGGCCAAAGATCCCGCGTCGTTGAACGCGACGCAGAAGGCGAACCTCACGAAGTTCTACACGGCGCTGTATCACGTGTTCAGCGCGCCGACGCTCTATAGCGATGCCAACGGCGATTTCCGCAGCATGCGCCAGCCCAACGATCCGGGCAGCCCGTTCAACTATTCGACGGGCGTCGACAGGACGGGGGCGTTTCCTTCGCGCGCCGCCGCGAACGTGAGCAGTTATGCGTATCGTCGCGCGGACGGATCGTCCGGCCAGTATCGCAATCACTACACCGGCTTTTCGCTGTGGGACACGTACCGCTCGCAGGCGCAGCTGCTCGCGTTGCTCGCGCCGCAGGAATCGAACGACATGATGCAGTCGCTCGTCGTCGACGGGCTGCAGTGCGGCGCTTTCCCGCACTGGGTCGACGGCAGCGACGATTCGACGCCGATGTCGGGCGACAACGCACTGAACGTGATCGCCGGCGCCTACAAGTTCGGGGCGACCGACTTCGACCTGGTGTCGGCCGCGCGCCTGATGAAGCAGTCCGCGTTCGATCCGTCGAGCGCCTGCAACGACCGCCCGAGCGCGCCGGGGCTGCTCAACTTCCTGACTGCCCACTACCTGTCGCCGGCCGACGACGGCCACTCGTCGTCGGCGACCATCGAGCGCGTGCTGAGCGACCGCTCGGCGGCCGCGTTCCTGCAGGCATTGCCCGCCAGCGTGCGCAACGCACCGTCGGTCGGCGTGACGCCCGACAACATCAGCACGCTGTACACGCGCGCGTCGTGGTGGCGCAACATCTTCGACACCACGAACAAGGTGATCGCCGCCCGCAACGCGCCGCCGGCCGGCGCGGCGCCCGGCACGCTGGGCACGCTCGTGCAGGGCTCGTTTCACGAATCGACGGAGCCGAACTACTTCTGGACCTTCGCGCAGGACTGGAGCGCGCTGATCGACGCGATCGGCGGCAAGCAGGCGGCCGTCGCACGGCTCAACAAGCTGTTCTCGATCACGACGCCGTACTCGACCGTGCCGACCTCGGGCGACCTGAACGGCGGCGAATCGTCCAACGGCCTCTACATCGGCAACGAACCGTCGTTCCAGGCGCCGTGGGGCTACAACTGGGCCGGGCAGCCGAGCGGGACGCAGTACATCCTGCCGATCATCATGGCGCAGACGTTCACGACCGGGCGTGACGGCCTGCCGGGCAACGACGACATGGGTGCGACGTCGAGCTGGTACGTGTGGGCGACGCTCGGCATGTTCCCGGTGATTCCGTCGGAAGCCGGCGTGACGCTGGCCACGCCGCAGTTCAGCGGGATCACCGTCTGGTTCGGCAACGGCAAGACGCTGCGGCTCGAAAGCGACAAGCAGGTCGCGGCGGACGATACCGGCCATGCCGCATTCCCGTACATCCAGTCGCTGAAGGTCAACGGCGCGGACTACGCGGGCTCGTGGCTGCCGCTGGGCAAGATCGCCAACGGCGGGACGATGAGCTATGCATTGGCCGCGGCGCCGACGCAATGGGCGGCCGCCGACAACCTGACGCCGCCGTCCGGCCCGAACGCGGACTACACGCAAATGACGGCCGGCGGCCCGTCGGCCGCAATGCGCATGCAGCACCAGGCCGGCACGCGATAAACGCAACCGCGGCGTACCCGTGACAGCGTCCC
Organism: Burkholderia pulmonis; assembly: GCF_984667975.1. Classification (NCBI taxonomy): domain Bacteria; kingdom Pseudomonadati; phylum Pseudomonadota; class Betaproteobacteria; order Burkholderiales; family Burkholderiaceae; genus Burkholderia; species Burkholderia pulmonis. Next base: position 179,384 of record NZ_OZ480188.1, read on the forward strand.
GGGTGCGCCGGTCGAGACGACGCAATCAGGGAGGATAACTAAATGCAATCGAGAGAACGCCGGAAGTTCCTGTCCTACAGTGCTGCGCTGGTCGGTACGAGCTGGCTGGCCGGCTGCAATGGAGATATCGATTCGCCTGCGGGTGCATCGGGCACGCCGGGCGCGGACGGCCCGGCGACCGTCTCGCCCACCGTCCCCGGCGTGCCGGCCGACCCGGAGCACGGCCTGCTGGCCACGCAGGAGCTCACGCAGAACTGGACGTTCGCGTCCGCGAGCAGCCTGCCGGGCGCGAGCGGTGCGCAACTGTCGGGCGTGGGCGGCATGACGGGCATGGCGCCCGCGACGGTGCCCGGCACCGTACTGAACAGCATGATCGTCAACGGTAAGTATCCCGATCCGTTCTACGGCCGCATCGTCACGGACACCATTCCCGATACGCTGAAGGACACCGACTACTGGTACCGGACGACGTTCGCGGCGCCGGCCCGGCAGCCGGGGCAGCGGCTGTGGCTCAATTTCGACGGCATCAACTATTGCGCCGAGATCTGGTTGAACGGCGCGCTCGTCGGGCGGCTCGAAGGCGCGTTCAAACAAGGCGCGTTCGACATCTCGCGGCTGGTGCCGCAGGCGGGCGGCGCGGCCAGTCTCGCGGTGCGTGTCGTCAAGCTGGATTTCTCCGAAGGGCCGCTGCTGCCGAACTACGCGAGCGGCGTCACGCGCGGCGGCCGCAACGGCGGCCCGACCGGCGTCACGCTGAAGAACGGCCCGACGTTCTTCTGCTCGGCCGGCTGGGACTGGCTGCCGACGATCCCCGACCGCAATCTCGGCATCTGGCAGCCCGTTTCGTGGTTCACGACCGGTTCCGTACGCATCGCGGCATTCAATGTCGCGCACACGTTGTCCGCCGACCTGTCGCGCGCGGAGCTGCGGCTCGATCTCGAACTCGACAACGGCTCGGGCGCGGACCTCGTCGCGACGCTCGTCGGCCGTATCGGCAACGGCGCGACGTTCAGCCATGACATCGCGATTCCCGCATCGAATACCACGACGAAGGTATCGCTCACGTCGTCGGACATCGCGGCGCTGTCGATCGCGCAGCCGCGCCTGTGGTGGCCGAACGGGTATGGCGAGCCGAATCTCTACGCGGTGACGGTGGGCGTCAAGGCCGGACGCATGCTGTCGGACGAGCGCACGCTGAACGTCGGGCTGCGCCGCATCGACTATTCGCGCGACATCGGCATGGGCAAGCAGCTGAGCATCGCCGTCAACGGCCTGCCGATTCTCGTGATGGGCGGCAACTGGGGGCTCGACGAAGCATTGAAGCGCATTCCGCGCGAACGGCTGTTCAACCAGGTGCGGCTGCATCGCGACGCGAACCTCAACCTGATCCGCAACTGGAACGGGCAGAGCACGAGCGACGATTTCTTCGATGCATGCGACCGCTACGGGATCCTCGTCTGGCAGGACTTCTTCTTCTCGACCGAAGGGGACGGGTCGGGCGCCGCCAACGTGCCGCGCGATCTCGACAACATCCGCGACGTGATCGCACGCAACCGTCATCGCCCGTCGATCCTGCTCTGGTGCGGCGGCAACGAAGGCTCGCCGCCGCCGGCGCTCGTCAAGGGGCTCGACGCGCTCGTCGCCGAGCTGGACCCGCAGCGCCTGTGCCTCACGAGCTCGGCGGGCGATACGGGCGCCGGCGCGGTGAACGGCTACTCGTCCGGCGGGCCGTACAACTGGGCGTCGCCGCAGGCGGCGTTCAGCCGCGGCTACGGCACGACGTCGGTCGCGTTCCACAACGAAGTCGGCTCGCACTCGATCCCGACGCTCGAATGCGTCGAGTCGATGCTGCCGCCCGGCTCGTACGAATGCCCGGACGATTTCTGGGCCGACCGCGACATGAACGGCAACGGCGCCGGCTACTGGCAATACGGGATCTCGGCCAGCGGCGGCGCCGGCTACATCGCCGTGACGGCGCTGCGCTACGGCGCGATCCGGAATCTCGCCGACTTCGTGCGCAAGGCGCAGATGATGAACTACGAGTGCATCCGTTCGATCTACGAGGCGAATGCGGCCGTGATGATCGGGCCGGTGGCCGGCAAGATCACGTCACCGGCCACCGGCGTGATCATGTGGATGACGAACCCCGCGCAACCGAGCTTCGTGTGGCAGATGTACAGCCACGATCTCGAGGAACACGCGTCGTTCTTCGCGGTGCAGCACGGGTGCCGTCGCATCAACGCGATCCTCGATGCGAATACCGCCGACGTGACGATCGCGAATCATACGGGCGCGGCCGCCACCGGCAGTGTCGAGATGCGCGTGTACAACCTGGACGGCACGCTCGGCAGCCGGGCCACGGCCGATGCCGGCGGTGTCGCGAAGGCGTCGTATCGCGTGGTGGCGAACCTGAAGGCCGCGATGGCCGCCGCGAAATCCGATGTGTGCATCGTGTCGCTCGCGCTGACCGATCCGGGCGGCAATATGCTCGCGGAGAACGTCTATTGGCGGCAGCGCGACGGCGGAGACACGTCGTACACGTCGCTCGACACGATGCCGGGCGCGGCCGTCTCCGTCAGCGCAACGTCGGCCGAGGCCGACGACGTGACGACGCGCATCACGGTCAATGTCGCCAACGTCGGTGCGGGCGTCGCGCTGATGACGCACCTGCAGGCGTTCGATCCGTCGACCGGCGCGCGCATCCTGCCGGCGTTCTACAGCGACAACTACCTGAACCTGGTGCCGGGTGCGAAGCGGCAGATCACGATCGACCTTCCGCATGCGAGCGGTGCACCGGTGTCGCGTGTCGCGCTGCGGCTCGACGGGTGGCGGCTCGACCGTCCGAACTGCAGGCTCGGGCTCGGCGGCGTGCCGGTCGTCTTCAACGAGCGCGCGCTGGCGGTCGACCAGGCCGTGGCGACGTTCGCGGCGTGCTGAGCCCCCGGACGCGTGATGGGGGCGCGGTGAACGCCGGGGCGAATTGCCCGGCGTTCATTCGCCGCGCGGCTTCGGGTACCGGGTGGGACAGGGGGATGAACCGTGGAGACATTTCAGGCGCTGCGCATCCGGGCGCTGAAGCAGGCGCTGGATGATGAAGTGCACGGCTTGTGGATCAGTCACGAGATGGCGGCAAACATCATCGCGAAACTCGATGAAGCGATGTCGATCGCGCAAGCCGGCGATGCGGATCGCGACGGTGCGTGTGCGGTGCGTTCGACAGCGGGTGGCGCGCAACCGTTCAAAGGCTGAACGGCCGGGCGAACCTGCGAGGCGCGCGCATGAGGATGCGTGCGGAAAGAAAGGCGCGCCCGGTGCGGTCGCGCGTTTACGGGCGCAGCAGGTCGAACCCGCCGAAGACGACGACACCGCTGAGCACGATCATCGCGACGGAGTGCTGGCCGAAGTAGAGAATCGCGGCGGCAAGCCACGTCGTGATGCAGAAGGCGCCGATGCGGGCCATCGTGTGTTCCTCGAATGCGTGATGGAGTGCGTGTGCGCCGCACGGCGCCGATCGTTCGAACGGGCGAGCGGAGCGCAGGCGGATGGAAGGGGCGACCCGCGATGCCGCGATTGCGGCATCGGCATGCGGTTGCATGCCGCGCCCGGAAGGGCGCGAGTCGAGACCGGCGGCGTGGCTCATGCGGGCCCGAAGGCGGCCGCCGCGCGCATCCTGCCGGCGAAACGGCGATTTTACCCGCGCCGCCGTGCCGCCAATCTGGCCCTTTCGCGATGAAAATGCGGCAATCGTCGGGAAATCCGTCTGACCCTGATACTCAAGTTTCATGTGACGAATGCCGTAAACGAGTTGGAAGGCGGTTCCAGCCGCTCCAGGATTCGTTTACCGACACAGGACGGACACCATGCAGATCGATTTCTCCACGACGACGCGATCCCCGCTGGCGGACAGCAACGTGACCGCCAACGCGAACGCGCCCGCCGCGACGTCGTCCACCGGCGGCGCAACGGATGCCACGAGCGCCACGAGCGCCACGGGTGCGACCGGCACCACCGGGACGACGGGCACCACCGGTACGAAGGATTCGACGGGCGCCACCGGCGAAACGCTCGGCGCAGGGGGCGCATCGTCGGACAACCCGGCGGTCTCGCAGCTGAAGGCGCTGATCGAGCGGCTGCAGAAGCAGCTCGCGACGCTGGAGCGCCAGATGGCGGCCGCCGCCCAGCGCGCGAAGGACGACCCGGCCGCCGCCATCGAGCAACAGTCGCTGAGCGCGGAAGCCAGCGCGATTTCGGGGGCGCTCTCGACGGCGATCTCGCAACTCGCGGCGGCGCTCGAGAAATCGGGCGGCTCGTCGTCGGGCGGGCTCGTGTCGACGCAGGCCTGAGCGGTCGCGGCCGCCCGGGCCGCACGCATTACAATCGCAAGCTGGTCTCCCTCGACAGGACGGCTGAACGATGAATGCGGAATTCGACGACGAACTCGTCCGCTTCGATGCGGAAGGCGGCACGCCGCTGCCGGCGGCCGATACGCAAGGATGGCTCGAACACGACGGCGCGCGCATCCGGCACGCGTCGTTTGGCCACGGGCCGCCGGTCGTGCTGCTGCACGGCGGCCTCGGCCACGGCGGCAACTGGGGCAACCAGGTGCCGGCGCTGGTCGCGGCCGGCTATCGCGCGATCGTGATCGACAGCCGCGGCCACGGCCGCAGCACGCGTGACGATCAACCCTATTCATACGAACGCATGGCATCGGACGTGCTCGCGGTGCTCGATGCGCTGCACGTCGGCCGCGCACGCTTCGTCGGCTGGAGCGACGGCGCGTGCATCGCGCTCGTGCTGGCCGCCCGCGCGCCGGAGCGCGCGGCCGGCGTGTTCTTCTTCGCGTGCAACATGGATCCGGGCGGCACGAAGGAGATGGTGCCGAGCCCGCTGATCGACCGCTGCTTCGCGCGGCACCGCAAGGACTATGCGCGACTGTCGGCGACGCCGGACCAGTTCGACGCGTTCGTTGCGGCCGTCAGCGAAATGATGCGCACGCAACCGAATTACACCGCGCAGGATCTCGCGGCGATCGAGGTGCCGGTCGCGATCGTGCAGGGCGAGCACGACGAATTCATCCGGCCCGAGCATGCGGCGTACCTGGCGCGGACGATACCGGGTGCGACGCTGACGATCCTGCCCGGCGTGAGCCATTTCGCGCCGCTGCAGCGGCCCGCGCGGTTCAACGCGGCGATGCTCGCGTTTCTCGACCGGTTGCCGGGGTGACACGCGGGCGGCCTGCGCGGCCCGCTGCCGGGCCCGCGCGCGTCGTTCGCGCTCAGACCATCGCGTTGTCGGCGCCGGGGATCTCGTGCGCCTTGATCTGCTTGCGCTGCATCTTGTAGCGCAGCTTCGCGAGCATGCCGTCCTCGTAGCTGATGCGCGTGATGGTGCGCACGAACGCGTTGTCCGGTGCGATGGCCTGGGCGCCCATGATCCAGCGTACGCCTTCGCGATAGTCGTAGAGCGACTTGTCGCTGATGTCGGCGAGGAAGAACGACAGGGTGGCCATGGCCGCCGGATGCCCGCCGTCTGCATAGCGGCGCAGTTCGTCGAGATAGCGATGGCGCGACGGATGATCCTCGATGTCGCTGATGAGCGACAGCATCGCGTCGAGGCCGTCGGGGTTGTCCATCTCGTGCGCCTTGCGCGCGGCTTCGACGGATTCGATCCGCATGCGCGTGCGCTCGGCCGCGTCGGTGCTTTCCTGCGCGATGAGCGAGTAGGCGAACGCAAGCCGATAGGCGCCCATGTTGCCGCCACCCTCCATCGACTCGCGCAGGAAGTGCGCGGCGCGGTACAGGTCGCGTTCGACGTACATGCCGTCCTTGTAGAAGCATCCGAGCAGATAGCCGCACGAATTGCCGCCGGCCTCGTAGCCGAGCTGGCAGATCGCGACCGCGTCGGCCGGGCGGCGCGTCTCCAGCGTGGCTGCCAGCTCGTTCCACGCGAGCGAGCCCGGCTCGTTCACGCGCGCGGCCTCGAGCCACGCGTCGCTGAGCGCGGCGTCCTGCGCGAAGCCGAACGTGCCGGTACGGTGCCCGTAGCCGCGCAGGATCATCGCCGACGTGCAGGCACGCGCATTCGATGCACGCTCGACCGCGCCGGTGAGCCAGGTGCCTTGCGGATCGAGGTCGAGCATCAACTGCAGGCCCATCGCCATCGCGTGGTTGTCGTTGATCGGTTCGTTGCGCTCGGCTTCCTGCAGCCGCGCATAGGCCGGCTCGTACTCGTTGCGCTTGAAGTGACTGTGCGCGAGCCAGTGCAGCGTTTCCCAGCGGTGATACGGATGCAGCGCGGCTTGTGCGCGTGCGAGCGTCGCGGTCATCGCGCTGCGCGCGTCATCGGCGTCGTTGTCCGAATCGAGCGTATTGCCGAAGTAGTCGTCGCGCCAGATCTCGTGGCGCAGCCGGTCCTTCTCGACCGCATCGAGATGCGCGCACGCGGCGGAATCGACGAACGCGCGGACGTGATCGTGCGAGCCGCCCCAGCGCGGCTGCATGTACCAGATGAACGTGCGCATCGAGAAGAACTGGTTCGGGTGGATATGCAGCGTCGCATCCATCCAGTACCACTTTTCCTTGCGCAGCTTCTTGCCCTGGACGGGGCCGGGCAGCGCTTCCGGGAATTCCGCCGGGCAGGCGACCGGCACGTCGGGATTCAGCCCCGAATGCGCGAGCATGCGCTGCAGTTCGGCGCGCGTGGCTTCGTCTTCGGCGCCGACGTTCAGGTGCAGCTCGGTGACGGGCCAGCGGCGCTCGCGCACGAGCTGCGTGAGCCACTCGGGCTCGCCGAACGACGACACGCTCGTGAAGATCACCTTCGGCGCGCTCCACATCGTCGGCGTGAGCACCAGCGCGCGCAGCGCGGCGACGATCGTCAGCGTCGCGCACGCATGCGCGCCGATCCAGCCGGCTTCGGTCACCGTTTCGGCCCAGCCCGAACCGCGGTATTCGTAGGCCCAGTGGTGCCAGTAATGCGCTTCGCACAGCCACGCGTGCGCGGAGCGCGGGTTCGCGGCCTGCCATGCGCGCAGGCGCGCCAGGCCTTCGGCGCCCGCGTCGATGCACGGCTGCACGTCGGCCGGCAACGCGTCGACGTATAGCGCTTCGGCGGTGCGGTCGGTGAAGCTGGCGGCGAGCGCGGCATCGAGCTGCGTGTCGAGCGCGGCAAACTCGCCTGCGCGCAGCAGCGCGTCGACGTCGCAGATGAACCAGCGGGATTTCGCGGGCGGAATCAGGTCGGCGGGAGCGGAGGGCATGTCGGTATCGGCGGTCATGACGAAACGGGTTGGGGATCGAAGATGCGGTAGCGCTTCCACGGCAGCGAAAGCCAGTTGCCGGACGGGTTGCGCAGGTGTTCGCGCACTTCCTGCGTGGCGCGCGACGAGGCAGGGCCGTCCTGGCCGCTGCCGCGCAGCCAGTGCTGGCGTGCGCGCGCATACGCGAGCCCGAAGTCTTCCCAGCTGTCGAAGCTGTCCTGTGCGCGCTGCGCGTTGAGCAGCAGCACGATCCACGCGTGCTGCTCGGACGTCCAGCCGAGCAGGGCGATGCAGCGCACGAGGAACGCGGTGCGGGCGCAGTCGAATGCCAGCGCGTCGCGCACGCGCCCCTCGGCCGCGAGCTGCTCGTAGAAACCTTCGTGCGAGCGGCCGACGCCGCGGATCCAGCGCGTGAGGATCGACGGCACGCGCTGCACGATCTGCCACTCGGGCAGGTCGGCCGGCAGGTCGAGTTCGCGCCGCACCTGGCGCGCGAGCTGGTCGCGCTGCGTGTCGGGCAGCGCATAGACGAGATCGTCGCAATCGCAGCGCAGCCCGTTGCGGATCAGCAGGATGTCGGCCAGCGCGAGCGACCAGCGACGGCGGTTCGGCGGCGCCTGGTCGGCCAGCGATTGCGCGAGCTTGACCGCCGCGGTTTGCCGGACCGGCACTGCGGTGTCGGCCCCCGCGGCCTGGTCGGCGTCGACTTCGCGCACCATGCGCGCGGCGGCCCGGAACGAGCGCCACACGTACCACACGAGCCACAGCACGGCCGCGCCGATCAGCAGCTTCAGCATGACGGACTCCCGTCGGCGGGTGCCGGCAGTGCGAACGCCGCGCACAGCGCGGGATCGATCGCGATGCCTTCGATCTCGAAAGCGGTCGCGGCCGGCGGCGCTTCCGGTTCGCGTGCGGCCGGCAGCGCATCGGCCGGCAACGCGTGGCGCGCGGCCGCCGCGACGGCCGGGTCGATCTGACGGAGCCGGCCGAGCGCATGGGGCGCGTTGCGCAGCAGCAGCCATTGCAGCGCGGCCGGCGGCTGCGGGAAATGCTCGATCAGGTGGAAGTTCTCGCTCATCACGCTAAGCAGGTGGTCGGGCGAGCGCACGTCGGTGACGAAGGTCCAGGCACCGGCGGCCGCGCCCGGCGCGTCCGGTTCGAACACGAGGCCCATGCCCTCGCAATCGGGATGACGCTCGCCGCGCGGCGCGAGCGCGCGCAGGAACTGGCGGACGTCGTCCGCGTAGCGGCGCACCGGATGGCGGTTCTGCTTGCCCTTGATCTGGTCGATGCGCAGGCCGTCGCCGGTCACCTGCAGGCTGATCGTCACGTGCGGCTGGTTGCCCGCGCCGCGCAGCGTGAACAGGCGCAGCCGGCCGTCCTGCGCGGCCTGCACATACTGCTCGCCGTAGCCGCCGCGCAACCGGCGGCGATCCGCGAACTGGCCGAGGCAGTGCTGCATGGCGTACGACTCGTACGCGAGTTCCTCGCGCAGCGCCGCATGATCGCCGGCGAATTCGAAGACGATTCCGTTCGGCGTGCGCAGCACCTCGCGCAGCGCGAGGCCGCTGCTCGGCACCCAGCCCTTGTCGCGACGCGCCTGCATCCGCTGGTGCTCGCGCTCCCACATGTCGAGCGCCATCGCGCACGTGATGCGTTGCAGCTTCTGGGCGAGCCGCGTGCCGGCGCGCGAGCGCAGGAATTCGACCAGCGTGCGTTCGCGGTCGACCAGCAGCATGTGCTCGGGATCGATGAAGTAGAGCGGCTTCGGCGCGACGGCGAGCGCGGGCGCCGGATCGGCCGCCGTGCCGGATGCCGGTTGCGCGCGGAGCCGGCGCACGAGCCAGTCGGGCGCCGGCCGGTCGGCGCCCGCGAGCGCACGGTAATCGGCGAGCGTATCGAGCGGCTGCGCCTGCTCGAACGCACCGACGACCCAGCGGAAGAAGTGGTTGCCGAGCCACGCGAGGATGTCGGCCGGATCGCCGCGCTCGGCGCTGCGGCGGGCGATGGCCGCCTTGATGTCGGGCGCATTGACGACGTCGCGCGGCCGATAGGCGGACGCGGCCACGGTTTCGGTCAAGGGGTCACTCTCCGGTCGGGCAGGGCATGCACGGGCAGCGCGTGCGGGACCCTGGCGGTTCTTTCGGCTCGCGGGCGAAACGGCGAACGGGCGCGCGGCAAAGCGCGGCGGCGTTGCGGGTTCCGGTTCAGGTCGGTCGATGCGTGAACATCACGCGACCGCGCGGTAGCCCGTGACGCGGGATGGAATGATCGGCGAATGGCGATTCATTGTTTCTCTCAGGATGGATTCTATTTTTTTGCTTCCGCGAGTCTACTGCGATCCACGCGGGCGAATCAATCGCGCGGTGTGCCGGCATGTGCCGATCTGACAAGACTTATTCCTTTTTTCGTCGATTTTCGATGCGGCGTCATTCGGCTGCGGGATTCGATACTGTCAAAACTGACAGGCTTTCGCGGCATACCGGCAGGCGATCTCGCGAGTACGGCAATGCAAGCCGGTGCGCGACCTGTCCCATAAGTTTTTCTTTTGGCTTGTGCAACATATCGTCGATTGTTGGCCGCCGGCCGGTAGCGGATAGTCCTGCTTCGACAGGCCGGCCGTCGCAGCTTCCATGCGGTGCGGCCGGATCCGTTGTTCATGCAACCATCAGAAATCAAAGGAACCGCAACCATGCGATTCAACGCGACACGCTTCGCCGCGACCCTGTTCGTCGCTGCATGCGTCACCGCGACGGCCGGCCGCGCGGCCGCCGCTACGCAGGACGATCTTCACGACACCGTGACCCGCCACATCGCGCCGCTGATGAAGCAGTACGCGATTCCCGGCATGGCGGTCGGCATCGTCGCCGACGGCAAGCCCTACGTGTTCGACTACGGCGTGATGTCGAAGCAGACCGGCAAGCCCGTCACCGGCGATACGCTGTTCGAGATCGGCTCGGTCAGCAAGACGCTGACCGCGACGCTGGCGGCCGACGCGCAGGAAGGCGGCGAACTGTCGCTCGCGGACCCGGCGGGCAAATACCTGCCCGCGCTGCAGGGCAAGCCGTTCGGCGTCGTCACGCTGCTCAATCTCGGCACGCATACGCCGGGCGGCATGCCGCTGCAGGTGCCGGACAGCATCCGCAACGACGCGGACCTGATGCGTTATCTCGAAGCATGGCGGCCCGCGTATGCGCCAGGCACGTACCGCACCTATTCGAACGTCGCGATCGGGATGCTCGGCTATCTCACCGCGAAGGCGATGCACAAGGATTTCGCGGTGCTGATGGAGCAACGGCTCTTTCCCGCGCTCGGGATGATGCATACGTACATCAACGTGCCGCCCGCGCGCCAGGCCGACTATGCGCAGGGCTATGCGAAGGATGGCAAACCGATCCGGATGTCGCCCGGCATGCTGTGGCAGCCGGCGTACGGTGTGCGGACCACGGCGGCCGACCTGCTGCGTTTCGTGCAGGCGAACATGGGCCTGATCCAGACGGCGCCGCGGCTGCAGCGCGCGATCGAGCGCACGCATACCGGCTATTTCAGCGCGGGGCCGCTGACGCAGGACCTGATCTGGGAACAGTATCCGTATCCGGTTGCGCTGCCGACGCTGATCGAAGGCAACGCGCCGCCGATGCTGTTCAACGCGACGCCGGCCAGCGCGATCAAGCCGCCGCTCGCACCGAACCCGAATACGTGGATCAACAAGACGGGCTCGACCAACGGCTTCAGCACGTATGTCGCGTTCATCCCCGCGAAGCGGATCGCGATCGTGATGCTCGCGAACGGCAGCGTGCCGATCGAGGACCGCGTGAAGGCCGCGTACCAGATTCTCGGGACGCTCGGCGACGGGCGGTAACGTTTCCACGGCCGGGCCGGAGACGTCGCCCGGCCCGGCACGCCCCAAAAAAACTGATACCTGTATCGGCGCGCTTCTGCAAAACGAAATACGCGCATCGCATCCCCTGAGCAGAATCCGGGCAGATCTCCGGGCGTGTCCGGATAGTCCAGTCAGGGGGAAAGATGCGGAAGACCACTCTCGCGCGGCTGCTGTGCGGGCTGACCTTGGTCGGCGCGCTCGGCGCGTGCGGCGGCAACATGGATGGCTCGGGCGGCGCGGCAGGCTCGTCGACGAACGCGGCCGGCGGCACCGACAACGGCAAGGGCAACGGTGGCACGCCGCCGGGCCAGCAGGTCGCGAACCGCGCGCTCGTGATCGAGCTCGACGGCGTGACGTACGCGGCGCTCGCGGCCGGCATCGCCGGCGGCACGCTGCCGAACCTCGCGAAGCTGCATGTCGCGCCGGCCTACAGCGGCGGCGTGAACGGCCTGCTGTCGCAGCAGCCGAACCTCGACACGCCGAGCTGGGCCACGCTGCTCACCGGCGCATGGGGCAACCGCCACCAGGTACTGTCCGACGCGCCGAACCAGGCGCTGCAGGCACCGACCGCCTTCGACACGCTGAAGACCGCGAACGCGGGCCCGCTCGGCGCGGCCGTCGGGTCGCCGGCGCTCGCCGCGCTGCTGACGGCCGGGCGCAACGCGGGCAATCTCGACACGCTCGCGAACTGCGCGGCGGTCGACAGCTGCGTGACCCAGCAGGGCGCCACGATGATCCAGCAGGGTTACTCGCTCGTCGTCGCGCAATACCACTCGGCGCAGGATGCGGCGCTGAACTACGGCCTCGGCGCGACCGCGTACGCGAATACGCTGAAGCAGCTCGATGCGGCTGTCGGCGCGCTCGTCGCCGAAACCGCGAAGCGCAACAAGGAGAACTGGCTGGTCGTCGTCACCGGCGGCCACGGGCTGAACGCGGCCGGCGGCAGCGACGGCCTGCCGCTGCTGCCCGAATCGACGACCTTCATCGCGATGAACCAGGCCGACAACGGCCGCCTGGGCAGTGCCGCGCAGCCCGCGTCGCTGGCCGACCTGCACGCGCGTGCCAGCATCGCGGACATCGCGCCGACCGTGCTCGCGCAGTTCGGCGCGCTGCCCGCGCCGTCAGCGTACGAAATGGACGGCGGCGAGCTGATCGGCGCGCAGCCGGTGTCGCAGCTCTCGGGCGCGGCGAGCGCCGACGGACACAGTGTCGTGCTGACGTGGGCCGCGCCCGCGAGCGGCGCGATCACGGTGTACCGCGCGGGCCAGCAGATCGCGACGCTGCCGGCCGGCACGACGACCTATACCGACAGCAATCTCGGCCTGACCGCGGCCGGCACCTACAGCTTCGACTACGTGGTGACGGCAGGCGGCGCGCCGCTCGGCAGCATCGCGCGGATCGCGTACGTGCCGCCGCCGCCCCCGCCGCCGCCGCTCGCGACGACGCTGAAGAACGGCCTCGCGTCGTACTACCCGTTCGGCGCGCTGCCGGCCGTCGACGCGCTGAACGCGAGCACGATGGGCCCGTTCTCCGCCGCCGCGAACGGCGGCTCGCTCACCGCTGATCCGTTCGGCGGCCAGGCGCTGCAGGTGACGACGCAGACCGTCGACACGAACGGCTACGACGGCTACAAGCTCGTGCAGAATGCCGACATCGCGGCGCAGGCGCAATTCACGATCGGCATGTGGCTGAAGACGCCGTGTACCGACGTGGTCGGTTTCGGCACGCCGGTGTTCGCGAACAAGAACTGGCAGAGCGGCAAGAACGCGGGCATCGCGATCGGTCTGTTCCCGCAGGCGTCGGGTGCGCCGTCGGGCACCTGCAACATCCAGTACAACGCGGGCGACGGCACCAACCGCAACGACCTGAAGACGATGAGCGTGACCGCGAACCAGTGGGTGTACGCGGCGTTCGTGATCGACACGGTCGGCAAGACGATGACGGCCTACACGTTCGACCCGGTGCTCGGCGAGCAGAAGCAGAGCACGCCGCTGACGGTGTCGGCGGCCGCGCTGCCGGGCCTCGGCACGAAGACGTTCGGCGTGAACGAGGACGGCACCGGCCAGTACCACATGCTCGCGTGCGGCTATCCGGCCAGCCACTACAGCGGCGGCTACACGGTCAATGCATGCACGACCGTGAAGCCGAACGTCGAAGGCTTCTCGGATGTCGCGATGTGGAACCGCGTCGTGACCGAAACCGAACTGCAGTCGGTCGCGGGCTCGGGCAAGCCGCTGTCGACGATCCTTCACTGACGGAGTGCCGACATGAACATCGCAAATCTGCGCCGCGTGCGCGTCGCGCTCGCCGCCTGCGTGCTGAGCGCGCTGGTCGCCGGGTGCGGCGGCGACGATTCGACCGGCACGCCGGCCGGCGCCGCGAAGGCGAACGCCGCGCCGGCCGGCGCGGGCGGCGCGAGCGCGCCGGTGCCGATCGTCGCGCTGCCGGGCGCGGGCCCGTGCGCCGCGTCGGGCACGGCCGCGCTGCCGTCGCCGTTGCTGAATTCGCAGCTGCGCTGCGCGCCGTGACGCGCGCGCCTTTCCGGGACGACACTCCTTCTCGACCATGACTTCCATCGACCGCCGTTCGTTTCTCCGTGCCGCCGCTGCCGGCACGGCCTTCTCGATGTTCCCGCCGGCGATCCGGCGCGCGCTCGCGATTCCCGCCAACAACCAGACGGGCACGATCAACGACGTCCAGCACGTCGTGATCTTCATGCAGGAAAACCGCTCGTTCGACCATTACTTCGGCACGATGCCCGGCGTGCGCGGCTTCGGCGATCGCCTGACGATCCCGCAGCCGGGCGACACGCCGGTCTGGCAGCAGAACGACGGCAAGCGCCCGGTGCTGCCGTTCTATCTCGACAGCACGAAGGGCAATGCGCTGCTCGTCGGCGGCGCGCACTCGTGGACCGATTCGCACTCGGCGTGGGACAACGGCCGGATGACCGCGTGGCCCGCGTCGAAGGGCGATGCGTCGATGGGCTACCTGCGCCAGGCCGACCTGCCGTTCCACTTCGCGCTCGCGAATGCGTTCACCGTGTGCGACGCGTACCACTGCTCGCTGCACGGCGGCACGAACTCGAACCGGATCTTCCTGTGGACCGGCACGAACGGCCCGACGGGCTCGAACACGGCCGTCGTGAACAACGACGGCTGGGACGGCCTCGGTGCGTCGAAGACGGGCCTCACGTGGACGACCTACCCGGAGCGCCTGCAGGCGTCGGGCGTGAGCTGGAAGGTCTACCAGAACATGCCGGACAACTACACGGACAACCCGCTCGCGGGCTTCGCGACGTTCCGCAAGGTCAACGAGACCGTGCCCGGCTCGCCGAATGCGCCGTACACGCCGGCGATGGAGGCGCTGTCGCCGCTGTACAAGGGGATCGGCAACACGATGCCCGACGGCGGCTTCCTGCAGTCGCTTGCCGACGACATCGCGGCGAACCGGATGCCGCAGGTGAGCTGGATCGTGTCGCCGACCGCGTACTGCGAGCATCCGGGCGCGTCGACGCCGGGGCAGGGCGCGTACTACCTGCAGCGGCTGCTCGACACGCTCACGGCGAACCCGGACGTGTGGAGCAAGACCGTGCTGTTCGTGAACTACGACGAGAACGACGGCTTCTTCGATCACATGCCGCCGCCGAACCCGCCGTCGCGCAACACGGACGGCACGTATGCGGGCAAGTCGACCGTCACCACGCAGTACGAGTACTTCACGCTGCCGAACCCGCCCGGCGATTCGTCGCCGCTCGCGCCGGACGGCCGCCCGTACGGGCCCGGCCCGCGCGTGCCGATGTTCGTCGTGTCGCCGTGGAGCACGGGCGGCTGGGTCAACTCGGAAGTGTTCGACCATACGTCGGTGCTGCGTTTTCTCGAGCAGCGCTTCGGCGTGCAGGAGCCGAACATCAGCCCGTGGCGCCGCGCGGTGTGCGGCGACATGACGTCGGCGTTCAACTTCAGGAACCCGAACGGCAACCCGGCGACGTCGCTGCCGGCGCCGACCAAGGCCGCGGCCGATGCGCAGCACGTGCAGCAGAGCCTGATGGGCGCGGTGCCCGTACCGTCGGTCAGTGCGCAGCAGATGCCGGTGCAGCCGCAGGGCACGCGGCCGTCGCGCGCGCTGCCGTACGAGCTGCATACGAGCGCGAGCGCCGATGTATCGGGCGGGCAGCTGTGGCTCACGTTCAGCAACACGGGGACGGTCGGTGCGGTATTCCACGTGTACGACAAGCTGCATCTCGATCGCGCACCGCGCCGCTATACGGTCGAGGCCGGCAAGCAGTTGTCGGATGCGTGGACCGTGGTGGCCGACGACGCGGGCAACTACGACCTGTGGGTGCTGGGGCCGAACGGCTTCCTGCGCGAATTCCAGGGCAACGTCGCGAAGGCCGCGAGCGGGCCCGTGCCGGAGATCCGCGTGTGCTACGACCCGGCGAACGACGCCGTGTACCTGACGATCATGAACGTCGGCAATGCGGCGAGCCAGGTCACGGTCACGTCGAACGCGTACCGCACCGACGGCCCGTGGAGCTATGCCGTGCCGGCCGGGATGCAGGTCGAGCCGTACTGGACGCTTGCCGCGTCGAGCGGCTGGTACGACTTCACGCTGGCGGCCGAGAACGGCCTCGTGCGCCGCTTCGCGGGCCGCGTCGAGACCGGCCGGGACAGCATCAGCGATCCGGCGATGGGCGTGTCCAGCTGACGGGCGCCGGCCGTCTGGCCGGCGCCGCATCCCCGGCAGCCGCCGGCGCGCCGACCCGCGCCAGCGGCTTTTGTGCGCGGCTTCGCGTGGGCGAGGCCGCGCGTTTTTCATTCCTTCCTGTTCACACGACGCTTCATTCGATGACGCACCTCGCGCTTTTCGATCTCGACCTCACCCTCATTCCGTTCGACAGCGACCAGGCCTGGGGCCGGTTCATGGTCGAGCACGGCCTCGTCGACGCGGCCGAATTCGACCGCGTCGACGCGGCATTCTCCGCCGGCTATGCGGCCGGAACGCTCGACATCCACGCGCACCTGTGCAACATGCTCGCACCGCTCGCGCGCCTTTCCCGCGAACGGCTCGCGCACTGGCATGCGTGCTTCATGGCCGACGTCGTGCGGCCCGCGATCTCGCCGGCCGCGCTCGACCTCGTGCGCCATCATCGCGCGCGCGGCGACCTGTGCTGCGTCGTCACCGCGACGAACGCATTCATCACGCGGCCGATCGCGCAGGCGTTCGGCATCGACGCGCTGATCGCATGCGAGCTCGAGACCGTCGACGGCCGACCCGGGTCGCGCTATACGGGGCGTCCGTCCGGCGTGCCGAGCTATCGGGAAGGGAAGATCGTGCGTACCGATGCGTGGCTCGCGTCGCTCGGCCTCGCGTGGTCGGACTTCGAACGCAGCTGGTTCTACAGCGATTCGCACAACGACGTACCGCTGCTCGAGAAGGTCACCGATCCGGTCGCCACGAATCCGGACGAACGGTTGCGTGCAGTGGCCGGCGCGCGCGGCTGGCGGATCGTCGAGCTGTTCGAAACCGTGTGAGCGTCGTTACGCCGGTGCGGGCACGGGTGCGTCGCGGCGTTCGGCGCTGGCCATGAACGCGGTGATCAGCCGCGTATCGGCACGCGCGTCGAGGTAGTACAGGTATTCGTGCATCGGCGGCAGATCGTCGACGATCGCGATCGCGCGCAGCTCCGGATGCGCGCCGACTTCGCCGCACGGCATGAGCGTGCAGCCCATATCGTGCCGCACGGCTTCGCGGATCGCTTCGCGGCTGCCGAGCTCGATCGCGTTCGCGGGCAGCTCGATGCCCGCGTGCTTCAGCACGTGTTCCATCAGCGCACGCGTGCGCGAGCCGGCTTCGCGCAGCAGCAGCGTGTCGCCGGCCAGCGCGGCAAGGGCGACGGATTCGCGCGCCGCGAGCCGATGCGAGCGGTGCACGACCAGCACGAGCGGATCGTTCGCGATCGTGTGGCGCACGAAGCGAGGATCGTCGTCGCGCTGCGACGACACGGCGACGTCGACACGAAAATCGACGAGCGCATCGAGCACCTGCTGCGAGTTGCCGATCTCGATGCTGATCTTCACGGCCGGGTACTGGCGCCGGAACGCGGCGATCGCGGGCAGGATGTAGAACGGGCCGGTCGTGCCGACCCGCAGGTTGCCGGTGTGCAGTTCGCGCTCGTTGCGCAGCGCGAAATCGATGTCGTTCTCCATCTGCAGCATCTGGCCGATCATCGGCATCAGCGATGCGCCGGCGTCGCTGAGGTCGAGCCGGTTGCCGCGGCGATGGAACAGCTCGACGCCGTAATGGCGTTCGAGCTGCTGGATGCGCGACGTGATCGTCGGCTGGCTCACGTCGAGGCGCCTCGCGGCCGCGGTCACGCTTCCCTGGCGGGCGGTTTCGTAGAAGGCGGCGAGAAGCAGGGCAAGCATGGCGGCACACGGGACGGGACGACCGGAACTTACCGGGCGCGTGTGTCATTTCCGTGTCATCGCCGTGCAGGTGCGTGGCAAATTGGGGCGCAATGTTGCGTGTGCCCCGTGCCGTCGCCGCTCATTCGGGCGGCTGTTCGTCGTACGCGACGAAGATCTTGCGCGTGCGTTCGACGACTTCCCACGTGCCGCGAAAGCCCGGCGGAATCATGAAGCGGTCGCCGGCGCGCACGGTTTTCGTGTTGCCGTCCGGATCGGCGATCACCGACGTGCCCTCCAGGATCTCGCAGTATTCGGCTTCGGTATAGGCGACGTGCCAGCGCCCCGGCGTGCTTTCCCAGATGCCGGTCGAGAAGCGGCCGCACGGGCTCGTGAAGCCGGGCGTGATGGTTTGCAGCGGGTCGCCGGCGATCAGCTTCGCGGGTGGCACGCGGTACTGCACGGGTTCGCCGTTCGGGGCGAGGGCGTCGGTGATGGCGGAAATGTCGGGCACGGCTGGCATCCTTGGTCGAATGGAAATGAACGCGCCGGCGGCGCGTTCGCATGATTTCATACTGGCGGGGGGCTTCGTCAATTGCCGGTTTTCAGCTGCTGCCACAGGCGGTTCTCGAGTCGCGCGATGTCCGCCGAGCGCGGCTTCGACAGCGTCATCCGGTCGAGCACGTCGGCGCTCGGATATACGGTCGGATCGTGCGCGACGGCCGGCGTCACGTACTGATGGGCCGCCTTGTTCGCGCTCGGATAGTAGATCTCGTTGGTGATGTCCGCGTTGACCTTCGGGTCCTGGATGTAGTTGATCCATTGCAGCGCGGCTTCCGGATGCGGCGCATCCTTCGGAATCGCCATCACGTCGAACCACAGGATGCCGCCTTCCTTCGGGTTCGCGTAGCGGATCTCGTAGCCGCGCTTCGCCGCCGCCGCTTCGCGGCGCGCGACGCTGACGTCGCCCGACCAGCCGAGCACGACGCACACGTCGTTGTTCGCGAGGTCGTTGTTGTAGCCCGACGAGTTGAACTGCGTGATGTAGGGGCGCACCTTCTTCAGCATGTCGAATGCCGTGTGATAGTCGGCCGGGTTCTTGCTGTTCGGATCCTTGCCGAGGTACTGGAGCGCAGCTGCAAACACGTCGTCCGGCGCATCGAGAAACGATACGCCGCAGCTTTTCAGCTTCGACACGTTGGCCGGGTCGAACACCAGCGCCCAGCTATCGAGCGGCGCGGCGTCGCCGAGTGCCTTCTTCACGGCCTGCACGTTGTAGCCGACGCCGTCCGTGCCGTAGGCCCATGGCACGCCGTACTGGTTGCCCGGATCCGATTCGGCGATCTTCTTCATCAGCGCGGGATCGAGGTTCGCGAGATTCGGCAGCTTCGTCTTGTCGAGCTTCTGGTACACGCCGGCCTGGATCTGCTTGGCCATGTAGTTCGACGTCGGCACGACGATGTCGTAGCCGGAGCTGCCGGCCAGCAGTTTCGACTGCAGCGTGTCGTCGCTGTCGTAGACGTCGTAGCGCACATGCACGCCCGTTTGCTTCTGGAAGTCGGGAATCGTCGTTTTCGCAATGTACTCGGACCAGTTGTAGACGTTCAGTTCGGCGTCCGCCGCGTGGGCGGGCGATACCGACAACGACGCGACGCTTGCGGCGGTCGCGATGGCAACGGGGAAGGCGAGACGAATAGCGCGGACGATCATGGTCACTCCCTTTCGGAACGAAGGCGGCGCACTGCGAGGCGCATGCGCGCCGCGGGTCGGTCGGCGAGGCGCGCGGCGGCCCGCTTCGAACCGCGGATGCGCCGACGGGCCCCGCCGGATATCGGGAATGACTCTATTCGGCGGCCAACGGGCTGTCTGTCCATGAAATCCGTACAGCCCGGCCGCGTGACGCACCGGAACCCGGCGCGCGGGAATTGGCAACGCACTTTTGGCGTGGTAACGATAAGCGTCCCCATTCCCCGTGCACCGTATGACCGACCATGACGCCGCCGCGACGATCGATATCCAGCTGGGCCAGCTCGTGTTCATGTCCGACGCGCTGTCGGCGGTGGCCGGCGCGATCGGAGCGCCGGATTTCGTCGCGGTCGTGTTCGGGAACCTGACGCGCATCGTCGATTGCGATTCCATTCATCTGGATTACGAGGACGAATCGTTGCTGGATCGTCGGGTCGGCTGGATCGGCAGCTACGGCACGTATCCGGACCAGATCGAGCGCACGATGACGCGCTATTACCGCGATTTCGCACAGGTCGACACGACGTTCGACTGCATCCGCGGCGAACGCGATACGCAGTTGCTGCAGTTGTCGACGCTGCGGTTGAACCCCGAGATCCGGCGCGCGTTCTACGACACCGAGGACATTCACGACGAATGCGTGGTCACGTATCGCGTGGACGAGCTGACCTATGCGCTGTCGGTGTGCCGCGCGCGCCGGCTGCCGCCGTTTTCGCTGAAGGAGCTGAGCGTCGTCCGGCACGTCGCGCTGATCGTGCTGCCGCTCGCGGTCGCGCACCGGCGCATCGTCGGCGACCGCCCGGCAGAGGCGCAAGCGCATCCGCCGCGCACACCGGAAAGCGGCCCCGCGCAGCGATTGAACGACGTATTCGAGAAGCTGACGTCGCGCGAATCGGAGGTCTGCGCTCGGCTCATTCGCGGCCGGAAAACGCAGGACATCGCGCACGAACTCGGCATCCGGCCGTCGTCGATCGATACCTACGCGCGGCGCGCGTTCGCGAAGCTCGGCATCGAATCGCGCCGCCAGCTGCTGAACCTGCTCGTCGATCATGATGCGCTCGACGCGTCGTCGGCGCGCCGAAGCGATGCGTGAGGGCAGGGTCGCGACCCGCGTTGATAATGCGTGCGCATTGCGGTGACGCGAGCGCCGCGCAAGGAAAAGGAGCAGCCGATTGAGCATCGCATGGGACGGAATCACGGGCGCCGACGTGCTCGGCGACGCGCAGGTCGCGAGCCGGCACGCGCTGGCCGATGCGGCGCGGAACGGCGAATGGTCGACAATGCTGGACCTCGTCGAGCAGCAACACAGCCTGGTCAACGCGACGCGGCCCGGCGGCACGTCGCTGTATGCGCCGCTGCACCAGGCGGCATACGGCGGTGCGCCGCAGGAGATCGTCGCCGGTCTGCTGCAGCTCGGCGCATGGCGCCTGCTGCGCGACGCACGGCGCGAGCGCGCGGTCGATATCGCGGCGCGGCGCGGGCATCGGCATCTGGTCGAGCTGCTGACGCCGCAGCCGCAACGCGTCGTGCCCGACGACACGCTGCGTGCGATCCAGCGCCATTTCCACGACATGATCCTCGGCCGCATTTCGCACCTGCGCGTCGACGCACTGCGCCTGCCCGAACTCGAACCGTTGCTCGAATACGACGCGCAGGCAGCACGCATGTGGTTCGCGGTGCCGGGCATGTACGGGGGCTTCGGCTATGCGCTGCGCACGGACGGCGATGCGGCCGTGCTCGTGTCGGAGAGCTGGAGCCGCGTCGTCGGCGGCTCGGGCCAGCGGCACGAGATCACCGCGAACGGTTGCGTGCTGGTTGAAGAAGGATTCGTCTGACACGCGTTGCGATTATGATTGGCGTGCGTCGGTTCCTGCATACGAGGCGGCGCATATCAAACAGGGTACCTTCTGGCACGGGATAAAAAATGTTCACAGAGCGTAGTCCGTTCACATGTTACCCATCCAATTCAGCGCCGTACGAGCGAGAGTATGAAGGCTGGATCACGAGGGGAATGGAAGATTACTTTCGGGAGATCGGTGTCGAGCTGACGTGCATGGCGGTCGGGCCGACGCAGGAAAAAATGAGTGGAATAGACGAGTTTTGCCGGCTTCCGGGAAAATACTTCGGACTTCAATTCAAGCGGGCAAAGGAAAGAACGGAGAGTGCGATAGGGTGGGATCTGAACGCCGCACAAACAAAGCTGATCAAGGAAAACGGGGCAATGTGGTACGCACTGCCGACCTTCCTAAACCGGAATCTGCGCCGAGTTGCATTACATCATGTAGTTTTCTGGCGTCCCGGTATTCTGGATGGTGAAAGGATTCACGTGACATCAAGCGGTGCGGTTTATGTGCACTCGAAAACGAGTGGCGAAATCCTGCACTCCAATCTTTCAAGCCGGCAGCAGCGCGCGTTGCTGGGGGAAAAGGCAGCGGATTACGGTATGGAGCACGCATATCGATGGGGACGCTTCGCGGAAGGCTTGTTGTCCTGTTCCATTGGTGCGTTGTACCCGACCGAGTGGTGCGAAATCGACCCGGAGATTGTGTTCGATTCTGAACTGGAATCATTCAAGAATCATGTCGCCGAGTATCAACGAAGGTTGGAACGTGGCGAAAGCTTCATGCTCGCTCGGCTACGGACCGCCGACTGAGCCCTCAGGTGAGATGACGTCGCGCCCGGTCGGTCGCGCTCGAAGCGCGCGGCTGGCTGTATGAACCCGGCGCGTCACGGGGAGCGATGCAGTCGGCAGCCGTTGCCGGGGATGGCCCGAGCGAGCAGACGACTCACTCGCACGGATACCCCCGTCATGCCGCTGATCATCCCGTCCGCAGCAATACTCTTTTCGCGATCGGTCTCTTCCGCGACCGGTGCCTGGCATTGATACTGACGCCGACGGTCCCTTCCCGCCCGTTCCGTGTTCGACGCGGGCGTGACTGGCATCGGCGGCCCGCGCTCCTACGAGTACGCGCGAGTCGATTCATTTCCGCGAGGCATTGGCGGCCGCAGCTGTCTCGCCATCGGAGCAGGGCATGAAGGGCATGAAAATATTCGTGACGGGCGCGAGCGGCTACATCGGCGGCTCGGTGGCCGCGCGGCTCGTCTCGGCAGGACACGTCGTCACCGGATTGACGCGCGACGGCGAGAACGCCGCGAAACTCGCGGCGGCGGGCATCATGCCGGTCGTCGGCACGCTCGACGACCTGGCGCTGCTGCATGCGTTCGCGCGCGATGCGGACTGCATGGTCAACGCGGCGAGCAGCGATCACCGCGACGCCGTCGAGGCGATCATCGCGGCGCTGAGCGGCTCGGGCAAGACGTTCGTGCATACGAGCGGCACCAGCGTGATCGCGGACGATGCGCAGGGTGCGCACGGCGACGCTACCGTGTTCGACGAAACGACGCCGGTCGTCCACCCCGCGAAGCCCGAACGGCATGCGATCGACCGGCTCGTGATGTCGGCCGCGACCCTCGGCATCCGCTCGGCCGTGATCTGCAACAGCATGATCTACGGCGACGGCCTCGGCATCCGCCGCGACAGCGCGCAATTGCCGCTGCTCGCGGCCCTCGCGCGCGACGCGGGCGCGGTGCGCGTGATCGGCAAGGGGCTGAACCGCTGGTCGAACGTGCATGTCGCCGATGTTGCCGATCTCTACCTGCGCGCGATCCATGCCGCATCGCCGGGCGCGTTCTACTTCGCCGAGAACGGCGAAGCGTCGTTCGCGGACATCGGCCACGCGCTGGCCGAGCGGCTCGGCTTGCCGTCCGTCGTCGAATGGGATGTCGCCGATGCGGCGCAGGCGCTCGGTCATTCGCGCGCGCATTTCTCGCTCGCGTCGAACAGCCGCGTGAAGGCGCTGCGCGCGCGGCAGGAACTCGGGTGGGCGCCGAAGCACGGCGCGATGCTCGACTGGATTCGCGACGAGATGCCGGTCGCGGCCTGACGCCGCCGTATCGCCTGGTATGACGAAAAACGCGCCCGCCGGGCGCGTTTGCCTGTCCGGCCTCGGGCGCCATTCCGGATTGTTCGGACAATAGTCGCCGTGAATTGTTGAATCGAAATCAACTGTGATTCGCGTGCGCGCCCGCTTATCAAACCGGCGCGGCGGCACTATCGTGACGGTTCCTGAAACCGCCGACACTGCCGACCATGAAGACGACCCTCGACGAAATGCTCGCGTTCGTGACCATCGCCGATACCGGTTCGTTGACGGGTGCGGCGGACAAGCTGCACCAGCCGACCTCGGTGATGAGCCGGATCCTGCGGCGCCTCGAGGAGAAGCTCGACACGACGCTGATCCGCCGCACGACACGCCGCCTCGAAGTGACCGAGGAGGGCAAGCTGTTCCTCGAATATGCGCGCGACATCATTGCGTCGGTCGAATTTGCCGAGGAGCAGATCGTCAGCCAGCGCGAGACGCCGTCCGGGCGCTTGCGGATCAACGCGGCGATGCCGTTCATGCAGCACGTGATCGCGCCGATGATGCCCGGCTTCCGCGACGCGTATCCGGCGATCGCGGCCGAACTCCATACGAGCGACGAGATCATCGACCTGCTGGAGCAGCGTACCGACGTGGCGATCCGGATCGGCGAGCTGCGCGATTCGACGCTGCACGCGCGTCGGCTCGGCAGCAGCCGGCTGCGCATCCTTGCGAGCCCCGCCTACCTGGAGAAAGCCGGCGTACCGACAAGCGTCGCCGATCTCGCGAACCATACGCTGCTCGGCTTCGTGCAGCCGGAAACGCTGAACCACTGGCCGCTGCGCACCGCGGATGGCGACAGCTACCGGATTCAACCCGCCCTCCAGGCATCGAGCGGCGAGACGCTGATGACGCTGGCCGTGAACGGTGCAGGCATCGCCTGCCTCGCCGATTACATGACGGGCACCCATCGTCGCGACGGCGGCCTCGTCGAACTGCTCGTTGACGACATCGTCGAATTTCGTCAACCGATTCATGCGGTCTACTATCGAAATGCCCGGCTGTCGTTGCGCATCTCCAGCTTTCTCGACTATGTCGCCGCACAGTTGAAGAACGGCGGCGATATCGATTGACACGAAGCGTGCGCCGGCCGTGCATCGCCGTCGGTCGCGCGATGCATGCGCATGCGTCGCACGCTTCTACGTTCCCCTCGCAATTCCGGTTCGTCTGCCGGCGCGATGCGCCGAACCAGCCGCAGTGCCGGTCACCTTCGAACGACGCGCGGCCCGAATGCCTGTTCGGGCGATTCGGGCCGGCAATGCGGAGGGACGGGACGAGCGGTTGCGCGTGTCGATGCAACTCAATGACCGCGATAGATCGAGTCGCGGCCGTTGATCATCGTCGCTCGGCCGGATTCGCCGGTGGTGCGGGCTTCGTTGCCGAAACCGGTTTTGTCGGCGGCCGGTGCGGTGCTCGGTGCAGCCTGTGCGACGGCGTTGTCACGTACGCGCTTTTCGGCGGCGAGGATCGCGACCGGATACTGGTTGTGATCCATCGCCGGGGTGTAGCCGACGGCTGCGAGGCGGGCCATTTCGGCCTTCACTTCGGCGCGGGTCAACGGGTGGTCGGCTTGTTGCGCGAACGACAGCGCCGGTGCGGAAAGGATCAGTGCGGCAAGCGTGGTGGAGATCAGCGTTTTCATCATGGGTATCTGTCAGGTTGAGTGAACCGCAACCACGTTGATGTCGTTGCGAGTGCAGTCAATATAGGTATCGCGACGCCCGGGAAAAACGGTCGCCGGCCCAAATGATTTTTGATCTGAAATCACGAATCGGGAGTCGATTCGGTCGGTAGCCTTGCCGGGCTGGCGTCCTGCCGGAACAGGGTGCCGGAGCCGGTCATCGAAACAGGCCTCAAACAGGCCGATTAGACCTCTTGGGACTCAAGTGTGTCGAATTCCGTCTTGGACAGACTTAACCCACGTACCTAGACTGAACTCGCTTTCCCTCATTCCCTGGAGAAAATCATGAGTCTCAAAGACAAGCTGCCTGGTAACAAGATCCTTGGTTTCGGTACTGCCCCGCTCGGCAACATGTTCCGCAACATCCCCGACGCGGAAGCCGCGGCTACCGTCGAAGCGGCATGGCAACACGGCATCCGTTATTTCGATTCGGCCCCGTTCTATGGCGCCGGCCTTGCGGAAATCCGCCTCGGCGACGCGCTGGCGAACCACCCGCGTGACGAATATGTACTGAGCACGAAGGTCGGCCGCGTGATCCTCGACGAAATCGAAGACGTGTCGGCGCGCGATCTCGGCGAAAAGGGCGGCCTGTTCGAACACGGCCGGCCGAACCGCATCGTCAACGACTACACGGCCGACGCGACGCTGCGTTCGATCGAGGACAGCCTGAAGCGCCTGCGTACCGACCGCCTCGACATCGTCTGGGTGCACGACATCGCACAGGACTTCTACGGCGATGAATGGCTCGCGCAATTCGAAGTGGCGCGCAAGGGCGCATTCCGCGTGCTGAGCAAGCTGCGCGAAGAAGGCGTGATCAAGGCATGGGGCCTCGGCGTGAACCGCGTCGAACCGGTCGAACTGGTGCTCGACCTCGCCGAACCGCAACCGGACGGCATGCTGCTGGCCGGCCGCTACACGCTGCTCGATCACGAGCGCGCGCTGCAACGCGTGATGCCGGCGGCTGCCGCGCAGAACGTCGGGATCGTCGTCGGCGGCCCGTACAGCTCGGGCGTGCTCGCAGGCGGGTCGCACTTCGAATACCAGAAGGCTTCGCCGGAAATCCTCGCGAAGGTCGAACGGATCAAGGCGATCGCCACGCGCTACAACGTGCCGATCAAGGCCGCCGCGCTGCAGTTCTCGATGTCGCATCCGGCCACCGTCGCGGTGATCCCGGGCGCGAGCCGTCCGGAGCGGATCGCGGAAGACCAGGCTGCGCTGAACGTGGTGATTCCGGCCGATTTCTGGCGCGAAATGCGTGAACAAGGTCTGATTGCGGCCAATGCGCCGCTGCCGACCGATCGTTAATCCTCAAAGGTGATGACATGGCACAGGCAAATGCAAGCATCGAACTCCCGGCTTCGGCCGAGACCGTCTGGCAACTGATCGGCGGCTTCGGGTCGCTGCCCGACTGGCTGTCGTACATTCCGGCCAGCGAGCTGAGCGAAGGCGGGCGCGTGCGGCGTCTCGCGAACCCGGCCGGCGACGCGATCGTCGAGCGGCTGGTCGCGTTCGACGAAGCGCAACGCAACTACACGTACGCGATCCTCGAAGCGCCGTTCCCGGTCGTGAACTATCGCTCCACGCTGCGCGTGCGCGAGAACGGCCCGAACGCGTCGACCGTCGAGTGGTCGGGCACGTTCACGCCGCACGGCGCGACCGACGACGACACCGTCAAGCTGTTTCGTGGGATCTACGAAGACGGCCTCGCGGAACTGGCGAAGCGGTTCGCGGCGGCCTGACGGCAGCGCATCGCATCGTGCGAGCAGGAGCCTGGCGACATCGGGCTCCGTCAGCGCCTTCGTCGCGGGTTGAGGCCCGCGGCGGAGGCGTTGGCGCATCTGTGCCGCTCGTCGATCAGAGGCCGCGCGCCGTGCGAGGAAGATCGGGGTTGAGATGGCGAGTACGCCAGGCGCCGGGATGCAATGGCGCCCCGCGCTTTCATGGTTTCATTTTCCGGCCGTCACGACGACATCCTCGCCGGTCAGGATCTCGCGGAAGATGCCGACCAGCGGCCGCAGGTTGACCTTGTGCCATGCAGCCCACAGCGGCGTGCGATAGCTGAACCACGGCAGCTCGCGCAGCACGACGCCTTCCGGCACCTGGTGCCGCAGGCTCTGCTGGATCATCGTCACGCCGAGCCCGGCGGCAACGAGGCCGAGCGCCGCGAGCGGCTCGGACGCTTCCACCGAGATGTCCGGCGAGAAACCTGCCTTCGCGCAGGCTGCGACGAACGCACCGTGACGCGGCGCGCTTTCCTGTTGCGTGACGCCGATCCACGCCTGCGCGGCGAGATCGTCGGCGGCGAGCGTCTTCTTCTTCGCGAGCGGGTGCCCGTCGGGCATCGCGAGCAGCATCGGATCGTTCAGCACCATCATCGAATCGAGTTCGGGGTCGTCCGGCGCGGGCGGCTCGGTGACGAGCGCGATGTCGAGGCTGCGCTCGCGCAAGCCTTCGAGCTGCGCGGCAGACTGATAGTTGTACAAAGCGATGTGCACGGACGAACGCTCGGCGCGCAGCGTTTTCAGCGCGCGCGGCAGCACGCCCGAGTGCGTGGCCGTCTCCAGGTAGCCGATGCACAGGCCGCCTTCGTCGCCGCGGCCGAGCCGGCGCGCGAGCGATTCGAGCCGGTTCGCATGGCGCAGGAACGCGTGCGTTTCGCTGAGGAACGTGCGTCCGTCACGCGTCAGGCGAATGCGCTGCTGGCTGCGTTCGAACAGCGTCAGGCCGAGCTTTTCCTCGAGCTGTGCGATCTGGCGGCTGAGCGGCGATTGCGAGATGTGCAGGCGTTCGGCCGCGCGGCCGACGTGTTCTTCTTCCGCGACCGCGATGAAATACTGAAGCTGGCGGATGTCTAGCATATAAGACCTTCTGAGACTCAAGTTTGACAAATTATGTCTTGGACAGACTTATCCGTGCAACCTAGACTGGGTTCACTTTTCTGTCAAACCCGGAGAAACACATGAGTCTCAAGGACACGCTGCCGGCCGGCAACCGGCTCGGTTTCGGCGCGGCGCCGCTCGGCAACATGTTCCGCGACATTCCCGACGCGGAAGCGATCGCGACCGTCGAAGCCGCCTGGGCGCGCGACATCCGCTACTTCGACACCGCGCCGTCGTACGGTGCGGGCCTGGCCGAATCGCGCCTCGGTGAAGCGCTGGCCAGCCATCGACGCGACGACTACTTCATCAGCACGAAGGTCGGCCGCATCGTGCTCGACGAAATGGAGGACGCGAAGACGCGCGACTACGGCGAAAAGAGCGGGATCTTCGCGCATGGCCGCGCGAACCGGCTGGTGAGCGACTACTCGGCCGACGCGACGCTGCGTTCGATCGAGGACAGCCTGAAGCGCCTGCGCACCGATCGCCTCGATATCGTGTGGGTGCACGACATTGCGCAGGACATCTACGGCGACGAATGGCTCGCGCAGTTCGAGGTCGCGCGCAAGGGTGCGTTCCGCGTGCTGGGCAAGCTGCGCGAAGAAGGTGTGATCGGGGCGTGGGGTCTCGGCGTGAACCGCGTCGAGCCGATCGAACTGGTGCTCGACCTCGCCGAACCGCAACCGGACGGGATGCTGCTGGCCGGCCGCTACACGCTGCTCGATCACGAACGCGCGCTGCAACGCGTGATGCCGGCCGCTGCGGCCCGCAACGTCGGGATCGTCGTCGGCGGCCCGTACAGCTCGGGCGTGCTCGTCGGCGGCGCGCACTTCGAATACCAGAAGGCGCCGCCCGAGATCGTCGCGAAGGTCGAGCGGATCAACGCGATTGCCGCGCGCCACGACGTACCGGTCAAGGCCGCTGCGTTGCAGTTCGTGCTCGCGCATCCGGCGACGGCCGCGGTGATTCCGGGCGCGAGCCGTCCGGAGCGGATCGCGGAAGATGCTGCGGCACTGGCGTTCGATATCCCGGCCGATTTCTGGCGCGAGATGCGCGAGCAGCAACTCGTCGCGGCCGATGCGCCGCTGCCGATCGATCGTTGAGCGGCACGCGATTCGACGACGCCGACCGGTGCCGGTCTCGTCGAATCTGCGAAGGTCGATCGAGGCGCAGCTGTCGCAGACGATCGTCGCGTTCGTCGCGAACGGTGCGGGCGTCGCACTGATCGATCCGGTGACGGCCGCGTATGCGGGCCAGCGCGTGGCCGTCAAGCCGTTCGAGCCGGCCGTGCCCGATCACCTCTATCTGGTGACGTCCGCGTCGCAGCCGTTGTCGATGATCGGCGAAGCGTTCTGCGCGAATCTGCGCGATGCGTTCGCGACGATGCGGGGGAAGGGCGCGGGTGAATCGGCGAGAAGGGGAATGTGACAACGACCGCGCCGGGTACCCTGAGGCACCGCGGCGCGCGGTCGTTCAGGCGACTGCCGTATCGGTTGCTTCCACTGCGGCCGGAGCAGCCGTGCCCGCCAGACGCCGATAGCGCGCAAGCGCCCACAGCGGGAAGTACGCGGTATAGCCGTGATACTTCAGATAGAAGATGCGCGGGAAGCCCGGCGCATTGTGCGAGCGGTGCCACCAGAAGCCGTCGTCCTGCTGCACCGACTGCAGATACGCGATGCCGCGCTTCACCGAATCGGATTCGCAGTCGCCGAACGCCATCTGCGCGAGCAGTGCCCACGCGGTGAAGTTCGACGTGCTCTCACCGCCGTTCGTGCCGCCGAGTGTCGGGTCGATATAGCTGTCGTTCGTTTCGCCCCAGCCGCCATCCGCATGCTGCCGGGCGCGCAGCCACTCGATCGCGCGCGCGATGTACGGCTGCGACTTGTCCTCGCCGGCGAGCGCGAGGCCGGCCAGCACGCTCCACGTGCCGTAGATGTAGTTCGTGCCCCAGCGGCCCCACCAGCTGCCGTCGGGCTGCTGCGTGCGCTTCACGTACTCGATGCAGCGCGCGAGCGATGCGCGATCTTCCTCGCGCTTCGTCACGCCGAAGCACAGCAGCACGCGGCCCGACACGTCCTCGGTCGGCGGATCGAGCAGCGCGCCGTGATCGGCGAACGGGATCGCGTTCAGGTACAGGCGGTCGCAATCGGCATCGAATGCCGCGAAGCCGCCGTTGCGCGATTGCAGCCCGCGCATCCAGTCGAGCGCGCGCGCGACGCGCGGTGCATACGGGTTCGTGCCGTCCGCGTTGCGATGCGTGCGGCCGCGGCGGTCGAGCATCGCGGTGACGACCGCGGTGTCGTCGATGTCGGGGTAGTACGGGTTCGCGTACTGGAACGCCCAGCCGCCCGGCTCGACATCGGCCGGCACGTTCTCGATCCAGTCGCCGCGCAGGTCGTTGACCTGGCGCACGGCCAGCCAGTCGTACGCGCGCGCGATGCGTTCATCGAGTTCGCGCGGCGTGACGGCCGCCTCGTCGCCTTCCGGCGCCGCGACGCCGCGTGCCTGTTCGAGCGCCATCGTGCTCCACGCGGTGTCCCACACCGGCGACAGGCACGGCTGGCAATACATGCTGCCGTCCGGCCGCGTGACCAGCAGCTTCTCCAGCGCGTTCTCGCAATCGCGTCGC
The DNA here is from genome assembly GCF_984667975.1 of Burkholderia pulmonis. Classification (NCBI taxonomy): domain Bacteria; kingdom Pseudomonadati; phylum Pseudomonadota; class Betaproteobacteria; order Burkholderiales; family Burkholderiaceae; genus Burkholderia; species Burkholderia pulmonis. The sequence continues at coordinate 209,841 of NZ_OZ480188.1, forward strand.
AGCGGGTGGTCGTCCGGGTAGCCGAGCACCTGCATCATCTGGTAGCTGTAGACGATCGGCGGGAAGATGCCGCCGAGCCCGTCCTCGCCGTTCATGCGCTCCGCGCACCACGCTTGCGCATGCCGGATCGCGCGTTGCCGCAGGCCCTTCGGCATCAGCGGCTCGATATGGCGGACCGTGCGGTCGAGCGCGAGGAACACCCTGCGCATGCCGCGTGCGGGCGGGAAGTACCGGCGTTCCTCGTCCGGTGGCGTGACGAACAACTCGCTGATCGAGATGTTGCGCGGATTGCGCGCGCGCGCCTTCAGCGAACACAGCACCAGCAGCGGCACCATCGTCGTACGCGCCCAGTACGCGACTTTGTACATCGAGATCGGTACCCACTTCGGGAACAGCACGAATTCGATCGGCATGAACGGCGCCGCGCGCCACGGCACCTGGCCGAACGTCGCGAGCAGGATGCGCGTGAACACGTTCGCGCGTGCCGCGCCGCCGAGCGTCAGGATCGCGTCGCGCGCGCGGACCATGTGCGGCGCGTGTTCGCTGTCGCCGGCCGCCTTCAGCGCGAAATACGCCTTCACGCTGCACGACACGTCCGGTGCGCCGTCGACGTACAGCGCCCATGCGCCATGCGTGTCGAGCCGCTGGTTCGCGCGCAGGTAACGCGCCATCTTCTCCTGGCGCACGTCGTCGATCCTGTCCATGAAATGCATCATCAGGATGTATTCCGCGGTGATCGTCGCGTCGGATTCGAGCTCGAAACACCAGCTGCCGTCGGGCTGCTGAAGACGCACGAGCGCGTCGCGTCCACGGGCGATCGCGGTGTCGAGCGCGGACCAGGAAGAGGGGGCCGATTTATTCATGCGGCGGATCATACCATCCGGCCGGAATGTTTATATCGAGACGCCGGGTGCTACCATCCGCACCATGAAAAAACGCCTCGAACCCGCGCCGCACGACGTCTCCGCGCCTGTCGAACCGGCCGGGACGGCCGGTGCACGGGCGCCTGAAGGATCGCCGGCGCCGGCTGCTGCCGCCGCCGGCGTGCGACGCAAAAAAGCGCCCGATCAGGTGCGCGCGCAGTTGCTGGCGGCGGCGTCGGACATCGCGACACATCACGGCGTGGCCGCGCTGACGCTCGACGCGGTGGCCGAGCGCGCCGGCGTGACGAAAGGCGCGCTGCAGTATCACTTCGCGAACAAGCAGGGGCTGCTCGACGCGCTGTTCGGGCAGGCAACCGAGCGGTTCGGCGCGCAGATGGACGCGCGGATGGCGGCCGATTCGCACGGCGACGGCGCGGCGGCGCGCGCCTATCTGCATGCGGTGCTCGATGCGGCCAACCCGGCCGCGAGTACCGACGTGCTGCGCGTGCTGGTCGCGTCGATGATCACCGAGCAGGACACGCGTGCGCGATGGTCGGTGCCGATGCGCGAATGGACGCGGCCCGATCCCGTGCCGCTCGGGCAGGCCGCGACGTTGATGATCTGCCGGCTCGCCGCCGACGGGCTGTGGATTTCGGAACTGCTCGACAGCGTCGAGGTATCGGCGGAACTGCGCGCGGAGATCGTCCGGCAGCTCGATGCGATGAGCAAGGGTGTGTTTCCGAAGTGATGAGCGACACCGGTTCCGCATGATCGGAAGCCGGAATTCAAATAGGGCGGGCGTGGGAGCGGTGCCGGTTGCGCGCTGCAGTCGCCCGATGACGAGGCCGTGAGCCCATTGCCGGAGCGTGCATGCTGCAGGTATTCAGTGGCCGGATTACCGATCCGGAAATCGTTTCGCCGACGGAAATCCTGGAGGCCTGCGAGCAGCACGAGCGGCTGGTCGTTCAGTTCAGCAAGCCCGATGCGTACGGCCCGGAAATCCTGCAATCGCTGAACGAGGCTTGCCGGCTGGCCGGGGATCGGCTTCAGGTCCGTTTCTACGGTCACTACTGGGCGCCGTTCGATGCGGCCGTGCTGCGCCATTTACCCGACGCACGCGACCTGTCGGTCGATTGCCTGACCGAGATCGTGCACGAAGAGGAGATCGGCCGGCTGCCCCGGCTGAAGCGGTTGGGCTTCGGGGTGTTCAAGCTGAACCGGCCTGACTTTCTCGGCACGCTCGACCCGGGCCGGCTCGAGCGGCTGGTGCTGTCGGAAAACGAGAAGCGGAACATCGACCTGTCGCCGCTCGCGAAGTGCGCATCGTTGACCGAACTCTTCGTCCAGGGGCACGCCAAAGGGATCGACGCGATCGCCGGCCTGCCCGGGTTGCGCAAGCTGACGCTCAGTTGTTATGCGAAGAAGTATCCGCTCGGCTTCATCCAGGCGATCCCGGGCCTGCAGGAAATGACGCTGCTCCTGGGCGGTCGCGACAATCTCGACGACCTGTCGAGCACCACCGTCGAACTGCTGCAGATCCTGCGCGTACGCGGGCTGTCCACGCTGGGCGACCTGTCGCGCTTGCCGTCGCTTTCCGCGCTGCGCATCGAGGATCAGTTGCAGCTGTCGACGCTGGACCTGTCCGGCGCGACGCTGGCGCGGCTGTCGCTGTTCAATTGCAGGAAGCTGGCTGAACTGGTAGGGCTGGACGGGCAGGACAGGCTGCGGGAATTTCGCGCGCTGGATGTGGCGCTCGACCTGAATGCGTTGCGCGATCGCGACTGGCCGCCGGCTGCGCGGTCCGTCAGGCTGCTTTCGGGCAACCGGAAGTGGAACGAAGACACCAGGGTCAGGCTGGCTGCGCGCGGGCTGGGCGAGGAGGGTAGCCTCTGGCCGTGATCGACGCGTGCCGCATCGGACCCGCTTGCTCCGGCTCGGGCAGTTGATTATTCTGATGCGCATGAACCGATCGCGTACCCCTTCGATTATTCGCGCCGCACGTGTGCCGGCGGGGTAGCCATCGACTGAAAGCCTGTCATCAAAACCCGCCCGGAAGGCGGGTTTTTGCTTTCCGGGCCATCCACGGAGTGCCTGGAAATGCAGACCGGAAATCTATCCCAAGCGTCGTCATCGAACGACGCGGTGTTGCTCCACATGGTGTGCGGCAAGATCGCATCGGGGAAATCGACGCTGACCGCGAGGCTGGCGAGCGATGCGCGGGCCGTCCTGATCAGCGAAGACGTATGGCTTGCCCGGCTCTATCCGGGCGAGATTCAGTCGATCGGCGATTATGTTCGCTGTGCTACGCGTATCCGGGACGTAATCGCCGATCATGTCCGCGCGTTACTGCAGGCAGGCGTTTCGGTGGTGCTCGATTTTCCGTTCAATACCGTGGCGGCGCGTGCGTGGGGGCATGGGGTTTCGAAGGCCGCCGGCTGCGGTCATCGGCTTCATTTCCTCGATGTCAGCGACGCGGTGTGCAAGGCGCGTCTGCACGCGCGCAACGCGCGAGGGGAGCATCCGTTTCAGGCGTCGGATGCGGAGTTCGAGCAGATTACCCGGTACTTTGTCGTGCCGGGTGCGGAAGAACGGTTGACTATCGTGGTTTATGGCGAAGCGGGGGCCGCGAACGAGCAGGTGTGAGCGCCTTCGACGATCGGGATGCGTTCGGGAGGGCGGCCCGGCTGCATGGAGAGGGCGTGTGCCATCCCCTCCTTTGCGGATGTCATCGAGCGGGATGACGATCGCGTGCGTGCCCGGGTGGCCCGAACCACGTGTTCATCGCATGGTGGAGACCGTCCTGCGTGCCGGTGCCCACCCACGCGACATATCCGTCGGGCCGGATCAACACCGCCGTCGGTGCGTCAACCAGGCCGAGCGCAGGCAGGTTCCATGCACCGTCGTAACCGGCGTGAACCAGCCTGACGCGATCGGACCAGCGCGTGATGTCGACGCTGCCGGGTACGTCGAGATTCAACAGCACCGGCCGTGCATCGCGAAGCAGCGTGAAGACGCGCACGGGACCGTCGGGCGTGATCACGTCGAGGTCCGGCATGCGGCGGCCGATCAGCGGATGTCCTTCGCCGAGATCGTAGCGGATACCCAGCCCGGACATCTCGGCGGCGATTCGCTTGCGCGGCTCGTCCATCCCGAGCAGCTCCGCGGTGATGTCGCGCAATGCTTCGGTGCGGTCGTCCGTGCGCTGCAACGCGACCTGCGCCAGGGTCGTGCGCAGCACGCGGGCCGCGACCGGATGTTGCTCGGCATGATACGTATCGAGCAGGCTGTCCGGCGAGGTGCCTTTCACGACCTGGGCCAGTTTCCAGCCCAGATTCACCGCATCCTGCACGCCGATATTGAGGCCCTTGCCGCCCACCGGCGAGTGCACGTGCGCGGCATCGCCTGCCAGGAGAACCCGGCCCTTGCGGTAGGCCGCCGCCTGCCGCGCCATGTCGGTGAACCGGGAAATCCACGTCAGGCGATGGATGCCGTAATCGGTGCCGAATGCGGCGACGAGTGCTTCCTTGAGATCGTCGAGCGTGGGTTCGGCCGTCGCCCCGACCGTCTTTTCGGTCACCATGACCCCGACGGGGCCTTCGGTCGCGAACACGATCCTGCCGTCGCGAATTTCGTATTCCTCACGGCCAAACGCATGAATGCCCGATGCGGTGCGATGGACGCCCAGCGGCGGCTCCTCGGTCACTTCGCCCTCGGCGAGAATGCTGCTGGTCGTTGCGTCCCAGCCCGGAAACGCGATACCGGCGGTCTTGCGGACGAGGCTGCGGCCGCCGTCGCACCCGACGAGATAGCGCGCCCGCAGCGCCGCTCGCCCGGACAACTCGATCGAGACGCCGGTGTCGTCCTGCGCGAAACCGGTCAACTCGCAGCTGCGGTAGATCCGTACCTTCAGTTCGTCGATCCATCCGGCCAGAATGCGCTCGATATGTTTCTGCCGAAGCCCCAGCACGTAGTGGTGCCGGGTCGGAAAATCGCTGATGTCCAGGCGGATCGAAGCAAATCCCGTGACCTGGGCCTTCTGGCCTTCGGCAAGGAACCGGTCAACGATGCCGCGTTGATCGAAAATCTCGAGTGTCCGTGCAAGCAGGCCGCCCGCGCGCGAACCGGCAAGCGCCTGATCGGGCCGGCGCTCGACGATGGCGACGTCGACGCCAGCCAACGCCAGCTCGGCTGCCAGCATCAGGCCGGTTGGCCCGCCTCCGGCAATGACGACCTCATGTTCCGCCATCTGCATGCCCCACCTCCCGGCTTCAACGTGACGATGCCTGGTTGTCCTTCATCTGGACGAGCTGAATCAGGTTGCCGCAGGTATCGTCGAATACGGCCATGCGGACCATGCCCGCATCCATCGGGTTTGTGACGAACCGGACGTCGAGGGCGCGCAGCCGCTGATATTCGGTGTCCAGATCGTCGACCTGAAATGATGCCGCCGGTATGCCGTCTTCGACGAGCGCCCGCTTGTAGGGCCCCACTGCAGGGTGCTCGCTCGGCTCCAGCAGCAGCTCCGTTCCGTCGGGTGCCTCGCTCGATACGACGGTGAGCCAGCGATGCTCGCCCAGCGGGATGTCATGTTTCACGACGAAGCCAAGGGCCTTCGTGTAGAAGTCCAGCGCCCGGGATTGATCGTCGACAAAGACGGTCGTGACATAGATTCTCATGGCTCTTCTCCTTCCTTCAGATGTCTCTGAAGCCAGATGTCGGCTGCTTTGCGCAGCGGTTGGAGATCAAGGGAATGGATCTTGGTGCGGCCCGACCAGGAGATGCGAACCAGGCCGGCTTTCTCCAGCATGTCGAGATGCTGGGTCACTGCCTGCCGGGAGATGGCTTTTTCACCCGCCGCGACTGCCACGGCACAAATCTGGAAGAGCGACTGGTCGGGCTGCTCGCGCAACCGATCGATGATCCTGCGACGGATCGGGTCGGCAAGCGCCTTGAAAACCTGGTCAAGCTGGTCGTCATTCATGACACATGATATGCAATGATTTTATTGCATGCCAAACGTGCGAGGGGGTTTCGGTTTGTTCGGGGAACGGAGGCGATCGGGTGGAGGTGGTGGCGTTTCGCCGGTCTCTCCGTCGAAAATCCCTGAATTGCCGGATCGCAAGGGCGCAAACGATGAAGTAAAATTCGTCTATCTCAAATAAACATGAATTTCACTCATTCATCATGCTTGATCGCATTCATTTGTCCATCGTGCAAGAGGTGGAAAAGCAGGGCTCGCTGACCGCGGCCGCGGGTGTCCTGCACGTGACGCAGTCGGCGTTGAGCCACAGCATGAAGAAGCTGGAGCAGCAGCTGGGCACCGACATCTGGCTGCGCGAAGGCCGTAGCCTGCGCCTGACCCAGGCCGGCCAATACCTGCTGGCGGTGGCCAACCGGGTGCTGCCGCAGCTGAATCTGGCCGAAGAGCGCTTGCGGCAATTCGCCCAGGGCGAGCGCGGCTCCCTGCGCATCGGCATGGAATGCCACCCGTGTTACCAGTGGCTGCTGAAAGTCGTGTCGCCCTATCTGGCCGCGTGGCCGGATGTGGACGTGGACGTCAAACAGAAATTCCAGTTTGGTGGCATCGGTGCGCTGTTCGGATACGAGATCGACTTGCTGGTCACGCCCGATCCGCTGGACAAGCCAGGCCTCGTATTCGAACCGGTATTCGACTACGAGCAAGTCCTGGTCGTGGCCGGCAACCACAGGCTGGCCAACGAGGAATACGTCACGCCCAAGCAGCTGACCAGTGAGGTACTGGTGACCTACCCGGTGCCGGTCGACCGCCTGGATATCTACAGCATGTTCCTCACGCCGGCCGGAATCACGCCCAAACGCCACAAGGCGATCGAGACCACCGACATCATGCTGCAGATGGTCGCCAGCGGCCGCGGCGTGGCCGCCCTGCCACGCTGGCTGGTGCTGGAATACGCGGACAAGATGAACGTGGTGCCGGTACGGCTGGGCGAGAACGGCATTGCCAAGCACATCTATCTGGGGGCTCGCGAGGCGGACGTGGGTATCGATTACCTGCGTGCGTTCATCGAACAGGCGAAAAGGGCTGACGTGGCCTGATGCTTCGTGGCCGCGGGTTCCATGAATGCGGCTCATGGGAACATGAAAACATATCCATTTTCATTTCGGCGGGTCGGAGGCGACAATTCGAAGTTGCCCGGCCCGACGAGCGCGGGCGTACTTCATCGCACTTCTCATGGCATCCACAATCGAACGCAAGCCATTGGCGTTACCGGGCGGGCACAAGAAAGTGCTGCTGCATTCCTGCTGTGCGCCGTGCTCGGGCGAAGTGATGGAAGCGATGCAGGCGTCCGGCATCGACTTCACGATCTTCTTCTACAACCCGAATATCCATCCGCTGAAGGAATACGAACTGCGCAAACAGGAAAACATCCGGTTTGCAGAGAAGTTCGGTATCCCGTTTGTCGACGCCGACTACGACCGCGACAACTGGTTCGAGCGTGCCAGGGGAATGGAAAACGAGCCGGAGCGCGGCATCCGCTGCACGATGTGCTTCGATATGCGTTTTGAGCGCACGGCATTGTATGCGCATGAGCACGACTTCCCGGTGATCACCAGTTCGTTGGGCATCTCGCGGTGGAAGAACATGCAACAGATCAACGATTGCGGCGTGCGTGCGGCCTCGCACTATCCCGACATGCTGTATTGGGAATACAACTGGCGCAAAGGCGGCGGCTCGGCGCGCATGATCGAGATCAGCAAGCGGGAGAGCTTCTACCAGCAGGAATATTGCGGTTGCGTCTATTCGCTGCGCGACAGCAACCGGCATCGTGTGGACAGCGGCCGGGAGCGCATCCAGCTGGGCGTGAAGTTTTACGGCGACGACGACTCCGCAATCGAATCCTGAGCGTGGCGTCGTTACCCGGATCAACACCGGACGCGGACAAAATTCCGGCACGCGCTGCGTACCGTCCGACGCATGTCCCGGATCGTCATGGCGCAGGCCCCTGGATTCCGCTAAAGCATCGGAATCGGAAGCGGCCCGGAACCAGCGTGCGCCGCTTATCTGCCGCGATTCAGCACAAGACTGAACCGGCTTCCAGTCATTCCCTTCGTCGTTCTTTACCCGCGCGGTGAAGGGCGTCTTTTTCACGCACGCGTCATTTAAAGGTTCGCTGCCGGACTCGATCCGAAGCAGGCGAACCTTCGTGTCACGCACGGCATTCGCCAGGTGCGCTCCATGACATCGCCATCAGGCCTTCTGTCTGGCTGAGTGCCGAGGCGGTCAAACCTCGCAAGCAAAAACCCCCGAAACAGATGTCCCGGACTCGAGAGCGTTGGGACACGAGGCGTCGTATGACCGGGGCGCAACCTGCTCGGGCAGCGAACGTGCGAACGGCGAGGGCAAGTCTCGCCAGCAAGCCAGCATGCCTGTCACACCATGAGCATGGCTAATGGGTCGATGAGATAAATTCACTTTTTTTCATGGATGGCCCGACATAAAATTTGCCCTGAATACCGATGTCGTAAAGATTTCTGAGGAAAAATCAGAAAATAAGATCGGAAGACATTGAAAAATCAAGGATGAATTCGGGTTTTATCTCGGAAATCAGGGCGCCAGATCAAAATGAGTAAAGATTTTACTTTTGCCATCAAAAGCATTTGTTTCGACGAGGACTATCGGCCGTCGGACAGTACGCGCATCACGACCAACTTTGCCAACCTGGCCAGAGGAACGAGTCGTCAGGAGAATTTGCGCAACACATTCAGGATGATCGACAATCGTTTCAATGCTTTGGCGCATTGGGATAATCCCGAGGGCGATCGCTATGCCGTCAAGCTCGAGATCATTTCCGTCGAGATGAGCATTGAGGGCGAAAGCAGCGGCACCGGGCTTCCCCTGATTGAAGTATTGAAAACGAATATTCTCGATCGAAAAACCGGTGAGCGCATCGAGGGTATCGTAGGAAATAATTTTTCCTCCTATGTGCGGGATTATGACTTCAGCGTTCTGCTGATGGAGCACACCCGGAACCAGCCCGAATTCAGCGCGCCGGAGAACTTTGGGGATCTGCACGGGAAACTGTTCAAATGCTTTGTGAATTCAGACGCCTACAAGGCCAATTTCAAAAAGCAGCCCGTGATCTGCCTGAGCGTTTCGAGTAGCAAGACTTATCGTCGGACTGCCAATCAGCATCCGGTGCTGGGCATCGAGTACCAGCAGGACGAATACTCGCTGACCGACGAGTACTTCAGAAAAATGGGGTTGAAGGTTCGTTATTTCATGCCTCCGAATAGTGTTGCGCCTCTGGCTTTTTATTTTTCCGGCGATTTGCTTGGCGATTACAGCGATCTCGAGCTTATCGGTACCATCAGCACGATGGATACGTTCCAGAAAATTTACCGTCCCGAGATTTACAACGCGAATTCCGCGGCAGGGAAATCCTATCAGCCAAGTTTGAAGCACCAGGATTTTTCATTAACTCGAATTGTTTACGATCGAGAAGAACGCAGCCGGCTGGCTATCGAGCAGGGAAGGTTTGTCGAGGAACACTTCATCAAACCGTACCAGGCTGTTCTTGAGCAGTGGTCCGCCAGCTACGCTCTTTGACTAATCAAAAACACCAGGCATCTATTGTGAAGAAACTGTTACCTACGTCGACCGCCGGCAGCTTGCCCAAGCCCTCCTGGCTCGCACAACCCGAGACACTCTGGTCGCCCTGGAAATTGCAGGACGAGGGGTTGATCGAAGGCAAACAGGATGCTTTGCGTTTGTCTTTGCAAGAGCAGCAGCACGCCGGCATCGATATCGTCAGCGACGGCGAGCAAACGCGTCAGCATTTTGTCACGACGTTCATCGAGCACCTCAGCGGCGTCGATTTCGAGAACCGCAAGACCGTCAGAATTCGCGACCGCTATGATGCAAGCGTGCCGACGGTCGTGGGTGCCGTTGCGCGCCAAAAGCCGGTTTTTGTCGACGACGCGAAATTTCTGCGCCAGCAAACCACGCAACCCATCAAATGGGCCCTGCCTGGCCCGATGACCATGATCGATACGCTTTATGACGATCATTACAAGAGTCGCGAAAAACTGGCCTGGGAGTTCGCAAAGATCCTGAATCAGGAAGCCAGGGAACTGGAGGCCGCCGGCGTCGATATCATTCAATTCGACGAGCCCGCATTCAATGTTTTCTTCGACGAGGTGAACGATTGGGGAGTGGCGACCCTGGAAAGGGCAATTGAAGGCCTCAAGTGCGAAACCGCCGTGCATATTTGCTATGGCTACGGCATCAAGGCCAATACGGATTGGAAGAAGACGCTGGGGTCGGAGTGGCGGCAGTACGAAGAAGCCTTCCCCAAGCTGCAAAAATCCAGTATCGGTATGGTTTCGCTGGAATGCCACAACTCCCATGTTCCGATGGATCTGATCGAGCTCATTCGAGGCAAGAAGGTGATGGTGGGGGCCATTGACGTGGCAACCGATACTGTCGAGACGCCCGAGGAAGTCGCCAACACCTTGCGAAAGGCACTTCAGTTCGTGGATGCCGACAAGCTCTATCCGTGCACCAACTGCGGCATGGCTCCGTTGTCCCGCGGCGTAGCGAGGGGCAAGCTGAGCGCTTTGAGCGCAGGCGCGGAAATCGTTCGCAGAGAACTCTCGAACTAGTTCCGGGTTGAAGTCGGAACGGGTGCTCGGGGAATTGAAGGGGGTACGGGTCAGGGGATGTCTCAAAAAGGCTCCCGGCTGCAGGAACGCACCGCCCGGATTCCTCGAGCGCATAGATGGAGCAACGACCGTTGTCGACTCCGGTCCAGCCGACATGCGCAAGCAGGCCGCAGACGTTGTTCCTGATCGAAACGGATCAGGTGGCGTTCAGCGCTTCCTCGACACTTTCGGGCCGCCCCCGGCATTCAGCATCTACCATGTCATTTCCCAGCACGGCCATCGAACCATTGAGCTTCCGCGAAGCGCTCGGGCATTACGCATCCGGTATCACGGTGATTACGTCGCACATCGATGACGAGCCGGTCGGCTTCACTTGCCAGTCGTTCTATAGCGTGTCGATGAACCCTCCGCTGGTGTCGTTCAGCGTCATGTCCGGTTCGGCCAGCTATCCGAAAATTCGTCAGGCGGGTCGCTTCGCAGTCAATATCCTGTCAGGCGAACAAGCCGGGATTTCGAACCAATTCGCGCGACGAGGCGCGGACAAGTGGCACGGAGTCGAATGGCAGGAATCGCCGCTGGGTAATCCGGTCATTGCCGGCAGCCTGCACTGGCTTGATTGCGAAATCTACGCCGAACACGCCGCAGGTGATCATCTGATCGTGATTGGCGAAGTGAAGGCGTTGAACCTGCAGGAATCCGCTGCAACGCAGCCGTTGCTGTATTTCAAAGGGCAATACTGCAATCTTGCCGCACATGGCACGGTTTGAGCGCTGACCTTCGCTGTGCGCTCGTGCAAGCCATTCGATTGAGAGCCCGAGCGTCGCGATCGGCAACAGGAAACCGATCAACAGGCGCGCGCCATTGGGCCGGTTGGTTCGCGGTATGTGCGCTGTTCGGGTCGGGGCTTCCGCACATCCGCCCCTTTGCCCCTTTGCCCCGAAAAAACGGTTCACCGCAGATCGACCGACTACTGCCAACGGACATCGAACCGTTGCGTGATCAGTTCGCGGCTACCGACGCAACTTGTTTGCGGAGACGCCGATGGCACAGCCTATCGCAGCGCCCAAACTCAACCACAGCCCCATGTTTCTGGTTGCTGCTCCAACCGCGGCGCCGATGGCGACGCCAATTGCGAGCCACTTTCCCATTCTTTTCGCTCGTGTGTGTTGACTGAACCGACAACATTAACATGAGGTCGCCGGTGCTACGAAGTGACGGGCGGCATATCGAATTCGAGACCCGTCTCGCGATCTCGCGCTTCGTCCCGTTGCTGGCAATCGAGCGGCTATACGCGAACGTCCACACGGGAGGTCGTGACGTGAGCTTGCCTTGATGCCTTTGCGTCACGCGAACTGACTGAAGTCGACATCTTCCTTCACGAACTTCCCCGTCAACAGAAGTGCTCGTTCGACGTCGGCGACGATGGCCCGGTTGTTGGCTGACGCAGTCACGAACAATCCCCAGACATCGTCGTCGATTTCATATTGCCCGCGCGCATACGTCCAGTAGCTGAAATAGCGATCCTCAGGCAGCGCGAGTGGCGGGGCATCGAGGCCGTCCGGATGCGGCATCCGCACGGAATGCAGCGCATTTTTGAGGATCGCCGCGACGTCGGGAAAGTCGGCTGCACGATGATCTTCGAATATCTCGACCAGCAGATCGGTGCCGTGATACACCGGCCGAACCCGGAATCGAATCAGGTTTGTCATGGTGCGCTGTTCCGTTTCGGAACGGGATGGCCGGCATGCGCACTTGCCGCCGCTTCATGAACGAACGCCGCAATGGCTTCCACCACACCGTCCGCCAGCGGAAGATCCGGGTTCGTGTAAGCGGCCAGGTTTTCGTCCCGATCCTCCGTATGGACAGCCTTGAGCGCATGATTGGCGTTCTCGACAACCGCCAGCCGGGCGCGTGGATTGGCCTCCTTCAGGCGTTGCGCATCCTGCAGGCCAACCTGAATATCCCGCGTGCCTTGCACGATCAACGCCGGTTTCGTGCAGCCCGCCAGGAGCGCGGCCGGGTCGACGGTCAATTCGCTCATCAGAAAACGCTGAACCTGCGGCGCGAAAAGCGGCATCAGTGCTGGATCGATCCCGTCCGCGTCTACCGTCTTTCCCGCATCGAGGGAATCGAGTATCGACATCGCGTTGCCCAGGATCGGCGCATTCGCGGGGTTCGACTGCAGTTGCTCCCTCAATACTTGCCCGAGCGGCCGTCCTGCCGCAGACACCAGAATCAGGCCGCACATGTCGGCGGTTTGCCGCGCAGCGGACAACGCGACCAATCCTCCCTCGCTGTGCCCCAGCACCCATACACAGGAAGCACCGGTCTTCGTCCGGATCGTCGTCACCCACGAATGAACGTCCGCCGCATAGTCGTCGATCGTGACGTCGTTCGCATCCGGTATCGCCGACGCGCTGCCGTACATGCCGCGCTTGTCGATTCGAACCGATGCGATGCCGTGATTCAACAACCCCTCGGCAAGCAGCCGAAACGTGGAAGCCCGGACGCCGTATGGATTGTTGCCATTCCTGTCGGTCGGGCCCGATCCCGGCACGATCAGCACCACGGGAGCGCCGCCTGCCGCGGGAGACAACAGCGTGCCCCTCAGGGGGCCGGCCGGCCCTGGTGCTTCGATGTCTGCCTGCATCATGTGTAAAGGGATTTCCTGAATGAAGGGGGATAGCCATTGCGATACAGGAGTGCGTCGCAATCTCCACGATGCAGCAACTTGCCTGCTGCCGCCGGCATCAATCCGGTTGTTTCCGGCTGGCCTCGAATTGCTCCCGGTTGAACAGCGTGAAGTACAACTCGTCGTTCCATTCGAGCCCCAGCGGGTATTCCGTCGCACGCGTACGCGTGCTGTCGCAGTGATCGTCGAAGCGTAACCCGAAAAAGGCGTCGAGCGGCGCGGCCTGCCGTTCTACCGCGGCGCGTTGCAGGACGCGCGCGGCTTCTGTGGCGTCATCGGGCAGCGCGTCGAACGCGGCACCCACGCGGCGGCAACGGTCGATTTCCGCTTCGACGAGCTTACGCAACGCATCGGCATCGCTCTCGGACATCAGATCGAGTTCGATGGTTTCGAGCAGCAGGTACCGGTCGCGATGCTGTTCAAGAAACGCGAGGGTGTCGTCGAGCCATGCCGGTAAATGGTCGATGGCGACGGGCGTGGCCGCCGGTCCGGATTCCGGCGCAGGTTTCGGCGCCGGCGGAGCGGGCGTCAGGCCGACCCAGCGCCGCATCCGGTCCACGAACGTCGACCCAGGGGCTTCCGCCGCCGGTGCGGCAGGGATGTGCGCCTCCTGCGGCGCAAGCAGAACCATGAGGATTGCTACGAAATGCTTTGTCCGTTCGAATCCGGGTTCGAACGCACTGCTGATCGCATGCAGCGGCATGGTCGTGCCGTCCAGCCCGTCCGAGATGAGCGATGCGCACAGCTGCGGGTCGCCCGACATGAGCAGCCGGTACATGAAAGGCACGTCATACGCCCATTCGGACAGCCCGGAGATCGTTTCCGGGCGGTCCTCGTACGACGTCGGCCGGTTGCCGAGGCTGTAGAGATAGGATCGGTTGGCCATGCGGACTCCCAGGTCGATGAGGCGGTGTGCTGATACGGCGATGCGATGACTGCAGCAAGCGACTCGACCTCGTGTTCCGGTAGCCACGCGGCCGGATATCCGGCGTACGTCGGCGATCGCGGCGCATCGGGCGGATTGCGTCAGCGGCCGTCCAGGGCCAATTGCGGATAGCCGATCTCGGCGAGATCGTCGCCGAGGGAATCGAAATCGAGTTCGGGATTGAGCCGTCGGACGAGCGCGGCGGTAAGCGGTTCGTGACGGTACACCGCCGCAACGTCGCGCGGATCGATGTCGCACTCGTAATAGTCGGCGGCGAATTCGACGTATTGCCCGGGGCGTCCCGCCAGTATGCCGAGCAGGCGGCCAGAGCCGTCGGGATCTTCCGTCGAGGAAGATTCGGTCGGCCCGCAGGACCAGCCTGCGTCATGGGCAAGGCGCCAGATGCAGAAGGTGCTGTCGTGGGGGGTGAACGCCGGTTCTTGCAACAGGTTCGCGTGGAACGGTTCGGGCAGGCTGCCGAAGACGGCGGGCGAAGGCTTTCCGGGCCGGTACGTCGGGGCCTCGCGCATCACGCCATGAAGCGCGGCGCCGGCGGCGGAGAAGATCGCGAACCAGTGATCCCCGGATCCGTCGCGCATCGACGCCATTTGCTCGCCGTCTGCCCATGCCCGATTGAACGAGTAATACCGGTATTCCCATTCCGGCGAGATCACGGCGTCGAGGATCGCAAGCGATTGCGTCAGGCGCATCAGGCCGGGAATATCGGGAAGCGCGGTCAGATTCCTTGTCGAGACGTTCATGTTTTGACCCGTTGGTCCTCTCGTCCAATGCCTTCACCGGATGCTTTCGGACGGATTGTCGGCGATCGGGCGCTGGAAGTCGAATGACGGCACGAGGCGAACTGCTGTTCGATCCATCTACGCTCGTACTTCGCCGAGCACCCATTCCGCGAATGCCCGCACCGGCCCGGTGCTCAATTCGATCGGCTCGGGAAGCACGAGGCAGAAGTTCTTGGTCACCGCTTTGCCGTCGGGCCAGGGCGTGACCAGGCGGCCTTGTTCAAGCTCCGTTCCGATGTAAAGGCGCGGCACCAATGCTACGCCCAGGCCGGCCAGCGCCGCCTCGATCAGCATCGAATGGAGATCGTACCGCGGGCCGACGGCCGAATTGGTCAGCACGATGCCGGTTTCCTGCGCATAGATCTGCCACGCGTCCGGATTCTGCCGCCGGTGCAGGCGCGGCAGGCCATCCAGCGACGGGTTTGCGCCCACGCCGGCGAGGAGCGCCGGACTGCAGACGGGCACCAGCACTTCCTCCAGCAGGCGATGCGGATGCATGCCGGCCCATGCCGGATGCTCGAAATGAATGGCCGCGTCGAAACCGCTGCCGGCGAGGAGGAAGGGTTCCATCCGTTCGGCGATATGCACGGTGATGTTCGGGTGCCGCTCCTGAAAGCGCTTCAGACGGGGAATCAGCCAGCGGGTGGCGAAGGTCGGGATCGCGGCGATGTCGATGCTCGCCCCCTCGACGGGCTGCCCCATCAGATACAGGCTGTCCCGTTCCAGCCGATCCAGAATCTCGCGCACCTGCGCCGCATAGCGCGTGCCGTTGGGCGCAAGCCGTACCCGGTTCCCGACCCGCTCGAACAGCGTCACGCCCAGAAATGCCTCGAGCCGCCCGATCTGGCGACTGACGGCGCCCTCGGTGCGCGCCAGCTCGTCGGCGGCGCGCGCGAAGCTGCCGTGTCGGGCGGCCGCCTCGAAGGCCAGGAGCGCGGAATTGCTCGGGATCTTGCGTCGCATCGGGTCTCGCCGGTTGGGGGCATGTGACGTCAGCTTGAGCAAATATCACTGAAGGCTGACTTTAAGTCGATATATACACGGGAAACAGCAGATTAGCATTACGTCACTGCACTGAACATCAAGTGTTCGCCGAGCAGGATGCTTACCCGTCACGAAGGACAGCCAGATGATCTACACCGTCGAATGCAGCTTCGCCGATCCCGGCAGCGAAGCCGAATGGAACGACTTCTACAGCCTCGAAAAGCTGCCGGCCCTCATCTCGGTGACGGGTTTTCACTCGTCGCAGCGTTTCAAATCGATCGGCGACGGCTGCCCCGTCTATCTGGCCATCCACACGATCGACGGTCTCGACGTGCTGACCGGGGATGAATATCGGCAGAAAGGCGGCGGCAATTTCGCGCGGTGGCAGCAGCACATCACCGACTGGCACCGCAATCTCTACAGCGATATCGGTCTTGCGCCGGCGGTCGAGGCCGACGAGCTGCTCGTGCTGAGCGCAAGCAGCCCCGATTCGCTGATCGGGATCGGGCTCAAACCGCTGGCCATGCAGGCCGTTGCGCTGGAGCAATGTCCGGCGCGCCGCTGGCTTGCCGTGCTGCCGCGGCGCGACGCCCCGCTTGTCGAGAATGGGCCGGCCGACCTTTACCTTTACGCACCGATGACGGAGCAACTGACCAGGGAGGCATCGCGATGCCAAACGTGACTTTCCATATCGACGCGGAACGCATGCCGGCTGACGAGCCGCTCGTCGGGCTTTCCGGCGACTGCGTCGGCCTCTGTACGGACATTCTTCGGGCAGAACGCAGAAACGTCCACATCGTCTATGTGAGCGTCCGGCACGGATACGGACATCCCGTTTTCGTGGAAGTCCAGTACCGTGCGGAGTCGTTTCGTCCGCCCGCGGTCATGAACGCGTTCATGGAAGCGCTGGATCACGCGATCGTCCGCCGCACGGGCCTGACGGCGCGCATCCGTTGCTTCGGTCACGCCGCACCGAACGTTCACGCCCGAAACTAGCCGGTCAGGAGAAGAGCCGTGTCCACCGTTACCTTTCCCGGCCAGCAGGTCGGCGATTTCACGATCACCGCGATCAGCGATGGCTACCTCGCGGCCAGCCTCGATTTCCTGTCGAATATCGACGCGTCCGAGGCGTCGAGGATGCAGCACGATGCGGGGCAGGACGAGCCCTCTGCAGTGCATATCAACTGCTACGTGGTGCGCGGCAAGGGCCGCACCGTTCTCGTCGACGCCGGGGCTGGCGGCATCAAGCAGTGGGGCGGCCGCCTGCAGGACAATTTACGGCTTGCCGGCATCGAACCTGCCGATATCGACACCGTCCTGCTCACGCATGCGCATCCCGATCATGTCGGCGGGCTGGTGAATGCCGCCGGGCAGGTGGCGTTTCCGAATGCGGAGCTGGTTGCGCATCGGCGGGAGGTCGAATTCTGGCGGGACGACGGCAATCTGAGCCGCGCGAGCGAGCGGGCCCGCGGCAATTTCATGATTGCGCGTCAGGCATTCGACGGCTATCGCGACGTGCTCCGGACTTTCGACGAAGGAGAAGTGCTGCCGGGGATCCGCGCCATGGCGTTACCGGGGCACACCGACGGGCACACCGGGTATGTCGTCGAATCGGGCGGTCAGGGGCTGCTCGTGTGGGGCGATATCGTTCATTTTCCGCACATCCAGATCAAGCGGCCGGACGTATCGATTGCGTTCGACCAGGATGCGTCCCGGGCCGCGACCACGCGATCGCGGCTGCTGGACCGGGTCAGCGCGGAAGGGCTGTTGATCGCCGGCATGCATCTGGGAGAGGCGGGTTTCGCGCGCATCCGGCGCACGAAGGGCGAATACGGCCTGTTTTACGAGACTGAAGCCTGACACTCGAGCGCCCCTTTTCAGGCTGCCTTCCGTGGAGGAGAATCCATTCGGAATTCTCGTCGGAGGTTGCACGTCATGGTTTCATTCCAGCCCGATGGATGGCATACCGTCACGCCCCGCATCGTCGTGCCCGATCCGGAAAACCTGATCGCCTTCATCCGGACGGTGTTTCACGCACAAGGCGAATTCCGCGTCGGCTTGCCTGCCGACATCCGGATCGGCGATTCCGTCGTGATGATCAGCGGCGGAGACGGCCTGCGCGACCCGATGCCGGCGTTTCTGTACGTGTATGTCGAGGATGCCGATTCGACCTATCGGCGGGCGATCGCGGCGCAAGCGCTGTCGCTGGAAGCGCCTGCCGACATGCCGTACGGCGACAGGCGGGCGATGGTGAAGGATGCGTGGGGCAACGTCTGGCAGATTGCCACGCACCGGCACGACCTGTCGGCCGACGAGATTCGTGCCAGGCTCGGCGACGGCGGATAGCCGCGCTGCCGCCGCCGCTTCATCTGTCGCAATCGTCAAGATTCGCGTCGCATGCAGGTAAAACCTGCCCGTTCCCCCCGCCGTTAACCCGTTCGCAGCCCCCGCGCCACGTGTTGCGACGTGGCGCGCGTCGTTCGTGATCCGGCATCCACATCCGCCGCTGGCCGTGCGTGGCCAGCCCAAGGGAACGTCATGCGAAAACAACTCACTATCCGTGGTGGACTCGTTGCGACCATCGCCGGCTATACCGTGCTGCTCGTGCTGGTGGTCGGCGCCTGCATCGCGGCCCTCTACACGGGCAACGGCTCGCTCGAGGCGATGTACCGCGACGACACCGCGTCGCTGCTGCACCTGAAAACCAGCTCCGAGCGGATGCTCGTGCTGCGCGAACGCATGAGCGATGTCGCGCAGGTCGTCAGCGCCGGCCAGTCCGCGAAGGACGAGGTTGCGCAACTCCACTCGCTCCTCAAGCAGAGCAACGACGAACTGGATGCGTACACGCGCCTGCATGCGCGCGACGCCAGCGAACAGGCGCTGTTCGACACGCTGCAGAGTCGCCGCCGTGCACTGCTCGACCGCGTGTTCCTGAAGGCGCTGTCGCAGCTGGACGGCGACGACGCATTCAACTTCCTCGACACGCAGCGCACCGCGCCGCCTGCGTTGTTCGCCGCCTACCAGGAGGCGATCGACGCGCTCGAATCGTTCCAGGTCGCGCGCCAGAAGGCACGCTACGACGCGGCCGGCGTGCAATTCCACCGGATCGTGTGGGGGATGGGGGCGGTCGCGCTGCTGGCGCTCGTCATCGGCTTCGTAGCACAGCGCGTGCTCGCGAAGGCGATCATCGAGCCGATCAATCTCGCGGTCGGCCAGTTCGAAAAAATCTCGAAGGGCGACCTGACCGGCGCTGTCGTCATCCCGGGCGAAAACGAAATGGCTTACCTGCTGAATGCGTTGAAGCGGATGCAGGACGGCCTCGTCGATACCGTGAGCCAGGTGCGCGCGAGCACCGAGACGATCGTCGGCGACGTGCGCACGATCGCGAGCGGCAACGTCGACCTGTCCACGCGTACCGAGCAGCAGGCCGTGTCGCTGCAGCAGGCAGCCGCAAGCGTCGAGCAACTGACGGCGGCCGTGCGCCAGAATGCGGACAACGCGCGCGATGCGCGGACCTACGTCGAGGGTGCGGCCGGCATCGCGTCGCGCGGCGGCGAGGCGATGCAGCGCGTCGTCGAGACGATGTCGGAGATTTCGAACAGCTCCACCCGCATCTCGGGCATCGTCGGCGTCATCGAGAGCATCGCGTTCCAGACGAACATCCTCGCGTTGAACGCGGCCGTCGAAGCCGCGCGCGCGGGCGAGCAGGGGCGCGGTTTCGCGGTCGTCGCGACGGAGGTTCGCGGGCTCGCGCAGCGCTGCGCGGCGGCGGCGAAGGAAATCCGCGAACTGATCGGCAATTCCGCGCGGCGCGTCGAGGACGGCAGCGGTCTCGTCGCGCTGGCCGGCTCGGCGATGGCCGAGCTCGTCGCCGCGGTCGAGCGCGTCAACGCAATCATGGGCGAAACCAGCCTGGCCTTCGAGGAGCAGTCGTCGGGCATCGAGCAGGTGAACGCCGCGGTGATCCAGATGGAGCAGACGATGCAGCGCAATGCCGCGCTGGTCGAGGAGGCGGCGGCCGCGGCGCTGTCGCTCGACGAGCAGGGCTCGCGGCTGAGCGCGGCGGTCGCGCAGTTTCGGTTGCGTGACGAGGCGGTCGCGTAACTCCGGGCCGCGTCACCGTTCCGGGTAAGGCGGCCGCTCCGTGAACGGCTTATTGCGCCGCGTCAGGGAGTTCATAGTCGAAGCTGTACGAGTGCCGGCCGTTGTCGATGTGGATGATGATCGAACCGGCGAGCCCCAGCAATTCTCCGGTTCCGGAATCGGGCACGACGGTGATCGACTGCTTCGGCTCCCCGCGCGTCATCGTGGAGCTGTGCTGCAGGACGAAGCTGCCCTGGCGCCCGCCGAGCGCGCCTTGCACCGTTTCCATCGCCACATAGCCCGCGGAACCCTGGACGCTGCTGCGAAACGCGAGCATCTCGCCGTGGCTGACGGCTTCCAGGTCGCCGTGAAATTGTTTGTCGAGCGACATGCGGCCGAGCCCGCTTTGCGCCGCGACGGCGCTCAGGGATTCCGGATTCAGCTTTACTTCGAACGGACCGTTGGCCTGCAGTTTCATTGCAGCTCTCCTCGTTGAATGGGCACCCTGCACTATAGGTCAACGGGGTTCTGCCGGAGGTAACGGTTTGTCCGATGCGCGGATATCGGCCCTGATCGTGTGGGGCTTGAGGGATAATCGACCTCCAGTCTTCGACCACCCCCACCCGTGACGACCTCTGCATTCGCCCCCTTTCAGGATCTGGCAACAGCCTTGCTGGCCCGCTGGCACGACGCCCATGGCGACGGTGCCCACGACACTTCGCATCTGCAGCGCGTATGGAAGAACGCGGCGGCGATCCAGGCCGTGGAAGGCGGCGATGCCGAAGTGCTCTGTGCGGCGACGCTGCTGCACGATTGTGTGCCCGTCGAGAAAAATTCCCCGCTGCGTGCGCAGGCATCGCAGCTGTCGGCGGAAAAGGCGCGCGAGCTGCTGAAGTCGCTCGACTGGCCGGACGCGAAGATCGACGCCGTCGCGCATGCGGTCGAGGCGCACAGTTTTTCGGCCTGCATCGCGCCGAAGACGCTAGAAGCCAAGGTGCTGCAGGATGCCGACCGGCTCGATGCGATCGGCATGGTGGGCGTCGCGCGCTGCTTTTATGTCGCGGGCCGGATGGGCAGCGCGCTGTACGACCCGGCCGATCCGCACGCGTCGGAACGGGCGCTCGACGACACGCGATTCGCGATCGATCACTTCCGCACGAAGCTGCTGAAGCTGGCCACCGGGTTCCAGACCGTCACCGGTACGCGCATGGCCATCATCCGTCGCGATCGGTTGCAGCGCTTTCTCGACGAGTTTTCCGACGAGATCTGAGGTTGCGGGCAGGGCTTGCATACCGTTCTTTGACCGGCGGGGATTGATGCGCCGCGTGTTGCATCAATCGTCACTTGAGCGGTAAAGCGCCTTCATCTGCGACAACTCGTCGAAGAATTGATCCCTGAGCGCCTGCGGCCCGAGGATCTTCACATGTGCGCCATATCCGAGCAGCTTGCGCGCGCCGTGCTCGATCGATTCGATCGGCATCAGGAAGGTTTTCCATCCTGGCGGCACCCCCGTGTTGCCGGCGTCCGGCGGCGCCGGTGCGGTTTTGATCCGTGCGTTGGCCAGCCAGGTTTCGCCGCGCGGCGATACGGCGACATGGGCGGTCAGCCGGTGAAGATCGGCTTCATGCCGGCTCATCGCGTCCCGCCAGTGCGTGGCCAGATCGAAGCGCACCGGGCGCCTGAAACGGCGGCGCGTCGTGTCGAGTGCGTGGATGTTCGCCAGCCGGAAGGTGAGCGCGTCGGGCTTGCCGGCCACCCTGGCAATCAGGTACCACGCGCCACCCTTGAGCACGAGACCGAGCGGCTCCAGCGTGCGACGGGACACGCCGCGCCAGCTCTGGTACTTCACGTCGATACGGTACGCGCCCCACACCGCATCGGCGACTTCGCGCAGAAATTCGGGCGTTTCCTGCGCACGGTACCAGTCGACGGTATCGACGTGCAGCCGGCTGGCGACGCGGTCGGCCTGCTCGCGCGAGCCCGGCGGCAGGCTTGCCATCATCTTCAGCCGTGCGGAGGCCGCCATGCCGTCGAGGCCCAGTTCGCTCGCCGGCCCGGGCAGGCCCGCGAGAATCAGCGCATGCGCTTCGTGCTCGGTGAGCCCCGTGAGATCGGTGCTCCAGCCGTCGCGAAGCTGAAAGCCGCCGTTGCGGCCGCGATCGCCCCAGATCGGCACGCCGGCCGTGGAGAGCTGGTCGATATCGCGCAGGATCGTACGCTCCGACACCTCCAGCGCGTCGGCGAGCGCAGGCGCGGTCATCCGGCCGCGCGCTTGCAGCAGCATCATGATCGACAACAGGCGGCTCGCTTTCATGCGCAGCACATTACCGCAAATACCTGACATCAGGTGTCATGTTTTCGGGCTTATGCTTTGCCGCATCCCGATCCGTTCCATCGAGGCGAAAGGAAACCATGAAGATCCTGTCAGGACCGCTGAGCATGTTCGGTGCAAAAGTCGAGATTGCGGCGCACGAGAAGGGCATCGATTTCGAGCTGGTGATGGTGCCGTTCAGTCAGCAGCGCGGCTACGACCCCAGGCATCCGGACGTCTTGCGCATCAACCCGAAGCGCCAGGTGCCGGTGCTGATCGACGGCGCGCTGGAGATCTTCGATTCCACGCAGATCTTCGAGTATTTCGAGGACCTGAAGCCGGCGCCCGCATTGTGGCCGGCGCATCCGGCGGCGCGCGCCGTTGCGCGTCAGCTCGAACACGGCAGCGACGAAGTCTATTTCCCGCACATCATCCGGCTGATGGGGCTTGAAGACACGCCGGACGATCCGGCGGCGCAGGCCGCGCGCGCCGCGGCGTCGCAATACTACCGGCGCATGGAGCAGGTGCTCGCGGATCGCGAATTTCTGGCCGGAACCTATTCCTTTGCCGATATCGCGTTCTACATGGCGCAGTTGTTCGGCGCGCGCAAGGGGGCGCCGATGACCGACGAGACCCCCAACCTGCTCGCGTGGCGCGAGCGGATGACGGCGCGTCCCGCCGTGCGGAAGGTAGCCGGCGCGATGGCGGCGTACCTTGCGTCGATCGGCGAAGCGGTTCCAGATTTTCTTCGCGCGCTCGACTAGCCGCGTTTGCCAGCCCGGCGCGGCACGCCTGGCGGCATCGGCCGTCCGCCCGGTTTGGCTATGCATCGACTCCAGGTTTAAAGTTGGGCTTAATGTCAATGCACTGGCGAGGCGGGTATGAGAATTGGGGAGCTCGTGAAGCTCAGCGGCCTGTCGGCATCGAGGATCCGCTTCTACGAAGCTGAAGGGCTCATCACGGCGGTCGAGCGCAGCACGAACGGCTATCGCGATTACGCGGAGGACGCGGTGTGGATGCTCGAGATCATTTCCAGCGCGCAGAGCGCGGGGTTCTCGCTCGAGCAGATCCGTCATCTGTTGCCGGTGAACGCCGGCAACTGGGAGCACGACGGCCTGGTGGCGGCGCTCGAACGGAAAGTCGCCGAGATCGAGGCGATGCAGAAGCGTCTCAAGGAAAACAAGACGCAATTGCTCGTCGCGATCGACAGTATCAAGAACCGGCCGACCGAACTGAACTGCACCGAGCGCACGCGCTGGGTGATGGACCGTCTGCGCGATCACGGCGTGGTGCCGATCCGTGGCAAGGGGCGCCGCGCCGCGGCCAAATGATCCGGCGCCGGAGCGCCTGGGCGCCGCGCAGACGAAGTCCGACATGTTCCTCTATTCGGGTGCCTTGACCTTAAAGTTGACTTAAAGCTTAGAGTGCTGCTGACGACAGTGAATCAGCAGGCTTCGGGTGTTGCCTGCCACGGTCAACCATCGACGAGAGGCAACGAACATGGACAGGCGCTTTACACAGGTCGAATTCGGGCCGCATACGGTCGACGTGCCCGAAGGCGGGTACTACGACCGGTTCCGGATGAATCCGGACCTGGACGAAGTGGCACGCGATCCCGCCGCGGGGAACATCGATTTTTTCCGACGGATTCCGAAGCGTCAGGTGGCGTCGCGGGTCGGCCCGACCTGGGCGCCGAACTTCTACTACCGTTCCAGCAGCATTCAGCTGCTGTTCCTCGCGCCGCTCGAGCGCCTGCGCAGCACGCTGCCGGCGCCGCTCGAGCCGCTGCGGGCGCTGCCCGGGTACGGGCTCGTCGCACTGACGTTCTTTTCGTATTCGGTCTGCGACAACGATCCGTATGACGAAGTATCCGTCGCGGTGGTGATCCGCCGGCCGGGCGCGAAAGGCTCGCATGCGCGCGAGCTGATCGATTCGATGCGGCGCCGGAGTTTCGTCGCGCACGTGCTCGCGTTGCCGGTCACGACGGAAATCGCGCGGGTGCGCGGCGTACACGGTTATCAGCTGCCGAAGTGGCTTGCCGATATCGACGTGAACATCGGCGCCACCGCCCGCGCGAGCATTGCGGGCCCGGGCGGGCAGCCGGACCTGAGCCTGAGCGTGCCGCTGCCGGCGCTGACCCGCGTACCGTCGCAATCGCACATGAGTACGGCGACGATGGTCAACCGCATCGACGGCGAATGGCACCAGTCGTCGGTGCAGACCAACCTGCTGTCGTTCGCGCAGCGCCTGTTGCCGCGCAACGTCGAACTGGTGCGGCACGGCGGGCCGCTGAGCCAGTTGCTCGACGGGCTCGGCGCGTCCACCATCATGCGTCTCGACGTGGTCAAGGATGCCCAGCTGGTCCTGAACCTGCCGACGCCTTTGAAGGCCTTCGATGAACCCGGAAAGCCACGCTAACGATACGGATGCGCGCGACGCGCGCGCGCCGAAGGAGCCGTCCATGCCCCGACCGACCTACGATCTCGTCGTATTTGGCGCCACCAGTTTTGTCGGGCAGATCCTGGCCCGCTACCTGTCCGACTATCTGTCCGGCACCGGCGAGACGCTGCGCTGGGCAATCGCCGGCCGGTCCGCGGCGAAGCTCGGGCGGGTCAGGGATGCACTGGGTCCGGCCGGGCAGACGGTGCCGATCATCGTCGCCGACGCGGCCGACGAAGCGCAGCTTCGGGCGCTGTGCGCGCAAACGCGGGTGGTCGTGTCCACGGTCGGCCCCTACGCGCTTTACGGCGAGCCGCTGGTCCGGGTCTGTGCGCAAACCGGCACCGATTACTGCGACCTCACCGGCGAGACGCAATGGATCAAGCGGATGATCGACAAGTACGAGCCCGCGGCCCGGCAATCGGGCGCACGCATCGTGCATTGCTGCGGCTTCGATTCGGTGCCGTCGGACATGGGCGTGTTCTTCCTGCAGCAGCAGGCACGGCAGCAGTGGGGTGTGCCGGCCGCACACGTGAAGATGCGGGTCCGGACGCTGAAGGGCGGTGCGTCGGGCGGCACCGTGGCCAGCGTGATCAACGTCGTGCGGGAGGCGGCGGCCGACCCGGCGTTGCGCAGGGAATTGCTCGATCCGTATTCGCTGTGCCCGAAAGGGCACGGGTTCACGGCGCGGCAGCATGCGGTCCGATCCGCCGAATTCGATCGCGACTGCGACGCGTGGATCGCGCCGTTCGTGATGGCGGCGATCAACGAGCGTGTCGTGCACCGCTCCAATGCGCTGGCGGGCAATGCGTACGGCAGCGGCTTCACCTATGACGAAGCCGTGATGACGGGTACCGGCCTCAAGGGCCGCCTGACCGCGCTGACGATGGTGGCGGGGCTCGGCGCGTTCATGGTGGGTGTCCTGATCAAGCCGGTGCGCGGCCTGATGGAGCGCTTCCTGCTGCCGAAGCCCGGCGAGGGGCCGAGCGTCGAGGCCCAGCAGGCTGGCCGCTACGACTTGCGCTTCTTCGGCCGCACCGACGACGGGCGGACCTTGCGCGTGAAAGTCACGGGCGATCGCGATCCGGGCTATGGCTCCACCGGCAAGATGCTCGGGCAGGCCGCGATCAGTCTCGCGCTCGATTGCAGCAGCGACGGCGTCAAGACCGGGCGCGGCGGCGGTTTCTGGACGCCCGCGACGATGTTCGATCCGCGCTACATCGAGCGCCTGGTTCGCCATGCGGGGTTGCGCTTCGAGGTGGTCTGAGCGCAAACCCTGTCGGCCATGCCGAAGGAAAGGACCAGGACAGGATGACGAATCAACGTGAGGAGACGCCTTAACGTCACGGCGGGTCAGAGGGTCGGCTGCAATCCGGCCGGGGAGTATCGGAACATGAAGATCGGGGAGCTGGCTGAACGCACGGGCCTTACCCCTTCGCGCATCCGTTTCTACGAGCGCATCGGCTTGTTGACGCTCGTCGCGCGCGAAGCGAACGGCTATCGCACGTATCCGCCGGAAGCGGTGACGGTGCTCGATCTGATCACTGCGGCGCAGAAGGCGGATTTCAGCCTGGACGAGATTCGCACGCTGATTCCGCCCGACTTCGCCCAATGCCGATGGGAGGCGTTGCGCGATGCACTGTGCCGCAAGGTGCAGGACATCGAGGTGCTGGAGGCGCGGCTCGCGCACAGCAAGGCGCACATCGTCGCGCTGATCGCCGGGATCGGTACGAAACCGGATACGGTCGATTGCCCGACCAATGCGAATCGGCTGCTGTCGCGAATTCCGTCCGGGGAGGCGGCAAGCCCGGGTGACGCTGCAAGTACGGATGCGGATGCTGAGCTGCCTCCGCGTTCCACGGCTGCCCGTTAGACGGCCGCCGGCCCATCGCGTTACAGCAGCGCGACGACCTGTTCGGCCGTTGCCTTCGCCGATTGAGGATTCTGGCCGGTCACGAGGCGGCCGTCGACGACGACGTTCGACGTGAACGGCAGCAGCGCCTTCTCGTAGCGCGCGCCACGCTGCTGCATCTGCTGCTCGACGTTGTAGGGCACTTTCTTCGCGACGCCGGCGAGGATTTCCTCCAGCCACGAATAGCCGGTGATCCGGCGTCCGGCGACCAGCAGCGAGCCGTCCGACAGCGTCGTGTTCAGCAGCCCGCAGTAGCCGTGACAGACCGACGACACGACGCCGCCGCGCTCGTAGATCGCGCGTGTGAGCCGCTGCAGCCCCGCATCGTCCGGGTAGTCCCACATGACCGCATGGCCGCCGGTGAAGTAGATCGCATCGAAGTCGGCCGGATCGATCTCGTCCGGGCGCGCGGTGTTCGCGAGCAGCGCCTCGTTGGCCTTGTCGGCGCGCCATGCCTTCGACGCGGCATCGGCGTGCGGCCATTTGAGCGAGCGCGGCTCCAGCGGCGACACGCCGCCTTTCGGGCTCACGAGTTGCTGCCCATAGCCTTGCGCTGCGAAGATCTCGTGCGCATGCGTCAGCTCGGACAGCCACAGGCCGGTCGGTTGCGACGGATCCGCGTAGTGGGCGACATTGCTGACGACGTGAAGGATGCGCTTGCTCATGATGCGGTTTCCTTGTGATCGGCCAGGGGCGGACGTCCTGGATCTGCCGCCGGATTGTCGGATGGCAGTACCCATACCCACACGGCCTCGATACGCTGCCTGGGAAAACCATAACCTTTAAGTGAAGTTAAAGGTCAAGCCTTTTTCGCCTTTGCCGCCCGTGCGCGCTGCTCGGGCAGCACGAGCCCGTCGAGCAATGTCGTCAGCGCGTCCTCGATCGCGTGATCGCCGACCTTCTCGCGCACCAGCCGCCCGTCGATCGCAAGCATCGTCAGGCCGTGGAGATGCGCCCAGCACGCGGTTGCCTGGCCGAGCGCCGAGCGCGGGCGGATCGTGCCGGCGCGCTGCCCGTGCTCGAGGATCTCGACGACCAGCAGGAACGGCGCCTGCACGCGCGGATCGAGGTGGATATCCGACGGCTCCCCGGCATCCGCGGCAAACATCAGCCGATACAGATCCGGGTTGCGTTGCCCGAACGCGAGATGGGCATAGGCGAGCGCGAGCAGCACGTCCGGT
The DNA here is from genome assembly GCF_984667975.1 of Burkholderia pulmonis. Lineage (NCBI taxonomy): Bacteria > Pseudomonadati > Pseudomonadota > Betaproteobacteria > Burkholderiales > Burkholderiaceae > Burkholderia > Burkholderia pulmonis. Next base: position 237,673 of record NZ_OZ480188.1, read on the forward strand.
GCACCCGCCGCGGGATCGACGGACGCGGCGAGATCGTCGCGCAGCCGATCGAAGCCGATCAGCGCGAGCTCGTGCAGCAACGCGGCCTTGTCCGGGAAATGCCGGTACGGCGCGGAGTGGCTGACGTTCGCGCGCCGCGCGATTTCGCGCAACGTGAACTGCCAGCCTTGCTGTTCCTGCAGCGTGTCGAGTGCCGTGTCGATGATCGCGCGACGCAGATCTCCGTGGTGATAAGCCTTTTGCCCGGCGTCCGCATCTGCCTCTGGCGGCATCGTGTTGCTCCCATGTTGACAAGGAACACATTGTGGTCCTATGATCCCTCGCATGCAAGTTGACAGTGTCTACATCAACGCAACCTCGTGAGGTACACCATGGCCGTTTCCGCAGAATCCAGCTCGAGCTTCGATCCGGCGGCGTTGCTGGCCCGCCAGCGCAGCGCATTCGTTACCGAGGGGCCGCCGAGCCTGCAGCAGCGCAAGGCGCGGCTCGCGCGGTTGCGTGCCGTGGTGCTGGCCCATCGTCGTGACGTGGAGGAGGCGGTCAGCGCCGATTTCGGGCATCGCTCGCACCACGAGACCGCGATCATGGAGCTGGTCGGCGTGATCCAGGCGATCGACTACCTGACGCGCAACCTGCGGCGCTTCATGAAGCCGCAGCGCCGGCACGTCGGCCTGTTCTATCGCGCCGGGCAGGCGCACGTGGAATACCAGCCGCTGGGCGTGATCGGCGTGATGGCGCCGTGGAATTACCCGTTCGCACTGACGTTCATTCCGCTCGCGACCGCGCTGGCCGCCGGCAACCGCGCGATGCTCAAGCCGTCGGAGCTGACACCGCGCACGAGCGAGGTGATGCGGCGCATGCTCGCCGACACCTTCCCGAGCGAGGAAGTCGCGGTCGTGCTCGGCGGCCCGGAAGTCGGCGCTGCGTTCAGCGGCCTGCCGTTCGATCATCTGCTGTTTACCGGCAGCACGCAGGTGGGCCGCAAGGTCATGAAGGCGGCGAGCGACAACCTCGTGCCGGTGACGCTCGAACTGGGCGGCAAGAGCCCCGCGATCGTCGCAAGGGGGCATGTCGACGGCCGGACGATGTCGAGCATCGTGTTCGGCAAGCTGTCGAACGGCGGACAGACCTGCGTGGCGCCCGACTATGCGCTCGTACACGAAGACGATCTGGACGCATTCGTCGCGCAATACGATGCGGCCGTCGCGCGCTTCTATCCGAACGGGCCGACCAGCGCGGATTACACGTCGATCGTCAGCGACCGGCATTTCGATCGCCTGAAAGGCCTCGTCGACGAAGCGCGCAGCAAAGGCGCGCGCGTGATCGAGGCGGGCATCCATCCGCAAAGCGCGGCGACCCGCAAGCGCACGCTCGCGCCCACGTTGATCGTCGGCGCAGGCGACGACACGGCGGTCATGCAGGAAGAAATCTTCGGGCCGATCCTGCCGGTGCGCACGTATCGCACGATCGACGAGGTCGTCGATTACGTGAACGCGCGCCCTCGGCCGCTGGCGCTGTATTACTTCGGTGCGCGGGATACCGATTGCGAGACGCTGCTGAAGCGGACCACGTCGGGCAGTGTCGGTATCAACAACACGATCCTGCACGTCGCGCAGGAAGACCTGCCGTTCGGCGGCGTCGGGCCGAGCGGGATGGGCGCGTATCACGGCATCGAGGGATTCCGCGCGATGAGCCACGCGAAGGGCGTGTTCGTGCAGGGGCGCTGGAACCTGCCGAGCCTGTTGCGTGCGCCGTTCGGCAAGCTGGCGGACGTTTCGCTGGCGGCGCTGCTCGGACGGAGCCGGGAGCCGGCCGGCGGGCGCGTCGAATGGAGTGCGAAGCGTTGAGCCGGGCGGGGCACGGCGCGTGCCGCGCTCGCTACGCCCGGCTGCGTGCGCCCGCCCCCGTGCGGGCGGCCGTCTCGTCCAGTATCGTCGCGGCGAATTCGACGGCTGCCGGCATCCGGGCGTCGTGCATCATCACGAATTCCATGTCCGGCAGTTCGGGCAACCCTTCTGACGGGCCCAGTTCGCGGAGCGTGTCGTCGATCGCGCTGCGCGGCAGCGGGGCGATCGCGATGCCGGCCCGTGCGAAGGCCCGGATGCCGGTCACGCTCGGGCTTTCGCAGGCGATCCGGTAGCGCATGCCGGCCAGCGCGAGCGCCTTGACGGCGGCGCCGCGGTACGGGCACGGATCGGGGAAGCACGCGAGCGGCACGTCGCCTTCCGGAAGCGGTTCGTGGCGTGCGAATGCCCAGACGAGCGGTTCCCGCCACAACGTCGCGCCCTGGCCCGCATGCGCGCACCGGCTGCCGATCACGAGATCGAATTCGCCGCCGGCGTGCCGTCGAAACAGGCTGTCGCCGATGTCGGCCACCAGATCCATCCGCAGGCCCCGCCGCGCGGCGCCGTGACGGCGCATCAGCTCGGGCAGCCAGCCTTCCGCAAAATCCTCCGACACGCCGATACGCAGTTTGACGTCGACGACGTGACCCGTTCCGAGTCTTGCCCGCGCTTCCTCGCTCAGGTTGAGCATCGCGCGCGCATAGCCGAGCAGCGTCTCGCCATGCGCGGTGAGCGTGACGCTGCGCGTATTGCGCACGAGCAGCGCCTGGCCGACCTGTTCTTCCAGACGAACGATTTGCGCGCTGACCGCGGACTGGCTCAGGTTCAGGCGATGGCCGGCACCGGTGAAGCTTCGCACGTCGGCGACCGCAACGAACGTATGCAGCAATGCCGTGTCGAGGGGAGCGCTCATTGATCACCAATCCGGGTTAATTCAATCAATTAATATCGTTTCCGGATTATAGGCCGGCCCGATAGGCTGCGAATCGCAGTGGGCGAGCGCGCATCCGGCGCGCCGCCGTCACTCCTGACCAGGACCGGCTCCATGACACGCGTGCTCTATATCGAAGGCTCACCCAACAAGGCGTACTCGGCGTCCATCGAGGTGTGCAATGCATTTCTCGATGCGTATCGGCACGCCCATCCCGATCACGAGATCCGGACGCTCGACATCTGGGATCTGGCGATGCCCGAATTCGACGCCGCTACGCTGGCCGCGAAATATGCCGGGCTGAGCGGCACGGCGCTGACGCCGGAGCAGGCGGCGGCGTGGCAGCAGATCGAGCGGCTCGCGGCGCCGTTCCACGAAGCGGACAAGTTTCTGTTCGGCGTGCCGCTGTGGAATTTCAGCATTCCGTACAAGCTCAAGCACCTGATCGACGCGATCTCTCAGAAGGACGTGCTGTTCACGTTCGACGCATCGGGTTTTGCCGGCAAGCTGGCCGGGAAGAAGGCTGCGGTCGTCTACGCGCGCGGGCTCGGCTATCAGGCGCCGGGGTCGTTTACGCCGGCTGCCGAATTCGACCTGCAGCGCCCGTACATGGAAACGTGGCTCAGGTTCGTGGGCGTGACGGACGTCGCAGGGATCGTCGTCGAACGCACGCTGTTCGGGCCCGACGGCAAGGTCGATCGCAGCCGCGCGATCGACGAAGCCCGGGAGATTGCGCGCACGTTCTGATGCTGCCGCGCCGCACATCCGGTGCGCGGGCGGCGTATGCCGGAGGTTGTCAGCGCCCGCCGCGCGCAATCGCGAGCGCGACGCCGAAGCCGACGAGCAGGCATCCGAACGTGCGATCGATCCAGTGGCGCAGCGACAGCAGACGATCGCGGACCGCCGTGGCCGAGAAGCAGACGGCCACGAGGCTGAACCAGCCGGCATGTGCCGCCGCGATGAAGGCGCCGTAGCCGAGCTGCACGATCAGCGGCGTATCGGGCCGGACGGCCTGCATGAACAGGCTGACGATGAACACCGTGGTCTTGGGGTTCAGCGCATTGGTCAGGAAGCCCGTGCGCAGCGCGGCGAGATCGGACAGCGGGACCACTTTTGCGTCGGGTTGCCCGTCGCCGGCCTTCGCCATGAGCATTTTCGCGCCGAGGTAGATCAGGTAGATCGCGCCGACCAGCTTGACGGTATTGAAGAGCCACGGCGACTGGCGGATCAACAGGCCCACGCCCAGCAGCGTGTAGCTCACGTGAACCGTCACGCCGAGCCCGATACCCAGCGCGGTGAGCACGCCGGCGCGGCGCGACAGCATCAGGCTGTTGCGCGTGACCATCGCGAAGTCCGGGCCCGGGCTGATGACCGCAAGCAGCGTAATGGTGACTACAACTATCAGTTCGGTCATTGCGTTTTCCTTTCGATGGAAGTCTTCGTGTCACAATATTAAGAATCATGTTTCATCGAGAAAAGCGATGATTTCTGACCGGAATGGTGAGATTGACTCACAGTTGATTCGAGCGAACCTGCCGTCGCTGATGGCGTTGCGCTGTTTCGAGGCGGCGGCGCGTCACGAGAATTTCAGTCGCGCGGCCGACGAGCTGTGCCTGACGCATGGCGCGGTCAGCCGTGCGGTGCGTCTGCTCGAAGACGACCTGGGCGTGACGCTGTTCGAGCGGCGCAGTCGTCGTGTGTTCCTGACCGAAGCGGGCCGCAAGCTGGCCCAGGCCGTCCATGACGGTTTGGGCCTGATGCGCCACGCCGCGCACGCGTTGCGCACCGAGGCTGCCCGTGCGCGGCGTTGGGTGCTGTCGTGCGAGCCGACGCTGCTGATGCGCTGGCTGATTCCGCGCTGGCCGGCTTTCCAGGCGCAACATGCGGGCGTCGATATTCATCTTGCTGCTGCGGGCGGCCCGTTTTCGTTTGACCGCGGCATCGACATGGCGATTCGTCGCAACGATTTCGCGTGGCCGGCGGGGTGTCACGCCGAGCCACTGTTTGCCGAACGGATCGGACCGGTTTGCCGGCCGGACAAGGTCGGTGCGTGGTTTGCGGCGCGTCGCGGCGGCCGCACGTTGAAGCACGACGCCGCGCTATTGCATACGCGTACCCGGCCCGACGCGTGGAGCGCGTGGGCGGTGGCGGCCAACCAGCCGGCCGCGAGCGGGCGCGGGCAGACGTTCGACCATTTCTACTTCAGTCTGCAGGCCGCTGTCGCGGGGCTGGGGGTGGCGATCGGCCCGTGGCACCTCGTACGCGACGATATCGAGAGCGGTGTGCTGGTCGCGCCGATGGGGTTCGTCGACGATGGTTCGCATTACTGCCTGTTGACGCCGGCACCGGTGGTGGAGGGCAGCGCGCAGGCGGCGTTGCTGGGGTGGCTGAAGGCGGTGGCGTGACCTCAACCGAACGCGGCAAGGTCGGGCGTGACGGCCGTGGCCCGGCGCGCGCACGCTCGCGGCGAGATCGATCTCGAGCGCGCCCCCGATGCCGTGCTCGCGATGCGGTTCGACCTGGTGCGCCACGATCTGGTCATGCACGCCAAAACACCGACGCGCGCACGCATCCAGTCGATCGTCGATGAACTCTTCCCGCCGCTCGTCCGGCTCCATGCCACGGGCTGAGTCCGATCGGAATCAGCCTGTCGAGGCGGCATCGCCATCGTGAAGCGGGCGACGGCAAGTGCGCCGACGAACGCGCATGCCACGTGCAAACGGAATACCCAGGCGGGCAGCGGCTGCGCCGGTGTCGCGAGCGCCAGATTGAGCGATGCGACAAGGCCGGCGCTTGCCGCGCCGGTTGCGAATGCCAGCAGCCACGATCTGAATCGGAGATTCATCATGAGACTCCGTTTCGATCAGTACGCCCGGTTCCGGCGCTGGAGCGCGATCTAGCCCAAATACGGCCGTTCGACGGCGAACAGTGCCCGTTGCGCAAAGGTGCGCCACGCTTCGGGCGCACGATCCTTCATCACGTAGATGCCGGCGACCAGTGCCTGCGCACGCAACAGCGCGGGCAAGCCGTCGAGTGCGCGCGCGGCTTCCGTCGCGTCGCCATGGCGGGCCAGCGTGAGGAAGCGGTTCAGGCGGGCCGACAGATCGGGAATCTCGTACTGCGTCGCGAGCGTCGACAGGCGTGCCTGGATGGCCGGCGTGCCGGCAGGGGTTCCCATCGCGAGCGCCAGTATCGCCGTGTACTGGTCGATACCGTCGTCCGCCGCGAGGCTCTGCGCCCGTGTGCGCAACGCCGCCGAAGCCCCGGACGACGCGGCCGCCATCCGCAGCACGTGGGCGTGAGCGGGCGTGCCGGCGGAAGCCGCTACGGCATCGTCCAACCGCCCGCCGGCAAGCAGCGCAAGCGGCTGATACGCGCCTGCAGTCGGCGTGTCGCCGGGTTCGTACATCAGCAGTCCGCGCACCGTGGCGGATTGCGCGGCCACCGATGCGGCGCGGGATCGGGCGGCGGCCGGATCGACCACGCGCGCCATGCGCAGCAATTCGACCGCCGCGTACTCGCGCAGCGCGGGGCTGCCGGCCAATACCGTTTCGTAGTCGGTCAGCGCGTCGCGGTAGTGACCCTGGATGTCGGCATTCCAGCCGGCCGCATTGGCGAACCATGCGGAATCGGGCCAGCGCCGGTGTCCGGCATCGAACGCGGCATCCTGAGCGGCGCCCGCCGGCATGCACCGCGTGACGAGGTACGCGAGGTCAGGCTGATCCGGCGCGGTGTCGGCCAGCTTCCGCTGCCGCGCACACACGGCAGCGCGTGACGCGCTGTCCTTGGCCGCGACCTGCTCGAACCGCATGGCCACGACGTCGATCGGGAAGCGCGTACGGCGGGCGGCGAACGCGTCGTCGAAACCCGGAACGGTGCTGGCCAACTGCAGCCAGTCGTTCAGGCGGGCGCTGTCGGGTGCGTCGAAACGAACATGGGACAGCAGCATCGGCGCTGCCGCGGCGTTGTCCTTCAACTGCTCGACGAGTTCGGCGGGCGCCATGTCGTCGCCGCTGTCGAGGACGGTGCGGATCGCACCGCCGCCCTTCGTCTGGATGCTGGCGGGCGGCGCGGCAAATACCACGTCCGTGATGGCCGGCTGCCAGCGCTGCGGCGGCAGCAAACGCGGCGGTTCTGCGCTGGCCGCGCCATAGACGGCCGACCACTGACGCAGCGGTGCGGCGCCTGCAACGGTATAGACGACGTGATGGTCGGCGCGATCGATCGACGCCTGGAACGCATCGATCGCGTCGCCGTCCTGCGTTCGCGCGGTCACGGCGATATCCCGTCCGGCGTGAACGTCGATGCTGGCGTGCGCATCGGGCGCGAGCGTGACCGTTTTGCCGTCGACGGTGGCCACCACCGTTCGCGCCAGCGGGTTGTAGACCGTCACGGTCGATTCGTCGAGCGACCAGCCGAACACCAGTACCGCGCCCACGATGCCGACGGCCACGCCGGCGCGTGCCAGCCCCGGCAGGAACCCGCTGGCCGAGCGGAAGCGCTCCCAGAAGTCGGGGTTTTCGATCCGCTGGAAGCGCTCGGTATCGACGACGAGCGTGGGGTAGGCAGCGGGCGCCGACGGGATGCCGGCCGGTGCATCGGGCAGCGGTTCGCCGCGGGTGGCGGCCGCGATGCTCGCTTCGGCCTGCAGCAACTCGGCGAGCACGACGCGCCCGAGCCGCGACAGGCAACCGGCCGCATGATTGACCCAGCTGTCCGCGACGCGCAGCCAATCGCCGATGTTCTCCCGAACCGGATTGCCGAGGCCCAGTGCGCCCAGCATGGTCGACCAGCTTTCGTGGCCCAGCTCGGCCAGCACGCGCTCGCCAGGATGAACGTCGTCTCTCGCGCCGAACACGTCGACGAGCGCTCGCTGCACGGTTTCCGCGCTGGCCAGCACGACCTTTATCCCGCGCGCGTTGACCGATCCGCTCGCACTCGCGCGTTGCCAGCTGCGGGCGAGGGCGGCTTGCGTATCGCGCAGTTCGGCCTCGGCGTGGTGCGCGTAGTGCAGCACGTGCAGCAGCCCCTTCAGATAAGCCGGCCACTGCGTCGACAACTGGCCGGCATGCGCCTGGTGCAGGCTTCGGACCTGCTTGAGCAGGGTGGTCAGGCGCGCGCGGATTTCGGCGCGCTCCGCCACCACCGAGTCGATCGCCGGCTGCAGTTCGCTGTGCTTGAGGATGCGTCCGCGGTGCCGGATCACGCCGTCGGCGGTGGTGTACACGCCGTCGCGCAGCGAGCGCAGCAGGGCATGTTCGTGGTCCAGCGCGCGCAGCGCCTCCAGATCCTGGCCGATCGACGCCGGATACAGCGTGTCGGGATCGAGCGCGCTGTCGGCCGGCACCGCGGCGTACAGCTCGTCGGCACGGGCGGTGTGGCGCGTAATCGGGAAGCCCAGGTAGATGCCGCGATAGTGCGGTTTGAGTGGTTCGATCGCGAACTGGTCGTCAAGGCGTTGCAACGTGACGTCGGGCTCGACCACGGCAAGTTCGGTCGCGCCGATCAGCTCGCGGGTCATGCATTCGCGCAAGGCCGGTGCGCCTTCGAAGAGCGTCCACGCGCTGCGCGTGTCTTCCGGCGACGCAAGGTAAGTGCGCTTCGCGTTTTCTTCGCGCTCGTGGTTCTGCGGATGGGTGGCCCACATGCGCGGCGGCTGGGCCAGTTCCGCCTTGAAGACGCGGAAGGCCGCGGCATCGGTAACGGGCACCTGCGGCCGCTGGCCATAAGCCGGATCGTTGTAGATCTGCCCAAGCCGGGTGGCGATGGCCTGCTGCACGACAAAGACGTCGCGCGGCGGGCGTTCGGCGCTGGCTTCGCCGCGCACGAACCCCACGGCGCGCTCCCAGGCGTCGTCGGCGACCTGCAACCGGTGCAGCGCGTGGATCAGCGCATCGCTGCCGGTGAGCGACACGGCCACCAGGTCGGCCTGCATTTCCATTTCGCGCGACAGGGCACGCTGAACGATCATCACCAGCCGGAATCCGCTATCGACGATCGAGCGCAGCGCCCATACGATGAGGCTCAGCCCCCAGCCGATCCATGCGACACGAATGTCGAAGTGCGACAGCTGTCGCAGGAAGCCGTCGAGCGCGTCGCGCTTGCCGACGATGTGCGCGGCGATCTGCTGGGTGGTGTACACCCAGCGACCGAGTGCCATCGAGCGCTGCGCGAAATGCCCGAACTCGTGTGCGCAGACCGCCTTGAATTCGCTCAGGTTGAGCATGTTGACCAGCCCCAGGCCGATCTCCAGATTCTTGCGCGAAGGAAATACCAGATTGACGAGCGACAGATCGTAGAACACCGCCGCATTGACGCGCCCGCTCACGAACACCTTGTGCGGGCGCGGCGCGCCGGCATCGTCCGCCACCTGGTCGAGGAATGCGAACAGGCCCGGCTGCTCCGCGCGCTTCAGTTCGATCACGCCTGCATAGTCGCCCTTCTTGATGAAGAACAGCGCCTTGACCAGGAAAACCGTCAGGAACAGGCTGCATGCACAGACCAGGAAGTCGAGCGGGCCGGAATGCGCATTGAGCGCGAGCAGCCGATTGACGCCCGTCCACGCGAACCAGACGGTCAGCGCGAGGTACAGCACGATGAACAGGATCAGCCCGGCCACGGCCAGCCAGGCTTTGCGCTTGTACGACGCGCCGGGTTGCGTAAAACCGGCCGGTACATCCGAAGGGCCTGCGGGATAGTGATTTTCCATGACAGATCGTGTATCTGACGATTGAAAAAACGGTGAAACCGGCGTTAATGAAATTCGTTCTGGACCGGAATGACCGAGTTATTTTGATTTAGTTGTATCCGCCCCGCGTTTGGGACGTTTCCCCGAAATGACAGGCGAGTGTAAACCTACAGGTTCGCTTGATGCGCGACTGTCAATTAAGGTTAACTTCGCCGATGGAACGACCGCCGGAATCGAACGTATTCCCCGTGGATGCGTCCGGCAAAATTTTAAGCATTGTGCCTGATCGAGATGAACGAATTTTTGCAGCGATGTGTTGTTTCGGCGGAGCGGAAACCTGAGCGGCAGGGCAATGGCTGCCTGGAGTCGACGAAAAGATCGGCGGCGCGAACAGCGGGAATAGTCGGGCGGTTTGTCGGAGATGCAGGGGCAGCAAGCGTTGCGGCCATGTCGCGTCGACGATTTGAATCCGGGACCGGGGCGCGAGTTCATGCCCGAATCGGGCAACGCCGTGATCGTCGGCCGGCGATGGCCCTCTGAGTAACTGTGCAGAAACAAATCGGCTTCACTGTACATTTCATTCTCCATTTGCCTGAAACACAATTTCCGCGAGGATGGGGCCAGGGCCTGTGAAAAGGCCGCCGTCCTGCCATAGGGACTAAAAAGCCGATAACCGAAGACTGCTCCGCTCATTGGATCGCGGCGGCGATAAAAACCGGACACCCATTTCATGAACACACCCGCCGGCCAACTGCCGTCATCGCTCGGTGTTGCCACGTTCATTCCGTTTCTCGTCGCGAGCATCGCGCTTGCGGCCGCGTACGGTGCCAGCTTTCTCCTTTCCGAGCATTTGCGTCATTGCGGATTCGATGCGTCGATGACCGGTGCGGTGATCTCGACCGGCATCCTGACCATGATCGTCAGCGCGCTGCTCGCGGGATGGATCGCCCAGCGCATCGGATTGATGTCGACCATCGTTGCCGCGGCTGTCGTGATGGCCGTTTCCATGCTCGCATTCAGCCTGGCGGCGCTCGATTCGAGGTTCGCGTTCGCCGGTGGCCTGTTGCTGGGGATGGGGTGGTCGGCGTTCTACATTCTCGCGCCGCTTCAAATCATTCATCACCTGCGGCCTGACGCGCGGATCAAATACCTGACGTTGCTGTCGGGCGGCCAGATGGTCGGGCTGGGGCTCGCGTCGCCGATCGGTCATTTCGTTGCCAGCCGTTTCGGTTCGTATTCCTTTGTGTATGACGGACTGGCGTGTATCTGCCTGATTGCGGCCGTCGCCTTTTACGCGGTCCGGGAATGGGCAACCCACCCGCAAAACCTGCCGATGGCGGCCACCGGCCTGACGCCGGCGGGGATCGCCGAGATCCTGCGCAACGTGACGCGGCTGCCGATCATCATGATCGCGCTCGCCGCTTGCGTCTTTTCCGCGTTGTCGAATTTCCAGGCGGCCTATGCGGAATCGCGTCACCTGTCGCCGGATCTGTTCTTCGTGACCTTCACGTTGACGACCGTTGCCTGCCGCTTCACGCTGGCACAAACGATCAGCCGGTTGCCCGTTCGAAAGCTCGCCTGCGCGTTGTTCGGTGCGACGCTCGTGGCGCTGGTGCTCTTCGTCTCCAATCCGGGCAGCGGAATCCTGTACGTGATCGGCGCGATCGTCTTTGCAGTCGGCTACGGGCTCAGCTACTCCACGCTGAACGGCATGGCGGTCAATCTGGCCGGCGAAAGGGGATTGTCCGCGGCGGCGAGTTCTCAAGTCTTCACGATCGCCTACTTCACGGGCTTGTTCGGGTTTCCGTACATCGCGGGCGTGCTGGTCGCCCATGGCGGGGTGAACCTGATGATCGACGCGCTCATCGCCGTTGTCGCCATCAACCTGCTGATGCTCACGCACGCCAGCCTGCGCGGGGGCAAGGCGCCGGTCGCGGCGCGCTGATGTACCACGGGTAAGCGGCGCGATAGCCCGTGGAAAAAGGCGCCCGCGCGACGAGTGTCGCAAATGCCGGATCGGCCGCCGTGCCTTTTCGCTGTAATGGCTGTGAGGCATCGTGACCGGTATCGCAGGATGAACGCTATCGGCGGCCATCGACGTAGGTCGCCCGTAAGCATCGCTGCCTCGTGCACGCGATGAAAGCGCCGGCGTGCTTTCTGAAAGAATGGTGGCAAGTTCGCGGAACGGTTTCAGGCGATTCCGGGGGTAGGGCGATCGTCACCGTGCCGGGAATTGGCAGTGCGGTTGTTCCGCGATACGCTCGCCAGCATCAGCTGACACGGAGGCCCGGCCGGTCGGAGGAGACATCCGGGCGGATGCTCGTGGCAGATTGCACCGGCTCGGCACGGCGGAGGCCGGCAGGATGTCGACCGGGCTTTACCGGCATGCGTCGTCATGACACACGCTTCGCTAAACGGATGTCGCGGCGGACTTTATCGTGGCAATGAATGAACGCGGGTGCAGTCTCGGCCATTCTTCATCTTTTTTACACGCCGTCATCGACATACAAACAAAAAAGGCGGCCGTCGAATTGCATCAATCATTTTCCGTCGCCTTTAACTCTGCATTCTTTACCTGAAGACCAACGACGAGGCGAAGCCATGCAACTTCAAACCGGTAATCTATTCGGCGTCGAAGGGCGTCGCGGCGGCGACGAGCGAATCGACATGCTCGTCACGGAGCCGCGCCTGAACGTCGAGCGGATCGTATCGATGGGGCACGTGAGCCCCGACGGGTTCTGGTATGACGATTCGCGCGCCGAATGGGTCGTACTGCTGTCGGGAGCGGCCGTACTCGAATTCGAAGCGGGTTCGACCCGGCTCGAAATGCGCGCCGGAGATTACGTGCTGATCGAGCCGCATTGCCGCCACCGTGTCGCATGGACGCACGACGAGGAGCAAACCGTCTGGCTTGCGATCTATTACGAACGTTGAAGAAAGTATCGACGAACGGCACGATCTGACGACAGGCCGATATATGTCATGGGCTGAATCGGGCAAACCCTCATCAACCGGGAGCGGTCTTCGAATACCGCCGGTATCGATGCCCCTGTCGCCAGACCGCGCGCTGAATGAATCGCGCGGCGGATCACGCCGGGAATCTTATTCCTGGATCAGGAATCGAGTGCGATTCTTTGCGTCCTTGATCCATGCGGGCGCGCGACCACGGCCGGACCAGGTTGCGCCGGACTTCGGATCGCGATACTTCGCCTGCACGGGGGCTGCCGCTTGTTTGGCCGGCCGACCGCGGCGCGTACCGAAAATGTCTTTTTCGGTAATGCCGTATTCCGCGACTTTGGTGCGGATGTCGTTGATGATCGCCTGGAATTCCGCGACGCGCGCTGCTTCGGCTTTCTCCGCCAAAGCATCCATCTGGGCTTTCAGTTCCTTGTAAGTTGCCATATATCGCTCTTCAGGTATGTGTCCATACATGATAGCGGTTTCAGCTGGAAATGATGAAGAAAATCTCTTCGACTACGAACTTCATCGTCGATATGGCGACCCGGACTGCTTCGAACACCTGAAGGTGTATCAATTTGATCGTTTGCGTCCGATCTTCTCTTCCGGGACAAGCATCGGTGTCTCAATTATTCTTAATCTTTTTTCAGAAGGATTGGGGAATTCACCGATGAACAGAGACGACACGCTGAAACAGATTGCAGCCGAATTCGGATTCGATCCGGACGAAACGATCAGGATCGGCGGAAAGTACACGCCCGTTCTGGTCGACGGCAGCACGGCCTACCTTGCCGGCCAGATTCCGCGAATCGGCGAAGTCGTGCATTTCGTCGGCGTCGTGGGCGAATCCGTTTCGCTGGACGACGGCCGGCGTGCTGCCGGCATATCGGCGCTGCGCGCGCTGTCCCTGATCCGCCAGCATTGCGGCACGCTCGATGCAATTGCGACCGTGCCGCGCATGACCGTGTACGTGCGGAGCGCGCCCGGCTTCACGATGCAAAGCGAAGTGGCCGACGGCGCGTCCGACATCCTGTATGCGGTGCTCGGCGACGCCGGCGTTCATACGCGTTCGTCGGTCGGCGTGCTGCAATTGCCCAAAGGTGCGTCGGTCGAAGCCGATTTCATCTTCGGGCTGAATCGAGTCGATGCCGGCCGCTGATGCCGTCGTACGCGCCGCCCGCATGCGTTCAGCGATTGGTCAGGCGTGCGGGGATGAACGTCAGGATCAGCAGCGCCGAGAGCGTCAACGTGCCGGCCGTGAGCACGAGGCCTGACGTCAGCGTGTGCGTCTGGGACTTGAGCCAGCCGATCACGGTAGGGCTGATGAAGCCGGCCAGGTTGCCCGTGCAGTTGATCAACGCGATGCCCGCCGCGGCACCGGTTCCGCCAAGAAATGCGGTGGGCAGCGCCCAGAACATCGGCAGCGTGGTGACGACGCCCGACACCGCGAGCGTCAGGCCGATCATCGACAGCACCGGGCTGCCGCTGCCGGCCGAGCACAGACTGAAGCCCGATGCGGCGACCAGCGCGGGAACGACGGTATGCCAGCGCCGCTCCCGGGTCCGGTCCGCATGGCGGCCGACGACGATCATCGAGACCAGCGCGAACGAATACGGGATCATCGTCAGCAGGCCGATCCTGAGCGGATCGTCGATGCCGGTGCTGCGGATGATCGTCGGCTGCCAGAACCCGATCGCATACGAACCCATCACCACGCCGAACAGGATCAGGCACAGCAGCCAGACGCGCGCCGACCCGAATACGGCGCGCACGGAGCCGTGGGTCCGAACCGCCGCATCGGCGTCGATTTCGCGCTGGATCACGCGTTTCTCGTCGTCGCTCAGCCACCGGGCGTCGGCCACGCGATCGTCGAGACCGAAGTAGACGACGGTTCCGAGGACGATCGACGGCAGCGCCTCGACGATGAACAGCCACTGCCAGCCTTCAAGCCCCCACGCGCCGTCGAGCACGTGCATCAGGTAGCCGGAAAGCGGGCCGCCGAGCAATCCGGATACCGGAATGCCTGCCATCAGCAGCGCCACCATCCTGCCGCGGCGATGCGCGGGAAACCAGTAGGTCAGGTAGAGGATCATGCCGGGGAAGAAACCCGCTTCCGCCACGCCGAGCAGGAAGCGCACGACGTAGAACATCAGCGGCGTCGTGACCCACGCGGTGACCATCGACAGCAGCGCCCAGCTCACCATGATGCGGGCGATCCAGCGCCGTGCACCGACCCGGTGCAGCAGCAGGTTGCTGGGTACTTCGAACAGGAAATAGCCGATGAAGAAGCATCCGGCGCCGAGGCCGTAAGCCGCTTCGCTGAAATGCAGGCTGCCGAGCATCTGAAGCTTGGCGAAGCCGATATTGACGCGATCGAGGTAGGCGGCCACATACGCGAGAAACAGCAGCGGCATGAAGCGCCACGCGATGCGACGGAACAGCAGGTCGGACGGGTCCGTCGCGACCATCGGGGAACTGGACGTCTGGGATTGCAAGATTGTCTCCTGGCTCGCCGCGCGTTGTCGTTTTGAATGTCGTGGCGGGCGACGGGTTGGCATATTACGCGGTCGCGGTATGCAGTTCTAAATGACGACGGGCACGCATGCCCTGCGGCGGTCGAATCGAATCGGGATGGCGAGGGCGGGCGACCGCCTGTTGCGCAGACCGGACGGACTCATGCATGTGTCTCCTTCGATGTTCGTGCGGGCACCGGGCCCGGAGCGGCGCCGCGATGTCGAGATCGGGCTTGCCGGCGTGGACTGAGTATTCCGGTGCGGCAGGTGACGAACAAGCGCGAGTCGTTTGCTTTAGACGTCAATAATTTTTGTGTCCGGGCCGGATGGCGCGCCCGTGTGTCAACCCGCGTGGCCGGGCGAATCGAGGGTTGCGCCGAACTCGGTGACAACCCTGAGCAGTGCGTGCACCAGGCGCATGCGGGCGGACGAGCGCCCCCAGATCAACCCCATCACGCGTTTCGGAAACGGATGAGGCATGGGCCATCTGGCGAGCGACAGGCCGACGGCACGCGTCGTCAGCCAGTCGGGCACGAGCGATACGCCGAGGCCGCGATCGACCAGCACGGAAATCGCGTCGAGGCCGTCGAGCTCGCAGCGCTGGTGCGGCCGGATCCCGTGCTGGCGCAGGTAGGCGTCGGCCAGTTGTCCGCCGACGACGTTGCGGTCGTAGCGCAGGAACGGTTCGGTCTGCAGCACGGCATGCGGGTCGGTCACGGGCATCGAAGCCGGGGTGAGCAGCACCAGCGGCTCCTCCCGGAACGTATGCCAGTCGCAGTTCTTCGGCAGGTCGTGTTGCGGATGGACGATCATCGCCGCGTCGAGCTCGCCGCTGACGACCTTGCGGTACAGGTCGGTCGACTTGCCGGGCTCCAGATAGAAATCGATCTGCGGATGGCGGGCGAGGAGTTGCGCGAGCAGGTCGGGGACCAGGTTCATCATCATCGTCGGCGTGCTGCCGAGGCGCAGCTCCCCGCCGAGCGACGACGGGCCGACCAGGTCCGATTTCAGGTCGCGGATGTCGAGCAGCACCGCGCGGGCCCGCTCCAGGATCCGTTCGCCGGCCTCGGTCGTGCCGACCGTGCGCCCGGAGCGCCGCACCAGCTTCGCTCCCAGTTCCGCCTCGAGCATCTTCACGCGCTGCGCGACCGCGGCCGGCGTCAGGTCGAGGCGGCGAGCGGCTTCCGCGATCGATCCCAGCTCGACCACGTACACGAAGCTTTGCAGGTACCGGGAGTCCATCGATAAAAATTTTATCTTGTGAGAAAGCAGGAGGATACTGTTTCTGATGATTCGACGCCAGCACACTGCTCCCGCAGGCCGCGTACGAGACCGGCCGCGTTTCCATCAGGAGTGTTGTCATGTCGAAGATCGAATCCATTTCCGTTTGTGCGGCGGGCGTCCCGCTCGACCGCGTCACGTCGTTTGCCACGCGCACCGTATCGACCCGTCACTACGGGCTGGTCAAGGTGCGGTCGACCGACGGTGTCGAAGGCATCGGGTTTTGCTATGTCGGCAGTGCGGGCGGCGAACTGTTGCGCGTGGCGGTCGAACAGCTGCTCGCGCCGGTGCTGATCGGCCAGGATTCCTATGCGGTCGAAGGCCTGTGGCAGGCGATGTACCAGGAAGCGCTGCTGCATGGCCGCGCCGGCACCGTCATGCGCGCGATCAGCATCCTGGATACGGCGCTCTGGGATCTCAACGCGCGCACGCATCAGCTGCCGCTGCACAAGTATCTCGGCGCGGTGGAGCTGGACAGCGTGCCGGCCTACGCCAGCGGCGGCTACTACCTCGACGGCAAGACGCCGGGCATGCTGGGCGAGGAGATGGCGAGCTATGTCGAGCTGGGGTTCAAGGCCGTCAAGATGAAGGGCGGGCGCCTCAGCCCCCGCGAAGAGGAGGCTCGGGTTCGCGCGGCGCGCGAAGCGATCGGGCCGGATGTCGAGCTGATGATCGACATCAACAACGGCTGGACCGACACGACCCAGGCGCTGCAGCATCTGCAGCGCATCGAGCAATACGCGCCGTATTTCGTCGAAGAGCCGTTCTCGCCGGACGACATCGACAATCACGCACGCCTTGCGAAGCTGACGCGGGTGCCGATCGCCACGGGCGAGATCGGCTACGGTCGCTGGTACCACAAGGCGTTGCTGGAGAAGGGCGGCGCGGCCATTCTGCAGACCGACGCGGTGGTGTGCGGCGGCATTTCCGAGTGGCGCCGGATTGCCGCGACGGCGGCGAGCCACGGTGTCGTGATGTGCCCGCACTGGTTCCACGATGTCCATGCGCCGCTGGTGGCGGCCACGCCGAACGCGCGCTACGTCGAATTCTTCCATGACGACCAGGTCCTCAACTTCCGGCGCCTGATCGATCGTCAACTGGAACACCGCAACGGCCGCGTGATCCTGCATCGGACGCCGGGCCTCGGGTTCAGCTTCGATGAAGCCGAGGTGGCGAAATACGGGAAATGGAGCGTGGTGGCATAAGCCGCGATGCGATCCAAAACAATTCGGATAACTTAATAAATGTCGGCGCGCGTGATATCTCGCGCGCAGGCAATACAAAGGAAATCGTCATGGATCTTGGTTTGCAACACAGGACGGCCCTCGTGATGGGCGGCGGTGGCGGGATCGGGCGGGCGATCGCGGTTGCGCTCGCGCGCGAAGGCGCCAACGTCGCGCTCGCCGATCTCGACGCCGCCGCGCTCGAACGGTCGGTCGAGGCCGTGCGCGCGGCCGGCGGGCAGGCCGTCGCGCTGCAATGGGACATGAGCGACCTGTCGGTGGTCGACGCACGCATCGGCACGATCGAGGCGCACTTCGGTCCGGTGGACGTTCTCGTGAACAACACCGGCGGGCCGCCGCCGACGCCGGCGGCCGGCCAGTCAAGCGATGCGTGGGAGAAGTACTTCCGCCTGATGGTGCTGCCGGTGCTCGCGGTCACCGATCGCGTGCTGCCCGGCATGCGCGAGAAGCGATGGGGCCGCGTGATGACGAGCGCGTCGTCGGGCGTGGTGTCGCCGATTCCGGAGCTGGGCATTTCCAACGCGCTGCGCCTGTCGCTGGTCGGGTGGTCGAAGACGCTCGCGCGGGAAGTCGCGGCGGACGGCATCACGGTCAACGTGATCGTGCCGGGCCGCATCGCGACCGATCGCATCCGCTTTCTCGACGCGGCGAAAGCGCAGCGGGAAGGGCGGCCGGTCGACGAGGTCTCGGCGCAAAGCACCGCGTCGATTCCCGCCGGCCGTTACGGGCGGCCGGAAGAATACGCCGACGTTGCCGCGTTTCTTGCCAGCACGCGTGCGTCGTACATGACGGGCGGCATCGTGCGTGTCGATGGCGGCCTGATCGCCAGCATCTAACCCTCGCCGCTGCACACGGGTCGTGCAGCGGTGTCATACGGAGATCGATTCATGTCCCTCGATTCGACGATCGTCGACGCCCTTGCGCGCGTGTCGACCGCAACCCTGACGACCATCCTGCTGAAAAAAGGCCTGCGCAACGTGTGGCTGCGCGGCACGCGTCCGTTGCGCCCGGACCAGCCGCGCGCGGTCGGTCGCGCCTTCACGCTGCGCTTCGTGCCGGCGCGCGAGGATCTCGCGACACCGGAATCCTGGTCGTCGCCACGCTCGACCCGCGCGGCAATCGAAGCGATGCCGGCCGGGTGCATTGCCGTCGTGGACGCGACGGGCGTCACGGATGCCGGCATCTTCGGCGACATCCTGTGCGCCCGCATGCGCAAGCGCGGCGTTGCCGCACTGGTCACGGACGGAGTGGTGCGCGACGTGACGGGCGTGCTCGGCACGGGCCTGCCGGTGTGGTGCCGGGGCACGGCCGCGCCGCCGTCCGTGGCCGGCCTGACCTTCGTCGGCTGGCAGGAGCCGGTCGCATGCGGCGGTGTCGCGGTGTTTCCGGACGACGTGATCGTCGTCGATGCGGACGGCGCCGTCGTGATTCCCGCCGCGTTGCTCGGCGACGTCGTCGCGGCCGCGACCGAGCAGGAACGGCTCGAAAACTGGATCATGGCGGAAGTCGAGCGCGGCGCGGCGCTGCCCGGCCTGTATCCGCCGGATGCGGAAAACCGTGCGCGCTACGAAGCCGCGATGAGCGAACGACGTAGCGGATAGGCGACGACGTGCGCGGTCGCCCGGTCGCGAAGGCGCAGCGGACATCCGGTGGAAAACGACGCTGCGTCGATCATTCGCGCGCCATCCGCGAACGGGCCGCTTCGGGCGTCATCCCGGTCCATTCGTTGAACGCGCGGAAGAACGAGTTCGGATCCTGGTAGCCGAGCAGGAACGCGATCTGGCCGCAGGGCAGATCGGACCGATCGAGGTAATGCCAGGCGAGCTTCTCGCGCACTTCCGCGAGCAGGGTCTTGAAGGTTGCGCCTTCGTCGCCGAGCCGCCGTTGCAGCGTGCGCTTGCTGATGGCCAGCGCGTGCGCCACGCCGTCGGCGGTGGCGAGCCCGCCCGGGATCAGTTCGAGCAGCGCCGCGCGCACGCGCTCGACGATGCCGGCCTCGGCCGACAGCGCGTCGAGGCGGCGGCGCAGGTCGGGTTCGAAGATTTGCCACATCGCGTTGTTGGCCGTCACGAACGGACGGCGCGCGTCTTGCAGCGCGATGCTCACGGACGGTGCGTCGCCGTACCGCGGTGTCACGCCGAAGTACCGCGCATAGCCGGGATCGGGCGCGAGGCCCCGCGGCAGCGTGACGGCGCGGGCAGGCAGTTCGGTCCGGGTCGCCAGCCGCGCCAGTTTCACGAAGAAGCCGAGTTCGGCCGCGAGCAGCATGCCGGGTGGCGGCACGTCGCGCTCCAGGAAGTCGACGGCGAGCACGAGCGCGTCGGCCTCGTGCGCGACGCGCAGGCGGATCGGGCCGATCAGCGGCTTGAACTGGCTGATGCGCCGGATGGCGATCTCCAGGTTCGGGCTGCACAACGCGGCGAACAGCGGCGGATCGAAGGTCTCGACCGAGACCAGATCGAGGAGGCGCAGCGCGACGGCCGGCGCGTTCGTCATCGCTTCCATCGCGTGCCACATGCGGAAGTACTCGCGGGTCGTCAGCCCGCCTTCCTGCCGCGTGAACAGATCGGCGGGCAACTGCGCGCGCCGCAGCAGTTCGTCGACACGCAGGCCGAGGTCGACCATCATGACCTGCCAGCCCGGCGAAACCGCGAAGCGGTTCATCGCCGCAACTGCCCGGTTTCGACGAGCTGCTGAAAGAAGTCGTTCATCGACTCGGCGAGCGGGCGATAGCGGATGCCGAGCTCGTTGCGGCTGCGGCTGTTGTCGCCGCGCCAGGGCAGCCCGACGTTGCGTGCGATCATGCGACGCGTCACGCTCTTGTTCGCGAGCGGGCCGACCAGCCACACCAGCCATTTCGGCAGGACGCGACGCGGAACCGGATAGTCGGCGCCATACCGTTCGAGCAGCGTGGCCGCCATCGCCGGCAGGTTCGTATCGTGACCCGACACGATGTAGCGGCCGTTGGCGTCGGGCAGGAACGCGGCGCGAACGTGCGCGTCGGCCACGTCGCGGACGTCGACCGCGCCCATGCCGAGATCCGGCACGCCGGTCTTCATCGTGCCGTTGCCCATCTGCCGCACGATCTCGAAGCTTTCCGACGTTGCGTACGGGTTGATGCCGGGCCCGATCACGAGCGACGGATTGATGGTCACGAGATCCCAGCGCTGCTGTGCGCCGGCGATTTTCCACGCTTCGCGCTCGGCCACGGTCTTCGAGTACGAATAGGGTTGGTGGGTCAGCGACGAGCTGGTGTTCCAGATCGCTTCGGTGAACACGCCGTTCGGCGTCGCGGCGAGATCGGCGTTGTCGCCGTAGATCGCCGCGCAGCTGCTGGTCAGCACGACCCGCCGCACCGACGGCGTGCGGTTTGCCGTCTCGAGCACGTTGCGCGTGCCGAGCAGCGCCGGATCGACGAGTTCCTTCTGCGGATCGCGGACGGCGACCGTGAACGGCGACGCGGTGTGGAACACGGTCCCGCACCCCGCCATCGCGTCCGCGTACGATCCCGGATCGAGCAGGTCGGCCCGGAAATAGCGGATCGTGCCGGGCTTGTCGGCCGCGATGCGCTGGAGATGCTCGAGCTTCTCCGGGCTGTCGGGATCGCGGACGGCCGCGTGGACCGTCACGCCGGCTTCCAGCAGCCGCTGCACGAGCCAGCCTGCAACGTACCCGGTTGCGCCGGTCACCATCACGGGGAGGTCGGTATCGATATTCATGGGCGTGATTCCGTTGCAGAGGGGATTCGCCATCATGCCGCCTTTCGCGCGCCACTTCACTCGCAAAGTGCGCCAATCGGCATGCAAGGGGCGACAGGCGTCGTGTGCGTGGCCGGGCGTGCCGATGGGGGGATTCAAGGTCGACCGGGCCGTTCGTGGAAGGCCGGCGCGCTGTTTGTCAGCCGATATTGACGCGTCGCCCCGCGTCCGATTACGCTCGTCCGCGATCCCGTGCCTGGCTTTCCGGCCGTCCGGATGCGCCGGATTGCCGAGTGCGCCGGGTCGTACTTGCACCGGCAACGGATGCCAAGCCGCGTTGTCACATTGACGAATGGCCGACGATTCGGGTTCGGTCGAAGGCAGGAGCCCCGCCATGACGAAAGCAAAGAAGCAACTGCTGCCGAAGGACTTCGACGAACTGCTCGACGAGGGCGACCTTGCGAAGCTCCAGGCGGTTTTCGACACCTGCGACGTGAATGCGCGCGGCGGGTCGAGCAAGCGAACCGCACTGTCGTTCGATCGGTGTCCAGACGATCTCGCGCGCTGGCTCGTCGCGCAGGGCGCGGACATCGGCGCGGCCGACGCGTCTGGCAACACGGCGCTGCACGCTCGCGCCCGCAGCCGGCGCAGCCGTTTCGACGTGCTGTTCGAACTGGGTGCGGACGTTCACGACGACGGTGCATCGATCGGCACCGCGCTGCACGCGGCGGCCGATTCGCGCCATGCGCGGTCCGCCGCCTGCTGCTGGAGCACGGCGCGCGCGTCGACGCGCCGAACCGCGACGGGCATACGCCGCTCGCGCGTGCGCTGCGCACGTGCGGCAATGCGGATCTCGAGCACATGGTGGCGCTCGCCGACGTGCTGCTTGGTGCCGGTGCGGCGAAGACGCCGCAGATGCAGGCGAGCGTGACCGAAATCGGCGAGCGCTTCGAGTTCATGCGCGAGCGCTTCAATCCGGAAACCGTCGATGCCGCCAGTGCCGCGCTGGACCGGCTCTATGTGATGTTCGACGTGCCGCCGGTGCCGCGTCGTCAGCTGCACGACGGCCGGTCGCCGATCGTCGTCGCGGCCGGCACGTGGCAGGAACAGCACCGGGCCTTGTGGGCGCAGCTGGTGCCGGGGACGGGGCATGCGGCAACGGTGCAGGGTGAACTCGTCCGGATCTCGGGCCGCATCGCGCACGAGCTCGAGTCCAACGGCGGCGGCAACTGGGACGCCGATTTCCGCAAGATGGCCGATGCGTTCGCGGCCATCGTGCGCACCGGCACGCCGTTGCCGGCGGCCGATTTGTCAGACATGGAGGCCGTCGTGCAGGACGTCAAGCGTCAATCCGGCGAGCCGGCGCAACTGTGCCGGCTCGCTGTCGCGTGGGTGCGCCTGAATCCCGTTCCGCTCGACCTCGCGCCGCCGTCTTATCGTCGGTAGTCCAGCGCAGCGTCGCGTTGCCGCTGCAGCCCCCCGTGTCATTTCCGGTAACCCCCGCCCGCCCGATATCGTCCGGCATCCCCATTTTTGGGGATGCCGTCGCCTGACGGTACGCCTACGATGGACAGCAGTGCACCGGGGACCGGATGTCACCAGAACAAACAGGCAGGCCCGTCGTTGCGTGTCGATCGCTGCGAACGTCCGCGCAGTTGACTGACACAACCGTCACGTACGCTGACGTGCAGCGTGTGCGGTGCGTTGCTCGCATCGCTGCACGATGGCGCGTTGATGACGGAAGGCCTGATGTCGTATTTCGGGGAATTTCAATCAATATGCTGGCACGAGACTATGTGGAACGAGAGCTCTCTCACATCCAGAGAATGGTGGCTCTCCTGGACAGCGAGACGGCCGCTGACGACGTATCGATGTCGGGCGCGGGGCGCGTCAGGCATCCGAGCTACTGGCGCGGGCGTATCGAGGAGCTGCTGTCGGCGCCCGATATCCCGCGTCACGTCAGGAAGCTCAGCGAAGCGGTGCTCGCGAAGCTCGACGAGATGGAGTCGCGCTTCGCGACGATGAAGTAAGTGCATCGTCGGATCGCGTGTCGACACGCGCGCCATCGCGTCGTCGAGAGCGTTCGCGAGAACCGTTGCTCATTCGCGTGCGATCACGTCGAGCAGCGCCGTGCGAAACGCAGCCATTTCCGCGGCGGTGCCGATGGACACGCGCAGGTATTCGGGCGGGCCTGACTCGCGAATCAGCACGCCGTGGCCGAGGAGTCCGCGCCAGGTTTGGTGGCGGTCCGCGAACTTGCCGAACATCACGAAGTTGGCATCGGAATCGGCCACCGCGAACCCCAGGGCGCGCAGCCAGTCGACCGTCGCATCGCGCTCGGCCTTGATCGCGTCGACTTGCGACAGCATCTCGTCGCGCGCGGCCAGCGCCGCGCAGGCCGCCGCCTGCGTGAAGACCGACAGGTGATAGGGCAGCCGTACCAGCTTCAGCGCGTCCACGATCGCGGGCGCGCACGCGCAATACCCGACGCGGCCACCGGCGAACTTGAATGCCTTGCTCAAGGTGCGGGAAACGATCAGCCTCGGGTAGTCGGGCAGCAGCGCGACCGCGCTGCGCACGCCGTGACGCCGGAACTCCGCATAGGCTTCGTCGACGACGACCACCCCCGGTGCGACGTCGAGTATCGCGCGAAGGGTGTCGAGCGGCAGCGCGGTCCCGGTCGGATTGTTCGGCGAGGTCAGCAGGATCACGCTCGGCCGATGCGTGCGGATGCTGTCGATCGCCTGATCGAGGTCCAGCGCGAAATCCTCGGTTCGCGGCAGCGCATGCAGGTGCGTGAAGGTCGTCCGGCAGTATTCGTCATACATCGGATACGCGGGCGTGAAGGCCAGCGCCGATCGCCCGGGGCCGCCGAATGCCTGCAGGATCTGCTGGATCACTTCGTTCGAGCCGTTGGCCGCCCACACGTTCGATGCGTCGACGGATACGCCGCCGTCGTGCGTCAGGTAGTCGGCCAGATGCGAGCGCAGCGCGGCAAAATCGCGATCGGGGTAGCGGTTCGCCTGTCGCGCCGCGTCGGCAACCGCGATCGCGATGCGTTCGACGAGCGCCTGCGACGGCGGGTAAGGATTCTCGTTGACGTTCAGGCATACGGGCACATCGAGCTGCGGCGCCCCGTACGCATGCTGCAACCGGAGATCCTCCCGCAGCGGCAGCTCCGACAGGGACACTTCTTTCCAGCGTGGTTGCATTGAAAACACTCCGTACGTTATCGGTTGATCGGCACAGCAGGTCTTGACGGCGCAAAAAACAAAAAAGGCGCCGGAGGCGCCTTGGTTGTCGTCCTGATCGGGAACGTGCCCGATGCAGTGTCTAGATGCGAAACGAACCACGGCGCAATGGAGGGCGGCCGTGGTGATGGTGCTGCGAGGTCGTGATGTTCCGGATCGTCATGCGCCACATCTTGGCATACCGCGGCGTGGATGAAAAGCCGGTGCGCGTCCGCGCCGATGACGCTGCCGTGTCGAAAGCAGCGATTACATCTGACGAAAGACGGTAACAAACGTGGTATTTCGATCAAACGCGTATCGTTCATTTGAACGACGAGGCCGATTGAGTAAGATGCCCGAACGACGTTCGACAGAAACGCACGGCGCGGGGTGGCCAGATGCACATGAACGGGTTGGTTCCATCGGCATGGATCGATGACATCTACGCTGCGGCACTGGGCGATCAACGATGGGAAACGGTGCTGGACGAGTTGCGTTCGTCGGTGGGCGTGCGCATGGCCACGCTGCTGTCGTTCGACGAGGCGGCGAGGGTGCCCGCGATCGAGCAGGCCGCCGGTGACGATCCGTCGTGGGTCGCCGCGTGTCACCACAGCTACAACACCGAGTTCTACCTGTACGACCCGGTCGTGCCGATTGCCGGCGACTGGCCGGCCGGGCGCTGGTTCGAGGACGTCAAGCACCTGTCCGAGCAGCAGCGCGCGCACAGCGTGTTCTATCAGGAATTCATGCAGCCCTTCGGGCTCGGCAGCATCTCGGGCCTGTACATCCATCGCGGCGAGGGCTTTGGCGCGTTCCTCAGCGTACAGAGCGGCCTCGACGCGCAAGGGCTTTCCGACGACCAGCGCCGCACCATCGAAATGATGGGCGCGCACATCGGCCGCGCGCTGCGGATCCAGGCGCGCATCGGCGAGCTCGAAGCGCGCGTGGCCGCCGCGGAATCGGCGCTCGATGCGATTCCGGTGCCGGTGTTCCTGCTTGGCGCGCGGCGCGAGCTGCGCTATACGAACCGTGCGGCCGATCAGCTGATCGCCGCCGAACCGGCGTTGCGGGTCTTGAACGGGCGCTTCGCGCCGGAAGGCTGCGTCGACGACGCGCAATGGCGGCACGCGTTCGCGCGCGGCGGGCTGCTGCTGCGGCGGGCCACGGGCGAACCGCTACCGCTTGCGCTGATCCCCGTTCCCGAACAGTCGCGCCTCGCGCACGAGCGGCCCGGCGTCGCGGCATTGATGACGGCCGCCGACCTGCGTTCGCCGTCGGCGCGCGCGCAGCGGTTGCGCCTGTTCTACGGGTTGTCGTCGGCCGAGGCCGAGCTCGCCGTGCTGTTGTGCTGCGACGGGCGTTCGCCGCAGGAATGTGCTGCGCTGCGCGGCGTGTCGATCGGCACGGTCCGCGCGCAGATCAAGTCGATCTACGCGAAGACGGACGTGGCGCGCGCGGCGCAACTGACGTCGCTCGTCATGCAGACCTGAACGCGGCGTACGCGCGGGCGCGGCGGGTTTCCCGCGCGGGTGCGGGAAACCCGGTTGCGCTGGCCGTGCGTTACAGTGCCGGCGCCCATGTCGAACCGAACGGGTTCGACTGGTCGATGCCCGGGAAGTCGACGAACGCCTTGCTGCAGTCGAGCACGCTGGCCGGATCGATCGTATGGACCGCCGTGCCGTTGACGACGACCCGGTTCGCGGTCGACGGGAACACCGGCAGGTTCACGTTGTGCAGCGTGAGGGTCGCGTCGGATGCGATCGTCGAGATGCCGTCGGGCGTGTCGGCCACCACGTCGCTCAGCGACATCACGAGCGGGAAGGCCGGCTCGCCGTAGCCGCCGGTGTTCGCCTCGAACCCTTGAAGCTTCACGCCGGCCGTGCCCTCGATCACGACGTTCGCGAGCGAGATGTCGTGGAAGTTCGGGTACAGCGGGCCGCTCGCGGGCACGGCCTTCGTGCTGTAGTACGGCGTGAACAGCAGCGCGTTCTTCGCATCGCGGATGCAGATGTTCGAATAGCGGATGTTGCTCACTTCGCCGCCGCGCGCATAGTCGGACTTGATGCGCAGCCCTTCCTCCGAATCCTGGAACGCATTGTCGTACACCTGAACGTTCGTCACGCCGCCGTTGGTCTCGCTGCCGATCGAGATGCCGTGCCCCCAGTAGATGTGGTTGTGCGCGATCACGACACCCCATTTGCGATCGGCGCGCACGTCGCGATTGCCGTCGATGCCGAACAGCCCCGAACCGGCGGGCGCCGGGTTGTTGCTGCCCTTGAGCGCGATGTCGTCGTCGCCGGTGCTCACATAGTTGTACGCGAACACGAAGTTCTTCAGGTAGCCGTCGAACGAAACCGCGGCGGCGGACGTCGTCGTGCTGCCGGTCGACAGCGCCACCGACGTCGGCTTCGACGCGGAGCCCGGATCGAACGCATCGGTGTTCTTCACGTTGTCCGCATTGAACGTCTGCCCGTTGTACAGCGGGTTGCCGTTGCCGGCCGGGTTCGCGAACGCGGCGAGCGTTGGCGTTTGCACCTTCACGTTCCAGATCGTCAGCCCGTCGACGCCGCTCGGCACCACGTGGAAATTCGGGCTGTTGTTCAGCGTGATGCGGTAGAGCGTGAGGTTCTTCGCGTAGTTGAACACCATCAGCCGGAAATTCGACTGCGAGCCGAAGCCGGTCGTGCCGTTCTGCACCATGTTGCCGAGATACGCGAGATCCCACCACGTCATGTTGCGTACCGTCGATTTCGAATCGACGACCGTGCCGCCGTCGTCGCACGCGGTGCCGTCGGGCGCCACCGTGCCGCCCTTGTACGCCGCGTAGGTGTTCGAGCAGGTCAGGTCGACCTTCATCAACGGATATTTCGCATCGGACGTGACGAGCTCCGCGTAGCCGCGCCCGTCGATGCGGCCGTCGCCGACCACCGCCGCGTTCACGAGGTTGGTGCCGGTGATCAGCGCGGCGCAGTTCGACGAGCTGCCGGCCTTCGTCGCGCTGACGGCGGTGTTGCCGCAGTACGGGCCGGCGGCGTTCGGCGAATACGCCTTCACGTCGCGCGACGCGTACAGCGTCGCGCCCTTGTCGATCCACAGCGTGACGCCGGACGGCAGCGTCAGCGGCCCGCTGATGAAGCCGTTGCCGGGGCCCGCGTGGTTGACGACGAGCCGCACGGCGAACTTGCCCGCGCGGTACTTCGCCTTCGCGAGCTCCTCGCCGGACGCGCCGGCGAGGTTCACGTTCGGCACCGCGGCCGCCTTCTGTGCTGCGGTGGCTGCGGCATCGGCCGCCGCGATCGTCGCGCCGACTTCGGCGTCCACGGCCGCGCCGCATGCGTCGAGCGCGGCCTGGATGCGCGCCTGGTCGGGGTTGGCCGTCGCAGCTGCCACGGCCTTGCCGACGCCGGCCGTCGACGGGTCGGCTTCTGGCGGCAGCGAGCCGTCGGGGCGGCTCACGAGCGTATTGGCGGCCTCGAGCGTGCTGCAGACCTGCGTATCGGCGGGCAGCGCGGGCTCGGCCGGCAGGTTCGCGTCGACGGTCGTCGTGCCGACCTGGAACACGCTGGTGGCGGGCGGAGCGGTGGAGGCGACGCCGCCGCCGGTGCTCGAGTCGTCGCCGCCGCACGCGGTGAGCGCCGCGGCCGTCGTGAGCAGCGCCGCGAGCAGGCCGAGCCCGCGCGGGCGCCGGTTCGGCCGGGAAAGGGGGAATGTCATGACGGAGGTCTCCTGAAGGGGCATCGATCGGTTGCGAGCGATGCCGGGTGGGTATCGGGTCGTTCGGGCAGCACGCGTGGCCGCGGCGCGAACGCGGGCGGGCTGCCGGCAAGGCTGGAGCGGACGGGCGCGGCCGCCGGCGCGGGTCGTCGGGGCGGGTGCCGCGGGTGCGAATCGCGTCGCGCACGATGCGTGGCCGGCGCGTGCTCGTGGCATCGCGGCGGCGAGGCTGTTTAGTAGTCAGTCATCCTATAACGACGGTAAACGAAGCGAAAGAACGCGTTCCGGTGTCGGGAAACCGCCACGCAAGCGCCCGATTCGAATAGGGACCCATTTCCGGAAAACGTTTCGCGGAAAGCCGCTAAAACAGAGAACGGGATTCCCCGATTCATGCCGTAAGCCCGTGATGGCGGCGGTTATAGGGGTATGCACCAAGTGAGTTAAACGATTAACCGACGTACATTCGCTCGACACGTCATACGACGTATGACTCTGCGATTCAGGAGTGCGCGTCGCCGAAGTACGCGCCTGCCGACGGATCGCCGCACAACAACGATCGACCATCAAGGAGACTCACCATGAAGCACCGATTCACCGGCTCCCGTACCGCCCTGGCCGTTGCACTGATGGCCGGCTTCGCGATGTCCGCGCAGGCGCGCGTGTTCCGCTCGGCGGACGTGCACGGCGACAACTTCCCGACCAACATGGCCGTGAAGTTCATGGGTGACGAGCTGTCGAAGCAAACGGGCGGCAAGGATTCGATCAAGGTGTTTGGCAACAGCGCGCTCGGCTCCGAGAAGGACACGGTCGACCAGGTGCGGATCGGTGCGATCGACATGGCGCGCGTGAACGGCGCGTCGTTCAACGAGATCGTGCCGGAGTCGCTGATCCCGTCGTTCCCGTTCCTGTTCCGCGACATCGACCATTTCCGCAAGGCGATGTACGGCCCGGCCGGCCAGAAGATCCTCGATGCGTTCACCGCGAAGGGGATGATCGCGCTGACGTTCTACGAGAGCGGCGCGCGTTCGATCTACGCGAAGCGCCCGGTGCGCTCGCCGGCCGACATGAAGGGGCTGAAGGTGCGCGTGCAGCCGTCCGACCTGATGGTCGACGAGATCAAGGCGATGGGCGGCACGCCGACGCCGATGCCGTTCGCCGAGGTGTACACGGGCCTGAAGACGGGCCTCGTCGATGCGGCGGAAAACAACATGCCGTCGTACGAGGAAACCAAGCATTACGAAGTGGCGCCCGATTACTCGGAAACGCAGCACGCGATGACGCCGGAAGTGCTGGTGTTCTCGAAGAAGATCTGGGACACGCTGTCCCCGCAGGAGCAGGCGGCGATCAAGAAGGCGGCGGCCGATTCGGTGCCGTACTACCAGAAGCTGTGGACCGCGCGCGAGGCGTCGGCGCAGCAGACGGTGACGAAGGGCGGCGCGAAGATCCTGCCGGCCGCGCAGATCGACCGTGCGGCGTTCGTGAAGGCGATGCAGCCGCTGTGGACGAAGTACGAGAAGACGCCGCAGATGAAGCAGATCGTCGACGAGATCGAGGCCACCAAGTGACGCGTCGTACTTCCCTGAACAGCGCGGCGGCCGCGGCCGCGTCGGCCGCCGCCCCGGACGGCGCGGTGCCGGCGCGGCCGCACGGCGCGCCGCTCCTGCGCTGCGTGAACGACGTGGTGTTTCGCGTGCTGGCCGTGATCGCGTCGGCGTGCCTCGCGGTGCTCACGGTGCTGGTGTTCTACTCGGTCGTGATGCGCTACGTGTTCGAGAACGCGCCGGATTTCGTCGAGCCGATCGCGCTGCTGCTCGTGATCGTGATCGCGATGTTCGGCGCGGCGATGAAGGTGCGCGACGGCGGCCATATCGGCCTCGATTCGCTCGTGCGCCGGCTGCCGCCGAACGGTCGCACCGTGGTCGTCGCGATCCAGCACCTGAGCCTGATCGCGTTCGCGATCATGATCATGGCCGGTTGCGGCAGCATGGCCGCCGAGACGATGGGCGACCGCATCCCGATCATCGGGCTGCCCGAAGGCGTGCGCTACCTGATCGCGATGCCCGCGGCGATCGCCATCATCCTCTTCTCGCTCGAGCACCTGCTCGCGCTTCGTCGTTCTTCGTCGGGACAATAACGCCATGGAACTCGCGATCCTGTCCGTCAGTTTTCTGATATTCCTCGTGCTCGGCGTGCCCGTGTCGTTCGCGCTCGGCATCGCCTGCGTGCTGACCTACATGGTCGAAGGCCTGCCGATCGCGACCGCGATGCAGGCGATGATCTCGGGGATGAACGCGTTCTCGTTCCTCGCGGTGCCGTTCTTCATCTTCTCCGGCGAACTGATGCTGCACGGCGGCATCGCGGACCGGATCCTGCGCTTCGCGCAGGCGACCGTCGGCCATTTCCGCGGCGGCCTCGGGATGGCGAACGTCGTCGCCTGTACGCTGTTCGGCGGCGTGTCGGGTTCGCCGACCGCCGATACGTCGGCGATGGGCGGCGTGGTGATTCCGCTGATGAAGCGCGAAGGCTACAGCGCCGCGTACGCGGTCAACGTGACGACGCATGCGTCGCTCGCCGGCGCGCTGATGCCGACGTCGACCAACATGATCATCTACGCGTTCGCCGCGCAGGGCATCACCGGGATGCTGCACGGCCAGCCGGTGAGCGGCGTGTCGATCGGCGACCTGCTGTTCTCGGGGCTGCTGCCGGTGTTGTGGGTGATGGGCTTCGTGCTCGCCGCCGCGTACTGGCAGGCCGTGCGTCACGGCTACCCGCGCCGTGAAGACGGTTCGTCCGCATTGCCCGCGTTCCCCGGCTGGTATGCGGTGCTGCGCAGCTTCGTCGGCGCGGTGCCGGGGCTGATGGTGATCGCGATCATCCTCGTGTGCGTCGCGAAGGGGATTGCCACCGCGACCGAAGCGGCCGCGATCGCCGTCGTGTATTCGCTCGTGCTGACCGCGTTCGTCTACCGGACGCTGACGGCCGCGAAGCTGCGCCGTGCGCTGTCGCATGCGGCGCGCACGACGGGCGTCGTGCTGCTGCTGATCGCGGTGTCCAACATGCTGCGCTTCCAGATGTCGTACCTGGAGATTCCGGATGCGATCGAAGGGCTGCTCAAGCAGTCGACCGCCGCGCCGTGGCTGATGCTGCTGTACATCAACGTCATCCAGGTGTTCCTCGGCACGTTCGTCGACATGGCCGCGCACATCCTGATCACGACGCCGCTGTTCCTGCCGATCGCGATGGCGTGCGGCGTCGGGCCGGTGCAGTTCGGGATCATGCTGCTGCTGAACTGCTCGCTCGGCCTCGTGCACCCGCCGATCGGGTCGGTGCAGTTCGTCGGCTGCGCGATCGGCAACGTGTCGATCGGCGAGACGACGAAGATGGCGTGGCCGTACTACCTCGCGATCTTCAGTGCGATCAACATCGTCACGTACCTGCCGTTCTTCTCGACCTGGCTGCCGAGCCTGATCAGCGGGCACGCGGTGTTCTGATCTCGCGTGTCGCCCGTCGCGGCGCCGGACGACCGAGGTTGTCCGGCGCCGCGGTCGCATCCGCGGTTCCCTTTTACGTTTCCGGAAGCTCCATGAACACCAAGACACTCTGGCGTGCCGTCGCGGCGGCCGCCTTCGGGATGGTCGCGTCGCTTGCGCACGCGGCGACGTATGCGTACGTATCGAACAGCGACAGCCGCGACATCTCGGTGTTTCGCGTCGACACGTCGAACGGTGCGCTGACCGCGATCGAGACGGTGCCGGTCGGCGGCACCGTGATGCCGATGGCGCTGTCGCCCGATCACCATCGTCTCTATGCGGCGCTGCGCTCGACGCCGTATCGCGTCGTCAGCTTCGCGATCAATCCGCTCGACGGGCGGCTGATCGAGCTGGGCCGCGCGCCGCTCGCGGAAAGCATGGCGTATGTGTCGACCGATGCGTCGGGCCGCTACCTGTTCTCGGCGTCGTATGGCGGCAACCTGCTCGCGGTGAACCGGATCGGGGAGAACGGCGTCGCGGGCGACGTGCAGCAGACGGTGAAGACCGGGCCGATGGCGCATGCGATCCGGCAGTCGCCGGACGGCCGTCATGCGTTCGCGTCGGTACTCGGCGCCGATGCGTGGCTGCGCTTGCCGTTCGATGCGTCGACGGGGACGCTGACCGACGATGCGACGCCGGCCTACCGGCTGCCGGACAAGTCGGGCCCGCGCCATTTCGTGTTCTCGTCGAACGGGCGCTTCGCGTATCTGATCGACGAACTCGACGGCAAGCTGCATGTGCTCGCACTGTCGCGCGGCGGCGCCGATGTGCGGCCGATCCAGACCGTGTCGATCCTGCCGCCGGACTTCCACGGCGACAAGCCGTGGGGCGCCGACCTGCACCTGACGCCGGACGGGCGCTTCCTGTACGCATCGGAGCGCACGTCGAGCACGCTCGCCGCGTATCGCGTCGACGCCGGGTCGGGCAAGCTCGACCGCATCGGCACGTTCGCGACCGAGAAGCAGCCGCGCGGCTTTGCAATCGATCCTTCGGGCACGTATCTGCTCGCGGCGGGCCAGCTGTCGCCGATGCTTGCTGTTTACCGGATCGAGCGCAACACAGGGCACCTCGACGCGATCGGCAAATATCCGGTCGGCAAGGGCGCGAACTGGGTCGAGATCGTCACGTACGACGGGATGAACTGACCGCCGACGGCAGACCGGAATCCGTTGCGCGTGGCGGGATGCAACGCGTGCGGATCGTCATGCGCAGCGCCGGCAACCTGTGCGATGATGCCCCGCTTCGCGTTCGTCGCAGAACGCCGCCGAGTCCAGACCTCCGGAGACAGCATGCCCGCACACCTCGTTCAAGGCAGTACCCTGCATTACCAGGATCACGGCGCCGGGTTTCCGGTGCTGCTCGGACACAGCTATCTGTGGGACGCGGCGATGTGGGCGCCGCAGATCGACGCGCTGTCGCGTTCGTACCGTGTGATCGTGCCGGACCTGTGGGGGCATGGCGCATCGGGTGCGCTGCCGGACGGCACGCACACGCTCGACGATCTCGCCGCGCATGCGAGCGCGCTGCTCGACGCGCTGGACATCGAACGGTGTGCGGTCGTCGGGCTCAGCGTCGGCGGCATGTGGGGCGCCCGGCTCGCGTTGCGCGAACCGCAGCGCGTGCGCTCGCTCGTGCTGATGGACGCATCGCTCGAAGCCGAACCCGAGGCGACACGGCTGCGCTACTTCGGCATGCTCGGTGCGATCGAGGCGGCCGGCAGCATTGCGCCGCCGCTGCTCGATGCAATCGTGCCGCTGTTCTTCCGGCCGGACGTCAATCTGGCGGACCCGGTGCCGACCGCGTTTCGCGATGCGCTGGCGAACCTGCCGGCCGACCGCTTGCGGCAATCGATCGCGCCGCTCGGCCGGCTGATCTTCGGCCGGCCCGACACGCTGTCGGCACTGGCCGGACTCGACGCCGGGCGCACGCTGCTGATGTGCGGCGCGGGCGACATGGCGCGCCCGCCGTCGGAAACGGTGAAGATGGCGAGCGTGATCGGTTGCGCGCATGCGCTGGTGCCGGATGCCGGCCACATCTCGAATCTGGAAAACCCCGCGTTCGTCACGCGCGCGCTGCTCGACTGGCTCGACGCGCAGCAACTGTCGTCGAACTGACGCACACGCGGACGGCGACGCCGGCGCATGCCGCGCGGCGTCGCCTCGCGCTGCGTCACGCGCGCTTGCCGACCGGCGTGAACTTCCGGTCGCGCACGCGCGCGCCGTCCGCACCGCCGCGCACGAGGTTCAGCGCTTCCGCGCGGCTTGCGACGCACGGCCCCGAACCGGGCAGCGGCTGGCGCGCCGTCTCGCGCAGCGCGAGCACCGACACGATGCCGATGAACGACGCGCCCATCAGGTAGTACGCGGGCATCATCAGGTCGCCGGTGCGATCGACGAGCCACGCGGTGACGAGCGGCGTCGTGCCGCCGAACAGCGATACCGACACGTTGAAGCCGATCGCGAGCGCGCCGTAGCGGATCCGCGTCGGGAACAGCGCGGGCAGCGCCGACGGCATCACGCCGGTGAACGTCGACAGCAGGATGCCGTAGACCAGCATGCCGCCGAACACGGGCAGCATGCCGCCGGTGCGGATCAGCATCAGCGCGGGCACCGACAGCACGAGCAGGCCCACGCAGCCGGCCATCATCACGGGCTTGCGGCCGACCTTGTCCGACAGGTGCCCCGCGTACAGCGTCATCGGCATCATCAGCACCATCACGAGCAACACCATGAACAGGCCGTGCGATTCGCGGAAGTGCAGCGTCGCGGACAGATAGTTCGGCAGGTACGACAGCGCCATGTAGTCGGTCACGTTGAAGATCAGCACGAGGCCGACGCACTGCAGCAGCGGCCTCCATTGTTCGACGAGCAGCGTCGCGAAGCGTTGTTTCGGCCGCGCGCGTTCGTCCGCCTCGCGTGCTTCGGCTTCCTTCTTGAACGCCGGCGTTTCCTCGAGTTTGAGCCGTACGTAGAGGCCCACGAGGCCGAGCGGCCCCGCGATGAAGAACGGTACGCGCCAGCCCCACGACAGCAGTGCTTCCTGCGACAGCGTCGCGGTGAGCAGTGCGACGGTGGCCGCGCCGAGCGTATAGCCGATCAGCGTGCCGAACTCGAGGAAGCTGCCCATGAAGCCGCGGCGCCTGTCGGTCGAGAATTCGGCGATGAAGGTGGCCGCGCCACCGTATTCGCCGCCGGTCGAGAAACCCTGCACGAGGCGGGCGACGAGCAGTAGCACGGGCGCCATGATGCCGATCGACGCATAGCTCGGGATCAGGCCGATCGCGAAGGTGCCGGCGGCCATCATGATCATCGTCGCGGCGAGCACGCGCTGGCGGCCGATGCGGTCGCCGAGCGGGCCGAACACCATGCCGCCGAGCGGGCGCACGAGGAACGCGGCCGCGAACGTGCCGAAGGTCGCGAGCAGCTGCGCGGACGGGCTGCCGGACGGGAAGAACACCTTGCCGAGCGTGACGGCGATGTAGCTGTAGACGCCGAAGTCGAACCATTCCATCGCATTGCCGAACGCCATGGCGCCGACCGCGCGTTTGAGGACGGCCGGATCGACGATCGTGATGTCGTCCAGCTTGACGGACTGGCGCGAAGACCGGGCTTTCGCGGGGTGCGCTTGCGACGGACTCAATGAACTCTCCTGGAATTGCCTTGGCAGCCGGCCGGGCTGGAATGCAGTGGAGTCGTGCGGGCCGAGGAGCAGCGAAGGCGGATGTCTCGGGGGTGCCTCGATGCCGGTGGCGCGACGCGCGCAGCGGACGGGAACGGGCAGGTGTGTTGTGTGAACCAGTTTAGAGAAACGGGCGCTACCGGCTATCGGTCATGCGCCCGGAACCCGGTGGTAAACGACACGGATCCCGGACGGTGCGTAGCGTGCCGAATCGGCATCGGCTCGACGTGCGCGGTAATTTCGCCACGCGCCGGCACGCCGGGCGGAGCAATGCCGCGAATGTCGCTTCGTCCCCGCGCAGGCGTCGCAGGCGCGAACAGCCGGCGCAGGGGTGCAGCGCCGGCCGGCTCGACATCGACACATCGATTGCCGTGGCCATCCCGGCCGCGGCGGGCGGCATGACCGCCGTCGCCACCGCGGTTCGTCAAGCCGATGCAGGATCAGAATTTCCAGAAGTACCCGCCGGGTGATTGCGGGCCGAAGACCTGGCACTGGCTGTTGCCCGCGCTCAACACCAGCGTGTCCGACAACGTGCTGCCGGCGGCCACCGCGTAATGAAATACCTTCTGCGCGGTGGTCGTCGCGTTCGCATAGACGATGAACGTCGAAGCCGCGCGCGACTTCGAGTTGTCGAAGGTCAGCGTGATCGATGTCCCGTTCTTGCTGGCCGAGACGGTCGCGTCATAGGGCAGCGGGCACGCCGATCGTGTTACGGCAGCGACGCCCGGTACGAACGCGTCGTTGTCCGTGTACGGATAGGGCGCATAGACTGAGTTGGGCCCGTTGACCGGCTCCATGATCTTCCAGCCGGTGACGTCGGCGTCACTCGGCGTGTTGGCCGGCGAGACGAGGTTCAGCGTTTCCGTCAGGTCGCCGCAAACGGCGCGGCGCCATGCCGAGATGTTCGCGCACTGGACGGCGTTCTCCGGATATCCCTTCGCGACGAGCCAGGTCTCGAGGAAGCGGATCACCGACGTATGGTCGGACAGGCGCGACGCCACGCGTCCGCCCTTGCTCCATGGCGAAACGACGATCATCGGCACGCGCGGCCCGAGGCCGATGGGTTCCGAGCCGTAGGTCTCGGCGGACAGGTCGATGGGGGCACCGCCGGCCGTCGTGAGGTTATGCTTGCCGTAGCCGGCAAGCGGCGGGATCGGTGCAGGCACGTGATCGAAGTACCCGTCGTTCTCGTCGTACGTGATGAAGATCGCGCATTTCCCCCAGACATCCTTGCTGCCGATGATCGCATTGATCACGCGTTCGGCGAACGATTCTCCCGCACTGGACGTGGCAGTCGGATGCTCGGAGTACGTATAGGGCGCGACGATCCACGATACGGCGGGAAAGGTGCTTTTTCCTTGCGCGTCCTTTCCCTGCAGGTCGGCTTGCAGTGACGCGACGAGTGCATCCGCGGAACGGACGTCGTCGTCGCCGGATTTGCCGGCATACGTGCGTGCCTTTGCGATCTTTGCCGCATCGCCGCCGCGCCGGAAGTTGTTGAAGTAAGCAAGGGCGTTGTCGCCGTAGTTGCCGTAGCCTTGGTAGACCTTCCAGCTGACCTTGTTGTCTTCCAGTACGTCCGCATAGGTGCGCCAGTCCCAGCCGTTCTGCCGGCCGCTGTCCTTCGCGGGGTCGGAGGTCACGTTGGCTTCCCACGCATCGTCGTTCTCGACGATGTAGTGCTTCCAGGCCGGATTGGTGATGGTGCTGCCGCCCGACGTTCCGGTCCACAGGAAACGCCGGTTCGGGTTGGTCGGTCCGAAGAGCGAGCAGTGGTAGGCATCACAGACGGTGAACGCATTTGCCAGTGCGTAGTAGAACGGCAGGTCGGCGGGTTTCAGGTAACCCATGGTCCAGTAACCCTTCTTCTGGGCCCATACGTTCCAGTTTTCCCACGTGCGCTGCGATCCCTTCCATGAATGATCGAGGTTGACACCCTGGTAGTTGACCGGCGTCGACGTCGCGGGATTGAGCGGGTAGGGCATCACGTTCGCGACGACCTTTCCCGACGGGTCTTTTGCCTGGTAGCTTCCGGTGGCGAGGTTCGGCTGGTACCAGATCGGCCGGCCGCTCGGCAGCGGGGCGGGATGCGGATCCGTGAAACCGCGCACGCCGGGCAGCATGCCGAAGTAGTGGTCGAAAGAGCGGTTTTCCTGCATGAAGATGATGATGTGATCGATGCCGGCCAGCGTCGTCGGCTGCGTGGTCTGGGCCAGCGCGTTGCGGATCGCAGGCGGCAACGCCGAAATCAGGCCGGCAGCAGCCAGCGTATTCGTTCCCAGCTTGAGAAAATCGCGGCGTTTTTTCGATGTCATAGGGGAGTCTTTGTATGGGGAAAATGATTCGAATCACGAATCAATGTGCGTGATTGTTGGAGTGAAAGACACTAGCATTGCCTAATGAAACTGGAATGGCAGACTGACCATCGAGTCCTGCTCGAGGAATTTATTCATGAAGAGAAGGACACCTGAAGAATGAAAAGAAGCGAATAAAACGAATAGCCAAAATTCGACGGATTCATGTCTTGGCGCGACTTCGTTGCAGGCAACGAAAGCCGGGACGTGGATTGGGAACGATCGCGCCGGCCGGGCGGATCGATAGACACGGTGTCTGGGCCGGGACGATGCCGCCGAACGGGCGATCCCGATGCTGAGTGTCTATGCGTATGCCGATTCCGATAGCGCCTCGATCCGGCATCTCGCTGTCACGTTGTCGGATGTGTTCCCGGGCGACGGTGGAGCGTGCGGGCCAGACTGGCCGGATGCGCCGTCCGGCCTTGATGCCCGAGCGCGTGCCGGCGCGGAATGCGCGTCACGGGTAGTCGCTGAACCGCGACGTCGGGGCCGGCAGCGTCGGCGTCGAATACCCGGGAACGTTCGCGCGGAACTGCTGCAGCAGCCCGTTGTCGATGCGGCTCAGCCCGTTGAGCTGCAGTTGCACCAGCACGCGCGTCCCGGTGGTCGGCGACGTCGTGCCGTTGTAGTTCGTGTACTTCTGCAGCGCGAAGCTGACGGCCCAGCAGTCGGCCGCATACTGGAATCCGAGCAGCCCGCTGACGAGCCGGTGCGCGGCGAGATCGTAGTCGACCGAGCCGACGCCCGACAGCGCATGCGTGAGCGGCCATTGCGCGGACAGCAGCACCTGGTTCTCGGGCTCGTCGTCGAGCGTCGCGTTGCCCCGCGCATACAGGTACGCGAGATTGACGACCTTGCCGTCTGCCGGTTTCCAGTCGATTCCGGCCGTGGCCTGGGTCAGCTCGTTGCTCGACTGGTTGTATTCGACGGCCTGCTGCAGCTCGAGGCCGGTGCCGACATGGAACGCGGCGCCGGCGATCACGTCGGACGGGCCGACCGTCGGCGGCGTGTCGTCCGGCATCGTGACCTGCGACGCGCGGAAGTAGTACTCCTGCGCGAGGACGAAGCGTGCGAGCTCGGCGCCGGTGCCCGCATCGACGAAACGCGTGGTGACCCCTGCCGTCACCCGGTTCATGTCGCTCACGCGGTCGCCGCCGACGAAGCGGTTGCTCGAGAAGATCTCCGCGAGCCCGAAATCGAGCGGCGCGGTGTCGAATACCGGTGCGAAGGCCTGGTTGCGGTACGGCGTATAGACGTAGAACAGCCTCGGTTCGAGCGTCTGGATCATGTCGATGCCGAACAGGCGCACCGCGCGCTCGAACGTCGCGCCCATGTCGAGGCTCGCGGTCGGCACGTTGACGGTGAAGTTCTTCGGCTGGCCGGCCGGCGCGTCGCTGCCGATCGACGTGAGATCGTACGACGCCGCATGCCACTGGAGCTTCGGCGTTACGTACCATCCGGGCGCGATGATCGGGTAGCTGACGTACGTATCGAATGTCAGCCGGTTGCCTTCGGTCGAATCGGCGGTCGGGATCGTGAAGCGCGTTGCATTCACGTTGGCACCGAAGTCGAAACCGCCGACGTTGTAGCGCGTGTATTTCGCGTCGAGCTCGGGCTCGCGGTTGTAGGGCGGTGCGGTCGTGAACGACTGCCAGTTCTGCACGCGCGCGAGCACCGACCACGGCCCGTGGTTGTAGGTCACGCCGGCTTCCTGCTGGAACAGCGTCTGCGAGCCGACGACGAGCGAGTTCGCGCTGGAGAAATCCGACGGCACCGACGCATCGGACACGCGGTTGTAGTCCGCATAGGCAGCGAAGCCGTTGCCGAGGTTCTCGCGATGCTGGAACGTGATCGAGTAGCGGTTCGTGTGCGTTGTCGCGTCGTCCGGCAGCGC
Source organism: Burkholderia pulmonis (assembly GCF_984667975.1). NCBI lineage: Bacteria > Pseudomonadati > Pseudomonadota > Betaproteobacteria > Burkholderiales > Burkholderiaceae > Burkholderia > Burkholderia pulmonis. The sequence continues at coordinate 277,230 of NZ_OZ480188.1, forward strand.
GCTGACGGACAGCGAGCCGGAATAGGTCGGGCTCAGGTAGCGGTAGTCGGTCGTCAGCATCGCGCCGCGCTTGGTCATCAGCCTCGGCGTGACCGTCAGGTCGTAGTTCGGCGCAAGATTGAAATAGATCGGGACGGCGATGTCATAACCGCTGGTCGAGCTGACCGCGAACGTGGGCGGCAGGATCCCGGTCTTGCGTTCGTCGTTCAGCGGAAACGACATCCACGGCGACGCGAACAGCGGTACGCCGGCGAAGTAGAGCACGCCGTCGTGCGCGACGCCTTCCCCGGCCGCGTTGTCGAGATCGAGTCGCGCTGCCCTGAGATACCACGCCGGATCGGCCGTGCAGTGGCAGGTCGTGTACGTACCGTCGTGGATCACTTCGCGCGAATCGTCGAGCAGGTCGACGCGCGAGCCGGAGCCCGAGCCGCCCGTCAGGTTGAAGTGATAATGCGGCGCCGTCATCGTGCCTTCGACGCTGTCGAGCTGCAGATGCGCGTCGGGGCCGGCAAACGTATTGCCGTCGTTGACGACGAGTACGTGACCGTATGCATCGGTCATGTCGGTGTCCGCATCGTAGTGGATCGCGTCGGCCTTCACGATCGATGCGCCGCGCCGCAATTCGGCGTCGCCGTGCAACGACAGGTCCTGGTCGACGGTGCCGGTGGCCGCCGCGCCGATCCCGAACGTCGTCGCGGCCTGGCCGGCCGCAAGCGGATGCTCGACGAGTTGCGACGCGACGCGCAGCCCCCACGCGTCGCCGATCCGGTACGGGTCGGCCGCGGCGTTCTGCAGTTGCGCATCGGCGTCGCGCGGCGTGCCGAGCACGACCGACAGCGCGACATCGACGAGCAGCGCGATCGCCGCCGCGCGCAGGCGAGCGACGATGCCGCCGCGCATGGCGGGCCGCGGGCGGCGGGCGGAATCAGAACGACGTGCCAATCTGGAACTGGAATTTCTGGTACTGGTCGCCGGTGTGGTGTACGACCGGCAGCGCATAGTCGATCTTCAGCGGGCCGATCGGCGAGATCCATTCGAGCCCGACACCGTAGCTGTAGCGCAGCCCGTTCGCACCGACGCTGTTGCCTTCGGTGCCCCAGATGTTGCCGCCGTCGACGAACGTGAACACGCGCAGCGTGCGGTCGTAGCCGGTGCCGGGCAGCGGCACGGTCATCTCGACGTTGCCGACGATCATCTTCGAGCCGCCGATCGGGTCGCCGGTGGTCGCGTCGCGCGGGCCGAGCGAACCGGGCTCGTAGCCGCGTACCGACCCGATGCCGCCCGCGAAATAGTTCTTGAAGATCGGGTACGGCTGCCCGCCGAGGCCGTTGCCGTAGCCGGCCTGGAAATTCAGCCCCAGCACGAGGCCGCGCGCGAACGAGTGGTAGTACTGCGCCTGTACGTCGGTCTTGTAGTACGAGACGCTGCCGATCGGCGTGCCGTATTCCGCGTTCGTCTGCAGGTAGTAGCCGCGCCCGGGAATCAGCGCGCTGTCGCGCATGTCGCGCGACCAGCCGATCGTGAACGGCGCGACGTTCGATACGCGGCCGAACGTGTTCACGTAGTCGAGATAGCTCTGCGGCGTCGTCGAATCGACGTCGAGCCGATCCTGCTCGAGCCCGAGCCCGAAATACACCATGTCGCTTTCGGAGAACGGGATGCCGAACTTCGTGTCCACGCCGTACGAGATGATCCGGAAGCTCGTGTCGTTCGTGCTCGAGTAGTAGAGCGGCTGGGTCGTCCGGTAGTACACGTCGGTAATCCGCTTGACGCCGTCGATCGTGAAGTACGGATCGGTTTGCGACACGCTAAGCGTGCGCATCGTGGTCGCCGTGTTTGCGTTGACGGCGATCGACTGGCCGCTGCCGAACACGTTGTCCTGCGATACGCCGGCCGAGATGATCGGACCTTCGCCGGAGCCATAACCGAGGCCGAGCGAGATCGTGCCGGTCGGCTTCTCGGTGACCTTCACCTCCACGTCGACCTGGTCGGCGGTGCCCTCGACCGGTACGGTCGTGACGTCGACGTCGGTGAAATAACCGAGCCGGTTGATGCGATCCTTCGACAGCTTGAGCCGCGACGAATCGAACCACGCGTCTTCCATCTGCCGCATCTCGCGGCGGATCACTTCGTCGCGCGTGCGCGTGTTGCCGGAAATGTCGATATGCCGCACGTACACGCGGCGTCCGGGCGTGACCTGCAGCGTGAGGTCGACCGTATGGTGCTGCTGGTCGATCTGCGGCACGGAATTGATCGTCGCGAACGCAAAGCCGTATTCGCCGAGCTTGTCGATCAGCGCCTGCGTCGTGTCCTTCAATTTTGCCGCGGAGAAGCGCTCGCCGGCACGGATCGCGACGAGCCGGTTCAGCTCGGCCTCACGCCCGAGCAGGTCGCCGGCCAGCCGCACGCCCGAGATCGTGTACGGCTTGCCTTCGTGCAGCGCGATGGTCAGGTCCATGTCCTTGCGGTCCGGCGACAGCGACACCTGGGTCGACTCGATGTTGAACTCCAGATAGCCGCGATCGAGGTAGTACGCGCGCACCGCATCGAGATCGGTCGCGAGCTTGTCCTTCGAATACAGGTCGTCCTTCGTGTACCAGGAGAACCAGTTCGGCGTCGACAGCTGCATTTCGTCGCGCAGCGTCGCGTCGCTGAACACGCGATTGCCGATGAATGCGACCTGCCGGATCTTCGCGCTCGGCCCTTCGATCACGGAGAACAGCAGCCCGACGCGGTTGCCGTCGATCGGGCTCACGGTGGTCGTCACCTCCGCCGCGTAGTAGCCGCGGGTCAGGTACTGCCGCTTGAGCTCCTGCTCGGCCTTGCTGACGAGCGACGGGTCGTATGCGTGCCCGGATACCAGGCCGACCGATTTCATCGCCTTTTCGATCGCGTCCCGGTCGAACTCGTGAAGCCCCGTGAAATCGATCGTGCCGATCACCGGACGCTCCGCGACGTTCACGATCACGACGTTGCCTTCCGTCGCGATCCGCACGTCGTTGAAGAACCCGGTCGCGTAGAGCGCGCGGATCGCGGCCGACGCCTTGTCGTCGGTAAACGTGTCGCCGATCTTGAACGGCAGATACGAGAACACGGTGCCGGGCTCGATGCGAGTCAGACCCTCGACACGGATGTCCTGGATGGCAAAACCGCTCGGCGCAGACGCGTCTGGTGCTGCTTGCGCGGCCGGAGCGGCCTGCGCGTGAATCGAGAATGCCGCCGGCGTGAGCCACCACAGCCGTGCGAGACGGCCAAACCTGATCGAACGCATCTTCACTGCCAGTCGACCCCGTCTTCAAAAGCATGAACGCGATATCCGGCGTCGTTCCGTGCATCGCGCACGAGCAGGTGCGACACCGTGTCGACATGCGATTCAGCGAGTTGATGCACGGTCGCGTAGCCATTGCCGCACACGACGCTCAACGACAGCCCCTGCGTGTAGCGGCCGGTGAGCCGGCAGCGGAAGATCGTGCGTGCATCGACCGGCATCAGATACCAGGTGCCGGTGCCGAGATCGGTCGGCGCATAGGCCGCGGGGTGCCGCGCGGGCGCGGTGGTCGACGAAGAGGTTTGCATGATGGGCATGTCCTTGTGGAAAGGAACGGAACACCGCGATTCGAGCCGATGAGGTCCGGATCAGGATAATGATTCGTATACCGAATTAAATAGCGTGCGATTTTTGCGGGAGAGAAGGCGACCGGTCAGCGCCGGGCGCGCATCAGTTCAGCATCGCATGGTCGACCGGGGCGGCCATTTCCGGCGCAGTGGCCAGTGCTTCGACGAGGTTGGTCAGGTTGTCGGCGGGCAGTGCGAATGCGATCCAGCCCATCCCGACATGCCGGATCGACAGCACCGCGCCGTCGTAGTCGTCGAGCCGGTCGACGCGCCAGCACGGATCGATCTGCAACGGGTACTGGCCCTCCGGCGGCGCGACCGGATGCGTCGGCTGCATCTCGGCGCGGGCGGTCGCGAGTTGCAGGATCATCTGGTCGATATCGTGTACGCCGAGTACGGAAGTCTGGCCGTCGATCGTGAACCGGATCACTGGATAGCCGGATTCGGTGGACACTTCCATGCGCATCGTGTGATACATGATCGGGCCTTTCACTTTCACTTTCGGGGAGGACTGCCGCCATCGGCGTGGCCGGTGCGCGGTGTGACGGAAGCATAGGTCACACGATCGTCAAATAAATTTCAGGATTGTTTCGTCATATTCAGGACTGCAGGATTGCCGCGTTGTAAGCGGAATGAAGTGGGTCGTGCACAAGAGTGGCCGCTCATTATTGAGATATTCGGCGATGGTGACAGCGGGCAATGTGTGCGATCGGTCATCGTTGCCGCGCAATCGCGTGAAACGGCCCCGGGTTTTCGGTCATTCCGCGTGCGAAATCGCATTTCGGCGCACCGGGCGGCTGCAATATTTCAAACGATTGCGGTGAAGCAGGGCGCGATGCAGTGCCGGCCACCGCGAACGGCAGCCGGCGTCCCGTTCGATCAGAACCGGTGGCGGATGCCGAGGCTGACCATTTCCTGGCTGTCGGTACCGGCGACGCCGTACGAACCGATCGACGCTTCGGCGCTCGATACCGAGCCATCCGCGTTCAGTTGCGTGCCGGTCGCCTTCTGCCATGCGCCGACGAGATACACGTCGGTGCGCTTCGACAGGCTGTAGTCGCCGCCGAGCGATACCTGGTTATACGACGCGTTGGTATCGCCGTTCGCGTGCGTATAGCTGTAGCCCAGACCGAGCAGCAGCGCCGGCGTCGCCTGGTAGTTGAAATACGCCTGGCCCGTGTTGAACTTCTCGGTCGACGCGAATGCCGACTGCGCGTCCGCCTTGTACGCCGAATTGCTGTACGAGAGGCCGACCGTGTAGGGCCCGGCGACGTAGCGGGCGGCGACCCGCGCGATGTTGATCGACTTCGCCGTCGCGTAGCCCAGGTTGACCGGGCCGTCGAACGTGCCGTCGGAAGTCGACGACCAGCCGGTGCGCGCGATCGTCGAATTCGAGTTGTCGGCGACGTAGTAACCGGCCGCCAGCGAGAACGGGCCGTTGTTGTACGAAGCCGCGACCGACCACGTTTGTCCCGACCCGGTTTGCCCCGCGACGCCGCCGAGCGCGTACATCGTCTCGACCTGCAACCCGCCGTAGCTCGGCGACAGGTACTTGATCGCGTTGTTGGTGCGCGAGCTGTTGTCGTAGTTGTCGACGTCGCCGGCCGTGGCGAACGTGCTGCCGAAGTAGTTGTCTTCGGTCAGCCCCTGAATCTGGTCGACGAGCGGATCGTACTGGCGGCCGAGCGTGAGCGTGCCGTACTGCGCGCTCTGCAGGCCGACGTACGCCTGGCGGCCGAACAGCGACGTGGTGCCGTTGTAGGTGCCCATCTTGCCGTTGTTGACGTCGAAGCCGTTCTCGAGCTGGAAGATCGCCTTCAGGCCTCCGCCGAGATCTTCGCTGCCCATCAGGCCCCAGCGGCTGCCGGACAGGTTGCCCGAGTAGAGGCCGACCTGGTTGCTGCCGGCGGGGGTGGCGTTGTGCGTGAACTGGATCGACTCGTCGATGACGCCGTACAGCGTCACAGTGCTCTGCGCGTGCGCGGCGGAAAAGCCGGCCAGCAACGCGAGCGACAACAGCGATTTCCTCAAGATACCTTTCATCATGAACTCTCCTGGCATGTAACGAACCTGCTTTCCTTCCTGTCGAATCAACGGGCCTTCGTCAGGAGCCGCCATTAGGTCACGACACAATTTTCGATCCGTTGGGATTCCACAACGACGGGTTTACCGGGGATTTATTCTGCGGGTCGCATGTAACTTGATGGTTGTGTGTACAACCTGTTTTGAGAGAATCATGATGGCAGCATGATCGTCTCGCGAGCCGCGTTGAGCGGCGTTGCCGGGATGGCCGGCGGCCGTGTCGGCATGCATCGGGTCGAGCGATCACACATTCGCGCGTCAAATGCCGTAATGAAATCGGCCCGAGGAGGGTGGGCGCCACACCAGCTGGCATGACACCCGCTTGCCGCAGAAAGACGCGCGGACGGTAGATCGCGGAAACGTGGATCGAGCACCTGACGGGGCTGGCGCCGTCGACGCACGCCGCGCACCGGAACCATGCGGTGTGCGGCCGGACATGATGCCGATGTCGTCAGCCTGGCGCCCGTTCCTGCTGCTTCGGTTGCTGCCCGTCGAGCTGCGCATCCGACCACCCGCCGCCCAGATCGCCGAACAGCGTCGCCGTCGCAACCAGCCGCTCCTGCTGCACGGTCAACGCATTCTCCTGCAGCGCGAGCAGGGTCGTCTGCGCTGTCGCAACCGTGGTGTAGTCGACGGTGCCGGCCTGATACTCGTTGAATGCGATGTCCGCGCCGCGTTTCGCACTGGCGACCGCGCGTTCGAGCACGGCCGCCTGATCGGCCAGCACGCGCACGCTGGCGAGGTCGTCCTCGACGTTCTGCAGCGCGCCGAGCACGGTGCCGCGATAGTTCGCGACCGCCGCGTCGTACGCGGCCTTCGCGGCGGCCACTTCGCCGCTGCGCTCGCCGCCGTCGAACAGCGTTTGCGATGCACTCGCGCCGAGCGACCACACGTAGTTCGCGACGTTCAGCAATCCCGCGAGCGGCGATGCGGAGAAGCCGGCCGCCGCCGACAGCGAGATCGTCGGAAAGTAAGCGGCGATCGCCACGCCGATCGCCGCGTTCTCCGACGCCATCTGCCGTTCCGCGACCGCGATGTCGGGCCGCCGCTGCAGCAGCGTCGACGGCACGCCGACCGGCACGTCGGGCAGCGCCGGCAACGTGGCGTCGTGCGGCACGTCGAGCGCTTCCGGATTGCGGCCGACGAGCACCGCGATCGCATGCACGTACTTCGCCCGCGATACGCCGAGCGCGATCAGGCTCGACTGCGCGCTTTCGAGCTGCGTTTGCGCGCTGACGAGATCCGACGGCGGGATCGTGCCGGCCTTGTCCTGGTCCGCGATCACGCGCAGGTAGGCTTCGTCGGCCTTGACGGTCGCATCGAGCAGGTCGATGTTCGCATCGGTCACGCGCAGGTCGATCACCGTCGTCGCGAGCGTCACCTGCTCGGACAGCGCCGCATTCGCATAGGTCGCGGCGCTCGCCTGCGCGCTGGCCTTGCGCTCCTCGACCGTGCGCCGCACCTGGCCCCACAGATCGGGCGACCAGCTCACGCTGCCTTCGAGCGCGCCGGCATTGGCGACGGACGGGTTGCCTGCGCCGGTGGTCCGTTGCCGCGTGGCCGAACTCGTCGCGGAGACCGTCGGAAACAGCCCCGAGCGTGCTTCGCGTACCAGCGCGAGCGCCTGCTGGTAGTTGTAGTAGTCCTGCCTGACCGTCTGGTTCGACACGGTGACGAGCGGCTCCAGCCGGTCGAGCAGCGGATCGTGGAATGCGGTCCACCAGTCGCCTTTCGGGCCGTCGGCATCGGGCTTCGCCTGCGTCCAGCCGGGTAGTTCGCGATACGTGGCGGGCGTCGCGACGGCGGGACGGTGATAGTCGGGGCCGACCGCGCAACCGGCCAGCGCCAGCGCGGCCGCCACACAGAGCGCACAGGTGCGCAGCCTCCCGGCATGCGGCGCGTGTTCCGGAACGGAGCGGGGGGATGTCATCGGTCAGGGCCTCGATTCGGGCCGCCGTTGTCGCGGCCACGGCAGCGACCGGCGTGCGAGTCGCTCGCGCAGGCGGTCGAGATACAGATAGATCACGGGCGTCGTATAGAGCGTGAACACCTGGCTGATCAGCAGCCCGCCCATGACCGTCACGCCGAGTGGTTGACGCAGCGACGCGCCCTGGCCGATCGCGAGCGCGAGCGGCAGCGCGCCGAGCACGGCCGCGGCCGTCGTCATCATGATCGGCCGCAGGCGGCGGACGGCGGCCTCGTGAATCGCGCGGCGGGCATCGAAGCCTTCGTCGCGCTGCAGCACGATCGCGACGTCGACCATCATGATCCCGTTCTTCTTCACGATGCCGATCAGCAGGATGAAGCCGATCATCGAGATCACCGAGAACGGCACGCCGAACACCAGCAACGCGAGCGTCGCGCCGATGCCGGCCGACGGCAGCGTCGACAGGATCGTCAGCGGGTGGATCGTGTTCTCGTACAGCACGCCGAGCACGAGGTAGACCACCGCGAGCGCCGCGACGATCAGGAGCGGCACCGCGTTCATCGAGCTCGTGAACGCCTGCGCGGCACCGGCGAACGCGCCGTGCACCGACGCGGGCATGCCGATCGACCGCTCGGCGTCGGCGATCGCGGCGGCCGCGTCGCTCAGCGAGCCGTTCGGCGGCAGGTTGAACGAGATCGTCGCCGCGACGAGGCCGCCCTGGTGGTTCACCTGCGTGGCGGTATGGCTGTTCGAGAACAGCGCGAGCGCGGTGAGCGGCACCATCGTTTCCGCCGATGTGCTGTCCGCGCTGCCGGTCGAGCTGCCGCCCTTGCTGTTCGAGATGCTGTTGGTCGACGCATTCGCTTCTGCGTTCGCGTTCTGCGCATTGGTCGTACCGCTCGTGCCAGATGGCGCGACGCCGACCGCCGCGCCGGTCGCGAGCGTCGCGGTCGCCGCCGGCACGATGGCCGACGAGTACTGCGTCTGCGCGGTGCCGTTCGCATTGCCGGCGGCCGTGCTCGCGAAGATCCGGCCGAGCGACGACGGGAACTGCCAGTACTGCGGCGCGACTTCCATCACGACGAAGTACTGGTTCAGCTGGTTGTAGATCGTCGAGACGGTGCGCTGGCCGAATGCGTCGTACAGCACGTTGTCGATCTGGTTGGGGTCGAAGCCGTAGCGTTTCGCGGTCGCGCGGTCGATCGTCACCATCGTCTGCAGCCCGTGCCGCTGCAGGTCGGAATTCACGTCGACGAGCTGGCCGCGCCGCCGGTTCAGCTCGTCGACGAGCCGCGGCGTCCACGCGTAGAGCGCCTGCGAATCGTCGCTCGTCAGCGTGTACTGGTATTCGGCGGCCGATTGCCGGCCGCCGATCCGCAGATCCTGCTGCGCCTGCAGGAACAGCCGCGCGCCCGACACGGCCGCGAGCTTCGGCCGCAGCCGGTTGACGACCTCGACGGCCGACGCGTGGCGTTGCGCAAGCGGCTTCAGCGCGACGAACACGTTGGCCGTGTTCAGCGCGCGTCCGCCGGTGAAGCCGGCCACTGCCGCGACGGCCGGGTCCTGCTGGACGATCGCCTGCAGTTGCGCGAGCTTCTGCCGCATCGCGCCGAACGAGATGCTCTGATCCGCGATGATCTGCCCCATCAGCGTGCCGTTGTCCTGTTCGGGGAAGAAAGTCGCGGGCAACAGCCTGAACAGCAGCAGGTTGCAGGCCACGAGCGCGATCAGCAGGAGGCCGACGAGCGGCGCGCGGTCGAGCACCGCGTCGAGCGAACGCGCGTACGCGTCGCGCAGCCGGTCGAGCACCGCGGCGATGCGGCCGCCGATGCGCGACGGCGCGGCATGCGCGCGCTGCCGGCTGAGCACGTACGCGCACATCGTCGGCGTGACGGTCAGCGAGATCACCATCGACAGCAGGATCGCGATCGACAGCGTGACCGCGAATTCGTGAAACAGCAGGCCGACGATGCCCGGCATCAGCAGGATCGGCAGGAACACGGCGATCAGCGACAGGCTCATCGACACGACCGTGAACGCGACTTCCGCGCTGCCGCGCAGCGCGGCTTCCTTCGGCGCGTAGCCGGCTTCGAGAAAGCGCGTGACGTTCTCGAGCACGACCACCGCATCGTCGACGACGAAGCCGGTGCCGATCGTCAGCGCCATCAGCGACAGGTTGTCGATGCTGTAGCCGAGCAGGTACATGGGCCCGAACGTGCCGACGATCGACAGCGGCAGCGCGACGGCGGGGATCAGCGTCGCGCGCGGCGACAGCAGGAACACGAACACGACGCCGACGACGAGCAGCACCGCGATGGCGAGCGTGCGGGTGGTGTCGGCGACCGATGCGTTGATCGACTGGGAATGGTCGACCGCGATGCCGACGTGTACCGAGCCCGGCAGCGCGGCCTCGATCACGGGCAGGCGCGCACGGATCTGCCGGACCGTGTTCACCACGTTGCTGCCGGGCTCCGGAAACACGATGACCAGCACGGCCTGCTTGCCGTTGTAGAGGCCCGCGTTGCGCACGTTCTCGTTCGAGTCGAGCACTTGCGCGACGTCGTGCAACTGCACGGCCGCGCCGTTGCGGTACGCGACGACGAGGTTGCGATACGGCGCGGCCGTGCCGATCTGGTCGTTCGACAGGATCTCGTAGCGGTGGCTGCCCTGGTCGAGATGGCCTTTCGGGCTGTCGGCGTTCGCCGAACCGAGCGACGCGCGCACGTCCTCGAGGCCGATGCCATAGCTGTTCAGCTTGCCGGGGTTCAGCTCGACGCGCACCGACGGCAGCGCGCCGCCGCCGAGCGTGATCTGCCCGACGCCCTTGATCTGCGACAACTGCTGCTGGATCACCGAATCGGCGGAATCGTAGAGCTGCGCGGACGTCAGCGTGTCGGAGGTCAGCGCGAGCACCATCACCGGCGCGTCGGCCGGGTTGTACTGGCGGTAGGTCGGGTTCGCGCGCAAGGTGGTCGGCAGGTCCGCGCGCGCGGCCTGGATCGCGGCCTGCACGTCGCGCGCCGCGCCGTTGATGTCGCGGTCGAGGCCGAACTCGATCACGATCATCGACGAGCCGACGTAACTCATCGACGTCAGTTCCTGCACGTCCGCGATCGTTTCGAGCCGCCGCTCGAGCGGCTCGGCGACCGTCGACGCCATCACGTCCGGGCTCGCGCCGGCCATGTTCGCCTGCACGACGATCACCGGGTACGCGACGTTCGGCAGCGGCGCGACCGGCATCCGGAAGTATGCGAGCGCGCCGGACAGCAGGATCGCGATCGCGAGCAGCGTCGTCGCGACCGGCCGGTGGATGAACAGCGCGGTCGGATTCACGATGCGCTCCCGCCGTCCGGCGCGGCGGGGCCGGGCGCGGCCGCTTCACGGCGCCGCCGCAGGCGCGCGGCCAGCCGGTCGAACAGCAGGTAGACCACCGGTGTCGTGAACAGCGTGAGCAGCTGGCTCAGCGCGAGCCCGCCGATGATCGCGAGACCGAGCGGGCGGCGCAGCTCCGAGCCCGTGCCGGTGCCGACCAGCATCGGCAGGGCGCCGAGCATCGCGGCGAAGGTCGTCATCAGGATCGGCCGGAAACGCAGCAGCGATGCCTCGAAGATCGCGTCGGCCGGCGTCTTGCCGTGCACGCGTTCCGCTTCGAGCGCGAAGTCGACGATCATGATCGCGTTCTTCTTCACGATGCCGATCAGCAGCACGATGCCGATGATCCCGATCACGTCGAGATCGACGCCCGCGATCATCAGCGCGAGCAGCGCGCCGATCCCGGCGGAAGGCAGCGTCGACAGGATCGTGACCGGGTGGATGAAGCTCTCGTACAGCACGCCGAGCAGGATATAGACCGCCACGAGCGCCGCGATCAACAGGTAGACCTCGCTCGACAGCGAATCCTCGAACGCGGCCGCGGCACCCTGGAACGACGACTGGATCGACGGCGGCAGCGCGGCTTCGCGCTCGACGCGGCGCACGTCGCCGACCGCCGTGCTCAGCGACGCGCCGCTCGCGAGATTGAACGACACGGTGACGGCCGGGAACTGCGCGAGATGGCGGATCGCGAGCGGCGTCTTCACGAGCCGCACGGTCGCGATCTGGCTCAACGGCACCTGGCCGCTGCTGCTGGTCTGGCTCGGCAGGTACAGGTTGCCGAGCGACGCGACGTTCGGCATCGCCTCGGGCTTCGCGACGAGAATCACGCGGTACTGGTTCGACTGCTCGAAGATCGTCGACACGATGCGCTGGCCGAGCGAATCGTACAGCGCGTTGTCGATCGTCGCGGGCGTGATCCCGTAGCGCGCGGCCGCCTGGCGATCGACGTCGACCTGCACGCCGAGCCCGTCGACGTCGAGATCGCTCTGCACGTCGGTGATCGAATGCAGCTGCTTCAGCTTCGCGACCAGCGCGGGCACGACCTGCTGCAGCGCCTGCCGGCTCGGGCCGCGCAGCACGAAGCGGTACTGGTTCGGCGACAGCGTCGTGTCGAGCGTCAGGTCCTGCACCGGCTGCAGGTAGAGCCGCACACCGGGCACGCCGGCCGTTTCCTGCTGGAGCCGCCGCGCGATCGTTTCCGCGCTGGCCGAGCGGTCGCCGTGCGCGCGCAGGTTGATCAGGAAGCGGCCGTTGTTCAGCGTCGCGTTGACGCCGTCGATCCCGACGTACGACGTGAGCGACGCGACATCCGGATCCTTCAGCAGCGCGTCGGCCAGTTGCGACTGTCGCTCGACCATCGCCGCGTACGATACCGACGTGTCGGCCACGCTGATCCCCTGGATCGTGCCGACGTCCTGCACCGGGAACAGCCCCTTCGGAATCGCGACATAGAGGATCAGCGTCAGCGCGAGCGTGACGAGCGCGACGACGAGCGTCAGCGTCTGGTGGCGCAATACCCATGTCAGCGCGCGTTCGTACGCCGCGAGCGTGCGCTCGAAAATCTGTTCGCTGACCCGCTCGAAACGGCCGGGTTGCGACTCCGAATGCGCCCGCAGGATGCGTGCGCACAGCATCGGCACGACCGTCAGCGACACCACGGCCGAGATCAGGATCGTCACCGCGAGCGTGACCGCGAATTCGCTGAACAGGCGGCCGATCACGCCGCCCATGAACAGCAGCGGAATCAGCACCGCGATCAGCGAGACCGTCAGCGACAGGATCGTGAAACCGATCTGCCCGGCGCCTTTCAGCGCGGCGTCGAGCGGCCGCATCCCCTGCTCGATGTAGCGCACGATGTTCTCGATCATCACGATCGAATCGTCGACGACGAACCCGGTCGCGATGATCAGCGCCATCAGCGACAGGTTGTCGATCGAGTAGTGCAGCTCGTACATGGCCGCGACCGTGCCGATCAGCGACACCGGCACCGCGATGCTCGGGATCAGCGTCGCCGGCAAGTTGCGCAGGAACACGAAGATCACCAGCACCACGAGCGCAACGGCCAGCACGAGCTCGGTCGCCGCATCGAACACCGACGCGCGGATCACGCCGGTGCCGTCGCCGACGATCTGCACGTGCATGCCGGCCGGCAGCGTCGCTTCGAGCGCGGGCAGCTGCCGCTTGATCTGGTCGACGGTGGCGATCACGTTCGCGCCGGGCTGGCGCTGCACGTTCAGCACGATCGCCGGCGTACGGTTCAGCCACGCGCCGCGCTCGATGTCCTGCGGCGCCTGCGACACGCGCGCGACGTCGCCCAGGAGCACCGGCGCACCGTTCTGGTACGCGATCACCGTGCGCAGGTACGCGTTCGGATCGGTGATCTGGTCGTTGGAATTGATCGTGTAGTCGAGATCGGGGCCGTCGAAATTGCCTTTCGGCTGGCTGACGTTCACGTTCGCGAGCAGCGTGCGAAGATCGTCGATGTTCATCCCGTACGCGGCGAGCTTGTGCGGATCGGCTTCAACGCGCACGGCCGGCACGTGGCCGCCCGCCGTCGTGACGAGGCCGACGCCCGGCACTTCGGAGATCTTCGTCGCGAGCCGGTTGTTCGCGGTGTCCTGCAACTGCGTGAGCGACATCGAATTCGACGTGACGGCCAGCGTGAGCACGGGCTGGTCGGCCGGGTTCACCTTCGCGTAGGTCGGCGGCGCGGGCAGGCCGCTCGGCAGGTAGCTGTTCGCCGCGTTGATCGCCTGCTGGACGTTCTGCTCGGCGACGTCGAGGCTCACCGACAGGTCGAACTGCAGCGTGATCACCGACGCGCCTTCCGAGCTGTACGAGATCATCTGCTGCAGCCCGGGGATCTCGCCGAGCTGCACCTCGAGCGGCGCGGTGACGGTCGTCGCCATCACGTCGGGGCTCGCGCCCGGGTAGAAGGTCTGCACCTGGATCGTCGGGTAGTCGACGTCGGGCAGCGACGACACCGGCAGGAAGCGCACGGCGACCGCGCCGACCAGCACGAGCGCGATCGTCAGCAGCAGCGTCGCGACCGGCCGCAGGATGAAGAGGCGGGAAATGTTCATCGTGTCGGGTGCCACTCGGCGTCAGGCTGCACCGGATGCCGCAGCGGCCGCGGCCGGGCGATGGGCGGCGTGACCTGACGCCTGGCCGGCCGGCGCGCCGGAAGCCGGCTGCGCGCCGCCGGCCCGGTTCGCGGCGATGCGGATCGCCGCGCCGTCGCTGAGCCGGTCGACGCCGTCGGTCACGACCTGCTGCCCGGCCGCGAGCCCTGCGACGATCGCGGTCGAGCGGCCGTCGCTCGGCCCGAGCGTGACCTTGTGCACGGATACCGTGCGGTTCGGATTGACGAGATACACGTAGTCGCCCGGTGCGCCGTTCTGCACCGCGGCGGTCGGCACGAGCACCGCGTCGTGCAGCGTATCGACGCCGAGCCGCACGTTGACGAATTCGTTCGGGAACAGTGCCTCGTCGTCGTTCGCGAACGTCGCGCGCAGCGTGACGGTGCCCGTCGACGTCGCCATCTGGTTGCCGATCGCGTACAGCGTGCCGGTCGCGACCTGCTTGTCGTCGTCGCTCGAATAGACGGTGACGGGCAGGGTCGCGCCCGCGCCGACGCGCCGGATCACGGCCGACAATGCGTTCTGCGGCACCGTGAACTGCACGGTCATCGGTTTCATCTGCGTGATCACGACGATGCCCGTCGAGCTCGACGACGTCACGTAGTTGCCCGGATCGACGAGCCGCAGCCCGACGCGGCCGGCCACCGGCGCGGTGATGTGGCAGTACACGAGATCGAGATCGTATTGCGCGATGCTCGCGCGGTCGGCCTGGATCGCCGCTTCGTCCTGCTGCACGGTGAACTGCGCATCCTGGTAGGTCTGGTCGGCGATCGACTTGTGTTCGGCGAGCTGCGCGTAACGGGCGAGATCGGCGCGCGCCTGCGCGAGGCTGGCTGCGTCCTTCGCGAGCTGGGCCTGCGCCTGCTGCTTGCTGATCTGGTACTGGCGCGGATCGATCTGCGCGAGAAACTGGCCTTTGGCGACTTCCTGGCCCTCGTGATAGCCGACTTCGGTCAGGTAACCGCTCAGTTGCGGCAACACGGTCACGGTCGCGACCGGCGTGACCGTGCCGAGTTCGTTCAGCACCACCGGCATGTCGCCCGTCGTCGCGGTCGCGACGCTGACGACCTGGGCCGGATTCGCGCGCACCGGCTTCGCCCGGTGCAGCAGGTGAAACACGATCAGCGCGACCGGCACGGCCAGCACGCCGGCGACGAGCCAGCGCCGCGTGCGGCGTCGTGCCGGCGGGGCGGATTGGGGTTCGCTCATGTCCGCCTCCCGTATGGACGACGCATCGCGCTGGTGGCTGACATGAAAGGACTCCTGATAATGGGAAGAGGTGAGCGCAGTGAATGGAAGGCGTGGCGGCGCGACCGCATGCGCCGGCCGACGCACGCGGCCGGCGGCGGATCGGACGGGCTACGGATGGACGATGACGCGGGTGCGCGGGTGTGGCGTGATGCCGGTGGCTGCCGGCAGCTGCGACAGGCGACGCCGCACGCGCGGGCATGCGGCGTCGCGCCCGTCATCGGCGTCGCGCCACACGCTGCCGCGCCGGCCCCGGCAATCCGGTCGCCGGCGCGCGTGCGGCCCCGGTGCGGGCCGGCTTACCAGCGGTGACGCGCACCCCATTCACGCCGTCCCCACCAGCGGCGGCCGTCCCAGTAGCGGTCGCCGTGCCAGCCGAGCGCGATGCCGATCGTGGGCACCATCACGGGCGCGGCCACGACGGGCGGCGCATACATGACCGGGGGCGGCGGCGCGACATACACGGGCGCGGGGGCGACATAGACCGGAGCGGGGGCCGCGATGCCGAAGCCGATCGACACGCCGGCCATTGCCGGTTGCACGGAAAGGCATGCGACCAGCACGCCCGAGCCGAGGACGGCCCATTGTTTCGCATTCATTTTCCACCTCGTTGCGCTGGGAACGCCTTCAATCTAGTGGAAGGTCCGAGGAATGGGAATTACAAGGGGGTAACGCTCGATTTCGAAAAATAGCGGAATCGTGAGCGTGAGGACCAATGGCGGATTTTGTACGGACAGGCTGAGTGCGGGACGGTATTGATACTGTCGAAGCGATGCGTGCAAATATTTGATTGAAAAGGGTTCTGCCGGAAAGTTGGCCGGCGGTGCGCGGTATTGCGGCGTGTGCCGGACACGCGTGACATCGGGCTGTCAGCTCGTTGTCGGTAATATGCCGACACCAATTTCGGGGCGGCGACGCATCTGATCGGGGTCGACCGTGTCGCCATTGATAACGCCTGTCGATGTCCTTTATTCGACGCGGCGCCGTAACTGCCGAAACTCAGTCGATATCGAAAAACGCCAGTGCCATGTGCGGACTGTTCATGTCCGGATTGGTGTAGCCAAGCAATCGTGGAAATCTGAACATTGACTGCGGAATCGCATGGCCGCCGCCGTGCACTGTGCAAAGAGAAATGATCGGAACGCCGTCCCGCCACCATGTCGAGCCTTGTACCCATGATGGTTTGCCCGGCGTCAGGAGAATCGGTCGAACTTCAGGCTCTTCGATCAGCCCGTTGCGTCCGGCGAGATGTCGAGCTGACGTGATCGCGGACATCACTTCTCCGCGACTGCGAAATCCGAACAGTGATACCTCACCGCCGTCGTAAGGGTTGACCGGATCGTGCGTCCCGTTGACCATCATGATTCGGGACGTCGGCCCGTGTGCGGAACAGGACGTGCAGTCGAGAGACGGCATATTCGCGGCGACCGACACCACGGCAGCGATCCGTTCTGGCGCTTCCTGGGCAAGTCGGAATGCCATATGCCCACCGTTCGAATAGCCGAAGACAAAGACCCGGCTCCGGTCGATCGCATACTCGGCGTGCAGGCGATCAATCAACGTCAGAATAAATTGAACGTCATCGATATTCCGTCGCTTGGCGGCAAAGGTCGCTTTGCTGCGGCAGTCGTTCCAGTTGTGCCGGAAGCCTTCGGGGTACGCCAGTGCATAGCCGCTGGCATCGGCCAGGCGATCGAATTCGTAGCCGGTAGCTTTGCGCATACCTTCAGCCGTCATCGCGGAGCCGTGCAGGGCAATCACCAGCGGGGCACCGGGCGGCAGCGCGGAGGGCACGTAGACCAGGCTTTCCCGTTCGTCGTCACCCGTGCGTACCGTCATTCTTTGGAGCGGAGTACCCAGTGACGGTGCCCCAAGCACCTTCGCGTGCCAGAAGTACCGATAGCAGAACGCACTGAGTGCGCTTAGGCCGAGCAGTGCTGTGACGACAAATGACATGGGACGCTCACTTCTTCTCGATGAGATTCAGCAGGTACCTTGCTGCCATCAGATCACCCTTGACCGTCAGCTTCCCGCCGAAGTACGCGCGTACGCCTGATGCATCGCCATGCATGATGGCGGCCATCGTTGAAGCGCTGCCTTGAAAGATGGCAGTCGGGTGTGGGACCTCACCGGCGAAGACCTGATAGCGGCCATCCTCGATCACGATTGAGCATGGTCGGGATTCGCTGCACCGAAATACGTACCGCACGTCGAGGCCCTTGAACGCGTCCGGTGCGAATGAATGGGTCAACGCCGTGGCGACATGGACGAGGTCCAACGGGGCAGTTGCGAGATCGGAGGCGGATTGGCTCGAAACTGACGCCTCGCTGCGTTCCCGATCCGTCCGCCGGGAAAAAAGCCGGGCGAGACGGTTGCCGGAATGCCGCTGCATGAGCCACTCGGCATCGCTCGAGCCTCGGACAACAAGAATCGGGTCTCGCCACGCGCCTGGTGTGCGGGAGAAAGCCACGGGAGGCGCGAGGCGCTTGAGCGTGCCAAATGGCGTTTCGCCGACCGCCGAGACGGGCTCGCGCAGGCGGTTAACTTCGGCTGCCCCAGCTTGGGCCGGATCGACGAACCCCAGGGATCTGTACCACATCGCATTGCGCGCGAGGCTGACTGTTACGTGGTAGCTTCCGCCCTCCCGTGCCCGACGAATCAATGCAGCGGTCGCGCCAAGCGCCGCCATATAGCCCGTGATGTGGTCGTTGACGAGGGTCGTGGGCGGCAGGCGAGGCCGGTTCGCGCCTCCCTCGATCGCCATCAGGCCGGCAGCCGCGGACGCGTTCATGTCCGAGCCGCCACGATCCGCCCACGGACCATCGAGACCGTACGCACGGATGGACACTGAAACGATCCCGGGCCTGATTTCCGCGAGTTGTTCCGGCGCGAGGCCGAACCGTGAGAGCTTTTGACCGCGATGATTGTCGACGATCACGTCGGCCGTGCGTATCAGCTCGAAGCACCGCGCCCGTGCGTCGTCATCGTTGAGATTGAGGTTGCAGCTTCGGCTTCCTGCGTTGGCGTCGTTGTAGAGAAATTCGTGTTCGAAGTGATTCGGGAATGTTGCGCACAGAACATCGGCGCCTTGTTCTGCGAGCGTTCTGCCGACGACGCCGCCAGCGACAGCGTGCGCGAATGCAAGGATCCTCACGTCCTCCAGCGGGCGCTTTCCCGGACCAAACGGCAGCGGATCGCTATCCGCGATCTTTCGAATTTCGATGACCGGCTTCTTGGCCAGGATCGCCCCCTGGGGGTGAGCGTCCCATTCTTCCGGCTGCCGACAAATGGCCAACGGAAGACCGGCTTTGGCGGCAGCATTTTCGAGTTCGACGGCGTTCCACTCGAGAAAGGCGAGACGGACGGCTTCTGCCGAGGGCGGGCATCCAAGGAATCGCAGCCAGTCGCCCAACATCCGTGGATGGACGGCTGACGCCATGACCCATCGGCCGTCCTTCGTCTGGTATGGATCGATCAGGAGCGGATTATCTGCCGCGGTGGCGTGAGGGTACGCTTCGCCATTGATGGTCGGATGCCAACTGTACTCGGGGCTGATCCCGTGGATGGCCTGCCGAAGATCGAGATGCAAGTCCTGTCCTTCCCCGGTCCGCATTTTCCAGATCGTGGCGGCCGCCACGGCGCATCCCATGATCGGAAGCCCGATACATGCCGCGAGCCGATGGGGGCTGGAAAAGATCGGATCTTCGCCCGCGAAGCTGACTCGCCCCCCTGCATCGGCGGTCGACAACCCTAGCGGTTGCAGCAACTTGTTCAGATGGTCGAGCGGATCAAACTCGTCGGCGGAATTGCTTGAATCGATAGTACCCATGATGTTTTCTCAGCCTGGATTCCCTTGCGCAGCACGCGCGATCAACCCAGTCGATCACATCAGCGCCTTGCGAGACCACGTCCGTGGTTGAGCGAATAGTATTCAATGAATGATTTAACGTATACGAAGCGTGTAGAGCATTTCGTCTATGCCATGACTGATCGAGATTTGACCGGATGATCGGGAAATCGCGCGAGATCTAGGACATGGCCCGGCAAGGAATTCGGCTCGCCGGAGCTCTACAGATGCCGTCGTCAGCTAGTCGGTTCACGACATTTCTCTGCCATTCAGGCCCGATTTGAATCCATAGTAAGCATTAACGTATACGTTATACTGGATTACGTGTACTTCACTGTCGATGCCCCGTTTGATCCCATGCCAATGCGGAAGCAGGCGGAAAGCATCGACAGGATGGAACTGTCGACAGGAGAAACAAGATGAACACTGACCAGCTCAATCTCAACGCCATGAAAGCGCTCGAGGAACTTATCCAGCCTGCGGGGCTGACCCTTGATGATGTCGGCGGCAATATCGGCATCTACGGGGCAGATCCGCTTTTTCCTGGAGCGGTCCGAAAAGCTGAGGCTTTTTCGGTGGCAGCCATGGCGGCGGCGATCGGGCCGGCGGCCATCTTGAAGGAGCGGTCCGGACGCGGGCAGGATCTGAGCGTCAACGTCCGAACGGCCGCCCACGGCATCAATCCGGAAATCACGGCGCACCCGACCATCAATGGGCGCCCGTATCCCAACTGGGTCGGCAATCAACATCCGTTTGGTGCGATTCCGTTCCGGACTCGGGACGATCGATGGGTCTATCCGTCCGGTGTCTATCCACATCAGCAAACGAAGTGGGGCAACTTCTTCAATTGCGGAACGGATTTCCACCACATCGCAGGGGCGATCGCGAAGTGGGATGCACTCGAGCTGGAGGACGCGGCCAATCAGAAGGGGCTCACGCTCGGTATGGTCCGATCCACGGACGAATGGCTCCAGCATCCGCAAGGCCAGTATCTGTCGATGGAGCCGGTCATCTCCGTGAGGAAGATCGGCGAGAGCGACCCTGAGCCGTTTGCACCCGCAGCTCGTCCGCTCGATGGCGTCAACGTCCTTAGCCTGACCCATGCAATCGCAGGGCCGGTCGTGGGGCGAACCCTGGCCGAGCAAGGGGCGAACGTCCTGTGCGTCAATCACTACGACGACTTCGAACACGAGTGGGTGTACGACGATGCGAACGTCGGACAGAAATCGACTTACCTCAATCTGAACGACCCCGCTCAAAACGAAATCTGCAAGAACCTCGCACGTTCGGCCGACATCTTCGTCGACAGCTTCCGGTCCAGGAAAATGTCGCATTTCGGATTCTCTCCTGAAGAGCTCGCGTCGATCCGCCCCGGCATCATCGTCGTCAATGTTCGCTGTTATGGCTGGGATGGCCCGTGGGCCGATCGAGGCGGTTTCGACATGCTTGCTTCCGCCGTGTCGGGGCTGGCGGTTCTCGAAGGGGAAAACGGCATGCCGGCGCTGCCGCCGACCGCGATGCTGAACGACTACATCACGGGCTATATGGGCGCCGCCGGCGCAGCAGCGGCACTCCTGCGGCGCGCACGCGAAGGTGGGAGCTATCACGTCACGGTCAGCCTGACCCGCAACGCGATGTGGTATCCGACGTTGGGTCTTGTCCCGGAAGCCGATCGCAGTCGGAATCCGTTGACGGCCTTGTGCAACGGATTCCATCCCGAGAAGTTGCCGGAACTCGTTCGCGAGCTCGGCAAGCTCAGACTGCCGCTCGGCGAGCCCGACATGATCGTCCGCGACACGCCGTTGGGCCGTGTCCGGCGTGTCGCGCCGGCGGTCGGCTATTCGGTTACGCCTTCTTCGTGGCGAGACCCGCTCCTGGTGCCCAGGGGCTCTAGTCTTCCTTCGTGGGACTAAGCATGTCGAGGCGGGGCTGCGCTTGTATCGCAGCCTCCCGATCACACCGGGATGAACGAAGCATCGGCCCGCCGCTGTAGCGCACTCGGGACAACGCCTTTCGAGACCGCGGGCGCAGAACCAGGAGAGCATGGATAGAGCCCGCCGAAATAGAAACTGCCCGCGCGTCGTCGACGCGCGGGCAGTTGTCATGTGAAGCAGGCAGACGTCGCCGGTCAGAAGCTGTGCCGCAAGCCAGCCATGATGCCAAGCTGAGTGGATCCGTTAGCTGAGCTAACCCCGTTAAACCCTTGTAACTGCGAGCCGATCAGGCCACCGCGATACAACGAGTAGTCGGCCTCGAGATAGACGTCGGTACGACGCGACAGGCCATAGTCGGCCACGAGCTGGAACTGCGTGGCGTTGCCGTTCCCGCTCGTGGCTTTCCCGTCCTGAAGCGTGCGCCAGAAGTTGGCGGACAGGTGGGTCGATGCCCCGACCAACTGCGTGACGCCGCCGAAGAACATCTGACGCGACGAGAACTTGTTGAACCCCAGCGCAGTGAGTTGAGCCGGCGTGTAAGGACCGTTCGGGACATTGCCGACGAAAGCGGCGTCCTCCCGGTTGACGGCCCATCCCGCGTTGACCGTCGTCTTGCCGAACGTATAGGACGCACCGGCCGTCCACGCCTTGTAGTGGGCCGAGGTGTTCACGGCGTCGCGGGCATCGAGATAGGCAGCCGCAACACGAAGGGGGATCGCGGTAGGCAAATAAGCGATCGAGGCACCGATCTGGCTGCCTGCCCCGAACGCACCGGCGTTGCCTCCGAACGAATACGAAAGCTCGAGCGTGATGTCTTGCCAGCGCGCGGCGTACTTCGCCATGTTGCTGCTCCAGACCCCCTGCGCCATACCGACTTCCGGGCGGAACTCGTAGACGGTCGGGATCCATGCATTGGTGACGTAGGCCTGGACCACGGCATCCGACAACGGGTTCGTCTGACGGCCGAGCGTCAGGCGCCCGAACGTTGACGACTTGATGCCGACATAGGACGTGTTGAAGAACGGGTAGGCAGGATCCGTTGCCCCGCTATTCGCAAAGAAGCGATTCTCCAGTTGAAAAATGACTGCATTGCCGCCGCCGATGTCTTCGGTTCCACGCAGGCCCCAATGACTCTCGCTCAGACCACCGTTCGAAAGCTGTGTGACGCTGTCGCCGGCCTTGTTCGCATGCGTCATGTAACGGACCGCGGTGTCGATCGTGCCGTACAACGTGACCGACGATTGCGCGTGCGCTGCCGCGCCGTGCAGGGCAAGCCCTGCGATGACCATGCCCAGCGATACCGGTTTTTGGTTGATGCGAGATTTCATCGTTTTTCCGTTTGGTTTGCGAATGGGGAAACTGTCTCCGTATCCAGAGAATGCGCGATCCCAGAATCTCGGAAACTCGACGTATACTCTACGTTAGTTTACGTATACTAAATATAGGGGGACGCATCGCGCTCGCACGCCGACAAATCCGATAGGCGAGCGCATGGGAGGGATCAGGCGCGATCCCGTTGTCCGGCATGTGTGTCGGTTCGCGGATCGCCGGCTCTTGTGGGCGGGAAGCCCTTGTCGACGAAAACGCGTTCGCGGTCGCGTTCGGTGTCGAAACCGATGCGGCCGCGCAAATTTGAGACGGAGGGTGCGCCCAGTTGATGTTTGAGCGGGGGGCGCCGGGCGAGTGTGCGTCTAGCGCCGCCGCGGCGCGAAGACCAGCATGGCAATGCCCGCAGCTAGCGCAGAAGCGCCCAGGATCACGATGCCGCCGCGGAAACTGCCCGTTTGTTCTTTGATCACACCGAGCAACCAGGGCGTGACGAATCCCGACAGAACCGCGAGCGTATTGATCAAGGCAATTCCGGTCGCGGCGACCGGTGCGGACAGATATCCGGATGGGACTGTCCAGAAGACGGGGACTGCTGCCTGAATGCCGATGGCGGCAAGGCCCAGGAGCGCGACCGAGACCCCCAGCGACCAGCTCGATGATGCAAGCGCAAACAGGGCGGTGGCGCAGACGATGGCCGGTACCGCGAAATGCCAGCGACGCTCCATCCGATGGTCGGAATCCAGACCGTTCAACCACATGGCGAGGCCTGCCAGAATGCTCGGGCCGCCAATCAGCAGGCCGATCTCGAATATCGATTGCACGCCAAACGATCGGACAATTGCCGGTCCCCAGAAGGCGAGCCC
Organism: Burkholderia pulmonis; assembly: GCF_984667975.1. NCBI lineage: Bacteria > Pseudomonadati > Pseudomonadota > Betaproteobacteria > Burkholderiales > Burkholderiaceae > Burkholderia > Burkholderia pulmonis. The sequence goes on from NZ_OZ480188.1 coordinate 300,590, forward strand.
GTAGGCAGCCGAGGTCGTCAGGTAGAAAACGAGTGCAAACGCATAGATGCGCCAGTCTTGCAGCACTTCGCGGAATGCCCCTGCGGAGTGCCCGCGGGATTCTTTCCCCTGCTCGGCGGCCAATGCGCACATCAGCGCCGCGCGTTCATCTGCGCTGAGGAAGCTTGCCGTTTCAGGGCGATCGCTCAGCTTGAAGTACGCGAAGACCGCGACGACGCAACTCGGGATGCCTTCGAGCAGGAACAGCCACTGCCATCCACGCAGTCCCAGATAATCGTTCATCCGGTCCATGATCAGTCCGGACAACGGGCCACCGACGACGCTGGCCACCACGATCGCGGACATGAAGGCCGCGATGATGCGCCCGCGACGATGCGGCGGCAGCCAGAGACTGAAGTAGTAGATGATGGCCGGAAAGAAGCCTGCCTCGCACATCCCGAGCAGCAAGCGAGCGATGTAGAACTGGGTCGGAGAGGCCACGAACATCGTCGCGGCGGACACCAGGCCCCAGCCGAACATGATGCGCAGGATCGTCTTGCGGACACCGATGCGAGCCAGCATGAAACTGCTGGGAACCTCGAACGCCATGTAGGTCAGGAAAAACAACCCTGCGCCAAGTCCGTATGCGGCATCGGAGATGCCGAGGTCCGCCTTCATCTGCAGGTGCGCGTAGCCGATGTTCAGTCGGTCCAGCGTACACAGCACGTACCCGAGAAAGAGCACGGGAAGAATGTGGCGCACAACCTTTCGGTAGACCAATTCGATGCTCGAATCCACCGCGGAGGGCGTTTGATCCGTTGCTGCCAGTTGATGTGACATATGTCCCTCGTTGTTGCGAGAGGACAAATGCTGGCCCAACGCCTGAGGTCCTCTGCGAATATGCAGAATGCCTCATGACGCTGGCCTTATCACTTAACGTATACCCTCTTTGAGTCTACGGATACATTAAGCGGAGATCATGATGCGATGCCGCTCATGACGGGCTGCTCGTTGGGCAGGAAGGCGATCATGTCGGCAAATGCGTTGCCGCCCGACGAAATGTGGTTCGCCATGGCTTGCGCAGCCCGGTCTTCATCGCCCGCAACGAGGGCGTCGAGGATCTCGCCATGTTCCTTCAGTGACGCGCGAACCCGTGCGGGACGCTCGAATCGAATGTCGATGATGCCGCGCATGCGTGCCCGCAACGTGCGCAACTGCTCGTTGAGATAGTCGTTGCGGCAGGCGTTGTAGATCGTGGTGTGGAAGCGGGTATTCGCCGTGCTGTAGGCGGTGGCATCGCCTTGCTCGGCCGCTTCGACGCAGGCGTCGAAACTCTCGCGAAGCGAGGTCAGTTCCTCTTGCGCGATTCGGCGTGCGGCAAGACGAGCCGCCAGCGATTCAAGGGCAGTCAGCACTTCATTCAGCCCGACGTACTCACGCAATGAAATCGACGAAACGATCGCGCCTTGCCTTGGGATGAGCGTGATCAGGCCGGTTGCCGCCAGTTGAAGTAAGGCTTCCCGCGCCGGCGTACGCGATACGCCGAAGCGCTTCACAAGCAGTTGCTCGTCGATCTGGGCGCCGCCTGGCAGCGTGCCGTTGAGAATCTCCTCCGCGAGTTCTCGACGAATCGAGTCTGCGAGGTTCTTTCTGTGGTCGGACATGGTCAATCTCGGATGGAAATTGCCTTCATGATACGCCTCCGACATTCGTGGCCGTACGTTAACTTAGGGAAAACCGCGATGACGTGACATCAATGTATACGTAATTATCGATCATCGTATACATTGAATGGATCTGAAGATGGAACTTGAATCGAATCCGCCGTCATTGGCCATTGACGGGCTGGTCGCCCGGATCACCCTTAACCGCCCGGCCCAGGCAAACCGGATCAGTCCCCAGGATATCGGGGTACTGTCAGGCCTGATCGAGGAGGTCAACGCCAGCAACGTGCTGGTGCTTCAGCTCCGCGGGAGCGGCAAGCACTTCTGCAGCGGCTTTGATCTGACCCAGGTCGCGCAGCGCACGGAAAAATCGGCATTCGAAGATCTTGCCAACGCGCTCGAGGACTGCCGTCCCGTCACGATCGCAGCCATCAACGGCGGGGTCTACGGCGGCGCAACGGATCTTGCGCTTGCATGCGATTTCCGTATCGGTGTGGACTCGACGGAGATGTTTATGCCCGCCGCTCGTCTCGGGCTGCATTTTTATCGTCGTGGCCTCGAGCGTTATGTTTCGCGTCTCGGCGTCGACACGGCAAAGCGGATGTTCTTGACGTGCCGGACCTTCAACGCCGAAGAGCTGCTCGCGTGCAGCTTTCTGACCGAATGCGTATCTCGCGAGCGGCTGGAAAGCCGGGTGGCCGAGCTCAGTGAGCTGCTTGCCTCGATGGCCCCGATCGCATTGCTTGGGATGAAGCGCCATCTCAACGCGATTGCGCGGCATGCACTCGATGCTGCCGCACTCGATGCCGACATCCGGCGTGCCGCGGCTTCTTCGGATTTTGTTGAAGGCACGTCGGCGTGGCACGAAAAGCGACGCCCTGTGTTCACGGGTCATTGACAGGTACGCACCATGACAAACCTCTCTCGCCCGGGCGCACTCGACAAGCTTCGCGTCCTTGATCTGTCGCGCGTACGCGCCGGTCCGACTTGCGTGCGCATGCTGGCCGACTTCGGCGCGGACGTCATTCGTATCGAACCGCCGCCCGGCGTCGACCCGAACGACAGCATGTTCGCGGAGCAGCGCCGCGGCGGCGACTTCCAGAACCTGAATCGCAACAAGCGCGGCCTCTCGCTGAACCTCAAGACCCGGGAAGGAATCGCGATCCTGCACCAGCTCGTCAAGACCGCGGACGTCGTCGTGGAAAACTGGCGTCCGGACGTCAAGCGGCGCCTCGGGATGGATTACGAGACCTTGAGCAAGCTCAATCCGCGCGTGATCCTTGCCAGCATTTCGGGTTTCGGGCAGGACGGCCCTTACGCGTATCGGCCGGGATTCGATCAGGTGATTCAGGGGATGGGCGGCCTCATGTCGATTACCGGTACGCCGGAGAGCGGCCCCGTGCGGGCGGGAATCGCCGTCGCGGATTCGAGTACCGGTCTCTACGCTGCACTCGGTATCCTGACCGCACTGTACGAGCGCGAGCGCAGCGGCCTCGGACAGTGGGTGCATACGAACCTGCTTCATGCGCAAATTGCGATGCTCGACTTCCAGGCCGCGCGCTATCTCGTTGAAGGCGCGATACCGGAGCCCGCCGGCAACGACCATCCCAGTGCGGCGCCGATGGGGGTGTTTCGTGCCGCTGACGGGGCGCTCACGCTCGGCGTGGCCGGAAATGGTCAGTGGTCTGCGTTGTGTCGCGCGCTCGCTCAGCCAGCGTGGATCGACGATCCATCCTTTGCGGACAACAAGGCGCGCGTCGCTAATCGGTCGCATCTCAACGCAGCATTGCAAACCGTGTTCAGTGCCGCGCCGGTTGCGCACTGGGTGGCATTGCTCAACGAAGCGGGAATTCCGGCCGGCCCCGTCTATACGGTGCCGCAGATGTTCGAGGACGAGCAGGTCAGGCATCTCGGGGTTGTGCAGAACGCCCGTGCGTCGGATGGTCGGCCGGTTCCCGTGATCGCACAGCCGGTCATTCTCGATCGGACGCCGGCGCGGGTCGATACGGCCGCGCCGGATCGTGGCGAGCACTCGGACGAGATTCTCGAAGAACTCGGTTATTCATCCGATGGCATTGCGGAGTTGCGTCGGGCACAGGTTGTTTAATCGCGTAGCAGCCTGGGCATCTCAAACTTCGAGCGTTCGCGGTTCGTTGTTCAGCTTGCGGGCTGAGTAGCAACCGCGGCGACCGTGGTGTTGTGCCTGTATTTGTGCCAAAGCGATTACGTGAATCACTCAACCTGGTGAGGCCGTATCGCCTTGGCGCCTTTTTTGCGAGATTTGGGCTCCTCGCTGATCGGAATAGTGTCGCGCGCCATGGCGGCAGGCAGATCCGCCTTGAGCAATTCGATCCACGCGTGTGTCTTCGCTTCGAGAAACTTGCGGGAGGGCATCAACACATAGACGCCGACGTCAGGCGAGCGCCATTTCGGCATGACTTGCACGAGTTCGCCGCTGCGCAACTTGTCGAGTATCGCGAAGCCGGGCAGCAGTGCGATGCCGAGTCCACGGCATGCCGAATACAACACGGCCTCGGGGTGATCGCCCACCAGGGGCCCCTCAGGCTCGATCGAATAACTGGTTTTTCCGTCGGTCAGTTCCCAGTGGGGTGTCGTGGACGGATTAATCAGCCGCAGGCAAGCATGGCGAGCGAGATCCTCAGGGGTCTTGGGCGAGCCGTGGCGCTTGAGGTAGTCGGGTGTGGCACACAGCACACCGTGAATCACGCCGAGCTGCTGGGCCACCATGCTGGAATCCGGCAGTTTCCTCGACAGATAGACGCTGACGTCCACACCCTCTGCCAGCAAATCCGGCACGTATTGCGAAGAAGAGTATTCGACCGTGACAGCCGGGTACATCGCGCAATACTTCGCCACAAGCGGTACCACGTAGCGGTCACCGAAGCTCGCCATGCACAGCACGCGCAGCCTGCCGGTCGGTTGAATTCGTGCACCGCTCGCTTCATCTTCGGCTTCCGTGACCAGTTCCAGGATGGTGCGGCACTGATTGGCGTAGCGTTCGCCGGCACTGGTGACCGAGAGACGCCGGGTCGTTCTCTGCAGCAATTTGGTCTGCAATCGATTCTCCAGCTCGGAGACGAGCCGCGACACTTGCGCCGTCGTAAGCCCCATATGTTCCGACGCAGCCGTGAAGCTCCCGGCTTCCACGACCCGCAGGAACGCGGTCATCGCATGGAGCAACCCATAGTCTAGATTTTTGCGCATGACGTAACAATATTTCAGATCGGGCCGTATTTTTGCAGAATATCCGAAAAGTTAGGATCAGCGCATTCGGTGTTGCACGAAGTCTGCCGCAGTGACCGCAGTGTGCAACGGTGGAGTGAGTCGGTTCTATCTGGAGGTGTTCCAACATGAACGGTGCTGAAAGTTTGCTGCGTTCGCTGATCGCAAGTGGTGTGGAAGTCTGCTTCGGAAATCCGGGCACGTCCGAGATGCACTTTGTGGCGGCGCTCGATTCCGTTGAAGGCATGCGACCGATCCTCGGTCTTTTTGAAGGGGTGGTGACGGGCGCGGCCGATGGCTACGCGAGAATGGCGCGCAAGCCCGCCGCGACACTCCTGCATCTCGGCCCGGGGCTTGCCAACGGACTTGCCAATCTTCACAACGCGCGCCGTGCATCAAGCGCGGTCGTCAATATCGTGGGCGACCATGCTGCGAGCCACGCGCGCTACGACGCACCGCTCTCGTCGGATATCAAGAGCTTCGCCCGTCCGGTGTCGGACTGGATCCATTCCGCAAGCAGTGCCTTGACGGTCGGTGCCGATGCCGCGCGTGCCGTGCATGCGTCGATGGAAGGAGCCGGGCAGATTGCCACACTGATCCTGCCCGCAGATACCGCGTGGTCGCAAGCCGACGGCGTGGCCGAACCGCTCCCGCTACCCTTGCCGGCGCGCGTGAGCGACGCCACGATCACGCACGTTGCCGAACTCGCGCGAAGCGGCGTACGTACGGCGTTCCTGCTGCGCGGCAACGCGTTGCAGGGTGAGGGCCTTCTGGCCGCCGGCCGCATCGCGGCGAAGACCGGAGCCAGGCTCCTCTGCGATACCTTTGCACCGCGCATCGAACGAGGTATCGGGCGAGTGAATGTTGAGCGCTTGCCGTACTTTGCGGAGCAAGCTGTCGATTTTCTGGCGGCAATCGATGTGCTCGTGCTGGTCGGTGCGCAGCCTCCCGTCAGCTTCTTCGGTTACCCGGACAAACCCAGCTGGCTGACGCCGGAAGGTTGTCGCATCGCGGTTCTCTCGCATCCGCACGAAGACGGCGTGGCGGCGCTCGCGGCACTGGTCGACGTGCTTGGCGCGCAACGGGCCGTCTCCCGGATCAACGAGGGTGCTGCAGGCACTTACACACCAGACGGCAGGCTCGACGGGGCGTCGATCATGCGCAGTGTCGTGAAGCATCTGCCCGAGAACGCGATCATTGCCGAAGAGGCGTCCCTCGCCATGGCGTACTCGGGGCTCGCTGAGTGCGCCGCACCGCACGACTTGTTGACCCTGACCGGTGGAGCAATCGGCTGCATGATGCCCGTTTCGATCGGGGCGGGGGTCGCATGCCCTGATCGGAAGGTCGTCAACCTCCAGGGCGACGGTAGCGCCATGTACACGCTTCAGTCGCTCTGGACACAGGCGCGAGAAAGTATCGACGTCGTGACCGTCGTCTACGCGAATCGGGGTTACCGCATCCTCGCCAACGAGCTTTCCCGCGTGGGCGCTTGCACGGATGGTGCGCGTGCCGCCTCCATGCTCGATCTGGACAATCCGGCACTCGACTGGGTCGCACTCGCGCGAGGTATGGGTGTGGAGGCTGTTCGTGTCGATACCGCCGCAACATTCGATGCTGCCTTCGCCCACGCGATGAAGCGGCGCGGCCCGATGCTGATCGAGGCGGTCATCTAGGTATTCAGTCGACCGATCGAGCCAGTTTTAAGTATTCATATTATGTATTCCTAATTAAATTTCAGTGCCCGTCACTTGACGCGGCACCAAACGAACGGAGGTTTTTATGCCCATGACGCACGTTTCGATGCGCAAGGGAAAGTCCGCGCAGTTTCGTACAGCGGTCCTGAAGGGGATTCACGCGTCGCTGCAGGCGACCCTGGGAATTCATCCGCAGGCGTTCTTCATGACCGTCACCGAGCATGACGACGCCAATTTCCTGGCGAACACCACGTTTCCCTTCGAGCGCAGCCCGGGTCTGCTGCTGATCCAGATCACGCTGACCGCCGGACGCGGCGCCGAGGACAAGCAACGCTTTTATCAGCACCTCGTCGAGACGCTGCAAGTCGATCCCGGTGTCGATCCCGCGGATGTCTTCATCAACCTCATCGAAGTGGCGAGCGAGAACTGGTCGCCCGGAAACGGGCTCGCCGGCCGCAATGCAGTCATCCGGGGCGACGACGCTCGCACCACCCCGGAAGCAAGCTGACGCAACCGCGTCGATCAATTTCTGTTCATTCATCCTGGAGTCATCATGTCCAAGCCGTATGCTGTTCCTCTCTCGCCCCGCGGTCTGTCGAGCATCGCACCGCCGCCGCCGTGGCACTACTCGGGCGACTTTCTGCTCGTCGAGTTCTGGGCCGATCCCGCTGCAGTGGCCGCTGTGCTGCCCAAAGGGCTGACCCTCGATCCGGCGTCGCCCGGCCACGCGACTGCGCTCTTCATCGACTGGCAGTTCACCGGTGAGAACGACGAAATGCTCGACCCGGCCCGCTATCAGTACCGGGAATTCTTCGTGCTGGTCGACGCGATCTACGATGGCAAGCCGGTTTCGTTCTGCCCGTACATCTTCGTGGACAACGATTCGGCGATCATGCGCGGCTTGATTCAAGGCTTCCCGAAGCGATACGGGCAGGTGCATCAAACGCGCTCGTTCGCGGCGCCGAGCCCGGCGGCCGCGCCGGTGGCAGCGGGTACCCGCTTTGGCGCGACGGCGTCGACGGCAGGGCAGCGCATCGCGCGGGCGGAGGTCAAGCTGCAGTCGGCGGTGGAAGACGTTTCGACGCTCAGCATCGCCGGGCGCCCGCTGGTGAATCTGCGGTACTTCCCGCGTCTTGCAGCGGGTCAACACGACGCGCCTGCTGTGAACGAGCTGGTGCTGTCGGTGACGGACAACGCGCAGATCGCGAATGTGTGGGCCGGTGAAGGCAAGCTCGTGTTCCCGCTTGTCGACGGCGAAGAGATTTCGGATCTCCAACCGCTGCGCGTGGGTGCCGGTTTCCGCGGCTCGCTGGCTTACAGCGTGACGGATCTGAAGCTGCTCGCCGACAACACGAAGTAACGCACGTGTTGACTCGAGGTCGGGGTGCGCAGTGCTCGATCGTGGCGAGCGCGATTGGGGAAAGTAGTAGCCGAGCAAAGGCAGTCGGTGAGGGCGCTTCCCCAAACCGACCTCGAGCGCAATATCAACAGAACCGGCGGCTCCTGGCGACCGCCAAACTGTCACATGCTGACCAACAGAACCTTATGCTAGGTCGGATATCTTGATGCGACTGTGGCGTAGATATTCGTTCTTCCAGCTCGGCACTTGAGGATTGCTTCGACGCCGCTATCTGGCGGTATGAATTCTAGTTGTTTCGGATTTTTGGCGCGATATTCTTGATCATAATGCGAGATTGATTGAGATTATCCTTTAATAATTCTTTTCACGGTTCTTGGGTTGACTTCAAAATAAGATGCAACCTCGTCAATTGATTTATCGCGAAGCAATTCTAGTGCCAGAATACGTTGCTCATTATCCAATGACGGCTTTCTTCCTAGTGAAATGCCTCGCGCGCGAGCTGCCGCCATACCGGCACGTGTTCGCTCGCTGATCAGATTTCTTTCAAACTGAGCCAGTGCCGCCATCATATGAAATACCAAGAGGCCGCTGGACGACTTCGTATTGATTGATTCTGTCAGCGATTCAAATTCAACTCCACGTCCTTCTAAATCGCTGACGAGTTCGATCAGTTTTCCCAGCGACCGGCCGAGGCGATCCAATCGCCAGACCATAAGGCAATCTCCACAGGAAAGTCGGCTAAGTACCGAATCGAGCCCAGGTCGCGAGAACTTGGCGCCTGAGACACCCTGATCAATGAAGATCTCGCCGCAACCTGCATTCCGAAGAGCATCTATCTGAAGATCTAGATGCTGCTCATCTGTAGAAACTCGAGCGTACCCGATTAGCATCTGATTCCCCCGATGATCGACGCGCAGGCAGATCCGGCGAGCGCATCGAAGGTGGATTCGTTTTGCTCTAAACGCCCTGCGCGTAGTTGGGCTGAATATTGCTTTCCGTATTTCAAAGTGTCCCTATGAGAAGTCGACGCTCAGGATTCGCGCGGCGACCCGTCTGCTGCGCGCGGCGCAGACACATTGTCAAGATGTGTGAAGCCGTTCAAATTCTACTAGACAAAAGGGTTCCTTTTTGCCGGGCCAGCTGAACGCTGCTTTTGCTTCGCATTTCCTTCGACAAAACAGCAACTTACAAAACCATACAAATTTATTTCGAAGAATGCCCCAAAGGAACCTTTTTGCCGAATTTCAACTGACCAATGGTGGGCTCCAGCGTTGGGGGTTGGAAGGAAGGCTTGTCTCTTGACGGCCTGGTGGGGCGATCGAGAATTTCGCACGTATTTTTCCCGCGGCGGTTGCGTGTGGCGCCCCTCTATCTCTCTGTGTGAGAGGGCCGGGTATCGATGCGCGGCACGACGTTGTCCTCGCTAAGGCGAAACGGCGGGTGTTCCGTTTCTTGATTTTCGAGGGGGCTTTCGACCGCGAAATATGGTGATCGAGCGATTTGCGCTCGGGGTGGAGCGCGCTCTAACGGAATCTGGGGAGTAGTCGTTCCTGATTTTAATTTTATATATGAATTAAATCGCATTGTCCATTCATGGACGTGATGCGCATGCTTGCGTGATTTTTTGTGAGAGAGGTGCGTCAGTTTGCGTGCGAATCGAATTTATCCGTTATTAATTTAATCTTTATTTATCTGAATTTATCGTCCTCGCTTTGGCCGAGAAATGGATATTAATAATCCAGGGATCATATAATGAATCGTATTTACCGGACTATATGGAACCAGGCGCTTGGCGCATGGGTGGCGGCCTCGGAGCTGGACTCGGCACATGGCAAGGGCGGGCGCTCGGCAACAACAACGGTAGTGGCGCTGGCCGTCGGTCTGCTGTTGGCCGGGGGAATGAATGCGGCCAATGCGGTGGTTTATCCACCGAGTGGGACAGCCCCCAACAACTGCACCACGGGAGTAGGCACTTTCCTGGGGCGCACTTTTGCTGCTGAGGTGGGCCCTATCGATGGATCCGGAACCTACTCCAACGTGATTGGATGTAGCGCGAACGGAGGAGGTTATCAAGGCCCCAATACCGGGGTGACGTTGTTCGGTGCTTATACTACGGCGACAGGCAATGGGGCCGTGGCAATCGGCATGGCCGGATTAGCAGGCAACCTCGGCACTACCGTCGGCAATTTTTCGACTGCCTCAGGTACGTCGAGTTCGGCGTATGGCGCGAGCGCAACGGCCTCCGGCAATTACGCGTCGGCATTCGGTGCTGCCACATCTGCGACGAACACTGGTTCGGTCGCGATTGGAGACAACGCTACTTCCGGTGCGGTCTCCGCGGCGACGGACGGTATCGCGATCGGCGGGCAAGCATCAGTTGCGGCCGCGGCGACGTCGGGTATTGCTATCGGTCGTGGGGCTACCGCGAGCGGCGCATACGGTATCGCGCAAGGTGACGGCATCGTCTCCGGCGCAACCGGTCAGAACGTCGCGATCGGCTCGTCGGGCACCACCGCCAATAGCGGTACCGCGAACGGCGGCGCCGTGGCCATTGGCCGCGCGCAGACGGCCAGCGGCGACGGTGCGATTGCTCTCGGCACCAGCAACTCGGCAAGCGGCACGGGCGCGGTCACGCTCGGCAGCGGCAACTCGGCGAACGGCATCGGTGCGGTTGCGCTGGGCAGTGGCAACAGCGTGACGGGTACGGGTTCGGTCGGTATCGGCAGTGGCGCCACGGCGTCTTATGCTGGTTCGAGCGCAATCGGCGCCTCGTCGTATGCGGGCGGGGCTTCGGCGCCTGCCTCCGCTTTCGGGAACGGAAGTTCCGCGACGGCGAACTATGCGACCGCGATCGGCGTCAATGCCAGCGCTGCTGGCGGCGGCAGCGTGGCGCTTGGCGTGGCGACGGCAAGTGCGCTCCAGAGCGTTGCAATCGGCCAGCAAACCGTGGCGTCCCAGGCCGGAAACATTTCGATCGGTTCGTTTGCGACGGCCAGCGGCAACGGCAATGCGGTTGCGATGGGCTATCAATCGACCGCTTCGGCCGGCAACGCGATGGCGCTCGGCTACCTGTCGACGGCCAATGTAGCCAACTCCGTTGCCCTCGGTAACAACTCGGCGACGATTGGTGCGGCGGGTACGGCGACCGGCGGCACCAGTTCGGTCACCTCCGCCACGATTGGTGGCCAGACGTTCGGCAACTTTGCCGGCGCAAGCGCTGCCAACGGCGTTGTCAGCGTCGGCACGGGGGGCAACGAGCGCCGCATCCAGAACGTCGCGGCCGGTCTCGTCACCCAGTCCAGCACCGACGCCATCAACGGCAGCCAGCTCTATTCGGTCGCGAGCACGACGACGTCGAGCATCACGAGCCTGTCGACATCGGCGTCGACGGGTCTGTCGTCAGCCAATAGCTCGATCACGTCGCTGTCGACCTCCACGTCGACGGGTCTGTCTTCGGCTACCAGCTCCATCGGTTCGCTGTCGACTGGCCTCAGCTCGACCAACAGCTCGGTCACGTCGCTGTCCTCGTCGACCTCGACCGGCCTGTCGTCGGCCAATAGCTCGATCACGTCCCTGTCGACCTCCACGTCGACGGGCCTCTCGTCGGCTACCAGCTCGATCGGTTCGCTGTCGACTGGCCTCAGCTCGACCAACAGCTCGGTCACGTCGCTGTCCTCGTCGACCTCGACCGGCCTGTCGTCGGCCAACAGCTCGATCACGTCCCTGTCGACCTCCACGTCGACGGGCCTCTCGTCGGCTACCAGCTCGATCGGTTCGCTGTCCACCGGCCTGAGCTCGACCAACAGCTCGGTCCTGTCGCTGTCCACGTCGACGTCGACCGGCCTGTCGTCGGCCAATAGCTCGATCACGTCCCTGTCGACTTCCACGTCGACGGGTCTGTCTTCGGCTACCAGCTCCATCGGCTCGCTGTCCACCGGCCTGAGCTCGACCAACAGTTCGGTCCTGTCGCTGTCCACCTCGACGTCGACCGGCCTCTCGTCGGCCACCAGCTCGATCGGCTCGCTGTCGACCGGCCTGAGCACGATCACGACGAAAACGAACAACCTCGGCACCAGCACGGCATCGGCACTCGGCGGCGGCTCCACGTACGACCCGGTGACCGGGACCGTCTCCGCACCGGCGTACACGACTTACAACGCGAACGGCACGACATCGACTGCCAACAGCGTCGGCTCGGCGATCAACAACATCAACAGCCAGGGCATCAAGTACTTCCACGCGAACTCGACCGGCGCCGACAGCACCGCGACCGGCACCGACGCCGTCGCCATTGGCAGCGGCGCTGTCTCCAGCGGGAACGATGCCGTCGCGCTTGGCCTCGGCTCCACCGCCAGCACGATCAATTCCGTCGCGCTTGGCGCCAACTCGCAGGCCACCGCCCCGGCCGTCGGCACGAGCAGCGCAACCGTCGGCGGCGTGACGTTCGGCGGATTCGCCGGCACTGCGCCGGTGGGCACCGTGAGCGTCGGCAGCGCCGGCAACGAACGACAAATCACCAACGTCGCCGCCGGCCAGGTGACCGCGACCAGTACCGATGCGATCAACGGCAGCCAGCTTTATTCGGTCGCCCAGCAAGTCGGTACTGCGACCAGCGCCATCTCGTCGCTGTCCACCGGCCTGAGCTCCACCAACAGCTCGGTTACGTCGCTGTCCTCGTCGACTTCGACGGGTCTCTCTTCGGCTAACAGCTCGATCACGTCGTTGTCCACGTCGACTTCGACGGGTCTCTCGTCGGCTAACAGCTCGATCACCTCGTTGTCCACGTCGACTTCGACGGGTCTCTCGTCGGCTAACAGCTCGATCACGTCGCTGTCGACCTCGACTTCGACGGGTCTCTCGTCGGCTAACAGCTCCATCACGTCGCTTTCGACTTCCACGTCGACGGGTCTGTCGTCGGCTAACAGCTCGATCACGTCGCTGTCCACGTCGACCTCGACGGGTCTGTCGTCGGCTAACAGCTCGATCACCTCGTTGTCCACGTCGACCTCGACGGGTCTGTCGTCGGCTAACAGCTCGATCACGTCGCTGTCGACCTCCACGTCGACCGGCCTCTCGTCGGCTAACAGCTCGATCACGTCCCTGTCGACTTCGACTTCGACCGGCCTCTCGTCGGCTAACAGCTCGATCACGTCGCTCTCGACTTCCACGTCGACGGGTCTCTCGTCGGCGAATAGCTCGATCACGTCGCTGTCGACTTCGACCTCGACCGGTCTGTCGTCGGCCAACAGCTCGATCACCTCGTTGTCCACGTCGACCTCGACGGGTCTGTCGTCGGCTAACAGCTCGATCACGTCGCTGTCGACCTCCACGTCGACCGGCCTCTCGTCGGCTAACAGCTCGATCACGTCCCTGTCGACTTCGACTTCGACGGGTCTGTCGTCGGCTAACAGCTCGATCACCTCGCTTTCGACTTCCACGTCGACGGGTCTGTCGTCGGCTAACAGCTCGATCACGTCGCTCTCGACCTCGACTTCGACGGGTCTGTCGTCGGCTAACAGCTCGATCACGTCGCTCTCGACTTCGACTTCGACGGGTCTCTCGTCGGCTAACAGCTCGATCACGTCGCTGTCGACCTCCACGTCGACCGGCCTCTCGTCGGCTAACAGCTCGATCACGTCCCTGTCGACTTCGACTTCGACGGGTCTCTCGTCAGCGAACAGCTCGATCACGTCGCTGTCGACTTCGACCTCGACGGGTCTCTCGTCGGCGAATAGCTCGATCACGTCGCTGTCCACGTCGACCTCGACCGGTCTGTCGTCGGCCAACAGCTCGATCACCTCGTTGTCCACGTCGACCTCGACGGGTCTGTCGTCGGCGAACAGCTCGATCACGTCGCTGTCCACGTCGACTTCGACGGGTCTGTCGTCGGCCAACAGCTCCATCGGTTCGCTGTCGACTTCGACTTCGACCGGCCTGTCTTCGGCTAACAGCTCGATCACCTCGCTCTCGACTTCCACGTCGACGGGTCTGTCGTCGGCTAACAGCTCCATCACGTCGCTCTCGACTTCCACGTCGACGGGTCTGTCGTCGGCTAACAGCTCGATCACGTCCCTGTCGACCTCGACTTCGACGGGTCTGTCGTCGGCGAACAGCTCGATCACGTCCCTGTCGACCTCGACTTCGACGGGTCTGTCGTCGGCGAACAGCTCGATCACCTCGCTGTCGACCTCGACTTCGACGGGTCTGTCGTCGGCGAATAGCTCGATCACGTCCCTGTCGACCTCGACTTCGACGGGTCTCTCGTCGGCTAACAGCTCGATCACGTCGCTCTCGACTTCCACGTCGACGGGTCTGTCGTCGGCGAACAGCTCGATCACGTCTCTGTCGACCTCGACTTCGACGGGTCTCTCGTCGGCCAACAGCTCGATCACCTCGCTCTCGACTTCGACTTCGACGGGTCTGTCGTCGGCGAACAGCTCGATCACGTCCCTGTCGACCTCGACTTCGACGGGTCTGTCGTCGGCGAACAGCTCGATCACGTCCCTGTCGACCTCGACTTCGACGGGTCTGTCGTCGGCTAACAGCTCGATCACGTCCCTGTCGACTTCCACGTCGACCGGCCTCTCGTCGGCTAACAGCTCGATCACGTCCCTGTCGACCTCGACTTCGACGGGTCTGTCGTCGGCGAATAGCTCGATCACCTCGCTGTCCACGTCGACCTCGACCGGCATCAACTCGCTGTCGACCGGTTTGAGTTCGACCAACAGCTCGGTCGCGTCGCTGTCGACCTCGACCTCGACGGGTCTGTCCTCGGCGAACAGCTCGATCTCGTCCCTGTCGACCTCGACTTCGACCGGCCTCTCGTCGGCCAACAGCTCGATCACGTCGCTGTCGACGTCGACTTCGACCGGCATCAGCTCGCTGTCGACCGGCCTGAGCAGCACGGACAGCACGATCCTGTCGCTGTCGACTTCGACGTCGACCGGCATCGGCTCGCTGTCCACCGGCCTGAGCACGACGAACAGCTCGGTGACGTCGCTGTCCACGTCGACCTCGACCGCGATCAACGCCGCGAAGACGCACTACTACAGCGTCAACGACAACGGCGTGCAGCAAAACAACTACAACAACGACGGCGCAACGGGCACCAACGCCCTCGCAGCCGGCGTGAACGCCAGCGCGGCGGGCGCCAGCAGCGTGGCAGTCGGCGACGGCTCGAACGCCCAATCGGCAGGTGCAGTCGCAATCGGCCAGAACGCATCGGCAACGGGCGGCAAGGCGGTGTCGATCGGCTCCGGCAACACGGCGTCCGGTGACGGCGCAGTGGCGATCGGCGACCCGAGCATCGCGACGGGTACCGGCGCAGTGGCGATGGGTGCGAACGACACGGCAACCGGCAACGGCGCAGTGGCGCTCGGCAACGCGAACACGGCAAACGGCGCCAGCGCACTCGCCCTCGGCAGCTCGAACCAGGCGCTCGCCGACAACACGATCGCACTCGGCAACCAGGCCACGGCCAACGCCGTCGGCGCCCAGGCCTACGGCTCGAGCGCAACGGCAAGCGCGGCCGATTCGCTCGCCTTCGGCTCGAACGCGCTGGCCAATGTCGCCAACTCGATCGCGCTCGGTGCGAACTCGGTCACCAGCACCGCGAACCCGACGTCGAGCGCCACGATCGGCGGCGTGCAGTACTTCTTCGCAGGCAGCTCGCCGGTTGGCGTGGTGAGCGTCGGCGCACCGGGTCAGGAACGCCAGATCACGAACGTCGCCGCCGGCCAGATCTCGGCCACCAGCACGGACGCGATCAACGGCAGCCAGCTCAACGCGACGAACAACGCGATCAACACGCTGTCGACGTCCACCGCGTCGAACGTCGCATCGCTGTCGACCGGCATCAACTCGCTGTCGACCGGCCTGAGCGCGACGAACAGCTCGGTGTCGTCGCTGTCCACGTCGACCTCGACCGCGATCAACTCGCTGTCGACGGGCCTGAGCTCGACCAACAGCAACGTCAACTCGCTGTCGACGTCGACTTCGACCGGCATCGGTTCGCTGTCCACCGGCCTGAGCACGACGAACAGCAACGTGGCCTCGCTGTCGACCGGCGTGACGAACATCAACAACACGCTGAACTCGCTGTCGACGACGGTCAACAACAACACGACGCGTGCCGCAAACAACAACGGCATCGCGGCCGACATGAACGGCAAGGGCACCGATCTGCCGACGGTCACTGCCGGCTCCAACTCGGTGGCGATCGGCGCGAATTCGAACGACGGCGGTCGCTCGAACGTGGTGTCGGTCGGTAGCGACACGCAGCAGCGCCAGATCACGAACGTCGCGCCGGGTACGCAAGGCACCGACGCGGTGAACGTGAACCAGTTGACGCAGGTGCAGACGACGCTGTCGACGGCACTGTCGGGCCAGCAGTCGCAAATCAACTCGCTGGGTTCGCAACTGCAGCAGACCGACCAGATGGCGAAGCAGGGTATCGCGGCCGTCGGTGCGATGGCGTCGATCCCGGCGCTCGATCGCGACGCCAACTTCGGGATGGGTGTGGGCACGTCGACCTTCCTCGGCCAGAAGGCGATGGCGGTCAACATGCAGGCGCGCATCACGGAAAACCTGAAGGCGTCGATCAACGGCGGTTTCAGCGGCGGTCAGAAGGTGATCGGCGCAGGCATGCTGTACCAGTGGAAGTAACGCGTCGCGCCGCCCGCCCGTCCGGCTCGCCAGCCGGACGGCCCGCGGCCCCGACGGCAGGACGAGCCCGCTGCGCACCGCGCGGCGGGCCTCGGTCAACCCAAGCTTTAAGGACGTCACCGTGAACAAACTCGCTCTTGCGCTCGCGCTTTCCGCAACGGCCCTCGCCGCGTGCTCGACCGCATCCGGCCCGACTTTCAGCGCCTCCGAACTGCAGCCGCGCGACGGCGTGCGTACCTTCCAGGTGGACTGCCACGGCCTGCTGTCGGGCCCGCAGACCTGCATGAAGGCCGCCCGCAAGATCTGCGGCGACCAGCCCGTGCGCGCGATCGACTCGGCCCGCGCGCTGCGCGACAAATCCGATCCGGCAACGCTGGTCTTCCAGTGCGGCGCCGCGCCGGCCAAACCGGCCTCGGCCGCTGAGCCGGCCGCCGCCGCCGTCGAACAAATCAACCTGTCGGGCGACGCGCTGTTCGCCACCGATCACGCCACGCTCACGCCGACCGCGCGCGAATCGCTCGACCGGCTGCTGAGCGAGCGCGCCGACCATACGTACTCGCAGGTGACGGTCACCGGCTTCACGGATTCGGTGGGCAGCGACGACTACAACCTCGCGCTGTCGAAGCGCCGCGCCGAGGCCGTCGCCGCCTATCTGAAGGGGCACGGGCTGAAGGCCGACTCGATGACGGTCACCGGCCGCGGCAAGGCCGATCCGGTTGCGTCCAACGAGACGCCGGAAGGCCGCGCCAGCAACCGCCGCGTCGAGATTCTCATGCTGAAATAAGCAGCAGAATTGATCGTCGTGGCCAACGCATAGAGATGCTTTGGCACATTGCCAGGTTGGCCGGAGTTCTTTCCTCAGGGACTGTCCGGATGCTTTAATTATTGATTACCTATCTGGTCTGATAAATAGAGAGCGTGTTGTGAAGAGCTATCAGGATCTTTTGGCTGATCTGGAGAAAATAAAGATTGACATCGACCTCGTGAGAGAGAATGAGGCGCGACTGTTGGCGGGGCGGGTGTTGTCTATTTTTAAGGAGAGCGGCATTGATCTCGTTACTATTCTTGATGTGGCGGAACTGGATCGAAAAAAAGAGAAAAGAAAAATTAAACCAAAGTACTGGAATCCAGATACTGGTGCGACCTGGAGCGGTCGAGGTCGTACTCCACGATGGCTGATCGGAAAGAACTTTGAAGATTACGTAATCCGCGATACGGATGAAATATAAAAAATAAAAGGAGATGGATGATATTTTCAACTATTTTATGAAAAATATGAACATAAAAGGAGTAGGGTGTGACTCGTGAGTCAGTGGAAATTAATTCTCAATCAGCGCCGCAGACTCGTTCCGCCTTCTCGCAGGGGCATGGTCGCCAATGCGATTCATTGCTCATTAGTCGTGTGCATGTGGGGTTTGACCGCGGCGAGTTCCAAGTAGCATTCCAACCGATTGTCGACGTTGGAACAGGAGCATTGCAGGCGGTTGAGTGCCTGTTGCGCTGGCAACATCCGGATTACGGCCTGCTATTGCCAGGATGCTTTACGGCCGCGTTCGAAGATCACAATGCGGCGCAGAGAGCAGCGCACCTCGTCATTGAGCGAGCTGTTCGCGAGCTCGCGAACCTGCAGCGCAGGGGACTGCGGCTGCCACGCATGTCCGTTAACATCGAGCCGTTTCAGTTGCTTGACGCTACGCTCGCGCCGACCATCGAAGGATGGTGTACCCGTTACGGAGTTTCGCCATCATTGATCGAACTGGAGATGGTGGAAACCGAGGACGTATCGAGTCTCTTCGTCACGGATGTATTTACGCGCCCGCTTACCCAACTTGGCGTGCGTCTAGCACTCGATGATTTCGGATCGGGATATGCGTCACTGAGGACGCTTGCCGTAGCGAGGTTTGATACCGTCAAGCTTGCGGGTGAGTTGTTCAGGGGTGTACCGCAGTCGCATCGATATTGTACGGTAGTCGCAGCTACTCTCGATCTTCTCGCAAGACTCGACGTGTCGATTGTCGTCGAAGGAGTCGAGACGCAGGAGCAGTTGCATTGGTTGCTTCGATATCCGGAAATTCAGGCGCAGGGCTTTCATATCGGTCGACCAAAGATGAGTCTCACGGAAGCCATCGATATCGCGCCCTCGCATTGAAGTCGGATTGCATCTCAAGAATTGCAGGAACAACGGTCTGCCCGCGGATGTCCTCCACGGGTCAAGATTCGCGACCAGCTGGATTCACATGACGCCTGCTGTGTGCGGGCAAGACATCTCGATCCTCAATGCGGGTACGTCGATACGGTTTCGTTTACTCCTGATGGGGTGGGTACATTTGTCAGCATATGACCTGCTTGGCGATTTTTTGAATTAGCTCAAACTGAGGGAGTGGTTTCCAAGGGAAAACTGGGAGTCGTGAAGAATAACCGACTCATGGAAGAGCCGATGGTTACGATCGTGCACGTGGGGGCAAGACTTCGGTCACGGAGATAGCGAAGAAGCACGGGGGCAGCGAACAAACGATCTGAACCTGGCGATAACATATCGGCAGGGCTGGGCGCTGCCGACGTGGAGCGCCTCATGCAGCTTTGAAGCCATGCGAACAAACCAGGCAGGTCAGATCGGATTGAATTTACGTTTCAGGGATGCTTCCACGCGCCACGTAACGCCTCAACGTTCGATAGTCGATGTTCATGATCTTCGAAACTTCAAGTTTGCTATGAATCTCCAGCAGTTCGAACATTCGAGCACACTGATTGACATCTAGGGCGCGTGGTCGCCCCAATCTCTTCCCACGCCGTTTGGCACTGGCGAGACCAGCACGGGTTCGCTCGCTTATCAGCGCCCGCTCGAACTCGGCCAAAGCCGCGATCAAATGAAACGTAAACGTTCCTACCGGTGATCCGGTGTCGATACTCTCGGTCAACGACACGAATTGAACGTTGGATTCTCGAAATCCGTTTATGATCGATATCAAGTTGATCAGCGATCGGCCGAGCCTGTCAAGGCGCCATACGACGATTGTTGTTCCGGCGACAGCCGATTCGAGCACATGGTTCAATCCTGGTCTTTGGAAGCTGGCGCCAGAAATTCCCTGGTCGGAAAAGATTACGTCGCATCCGTATGCCTGCAGCGCGTCGATTTGCATATCGAGGTTCTGCTCATCGTTTGACACTCGGGCGTAGCCGATTTTCATTTGTCACTCACTTTTCAATCAGCTATGCTGATCATAAAATTGTTATGTTATTGATAGAATGTTGCAGAGTTCGATATCCTGTCGCTCTTCATATCATGTCGCGAGCGAAGCATCGATGCTGAATTCGTATCGTTTGTGTCCTTTGCATTTAACTGTGAGGCTAGCTGCGACGTTGTCCAGGCCGGTTATAAAAAAAACATCGTGAACATGTGCGAGGCGACTGAGGCGCGTGCGCAAGCAACTGTTGCTGCAGAGTCAGATATGCGTACGGTCGTTCACCAAAGGTACTTGTCCGGCTCACCGTCACATTCGGCTCAACACCTCGTGATTGGGCACCTGATATCGGGAATGCGTCGCTTGCCGATATCGAGGGGTGTTTTAGCGGTGATCGGTGTGGAAAGAGAGAGGTTGAAGGAGCGGTCGGCACCGGCCGCTCCTGGCCGTGGTATCGCATCAGCGGTCGACAGAGGTTGCCTCACGCAGTGGCAGTCTAGGCGAACCATCCTTGAATTGCGGTCAATGCGTCGTTGAACGTTACTCAGGTAAGCGTGCCCGGCTTGGAGCCACGTTCAGATTTGCCGCTTGAAATCGGGTAGGCCGTGATCCTTGCGAATCATCTGCACCAGTTGGACGAGATTCGCCGATACTTGTCGTCGGCTCGGGTAGTACATCACGAACGGCTCGACGGGAGGGGCCCATTCAGGCATCACTAGGACTAGACGGGCACTCTCGAGATGTTGCGTAATGCGTTGCTTCAGACAATACGCGATTCCCACACCAGCCAATGCGGCCTCAACCACCGCGTCGGTCTCGTTGAGGATTACGCGGCCAGACACGTTGATCTTGCACGCCCGCATGCCGGTGCCAAGTTCCCACTGATAGAGCGATTCGTCGCCGAGTCGCATACCGATGCAGGAGTGTCTGTGCAGTTCTGACGGGTCACGCGGTGCGCCGTGTAAGCGCAAGTAGTCGGGCGAGGCAACCATGATCCATTCGAGATCGGGCGTAAGTCGAATCCCGACCATGTCTTGCGGCACGCTGCGGCCATAGCGAATGCCAGCGTCAAACCCACCTTTGACGATGTCGACCATGGCGTCGTCGACCGCGACCTCAATTCGTGATTCCGGAAAGCGGTTCAGATAGCGTCCCAGAATTGGGCTGATCAGCAATTTGGACGCATCGCGAGGTACGTTCAGACGAATCAGTCCTGACGGCGTGTTGCGGAGCTGGGACAACTCGGCTAGCGCACCCTCGATTTGCTCGAAGCCAAGATCTAGGCCACGCGCGAGTGCGGCGCCGGCGTCGGTTGTCGAGATCGAGCGCGCATTACGGTTCAACAGCTTGACGCCGAGCTTCTCTTCGAGGCTGCGCAACGCGTGGCTCAACGCGGAGGTGCTTACGCCCAGCTCTGCAGCGGCGAATCGGAAACTCTTGCGGCGACAGATGACGGTGAACGCTTTCAGCGCGGCCAGGTCGTTGCGGCTATAGGTTGGCACGGTTGTGTTCTGCAGTGGAGGCTGTTGCACGCGTTTCCGCGCGTTTGACCTTCAAATTCTTGAGTGCCGCAATTCGAAAGTCAATCGCAGTTTCGGATTTTGGACAAGCTGGGAGCAGCGGTCAGGATTGCTAAAATCGGACGAATTCAGGGGCGACTCGCTGATGTACCGAACTGCCCCGCAGGATGGGCGCTTTCCAGTCGATACGTAGAGGGAGTCCGGTCTATTTTGAGCGATCATTCCTGAAAATCTGCCGCTCTAGTGCGAGTGGTTTATTGGTGTCGCGCTGCGTGGCGCTTCTGCGCAACACGCAGAGCTGATGCGTCGGTTGGATCTCTGTTACGGCGCACGTTTCAGCAGTCAAAGGCGGGTTGAGTGGGCGTGTGTTGCTGCCGGTGAGCTGGTGATCACGGCATTGTGACCCGCCCCCGGTTTTGGTCCGAACTGCAATTAGAGTCAGAGGTTAAAACTGCTGCTTTGCATCGTGCGCCAGAGCGAACTGCACAGGTGTCAGATGGCCGAGTGAACTATGAGGCCGCTCGGTGTTGTACTCGATACGCTATTCCGCAATCAGCCGCTTGTCGTGGCGCATTGAGACGAACCAGTGCTCGTTCAGGCATTCACCGCGGAACCGCCCGTTGAGGCTCTCGATATAGGCATTCTCTACCGGTTTGCCAGGCCGAATGAACGACAGCGTGACACCGGCTTCGTAGGCCCGCGCATCCAGCACCTTACCAGCGAACTCCGGCCCGTTGTCGACCGTGATGGATGCGGGTCAACCTCGCATCTCCTTGAGACGCTCGAGCACTTGCTGCACGCGAAGGCCCGGCAGCGATGTATCGACCTCGATCACCTAGCACTCGCGCGTGTAGTCGTCGACCACGTTCAGGCATCGAAACCGCCGACCATAGGCCAGCCCGTCAGAAACGAAGTCCATTGACCAGCTCTGATTCGGGTCTGTTGGTAACGGCAGCGGCGTGCGCTCGACAGCCGCAATACGCTTGCGCACGCTCAGTCCCGCCTTGATGTGCAGGCGCCAGATGCGCTTGTGGTTGGCGAAGCAGCCATCTCGCTGTAACAACACGTGAATCCGGTGATAGCCGTAACGGTGCTTCTGCGCAGCGATGGCCGTCATCCGGCCAGTCAGTGCTTCATCGTCAACTCGGCGGCGTGATTCGTAGTGGAACAGCGAGCGCGAAATCCCTACCAGCCCGCAGGCCCGGGTAACACCCATGGCGCGTTCGGTCATCACGATTCGGACCGCTTCGCGCTTGGCCTGCGGGCTTGCTATTTTCGGGCCAGCAGGCGCTTGAGCTTGTTGTTCTCCTGCTCTAGTTCCTTCAGGCGCCGCGCTTCGGAGACCGTCATCCCGCCGAACTTCGCTTTCCAGTTGTAGTAGGTCGCTTCCGAGATGCCGTACTTGCGGCACAGCTCCGCCGGCTTCAGGCCAGCCTCGGCTTCCTTCAAGATGCAGATGATTTGCTATTCGGTGAATCGCTTTTTTATTACCGTTCCTCTCTGGAACGGACGCTACACCGTCACCGTACTAAACGCGGGGAGCAGGTCACAACCCTGAACAATCTGCCCAGGCATTCGGCGAAACCTCGGCCGCCGACGGCCCGGCTGCGGCCGCTACCGATTCGTCCGCCAGCGCCCAGCGCTTCACGAGCGCCGCAATCACGAGCACGGCCACCGCCCCGGCGAGCGGCGCGACGGCCAGCAGCGGGAGAATCTGGCCGAGCCCCAGCCCCGCGCTCAGGAGGGCCGCGCCGGCAAACGCGCTGCCGATCGCGCCCAGCCGCCCGAACGCATGCATCCAGCTCAGGCCGGTGGCGCGCGCGACGGTCGGGTAGAAGCGCGCGGTCAGCGCGTTCATGCCGGTATTCGTGCCGGGAATGAACCAGCCCCACGCAAAGGCGAGCACCTGCAGGGCCCAGAAGGTCGACTGCATGCCGTGCACGGCCCAGAGCGACAGCGCCGCCAGGCAAAAACTCGCGGCGATCACCCGGTAGCGGTCGAAGCGATCCATCAGCCAGCCGATCGCGATCGAGCCCAGCGTGCCGCCCCAGTTCAGGAAGCCGACCATGATCGCGCCCTGCGCGCTCGTGTAGCCGGCATCCTTCGCCATCGTCGGCAGCCAGTTGTACAGCAGGTAAAGGACGAACAGTCCGACGAAATAGCACAGCCAGATCAGGGCCGTGCCTGCGATATAGCGCGTCGACAGGATCGTGCCGATCGCGCCGCCTTTCACCTTCGGCTGCGCGGGCAGGAAGAATCGCGTGTCGGCCGGCACGCGCGTGCGGCCGATCGCGGAAAGAATCCGCGCAATCAGATCGGGACGCGTGTGCCGCACCGTCAGGAACGCGACCGATTCGGGCAGCCAGCGCATCAGGATCGGCACGCAGGCCACCGCAAGCGCACCGCCTACCGTCAGCATCGTGCGCCATCCGTAACTCGGGATGATCCATGCCGCGATGAAGCCGCACAGGGCGGCGCCGACCGTGAATCCGCTGTAGACGACCGTCACGAGAAACGAGCGCCGGCGTTCCGGCACGTACTCCGACCACAGCGTCACGACGTTCGGCATCACGGCGCCGAGGCCGAGCCCGGTGACGAAGCGAACCGGCAGCATCGCCGCGAGCGATGTCGCGTGCGCGGTGGCGAGGGTTCCGACGCCGATGACCAGCACGCTCGCGACCAGCACGCGCTTGCGCCCGAAGCGGTCGGCAATCGGCCCGCCGAGCAGTGCGCCGGCGGCGAGCCCGAACAATGCGGCGCTGAGCACCGGCGCGAGTGCGCTTTTCGTGACGCCCCATTCCTTGATGAGTTCCGGCACGACGAAGCCGATGATGACGGTATCCCAGCCGTCCAGCGAGATCACGACGAACGTCAGGAAGCCGACCAGCCACTGAAACGGGCTGACCGCGCGTGCATCGATGAATTCCCGGACGTTGATGGATCGTTCTGCTGTCGGCATGGCTGTCTCCTGCGGTCGGGCACCGGGCCCTTGCATTGGCGTCGGGCGGTACCCGACGCGATGCCCGGCAGTGTTCGTGCGCCGAAATTCCGCGTCCAACAAGAAATTCCGTTCGCCGCGACAACGAAACGTTATCGGTCGGCCGAAGGTTCGGGGCACCCCGATATCCCCTCGGTGAGCTTCTCCAGCAGAAACTCGGCGACGGCCGTGACCGCGGGCGGCAGCGGCGGGCGGCTCGTATAGACGAGCTGCAGCCCGAGGCCGGTGCCGGAGCGTTGGTAGGACGGCAGCACGCGCACCAGCTTGCCTTCGTCGATCGCCGGTGCGGCGAGCAACTGCGGCACCAGCGCGATGCCGAGGCCGGCAACGCAGGCCTGCATGACCACGCGCATGTCGTTGACCGAGAAACGGCCGTCGATCGAGATCTCCTGTGTGCCGCGCGGCCCCTGCAGGCGCCACATGCTGCGCCCTTGGCGGCTCGACACCGTCAGGCAATCGTGGTCGGCCAGTTCGCGCGGCGTGCGCGGCGCGCCGCGTCGCTCGAGATACGCGGGGCTGGCGGCGAGGATCGTCGTGCCCGGCGCGATCCGGCGCACGCGGAAGCTGCCGCCGGTTTCGACGCCGATGCGCAGCGCGAGGTCGATGCGCTCGGCGATCAGGTCGGACGGCGTGTCGTCGAGCAGGAAGTCGATGCGGATCTGCGGATAGCGCGTGTAGAACTCGGCCAGCCATTCCAGCTTGAGCGCTTCGAACAGGCCGGCCATCGCCGCCACGCGCACGGTACCGGCCGGCTCCTGCCCGTCCGCATGTTGCCGCCCGATCTCGAAGATCCGGTCGAGCGCCGGCGCATAGCGCTCGAACAGCGCCTGGCCTTCGGTGCTCGGCGCGAGCTTGCGGGTCGAGCGATGCAGCAGCCGCGTGCCGATGTGCCCTTCGAGCTGGTCGATGCGCCGGCTCAGCGTATTGGCCGGCATGCGCAGGCGCCGCGCGGCCTCCGAGAAGCTGCCGGCGCGGACGACCTGGACGAACAGCGCGAGGTCATTCAGATCGAGCATCGGATTCCTCCAAAAATGGATTAATCAAATCCTGTTTATCCATCTAGTGTAGAGCGGATTCGATCTCCATACTGGTCTCACGCTACAGACGAACACCTGACGTCCCAAGGAGATTGAATTGAAAAAGCATCTGACGATCGCGATCGGCGCGCTTGCCGTATCGCTGTCGTTTTCCGCATTTGCCGCCGCGTCGACGTACCAGTTCGATCCGAGCCATACGTACCCGAGCTTCGAAGCCGACCATATGGGCGGCCTGTCGGTCTGGCGCGGCAAGTTCGACAAGTCGGGCGGCACCGTGACGCTGGATCGCGCGGCGAAGACGGGCACGGTCGACGTGACGACCGACATCGCGTCGATCCACACCGGCAGCGCGAAGCTCGACGAACACCTGCAGACGGCCGATTTCTTCGACGCGGCGAAGTTTCCGCAGGCCCATTACAACGGCACGATCAAGTTCGACGGCGACAGGCCGGTATCGGTGGTCGGCAACCTGACGCTGCACGGCGTCACGAAGCCGGTCACGCTGAAGATCGATTCGTTCAAGTGCATGCCGCATCCGATGCTCAAGCGTGAAGTGTGCGGGGTCGACGCGGCAGGCGAGTTCGACCGCAGCGACTTCGGCCTCGACTACGGCAAGCAGTACGGCTTCAGGATGAAGACGAAGCTGCTGATCACGGCCGAAGCGCTCAAGCAGTAATCCCGTCATCCCGTTCGGAACATCCTCATGAAACTCCTGCACATCGATTCCAGCATCCTCGGCCAGGGCTCGGTCAGCCGCGAACTGTCGGCGGACATCGTCGCGACCTTCCGCGCCCGCGATCCGGGCCTCACGGTGACGCACCTCGACCTTGCCGCCACGCCGATCGGCCATCTGACCGCCGACCACCTCGCCGCCGCGCAAGGCACGCCGGTCGACGATGCGCTGAAGGCGGACGTCGAGACCGGCCAGCTTGCGCTCGACGCATTCCTCGCGGCCGACATCGTGGTCGTCGGCGCGCCGATGTACAACTTCGGCATCCCGTCGCAACTGAAGGCGTGGATCGACCGCATCCTGGTGGCCGGCAAGACCTTCCGCTACGACGAGAACGGGCCGGTCGGCCTGTGCGGCGGCAAGAAGCTGGTCATCGCATCGTCGCGCGGCGGGGTGTACAGCGCAGGGTCGCCGGTGGCATCGCTCGATTATCAGGAACCCTATCTGAAGGATGCGTTCGCGTTTCTCGGCGTGACGGACATCACGTTCATTCGTGCCGAGGGCGTCGCGATGGGGCCGGACAAGCGCAGCGGCGCCATGGCTTCGGCGAAGGAAGCGACGGCGGCCCTTGCCGCCTGACGCAACGGGCCGGATGGCGGCCACAGGAGAACCACCATGTCGAATACGCTCGATTCCGCTTCGGCGACCACCGTCGCCCGCCGACGCGTCGTGTTCCGTACGCACGGCGACGCGCACGGGCCGGTCGTCCGGATGGTCAGCCCGTCCGACGTCGGCGAGATCATCAAGCCGTTCGTCTTTCTCGACCTGATCGACACGCAGGCGCCGATCGGGCGGCCGGCCTTCGGCTGGCATCCGCATTCGGGAATCGCCACGCTCACGCTCGCGATCGACGGTCACGGCACCTACGCCGAATCCACCGGCCATGAAGGCACGATGGAGGCCGGCGACATCGAATGGATGAGCGCGGGGCGCGGCGTCTGGCACACGGGTTCCGTGACGCCACCGGTCAAGGCGTTCCAGTTGTGGGTCGCGCTGCCGCCGGAACGCGAGCTGGCGCCGGCGTTCAGCCAGCACCTGTCGATCGACGACATCCCGACGGACGGCCCGGCCCGCGTGCTGCTCGGCCGCCATGGCGACGCACTCAGCCCGATCGATGCGCCGCCGGGCATCAACTACCTGGTCGTGCAGCTGAAGGCCGGCGAACGCTGGACCTGCCGGCCGCCGCACGGGCATCGGGTCGGCTGGGCCGCCGTGATGGACGGCAGCCTGCGCACGCCGGATCCGGTCGGCCAGGGCGAACTGGTCGTGTTCGACTCATCCGGCGCGGCGATCGAATTCGAGGCCGTGGCCGATGCGCGCTTCGTGGTCGGTACGGCGATCCCGCATCCGCACGATCTCCATCTGGGCCATTACTCCGTGCATACGAACGCCGCTGCGCTGGTCGACGGCGAACGTGAAATCGTGCGTATCGGCCGTGAATTGCGCGCCAACGGTGTGATGCGCTGATCCGGCGCGAAGCGATCGTTTCCCGTCCGTCCGCCGAATCCCGACACGGCCGGCGCATTCCCCGAATGCGCCGGCCTTCGCGTGTTTAGGTGTTTATACGTATGCCGATTCCGATATCGCCCCAATCCAATATTTCATTGGAAGGTTATCGGGCTTGTTCCTAGACTGATGCGGGGCATGCAGACCGGCCGCCCGGGCCGGCGCCGCCCCGATCCGCGCGAGCGCCACGCAGAAACAGAACAGCGCCGCGGCAGACAACGACATCATCGGAGACGGACCATGACATTCATCAGGAAGCTGGCGGCCGGTGCGATCGTCGCCGCGGCGACGGTACTCGCGCCCGGCGCGTTCGCGCAGCAAAAGCCGATCACGCTCGGGTTCTCGCAGGTCGGCGCGGAAAGCGCGTGGCGCACCGCGAACACCGTGTCGGTGAAGGGCGCGGCGAAGGATGCCGGCATCAACCTGAAATTCTCCGATGCGCAGCAGAAGCAGGAGAACCAGATTCGCGCGATCCGCTCGTTCATCGCGCAGAAGGTCGACGTGATCGCGTTCTCGCCGGTGGTCGAATCGGGCTGGGAGCCGGTGCTGACCGAAGCGAAGGCCGCGCACATCCCGGTGATCCTGACCGACCGCGCGGTCGACGTGAAGGACCCGTCGCTGTACGTGACGATGATCGGCTCGGATTTCCTCGAGGAAGGGCGGCGCGCGGGCCACTGGATGGAAGAGCACTACAAGAACGATCCGGGTCCGATCAACATCGTCGAGCTGCAGGGCACGGTCGGTTCCGCACCGGCCAACGACCGCCGCGCGGGCTTGCTCGAAGTGATCAGGAGCAATCCGAAATTCAAGGTGATCGCATCGCAGAGCGGCGACTTCACGCTCGCCGGCGGCAAGCAGGTGATGGAGGCGTTCGCGAAGACCTACGGCAAGCAGATCAACGTCGTCTACGCGCACAACGACGACATGGCGCTCGGCGCGATCCAGGCGATGGAGGAAGCGGGGATCAAGCCCGGCAAGGATGTGAGCGTCGTGTCGTTCGACGCGACGAAGGGCGGCTTCCAGGCGATGGTCGCCGGCAAGATCAACGTCGACGTCGAATGCAGCCCGCTGCTCGGCCCGCAGCTGATGAGCGCGGTGAAGGACGTGGTCGCCGGCAAGTCGCTGCCCAAGCGCATCGTCACGAACGAGACCGTGTTCCCGATGAACGTCGCGGCGCAGGTGATGCCGACCCGCAAGTACTGAGCCGGTACGGACAGTCCCGCATGGGCGGCGGCGTGGCGGCCGCCCGGATGGCAACCGCTTCGAGGAGCGTTCATGACGAATCCGCCGGTGGTCGAGATGATCGGCATCGACAAGTCGTTTCCGGGCGTCAGCGCGCTGCAGCGCGTGGACTTCCGGCTGTTTCCGGGCGAGATCCACGCGCTGATGGGCCAGAACGGCGCGGGCAAGTCGACGCTGATCAACGTGCTCACCGGCGTGCATGCGCACGATGCGGGCGAGATCCGCGTCGGCGGCCGGGGCGTGCGCTTTGCCGCGCCGCGCGAGGCCGAGGCGGCCGGGATCCAGACGCTCTACCAGGAGGTGAACCTGTGCACGAACCTGTCGGTCGCGGAGAACATCTTCGCGGGCCGGCAGCCGATGCGGCGCGGCGCGATCGACTGGCGCGCGATCCATGCGGCTTCGCGCGCGGCGCTGGCCGAACTCGACCTGTCGCTCGACGTCACGCGCTCGCTCGACGCGTATCCGATCGCGGTGCAGCAGATGGTTGCGATCGCACGCGCCGTGTCCGTCGATGCGCGCGTGCTGATCCTCGACGAGCCGACGTCGAGCCTCGACGACGGCGAGGTCGCGCGGCTGTTCGACGTGCTGCGCCGCCTGAAGGCATCGGGCATCGCGATCCTGTTCGTCACGCACTTTCTCGAGCAGACCTACGCGGTGTCGG
Source organism: Burkholderia pulmonis (assembly GCF_984667975.1). Classification (NCBI taxonomy): domain Bacteria; kingdom Pseudomonadati; phylum Pseudomonadota; class Betaproteobacteria; order Burkholderiales; family Burkholderiaceae; genus Burkholderia; species Burkholderia pulmonis. The sequence continues at coordinate 330,070 of NZ_OZ480188.1, forward strand.
ACCGGATCACCGTGATGCGCAACGGCGAGCGCGAAGGCGAATACCTGGCGTGCGACCTGCCGGTCGACGCGCTGGTCGCGAAGATGACCGGCCGCGAACGGATGTCCGATGCGCTGCAGGCGGGCGCCGTGGCCGTCGGGCGCACCGCCGGCGACGCGGCGCCGTTCCTGTCGATGCAGCAGGTCGGCCGGCGCGGGATGATGAGCGCGCTCGATCTCGACGTGCGCCCGGGCGAGATCGTCGGGCTGGCCGGGCTGCTCGGCTCGGGGCGCACCGAAACCGCGCAGCTCGCGTTCGCCGCCGAGCGCCCGGACACCGGCGCCGTCGAGATCGACGGCGCGCGCAAGCGGCTCGCGTCGCCGCACGACGCCGTGCGGCACGGTATCGCGTACTGCCCGGAAGACCGCAAGAAGGAGGGCATCGTCGCCGCGCTGTCGATCCGCGAGAACATCGTCCTCGCGCTGCAGGCGCGGCGCGGCTGGTGGCGGCTGATCGGGCGGGCGCGCCAGCGCGAGATCGCCGATACGTACATCGAACGGCTCGGCATCAAGGCGCGCGACGCGGAGCAGCCGATCGGGCTGCTGTCGGGCGGCAACCAGCAGAAGGTGCTGCTCGCACGCTGGCTCGCGACCGACCCGAAACTGCTGATTCTCGACGAGCCGACGCGCGGCATCGATGTCGCCGCGAAATTCGACATCATGGAGCGCGTGCTCGCGCTGTGCGCGGCGGGGCTCGCGATCCTGTTCATCTCGTCGGAGATCGGCGAGGTCGTGCGTGTGAGCCACCGGATCGCGGTGCTGCGCGACCGGCGCAAGGTGGCCGAACTGAGCGGTGCCGACGCGTCCGAGGAGCAGGTGTACCGGCTGATCGCGGGAGGCCAGTCATGACGCGCTTGCGCTCGCTGTTCGGTCATCCGCTCGCGTGGCCGGCGCTGACGCTCGCGCTGCTGTTCGCGCTCGACGTCGCGCATCGCCCGGGCTTCCTGTCGATCTCGCTGCTCGACGGTCACCTGTTCGGCGCACCGGTCGACATCCTGAACCGCGCGGCGCCGCTCGTGATCGTGTCGCTCGGGATGACGCTCGTGATCGCGACGCGCGGGATCGACATCTCGGTCGGCGCGATCGTCGCGATTGCCGGCGCGGCCGCCGCGATCGTGCTCGATGCGGACCCGTCGCGGGTCGGTGCGGCGCTCGCCGCCGCGCTCGGCGTCGGGCTGCTGGCCGGCGCATGGAACGGGCTGCTCGTCGCGTTCGTCGGGATGCAGCCGATCATCGCGACGCTGATCCTGATGGTGGCCGGGCGCGGCGTCGCGCAACTGCTGACGGGCGGCCAGATCATCCCGATCGGCGCACCCGGCTACCTTGTGCTCGGCGGCGGCTATCTCGCGACCGTGCCGTGCGCGGTGTGGATCGCGATCGCGACGATCGCCGCGACCGCGCTGCTGGTGAACCGCACGGCGCTCGGGCTGTTCATCCGCGCGATCGGCGTGAACCCGGTCGCGACGCGGCTCGTCGGGCTGCGTTCGGGCGCGGTCGTGTTCGGCGTGTATCTGTGTTCGGGCGCGATGTCGGCGCTCGCGGGCATCCTCGCGAGCTCGAACGTGCGCAGCGCGGACGGCAACAACGCGGGGCTGCTGCTCGAACTCGACGCGATCCTCGCGGTGACGCTTGGCGGCACGTCGCTGCTCGGCGGCCGTTTCAGCCTCGCGGGCACGGTGCTCGGCGCGCTGATCATCCAGACGCTCACCTATACGACCTATTCGATCGGCGTGCCGCCGGAGGCGACGCTCGTCGTCAAGGCGGTCGTCGTGATCGTCGTGACGCTGATCCAGTCGGACGCGGCGCGCGCGCTGGTCGTCCGGCATGCGTCGCGGCTGCTGTCTTCCGCGCGTTCGCGCGCCACCACCGGAGCGACGCCGCGATGACCCGCTTCCTTGGCCGGCTCGCCGATCCGCGCACGCTGCCGATCGTCGTGACGATCGTGCTGTTCGCCGCGCTGTTCGGCTTCGGGTCCGTGATGTACACGGGCTTCTTCTCGATGCAGGTGCTGACCGGGCTGCTCGTCGACAACGCCTTCCTGCTGATCGTCGCGATCGGGATGACGTTCGTGATCGTGTCGGGCGGCATCGACCTGTCGGTCGGTTCGGTCGTCGCGCTGACGACGATCTTCTGCGCGGTCGGCGCCGAGCGGCTGCACTGGCCGGTGTGGGTGATCGTGCCGCTCGTGCTCGCGTTCGGCGCGCTGTACGGCGCGGCGATGGGCGCGCTGATCCATTACTTTCGGCTGCAGCCGTTCATCGTCACGCTCGCCGGCATGTTTCTCGCGCGCGGCGCGTGCTTCCTGATCACGACGCAGTCGATCACGATCGACGAGCCGGCGTTTCATGCGATTGCGGGCATCAGCGTGCCGGTCGGCGGCGGCATGCTGAGCGCGGGTGCGCTGATCGCGCTCGCGACGCTGGCTGCCGCAATCTACGTCGCACATTTCACGCGCTTTGGCCGCAACGTGTATGCGATCGGCGGCAACGAGCGCTCGGCGCTGCTGATGGGGTTGCCGGTCGCGCGCACGAAGGTCGGGGTCTACGCGCTGAGCGGCTTCTGTTCGGCGCTCGGCGGCGTGGTGTTCACGCTGTACGTGCTGTCCGGCTACGGGCTGCAGGCGCAGGGGATGGAGCTCGACGCGATCGCCGCGACCGTGATCGGCGGCACGCTGCTGACGGGCGGCGTGGGCTACGTGGTCGGCTCGGTGTTCGGGGTCGGCATCCTCGGCACGATCCAGGTGCTGATCACGTTCGACGGCACGTTGAGTTCGTGGTGGACGCGGATCGTGATCGGTGCGCTGCTGTGCGTGTTCTGCGTGCTGCAGCGGGTCATCGAGCGGCATGCCGCGCGGCGGCGCACGGGTGGCACGGGGCTCGGCACGCTGCGGCCGGCACGCGACACGTCGCCCGCGCGGCCGGCGCCGCCCGGCGAAGGGGCCGCGCTGGTGGCGACGATGCGGCGATTGCAGGGCGACGGATCATGATCGGGCGGGGAGAGCGGGATGAAGCGCGCTGACGCGACAGCGGGCGGTGCCGATGCGCTGACCGTCGAACCTGGCCACCGGCCGCTGCTCGATCTCGGCGACGCGCGCGATTGCCGGATCGTGGCCGACGCACTGCGGGTGCTGCTGCGCGAGCGCTCGGAAGCACTGGCGTTCGCGATGCGGGTGGCCGACGAACACGGCCGCCCGCGCCCGGATGCCGGCGAATTCGGGCTGACCGACATCATTCGCCTGGCCCGTGTCGTCGAGCGGGCCGATCGCGAGCATTAGCGGGCGTCGGCGAAAGAAGCGAGGGCCCGCGCGGTCAGGCCGGCCCGGCCGTGTCCGTCTCGGCGTCGAATGACGTATCGGCGACGCGTGCACGCTTCAGCGAGCCGGCCAGTTTTTCGATCGCGTGCAGGTCCAGCGCATCGAGGTGCTCGCGCACCTGCTGCACGAAGGCCGCGTAATCCGGCTCGTCCGCCACGTGGCCGAGCCATGCCTCGATATCCGTGAGCCGCCCGTCGCCGGCCAACTGGATCAGTTCGTCGAGCGCTTCGTCGGGCGGGGCCGCGATCGGGGGCGCGGCGGGCGCCGGCCCGGCATCGTCGGCCGGATGAAACCGCCGGACGAGCTCCGACGCCGGCACGAGCGCGTGCCCGACGGCCGGTGCGATGATCGCGAACGAGAACGACGTGCCGACGCCCGGCTGGCTGGCGACGGCCAGCTCGCCGCCCATCGCACCGACGATGCGCTGCGCGATGAACAGGCCGAGCCCGGTTCCGCCGTTCACGGCCTGCACCTGCTGGTACGCGCGGAAGATGTCGCGGGTGCCGCTGATGTCGATCCCGATACCCGTATCGGCGACCTCGAACAGCAGGCGCCACGCGTCGCCTTCGCGCGACGCATGCACCGACAGCGTGACCGTGCCGTCGCGGGTGAACTTCGACGCGTTGGACAGCAGGTTCAGCAGCACCTGCTGCAGCCGCATCCCGTCGATCGACACCGTGCGCGGCAGCGGCGTGGCGGGCCGGTAGACGAACCGGTTGTCCTGCTGCGCGCTCAGCGCGAGCGCGTAATGGCCGAGATCGTCGAGCAGGCCGGGCAGGTCGGTCGTGTCCGGGGTCACGCCGAGCGGCTGCAGCTCGGCCTTCGTGAACGCGAGCAGTTCGTCGATCAGCGCGAGCTGGTAGCGGATGCTGCGGTCGATCGACCGGATCAGCCGCGCCTGGCTGTGCGTCGCGCTTTGCAGCAGCAGTTTCGCGTAGCCGTTGATCGTGGACAGCGGCGCGCGCAGGTCGTGGCTGACGTAGCCGAGCGTCTCGATCTTCTGCTGCATGTGGGTCGTCACCTGCTGCAGCGCGTCGTTGAGCGCGACCGTGCGTCTCGCGACTTCGTCGCGCAGGCGATCCTGTTCGGTGAGCTGCCAGTGTTCGAGCCGCTTGCGCGCCTCGGTGCGCTGACGGCCCACGTGGTGGATCCATGCGGCCAGCACCAGCAGGTGCGTGGCAAGCCCGACGATCGCGATGACGGGGTTCGGGTAAATGTCGGATTTCAGCCAGGACAGCATGGCGGGGAGCGCGCTCATGCCGTCGAGCACGCGGATCAGCATGTTGAAGGTGGCGAACGCGACGGCAATCAGCATCACGCGGCCGGTCGGCGTGCGGCGGATCGCGAGCAGCAGCGCGAGGCTGATGTTGACGATCCCCAGCACCGCGTTCAGCCGCAGGCAGAACCACGTGAAGGTCAGCAGGTCGCCGCATGCGGCGCCGGCCATGCCGACGCATTCGAGCGCGAGGAATGCCATGTAGACCGCGCGCATCGGCAGCTTCGCCTGCTCGCGCCGGGCGACCATCAGGATGAAGACGATGAAGCTGGCGAGCGCCACGTAGGCGAAGATCACCTCGCCGCGCGCCGACCATTCGCGCAGCGCCGGCGGCAACGCCATTGCCGTATAGCCGCGGTAGGCCGCCTCGAACAGCGTCGTGCCGAGCGCCATCGCGGCCAGCACGTGGAACACGCCGCTGCGCGAAAAGAACCCGATCAGCAGCGCGCACCACATGAGCGCGAGCAAGCCGCCGAAGAAGCCGAAATCCCACATCGTCGCGCGCCGTTCCAGCGCATCCCAGGCCGCACGGGTGAACCCGGCCGGCGCGAGCCGCATTTCCTTGCGCGACGTGACGCGGATCAGCACGGGCATGCTTTCGCCAGCGGGCAGCGTGACGTCGAGTGCCGGGTAGCGCGACGGTTGCCCGCCGGCATCGCTGTCGACGCCGCCGGCAGGGAAGCGGCTGTCGAGCGTCCACCGGCCGTTCCGGTCGACATAGAAGTCGGCGTGGTCGATGCGCGCGTCGCGAATCACCAGTACCAGCGGACGTGCAGCGCTGTCGCGGTTGGTCAGCGTCGCGTGGACCCACCATGCCGACCGCGAGAACTCGACGTTGAACGACGATTTACGCTCTGCAGGCGCTTCTTGACGTTGTTCGGCGAGCCGCGCGGCGACCTGTTCGGCGGTCATCGTCGCGCTCGCGTCTTCGAATACCGACACGGCTTCCAGTTGGGCGGGGTTCGGCGTCGATGCCGCGCTGGCCGTCGCGCAGGTGACGGCCAGCGTCATCAGAAGCAGCAGCAACGCGCGCCATCCCGCCGCCCACGGCGCGAATCGCCTAGGCATCGCCGTGGTGCCCCGCCGGTGCGGCCGGCGCGTCGACCGCGTGGCGCTGGCGCCGCCAGTCCGACGGCGTGATGCCGAAGCGTTCGCGGAACGCCGTCGCGAAATTGCCGGGCGTGGAAAAGCCGATTTCCTCGGCGATGTCGCCGATGCCCATCGACGTTTCCGACAGGAAGTGCATCGCGGCGCGCAGGCGCGTGTCCCGCAGGTATTCGAATACGGTCTGGCCGAGATGGTCACGGAACACGCGGGACAGCCGCTTTTCGTGCGTGCCGACCCGCTTCGCGAGATCCTCGAGTGCCGGCGGATGGCGCAGGTCGCGCAGCAGCACGTCGGCCGCCGCGCGCACGAGCGCGGCATCGGGGTTGTCGGGCAGTTCGGGCAGGTGCGCGAACGGCTGGCTGCGCCGCGCGCGTTTCAGGTGATTGCGGATCCGCGCAATGACTTCCGTCGGCTCGAACGGCTTGACGATGTAGTCGATCGCGCCGGTTTCGAGCCCCGCGATGCGATCCTCGAGATCGCCCGCGGCCGTCAGGATGATCACCGGAATGGTCTGGGTCGACGGGGTCGACGCCAGCAGCCGGCAAGCGGCGAACCCGTCCATGCGCGGCATGCGGACGTCCATCAGGATCAGGTCGGGCGCGATCGCCTGTGCGCGGTGATAGGCCTGCAACCCGTCGAACGCCACGCTGATCCGGCATTGCGCGGCGCGCAGGATTTCGGTCAGGAGCCGCAGGTCGTTCGGGCGATCGTCGACGACGAGAATATGTGCGCCAGCGAGATCCGGCGTGGTGCGAGGCGACGCCGGACTGGGCAAGCGGGATGACATGGTTGCGAACGCGTTGGAAGAGTGGCCGGTCGGATAGGAGGCATCGCTATCTGGTCAATTGTTGCAAAAAATTATATGCCGACTACCGCGTCGGTTGCGAGGATTCCGTGCGGCGCGTGTGGGCTTGTCGGGCCGACGTTGCGTGCATGTCACGGTGACGGCCGGATTCATGAAAAAAAGTCGGAAAAATGTGCCGCGCCGGGTTTATTGATTTCGGTCTTTATTTCCGTTTCAATGATTTTGTCGATCGAATTGGCCTGAATGAAGAATCTGCGCCTTAAATATCGAGAAATTGATTTTGGCGGTGTAAATCGATCCATCAATTCCTTGGCTTCCTGATTAAGAGTTGGTTGATCGTCGACCTGTATTTATCTCGCATGTAAATCGGATTTCATGCGAATGTGTATGAATGTAAATGCCGTCCGCCGGGGAAAAGGGTTTGTCCGCTCCGGAAAAGGTTTGTTTGGACGAATGCCGGCACACTAGCCCCGGCGCGGCTGGAATCGGTTCTTTCGATGTGTCGGGTTGCCGCGGAAGGTGTAGTCTCGTCGCTTCCATGGTATGCGATATTCAATGTGACATTGAGTGATGGTATTCCCATATGATGGGAATGATGGGAATGCGGTGGCAGGAGAATAACAGGCACGAGGATAATGCAAACTTTATAATTCGCCGAATGATTTGATATACAAGAAGAGTGGCGGGTTCGTGGGGTTTGTTCGGTTGCAAGGCATCGGACGAGAAAAAATCGTCAAGCAAATGAGATCGATTAATTCGATGTCGGGGTCGTTCGGCAAGTCGCCGGTTTTTCCGGAAATCCGGAAAAACCGGTCGCAGGCCGGGCGGAAACAGGGGTGAGTGGCTTCGCGTTGACGGCCTGGCAGTCTGATCGATCCGGGGGCGGTCGCGTGCGGTGCGCTGTCGAATCAGGCGGGTACGAAAAATATGAGCACGACAAGCATGGCAGGTCAACGCACCGGGTCGATCGATCCGGCGGCACATGCTTCGCCCCCGGGGGCTGCACGGCATCATCCTCCCCCTGAATGAAACGTGACGGGCCGCCCGCAATGCGGGCCGGTACGTGTCCGTCCGGCGTCTGAACGACGCTTTCCGATGCAATTCAACGTTGCCGCAGGTTCGGCGCGACGGCGTGCGCGCGCTCGTTCGCGATGCGTCGCGCGTCGTGTCGCCGCCAGGCCGGCAACGTGGGCTTCCATGATTCGATAGCCGGCGATCGGTTGTGCGATCGCGATGGGTATCGAAGGTGTCGGGCGACGCTGTTCGTCCATTTAGTTAGTGATACGAAGTGATAAACGAGGCGTCGCGTCACGGGTAAAGACGAAAGAAGGTGCGTCCTATGCCCGGTGCCGTGTTTGCGATTGCGTCATCCAGCACATGAGAACCGAGGGAAGACAAGATGAACAAGTCGTTCAAGTCGATCTGGAACGAAGCATTGGGAGCCTGGGTTGCGGCTTCGGAGCTCGACCGCGCGCGCGGGAAGCGTGTCGCGTCGTCGCGTAGTGCGGCGGAGCCTGCCGTGAGCGCGGAGGGGGCGACAAGCGCCGGTCCGCTGTCGATGCCGTCTCCGCGTCGGCTCGTCATGCTGATGGCATCGGTGTATCTCGGGCTGTTCCAGGCCAGCGCGCATGCGCAGTATGCGCAGGGCGGCGGCTCTGCAACGGGGGGCGCCAGCTCGATTTCGATCGGCGTCGGCTCGGTTGCCACGCAGGTGAATTCAACGGCTTACGGCAATCTGTCGTCGGCATCGGGGGTGTCGTCCACCGCGCTGGGCCCGGGCGCGAACGCGACGAACGACAACACTACGGCCGTCGGCATCAATGCTCATGCGACCGGCGCCAACAGTACCGCGCTCGGCGGGCTGGCGACCGGTAGCGGGGATTATTCGATTGCCGTCGGCTATCTCGCGAGCGGGACCCAGACGGGTTCGGTTGCGATCGGCAATCAGGCGACAAGTTCGGGCGGCGCAGCGGTGGCCGTCGGGAGCGGTGCACTGGCGAGCGGCAATTCCGGTGTCGCGATGGGTGTCAACAGCGGCGCGAAGGGCGCGACGTCGATTGCGATCGGCTGGGGCGGAACCGCCGGCGTACCGGGATCGGGCACCCAGTCGCTCGGTTCGAGCTCGGCTGCGCTGGGCTCGAACGCAACGGCCGGCGCCGATTTCGCGATCGCGTTCGGTACGAATGCCAATGCGTTGGGTGTCGGTTCGATCGCGCTGGGCAAGCTGGCGACGTCGACGGGCACCAATGCAACGGCATTCGGCAGCAGCACGACGGCAGCGGCAGCGTCCAGCGTCGCGTTCGGCGATACCAGTTCGGTTGCCGCGGCGGCGGGCACGGGCGCGATCGCCGGCGGCCACAATTCGACGGTCCTGAGCGGCACCGGCGCGGTGGCGCTCGGCGAGAGCCAGACGGTGAGCGGCAACGGCGCGGTGGCGATCGGCGATCCGAATGCCGCGACCGGCACGGGTGCGGTCGCAGTCGGCGCGAACAACACGGCGAACGGGAACGGCGCGCTGGCGATCGGCAATTCGAACAATGCGCAGGGCATCGGCTCGATCGCGCTCGGCAACACGTCGACGGCGGCGGCGGCGGGCGCGCTGGCGTTCGGCGCGTCCGCCGTGGCGAGCAATGCGGGCGATGTCGCGCTCGGCTCGGGCTCGACGACCGCCGCGCCGAATCCGACGGCCAGCGCGGTGATCGGCGGCGTCACGTACAACTTCAAGGGCACGACGCCGACCAGCGTCGTCAGTGTCGGCGCGCCGGGTACCGAACGCCAGGTCACCAACGTCGCGGCGGGGCGCATCGATTCGGCGAGCACGGATGCGATCAACGGGTCGCAGCTTGCCGCGACGAATACTGCGGTCACTTCGTTGTCGACGTCGACGGCGTCGAGCATCACGTCGTTGTCGACCGGCGTGTCGTCGCTGTCGACGGGCCTGTCGTCGGTCGGCAGTTCGATCACGTCGTTGTCCACGTCGACTTCAACCGGCATCAGTTCACTGTCGACGGGCCTCAGTTCGACCAACAGTGCGGTGACGTCGTTGTCGACGTCCGCCTCGACGGGCCTGTCGTCGGTCGGCAGTTCGATCACGTCGTTGTCCACGTCGACTTCAACCGGCATCAGTTCACTGTCGACAGGCCTCAGCTCGACCGACAGCGCGGTGACGTCGCTGTCGACGTCCACGTCGACGGGCCTGTCGACGGTTAGCAGCTCTATCACGTCGTTGTCCACATCGACATCGACCGGCATCAGCTCGTTGTCGACGGGCCTGAGTTCGACCAACAGCGCGGTGACGTCGCTGTCGACATCCACGTCGACGGGCCTGAGTTCGACCAACAGCGCGGTGACGTCGCTGTCGACATCCACGTCGACAGGCCTGTCGTCGGTCGGCAGCTCGATCACGTCGTTGTCCACGTCGACATCGACCGGCATCAGCTCGTTGTCGACGGGCCTGAGTTCGACCAACAGCGCGGTGACGTCGCTGTCGACCTCGGCATCGACGGGCCTGTCGTCGACCAACAGCGCGATCACGTCGCTGTCCACATCGACCTCGACCGTCGTCGGCTCGCTGTCCACCGGCCTCAGCTCGACCAACAGCTCGGTCACGTCGTTGTCCACGTCGACCTCGACGGTCGTCGGTTCGCTGTCCACCGGCCTGAGTTCGACCAACAGCTCGGTCTCGTCGCTGTCGACGTCGACGTCGACGGTCGTCGGGTCGTTGTCCACCGGCCTGAGTTCGACCAACAGCACGGTGACTTCCCTGTCCACGTCGGCGTCGACGGGCATCAGCTCGCTGTCCACCGGCCTGTCGAGCACGAACAGCTCGATCACGTCGCTGTCGACGTCGACGTCGACGATCGTCGGCTCGCTGTCCACCGGTGTCGCATCGCTGTCGACCGGCCTGAGCACGACGAACAGCAGCGTGACGTCGCTGTCGACCGCGACGTCGACGAGCATCGGTTCGCTGTCGACCGGCCTGAGTTCGACGACCAGCTCGATCACGTCGCTGTCGACGTCGACCTCGACGATCGTCGGTTCGCTCTCCACCGGCCTGTCGAGCACGAACAGCAACCTGACGTCGCTGTCGACCGCGACGTCGACGGGCATCGGCTCGCTGTCGACCGGTCTCAACTCGATCACGACGATCAACAACAATCTCGGCAACAGCACGGCCGGCGGGCTGGGCGGCGGGGCCACCTACGATCCGGTGACCGGCACGGTTTCGGCGCCGTCGTACGTCACCTACAACAACAACGGCACGACGACGGTCAACCACAGCGTCGGCTCGGCGATCGACAACATCAACGCACAAGGCATCAAGTATTTCCACGCGAACTCGACCGCGCCGGACAGCCAGGCACTCGGCGTCGACAGCGTCGCGATCGGCCCGAACGCGGTCGCGAAGGTGGACGGCAGCATCGCGCTCGGCGCCGGCTCGGTGTCGGATCGCGCGACGGTGCCGGCGTCCGGCACGATCCGCAACGGCAGTGCGTCGATTCCGTTCAATACCACCGACCAGACGTTGCTGGGCGCGGTGTCGGTCGGCGACGCGACGAACAAGACGTATCGCCAGATCACCAACGTCGCGGACGGCACGGGCCAGCAGGACGCGGTGACCGTGCGGCAGCTGGCGGGCGCGCTGCAGTCGTTCGCGGTCACGAGCCAGAAGTATTTCCACGCGAACTCGACCGCGGCCGATTCGCTCGCGGTCGGCACGGACTCGGTCGCGGTCGGCCCGACGACGGTCGTCAATGGCGACAACGGCGTGGGGATCGGCAACGGCGCGATCGTCGAGGCCACCGCGCCGGGCGGCGTCGCGATCGGCCAGGCGGCGAGTGCCGCGCAGGCCGATGCGCTCGCGCTCGGCAGTGCGGCGACGGCCACCGGCGCGCAGTCCGTCGCGCAGGGCGCCAACGCGGTCGCGGCCAGCGTCGGCAGCGTGGCGCTCGGGTCGGGGGCGCACAGCACGGCGACCGATGCGCTCGCGCTCGGCGCCGGAGCGTCGGCAACCTACGCGAACAGCGTCGCGCTCGGCGCCGGTTCGCTGACGACAGTTGGCGCGCAGACGAACTACATCGCGTACGGCCTGAGCAGCCCGCAGTCGTCGGCCGGCGAAGTCAACATCGGCAACCGGCAGATCACCGGCCTCGCGGCCGGGAAGAGCGGCACCGATGCGGTGAACGTGTCGCAGCTCGACTCGGTTGCCAACCAGCTGACGACGCTGATCAACCAACGCACGTCCAATCTCGGCGGCTCGTACACGTCGAATCCGAACGGCACGAACGTGCCGCCGGGGCCGACGGGGGCGAACTCGTCGGCGGGCGGCTCGGGCGCGGTCGCATCGGGCTCGAACAGCACGGCGGTCGGCAACGGCTCGCTCGCGTCCGGCAACGGCTCGACCGCGATCGGCGTGGGCTCCACCGCATCGGGCAGCAATTCGGCCGCGATCGGCACGGGCAGCAACGACGGCGGGCGCTCGAACGTCGTCGCGGTCGGCTCGGCCGATTCGGCGCGCCAGGTCGTCAACGTCGCGGCCGGCACGCAGGGCACCGACGCGGTCAACGTGAACCAGCTGAACGCGAGCGTCGGCAACACCCTGTCGCAGGCGAACAGCTACACGGACGGGCAGGTCGCCAGCCTGCGCGGCAGCCTCGACAGCTACCGCCGCGACGCGGACGGCGGCACGGCGACGGCGATGGCCGTGGCCGGCCTGCCGCAGCCGTCCGGCCCCGGCAAGAGCATGGTCGCGCTGGCCGGCAGCGTGTATCGCGGCCAGTCGGGGCAGGCGCTGGGCATTTCGACGATTTCGGAGAACAACCACTGGGTCTACAAGGCGGCCGTTTCGACCAACACGCGCGGCACGTATGGCGCGGTGGTCGGCGCCGGGTATCAGTGGTGAGCCGCGGCCCGCGCCGTTTCCCTTCCATACAGACAATGGCAAACATGAACGCAAATCTTGCAAAGTTCGCGGCCGCGGCGCTGGTCGTCGCCGCCGGCCTGACCGGATGCGCCACGCAGCAGGGCGATCCGCCGTTCCCGCCGCCCGATACGGCCACGCTGCCCGAAGGCACGTATCCGAATCTCGCGAATCTGGCCCAGGTGCAGCCGGGCGTGACGAAGAACCAGCTGTACGAGCTGCTCGGGGCCCCGCATTTTCACGAGTGGATCTTCCACGTGCGGACGTGGAACTACCTGTTCCTGTTCCGCGACGCCGGAAAGGTCGCGACCTGCCAGTACCAGGTGCAGTTCGATTCGGACAATCGCGTCGTGAAGACGCGGTGGGACAAGCCTGCGTGCGAGGCGTTCGGCGGGAAGCGGGCGGCGGGCAACGACGGCTGACGCTGCATGACCGGCCTTCGGGCCGGGTTGCGGGTGCCGATGGCGTGGGTCCATCGGCGCCCGCGGTCGGCCTGAAGTCGGCCGGAAGGCACCATGCCGTGTCAGTGCCTGATCATGCAGACGGCGACGATTTCGTATCCGGGATCGGCATGCGTGTGCGCCGCTTGTTCCGCTTCCTCATACGATCGGAACGACGTGGCGTCTTCCACCGCCGGTGCCATGCCGATGTCGCCGTCCTCGGCGGTGCAGAGGAACTGCTCGCCGGTTTTCACGACGTAGATGGACATCATGATTCCCTCCAGGGTGTGCAGGGGGAAGTTTCAGTCTAGCAGGCCGGAAGGGGGCCGGACGGTCCACTGTGCCTGTTCCGCGAGATAGCCGCCGGCGGCCGTTTTGCCGCGATTGCCGGTGCGTCGTTCCCGGCGGGTATGCGCCGGCCGCAGAAAGCCGTGCACAATATCCGCATGCGATCCCCAGACCTCGAATGCCTTGTCACCGTCACCATGCCCTTCGGAAAATACAAGGGCCGGCTCATTGCCGACCTGCCCGGCAACTACCTCAACTGGCTGGCCCGCGAAGGGTTCCCGCGCGGCGAAATCGGCCGACAACTCGCGCTGATGCACGAAATCGATCACAACGGGCTGCGCGGCTTGCTGGATCCGCTCCGCAAGCGCGGATAGCACCTGCCGGCTGCCAGGGATGCCACGCGTCGGGTATGCGACGACGCGATTACCGCATCGCCGATGCTGGCATAAAATGGAAAGCAGTCCCCTCCCGGGGGCGCATTGCTGGCAAAAAAAGGGGTGCCGACATGAGACGCCTTTATTTCCTCGTACCTGATACGCAGATGGCGAAGGCGATCGTCGACGACCTGCTGCGTGCGCGCATCATCTGGCGCCATATCCACGTTCTCGCCGATCACAGCGTCACACTCGATCAGTTACCCGAAGCGTCCTTGCTGCAAAGCAGCGATGTCGTGCACGCGCTCGAGCGTGGCGTCGCACTTGGTGGCGCGACGGGCGCGCTGATCGGTCTCGTCGCGCTCGTGTTCCCGCCTGCGGAGCTCGTGATTGCGGGCGGCGCCGTCGTTGCGCTGACGTTGGCGGGAGCCGGCTTCGGCGCATGGACGGCCGGGATGATCGGCATCGCCGAGCCGAACGCGCGGCTCGAGCGCTTTCGCGACGCGATACGGGACGGCCAGATCCTGATCATGGCCGACGTGCCGGCATTGCGAGAGCAGGAAATCGAGCAGATGGTCGCCCAGCATTTTCCGATGGCGGATATGGAAGGCGGCGAGCCGACGACACCGATCTTTCCCTGACACCCGAACGACGGCCTGTACGACGTCCGGGTTCGGCGACGAGTATTGCCGAGCCTGCCGTCGCGTTGTCCGGCGACGGGCGACATGCGGTGGCCGCTCGATGAGGCCGCCCGTGGCGTCGCGGTGCGGTGAGCGCCGGCACGGGCCGTGGGTCAGGTTCGGCGCCCGAGCCGGGGCCCCGGGCCGTTTGACGAATCGCGCGCGGCGCTCGTAAGCTTTTGCCTCCCGGACCCGTGCCGTGCTTCGGTCGATCATCGGTCGATTCGGTCGTGGGCCGCCAAGGCAGACATGGAAATCAAATGGATCGAGGATTTCCTCGCCCTCGCTCAGTATCAAAGCTTCTCCCGGGCAGCGGAGTTCCGCAACGTCACGCAATCGGGCTTCAGCCGCCGCATTCAGTCGCTCGAACAGTGGATCGGCGCCGAACTGATCGACCGCAGCAGTTTCCCGCCGGTGCTGACACCGGCCGGACGCCTGTTTCGCGAGACGGCCGAAGACGTGCTCAGCCGCCTGTTCGACACGCGTGCGATCATCCGCACCGAGCAGCGGATCGCCGGCAAGAGCCTGCAGATTGCCGCCGGCCACACGATCGCACTGAGTTTCCTGCCGGCGTGGCTCAAGGCGCTTGCGCCGCATTTCGGCGAGGTGCGGGCGCGGGTCATTCCGACCAATGTCCACGACTCGATCCTGATGCTCGTCAACGGCAACTGCGAGCTGATGTTTGCGTATCACCATCCGGAGCTGCCGCTTCATCTCGATCCGGCGAAGTACGCGCACCTGACCGTCGGCCTCGACACGTTGATGCCGGCATGCAGGCCGAACCGTCGCTCGGCGCCGGCCTTTCGACTTCACGGAACCAAGCAGCACCCGCTGCCGCTGATTTCGTATACGGAAACCAGCTACTTTGGGCGGTGCCTCGCGCTGCTGCTCGGGCGTGCACCGGATGCGCCGGCATTGCAGCTGCACTACGAGTCCGACATGGCCGAAGTGCTGAAGAAACTCGTGATGGAAGGCGAGGGCGTCGCGTGGCTGCCGAGGAGTGCGATCGCCGCCGAACTCGCGGCCGGCGAACTCGTGCCGGCCGGCCCGGCGGCGTGGAATCTGGAAGTCGAGCTACGCGTGTACCGCGACGTGTCCAACCGCAGCGACTTCCTTGACACGCTCTGGCAGCACCTGCGCGCAGCGCCTTCCCGGCTCGGCTGAATCAGGGTTTTCCCGCGTTATGCGAGGCTCGCATACCGCCATGTTGCACCGGCATCACGCTCTTTTCGACCGTCCCTACCATTCGTTCCAACGGCAAATGCGACGCATGACAGGCGTCGCGCGGCCTTTTTCGCCGCGCTCGTCCGCCTTCCGGCGGCCGGATGCCACCCACGGACGAATGGACATGAAAAATCGCCTTACCCTGAGCATCGCAGTCGGCATGATCGTCGGTGTCGTCGCCGGCTACGCGTGTCACTCGAATATCGCGGATCCGGCCATGCTCAAAACGGTCGCCGGTTATTTCTCGATCGTCACCGACATCTTCCTGCGGCTGATCAAGATGATCATCGCGCCGCTCGTATTCGTGACGCTCGTGTCGGGCCTCGCGGGCATGGACAGCGGCGAGGACGTCGGGCGCATCGGCCTGCGCTCGATCGGATGGTTCATCTGTGCGTCGCTGATTTCGTTGAGCCTCGGCCTCGCGATGGCCAATGCGCTGCAACCGGGCGCCGGCCTGAACCTCACGCAGACCGCCAGCGAGGTCGACACCGGGCTGAACACCGCCGCACTGAACGCGCGGGACGTGATCACGCACGCGTTCCCGACCAGCCTGCTCGACGCGATGGCGCGCAACGACATCCTGCAGATCCTGGTGTTCTCGGTGTTTCTCGGGATCGCGCTGAGCGCGCTGAAGCACGACAAGCGGGTGGGCGTCGTGATCCAGTCGATCGACGGGATGGTGCCGGTGATGCTGCGCCTGACGAACTACGTGATGCGCGCGGCGCCGTTCGGCGTGTTTGGTGCGATCGCGTCGTCGGTCACCTTGCGCGGGCTCGACGTCATCTACACGTACGGGAAGCTGATCGGCGCGTTCTATCTCGGCCTGCTCGTCCTCTGGATGATCCTGATCGGCGCCGGCTACGCGTTTCTCGGGCGTCGCGTCGGGAGCCTGCTGAAGGCCGTGCGCGAACCCGCGCTGATCGCCTTCTCGACCGCGAGCAGCGAGGCCGCGTATCCGCGCCTGACCGAGCAGCTCGAGCGGTTCGGCGTCGACAAGAAGGTGGTGGGCTTCACGTTGCCGCTGGGGTACGCGTTCAACCTCGACGGCTCGATGATGTATCAGGCGTTTGCCGCCATCTTCATCGCGCAGGCGTTCGGCGTGCACATGCCGTTGTCGGAGCAGGTGTTCATGCTGCTGGTGCTGATGTTGAGCAGCAAGGGCATGGCAAGCGTGCCGCGCGGCTCGGTGGTCGTGGTCGCGGCGGTCGCGCCGATGTTTCATTTGCCGGCGGCCGGCGTCGCGATGGTTCTCGCGATCGACCAGATCCTCGACATGGGTCGCACGATGACGAACGTGATCGGCAACAGCGTGGCGACGGCGGTGATCGCGAAGTGGGAGAGCCGGCGCGCCGCGAAGTCGCAAGATGCCGTGTTCGACCGTCCGGAGCTGAACGCATGACGCGCACGGATAGCGTGAACGCCCGGCGGAAATTCGGCGTGGTCGGCGGGCTCGGGCCGCTGGGCAGTGCCGACGTGTTCTTCAAGATGGTGAAGGCGACGCCTGCCGCGTCGGACGAAGAACATGCCGAACTGATCTTCGAGCAATACCCGTTCAAGGGCTCCGGGTCGGGAAGCGCGGCGACCGTCGAACGCAAGCTGTATGTGTTCGACATGATCCGGGCCTTCGAAAAGCGCGGCGTGACGACGGTCGTGCTGCCGTGTTTCCTGAGTCACACGTTCATCGACGAACTGAAGGCGAACACGCGCCTGCCGATCGTCGATATCGTCGAAGCCGTGCGCTGCCACGTGCAGCGCCAGTATCCCGACGCGACGCGCATTGGCGTGCTGGCTTCCGACTACGTGCGGGACAAACGGCTCTTCGATACGTATTTCCCGTCGCCGCAATTCGAAATCGTCTATCCGCGATCGGACGATGGCGTCGATCTCGTGACAGAGGCCATCTACGGCGCCGACGGCATCAAGCGCGGCAATCTGCGCGGCCGTCCGGTCGAGTTGTTGCGCCGCGCGTGCGACGACCTGATCGACCGGGGCGCGCAGGTGATCGTCCCTGGCCTGACCGAGATCGCGCTGGTCGCCGATGAAATCGGTCCGCGACGCGTGCCGCTCGTGGATTCGAACCGGGCCTATGCGCAGTACGCGATGACGGGGCAGCCCGGCTCGCGGGTGGCGACGTTCAAGATCGGCGTGGTCGGCGGCGTCGGCCCGGCCGCGACGGTCGATTTTCTGGACAAGATCGTGCGCAACACGCCCGCGTCGCGCGATCAGGAACATGTCAAGCTGCTGGTCGAACAGAATCCGCAGATTCCCGATCGCACCGAGAACCTCGTGCGCGGCGGGGCGGACCCGACGATCTCGCTGTATGCGACGTGCAAGCAGCTCGAGGAAGGCGGTGCGGACGTCATCGCGATTCCGTGCAATACCGCGCACGCGTTCGTCGAGCGCATTCAGCCGTATCTCGGCATTCCGATCGTCAACATGTTGACCGTGACGGTCGCTCATTTGCGCGATCGCTGGCCGACGCTGCGCGAGGTCGGCGTGCTGGCGACGTCCGGCACGATCGAAAGCGGGGTCTACAAAAAGGCGCTCGAAGCGCAAGGACTTCGGCAAGTGGCGCCGCCACCGGCGTTGCAGGCACGCGTGATGGAGGCGATTTACGGCAAGCACGGCGTGAAGGCCGGTTTCACGACCGGACAGTGCAGGGAGGATATCGGCGCCGCGGTCGACGCGCTGATCGCCGACGGCGTGAGCGTCATCGTGCTCGGCTGTACCGAACTGCCGATCCTGCTTCCCGGCGGGGAATACGTTGCGCGAAACGGCGGGCGGGCGACGCTGGTCGACCCGACCGACGTGCTTGCCCGCACCTGCATTGCCGGTGCGACGGCGGCCGGCGGCTGATTCGGCTCCGCCCGGGGCCGCGCCGCCTCATTCGCGCGAACGGTCATCCGCTACGCCGGACCCGCGCAATCGTCAGGCTTCCTGATTTTGTGCGATCGACGCCTCTCTCGACCGCGCTGCCGCGTTGGTGGGCATGACCACCGCCGTGCCCTCCACGACCACGAGCCCGTTCACCTGGCAGCAGGTTTCCAGTACGACCCGACGCCGGCTCGCGAGTATTTCCTTGACTGTCACGGTCGCGCAAACCGTTTCGCCGAGCTTGACCGGGCGGCGGAACTGCAGGTCCTGCGACAGGTAGATCGAGCCGGGCCCCGGCAGATGCGTTGCGATCGCCGCCGAGATCACCGACGCGGACAACATGCCGTGCGCGATGCGTCCGCCGAAGCGCGTTTGCCGCGCATAGGTTTCGTCCAGGTGCACGGGATTCCGGTCGCCGGACGCGCTCGCAAACAGGAGCACGTCGTGCTCGGACAGGGTTTTCGAGAAGCATGCGTTCATGCCGGGCATCAGGTCCTCGAGGTCGTATCCGCCTTCGTCGTTCATCGTTTGCTCCTGTGTCGTTCGTGCAGCATGGTGTGAGTGAAGCGTGCGACCGCCGTCATCCCGATACCTCCACGTCGTCGTGCTCGCGCGCCGCATGCGGGTCTGCCGAGGCAAACGATCGGCTTGCCACCGCCAGCGCCCATTGCACGGCGAGCACGCCGGCATGAGGCAGTGCGCCGACGATGGTGTCGACGATCTCGTGTTGCGACGCGCCCGACAAGCGCGCGTCGACGATATGCGCGGCGAGCGCGTCGGCATCTGCATTTCGGGCAAGGCAGGTCAGGCACGCGATCGCCGTCAGGTGCCGCGCCTTCGCGTGTTCGACCGTCTCAACGCGTGACGCGGCGTCGGCCATCCGGTCGAGACAACCCACGATCGCCGCCGACATGCCGTGCCGGCCGGCTGACGATTCCGCCATGCACAGATCGCGTTCCAGTGCATTCCGTCCGGTCAATGCGTCCGCTGGTCCCGTTGTTGCGCCGCCGTGCGTCGCGTCGAATGCGTCGAACACGTCGAGCGCGATGCGCGACACGGGCAGGATGAGCGGCCAGCCGATATAGCCGGTGAGTTGAATCAGCACCTCGGTCAGTTCGCTGCGCGTCCAGCCGGCATGCAGACAGGCGTTCAGGTGGGCCAGAACCTCGTCGTGACGATTTTCGCGAGCGATGACGATGGCGAGCGTGGCGAGCCGGCGCGCCTTCGGTGTCAGCGCGCCGAATGGCGGTTGCCGGCGCTCGAGCATGTGTGCGGTTGCCGATTCGTATTGTCCGAGGCGCTCGACGTCGCGACCGATATCGATGTCACGCTCGCGTAACAACGCCAGGAGCTGGCGGATGCCGGCCGTGGCCACCGGCACGCCTGCGTAGTAGAGCGTTTCGAAGACCGTTTCGAGCACCGCTTGCGGTGCCCAGCCGGTATTCAGCATGCCGCCCGCATGGTATTTCAGCGCGGAATCGGCATTGCCGGTCGTGGCGAGAACCGCGACCGTCACGAGTTCCCGGTATTTCAGCGAGAGATTGGGCCGGGCGATGATGTCGGCATAAGCGCCCTCGACGAGCAAGCGCTTGAAATCGGGGTCGAGGCGATCGAGCGCCGCACTGAGGTTGATGAACCCTTCATCGCCGATCGCATGGATGACGGACATGCCGAGTTCATGCCGGGTGATCGTATTCGCACGCATGGTGAGCCGATGGATTGAACGCGGAATGGAGTGACGTGAGCGATGATATGCGCCCGGCCGAAAATCAAATTTGAACTTTTTTCACTTTTCATCGGCGCGCGCTTTTCGCCGTCTAGAATCCTCTCCGTTGCAAGCCGGTATTTCATTTTTCATTTGAAAAATTGAATTGCCGGACAGCGGCAACGATGCATGCATCTCAGTGCAACCGGGAGAGCACAGTGCAAAAGCTTCATGAAAAGGTTGCCCTCGTGACCGGGGGAAGTTCCGGAATCGGACGGACTACGGCATTGCTGTTTGCCGGCGAAGGTGCGCGGGTGGTCATCGCATCGCGCCGTATCGACGAAGGCATGGCGGTGGTCGAGGAAATCCGCAAGACGGGCGGCGCAGCGCTGTTCGTGAGGACCGACGTGTCCAGCGCCGAAGACTGTGCCCGCATGGTCGAGGAGACCCTGCGCGAATTCGGCAGGCTCGATGTCGCCTTCAATAACGCCGGCGTGGAGGTATTCGGCAAAGCCGTAGCCGATACCGATGTGGAGAGCTGGGACTATGTCGTCGATATCAATCTGAAGGGAATGTTCCTTTCGATGAAGTACGAAATTCCGGCAATGTTGAAAACGGGCGGCGGTTCCATCGTCAATATGTCGTCCACTTACGGCCTCGTGGCATCGGCATTCGGCGGCTGCGCGTATCACGCGTCGAAGGCGGGCATCATCGGGCTGACGAAAGCGGCTGCGCTCGAATATGCGAAGCAGAATATCCGCGTCAATGCGATTTGCCCCGCGTTCGTTGCAACCGCGATGGTGGAAAAGTTTCTCGACGAGACCCACATGACCGATCAGATCAAGAATTTTCATCCGATCGGCCGCTTGGGT
This sequence comes from Burkholderia pulmonis, assembly GCF_984667975.1. Taxonomy (NCBI): domain Bacteria; kingdom Pseudomonadati; phylum Pseudomonadota; class Betaproteobacteria; order Burkholderiales; family Burkholderiaceae; genus Burkholderia; species Burkholderia pulmonis. Next base: position 350,986 of record NZ_OZ480188.1, read on the forward strand.
ACCGAAAAGGAAATTGCGGAGGCCGTCACGTTCCTTGCGTGCGACGCGTCCTCTTTCATGACCGGCACCGCGTTGTCGGTGGACGGCGGTATGGCCGCGGCGTAGTGCGCATGACGTCGTCACGGGCGTCCTAGCGCGAGTGCATTGCTTATCGAATCAACTCTTTCAGGAATATTGATATGGATACCAAAGTACTGGATTTCGTTGTCGAGACAAGAAGCAGCCAGCCGGAGTTGTTCGAGATCGGCGAGTCGATTCCGTTGGGTGTCGTGCCGAAGAGAATGCACGCGTGGACGATTCGCCGCGAGAACCATGGGGAGCCGCAGCGGGCTTTCACAAACGAAATCGTCGACGTGCCGTCGCTCGGCGCCGACGACGTTCTGGTTCTCGTGATGGCGGCCGGCGTCAACTACAACGGCGTGTGGGCCGCCCTCGGTCAGCCGTTCTCGGTGCTGGACCTGCATGACGATCCTTATCACATCACGGGCTCGGACGCCGCCGGCATCGTATGGGCCGTCGGGTCGAACGTGAAGAAGTGGAGAGTCGGCGACGAAGTGGTCGCCCATTGTTCGCAGGTCGACGGCGACGACGAGGAATGCAACGGCGGCGATCCGATGTTGTCGCCGTCGCAACGGATCTGGGGTTACGAAACGTCTCATGGTTCGTTCGCGCAGTTCGCGCGCGTCCAGTCGACACAACTGATGCCGCGCCCGAAGCATCTCACATGGGCTGCCAGCGCCTGCTATACGCTCACGCTCGCGACCGCCTATCGCATGCTGTTCGGCCACAAGCCGCACGTGCTTTCGGCGGGGCAGTCGGTACTCGTGTGGGGGGCGGCGGGCGGGCTGGGAACGATGGCGATCCAGCTGGCGGCGCTGGTGGGTGCGCGCCCCGTCGCCGTGGTCTCCGACGATTCGAAGATCGAGTTCGTCAAGCGTCTCGGCGCGGTGGGCGTGATCAATCGTTCGAATTTTTCGTGCTGGGGCGCGCCGCCTCCGGTCGATGCGCAGACCGAGTACGCGGCCTACGTCGACGCGGTCAAGAAATTCGGGAAAGCGATCTGGGACGCACTGGGCGAGAAGCGCGACGTCGACATGGTGTTCGAACATCCGGGCCGGAATACGTTCGCACCGTCCTGCTATGTCGTGAAGCGCGGAGGCATGGTGGTTTTCTGCGCGGCGACGAGCGGCTACGACCTGACCTGTGATGCGCGCTACGTGTGGATGCGACAGAAGCGCATTCAGGGCAGTCACTTCGCGAGCCTCAAGGAAGCCGCGCAGGCGAACCGGCTCGTGATGAGCGGCAAGATCGATCCGTGCCTGTCGGAAGTGTTTCCGTGGAGCCGCTTGCCGGAGGCGCACGCGAAGATTCGCGCGAACCGGCACCTGCCGGGCAACATGGCCGTGCTCGTCCAGGCGAGCAGCAGCGACGATCTCGCCGCGGCAACCCGCCACTAGGCCCGATGAACGCCTCCTGCCGAGAAAATGCGATGGACCAATCGAACCCAACTCCGCAACACGTCGCCGTCATCGGCATGTCATGCCGTTTCCCCGGCGGCGCATCCTGTGCATCGAGCTATTGGGCACTGCTGAATTCCGGGCGGACGGCCATCCGCGAAACGCCGCGGGAACGCTTCGATATCGACGCGTTTTATTCGCCGGATACGAACGAACCCGGAACCACGTATTCACGCGTGGCCGGCTACGTCGACGATCCGTTCCGCTTCGATCGCAAGCTGTTCCGGACTTCGGCGGCCGAGGCCATCGAGATGGATCCGCAGCAACGCTGGATGCTCGAGCTGGCCTGGGGAGCGCTCGAGAACGCAGGCGTCGCACCCGGCGGGCTGCGCGGCACGAATGTCGGGGTGTTCATGACGATCGGCGAGGCGGACTATGGCCGGCGCACGGTCTGGTCTGGCGACCCCGCCCGCATCACCACCTATTCGAAGCTCGGCAACCTGCGCGCGATGGCGCCCGGGCGAGTCGCGCACATCCTGGGATTGAACGGACCCGCGATCTTCGTCGATACGACCTGTTCATCTTCGCTGGTCGCGATCCATCTCGCCGCGCAGAGCCTGAAGGCCGGCGAGTGCGACGTGGCGATCGCGGGCGGGGTGAACCTGATCCTGGGGCCGGAGGAAACGATCGGCATTGCGCGGCTCCAGGCGATGTCCCCGTCCGGCCGGTGTCGGCCCTTCGACGCGAACGCCGACGGCTACATTCGCGGCGAAGGCGGCGGCGTGATCGTGATGAAGCGGCTTGCCGACGCGCGATCGCACGGCGACCGTGTCGATGCGGTGCTGACCGGTTCGGCCGTGAACAGCGATGGCGCGAGCAACGGCCTGACCGCGCCCAACGGTGCGGCTCAGGAAGCCGTCATTCGCCGGGCGATGGCGTGCGCGCAGGTTCGTCCGGAAGCGGTCGCATACGTGGAGGCGCATGGGACGGGTACGGCGCTCGGCGATCCGATCGAGCTTTCCGCGTTGCGTAACGTCTATGCCCGTGCCGCCGCGCGCGACAAGCCGATCCTCGTCGGCTCGGTGAAGTCGCAACTGGGGCATCTGGAGGGAGCGGCGGGCATGGCCGGTTTCATCAAGGCGATGCTGATCCTGCGACACCGCCATGTACCCGCGCAGGTGAACTTCGAGACGCCGAACCCGCGTTTTCACTGGGAAGGTTCGCAGCTCGAGATTCCGCGCGAGGGAACGCCGCTCGCCGACGGCGATACGGTCGTCGGCGTGAGTGGTTTCGGCATCACCGGGACCAATGTCCACCTGATTCTGGCCGCGCCGGAGCCCGGCGCGGACACCGGCGCGCCGATGGCCCGCGAACGCGTGCTGACGCTGTCCGGGCGTTCGCCCGAAGCACGCCGGCGTGTCGCGTCGGCATGGCGGGCCTGGCTCGCGGACACGTCCGTACCGCTGCGCGATGCGTGTCACACGTCGAACGTACGGCGCGATCATTTCGACCATCGCGTCGCGCTGGTCGGCACGACGAAAGCGGACTTTGTTGCCGCGCTCGACGATTTTCTCGCGGAGAGTCCGTCCGGGAGATGGCACGCGGGCGAACGGCCGCGCAAGCCCCGCCTCGCGTTTCTCGTGCCAGGCCAAGGGGCCTGGCAGCCGGGCGTCGGCGGGAACCTCTACAACGGCAACGGCCTGTTCCGCAAACATGCGGACGTATGCCTGCGCGCGCTCGACGGCGAGACGGCGCGCGACGTGCTCGATGCGATGCTCGGCCGCAGCGGGCAACCGGTGCACCATCATCCGGGGCAACTTGCCCATTTCGTCGTGTGCTACGCGCTGGCGCGGACCTGGATGGAGCTGGGCGTACAGCCCGACCTGCTGATCGGGCATTCGCTCGGCGAGCACGTGGCCGCGGTGATCGGCGGCGTGATGTCGCTCGGCGACGGTCTCAAGGCAGTGGAAGCGCGCGGTTGCCTGTTTGATACCGAGACGCCGCGCGGCGCGATGCTCGCGGTCGCCGCCAGCGTCGACGAACTCGAGGGGCGGTTCGCGTTCGGCACGGATCTGTTCGTCGCCGGCATCAACGGGCCGGGGCAGACCGTCGTGAGCGGCACGCCGGAAGCGGTCGCACGGGTGCATGACGCGATGGTGACCGCGGGCAAACGGGTGTCGCTGCTCAAGACCTACGATACGCCGGGCCATTCGCCGATGTTGCGTTCGATGCGCGAAGCGTTCCGGCGGGCGCTCGAACCGCTGACGTTTGCGCCGCCGTCGATTCCGATCGTCTCGACGCTCACGGGCGACATTGCGACCGACGCGATCGCCGGCGTCGAGCACTGGCTCGATCTCGTCGAGCAGCCGGTGCGTTTTCACGACGCGCTGCTGGCCGCGTCGGACGGCAAGACGATCTTCGTCGAAGTGGGGCCCGGCGCGGCGCTTGCCAAGCTCGCACGCGCCGCGGCGGGGGGCGACTGGCAATGTGCGATCGCGTCGCTCGCGGACGGTCCGGAGGGCGACGAAGAAACCGAGGCGACCGGCTTCGCCCATGGCTGCGCCCGTCTTTACAGCGAAGGGCAGAAGATCGCGTGGAACAAGCTGTACGGCAATGCACCGCGACCGGCCGAAGCGCCGGGTTACGCCTTCGATACGGAGCGCTTCGAGCTGCCGTTCCCGGACCTTGCCGAGGCCGGGCGCGGTGCGGTGCGGCAGCGAAGCGGCCACGCGTCGAACGCGGAGGCCCGGTTGCCGGGGCCGGGCGCGGCGGATCGCGTCGAGGCCGCACCGGCGGATGCCGCGCAGACGCTCGCGATGTTGCGCGAGATTGCGGCGACGGTCGCACCGGATACCGTCGTGATCGACGACGGACTTCCGCTCGTCAGGCAGGGCTTCGACTCGCTTGCGTTGACGGAACTGCGCGTTCGCCTGCATCAGCAGCTGGGCACGATGCCGCCGATCTCCATGCTCGTGCGCGGCGCGTCGCTCCGGACGCTGGCGGCGTGGTTCGGTGCGACGAACGGTGACATGCCGGCGCGCGAAGCAGTGTCGAACGACAGGCGGAAATCCGCCGGGACGGACGATGACCGCGGGCTGGTCGTGACGCTGCGCGACGGAGCGGGGCCGCTCGTCGCACTCGTGCATCCGGTTGGCGGAAACGTGCTCTGTTACCAGGAGCTGGCCACGTCATGGCCCGGCGATCCGACGGTCGTCGCGATCCGCCATCCGTACGCGGACCAGGGGCACGCACCCGAGTATCTTTCGATCGCGCAACTGGCGTCGCGCTATCGAGCGGCCCTGCTCGCGATACACGGCAGGCAGCCCGATCTGCTCGGCGGCTGGTCGTTCGGCGGGATCGTCGCGCACGAAATGGCCGCGCAATGGGAGGCGGAGGGCATCACCGCGCCGCCGCTGATGATCGTCGACAGCCCGCTCCACGACGGCGAATTCGCCCTGCGGTTGCGCGCACTGGCCAGCGATCTCGCGTCCGGCGACGGCAGGCAGACGGTCGATCGATGGCTCGCCGATCCGCGTTTCGACGCCATGCTCGACCAGGACTTCTATCTCGCCGACGTGCGGCGCCGCGCCCACCCCGCGACGTTCGACCATATTGCGCGTCTGCACGCCGCGAGCGCGGCGGCGCTGGCGTGTCATCAACCCCAACAGGTGCAAACGCGCATCGGATACGCGCTTGCGGCACGCGACAAGCAAGGAATGTCGAGCACTCAGGTGGAGCAGCATCTGGGCCGCCTCGCGCGTGGCGGCTTGGCGGTGAGTGTGTTCGACGACGATCACAACTCCATCGTGCGTGAGCCTTCCGTGCAGCGCCTGGCTCGCTTTCTCGGTGGAGGCTGCGCCGACAGTGAACCGCGTGTGCGTGCGACGCCCGCATAGGCACTGCGTTTCCGTTTCCCGGGCGCGGCGTTGCCGCCGCGCCTTCATCGTTCTCAATCCGACTTCAAGGAATCGATACCATGAGCGATCAAATTCAAGCCGCAGCCGTCAACGGGTCGAAAGTGACTGCCGATACCATTCTTGCGTGGATTCAGGAGTGGACCGAAGCGAACAATCTTCAGGTGCCGACCGATCTCGAACAGACTTTCGCCGACGCCGGATTCGATTCGATGCATTCCGTCGAACTCGCGTTCTTCCTCGAAGAGCGGCTCGGAATCAAGATCGACGATACGGTCCTTTACGACTATCCGACCTTCAATTCGCTGGCGACGCATCTCGTCTCGCTGCAGCCGAAGGACACGAACCTGACCGAGGAGCCGGGCGAAGACGCAAACGTCGGAAGCTGGTAATACGTGTGCGCCGGTATCGAGCGTGCGGGCGGCCGGCGCCTCATCGACTTCAATCGGAGTACGAAAGATGGTGGATATCAATCGCGCGGACGCGTGGACGTCGCGCGTCGTCGGCTGCGGTTCCGCGTTGCCCGAGCAGCGCATGACGAATCATGACATCGCGCGCATGGTCGACACCACGGACGAGTGGATTACGCAGCGTACCGGCATCCGTGAGCGCAGAATTGCGGCGCACGGCGAGAACACGTCCGATCTCGCGATCGGCGCCGCCAGGGACGCACTGAATCGCGCCGGCATCGGCGCAGCCGAGGTCGATCTCATCGTGCTCGCGACCTGCACGCCCGATCGCACGATGCCCGCGACGGCCGTTCGCGTTCAGGAGGCGATCGGCATGCCGCGCGGTGCCGCGTTCGACGTGCAGGCTGTCTGTTCGGGCTTCGTCTTCGCGCTATCGGTCGCCGACAACATGATCCGTCTGGGCCAGGCCCGCACCGCGCTGGTGATCGGGGCGGAAACGATGTCGCGTATCGTGGACTGGCAGGACCGCAACAGCTGCGTGCTGTTCGGCGACGGCGCGGGCGCGCTGGTGTTGCGCGGCGAACGGCATGAAGGCGACAAGCCGCGCGGCGTCCTTTCCACGCATCTGCATTCGGACGGACGGTACTGGGACAAGATTCACACGGACGGCGGGGTGTCGTCGACGCAAAGCGCCGGCAAGATGCATCTCGAGGGCCGCGATGTATTCCTGCATGCCGTCGTCAATCTCGCCGAGGCGTCGCAGGAGGCGCTCGCGGCACACGGCCTGACCCAGGACGACCTCGACTGGATCGTCCCGCATCAGGCGAACCAGCGAATCGTGCAAACGCTCGGCGGAAAGCTGAATCTCCCGATGGAGAAGGTCGTGCTCACCGTCAGCAAGCACGGCAATACGTCGGCAGCGTCGATTCCGCTCGCGCTCTGCGAAGCCGTATCCGACGGGCGCATCAAGGAGAACGATCTCGTTCTGACGCCTGCAATGGGCTCGGGATTCACGTGGGGTTCGGCGTTGATCCGCTGGTAGTCGATGCACACCGTACCGGCGTGCGCGTCGGTACGCGTTGCGATGCGGGCGCGGATCGCGCCTGCTTCCGGTTCGCCAAACCGGCAGGATCCCGATCGGCGGAAATGCTGCGGATTTGCTCGCGAAAGTGACAAAAGTTCACTTTGCGGGCCCGGGACGCCGTTCTATGCTGGCTGCACTTCGCAAGCAGCGGCGCGAAAAAAGCAGCCCGATCGGCGCGTCAATGACACCTCGCGTTCCAAAGGCGTCGCGGCGTCCGGTACGCCGGACGACGGGCACGATCGCCTGCAGGCGTGCCGATGTCTACGCGGAATGGATCCGGCGATGGTGCTCGACAATGAAGGCGTCGGCATCGGCTTCGCGAAGCGGCTCGCCGAGGTAGAAGCCCTGGCCGTCGACGTCCGGCAGTGTGCTTGCCCATTCGAACTGTTCGGCGGTTTCGATGCCCGTCATTACAACGTGTTTGCCATGACTTTTCGCAAGCTGCACCAGGGTTTCGACAACCCGCATGGACTCGCCGTTTTGCAGAACCTCGCGAATCAGCGATCGATCGAATTTGACGATATCCACCGGCAACTGCTGCAGGAGCGTCAGCGAATTGAAGCCGGCTCCGAAGTCGTCCAGTGCGATGCGCACGCCGATCGCCTGCGCCGCATGGATGGCTTCCACCAGCCAATCGAGCCGGGCCGGGGGGACGACGTCGGTCAGTTCGATTTCGATACGGCCCGGCTCGAGCCCGAGCGACGCCAGCCGTGCGGAAAGTTGCGCGGGAAAATCCGCGTGCCCCAACTCGGACGGGGACAAATTGATCGCGAGCGACAACTCGCCGTACCCCGCTGCCTTCCACTGCGCGAGCATGCACGTCGCTTGCCGGGTGAGCAGCTCCGTGAATCCGGTCGCAAGGCATGAATCCTCGATCATGCTGATGAACGACGCGGGTTCCAGGACCCCGCGCTCCGGATGATGCCAGCGCATCAGGCATTCGAATCCCGCCAGTCGAACCCCGTGGAGCGCGAATTTGGGTTGGAGGAGGAAAAAGAACTCGTCCTGACGAAGTCCTCGCGCGGCATCGTCGAGTGGATCGGTTGACGCGAACGGCTGATTCATGAAGTGGGGTAAGCCGATTGAAATGTCGGGCGGATGTTTTCGATCGAGTCATTCTATGGAGCGAGTTGAAAATTTTCAACTTGTGAAAAACGAACAAATGTAAATTTGGTCGCCAATATGCGCATCGCGGCTCGTATTTGTATTTGAATTGATCATTCAAATATCTTTACATTGATGTTTGTGTTTGATGGGGGCGTTGATTTCTGGTGGTGGGTTGGTTTTCAGCGTTCTAATTTTGGTCATTTTCCCCGTGTTCGCACTTGTTTATGCTGAATTATCGTAATTTTATCTGGGTGGGGGTGGTGGGGTTTGGGTTTCATTAGATTGAAATCTAATTATAATTAAATATTAAATTTAATTTGAATGGTAATTGCAGTACAATTGCCTCCATTAAAGTGCGGAATTCAATGAATTGATTCTGGGTGGATGGGTGTGTCGACCGGCTCGTGCAGGATGAAAATCGATGGATAAGCCGTAATGCGAGTTCGGTTTGCATCGTTTGTCAGTGCTTTTTGAAATGGGTTCGCGGCGTTGGAGGTGGTTATTTCAAACGTCGATCAATGCGATATCGATGGGGCGTCATCTAATTGACATGTTCGGAAGATTGTTTGGGCCGGGGCGGTGCCGTTCATGTGATGAGGCAAAACGGGCGACCGGGCATGCGTCCTCGTCATGCTCGATGAAGTGGATGCGCGTGACGTCCGCGCTTGTTCTGGTCTGCGCGGTGCTGACAGCGACGCACGCGTTGCATCACATCGACCGGGCGTGGTTCGGGTTCGTGTCGCAGTCTGTCCGGCACGGAGCCATCAAGCCGCTCGCGGTGATCATGGTCGACGATCGTACGACCGGGCGCCTGGGCGACTGGCCATTCAGCTTGGAAACACGCGAGCGGATGATGGAACGGCTCGCCGGAAGCGGCGTAGCGGTCGTCAGCATCGACCTGAACGGCCTGCGAGACGTCGCACGCATTCGTGCCAGCCATTCGGCCGCCGGTGAGACGACGGGCCGCGACGCCGGCCGGACGCGGGCACAGGCGCGAGCGGCCGGCAACACCTGTGCGCGCGACGCTGCGTTTAACGGGAACGGGCCTTGCGAACTCTATTCGTACGTCAATGTGCTGGACGGCGAGGTGCCGTCGAACCGTCTGCGCGGCAGCGCGGTCCTGATTCGCGCGGCGGTCGTGGCGCCGGACACCGTGCTGCCAACCGGCGACGTCGCCGCAGCAGCCGGCGCATTCGATGCGCCGGAGCGGCCGATCGGTGTCGCTTGGGAGCTGCTCTTCAACGGGACCGCCGTTTGCCTGACGTGCCTGTTGCTCTACCGGCTCGGTCCTCGCGCAGGCCTGGCCGCATCACTCGGTGTCGCCGGTGCGATCGCGGCGATCTCGTACGTCATGTTCGTTTTCGGCGGCGACGCATTGCCGCCTGCCACCGGCATGCTGATGTGCGCGCTTGCCTGCCTGCTGTGGTTTTGGCGATGCGTCGAGGTCTTGTCGCGCTTCATCGGTCTCCTGGCGGAACGGATGGCGGCCGAACCGTCGCTGCATGCGGAGCCGGCGGAGGTCGTACCGTTCATGAGCCCGGTTCGGCGGCAACTGGACAGGACTGCGAATCTGGAGGCGCGGGTGCGCCGCTATCGCGCGCTGATCGACGCGTGGGTCGACAGTCTTCCGGAGGCAACGCTGATTGCGTCGGCTGCCGGCGTCGTCCTGCTGGCGAATCCGCGGATCGCCGCATGGTGCGCGAATCCCGACGAGCATCCGGTTTCCGGCGGGCCGCCGGTGGGGCGCCTGGTCTCGGACGTGCTGTTCCAGATCACGGCGTCGCATCGTGCGAGTGAATTCGCCGCACAGGCATTGACGTCGCTGGATCACTGGCCCGACGGCGATGCGCTGTCGGCCCAGACGAAATCCCAGCTCGATCAGGGGATCGAGATTGCCAATGCGCGGTGCGGCCGTTCGCTGCTGATCAAGTGTGCGCCGATCCGCCCGTCCGTCTACGGAGAAAATGCGCTGGTCTTTCATGTCGCCGACGTCTCGTCCGTGCGGATGGCCGAACGACAGCGCGACATGGCCTTGCGATTCCTGTCGCATGACATGCGGTCGCCGCAGGCGTCGATTCTCGCGCTCGTTGCCCAGATACAGCGGGATGCGTCGCGGTACACGCCGCAGCGTTTCGCCGAACTGGTCTCGCAGTATGCGACGCGCGCACTCAGCCTGTCCGACGATTTCCTCTTTCTTGCCAGGGCCGAGAATCTGCCGCCGAAGCTGACCGCCGTGGATCCCGCGCTGGTGCTCGGCGACGCCGTCGACGATCTGCTGCCGCAGGCGAGCGCGAAATCCACGACCGTCAACCTGATGGCGGAGCCCGGGCTCAGTACGATCGCCGATGTGCAGCTGCTGCGGCGGGCGTTCGTCAATCTGATCGGCAACGCGATCAAGTTTGGTCGGGAGGCTTCCACGGTCGACGTGGAACTGTCGGCAACGGATCGACACGTGAAGATCGCCGTGACGGATTACGGAGCCGGCATATCCGAGCGCGACCAGGAAAAGCTGTTTCGCGAATTCACGCAACTGGACGGAAAGACGACGATGTCCGGGCATGGCCTGGGCCTGGCGTTCGTCAAGACGGTCGTCGATTCGCTTGGCGGCAAACTGCAGGTCCGGTCGACGCTCGGGGAGGGGACGACCTTCCTCATGTTCCTGTCTAAGCACGATCACGATGCTGCGTGAACCGCAGGGCGGGGCTGGCGCGCTGCGCGGCAACGGCGTGCGACGATGCCGTTGCCGTTGCCGTGGGCAGCGGCGTATCGGGCCATGCGGCCTACGACATGCCACGCATGCTCAAGCCTGATCCTCGACCAGCATGCCGGCGTCGCACGGCATGTCCGCCGACGCCTTGATCTGATCCAGCCGGTAACCCAGCGTATAGATGGCCGACAGTCGCAAGCCGTTCTCGACGCCGAGCTTCAGCTTTTGCCGGATCCGATAGATGTGCGTATCGAGCGAACGCGACTCCGTTCCGAGTTCGCGCCCCCAGGCCGTCGTAGCCAGCAACTCGCGGGACATGATCTTGCCGAGATTGTGAAACAGGCACGCGACGAGCTGAAATTCCTTCGTCGTCAATTCGATCCTGGTGTCGCGAAGCCGAACGGCGCGCTCCACCGGATCCAGTACGTATGCGCCCGCCCGGATCGGCTCGTCGCGCTTCACGTTCCGCGCGACCCGGCGCAACAGCGCGTTGACCCGTGCGGCGAGTTCTTCGGCGCGGAACGGCTTGCTCAGGTAGTCGTCGGCGCCGGCCTCCAGCGCCCTGACGACATCGAGTTCGTCGACACGGCTGGTCAGGAACAGCACCCCGTATTCGACATCGGCGCGCGTGCGAATCCAGTTCAGGACTTCGATTCCCGTCAGGCTGGGCAAGTGCCAGTCGAGCACGACTGCGTCGACCGACTCGGATCGTAGAAACCGCAACGCCTGTTCGCCGTCGACGACGACCTTGATCGTATGGCGGAACGGCGCCAGGGCGTTTTGTACTTCCTCGACCTGGACGGGATCATCCTCCACAACCAATATGCGCATTCATGCACCCCAATTATCGTGGTTCCTCGACCGGCGCCGGTCAACCTGCTTTTCGCGAGCAGGCAAACGTTTGCTTTTTGATTTCTGGAACAAGCGGCTAAGCAATATAAAGCAACGGTAATACATGCGATTGTGACATTTTGTGAATTCGTCATATGAAATGCGATGCAGGTAAAAAGGGGGATAACAAGCTGTCCCGGGGAAATTTTTACCAGCCCGGGTGGCGTGTCGAAATGGAAACCGAGGGTGATGAGCGGGGAGCGATCGGGACGGGGGCTCACCACGAAGATGGCGGGCAGAGGGCGGCGACGTGCCATGAATGACGACGGCGTGCGGCGACGATCTTTGCCCCTGCGGCGTCAATGGACTTCATGGAAAACTGTATGAATATACAGTATAGTACCCGTCGAACTCGAGCCGCACAGGTGCAACCCTTGCGGCACGTGCGCCGCCCCTGCGGGTATCCGCCGCAGCGTTCCGGCACCGTGAAATCCGGCTAACTCATTCAGACGGGCAGGCAAATTGTCATCCAGCAATCTGATCCGCATTCGCGGAGCACGTCAGCACAACCTCAAGAATCTCGATCTCGACCTGCGCACCGGCGAAATGACGGTCGTCACCGGCCCGTCGGGCTCCGGCAAGTCGAGTCTCGTGTTCGACACGCTGTACGCGGAAGGCCAGCGGCGCTACGTCGAGACGTTCAGCGCGTATGCGCGGCAGTTCCTCGACCGGATGGACCGCCCGCAGGTCGAGCGCGTCGACGGCGTGCCGCCCGCGATCGCGATCGACCAGACCAACCCGGTCCGCAGCTCGCGTTCGACCGTCGGCACGATGACCGAGCTGAACGATCACCTGAAGCTGCTGTACGCGCGCGCGGCCGAGCTGTTCGACCGCCAGACCGCGCGACGGGTGCGGCACGACACGCCGGAGACGATCTACGCGGATCTCGTCGCGCGCACGCAGGCGGACGATCCGCGCGTCGTCGTCACGTTCCCGGTCGAGTTGCCTGAAGCGGTGTCCGACGAGGAAATCGCGCAATGGCTGTCGGCGAGCGGCTATACGCGCGTGCAGGCGCAGCGCGAAGTCGCGTCGCCCACCGGGCCGCGCAAGCTGCTCGACGTGGTGGCCGACCGTTTCCGCGTGCAGCAGGCCGACAAGGTCCGTGTGGTCGAGGCGATCGAGGCGTCGCTGAAGCGCGGCGGCGGCCGCGTGAACGTTTACGTGCTGGCCGCGGAGGCGGAAAACGCGGCGGCCGAGCCGCAGGTGTGGCGCTTCTCCACCGGGCTCCACGATCCCGACAGCGACCTGCGCTACGCGGAGCCGCAAGCGGCGCTGTTCTCGTTCAATTCGGCGTACGGCGCGTGCGAAACCTGCCGCGGCTTCGGCCGCGTGATCGGCGTCGATCTCGGCCTCGTGATCCCCGACGCGCGCAAGACGCTGCGCGGCGGCGCGATCAAGCCGATGCAGACACCGGCATGGAAAGAGTGCCAGGACGACCTGATGCGCTACGCGGCGAAGGCCGGCATCCGGCGCGACGTGGCCTGGTCCGAGCTGACCGAGGCCGAGCGCGACTGGGTCGTCAACGGCTCGCCGGACTGGGACGGCAAGTGGCAGAGCCAGTGGTACGGCGTGAAGCGCTTCTTCGGCTATCTCGAATCGAAAGCGTACAAGATGCACATCCGTGTGCTGCTGTCGAAATACCGCAGCTACACGCCGTGCGACGTGTGCGGCGGCGCGCGCCTGAAGACGGAATCGCTGCAATGGCGGCTCGGCTCGAAAGAGAACGCCGACGGCGTGCTCGCGCCGGCCGGTCGCTTCATGCCGCGCGGCGTCGACTGGAGCCGCGCGCAGCTTGAAGCGCTGCCGGGCCTGACCGTGCACGACCTGATGCTGCTGCCGATCGAGCGTATCCGCCGCTTCTTCGACGGCATCAGCCTGCCGAGCGCGCTGCTCGACGACGCACTGAAGCTGCTGCTCGCCGAAGTGCGCACGCGCCTGAAATACCTGTGCGACGTGGGGCTCGGCTACCTGACGCTCGACCGGCAGAGCCGCACGCTGTCGGGCGGCGAGGTGCAGCGGATCAACCTGACGACGGCGCTCGGCACGTCGCTCACGAAAACCCTGTTCGTGCTCGACGAACCGAGCATCGGGCTGCATCCGCGCGATCTCACGCGGATCGTCGAGGCGATGCAGCGGCTGCGCGATGCGGGCAATACGCTGGTCGTCGTCGAGCACGATCCGTCGGTGATGCTCGCGGCCGACCGGCTGATCGACATGGGGCCCGGCCCGGGTGAACGCGGCGGCACGATCGTCTACGACGGCACGCCGGCCGACATCCGTTCGGCGCACACGCTGACGGGCGAGTATCTCGGCGGCCGCAAGCACGTTGCGCATGCATCGAACTGGGCGCGCCGCGTGGTCGATGCGAATACGCCGCGTATCGTGCTCGAAGGGGCGAGCGAACACAACCTGCGCGACGTGACGGTCGAGATTCCGTTGCAGCGGCTCGTCTGCGTGACGGGCGTGTCGGGCTCCGGCAAATCCACGCTGCTGCAGGACGTGCTGTATCCGGCGATGGCGCGGCACCACGGCAAGGCGACCGAGTCGCCGGGCGCGTACCGCAGCCTCTCGGGCGCCGACCAGGTCGGCGACGTCGTGTTCGTCGACCAGTCGCCGATCGGCAAGACCACGCGCTCGAACCCGGCAAGCTACGTCGGCGCGTTCGACGAAATCCGCAAGCTGTTCGCGAAGGCACCGCTCGCGCTGCAGCGCGGCTACGGCGCCGGCACGTTCAGCTTCAACTCGGGCGACGGCCGTTGCCCGACCTGCGGCGGTTCGGGCTTCGAACACATCGAAATGCAGTTCCTGAGCGACGTCTACCTGCGCTGCCCGGACTGCGACGGCAGCCGCTACCGCGCCGAGATTCTCGAAGTGCGCATCGAGCGCAACGACCGCGCGCTGAACATCGCCGACGTGCTCGACCTGACCGTCAGCGAAGCGGCCGCGTTCTTCGCGACCGATGCCGAAGTGTTGCGCGTGCTGCAGCCGATCGTCGACGTCGGCCTCGAATACGTGAAGCTCGGCCAGCCGGTGCCGACGCTGTCGGGCGGCGAAGCGCAGCGGCTGAAGCTTGCCGGTTTCCTCGCCGAATCCGCGGCGGCGGCCAACGGGCGCCGGGTCGCGACGGAGGAGGCGCGCATCGCGCGCGCGAAGCTGTTCATGTTCGACGAGCCGACCACCGGGCTGCACTTCGACGACATCGCGAAGCTGATGCAGGCGTTTGGCAAGCTGCTCGCGGCCGGCCATTCGCTGATCGTGATCGAGCACAACCTCGACGTGATCCGCGCGGCCGACTGGCTGATCGATCTCGGCCCGGAAGGCGGCGACGGCGGCGGTCTCGTGCTGTGCGCGGGCACGCCCGACGACGTGAAGGGCTGCGCCGAATCGCATACGGGCGTGGCGCTGTTGCAATACGACCGCGCGATGGATGCCGAAGCCGCGCTTGCCGACGAAGGCGTGCCGCTGCAGGCCGCGCTGAATGCCGCGCGCGAGCGCCGCGCGATCGAAGGCGAGGACGTCGTGCGGATCGTCAACGCGCGCGAGCACAACCTGAAGGCGCTCGACGTCGACATTCCGCACGGCAAGTTCAACGTGATCACCGGCGTGTCGGGTTCCGGCAAGTCGACGCTCGCGTTCGACATCCTGTTCCACGAAGGCCAGCGCCGCTACCTCGAATCGCTGAACGCGTATGCGCGCTCGATCGTGCAGCCGGCCGGCCGCCCCGAAGTCGACGCGGTGTACGGCATCCCGCCGACCGTCGCGATCGAGCAGCGGCTGTCGCGCGGCGGGCGCAAGAGCACGGTCGCGACCACGTCCGAGGTCTGGCACTTCCTGCGGCTGCTGTACGTGAAGCTCGGCCTGCAGCATTGCATTCACGACGGCACGCCGGTCACGTCGCAATCGGTCGAATCGATCGCCGCGCAGCTGCTGCGCGATCATCGTGGCGAACACGTCGGGCTGCTCGCGCCGCTCGTCGTGAACCGCAAGGGCGTGTACACGGATCTCGCGAAGTGGGCGAAGGCGCGCGGCAGTACGCATCTGCGTGTCGACGGCGAGTTCGTGCCGGTCGACCCGTGGCCGAAGCTCGACCGCTTCCGCGAGCACACGATCGAATTGCCGGTCGCCGATCTCGTCGTGTCGCCGGACAACGAGGCCGAGTTGCGGCGCAAGCTCGACGAGACGCTCGAGCTCGGCAAGGGCGTGATGCACCTGCTCGCGCCGCTCGACGGGCTGCATGATGCGATGCAGGGCGATCGGTCGACCGCGCGTGTCGGCACGGTCAAGGTGCTGTCGGTCAAGCGCGCGTGCCCGGTGTGCGGCACGAGCTATCCGGAGCTGGACCCGCGGATGTTCTCGTACAACAGCAAGCACGGCTGGTGCACGACCTGTGTCGGCACCGGCGTCACGCTCACGCGCGAACAGCGCGCCGCGTACGACGACACCGTGCTCGCCGAGGACGGCCGCGGCCGCGAACAGACGCTGCCGTCGGACGAGCAGGAACCGGAAGGCGTCGGCAACGAGCCGTGCCCGGATTGCGGCGGCACGCGGCTGAACCCGTCCGCGCGCGCGGTCACGTTCGATGCGCATCCGATCGTCGAGGTCGCGCAGTGGACGGTGTCGGACACGCGCCGCTGGATCGACGGGCTGGAACTCACCGGGCGCGATGCGCAGATCGCGCGCGACATCGTCAGCGAGATCGGCAGCCGCCTCGCGTTTCTCGAGGAAGTCGGGCTCGGCTACCTGAGCCTCGACCGCGCGGCGCCGAGCCTGTCGGGCGGCGAAGCGCAGCGCATCCGGCTCGCCGCGCAGCTCGGCAGCAACCTGCAGGGCGTCTGCTACGTGCTCGACGAACCGACGATCGGCCTGCATCCGCGCGACAACCAGATCCTGCTGGACGCGCTGCGCAAGCTCGGCGACAAGGGCAATACGCTCGTCGTCGTCGAACATGACGAAGACACGATCCGCCGTGCCGATCACATCATCGACGTCGGCCCGGGCGCCGGCAAGCGCGGCGGCACGCTGGTCGCGCAGGGCGCGGTTGCCGATCTCGCCGCGCAGTCGGATTCGGTCACGGGGCGGCTGCTCGCGCAGCCGATGACGCACCCGCTGCAGCCACGCCGCAGCGTGAGCCTGCCGGGCAAGAAGGGCGGCGATGCCGTGCCGGAAGCGTGGCTGACCGTGCACGGCGCACGGCTGCACAACCTGCGCGACGTCACGGTCGGCATTCCGCTCGCGCGGCTCGTCGCGGTGACGGGCGTCAGCGGCTCGGGCAAGTCGACGCTCGCGCGCGACGTGCTGATGACGAACCTGCTCGACGCGGTCGGCCGTTCGGTGCTGTCGTCGCCGGCCACGCGGCGTGCGCGCAAGGCCGTGCAGCAGGACACGCCGGCGGTCAACCGCCGCTCGAGCGTGCTGGCGCGCAGTGCGCCGCGGCCGTCGCTGAACGTCACGCATGCGTGGCAGGGCTGCGAGTCGCTGAGCGGCTGGGAGCAGATCGATCGCGTGCTCGAAGTCGACCAGACGCCGATCGGCAAGACGCCGCGTTCGTGTCCGGCCACCTACATCGGCGTGTGGGACACGATCCGCAAGCTGTTCGCGGATACGCTGGAGGCGCGCGCACGCGGCTATACGGCGTCGCGGTTCTCGTTCAATACCGGCGACGGGCGCTGCCCCGCTTGCGAAGGGCAGGGCGTACGCACGATCGGCATGAGCTTCCTGCCCGACGTGAAGGTGCCGTGCGACGTGTGCCACGGGCAGCGCTTCAACCCGGAAACGCTCGCCGTCACGTGGCGCGGCCGGAACATCGGCGACGTGCTGACGATGGAGATCGACGAGGCTGTTGAATTCTTCGCGCCGATCTCGAACATCGCGCATCCGCTGCAGCTGATGAAGGATGTCGGGCTCGGTTACCTGACGCTCGGCCAGCCGTCGCCGACGCTGTCCGGCGGCGAGGCGCAGCGCATCAAGCTCGTCACCGAGCTGACGAAGGTACGGGACGACATCACGCGGCGCGGGCAGAAGGCGCCGCACACGCTGTACGTGCTCGACGAGCCGACGGTCGGCCTGCACATGGCGGACGTCGCGAAGCTGATTCGCGTGCTGCACCGGCTCGTCGATGCAGGGCACAGCGTCGTCGTGATCGAGCATGACCTCGACGTGATCGCGGAAGCCGACTGGATCATCGATCTCGGGCCGGAAGGCGGCGTGGGCGGCGGCACGATCGTCGCGGC
This sequence comes from Burkholderia pulmonis, assembly GCF_984667975.1. Taxonomy (NCBI): domain Bacteria; kingdom Pseudomonadati; phylum Pseudomonadota; class Betaproteobacteria; order Burkholderiales; family Burkholderiaceae; genus Burkholderia; species Burkholderia pulmonis. Next base: position 368,786 of record NZ_OZ480188.1, read on the forward strand.
GGCGCCGCCGGAAGCGCTCGCGAAGGTGAGCGCGAGCCATACGGGGCACGCGCTGAAGCCGGTGCTGGCGCGTATCGCGGCGGATGATGGCGAAACGGAGCGACAGGGGGAAGCGCGCGTCGGTTGAGTGCGACGTTTCCGGTCAGTCAACGGCCCCGGTGTCTCGACAGACACCGGGGCCGTTTTTACATCGTCGTGCGGCGTTCGGTCAGGCAGCCGGCGCGACCGATGCGCCCGTGATGCCGTGCCGGCGCAGCGAATCCGCGACGAAGCCCGATGCCTTCATTTCTTCGACGAATGCGTTCAACACGGCGGCGGCAGCGTCGCCGCGGCTCTTCGGCACGCCCATCGCCTGGCGGATCACCATGAAGCGCTCGTCGAGCAGGCGCAGGCCGGTCGTTTTCGCGGCGTCGGCTTCGAGTTGCTGCTTCACGCCGGCGGCCACTTCCAGCTTTTGTTCGAGAAACGTCGGCACGACGGCCGGCGACGTCGGGGCGCGCACGATCTGTGCCGCTTTCAGTTCGCGAGTGAGGAACAGATCGTATGCGCTGCCGTTGCCGACGGCCACGCGGTTGTGCGGCTGGTCGACGTCCGCGTTGGTGAGGATCGGCGAAGCGTCGGGCACGAGATAGAAGCCTTCGATCAGCACATACGGCGCGGTGAACGCGACCGTTTCGCCGCGCAACGGATCGACCGCGAAGAAGCCGAAATCGGCGCGCTCGTCGGTCAGCGCCTGCACCGACTTGCCGGCGGCGTCGAACACCACCAGTTCCAGCTCGGCCGACAGGCGCGCCGCGAACGCGCGCGCGAGGTCGATCGAGACGCCGAACGGTTCGCCCGAGGCAGGGTCGCGGTTTGCGAGGATCGGGTTGCCGAGGTTGATCGACGCGCGGAGCTTGCCGGTGGGGGTGAAGGCGGAGACGACTGAAGGGGCGACGGACATGAGCGGGCTCGCTGGAGGCATGGGGCGACGGGGCGACGATGGCGGCGCAACAGTGCGCCGATGTCGAGCTTATCATCCGGACGTCAGCGGGTAGCGTGTCATGGGGGCGTGCCTGCTTCGACACGTCGATCGACGCGCCGAGCCGGACCGCCCGCTTCATGGCCGGTCGCTACCTTGTCCGGATGGCGCCGGGCGGTTCGGTTATTCGTTCGGGTTCTGGCCGGGAACGAGATGAGCCGACGGCGCGACCGCAATCGCGATTTTTCCGCGAACCCCGTTGTCGGGGCGTTCCAGCCGGGCATGGGCGAGCGGGATGTCGGCAAGCGAATAGACGGCGCCCACGTGCGGCCGCAACTGGCCGCGCTGGACCAATGCGCTCAACTCGTCGAGTTTGCCGCGGTTTTGCCGCGTGAAAACGAAGTGATAGCTCGCGTTCTTGCCCCAGGCCTGCAGGACGTTCTGCGGTTGGGCAAGGTCCACGATCGTGACGACGCGGCCCAGTTGCGCGAGCGCGTCGGGACTGCGCGACAAGGTGTTGCCGCCGATGGTATCGAATACGACATCGACGCCGCGGCCACCTGTTTCGCGCAGGATGGCGTCGACATAATCTTCCCGGGTGTAGTCGATGATCACATCGGCGCCCAGGCTGCGTGCGAACGCGGCGTTGGCTTCGCGCACGGTCGTGAATACCTTCGCGCCGATGGCTTTTGCGAGCTGGATCGCCACATGGCCGACGCCGCCCGCGCCGCCGTGTACCAGAATGCTTTCCCCCACCCGGAGCGCCGCGCGCACGACCAGCGCCTCCCACGCCGTCCCGCCAACCAGCGTCAGGCTTGCCGCTTCGAGATGGCTCAGCGACGACGGCTTCTTCCCGACGATGCGTTCCGCCGCGACGTGGTATTCGGCATAGCTCCCCGGGCCGTCGAATATCTGCGGGGTGTACCAGACTTCATCTCCGGGGGAGAAGGTCGTGACCCCGGGCCCGACTGTTTCGACGACGCCGGATACGTCGTGTCCGGTAATGGCCGGCAACGGCACCAGGTCGCGATAGTCGCCCCGTCGGACCTGGTAATCCAGCGGATTGATGGAGGTCGCATGTACGCGGACCAGCACCTGTCCCGCGAGGGGCACCGGTTTGGGCACGTCGCCCAGCTCGAACGATTCCGGGCCGCCAAACGACTTGAGTTGCATTGCTTGCATCGCACATCCTCACTTCGATAAAAAGGGATATCGGGAATTATCGATATATCGGGGCAAAAAATTACAGCTCCTTGCCGATGATCGCGGCAAGGGCGCGGATGGCTGCTTCATTGCGCTTGTAGTAGGTCCACTGGCCGATGCGCCTGACTTCGACCAGGCCGGCACGCTGGAGCGTGGCCAGGTAGTCGGACACCGTGGACTGCGACAGGCCGACACCTTCCTGGATGCTGCTGACGCACACGCCCACCGTGTGAACGTCCCCTTCGTCCTGCGGAGGGAAGTTCTTCACGGGATCCTTCAAACCCTGCAGGATTTCAAGGCGGGTACGGTTGGAGAGGGCTTTGAAGATGTCGAGCAAGTCCATGGCGGGATCATATCGAAATTTAGCGATATGTCAATGCGAAAGCCGGTCGCAGCATCAGAGGGTGTTCGCGCGGCGATCCGAAGCGCTGCGCTTCAGGACGCTCGACTGAGTGCCGGAAAGCGCAGCGGTCGCCGCACCCTGCGTGCGGCGCTTTCAAGTGGCCTCGTCGCACAATGTGCAGGAACCGCTGTATTGGCGGGGGATGCGGCAAGCTGGATGCTCACGTGACCGGGAAAGGTTGCTTTAACCGGACGACCGGTCAAAAGCGAATCCGGGATGGGGCGCCGAGTTAGGTTATGCATGGCTTCTCATACCTCGGGGCGTTATAAACCTGGCCGGAAAGATTTCTTGATACTTCTGCATAACGCTTAAATTGTTCTCGATTGCTTAATAGCGCGGCCAGAACTACCTTGTAATCTTTACTGTATCGATCTGGTCCGAAAACAGCGTACATGCAAGTAAGCGACTGATCGACCGCTCGCATTCCCGTTAATGCACCTTCGCGGGTGCCGCCGATGTCGAGTTGATATTGTTGAGCTTGTGCGAACTGCATCATTGCAGCCCGCTCCTGAGGGTTGGAGTATTTTTCATCGATGAGTTTCTTGATATCAGGTCGGACGGGTGGGAGTTTGGCGGTTTGATCTGTACTTTCGGCAGCACTGACTGGCCTGTCGCTAACAGCATTCTCGGGCTTGGCGGTGCGTTCCCCAGCATGAATGCTGTCTCGTGGCGTTGCATGGTCAGTCGGAGTGGAGTGAAGGAGGTATGGTGCAACACTGCTCTCGGCTGCATAAGCGCTGCGATCCAGTGAGAGCCACGCACCGATCGACGTGGCTGCCCCTACCCCGAGTAGTACCGCAAATTCGTATTTTTTCATCACGTTGAATTTCGGCTTTCAATTTATTGTTAAGTCAGTCTATACGCGTGGGGGAGGATTGGTAGAGGGGTTGAGAAAATACTCTATTTGATCGAAATTAAACAAATTTATGCCGATGCCTGTAATCATTGCTTAAATTAATTAAGTGTATGGTTTTGCAGCAGTATCGACGTCCAGTTCCGGCTGCAATTTCCCGCATAAGCCATGCAGCACAACGGCCTGACAGCACGCGAGACTTCGGAAACTCTTGAAGTGAGGCTAGCCCAATTTCCGTCCCGGTCTTAGTTGGAAAGTTCCGGCTCTTCGGGGCGGGCCGAATCGGCCCGATCGGTGCACTGGCGGGCATGTTTGCGCGACAATCCGATGCAACGTTGACCCGCTCGGACCGGTGGTCGACGCTGGCAATGAGCACGATTCCAACACTTCTCATATGGGGCAGGGCAGATCGCTTCGTACCGCTCGATGTCGGACTTCGTATCGCCAAGCTGATGCCACATGCTCGATTCGAGTCGCTCGAAGGATGCGGGCATTTTCCGACACTGGAGCGGCCATCGATCTGCACCGATATTTCTCGACGCTGGCTCAGCGAGCAAGTTGTCGGCAGTCAAGTTCACGGTATGGAAGCCAGATGAGAAAAGAGCGAAGCCGTCTGGCGAGTTCGGCCATCAATCGCCATTCGCCTGCGCGGGAAGTCGGACATCTGAGCGGCCGCATCATCCGAAATCCCGCTCCTTGCGCAAGAGGATAAAATCGGGAGCTGGTCGAATTGAGTCTTTGAGCAGTTTCGGAGCGATACCGCCAATCTGGGTATTGAAAGCAAACAACTTGCTTCTCAAAACTACATGAAAACGTTCTTATCGGCCGTTCTGTTATGCCTGTCTGCAGCAGCTGCACACGCCGCCGGAATAAAGTTTGCGCAGATTCCGGCTGATGCCGACGGCCCGGCGTTAAAAGCGATCGTGTGGACACCGTGTGCGGAGCCTGACCGGGAGGTGCCGATCGGGCCTTATGTCCTGAAGGGGCGGCGCGACTGTCCGACCGCTGGCGAAAAGCTTCCCCTCGTTGTCATTTCACACGGCTATGGCGGATCGTACCTTGGCCACCGGGACCTGGCGGAGACGCTTGCCGACGCGGGCTTTGTCGTGGCGGCAATCAATCATCCAGGCGATTCGTTCTCCGACATGACCCGCGCCGACGATATGTCCGTGTTCGTCGAGCGGCCGACCGACATCAAGCGTCTTGTCGATTACATGTTGAGCGCCGCTTCCGACGCCGCCAGAATCGACCCGCAACGGATAGGTTTTTTTGGCTTTTCGCGCGGCGGCTACACGGGCCTGGTATTGGCCGGCGGTAATCCGAATTTCCCGCACGCCGATATTACGTGCCCGGACCCGGGAGCCCCGATTTGCAAACAGGTCCGAAGCGGAGCGATAGCCACGGATCACCTGACGCATGACGCGCGGATCAAAGCCTTTGTACTGGCGGACCCGTTCAACGCATTCCCGACCGCGGAGAGCCTGAAGAACGTGCAAGCGCCGGTTCAGCTTTGGGCTTCCCAGTACGGTGGCGCCGGCGTATTGCCGCGCAACGCTGATGCACTCGCCAGCATGCTTCCTCACAAGCCGGAATATCACATCGTTTCCAATGCGGCGCATTTTGCTTTTCTTGCTCCATGTTCTGCGGCAATGAGGAACAGTGAGCCGGGGCTCTGCGTCGATGCGAACGGCTTCGATCGGACAGTCTTTCACAAGCAGTTCAACGAAATGGCGCTTACGTTTTTCCAGGCGAATGTCCGGTAGATCCGAACGTGGTTGGCCAGACCGCGCGTGCCCGATGAGTCGGCTCGGCAACCGGCCATTGCGGGTTGAACGCTGTCGCTCTTGCGTCCTTGGGCGCGACAAGTGCATCGATGCGACATGACGACCCGCCTTTTTCACTTTAGCGACGACCCAGATATAGCGATATTCCATCCGCGTCCGATTCGCGTGGCGGTTGATCGCCCAGCGGGACAGGAATGGTTGAACGGGCCACTCGTCTGGGCAACGGACGAACCACACGACCTGTTGTATCTCTTCCCGCGCGATTGTCCACGGATTGTTGTCTGGCCTACGCCGTACACGACTGTAGAGGACCGATCCGCATGGTTCGGCGAAATGGTCAACCGTCGCGCGATCGCTCACGTGGAGCGCGCCTGGCTGGACCGTCTCGCGAGCGGTGCTATCTATCGTTATCACATGCCGCAGGAGCAGTTCGTCAATATCGATGATGTTGGGATGTGGGTGTCGGACTCGTCCGTCGTCCCGTCACATCTGGATATCCTGGACGATTTGATAGCGGAGCTGGAAGCGAGGAACGTCGAGCTACGCATCATGGACACTCTCCTCCCCCTGAAAGAAATCTGGCAAACGACCCTGCACGCCAGCGGGATCAGGCTACGGAATGCGCAGGGATGGGGAAAACCGGCGTGGACCCACTCGAAGCCCGGGAGACAGGTTGCCATCGAGTAGCGCCTGCGTTGATTTCCCGACGGGCAAGAAGTAGGGCGGATCGTCGAACAGGAGGATCGTGTCGCCCGGCGCCCCTTTTCAGGCAATCAACTGATCGCGTCGGGCCGTTTCGAGCCGGCAACGTACCACCGGGGAGGTATCCGTCGGAGTTCTGCTATCGTGAGCAATCCACGACCGGTGCCCGCATTGGCGCTTGAGTGCCGGCATGACGTTCGCGACGATACGCCCGAAACCTGTTCTGCGATCTGGCACGCCCGGTTGCTTTCATCGCTGTGCCTGCCGCGCGGAAAATGGGTATCCTGTCGCCCGTTTGGCCCCGATGAGCGGCGCACTCGAACGCGTGAACCTCCCGATCAAAGGGCCAAACGTCAGCGCCAGGGGGCGTGTTGCACCGTCCGGATTCGAGGCACCTGCCCGGGTGCGGCCCGTGCGACAACCAACATGAGAGATGGAATGACGACTACATTCGACGAGGCGACAACGGCGGCGATCGCCGAGTTTGCCCAACTGGATTTCTACACGGCGGTGCAAGCGATGCGCGCCGAGGCTGATTACGACCACGAACGAGACCAGTGGATCTCGCGCTACATCGACGAGCAAGGTGGCGGCGCGGACGATGCCGCATACGATGCCTTGCACGCGCAGGCCCAGGCAACCCCGGAATACGCGCAGTTCATCGAGGCGATTCGCCGGGAACTCCTGGAATACTTCGGCGTGACCGACGATCAACTCGACTGGACGGTCCTGCTGCGCGATGACGACAGCGATGAGCTTTGGGCGGAAGTCAACCGGCAGCGGAGCGCGCTGGGAACCGGTGAAGTGCGCGGGGATCTCTGACCAATGCTTGCCATGGGTCTCAAGTCGTGCCGGGTGCAGGATTCGAGTCAGGTCAGTCGCGTGGTACGCCGGGCGCTGGTCTTCCACCCGAAAGTCTGTATCGTCCGCCTCGACGAGGACCCAGGCGAAGGTGATGCGATGGAATCGGCGGTTGTCGGAGCCAATGGCGGAAACACAGCCGAACCTGTCGCCATGTTCGTTCCGGGTTTCGTCGGGGATACACTCAAGCGCATGCGCGATCCAGCGGGCGTCATCGTCGTCTGCACCGCAGCTTGAAAACCGCCATTAGCACGAGTTGTATGGCGTCGTCGAACTTGCACGACCATGCTTCCTCGCGCCCAATCAAACGTCAAACTGCGCCGGTCATCGCCGTGAACGCCTCTTCGAGGTCGGTTCGAAGGTCTTCCGGGTTTTCAAGACCAATGTGCAGCCGTACCAGGCGACCCTCGTCAGCCTGATCGGCGCTGCGCAGATGATGAGGAATCGCAGGCATGACAAGGCTCTCGAAGCCGCCCCAACTCGTCCCCAACGCAAAGAGCTTAAGCGAGTCGATGAATCGCGCGAACGACGATTCATCGCATTTTGTCAGCTCGATCGTGAAGGGGCCTGCCGCGCCTGAAAACTGATTGCGCCAGAGGTCATGGCCAGGATCGGTATCGAGCGCAGGAAACAGTACGCGACGCACCTCCGGACGATCCTGCAACCATTCGGCTAGCGCCATGGCGGAAGCTTGATGCTGGCGCATCCGGACAGGCAGCGTCCTAATGCCACGGAGAGTAAGCCAGCAAGCGTCCGGGGCCGCGTGTGTGCCATTGAGGTCACATTGCACCCGCACTCTCTCGAGGGCGTCATGTGTTCCCGTGATCAGCCCGAGCAACAGATCGGAATGTCCGTTGATGTACTTTGTAGCCGCGTGGATCGAGAGGTCGACTCCAAGCGCGTGAGCCCTGAAAAACACCGGTGTACCCCATGTCGAGTCTGCTGCGACCGGAACCCCCGCCGTTTTTGCGGCGGCACAGATTTGGCGTATGTCATACATCTCCATGGTCAATGATGCCGGCGATTCGACGAAAATCAGGCTCGTCGTCTTTCGAATGAGCGCTTTGATGTCGTCAGTCGGACCATAGAACTCGACATCGGTCCCAGCAGGCCTCAATACCTTTTCGCAATAGGCCCTTGTCGGGCCGTACACGCCATCGCTGACCAGAACGTGGCGGCCAGGGCCGCTGAAGGTAGCCAGGACCGCGACGATCGCGGACAGGCCGCTGGTTGTCGCGATACACCCTTCGGTTTCCTCCACGGCAGCCATCATTCGCTGCAGTTCGAAAGTCGTCGCCGTGCCCGAGCGGCCATATCGCAGGGAGTCAAAGACCTTTTCCCCGTAGCCTTTCTTGAAGGTCGCGAGCGAGTCCGAGACGATGGTGGAAGCTCTCACGAGCGGTGGATTCACCGCGCGGACCGCGCTCGCAGTTTCTCTTCCTAGATGGAGGATTGCGGTTTCCTGTTTCATAAGTTCTGTCTCTTTAGGCGTGGTCCATCCGACTTCAGGTTTTGTACCCCAGTAAGGGTCGCGGGGTACCGGGCAACGAAGGGCTGATCGCGATCGCAAGTGACGGGAATCCGCACGGCGTGACTTCGAGGTCGGGGCGCCAGGGCGTGCACCGAGCGCGTGGATGTGCGTGCAATAATAGGCGCTCCTGAAAGGGCCTACTTTCGTAGTCGGGCCAGTTTCATACGAGAGTGGGTCATGGTTCGCCACATGCTGATCGATGTTGTTGACGACGCCGCAGCGACGATTATTGCGGTGGGGAATGACTACCCCGATGGCCACGTCATTCCGCTGCACGCTCATCGACGGGGTCTGCTGTTATGCGGCGCCTCGGGCACGCTCGTTACGACAACGTCGCGCGGATCATGGGTGATGCCACCGCGGCACGGCATGTGGATCCCACCGAAAATCGAGCACAGCGTGCGGGCCGTCGGATCCGTGCAGATGCAAAGTCTGTATCTGGAGCCAAGTGAGACGACGACAATGCCGGCAGAGGCACGGGTCGTCGCGATTACCCCGTTGCTGCGTCATCTCATCGCTGACGCGTTGGATCTTCCTGTCGACTACGCGCCAGGTACCCGGGCCAGTGCACTGATGACGTTGATTCATCACGAGGTGCTGCGTCTTGAGGTGTTGTCACTGTCGCTCCGTTATCCTGAACATCGGGCTCTCGCGGAACGCTGTCAGCGGTTTCTGCTCAATCCGAACATCTACGAGACCACCGACCAGTGGAGTGCCGACCTGCATATGAGCCGCCGCGCGTTTACGCGACTGTTCCGCGCGGAGACCAGTTTGAGTTTCATGGCGTGGCGGCAGCAGGCATGTCTAACGCATGCATTGACACTCCTGGCGTCGGGAACCTCCGTCACGACGGTGGCGTTGAAGTTGGGGTACGAGAGTCCGGCGGCGTTTTCCACGATGTTCAAAAAGGCACTAGGTGTCTCCCCACGCCTGTACGGCGGTTGAATCCATGAGCGAGCAAAGCGGGTCGGTTTGCAATTCTTTGGTCCGGCCGTCAACGCCACTGCCTACGATGACAGGCCGTGACCGACCGCGTCGGGGCGAGAGTGCCGATTCGCTGAGCCGGACAGCAGACGTTCGGTGCGGATGATCAGCGGAACGTCCGCAAGGTCGGGTCAAGTCGGCCTACCGCGGCCGACACGTGAACGCCTGCAACGGCGGGGCACTTGCTGCTCAGCGCGTAGGCACGGGGCCACTGATATCCGGTCAAGCAGCTGTTGAGGCTGCGCGGGTTCCAACGGCGGTAGCGGATCGATTGATCGCCATATCCTCCATGAAGCAATCGACCACTTGGAACTATACTGGGCAACCTGGAGGCCTCCATGACCGATCACGACAAACTGCATCCACTACGTCCTCTCCTGAAAAACTGGATTTGGGAACATGGTCGAATCGGGACTCGCTATCTGGACTGCGTTGATGGCGAAATCAGGTTTGACGAGGGCAAGAAGTCGCATTTCGCGGCCGAGAAATATATCTATGTGCCCCTTTGCCAGGGCGCTGAAGGCGATGCATCTGCGGAGGGGCCAGCGATCCACGAGGCTGGACTTGCCCGGTTTTTGCGGGCCGCGCAGTTGGGTACGCCGGAGGAAGCCGGTTCTGTAGCGGATGTGCAGCGCGCAGTGCAGGACTGCGTGGAGATTGGCCTGTTCAGCGCATATCAATGCGAAGCTCGAAAGGCGTTTGCCCGATACGCGCAGGAACCCATGTTCGACGACGAGATCCGCGCGGCGGTTGTCGACGACATCCGGGGTATTTACGCCGGCATGCGGGAGCAACTGGCGTTGTACGATTTCAGTGTGCTCCACGGCTTGCCCATGCCGCTGCTTATCGGCGACACGCCCTTCATCGACTGGCGCGTGCGTGCCAGTTCGGCACTTCCGTTTGTATCGCTGCCGCTGGGACCTTACTGCCTGCTGGTAGGCGCGCCGTCAGGCAGGAAAAGCCGAATTGCCCCGGTGGTCTGGAAGGCCGCTGCCGCGATGGGCCCGTTGAAGGATCACAACCGCCAAATCGAGGAGCAGGCACGACTGTGGCTGGTGGCGACCACGGATGACCAACTCGTCGCTGCGCAAAGCCGCATTGCTGCGGCCATCGGTTCCAGGCAAGGGAATGTGGAACCCTGACCGAAGTTGACCTAAGCAGATCGTCGGCGGTGGCTGAGTCATGAGCGGTAGTCCGTTGCTGCGTCGGGCGGTTACTGCCTACAAGTATCGCCGGATCACCGGGAATCCCTGCTTTGCTGTACGTTGCCATGCGGTAACGTCGCCATGCGGCCACGAACGGTCGCGATGCACTTCGTTAATAGTTTGCGTCCACCACGCTCGAACGAAAGGGCTCTGAACTCATGCAATTCGAATTCCTTGATGTTCAATGGCTCCATCATTTTGAAGCGGAACCCGCGCGTCTCGTCTCGGAGCTTGACGAACATCGCATGGAAACCCGGAAGCTCGAGTTTTTTAGGGATGGGCAGGTCGGCTATGCGTGCGCCGGCCACGCGACGTATGGGACTGCGCTAGGCCTGGTTCCCGTTCCGTCGCTCTCGGAGATCAATGCGGATCCCGAATTCGCTGGCGCCATGATTTCCTCAGCCGAGTTTGAAGCCCTATGGTCAACGCACGTGCGCTAATGCCAAGCGCGTAGCGCCGATTGGCCGCTTAGGGTCGGCAGCGGTCTATCGGAAACAGGGCGGCGTAGGTCTTGGCGTAGGATTGTGCACTGAACCTTGTCAGATAAGGCGCAGGTACTGCTGCATCATTGCGGTGACGGGTGACGGGTGACGGGTGACGGGTGACGGGTGACGGGTGACGGGTGCTGCGGTGGGGTGCGTGCTTATGTGACCGGAAAAAGTTGCTTTGGCTGCCGAGGTTTGCCAGTGGCTTTAATGTGAGGGAGCGAAGTTCGCCTGTCGGCCAATTTCCGATGATCATGACAGGCGATTGCCGACCAGCAAAGGTCGATCGACTTGTGACGTAGGATTGTCATCGATCGCGTTGCTCCATACGCGAGCTACGGGGGAGCCATCATGATCGAATTGCTTGAGCCCTTTTCTCGCCAAATGGCGGGAGACCTTCTCTCAGTCATCCCGAGTTGGAGGAGCCATTTCTCTATTGTTGCGAGCGCTGGCGAGAATTATTTCAATGTTCGGGTGCCGTCGCTCGCAGGATCGAAAGGTGGCCCCTTAGAAGTTTCTTCCTTGTACAACGACGAGGTGACAGTTTTCTATGCGGCAACCCATCGGCATTTCTTCTCCGTTCTGGGCAATGCTGACGAGGCCGGTGGTGCAGTCGAGTTCATCCGGAAGATACTCGACGAACAGCTTGCTGTGGTCTCATACATTTGCACGGGCGATTCAACTATACGAGATGGGGTTTTTTCAAGCGTCGCAGTTCCGGTGGACCAGATTCCACGCGCAAACTATGAGTATTACTACGCTACTTCGATGCGCGTGCGCTCTTGGAAGGGCACTTTCGATGCCGACTTCGCCGCCCCGTACGTCAGAGGCAAAGCCGACGGGTAGTAATGGGCGAGCGTAGGTCGTGGCGTAGGTTTGCGCGCTAAGTCTTGTCAAATAACGCGCAGGTACTGCTGCATCAACGGAGTGACGGGTGCAGGTGCTGCGTTGGGTTGCATTGCCATTTCACCGGGGCGCATTATGTCTCGTGCGTACGGCGGCTCGCGGTTCGCGACAATCGTTGCGTCAGAAGTGGCAAGAGGTAGGCAAGACGCAACGATTTCTGCTTTCAATGCGGAGACGGGCTCTGGTTGGAGCGCGACGACGTTCCGCTCAAATGCTTGGCACCGGCGACCGGTGAAACAACGGAGCAACCGACGTGATAGTGCAAGGTAAGCGGGTGGCCGTCGTGGCGCCGGCGGGCATTCCTGACAGGGATAACCTGGCGCGGGCCGTGTCGCTGCTGGAAAGTTGGGGGTTTTCCGTTTCTGTGGGCGCGCACGTAGCTGACCGGTTCCGGTATCTCGCGGGATCTCATCAGGATCGTATTGGCGATCTGCTTGCGGCGTTGTCAGACCCGGCAGTCGATATCGTCTGGATCGCACGCGCCGGCTATGGCTCTGCGCATGTGCTGCCCGCGCTGCCCACTACCGTGCCACGAGAGAAAACCGTAGTCGGCTTCTCCGATGCGACCGCGCTTTTCTGCGCGCTGAAGCAGATTCCCGGCATCAACGTAATTCACGGGCCGACGCTCAACGGCCTCGCGACGAAAGTTGACGAGGAGTCGCGCCTCAGCGTTCTGGGTGCGCTCACCGGGGGCTCGCCGACACCACTGCCACTCGAACGTCTGCATGGGTCGGCTGATTCGATCGGAGGGCCGCTTGTCGGCGGCAATCTCACGGTACTCGCGAGCATGGCCGGCAGCCGTTGGCAGCCTAGATTTCGCGACTCAATTGTCGTTCTGGAGGACGTTACTGAACTTGCATACCGCATTGACCGCAGCATCATGACGATGCGTCATGCCGGTATCCTCGATGGCGCACGCGCGATTGTGCTCGGCGACTTCATCCGCTGCCCGTTGCCAGCCGGGGCCAACTACTTACTCACAGACGTTCTGCTGGACGTGCTGGCGCCGCTCGGCGCCCCAATCTATGGGGGCCTTCCCGTGGGTCATGGTCAGCGCAATCTGTCATGGGTGGTTGGACGGCCTGCCGAGATCCGCGGAGGCATATTGCTGCGATAGCTTTGCCCTCCGCACACCCTGTCCGATCGTCGATTGTCGGGCAGCGGACGGGATTCGGCCATGAACCGCCCATCGACTGACTGCCGCGCCTGGATTGTCGATAACGAATCAGAATCGATGAAAAAAGGTCAGATCGATGGTGGTGCGATCAGACCTTCACGACCTTCGACGCTGTCACGGTCACTTCGACCAACCACCCTGGTTCGACAAGCCCCACTACCTGTGCACGAGTCCGGGTGGGCAGATGAGGTTGCGCTGCCGAGCCGAAATACTCGGCATAGACGCTCGAAAAACTGCCGTAGCCTGGCACACCATTTTCCCCGGGATCGGCAACGAAAAGAGCCTGTACGGTAGTCACGTCGCCTAACGTATACCCTTTACCTTCGAGGATTCGCTGAATTTGATCCAACACGCTTTTCGTTTGCGTTTTCAAATCGCCGAAATAGCTTACCGTGTGCGGATCGGCGTCGAGATTCGCCGGCAGCGCGCCCACCCCACTCAACGTGATAGTTTTCGCGTTCGCGGGGACCTCAATTGCTTCCGAAAATTCTCGTGCCCACGATGCTTCGAGGTGCGCGGGGGTATGGTGTCGCACAATGGCGTCGCTCATCAGGTACTCCAATGTGATGCCGATTGACATGATGCCGTCAGTCGCGCGCACCAACCACGCGTGACGAGCTCGCTCATCGATCAATCGGGATATCGACGAGTGTCGACTGGTGATGGTACTTAGGTCGTGATGATCGGGAAAATGAATTAATTCGATAAAATTGTTCGATACTATCGATCGATAGCGTTACGCAGATCAATGGTCCAGCGAGAGACATATGGAACTTCGCCACCTTCGCTATTTCCTGGCAATTGTTGAGTTCAACAACCTTTCACGGGCAGCCGAAAAGATGTGCGTTGCGCAATCCACGCTGTCGCACGCCCTTCGTCAGCTCGAAGAGGAACTGGATATCGTGTTGTTCGACAGAGTTGGGCGAACTATTCGCCTCACACAGGCAGGCCGGGTTTTTCACGACTATGCGGCGCGCACGTGCAACGAAACGATGCGAGCCAAGCGTGCCATGCAGGAACTCAACGAGCTCGACGCAGGTACCTTTACTTTGGGCGCTATCCCGGTATTTCCGCTTTCATTTCTGCCTGGGGCAGTCTCGTCCTTCAATCAGCGGTATCCGAAGGTGCGGATCGTGGTCCAGGATCTTCTCGCGGTGGAGATTGAGGAAAAGCTGGCACTGGGTACACTCGATCTCGGTATTGCATTCCATTCGGCTTCACGGGACGACGTTGAATCCGAGTACCTTTTCACGGAGCGGCTCGTTTTGGCCGTCGGTCGGAACCACCCATTCGCACAAAAGCGCCGGATTCAATGGAAAACGCTTGATTCGATTCCCCTTGCGCTCCTCGCGCCAAAGTTTTCGACGCGCATCCTAATTGAAGATGCGTTCAGGGCTGCCAAAGTCCAATCGCGAGTAGTCGTAGAAATGGATACCACGGCGTCGCTTCTTGCGGTCGCTGCGGAAGGCAAGCTTGCAACCGTCGTTCCTGAACGTGCCGGAGCAGGCTTCGAATGCATCAACCTGATACCTATAACGCATCCGGAATTGTCCCGAATGCTTGGTTTGCTATGGCCGAAGGGGACCGGACGGACTCGCGTCGCGATGACTTTCGCAGATATGCTTAAGGATGTGTCCACGGATGTGCGACATGGCCAGAAAACGTGATCCGTGGTCAGCTCAATCCTGCTTGGTGGAATTCTCACACCGTGGGCATGGAGCCACACGGGTGCACTTACTCTGATTCTCGGAGCGCCTGCGCCGTGTTGACTGACCGCTATCGGGAAAACCAAGTGACCGCTTCGGGCCGACAACTACCGATCCAGAAAAGCACAAGCATAGATCCTGGCACAGGCTCATGCGCGAAGCCTTGCTGCATCATTGAAGTGACGGTTGCTGGCGCTGCGGTGAGTTACGTGCTCAAATTGCCGGGAAAAATTGCGTTGGCTGCCGCGCGTCACGCTTCGGCTATCGCCATGCCGCATCCGTCCATTCTCGACATGCAGGTCACCATGAAAACGGCTAGACGTCTGTTCTGGATTTGCCTTGCGCTCGTGATCCCCGGTGTCCATGCCGAACAGCTCAGGTCGGACCTGCACGAATCGGTCTCGACAATCGACGTGGCCGTCAAGGATTTCTACGGAACGGAACAGACGGGCAAGGTAGCGATCACGCAATTCCTTCCGGACGGCGATGGCCCATTTCCGATCCTGATTCTCAATCATGGTCGCAGCCCGACGGATCGCGGCACGCCGCCGCGTTTTCGCTACACGCGGCAAGTGGCCTTTTTCGTGAAACGAGGCTTCGCCGTATTCGAGCCGACGCGCATCGGCTACGGTCAGTTCGGCACGCAGTTCGATCCGGAATACAGCGGCAAATGTCGTCAGAAGGACTATGCACCGATGATCGATGCGGCTCGCACCGAAGAGCTTGCCGTACTCGACTATGCGAGGCGGCAGCCCCATGTCGACCCGCATCGAATCGTCATCGTCGGGCAATCGGTCGGTGGCTTCGTCACGACGGCCATGGCGGCCGACAATCCGGACGGCGTGGTCGCGGCAATCAACTTCGCCGGCGGGTCCGGCGGGGACCCGGTCGAGCATCCCGGCGTGCCATGCCAGGGCGAACGCCTGGAAGCCATGTATTCGGGATTCGGAAAAACGGCGCGCGTGCCGATGCTCTGGATCTACACCGAAAACGATCAGTACTTCGCTCCGACGTATAGCAGCGCGTGGCACGATGCATTCGTTCGCGCCGGCGGCAACGCCGACTATCGGCTGCTTCCGCCGTTCGAGAAGAACGGGCACATGCTGTTCTCGCACGGTATCGACGTCTGGGAGCCCGTGGTGTCCGAGTTTCTCGAGCGCCAGGGATTCCCCGTTCGATGACAACCAGAATGGATGCAGGGATGTCGTTCGCGTGAACGCAGCGCAGCCGTGACGATCATTCGGCACGAGCCGGGCCGGTACACGGCAAACCGACGCACACGCGTCATTCCGCTCGGGTATGCTGCGTCACTGTCGGCCGGTCGAATCAGCCGGACATCGACGATGCACAGAGCGTGCAACACCCCCGTTCGCACCGCGACGCCACTTCCATTTCCAGAACAAGGACCCCCATGGCAGAACTCGACAACGCACTTTACGAGCGCATCGGCGCGCTGAGCGAGGCTGGCGACGCGTTGGCGGAAGACGAGGATTTCGAAGGCGCGCTGGCGAAGTACTGGGAAGCGTTCGACCTGCTGCCCGAGCCCAAGACCAACTGGGAGGCCGGCACCTGGTTGATGGCCGCCATCGGCGACGCGAATTTCTTTCAGGAAGACTACACGGCCGGCCGCGACAACCTCGGCAACGCGATGCATTTCCCCAATGCGGTTGGCAACCCGTTCCTGCACCTGAGGCTCGGCCAGTGCCAGTTCGAACTCGGCGATCTCGACCGCGCGGCGGATGAGTTGATGCGCGCCTACATGGGCGGCGGGCCGGAACTGTTCGAAGACGAGGACGACAAGTATCTGCGATTCCTGGCCACGCGGGCGGAAGGCATCAAGACACCCTGACGAGGTCGTTCGAAACCGACGCGCGTGTGGCGCTGTATCGCCACGCGCGCGTGCTCCCGCGCGAACCCGCCATCCAATGAACCTGACGTGCCGTCGTCGGTCCGGCGCGACGTTTCAGCTCGGTGCGGCCATCGAGGGGCTGGGCGTGGCGCTGGCATTGCTGCCGCCGATCAAGCGTGATCTCGCCGAGGGGCGCCTCGTGTGCGCTGTCGCGTCGCCTTGCTTGCGATGCTCGAAGCCGGGGAGGCCGACGTTCTTCGCATCCATCGAGCCGGATGCTTCGCGTACAGCCCTGCCAGCAGAAGTGTTCGTTGCCGGAGTAATGCGGCCATTACTCCGGACTTCCGGGGCGGCGGTCAGAAGCCGTGGAACATGCCGATGTTGACCTGAACCTGGTTGCCGCCCGATGAAGTGGCGCCAAAGTCGGCAGCCGATGCCTGTGCGCCCTGAGCATGGACGTAGGCCCCCATCGCGTACAGCGCGGTGCTCTTCGACAGCGAGTACGTGGCACCCAGCGACACCTGGTTGATCGACGCCATCGTGCGGCCTTCGGCAGCCTGCGTGGGTGTGGCTGCGGAGCCGTATACGTAGGTGTAGCCGGTAGCCAGCGACAGCGCCGGCGTGACCCGGTACTGCAGGAGGGCACCCAGCACGTTGAAGTGGATCGACGGCTGGCCGTTGTTGCCCTGGTATTGGGCGTTCGAGTAGCGCAGGCCGGCCGTGTACGGACCAACCTGGTATTGCGTCGCGACTTGCGCGATGCCCGCGCTCTTGAACGCATTGCCGCCGTTGTAGCCCGAACTCGGATAGCCCAGCGCGCCGCCGAAACTCGGTTGCGCCGTTGCGTTCAGCCAGCCGTTCTCACCCTGGTTGGTTGCATGAAAGTAGCCGCCGGCGACCGTCAGGCCGCCTTGGGCGTAGGTCGCAGCCGCCGACCACGATTGACCCGAACCCATGGAACCGGCAACGCCGCCGAACGAGTACGCGCCTTCAGCCTGGAAGCCGTGGAAGATCGGCGAGATGTACTTCACCGCGCTGTTCTGGTTCGTCGTGTTGTCGTTGTTGTCGACGTCGCCTGGCGTCGAGAACGTCGTCGCCGAAATGGCGTCGCCCGTGAGGCCTTGAACCATTTCCGTCACGGCGTCGAGCTGGCGACCCATGCGCAGGGTGCCGTACTGGTCGGAAGCGAGGCCGACGTAGGCCTGGCGGTTGAACAGCGAACGCGTGGAACCGATGGGCCCCTGGCCGCCGATGCCGCCGGTAGAAATGTTGAAGCCGTTCTCGATCTTGAAGACCGCCTGGAGGCCGCCGCCGAGATCCTCTTGCCCCTTGAGGCCCCACTTGTTCGAACCGGCGGCACCGCCATCGAGGCCGAACCGCTTGTGACCATTGACGTTCGACGTGTAGCCGATACCGGCATCGAGCATGCCGTACAGGGTGACCGACGACTGTGCCATTGCTGCCGACGATGCTGCGAAGGCGGCAACAGCGATAACGCTGACGTTGATTATTTTGTTTTTCATCTGCATTTCACTGTCAGGAATAGTTTCAGGGTGGATTGAAACGGCTTGTGTTGTATTCGAATACGGGTGACGGCGCTCGGCCCGCGCGTCGTCTCGGCCGGTGTCATATTTGCCGGACCGGCATGCAAAATTTACTAATTTCGGCATCCTTAAGATGTTGCGTGGTGAAACGCTAAACATGTCGACCGGTCCTGCCTGCTGTCGTATTCGTCATCCGGGCGAGCAGATGTCCCGAATCCGCGCAGCCGCATAACGCGAGCGGATTACCGTGCTGAGCCGGACGTCTTTCCGATGGCATTTCGGAGCAGTCCTGCAGCACCGTGCTTCATGCTCGCGCTGTTCCTGCGAGCAAGGCCGGCGACGCCGGAACCGGACCATGCTCCACCTGCGAAAAAAGCGAGCCGGAAATACCGGCCGCCCTTGCAGGCTGATCGAGCGTCCCGTTCAGTCGCAGGCGACGTGCATGGATCGTTTCGACGAGCACCCACGCAGCCGGGTCGCTTTTTGCACGCCGAAAAAACATATCAGGAACATAATTCAGCGTCAAAATTTGTTTGATATAAGTTAATCTGGTTTGATAACCTGACGCTTTACGGAGTTTCCCTTATAGGAGCGGCATCGAGACAATGTGTTATCGAGGTCCGCATGGTCACGCCGATCGCTGCAGGACGTGCCATCCCGGTTACGTGATGCGTGTCCCCCATGCAGTCGGCAAGTACCTGCGATCTCCGGCCACGCGAGCGCAAGACATCAACCCGCGCTGATATTCGTCTTCGACGCCCCGGCAGCGCTGCATCGCCACGCCGGGCGCTTGCTCCCCCACGAATCCCGCCAGCCCATGAACCTGACCTTCGTCCCCGTCGCGCAATCCGATGCCGACACGCTCGTCGCCATCCGCATCGCCGCGATGCGCGACAGCCTCGCACGCCTCGGTCGTTTCGATCCGCAGCGTGCGCGCGACCGGTTTCTTGCGTCGTTCGACCCGGCGCTGTGCCGCTTCATCGAAGCCGATGGCACCCGAGCGGGCTTCTATCTGGTTCGCCCGATGGAGGATCACTGGCTGCTCGACCACCTGTATGTCGCGCCCGAGCATCAGGGCAAGGGGATCGGCGCCGCCGTGTTGCGCGAGATCTTTGCCGAGGCCGACGAGCGACGGATACCCGTGCGCGTCGGTGCCCTGCGCGGCAGCGATTCGAACCGCTTCTACGAACGACACGGCTTCGTGCGGACCGGCGAAGCGGAATGGGACATCTACTACACGCGCGAACCGGGCACGGCAACGACGTAGCGCCTGCGCGATGAACGCCGGTTGACATCAACCAGCGCGCATATCAGCGTTTTCACCAATATGGAAAACGCGAAGGCGGCCGATGTTGCAGAGAGGGTGTGAATAATTGATCCGAGGCCAATTATGACGACATCTGCAATAAACGGCGTGAATGCCGCGCTGCCCGACACATCCAGCGCAACCACGACATCCGACGGCACGGATCGCACCCCGTCGATCCTTCTGGTCGACGACGAGCCGAACGTTCTGTCGGCGCTCAGGCGCGTGTTCCGGCCCGCCGGCTACGACATCCACACCGCCGAGAGCGGCGAGGCCGCACTCGCGATCCTGGCGGCGACCGACATCGACCTGATCGTGTCCGACATGCGGATGCCGCACATGAGCGGCGCGGAGTTTCTGGCGCGCGCACGGGCGCTGTATCCGGACACGATGCGCATCCTGCTGACCGGTTATGCGGAAATCGCGTCGGTGGTGCAGGCCGTCAACGACGGCGGCGTGTACCGCTATCTGAACAAGCCGTGGGACGATCACGACCTGCTGCTGACCATCGAGCAGGCGCTGGAGCAGCGCCGCCTGCGTCGCGAAGCGGCCCGGCTGGCCGCGCTGACGGAAGCGCAGAACGACGCGCTGCGCCTGTTCAACACGGATCTTGAAACGCAGGTGCGTGCGCGGACCGAGGAGCTCGGCCAGACCGTGATGTTCCTGGAAGCCGCGCAACGCGACCTGAAAAGCAGTTTCACGGCGATGGTCCAGGTCTGCGCGAGCATGATCGAGCTTCGCTGCGGGGCGGCGAGCGGGCATGCGATGCGGGTGGGCGAGATCGCGCGCCGGCTCGCGCTCGCGGCGGAGATGAGCGAACTGCATGCGCAGGACGTGTATTTCGCGGGGCTGCTGCACGGCATCGGCAAGCTGTCGCTGCCGGACGAACTGCTGCACAAACCGCTCGCGCGGATGAGCACGGACGAGCACCGGCTGTTCCACGAACATCCGCTGCGTGCGCAGATGGTGCTGACGCCGGTCGCGCAATTGCACAAGGTCGCATCGATCGTGCTGCATCAGTACGAGCGCTTCAACGGGCGCGGCACGCCGGACGGGCTGGTCGGCGACGCGATCCCGGCCGGCTCGCGGATCGTCGCGATCGCACGCGATTTCGAAGGGCTGCGTCACGGTGAAATCGGCGCGCCGCATTCGATCGAGCAGGCGATCGACGTGCTGCGCTCGCAGGCGAGCGTGCGCTACGATCCGCAGCTCGTCGCGCGCTTCGTCGAGCTGATGCGCGATCCCGCGAGCCTCGGCATCGCCGCATCCGTCGCCGAGATCCGGTCGGCCCAGCTGCGCGAAGGGATGCGGCTCGCCGACGATCTGCGCACGCATCGCGGCGTGCTGCTGATGACGAAGGGCAGCGTGATGTCGGCGCACCAGATCGAACTCGTGCGGCGCTTCGAGACGCGGGAAGGCACGCCGTTCGACATCCTCGTGCTGGCCGGGCCGGCTGCGTCGGCGCAGGTGTCCGACGCCGGTGCGCCGCCGGCCTGACCGAGGCACCGCGGCCTGGCGGTCGCGGCGCGCGATCGACCGCGCACCGCGGCGACGCATTCAACCCGCTTCGGGCGTCCGATCATGCATGGCACCTACAACCTTTCGCTCGTCGTGCTGTCGCTCGCGATCGCGACGCTGGCCTCCTATACGACGCTCGATCTCGCGGCGTTCATTTCGCTGCTCGACGACCCGAAGCTGAAGCGGGCATGGCTCGGCGGCGGCGCGGCGGCGATGGGCACCGGCATCTGGTCGATGCATTTCGTCGGCATGCTCGCGTTCTCGCTGCCGATCCCGCTCGGCTATGCGTGGCAGGGCACGGGCATCTCGCTGGCGATCGCCGTGCTCGTGTCGTATTTCGCGCTGAACGTCGTCACGCGCGCGCGGCTGGGCTGGCGGCGGCTGTGCGCGGGCGGCGTGCTGATGGGCGGCGGGATTGCCGGCATGCATTACATGGGGATGGCCGCGATGCACATGCAGCCGGGCATTCGTTACGATGCCGGGCTGTTCGCCGCGTCGATCGGCATTGCCGTGGTCGCATCGACGGCCGCGCTCTGGGTTGCGCAGGCGTTGCGCGCGCGGCAGGCGCGCCATGCGACCGCGCAACGCGTCGGCGCGGCCGTCATCATGGGGCTCGCCATCACCGGAATGCACTACACGGGGATGGCGGCCGCGCATTTCGCGCAGGATGCGCGATGCGGCGCCGCGCAAGGGGTCGATGCGCCGTGGCTCGCGACGACGGTCGCGTTGTTCACGATGGCGACGCTGGTCGTCACGCTGATGCTGTGCCGTTTCGATGCGCGCACAACTTTCCTGCGCGGGATGACCGATACGCTCGAGCGGCTCGTGCGATTGCGCACCGACGAGCTCGAGCGTGCACTGCGCCGCTACGAGCAGACGACGCAGATGCTGCAGCGCACGCGCGAAAACATGGTGGCCGAGATCGACGAACGCAAGGCCGCGCACGCGCTGCTCGAACAGGAGAAGGACGAACAGCGGCGCCTGCTGCATGTGCTCGAGGAAACGCACGAGCAGTTGCTGCAGTCGGAAAAGCTCGCGTCGATCGGGCAGCTCGCGGCCGGCGTCGCGCACGAGATCAACAATCCGATCGGCTTCGTCAGCGCGAACCTCAATACGCTGAAGACGTGGGTGCGCAGCCTGCTCGACGTGGTCGCGGCGCATGAAGCCGCGCTGCCGCAGCTCGATCCGGCCACCCGCGATGTGCTGGCGGCTGCCCGCCGCGCCGCGGATCTCGATTATGTTCGCGACGAGATCGGGACGCTGATCGACGAGTCGATCGACGGTGCGCTGCGCGTGCGGCGCATCGTGCAGGACCTGCGCGATTTCTCGCGCCCGGCCAGCGACGAATGGCGCGTGGTCGATCTGCATGCGGGGCTCGAAAGTACGCTCAACGTCGTGCACAACGAACTCAAGTACAAGGCGGACATCGTGCGCGATTACGGCGATCTCCCGCCTGTCGAATGCCTGCCGTCGCAACTGAACCAGGTATTCATGAACCTGCTGGTCAACGCGGCGCAGGCGATTGCCGAGCATGGCGTGATCACGATCCGCACGTCGGGCGACGCCGACCAGGTGTCGATCGCGATCAGCGATACCGGTGCCGGCATGACGCCCGACGTCGTCCGGCGGATCTTCGATCCGTTCTTCACGACGAAGCCGGTCGGGCAGGGCACGGGGCTCGGGCTGTCGGTATCGCACGGCATCGTCGAGCGCCATCGCGGCACGATCGACGTGACGAGCATGCCCGGTCGCGGCACGACCTTTCGCGTGCGGCTGCCGGTGCGGCGTGCCGGCGACCACGCGAACGCAGCTGCGCTGGCGCAACGGGCGTGACGCGATGACGGCGGCCGTTCGCGAGAACCCCGGACAGGGCCGCGCGTCATCGCACGCGCTTGCGGCGCTGGCGACGAAAGAACTGCCAGAACATCGCGGTGGCGTCCGGCCCGGTGGCGGAATGAAACGGCTCGCGCGGATCGCCGCCGCTCCACGCATGCGCCAGCCGGCTGACGATGCATACCCGGACGACGAGCCGGCCGCCCTTCAGATAGTCGGTGTAAGCCGCATCGTCGCGTGCGTAGGTGTGTTGCTCGCCGACCCGCATTGCATCGTGTTCGTCGACGATCCGGTTGAGCCGTGCGAACGCGATGCCGAGTTGCGTCGCGTTCCGGTCGGTCACGACCGCATCGAGTGCGCCGTGCATGACGAGGGCCGGCATGCCGGGATAGGCGGCGATGTCGGTGCAGGCGTCGATCGTGGACGATGCTAGTCGCCCGATGTGACGAGCATGCGACGCGACGGGCGCTTCGAACGGTCGTACCGACGACTATCGCCGATCCAGCAGCGTATCGCTCAATACGGCGAACGCGGCGCCCGGCAGTGCGTTCAGGTGTTCGACCACGCTGCTGACCGGGTAGAACGACTCGACCGCATCGTCGAGAATCCCGACGCCGATCAGCTCGACGCGTTGCTCGCGCAGCGCCTCGACGCGTGTGCGCAGGTCGGTGCGCAGGATCGCCGGGTTGCCGTCGCCGGTGGCCGGATAGCCGTCCGACAGCACCATCAGGATCCGCCGGCGCGCGCGCTTCGACAGCAGCCGCGCGGCGGCCCAGCTCAGTGCTTCGCCGTCGGGATTCTCGTGGCCGCATTCGATGCAGGCGAGCCCGCTCGGGTTGTCGGAATCGAAGCGCTTGTAGACGCGCAGATCGAGCCGTTCGACGAACCGGTTGTAGCCGAACGTGCGGTGGCCCGCGTCGGTCCAGCGACGGTAGTGCGCGCGCATCGCGGGATCCTCGACGGAACTGTAGCCGAGCACTTCGCAGGCGAAGCCGAGCTGCATCAGCGCGTCGCACAGCGCGGCGGCGCAGAGCGTCGCGAGTTCGATCTTTCTGCCGGCCATCGAGCCGCTGCAGTCGATCAGCAAGCTGACGGCCGCATCGCGCCCCGGTGCCGCGCGTTTGATGCGGAACGGCGTGCGATAGCCGGGGGTGGTCGCCAGGCGGGCGAGCGAGGTCCGGTCGAGTTCGCCGCGCTCCTGTTCGCGCTTCCAGCGCGTCTGCTCGTCCACTTTCAGCGCACGTTCGAGCTGAAGCTTGAGCGGCTCCGTCTGCGCGCGGGCGGCGCCGCGCAGGCGATGCCAATGCGCCGGTGCGCCCTGGCCGGTGAAGTCCGTCACCGTGTCGAACGCGGTCGTCAACGGGACCGACAACAGCGGCCGGTTGTCCGCCGACAGGCGCATCGCGCCGGGTGCCGCGTCGCCCGGTGACGGCGATTCGGTCGACGATTCCGTGTCGGCGATCGTGCCGGCGCCGGATTCGGCCGCGACCGGCGCGCGCGCGTCGTCCGACGCGCCCGGGCCGTCCGGTTCGAACTCGGCGGCGATGGCGTCGCTGTCGAGCGTGCTGCCGGGATCGGCCGTGAACATCATGTTGTTCGCGCCGGCCGACGCCAGCGCGCGCACGCGTTCGACGATTCGCCGTGCCGTGCGGATGCTGTCGGCCGTCGAGGTCACGGCGCGCGCTTCGTCGACGAGATCGCCGCATGCGGCCAGCGTCGCGTCGAGCGACGGCATGCGCTCGAGGGCGGATGGCTGCTCGTCCCACAACGCACGTTCGATGCGCGACAGCAGCCTGTCGCGCCACGCGATGCGAGGCCACCGGCGCTGCGTGTCGGCGGCCGATACCGCCCGCATCCGGCCCAGGAACGCTTTCGCACCGGGATAGATCGCGACGAGACAGCCAGACACGCGTCGGTCGTCGATCGCCTGCGCGATGGCCCGCACCGCCGGCGAAGCCAGTGCGGCCACGGTGTCGATCGCGCCGAAGCGCGCGCGTGCCGCATGGAGATCGACGAAGCCGGTGATCGCGTCGTCGTCGATCTCGCCGGCGAGCAGCGTGTCGGGCAGCACCAGCACGTCGCGCTGCACAGCCGGCCCGTGGCGCGCGAAACGCACTTCGATGCCGTGCCGTTGCGCGAGCGTGCGGGCGAGCCGGGTCAGGTGCAGCGACCGCGCGTCGTCGTCCCGGTCCATCGCGTCAGGCCTCGACGTCGATGTAGTGGCGGATGATGCTGCGGATCAGGTCGGCGTCTTCCGCGCCGACCTTCGCATAGATCGTCGGGCCGGCGGCCGATTCGGGGTCGCCGGTGCGCAGCATCAGCTCGGCCCAGTCGAGCAGGCGGCGCGTCGAGAACGCGCTGGCCAGATCCTCGCGGACGAACGCGGCGCGGCAGTCGGCAGCGATCGCCGCGAGCGTGGCGGCCATCGCCGCCGACATCGCCGCGCCGAAGGTTCGCTCCAGTACGCGGGCCTCGTCGGCCGGCGGCAGATAGTCGAGGTGGTACACGCGCCAGCGGTCGAGGAACGCCTCGTTCATCACGTTCGCGCCCTGGTACAGGTGGCGGAACTGCCCCATCGCGCCCACCGCGTTGGCGGTCGCGAACAGCCGGAACGACGGATGCGGGACGACGATCTCGTTGCCTTTCTCCTTCAGCAGCAGGCGGCCGCCCGGTTCGAGCACGGCGGTCAGCACCGCGAGGATCGCCGGTTCCGCGAAGTCGATCTCGTCGACGATGAGCCACAGGCCTTCGCGCATCGCCGTCGGCAGCACGCCGTCGACCCAGATCGTCTCGCCGCCCTTGACGGTCCAGAAGCCGACGAAATCGCCGACCGTCGTCTGCCCGTTCATGTTCGAGCGCAGCACGCCGTGGCCGGCCTGCGCGGCGGCCTGTTCGACGAGGCTCGTCTTGCCGGTGCCGGTATGGCCGATCAGCAGGATGCGGCGGTTCTCGACGATGTCTTCGAGCACGCCGGTTGCGCGCGCGGTGAACAGGTAGGCCGGATTCGGCGGCGGCACGAGCGGCCCGCCCGGGCCGCGCGGCATCGGCACGCCGCCCACCTGCGCGGTGTGCGTTGCGTCGACGGCCGCCGCCGGTCGCGACGCGTGCGCGCGGCGCAGGTCCTGCATGAATCCGGCGCGATGGGCGGGGGCGGCGCGGTCGTCCGCTTCGCGCCGGACGTAGCCTTCCCGAAGCCACTTGTGCAGCTTCGCGTCGAGGTTGTCGGCATCGACGACCGTATCGACCGACGTGCTGCCGTCGGGCCGGTGATGCTGGATCCGGTACATGTGCGCGCGTTCGGAACGGCTGACGACCCATTGTCCGGCGGACGGGTCGGCCAACTGCCGGTAGACGCCGAGTACCGGCGGCGCGGAAGGCGGGGTGTCAGCGGGTGCGTTCATGGTGGCAAGCGAGAGTGGGCGGCCGGCGCTTCATGCCTGCGAGGCATCGGGTCGATTGTATATTTTTGCCGGTCACGGCGGCATGCGCGCCGCGCGGAGGCCTTGCGCCCGTGAGGCCGTCAGGCCGTTACCACCGATACCGCGCCGCAACATGGCCGTCCGGCAGTCGCGCCGACGCACCGAACAGCTTTTCCCGGAACGAGCCCGGGGCGTAGGCGGCCGGGTAGCGCCCGCGGCGCGTCAGTTCGGGAACGAGCAGGCCGGCGATCTGCCGGTAGGAATCCGGCAGCGTCAGGTACGGGACATTGAGCCCGTCGATGCCGGTCGCGTCGAACCAGTGTTCGAGCGCATCGGCGACCGTGCGCGGGCTGCCGGACAGCACGGGGCCGAGGCCGCCGAGGCCGGCCCAGTCGATCACGCGGTCGACGGTCCAGCCGGACCCGTCGGCCTGCGCGAACTGGGTCGCGAGCGACTGGATCGCGCGGTTGTCGAACGTCGTCAACGGCGCGGCGCCGTCGAGTGCGGCGAAGTCGATTCCGAGCCAGCCGGACAGCAGCGCCCGCACGGCGTCACGGTCGACGTGCCGGCGATAGTCGGCCAGCGTCGCGGCGGCCAGCGCGTCGGTCTCGGCGACGACGAGCGCCGCCTGCGCATAGATCCGGACCGCGTCGCGCGGCCGGCCCGCCTGCTCGGTGCGGTCGCGAATCGTGTCGACGAGTTGCGCGAGCCGCTCCGGCGTATGGGCCACCACGAACGCGCATTCCGCATGCTGCGCGCAGAAGCGGACGCCGCGCGGCGACGCGCCGGCCTGGAACAGCAGCGGCGTGCGTTGCGGCGACGGCTCGCTCAGGTGGATGCCCGACACGTTGAAGTGCCGGCCCGCATGGCTGATGGCGCGCACGCCTGCGGCATCGGCATAGCGGCCGGTGGCCGCATCGCGCAGCACGGCGTCGTCGCGCCAGCTGCCTTCCCACAGCCGGTAACAGACCGTCAGGTATTCGTCGGCATAGTCGTAGCGCAGGTCGTGGTCGGCGAGTTCGGGGCGGCCGAGGCTGTCGAGCGCGCCGGGCAGGTAGGACGTGACGATGTTCCACGCGACGCGCCCGCGCGTCAGGTGGTCCAGCGTCGACAGGCGGCGCGCGAACACGTACGGATGCTCGGCAAATACCGACGACGTGAAGCCGAAGCACAGATGCTCGGTGACGGTGGAGAGGCCGGCAATCACCGGGAGCGGATCGTTGACGGGCAGTTGCGCGGCCGATTCGATCGACCGCGCGAGACCGTCGCCGTGCGCCGCATGAGGGCCGAGCACGTCGGCGAAGAAAATCGCGTCGAAGCGCGCCGCTTCGAGCAGGCGGCCGAGCGCGAGCCAGTGCGCCATGTCGAGGTAGTCGCGCGAGCGGTCGTCGCGATGCGCCCACATCCCGGGCGCGAGGTGGGTCGGGCTGTTCAGCAGGAACGCGTTGAAGCGGATCGGCTTGCGCATCCGTGCCGTCCGTCACGCGCAGGCCGGCGCGAGCGCGTCGACGCTGGCGCAGAACGCGTCGATCTCGTCGTCGGTCATGTCCGCGCGAAGCGTGACGCGCACGGCCGGGCTGTCTTGCGGCACCACGGGAAAGAATACCGGCGACGTGAGAAAACCGCGCTCGAGCAGCGTGGCGGCCAGCCGGTTCGCACTGTCGGCATCGTCGCGGCGGAGCAGCCGGATCGGTGATGCACTGCCGTGCTGCGCGGTCGCCAGCGCGGCGTCGAAGCGGCGCAGGTTGTGCTGCAGCCGCGCCTGCAACGCGGGCAGCTCGGGCGACCGATGGATGTCGAGCGACGCGAGGCCGGCGCCGATCGCGGCCGCATTCAGGCTCTGCGACCAGTTGGCGGGGCCGCCGTAGCGGTCGATCAGGTCGCGCACGCGGGCGTCGCGATACAGGAGCAGGCCGCCGCTCGCGCCGAAGGCCTTCGCGAGCGACGCGACGACGAACACGCGTTCCGGCAGCTCGCCCACCACCGAATGAACGAGGCCGCGGCCGAACGGGCCGATCGCACTGAGCGCGTGCGAATCGTCGTAGTACACCAGCATCCCGTACTTCTGCTGCAGCGCGATCACGTCGGCGACCGGCGACACGCCGCCCATGCTGTAGAACGCATCGGCGACATAGGCGACCTGCCGGTGCTGCCGGCACAGCGACTCCAGCCGATCGAGGTCGTTGTGCGCGATGGTCAGCACGTCGGTTTCGTCGGCGCACGCGGGTTTCGCATGGTTCATCGAGTAATGCGCGAAACGGTCGAAGGCCATCACCGGCCGCACGCCGTTGCTCAGCAGGCCGGCCGCCATCAGCGGCAGCACGCCGGCGCTCGCTGCGCTGCACGACAGCGCGACGCTGGCCGCCACGCCGAAGTGTGCGCCGAGCGCCTGCTCGTAGCGGTCGAGAATCGCGAGCTTGCAGCGGTTGCGCGAGTTGGCGATCCGCAGCGTGCGCGTCGCGCGCAGCGCGCTCATCGCGCCTTCGAGGATCCCTTCGTCGTAGTCGAGGCCCAGGTAGGACGTCGTGCAGAAATGGGCGAATTGCCGGCCGTGCGCGTCGTGCAGCCGGTTGCGGCCCGACACGGTCGCGTTGATGCCGGCGAGGCCGATGCGCTGCGCTTCGTTCCATTCGCCGTGCGAACGCGCGACGACCTTCTGCAGGTTGGTGTGCCGATTCCGCTGTTCCATGCCGGTTCTCCGGTGCGATGAAAGGGGCGTGCGACCGTGTGCCGGTCAGCCGAGCAGGCCGTCCCAGTAGAGACTCGCGGCCAGCTCGACCGCGCGCGTCTGCGTCGTGTGCGCGAGCCGGAAGGCGTCGCCTTCGATGGTTTCGTCGGGATACTCGGTGACGAGCGTGAACGGCACGGTCGAGCGGTGATCCTCGATCACGTGACACGGAATGCCGTTGATGCGCGGAAACGGCAGGTCGCCCGCGTGTGCATGCCACGCATGGAGTTGCCGTTCGTTGAACGCGACGAGTTCATCCGATTGCGACAGCGCGCGGGTCAGCGCGTCGAGGAACGGCCGCCCGTCGTGGCCCGCATGGTGGCGCAGGATCAGGAAGAAGCCTTTCGGAATCGACCAGAGCTCGCTGCCGCGCGGAATGTAGCCGCTGCGCGGCCGCGTCCAGTCGTGCGCGGGGTAGCCGTGCAGGCTCAGGTGCAGCCGTGCGCCCGTGCGTGCGATCGCGTCGAGCCGGGCAGCCTTCTCGCCGAACGGCGGCTGCGTGCGTGCTTCGAGATCGTCGCCGAGCGCGGTGAAGCGCGCGGCATGGGACAGGTGCGTCGGGTGCGTGGCGCGCAGGCGGTGATGCAGCGCGGCGCCGTCCGGGTTTTCGAGCGGCACGAGCGCGTAGTGCACGTCCGGGCGCGCGTTCAGCGCGTGGGCCGCGCGCAGTGCGCCGACCACGCCCGACGTTTCGTTGGCATGCTGGCCGGCGGTGATGACGAGCCCCGGCAACGCACCGCGCACGTAAATGCCGTTCACGCCGCGGCCTTGATGCGACGTGACGCCGAACCGTTCGCCCGGCAGCGCGTCGAGCGCGCGGGCGACGTCGGGCGGCGACAGCGGCTGGCCGACCGCCGCAAGCGCCGCCGGCGACGCGAGCGTGCGGTCCGGCGTGCCGCCGGCATCGGCCGTTTCCGCGCGAACATGCGTTTCCAGCGTGATGTGAAGTGTCGTATCGCCTTGCGTGCGCGTGATGTCCGGCACGATCTGGCCGGATTGCAGCGTCCGGTCGGATGCGTCGCGTCCCGCGTGAGCGTGGAAGAATTCGGCGGCGCCGTAATAGGCTTCCTCGTGCCATGCGTCGAGCGTGCTGACGAGTTCCTCGCCATACGGCAGCGTCCGTTCGATGCCCGAGGTGGCGACCGCGATCCGCAGGGTGTCGAAGTACGGCGCCTGCGCGGGCCACGAATGCGCGCGCAGTGCGTCCAGCATCGCGGCGGCGGCGGCTTCGAATTCGGTGACGAGCGGCGCGTCCTCGATCAGCGTGTCGCCGTTCCACGCGCGCAGCCAGCCGCACGACGACGCGGTCGCATCATTCGGTGCGAACACGCGGTGGGTTGCGCCGCCGGCTTCGACGACGTAATGCGCGGGATCGTCGCCGGGCTCGAACGCGAATTCGAGCGGTGCGAGCCAGCCGGCGAGCGGATACGCTTCGAGCCGGAACCGCTGGTGCGCGCCGGCGGGCGTGCGGATCACGATCCGGCCCGTGCGCGGCGGCGTGAATTCCTCGATGAAGAAGTGCACCAGCGGCTTGTACGCACTGCGCAATACTGCGTCGATGCCGCGGGCGGCCAACGTGCGTTCGGCATCGCGGCGCGCCGCTTCGTCCTCGAAGAGCCAGGCTTCGATGCGGGTTGCGGTGCCGGCCGCGAAGCGGTCGGTCAACGTGCGCAGCGTGCGCGGATACACGGCAGAGAAAAGCGTCGTCATGATGAAGGGGAACGGAGGGGGAATCGACCGGCGCGAGCCGGCGCCGGTTGTATCGGGTACCGGTTGCGACCTTAGCCCGAAACGGCGGGTTGCGCGACCGGGTCGCCATCGGCCGACGAACCGGGCGTCGCGTCCGCACGATGCGCGGCCGGCAGCGCCACGCGCACATAGAGAAACGCGCGCCGTTCGCGATCGGGCAGCACTTGCGGCCCGTAGCTGATCTTCACCGCGCCGTCGTCGATCTCGCCGGCCTGTGCGAAGCGCCACGCACGGGGATCGCTGTCGAGCAGGAATTCGGCGCGCGCATACGCGTGCGGCGCGAACAGCTCGGGGATCGCCACCGGCCGCCCGTCGAGCTTGTCGAGCAACGCTTCGACCACGTTGAAACCGTAGCCGTCGCGCACGATGTCGCAGATGAAGCTGCCCGCGATGCGCGGATTCAGCTCGATCACGTGCGGTACGCCGTCATGCACGATGCAGTCGAGATGCACGGGGCCCCACGCAAGCCCGGCCGCGGCGGTTGCGCGCGCACCGACGTCGATCAGCGCGCGCAGCGTATCGGTATCGAGATCGAGTTCGGACGTGTAGCCGCGCTCGAGAAAGCCGGCGCCATGGCGCTTCAGCTTGCGCAGCGCGCCGATGTAGCGGCCGTCGAAATACTCGACGCAGTATTCGCTGCCCGCCAGGAATTCCTCGATGACGACGCGTTCGGTTGCCAGCGACGGTGCATCGGCTTGCGCGGCGGCGAGCGCGTCGAGTTGCGCGCGGACTCCGGCGATATCCTCACAGCGCCGCACGCCGTCGCTCGCCGAGCCTTCCGACGGCTTGACGACGACCGGAAAGCGCAACGGCGCGGCCGCGGCCGCGAGCGCCGCCGGCGCGGCCAGCGTGCCCGCGACGAACTGGGCGGCCGGGATGCCGTGCGCGGCGAGCAGCGCCTTCTGGTTCGACTTCGACACCGCATGCGCGACGTGCCGTGCATCGGGGCCCGGCAGGCCGAGCGCATCGGCGACCCATGCGGCGGTGCGCGCATAGGTATCGTGCGCGGTCGTCACGCGCAGCGTGTCGATTTCGTCCGGAAAGCGCGTGCGCAGCCAGCCGGCGAGCTGACCCGCATCAGGTTCGAGGTTGACCGTTTCGACGCCGGCCGGAAACACGCCGTCGAGACGGTGGCCGGGCGCGGTGATGACGGTCACGGCCACCTGGCGCGCGAGGGCGGCGCGCACCAGCGCGACGCTGCTGCCGGTGGCGCGTGCGCCGATCACGATGAGTCGCTTCATGAGGGATCCTTGATCGAGGGCGGAAGAACGGAGCCGGTCAGCGTGCGCGTCGGCGCAGGCGTTGCGCTTCGAGGCGCGGCAGCAGGTGCTGGACGACGCGCGGCAGCGTATAGATCGGCAGTTGCGCGCACGTGAACACGAGCGCCATGGTCGGCGTCGCGGCGAGCCCGAGCGCGGCCCACATCAGCCCGACGTTGCGATTGGCGACAATCAGCGCGACGTTGAGCCGCGTGCGGACGTCGCCGGGCGTGAGCCCGTAGGCGACGATCTGGAAACCCGCATTGACGGCGAATGCGAGGGCGATCGCGGTCAATGCGCGATGCGGCGCGTCAATGATCGATTGCTGCATGCCGGCCATCGTGCCGAGCGCGAAGACCAGCAGCGCGACGACGACGATCGCGTCGATCGACGTCGCATAGCGGTCGAGCCGCGAACCGGCGAAGCGCCGTACGAGCAGCGCGACACCTTCGGCGCTGCCGATCAGCAGCGCGAGCCGCAGCGCGAGACTCACGGGCGAGATCGACACGGCCGCGTCGTGGCTGAACCAGGCCGTCAGCAGCGGCGCGGTCAGCGGCACGAACACCATCGACGCGAGGGTCGCGACGAGCGCGACGCTCGCGTCGAGCGACAGCATCCGCGCGATCGTCGACGTGCCGCTCGACGGCGGCGCGCAGTACGCGATCACCAGCGCGACCACCCAGTCGTACGGCATGCCCGCAAGCCGTGCGGCGATGCCGAGCGCGACCGGGCACGCGATCATCGTCATCGCGGGCAACAGCAGCGAGACGGCCGGCCGCCGCGCGACCGCGCGCACGGCGGCCGGCTCGACGCGCAGCAGCGTGCCGAGCACGAACAGGAACACGGTGACCGGCATCAGCGGCCGCGCGAGATCCGCGAGCGGCGGCACCAGCAGCCCGAGGACGACGCCGAACGCGAGCACGGTCGGCCCGCGCCGCACCAGCGCGGCGATCAGTGCGCGCACGGGCGGGCCTCGGGCCGGCGGCGAACGGGGGTGAAGCCGGAGCAGACAGCGGATGGCATGCGGATTCCTTGGAAAGGGGAGACCGGCATCGGATATCCGCTAGGCTAATCCTGATGATGAACGAAGTAAAATGATATAAACTGAATCGATAACAAGAGAAAGTGATATGAACATTCCTCTGCTCGAAACCTTCCGGGCGGTCGTGCAGGAAGGCAGCGCGCTACGCGCGGCCGAACGGCTCGGCTGCACGCAGTCGAACGTCACCGCGCGGCTGCGCCAGCTCGAAGAGTCGCTCGGCGCGCCGCTGTTCGACCGGCACGGCAAGCGGCTGGTGCTGAACGATGCCGGGCGCCGGCTGATCCCGTATTGCGACCGCATCCTGCGCCTCGTCGACGAAGCGACGCAGGTGGTGCGCGACACGCCGGTGGCGCGCAGCTTCCGGCTCGGCTCGATGGAAAGCACGGCGGCCACGCGGCTGCCGGCGCTGGCCGCCGCGCTGAAGGAGCGCGATCCGGCGCTCGGCCTCGCGGTGCAGATCGGCAGCGAGCCCGATCTGGCCGACGCGCTGCTGCGCGGCCGGCTCGACGCCGCGCTCACCGCCCGCGCGATCGTGAGGCCCGGGCTGCGCTACGAGCCGGCGTTCGCGGAAGACATGGTGCTGGTGAGCGCGGCCACGGTCACGCGCCGGCAACTGCTCGCCGACAACACCGTGCGGCTGCTCGCGTTTCACGACGGCTGCCCGTATCGCGCGGTCGCGGAGCACTGGCTGAAGGCGCGCGGCATCGCGATCGAATCGGTGTCGTCGTTCGGCACGTTCGGCGCGATCCTCGGCTGCGTGGCGGCCGGGATGGGCGTCGCGATCCTGCCGAAGCGGATCACGACCGAGCACGTGGCGCGCAAGGAGCTGCGCACGCATGCGTTCGACGATCTCGACAGCGTGACGACCTACCTCGTCACCCCCGACGAAACGCCCGCGCTGCCGGAACTCGACGCGCTGCGCGCGGTAATCGGCCGGCAGGCGGGCGCGCTGCTCGCCCGCTGATCCGGGCAGCCGGCGCGCCGCGCCCGCGGCGTCAGGCCGGCGCGACCGCGCGTTCGTCCGCGAAGAAATCGGCTTCGATTTCGCGGATTCGCCGGCAATCCTCGAGCAGCCGCTCGAAGGTCGGGCTGTACAGGCCGACCGTGCCGAGCGCCGTCTGCAGGTCGGTGGTCACGCGCAGCGTGTCGCCCACCTTGATCCATTGCTTGAGCCCGACGAACGACGGCAGTGCCTGGATCGCCTGCCACGTGAAGTCCTGCCGCAGCACGCCGTTGCGCGACGACAGCAGCAGCACGTGCCCGCAGTAGCCGCGAAAATCCGTCGGCGCGACGGCGTCGCCGAACAGCCGCTCCGGATGCAGCACGGCTTCGACGGCGGCCGACACGTGATTCTCGCCGCTGACCGCGCTCGTCAGTCGCGGGTCGAGGCTGCCGTGCAGTCGCGCGTTCAGCTCGACGATGGTCGGGCCGTCGGCCGTATCGAACAGCTCCAGATGGGTGGGCCCGAAGCGCACGTCCAGCGCGTCGAGCACGGCGGCCGCGTAGTCGAGCAGCGGCGCGTAGCGCGGATCGGCGTGGTTCAGCACCAGCATCTTGTCGAGCCGCGGCGCGTGCGTGCGGTCGCGATGCACTTCCCACAGGCTGACCACGCGATGGCGGCCCTCGAACGACACCGAATCGACGATGTACTCCTGCCCCTCGGAATAGCTCTGGATCACGATGTCGTCGTTCGGCTGGTTGTACAGCGAACGGGTGGCCAGCACATCGTGCGCGGCGGCCTCGACCTGCGCGAGCGTGCGGCAGATCTTCACGCCGGCGACGCCCGCGCTGCGCGCCGGTTTCACCACGAGCGGCAGTGTGCCCTGCGCGCGCGCCCAGTCGAGCGCTTCGTCGACCGACGTGCTGTGGAAGTGCACCGGTGCGCGCAGGCCGGCCTGGCGGATGCGTTCGTTCATCGCGAACTTGTCGCGCCGCGCGGCCGACGTCGCGAGCGGGTTGCGGGTCGGCACGTCGAGCCGCTCGGCCAGCGTGTCGGCCAGCTCCAGCGCCGCGTCGAGGCCGTGCAGCACGGCGCCGATCCGCAGGTCGCTCAGCTGCGCGAGCGTCGCGTCGATGTCGCCGCGATGCTGGACCTGGCGGATGTAGTCGGACGGCACGAACTGGTTCCGGTAGAGCTCCGGCAAATCGGGGTCGCTGATCACGTGCGCGCAACGGATGCCGTATGCACGGAACGCGGGCGCCAGGTAGGCGGCGGTCGACGCACCGTCGACGATCAGGACGGTATCGATGAAGCGATGCTGCATGGATTCCTCGCTCGGCTGTGGGATCGGTTGAAGGATGTCGGGCGGTGCGCGGTCAAGGCCGTGCGCCGGGATCGGAGGCGTCGCCGGGCCAGCGTGCGGCCAGCACGATGCAGACGGCGACGAGCGCGGCCGCGACCGCGAACGCGCGCGAGGCACCCGCCACGATCGTCGCGCCCTGGCCGGCAACCAGCGCGCCGAGCGCGGCGACGCCGATGGCGGCGCCTACCTGGCGGGCGGTATTGAGGATTGCGGACGCGGTGCCCGAGCGGCCGGCCTCGACGCTGCCGAGCAGCGTCGACGTCAGCGCGGGAATCGCGATGCCGCCGCCGATCGCCATGGCCGCGAGCCCCGGCGCCAGCAGCGCATAGGGCGTGTGCGCGGCGAGCGTCTGCCACAGCCACACGTAGCCGGCGAGCGACACGGCGAGGCCCGCGATGACGGTCGAACGGAACCCGTAGCGAACGGCGAGCCGCGCGCTTGCGATGTTGGCGAGCATGATGATCGTGAGCGGGGCGAGCGCGAGGCCCGATTCGGTCGCCGTGAAGCCGCGCCCGTTCTGGAAATAGACGCTCAGCGAGAAGATCAGCCCGTAGAACGCCGCGTTCGTGATCGCGCCGATCGCGAGCACGCCGGGCACGCGGGCGATCCGGAAGAACGCAAGCTGCAGCATCGGCGCGGCCACGCGCCGCTCGATCGCGACGAACAGCGTGCCGAGCACGACCGACGCGCCGAGCGCGCCGGCCGCGTACGGATCGCCGATGCCCTGGGCGCCGGCCCGGATGATCCCGCCCGTCAGCAGCCCGAGCACGAGCACCGCGACGATCTGGCCGGCCGGATCGAACAGCCGCGTGCGGGCGGCAGCGGAATCCTGCACGTGCCGCAGCGTGAGCCACAGCCCGATCGCGCAGATCGGCAGGTTGATGAAGAAGATCGCGCGCCAGCCGAGCGAATCGATCAGCAGGCCGCCGACGGTCGGGCCGGCCGCGCTGATCGCCCCGCCCGTCGCGCTCCACCATGCGACGGCCTTCACGCGCGCGGCGGCATCGTTGGCACAGGCATGCGTGATGAGCGCGAGCGACGTGGGCAGGATCATCGCGGCGCCGACGCCCTGCGCGACCCGCGCGGCGATCAGCGCCGCCAGCGACGGCGCGAGCGCGCAGCCGAGCGACGCGAGCAGGAACAGCACCAGGCCGCAGGCGAACAGCCGGCGGCTGCCGAAGCGGTCGGCCAGCGTGCCGGAGGTCAGCAGCAGCGCGGCGAACGACAGCGTGTACGCATCGACGATCCACTGCAGCCCGTGGACGCTCGAGCCGAACGCGTGACCGAGGCTCGGAATCGCGACGTTGACGACGGTCACGTCGAGCTGGACGATCGCGAAGCCGAGGCTCGCGGCCGCGACGGTCGGGAAGATCGCGCGCAGCGACGTGCGGTGAGGCGGCGCGGCGGCCGCCAGCGTGCGGTCGAGCGCCGGAGCACGGTCGCTCATCGCGATTCCCCGGGCGCGTGGCACGACAGGCGGCACGCGGGCCGCGACGGGCCGGATCCGAAGCTTCCGGCGTTTCCGGTGTTTCCGGCGTATCCGCGGGCGCGGCAGTGCAGCAGGCGGTATCGATTCATCTGGCGGGTTCCCGTATGGCGGATGAAGGGTGCCGGCTGCCCGTCGGGCGCCGGCCGCATCGTCGAATCCGACAGCAAACTAGCATCGACCCGCTGGCGAATACAAATAATAAGCAGCGATTTTTTAACAAGTATTCGTGTTAATGGCCGGTGCGAACGACGCGAACCGGCCACGGCCGCGTTGCTGAACTTATATCGATAATTTTTGTTTGCAATCGAATTAATATCATTTCGCAATGCAATGACGGTCTCCTAGTCTTGT
Organism: Burkholderia pulmonis; assembly: GCF_984667975.1. Classification (NCBI taxonomy): domain Bacteria; kingdom Pseudomonadati; phylum Pseudomonadota; class Betaproteobacteria; order Burkholderiales; family Burkholderiaceae; genus Burkholderia; species Burkholderia pulmonis. The sequence goes on from NZ_OZ480188.1 coordinate 405,937, forward strand.
CGAGCGCTTCGCACCGAGGACGGCAAAGCGCGGCGGTGGTGCCATACCGCTCTTCGACCCAAGATCTTTTTACGAGAGACCTATGACCTATCTCGCAGATGAACGCATCGCTTTGACGGCAGTGGAGTCCGCTCACATCCGCAGGACGCTCGGCACGCTGGCCTACGATCCGGCCGGTGGCGCCGGCTATATCAGCGCAGTCAGAAAGCTGGCCTACAACGCGTTTCCCGACCGGATCGTCGACGCGTTCGATCGCGCGAAGGCGCCGACCGCGGACGCGCACGGTTCGATCGAGATCGACAACCTGCCGATCGACGACGACGTGAAGGGCAGCCCGCGGTTCGAGGAAACCGGCCGCTCGTTCAAGGCCGGCGTGCTGAGCGAGAACGTGCTGGTCGCGTTGAGCACGCTGGCCGGCGAGCCGTATTCGATCGCGCACGAAGGCCGCGAACTGGTGAACAACCTCACGCCGCACAAGACGAACGCACGCGACTACACGGGCCTCGGCTCCGAGGTCGAACTCGACTTCCATATCGAGAACGCCGCACAGGCGCACATGCCCGAAGGCGACACGTCGCCGTTCGCGCTGCTGCTGCTCGGCGTGCGCAGCGAAGCCGGCGGCGGCCCGTACACGCGGCTCGCCGATGCGCGCCGCGCGCTGCAGCTGCTGTCGCCGGACGATATCGCGCTTCTCTACGGCGAGCACTACATCATCCGCGTGCCGTACCGGTGGCGCGGCGCGGCGCCGACGCCGCGCGACAACACCGACCTGAGCGCCGTGCTGTCGGGGCCGATCGACGCGCCGCGCGTGACGGTCGCGTTCTATCCGGACATGGTGCTGGCCGTCAACACGCGTGCGCAGGAAGCGCTGGCCAACCTGTACCGCGCGGTGCGCGAGGTGTCGTTCGGCGTGCAGGTGTCGCCGGGCAAGCTGGTGCTGATCAACAACCATTTCACGCTGCATTCGCGCGACCGCTTCGATCCGCAGTACGACGACAACGACCGCGCGCTTCGTTGGGTGCAACGTGTGTTCGTTGCCCGCAGCCTGTGGAATTTCCGCGCATTCACGCCGCTGCAGGCACGCGTGTTCGATCCGAAGGCGCTGTATGCGGGCGAGGCCGTGCACGCGACGCCGCCGTCGCGCGTCGCGCAACCGGTGCCGCAGCGCGCGGCCGCGGCCGAACTCGAAGCAACGGCCGCGTGAGAAACCGCACCGGGCGGTGGCGTGCGCCGGGCGTCGCGCCGCCGCCCGCGTTTTCTCCCCGCCACATCGAATAAAAAAGGATTCCGGAAGACATGAGAAGAAGCGCTTTTCCCGTCGCGGGCGTCGCCCGCGTGCTGACCGCCGTCCTGATCGCCGGGCACCTCGCCGCCGCGCAGGCCGCGCCGTTCGACCTGAGCCCCGAGCAACCGGGCCGGCAGCGCGGCGCAGTGAACCCGGCGGTCGAGCAGGCGTTGCCGGGGAGTTTCAGGTTTGCCGAGGCGAACACGCTGACGATCGGCATCGCGCCGAACCTCCCGCCGCTCAGCACCTATGCGACCGACGCGCGCACGGTGGTCGGCTTCGATCCTGATCTCGCGCAGCTCATCGCGGACAGCGCGGGCCGCAAGCTGAAGATCGTGCCGCTCGCATGGGCCGACTGGCCGCTCGCGCTGCAGTCCGGCAAGGTCGACGCGGTGATCTCGAACGTGACGGTCACCGAGCAGCGCAAGGAGAAGTTCGACTTCTCGACCTACCGGAAGGATCAACTGGGCTTCTACGTGAAGAACGGCAGCCGGCTGGCCGCGATCCGCGAGCCGAAGGACGTCGCCGGACTGCGCGTCGTGACCGATTCGGGCACGAACCAGGAAAAGATCCTGCTCGAATGGAACCGGCAGAACGTCGCGCGCGGCCTCGCGCCGGTCGCGATCCAGTATTACGCGGATGCGGCGGAGCGCTGGGTCGCGCTGCAGTCGGGCCGCGTCGACACGATCTTCAGCGTGAATTCGATGCTCGCGTACCAGGCGTCGCTGCGCGGCGACGCGAAGCTGATCGGCACCGTCAGCGGCGGCTGGCCGCGTACCGCGGACATCGCGATCACGACGAGGAAGGGCAGCGGCCTTGCCGATCCGCTGACGCTCGCGATCAATGCGCTGATCGCGAACGGCAGCTACCGGAAGGCGCTCGATCACTGGAGCCTCGATGCCGAGGCGATCGACCGGTCGCAGACCAATCCGCCGGGGCTGCCGCGCACCTGAAGCCGGCTCAGGTAATCGGCCACTGCAGGATGACGATCCCGTCGTTGTAGTCGTTGTCGGCGCCGTCCTCGGCCCCGAGCCAGCCGAGCCAGACGGTGTCGCCGGCGGACAGCGGCGCGAGGCGCGCATCGGTCGCGGATTTCCTGCCGTTGGCCGATGCCTCGATCCGGATCCGGCCGCCCTTCGAGTTCAGCGTGAACTGCCTGACGCCGTCCTGGCCGTTGCCGACGAACGACGCGGCCGGTTCCGGCGCATCGTCGATGAACAGTTTCAGGGCCTGCCGGTCGGCGGCATTCGCGTAGAAGGTCGCCTTGAAGCCGGTATTCGGCGGCAGGTTGAAGTGGCCGTTGCGGTCCGACGACGGCTTGAAGTCGGGCTGTTTCGTGTCCGGCTGGCTGCCGCCGATCTCGATCGTCGTTTCCCAGCGGAAGTAGCCCGACACGGCGCCGTCGCGATCGAGCACGGCGAAATCGGCGGTGCAGGCGGTCGTGCCCGCGGCCAGCGCCTCGCTGCGCCAGAAATGATCCTTCGCCGGCCGGCACGACGGTTGAAGCAGGTCGTCGCCGTCCGGCACCGGCGTGGCGGCGTCGCGGATTTCCGCTTCGAGCGGCGCGACGATGCCGGCGTCCTTCAATGCGAACCGGACGAACAGCACGCTCACCTCGGCACGCAGCGCCAGCGCGGTTTCGCGCAGATGAAGCTGGTCGCCCGGCGACAGGCCGGCAAACAGCCGGTTGTCATTGCGGCCGACCTGCCCGGCCTCGCCGGGGCTCAGCACGTAGATGTGCCGGCCGTCGATCACGGTCGGCGCGTGGGCGTCCCGGCTCGCGTCGGGGTAGGTCGACAGCAGCGTGACGGCGTCGATGACGGCGAGTACATCGCAACGAAGACCAGACATGAGCACCTCCTCCGCAACAAGGGAGCGGTGCGGGCGGCCGCGGCACGGCCGCCCGCGTGCCGCGATCAGTTATGGATCGAGATGAACGGATCCCACGAGAAGCAGCCCTGGCTCTGGCAGTTGCGGTCGATGATCTGGAACTGGAAGTGGTAGGTCACGCGGCCGACCTTCAGGCATTCCGACGACCAGTAGTAGTTCGCGACCTTCTGGCACGTCGGCACTTCCGGCTTGCTGGTGTTCGGCACCGGAATCGACGCTTCCGCGACCCGCGGCGTCGGCGTCGAGATCAGGTCGTTGCCGACGTTGCCGATGAACTTGTAGAACACCACCTGGTTCTCGAAACCCAGCGACAGGCTCGTTTCGCGCCAGCGGATCAGGTCGCCGACCTGCGCTTTCAGGTCGAGCTCGCCGCCCGCCTGCCCGGAAATGACGTTGTCCTGGTTGGTCACCATATAGACGTAGTGCCAGTCGATCAGCGTCGGGGCGGCCGGATTCTTGCTGGGATTCGGATATTTTTTGAGGATGGTTTCGGTATCGAACGAAACGAGCACATCGGTTACGCGTGACATGGAAGCTCCCGTTTGAAGTAATGGAACTTATCGTTGCTCGAATTGCTTCGTGCAGCCGCCATTTCCTTGTTCCGCAAGGCTTGGCGCCAGGTTCGGCACGGGCTGTGGCGACGGCGAATGCAGATTATCCCGTTTGGTTAATTCCGAAACCTGTAAAGGTAAACAGGGTCGTTAAAACATTTTCATTTGGTAATTTCAAAATCGGAATTAATCGAATCGATGCGTTACATAAATATAACGACATTGAATCTGTTAATTGATTCGCCGGTGAATGGCCGATTATCGGCGGGGCAGGCGGAAAGGAGGGGTGGCCGCTTACCGGTACGTCCAGAACCGGTGCAGCAGGAATGTCGTCGGCGGGATCAGCAGCGCGATCGCGACGACGCTCGTCGCGCGCGACAGGTCGAGTGCGCCGGCGGCCCGGGCAAGCAGCAGCGTCTCGACGAACCCGGCGAGCGTGACTGCGAAAAAGCGCGTCGCGTTGCGCGCGCGTACCGTCGACGAGAAGCTCCACAGCGTATTCGCCAGGTACGAGAACGCGGTGGCGCACACGAACGCGACCGCGTTCGCGGCCACCAGCGTCGCGTCGAGCAGCGCGAACATCGCGGCTGCGACCAGCGCGTGGATCGCGGTCGAGCAGAGCCCCGACACGCCGAAGCGCACGAGCCTCGTGCGTTCGGCATCGAGCAGGCCGATCATGGCGCCCGCGCGTCAGCGTGCCCCGACCCGCGTACGGACCGGCTGCACGCGCCGGCGCGCGGCCTGGCGGCGCGCATCGCGTGCAACCGGGAGTTCGATCACCTTGCCGTGCGCCTGGTAGCGGCGGCGGACCAGGTAGACGGGCCGCTGCTTCGATTCGTCGTAGATCCGCCCGACGTATTCGCCGACGACGCCGATCCCGATCAGCTCGATGCCGCCGATGAACAGCGTGACCGAGATCAGCGACGCATAGCCGAGCACCGGATTGCCGAACAGCAGCGTGCGCAGGATGATGAACGAACCGTACAGGAACGCGAGCGCGGCGATGCCGACGCCGATGTAGGTCCAGCTGCGCAGCGGCACGGTGCTGAAGCTGGTGATGCCTTCCAGCGCGAAATTCCACAGCTTCCAGCCGGAGAATTTCGAGTGTCCGGCGCTGCGCGGATCGCGCTGGTACTCGACGATCACGGTCCGGTAGCCGACCCACGCGAACAGCCCCTTCATGAAGCGGTGCCGTTCGGGCAGGCTGCGCAGCGCGTTCACGACCTTGCGGTCCATCAACCGGAAATCGCCGACGTTCTCCGGCAGCTTCACGTCCGACAGCAGGTTGTGCACGCGGTAGTAGATCGCGGCGGCGGTGCGCTTCGCGAACGAATCGCATGCGCGATTGGTGCGTTTCGCGGCGACGACTTCCGCCCCGTCGCGCCAGTGTTCGATCATCACCGGAATCAGGCTCGGCGGGTCCTGCAGGTCGGCGTCGAGCGGGATCACCGCGTCGCCGGCCGCTTCGTCGAGGCCGGCCGTGAGCGCCGCTTCCTTGCCGAAGTTGCGGGTGAGGTCGATCACGCGCACGCGCCGCTCGGTGGCGCCGATCCGGACCAGGCGTTCCAGCGTGTCGTCGCGGCTGCCGTCGTTCACGCAGACGATCTCGAAGCGGATCGCGTCGATGGCGGTCAGCAACGGAATCACGACGTCGAAGAAGCGCTCGACGGCCTCGCCTTCGTTGTAGAACGGCACGACCAGCGAAACGAGCGGTGTATAGAGTGGTGCCCGCATGATGACTCCCCTGTAACGTCGTTTTACCGGTCGACGCCGATGGTCGGGCGGCCGGTTCGGCGCATTCCGTACGCCGGGCGGTGGTGCGGCCGGACCGGATGCATGAATCCGGTCTCGGTCGAGTGGTCGCGCGCGTCGGGCATCGACGGCACGTCGTGCCGTTCCTGCGCAATCCGACTGACGAGCAGCGCGAGCGATGCCAGCGTGACGAGCGGCATGAACTGGAACGACAGATGCGGCATGACCGAGAGGCCGGCGAAGGGCAGCAGCCACATCAGCATCAGCCATTCGCGGTCGAAGCGCCGCCAGCCGTGCGTCCACGCATAGCGTGCGTACCACGCGATCACGAGGCCGTACCAGGTCAGGTCGTAGTCGTACAGGTACGGGCTGACGAGCAGGCATGCGCACACGAGGGTCGCGGCGCGCAGCGCGTACGAACAGGCGCCGCGCCAGGCGTAGACGACGGCGATCGCGGCGCCCGCGGCCGACAGCAGCTGCAGCGTGCCGGCGACATAGCCGGGCCAGCCCGCCATCGTGGCCAGCGAGAACACGGTCGGCATCCGCGCGAGCTTGGCGTGGCCTGCGCCGACGATCCGGTAGACGTCATGCATCTCGTGGGCGAACGCGATCCACGAATCGACGCCGAATGCGAACGTCGCGAGCGCGGCGCAGCCGGCGATCGTCACGGCCCACGCGGCCAGCGCCCGCCATTGGCCGGCGCACAGCAGCGCGAGCGGGAACAGCACGGCAATCTGCGGCTTCATCATCAGCATGCCGAAGCAGATGCCGGACCAGACCGGGCGGCGATTCAGCAGCAGCAGGCCGAGGCCGCCGAGCAGGGCGGTAAACAGGCTGGTCTGCCCGACGATCAGCGTCACGAACGCGGCAGGGAAGGCGAGCGCACACAGCCACGCGGCGCCGCGCTGCACGATCGCACGGATGACGGCGGCGAACAGCACATAGGTGGCCGAGAGCCAGAGCACGACCGCGAGCGAGTACGGAAGCCAGCCGAGCGGCAAGACCAGCAGCAACATGCTGGGCGGATAGAGCCACAGCAGCGCGCCGTCGTCGAGGCTCATCGCCGGAATCGCGTGCTGCTGGATCGCGAACAGCGCGTGGAAATTCCAGACGTCGGCCGCATGCCCGTGCGCGGCGAGCCACGCCGCGCTCCAGATCGCCGAGAAGTCCTGCGACAGCGGGATCAGCCCGGCGGCCGGGTTCAGGTACATCCGCGCAATGTAGATGCCGATGAACAGCAGCTCGGTCAGCAGTACCGCGCCCGCATAGAGACGCACGCGACGGCCGTTGAGCCAGTGCGGGAAACGGCGCGGGCCGGCGATCGGCAGTTCCGGATGCGCGTCCATCGCCGGATGCGCGTGGCGCACGGAAAGGGGCATCTTCATCACGACTCCCGGGGCGTGCACCGCGCGCTGCGGCGAACGACGACGAACAGGACGGCGAGGAGCACGACGGGGCCGATCTGCGGCAGCTTCATCAAGCGGTTCAGCATCTCGAAGATCGGCAGCAGCCATGCGAGCACGATCACGCCCTGGTCGCCGGGCAGCCAGCCCGCGTCGAGACCGTAGGCGATCAGGCAGAAGATCGCGATGCCGAGCCATGTCAGTTCGTAATGCCACAGATACGGCGTGGTCAGCAGCGTGGCGACCGACAGCACGGCGGCGCGCAAGCGCATGTCCGTCGTGCGGCGCCAGACGTCGACGGCCGCCGCGATCGCGAGCAGTGCGATCGCGGCCTGTGCGGCCAGCGCGGCCGGCACCGATATACCCGCGAGCCGAAGCGCGGCGAACGGCGTCGGCGAAGCCAGCCAGTACGACGGAAGCATGAAATGCTGGGTGCGCACCGTCGCGACGGCGTCGCTCAACCCGTGCAGCGCGCCGGTGCCGGTCAGCGCGATCCCGGCGGCCGCAAACAGCGTGGCACTGATGGCCGCGGCGCCGAACGCGCGCCATGCACGCGTCGCGATCAGCACGAACGGGAAGACCACGGCCAGCTGCGGCTTGATCGCGAGCAGCCCGATCAGCATGCCGGCCGCGACCGGGCGTTTGCCGAGCAGGTGCAGCGCAAGCGCGGCGAGGCCGGCGGTCAGGATGCTGTTCTGTCCGAACAGCGCGGACAGGCACACCGCCGAGTACGCGACCATCACGAGCGCCGCGGCGCGCGGCACGGGAAGATGCGCGCGCAATCCCGACAACCGCGAGACGGCGAGCGCGTAGCATAAAAGACTGCCCGCGGAAAAGAGGAAGTAAGCGGGCAGGAAAGGCACAAGGGCAACCGGCGCGATGAACAGCAGCATCGTCGGCGGATAGAGCCAGGGAAGCGGCCGGTTTTGCAGATACGCACCGAAGTGCGCGAACTCGGCCTGCAGGAATGACGGCGCGTCGTAGGCCGATGCGGCATGGCCTTGCAACACGAGATGCGATGCGGTCCAGAAGACGGAGAAGTCGAGACCCGGGCGGGCGGTGCCGTTCGACGTGAAGCCGTCGGTCACGACGCCCCATACGGCCAGCAATGCGGCGAAGAGCATCAGCATGATGCAGCTGTACGGAATGATCCGGTCGGCTGTCAGCCATTGGGCACAGCGTATTGCGCGATCGCGCGTTCCTCGATTGGCCGTGTACATGATGCCCCGTCTGTCGTAGTGGCTGCGTGGTCTGTCACAGCCGTTCGATGTTGTCGTGCCTGCGGATCGAATCGCTCTGAAATGGCGTTGTCCGGTGAATTCATTGTTGAAGAAAAAATCGCACGATGCAAACCGCGACCTGTGGACAGCCATTTAATTTGTTCAGCGTTAAGCGTGAAAACCGCTATTTCTGGTATGAGAAAACGCATTCGCCGGGTTGCGTGTTTCTCGCTTGAAACATTCCGCGTTTTGCACCGGGTTCGCATGTCGCCGATCCCGCGACGCGCGAGCGGATCGTTGCGTCCGGGAAAATCCCGAGAAAATTTTTTGGACCCCTTGTGCATCGCGACGGCGTGCGTATCGACGCTTCCCCGATCGAGGGTGCGGATATATCAAATTTGAAACATTTCGTTCATCGCACCCTTTGCGGCGGCAGGCATGGTCGGCCGGAACCCTTGATACGCCTCGATTCGGCCCGGACTGGTCCGCTCTTTGCGTAAGCGGTGGCACGGCAGTCGACGACGGGATGACCGGCCGGTTCCGACAAGAAAGCAGACGGAACCGGCTTCGGAATCACCTGCGGAAAGAACGGCCGGGGCGCGTCGGGGAACACGCAGCTCCAGGTCGACGAACCGCGAAAGTCAGCGTCGAATGACCCATGAGACCCGGTATCGTCAGGGCAATAAGAAATCGGCACGGCAGAATATGGGGAATAAAAATGAAAGACCAAAGCACATCGCGGATCGCAAGCCGCGTTAAAGACACCTTGCAGCTTTGCCGGGAGTTCATCTCCCGTTCAACTGGATTCCCCGCGTCGAACGGCCGTCGTGCCGTTCCGGTCGATCGGCATGCCCGGTTCATCCGGCTGGTCGAACCGTTCACGCCTCTTTCGCGCTCCGCTTCACTGATACCCGTTCGTACGGACAGGGGTGTGCATCCCTGTTCCCGCAGCTGAGCGTCGCGTCCCGCTTTCACGAGTAGTGCCGGTGGTGCCCATCCCCGACGTCCTGAACGACGAAGGGTATTTCATAGCAGTCCGAAAGGAGAGTACTCATGTCAAGGATCATCGAAAAGATCGCCTGGATCGTCCGGGATCAGGACGGCGTGACGGCCATTGAATACGGCCTGATCGCTGCACTGATCGCGATCGGCATCGTCGTCGCGCTGACGGCGATCGGTACGGATCTGTCAACGGTGTTCAGCACGATCGCAGCAGATCTGGACTCGGCGGTAACAGCACTCTGATGGACGGTACGACGAACGCAGTATCCGAATCGCTCGTCGCCACCACACGGCATTAACAGCATGCCTCGACGTATCGATGCACGGTCGACCGACCAGCCGGCACGCGAGGTCTTTGAAAGTCACCACGCAAGGAGATCACCATGTCCAAGTTCATTCAACAAGCCGCCCGTTTCGTTCGCGACGAAGACGGCGTGACCGCCATCGAGTATGGCCTGATCGCAGCACTGATCGCCGTCGGCATCATCGTGGCGGTGACGGCAGTCGGCACGGAACTCAAGACCGTGTTCACGACGATCGCTGCCGACCTGACCGCGGCGGTGTGACGCCATTGGAAAGCAGAGCGTGCGGACGGTTCGGCCGGTGCAGCGATCGAACCGTCCCGCGCAGCCCATCACCCTGATGCTTCGATTCGATCCGCGAGGTCCGCCATGTTGCCCGTTGCGCCGCCTTACCCGGTTCCGCTGTGCGTGACGCTGCTCGCGGTCGCCGCGGCCGGCACGGACATCGCGTCCCGCCGCATTCCGAACCGCCTCGTCGCGGCCGGACTCGCCGGCGCGCTGGTCGTCCAGTGCCTCCTGCACGGCGTCCAGGCCGGCGCACTCGAATGGCTTGCCGGCGCCGCGACCGGCTTCGGTCTGCTGCTGCCGCTCTACCTGTTGCGCGGGATGGCTGCCGGCGACGTGAAGCTGATGCTCGCGATCGGCGCGTGGGTCGGTGCGGAAATGACGTTTTACATCGTGCTGGCCACCTTCGTGGCCGGCGGGATCGGCGCCATCGCCTATGCGCTGCTGCGCGGGCGGATGCGCCGGATGTGGGCGAACGTGCGCGCGTTGATCGTGCGGCGCTCGCAAGGGGGGCGCGGCGAGGCCGCCGACGGCCCCGTCGAAATCGTCTCGGTCGGCACGCTGCCGTACGGCGTGGCGATCGCGGCCGGCACGCTGGGCATGCTGTTCGCATCGTGCGCCTAGCGCGACGCATCGGCAACGAGGATGGAACGACCATGAACACGAACCACACCGAACCGAGACGCGACGCGCAGGTGGCACGGCTGCCCGATCCGCTGCCGTCCCGGGAAGCCCATACGAAGCGCGGCGCGCCGCTGCCAGCGGCGCCGCGTTCCCTCGAGGAAACCGGGTTGAGCATGTCGTTCGTCGCCGGCCTCGTGCTGAAGTCGACGCTGATGCTCGGCCGCCCGTCGTACGGCGACCTGGTCGAACGGCATTGCCTGCCGCTCGCCGTGCTCGACGACGTCTTCGCTTTCCTGGTGCGCGAGCATCTCGTCGAGCTCACGCATCGCGGCGCAACCGATCTCGACGTGCGCTTTCGCCTCACCGACGCGGGCCGCGTGCTCGCGCTCGAGGAGCGGGCGCGCAGCGGCTACAGCGGGCCCGCGCCGGTGACGCTCGACGCGTACCTCGCGTGCCTGGACACGCACTCGGTGCGCAAGCTGCACATCGTCCAGCACGACGTGTGGGCCGCGTTCGAAGGCATCGTGATCGACACGTCGGTCCTCGACGCGGCGGCCGCGGCGCTGAACGCGGGGCGGCCGCTGCTGATCTACGGGCCGGCCGGCAGCGGCAAGACCTTCCTCGCCGAGCGGCTCGGCACGCTGATGCACGGCTACGTGCCGGTGCCGTACGCGATCTGCGCGGCCGGCGAAGTGATCCAGGTCTACGACCCGCTCGTGCACGTCGATGTCGAACCGCATGCCGGCGGCCAGTCGGTCGATCGCCGCTGGCGCCTATGCCGGCGGCCCGTCGTGATGTCGGGCGGCGAACTGACGCTCGACGAACTCGACCTGCGCCGCGACGAAGCGGCGGGCTTCTACCAGGCGCCGCCGCACATGAAGGCGAACATGGGCATGTACGTCATCGACGATCTCGGCCGCCAGCGCGTCGAGCCGCGCGACCTGCTCAATCGCTGGCTGCGCCCGCTCGATCGCGGCGTCGATTTCATGACGCTCGAATCCGGCAACCGCTTCGTGATGCCGTTCGATGTCTGGCCTGTGTTCTCGAGCAACCTGTCGCCGGAGCAGTTCTGCGACGACGCGTTCCTGCGCCGCCTCGGCTCGAAGCTGCACGTCGGTGCGATGTCGATCGACGACTACCGCGCGGTGTACGAAGCCGCCTGCGCATCGCTGGGACTCGTATCCGCGAGCGATGCATTCGACTACCTGCTGCATCGGCTGCACCTGCCGACCGGCAAGGCGTTTCTCGCCTGTTTCCCGGCGGACCTGCTGCGTCTCGTGGCCGCCGGCGCGCGTTATCGCGGCGATCCGCCCGAAGTGACGCACGACGCGCTGTACGACGCATGGGCGAGTTATTTCGGTAGCGCGCCCGAACGGGACGGCAGCCATCCGCCGCCCGTCGAGCGCGGTGGCCGCACGTTCGTCACCGGTTGAGCGGTTTCTTTCACGATTCGTCGAGGAGCATTGCCATGAAGAACAGTCGAGCGGTCATGATGCTGGTCGTCGCGATGGTCGCGGGTCTTGCCGCGGTCGTGTTCGCGGCCCACTGGCTGGTGCAGACATCCACGAGTTCGGTCACGCGGGTAGCGGTGGCGGCCACCGACCTGAACCTGGGCGAACCGCTCGGGCCGAACCAGATCCGCATGGTCAGCTGGCCGTCGGGCAGCGTGCCGACCGGCGCATTCACCGATACCAAAGCCCTCGAAGGGCGCGTCGTGCGCACCAGCCTGTCGCGCGACGAGCCGGTGATCGAGTCGAAGCTCGCGCCGATCGGCACCAAAGGCGGGTTGTCCGCGGTGATCGCCGACGGCAGCCGTGCGATCACGGTGCGCGTGAACGACGTGGTCGGCGTCGCGGGCTTCGCGCTGCCCGGCAACTACGTCGACGTGATCGTCAACACGCAGGAACAACAAGGCAAGACCGACGGGCAGAGCATCTCGAAGATCGTGCTCGAGCACATCCTCGTGCTCGCCGTCGCGCAGCAGGTCAGCCGCGACGACACGGCGCCGAAGGTCGTCAATGCGGTGACGCTGGAAGTCACGCCCGACCAGGCCGAGCGGCTCGACCTCGCACGCAGTGTCGGCACGCTGTCGCTCGTGCTGCGCAACCAGGTCGACCAGAAGACGCTGAATACCGATGGCGCCACCAAGGTGACGCTGCTCGGCAAGGAACCCGCTCCCGAAGCGCCGCCGGCACCCGTCCGTGTGCGGACCGTCCGCGTGCGCGTCGCGTCGCACGCGCCGGAAGCGCGACGCGACTGCGTCGGCGTGTTGACCGGCGTGAAGGGCAGCGTCGAGTGTTTCTGAAGCAGACCAGACCAGCACAAACAGATCGGCCGCACGCAACGCGCGGCGGCCTTGGAAGTCGATAACCGGCACGGCGCCGGTCTCTCGGGGGATCAGACGAAATGAAGATCAAACCGCAACGTACAGGTACCGGCCCACTGCGGACACGCGTCGCACGGGGCACGATGATGGCCGCGATCCTCTGTTCGGGATGGCTGACCGTGTATGGCGCACTCGCGCAGGAAGGCGCCGAGTCGGCCGTGCTGACGAAGGGCGGTGCGAGCGCGCCGGCCGCGGTCGGCAAGGGGCCGATGCAGATGACGATCAGCATGGGGCCGGTGCCGGCCGCCGCGCCCGCCGCGTCGACGGGGCCGCTGCGCGGGCCGAACTGCGTCGGCGCGGTGCGCGAATCGACCAGCGTCAGCGTGCCGCTCGGCAAATCGCTGCTGGTGCCGATGCCCGAGCCGGTCCGCAACCGGACGATCGGCAACCCGGCCGTTGCGCAGGCCACGATGGTGTCGCCGCAGACGCTTTACATCCTCGGGCTGTCGGTCGGCACGACGAACATGATCGTGCAGGGCCGAAGCGGCGCATGCCGCGTGATCGACGTGGCGGTCGGCGCCGATGCGGGCGGCCTGCAGGCATCGCTGCTGCAGCTGATGCCGAACGAACGCGACATCCGTGTGACGACCGCGGCCGGCACGATCGTGCTGTCGGGCACCGTGTCGAGCTCGCAGGCCGCGCAGCAGGCGGTGCAGATCGCGCGCGCCTACAGCGACAGCACCGGGGATCCGGCCGCGGGCGGCAAGCCGGGCGGCGGCGGTGTGCTGAACATGCTCGCCGTCACGTCGCCGCAGCAGGTGATGCTCGAAGTGAAGGTGGCCGAAGTGTCGAAGACGCTGATCAACCAGATGGGCAGCGCCCTCAACATCCAGGGCGGCTTCGGATCGTGGAGCGGCGCGCTGGTCAGCAACCTGCTGGCGGGCGTCGCGAGCGGCGTCGCGTTCAGCAAGGCGAACAACAAGCCGTTCAACCTCGCGGCCGACGCGCAGAACACCGACAACCTGGTCAAGATCCTCGCCGAGCCGAATCTCGTGACGATCAGCGGCCAGGAAGCGACGTTCCTCGCCGGCGGCAAGATCTTCATCCCGATTCCGCAGAGCAGCGGCAACGGCACGTCGACGATCACGCTGCAGGAAGAGGAGTTCGGCGTCGCGCTGAAGTTCACGCCGACCGTGCTCGCGAACGGCCGGATCAGCCTGAAGGTGGCGCCGGAGGTGTCGGAGCTGTCGCAGACGGGCGTCACGCTGAGCGCGACCAACATCGGCGGCACGTCGATCCTGCCGCTGATCACCACGCGTCGCGCGTCGACGACGGTGCAGATGAGCGACGGCGAATCGTTCGCGATCGGCGGGCTGATCAAGGACAACGTGACCGGCGCGCTGAAGGCGATCCCGGGCGTGGGCGAAGTGCCGGTGCTCGGCGCGCTGTTCCGCAGCACGTCGTTCCAGCAGGACCGCACCGAGCTGATCTTCCTGATCACGCCGCACCTGGTGAAGCCGCTGCAGACCGCCGACGTGCCGCTGCCGACCGACAGCTTCTCGAAGCCGAACGAAGCCGACGTGTATGCGACGGGCAACATGGAAGGCCGTGGCGGCGTCCGCAAGGCAGGCGCGCAGCCCGCACAACCCGCGAACGGCGCTGCCGCCGCGCCGCAGGCACCGGTATCCGCACCGGCACCGGCGCCGCAACCGGACGCGCCGGCCGGCCCGGCCGCCGCGCTGCCCGCGCCGCGCGCACCGCAGGACGCCACCGCGCAGCCGCCGGTACCGGCCGAGCCGCAGAAGACGCCCGCGCCGGTCGCCACCGCCGCGCCGCAGTCCGACGCGGCCAACGCGGCCAACGCGGCCCGCGTCGCGCACATCGAAGCCGCCGCCGCGCGCCTCGCTGCGGCCGGCCCCGATGCGCCGGCCCAGCCGGCGGCACGACCGAAGCACCGGGTGCCGGCAGCCGCCCGCGCGCAGATCGCGCGCTCGGACGCCGAGCCCACCGATCGCTGAGCCATCCAAGGGGACACTCATGAAAACCGCCTATCTCGTATTCGTGCGCCGTGCGGCGCTCGCCGTCCCGCTCGCGTTCGCGCTTGCCGGCTGCATGTCGTCGACCCCGGTGTGGGACACCCGCTTCGGCGACTCGGTCCACGCCGTGATGAAGGCCCAGATCATCGATCCGCACGCCGCGGAACATGCGGCGGCGCCGGCGGTGGTCGACGGCGGCGCGGCGACCGCTGCGCTCGACAACTACGACAAGTCGTTCAAGCAGATCGATCCGCCGACCAATGCATTCGTGATCGGCATCGGCAAGGCAACCCAGTAACGACCGGCATGCTCAGGGAGAACGCCATGAACCGCGCAGCCCGCTATCCGAACATCACGCGTCGCAGCCTGCATCGCCAGCGCGGTGCCGTCGCGATCATCGTCGGTCTCGCACTGGCGGTGATGATCGGGTTCGTCGGCCTCGCGCTGGATCTCGGCAAGCTGTACGTCACGCGCAGCGAGCTGCAGAACAGCGCCGATTCCTGCGCGCTGTCCGCTGCGCGCGACCTGACCTCGGCCATCAGCCTGTCGGTGGCCGAGGCCGACGGCATCGCCGCCGGTCACCTGAATTTCGTGTTCTTTCAGAACAACGCCGTGCAGATGTCGACGAACGCGAACGTCACGTTCAGCGATTCGCTGACCGATGCGTTCCTGACGAAGAATTCGGTCACGACGCCGGCGAACATCAAGTACGTGCAGTGCACCGCGTCGCTGAGCAACATCGCGAACTGGTTCATCGAGGTGCTGAACGTGCTGCCGGGCACGAAGCTCGCGAACGCGGCCACGGTATCGGCCAGCGCGATCGCGACGGTCGGCTCCGGGCAGACGACCTGCGCGATTCCGGTGTTCGTGTGTCGCACGACGGGGTCGCCGGCCTACAGCGTCGGCGCGTGGATCACGTCGCCGTCCGGCTCGTCGACGACCTACGGGCCCGGCAATTTCGGCTGGGCGGCGCTCGACGGCTCGACGAACGAGACGACGCTCGCGAGCGAGCTGTCGGGCAACACCTGCAACATCACGAGCCCGCCCGCCCTCAGTACCACGGGCCTGAAGTCGGCGTCGCTGCGGGCCTGGAATACGCGCTTCGGCATCTATACGAACGGGGCGAACGGGTCGAGCGGCCAGCCCGACTTCACCGGCTACGCGTACGTCGGCCCGAACTACGGGCCGCCCGGCACCGCGGGCATCAAGGGTGACGCCTATACGCAGTTCGTGACCGACCGCACGACCTTCAAACCCTACCAGGGCGACGGCGCGCCGCCGGCGGGCAGCGGGATCGCCACCAACGGCACCGTGACGGCGAGCAACTACCAGACCTACGGCGGCGACCGCCGCGTCGCGCTCGCGCCGGAGGGTGACTGCTCGACGCTGAACGGCAACAGCGGCAAGGTGCAGGTCACGCAATGGGACTGCGTGCTGATGCTCGATCCGGTGCCGTTCAGCCCCGGCCAGGGCGCGGTCGTCGCGCACCTCGAATACCTCGGCTCGTCGGTTTCCGGCAACAACCCGTGCGCGACCCATGGCCTGCCCGGCGGCGGCAGCGCGTCCGGCACCCAGGTTCCGATGCTCGTTCAATAGCAGAGAGGCGATCATGAAAAGGCTCCCGTTTCGCCGTTCGCGCACCCGTGGCGTGGTCGCCGTCGAGTTCGCGCTCGTGCTGATGCCAATGATCCTGCTGGCGACCGGCGTGGCCGAGTTCGGCCGCGCGATCTACCAGTACGAGACGCTGACCAAGGCAACGCGCGATGCGGCGCGCTACCTGTCGATCTGGCTGCCGACCGACAGTGCGTATCCGGTGTCGCAGGCCCAATGCCTCGTCGTCTACGGCAGCACGACGTGCGGCGCCTCGGGCACCGAGCTGGTACCGGGGCTGACGACGTCGATGGTGATCATCTGCGACGCGCAGCATACGACCGGCTGCAGCGATGCGTCCGATCCGTCGCAGTTTTCGAACCTGCCGACCTACGACGCGAGCAACAACTCGGCGAGCGGCACGGCGTCGGGCGCCATCAACGTCGTCGAAGTGAAGATCAAGGGCTACAAGTACCAGCCGATCCCCGTGTACCCGGGCATCACGTCGATCCCGTTCAGCAACATCATCACCGTGATGAGGCAAGTGTCATGAGCGCGCGCAATGTTCCGCCGTCGCGCCGGCGTGCCCAGCGCGGCTCGGCGATCGTCGAGTTCGGGCTGATCGCGTCGGTCCTGATCATGCTGCTGCTCGGCATCTTCGAATTCGGCCGCGTGCTGTTCTACTGGAACACCGCGAGCGAGGCCGTGCGCCTCGGCGCGCGCACCGCGGTGGTCTGCGACGTGAACGCGGCCGGCGTGGCAAAGCGCGTGACGGCGCTGCTGCCGCTGCTGTCGAACGCGAACGTGTCGGTGAACTACTCGCCGGCGAACTGCGACGTGACCTCCTGCGCGTTCGTGACCGTGAGCGTCACGAACGTCACGGTCAAGACGATGATCCCGTTCATGAGCGTCTCGGTGACGATGCCGCCGTTCACGACGACACTGCCGCGCGAAAGCCTGACCTCATCGACCGGCGGCTCAGCCTGCAATTAACCGAACAGACGAGGCACACGACATGATCAACATCCTCGTAGCTTCCGACGACACCGCGCGGCTCACGCAGATCGCGCGCCTCGTGGCCGACTGCGGCCGCTATCGCGCGACCCGTGCGGCCGGCCGCCCGTCGCAGATCGAGCATCGCACCGACGGGCTCGACGCGTTCGACATCCTGCTGATCGACGGCACGGTGCTCGACGCGTTCGAGCTGTCGGCGATCGAGCGGATCTGCCGCGCGCACGCGGGCCTGACCTGCATCCTCGTGACGGCGGACGCGTCGCCGCACGTGCTGCTCGAGGCGATGCGCGCGGGCGCGCGCGACGTGCTGCAATGGCCGCTCGACCCGAACGCGCTGCGCAATGCGCTCGAGCGCGCGGCTGCCCAAAGCACGCGGCGCGACACCGAGGACACGCGGATCGTCTCGTTCATGTCATGCAAGGGCGGGGCCGGCACGAGCTTCGCGGCCAGCAACATCGCGTTCGAGATCGCCGAGGGTTTCAAGCGCCGCGTGCTGCTGATCGACCTGAACCAGCAGTTCGCCGATGCGGCGTTCCTCGTCAGCGACGAAACCCCGCCGTCGACGCTGCCGCAGCTCTGCGCGCAGATCGAACGGCTCGACAGCGCGTTTCTCGATGCGAGCGTGGCGCACGTGACGGAGAACTTCCACGTGCTCGCCGGCGCCGGCGACCCGGTCAAGGCCGCCGAGATGCGCGAGGACGCGCTCGAATGGATCCTGGGCGTTGCCGCGCCGCGCTACGACTTCGTGATCTTCGACGTCGGCGTCGGCATCACTCCGCTGACGATGGTCGCGCTGGATCGCAGCGACCAGATCCAGATCGTGCTGCAGCCCGCGATGCCGCACGTGCGTGCCGGCCGCCGGCTGCTGGAGATCCTCGTGTCGCTCGGTTACTCGACCGACCAGTTGCGGCTCATCGTGAACCGCGCGACGCGCGCGAGCGACCGGACCCGCACCGCGCTCGAGGAAGTGCTCGGCCTGCAGGCCGCGTGCACGATTCCGGACGATGCCGAGACCGTGCTCGAGGCGATCAACCAGGGTCATCCGGTATCGCGGCTCGCGCGCAGCTCGACGATCGTGCGTGCGCTGCAGGGGTGTGCGAAACAACTCGTCGACGGGGAAGTGCGCGCGGGGCACGGCGCGACGCGCAGCGAACCGCTGATGTCCCGGCTGTTCGGCCGCAAGGCCGCGCCGAAGCTCAAGTCCATGTAAATCTCTCGGGGAACCATCATGTCATTGCGCGAACAGATGTCGTTGCAACGGTCCCAGCCGCTGACGGCGGGCAACGAGCCGTCCGGGCCGGCCCATTCGTCGGTGCGCGACGCATACCAGAAGCTGCGCCGCGAGATTCACCTGGCGGTGCTCGAACGCGTCGAGCTCGAGCGCCTGTCGCGGCTGCCGCAGGATTCGGTCCGCATGGAGATCGGCGTGCTGATCGCGCGCATCCTCGACGATGAACGGCTGCCCGCGAACGACATCGAGCGGCGGCAGCTCGCGATCGACGTGTACGACGAGATGTTCGGCTTCGGCCCGCTCGAAACGCTGCTGCGCGACCCCGGCATCTCCGACATCCTCGTGAATACGTACAAGCAGGTCTATGTCGAGCGTTGCGGCCAGCTCGAACTGACCGACGTGACGTTCTACGACGACGCGCACCTGATGAAGGTGATCGAGAAGATCGTGTCGCGCGTCGGGCGCCGCATCGACGAATCGAGCCCGATGGTCGACGCCCGGCTGCCGGACGGCTCGCGCGTGAACGCGATCATCCCGCCTTCCGCGATCGACGGGCCGCTGATGTCGATCCGGCGTTTCTCGGTCAACCCGCTGAAGATGGACGACCTCGTGCGCTTCCACAGCCTGACGCCGCCGATGGCCGAGCTGCTCGACGCGCTGTCGCGCGCGAAGGTGAACGTGCTGGTGTCGGGCGGCACCGGCAGCGGCAAGACCACGCTGCTCAACATCCTGTCCGGCTACATTCCGCGCAACGAACGGATCGTGACGATCGAGGACGCGGCCGAGCTGCAGCTGCAGCAGCCGCACGTGCTGCGGCTCGAGACGCGCCCGCCGAACATCGAGGGCAAGGGCGAGATCACGCAGCGCACGCTGGTGCGCAACGCGCTGCGGATGCGTCCGGACCGGATCATCCTCGGCGAAGTGCGCGGCGCCGAAGCGCTGGACATGCTCAACGCGATGAACACCGGCCACGAAGGCTCGCTCGCGACGATCCACGCGAACACGCCGCGCGACGCGCTGACGCGGCTCGAGAACATGATCAGCATCTCGGGCCTGGCGCTGCCGCCGAAGACGATGCGCCAGCAGATCGCATCGGCGATCTCGGTGGTCGTGCAGGCGGCGCGGCTGACGGACGGCAAGCGCAAGATCGTCAGCATCCAGGAGCTGACCGGGATGGAAGGCGACATCATCAACATGCAGGAGATCTTCACGTTCCGGCGCACGGGCGTGGATCGCGACGGTACGGTCCGCGGCCACTTCTGCGCGACCGGCGTACGGCCGAAGTTCGTCGAGCGGCTGCAGGCGTTCGGCATCAACCTGCCGGATTCGCTGTACGACCCGTCCCAGCGCTACGAGACGGACTGACGACATGGCGCCGCTTGCTGCCGGGGAACCCTCATGAACACGATCTTTTACGGTTTTGTGATCCTCACCTTCGTCGCGGTCGTGCTCGCGATCGAAGGCGGGTATCAATGGTGGAACGCGCGGCACGGCTCCGCCGCGCGAAGGATCGAATCGCGCATTCGCGCGATGTCGGCCGGCGGCAGCATCCAGCAGGAGCGGCTGTCGATCCTGAAGAAGCGGATGCTCGACGAATCGAGGCCGTTCGACCGGATGCTGCTGCGCTTGCCGCGCGTGCGGACGCTCGATCTCGTGATCCAGCAATCGGGCCTCGACTGGACGCTGCCGAAGCTGCTCGTGCTCAGTGCGGTGTACACGGCGCTCGCATGGCTGGCGCTGAGCTTCGCGACGCTGCCGCAGCTGGCCGCGCTGCCGATCGCGCTGTTCGCCGCCTGCGTGCCGACGATGTACGTGATGCGCTGCCGCAGGCGCCGCATGCGCAAGCTCGAACGTCAGCTGCCGGACATCTGCGACATGATTGCGCGCGCGCTGCGCTCCGGTCATTCGTTCACGAGCACGATCGGGATGGTCAGCGACGAGTTTCCCGATCCGATGGGCGGCGAATTCCGGATCACGTTCGACGAGGTCAACTACGGCGTGTCGCTGCACGACGCGCTGATGAACCTCGCGACGCGCGTGCCGGCGCAGGACCTGCGGTACTTCGTGATCGCGGTGCTGATCCAGCGCGAGACGGGCGGCAACCTGGCCGAGCTGCTCGACAGCATCGCCGGGCTGATCCGCGAGCGCTTCAAGCTGTTCGACAAGGTGCGCGTGCTGTCGGCGGAAGGGCGGTTGTCGGCATGGATTCTCGGGCTGCTGCCGTTCGGCACCGCAGGGGCGATCGCACTGCTGAACCGCGAGTTCCTGTCCGTGCTCTGGGAGGATCCGGCGGGGATCAGGATGGTCGGCGTGATGCTGGTGTCGATGGCGTTCGGCCTGCTCTGGATCCGCCGCATTGTCCGCATTCGCGTCTGACGCGCGAGCCGTATAACGAACCGTAGCGAGGCTGTCATGCAAAACCTGAGCGTGGTCCAGGCCGTGATGCTGGGCGGCTTGTTCATCTTCGTGGCCGGCGGTGTGCTCGTGGCGATGCTGTTGTTCGCGCCGCGCAGCATCCAGCGCCGGATCCAGCAGGCCGGCGGAGCCGGTGCGGGCGCCATCGCGGGCGCCGGCGGCGACGACGCGTCGTCGCGCTGGGTCGCGAAGCTGGTCGAGCTGTCCACCCCGATCTCGAAGCTGTCGGTGCCGAAGGACGGCTGGGAGAGTTCGCCGCTGCGCATCCGGCTCATGAATGCCGGCTGGCGCAACCAGGGCGCGGCCGCGCTGTATTTCACCGCGAAGACGGTGCTGGCGCTCGCGTTGCCGTGTGCGGCGCTGCTGGTGCTGATCACGACCCCGCTCGGCGACGAGCGGGCGGTGCTGTCGGTGATCCTCGTGGTGCTCGCCTGCATCGGCTACTACGTCCCGAACATCGTGCTGTCGCAGCGGATCAAGGTGCGCCAGCAGAAGATCTTCGAGGAATTCCCGGATGCGCTCGACCTGCTGACCGTGTGCGTCGAAGCCGGGCTCGGGCTCGATGCGGCGCTGATGAAGGTCAGCGAGGAGCTGCGGTTCAACAGCGAGGTGGTCGCGAGCGAGCTCGACCTGCTGCTGCTCGAGATGCGCTCCGGCTTCACGAAGGAAACCGCGCTGCGCAATCTCGCGCTGCGCACGGGCGTGGAAGACATCGAGTCGTTCTGCACGATGCTGATCCAGGCCGACCGCTTCGGCACGAGCATCAGCGAATCGCTGCGCGTGCTGTCGGACCTGCTGCGCACGCGGCGGCGGATGCGTGCGGAGGAGCGGGCGGCGAAGATCGCGCTGAAGCTGCTGTTCCCGCTGATCTTCTGCATCTTCCCGTCGCTGATGCTGGTGCTGCTCGGGCCGGCGATGATCCACGTCTATCGCATCCTGCTGCCGACGTTCGTGGGCATGACGCATTGAGCGGCGCGCCGGTGCCGCGGCGCGTTCATCGAAACGGATTGTGCGTGCCGGCCCGACCCGGCTGCCGGCCGGCACGACGACAGGCTTCATGGAGGCTCCCTCCCCAGGCGGCGCCGCGAGACAGGCTGACCATAGCGGCGTCAATGCATCCTGGACCCATGGTCGGCCATGGAACAAGCCGTAGTCCACCGCCTTCACGGCTGCCCCCTACTGCTAACCCCCGAGGCCGCGTTGCCGGCATCGCATGGCACGGATGAATGCAGCTTTGCATGGATGAATACCCGTCATCGAGAAAATTCAATAATGAGCGGGATTGTTCATTGCGCTGTCGATTGCAATTGCTTCCCGTTCTTTTTTGCGAATCGCGGGAAAAGCGGCATTCGACGAAACGGCCGAATCCCCGGAAAGTATTTTGTAATTGTCGGTGCGCCAGCCGCCAACCTGTGCGCAGCCCGTGCCGGCACCGTGCACGTCACCGAAAATCTCCTTGAAATATCTGGCTCGAATTTCTACATTATTCAAAATCAAACTCGCATGACGGTACAAATGCCCCAGTCGTTGCACGTACCGGAAAGACCGAACAAGAACACTTGAAAATCAGGCGACTGCCCGACAATACGGAAAACAGGCCAGTCACGCACGATCAAGGCCGGGGGACACATGAACAAGCACGCAATGGCAAGCAGGCTGCCTGACGCTTCATCGAGCAGGTGTTCACAGGCGTGGGACGGCCCCGCGAATCCGCCGCGCACTTTCCCCGGTCCGCTTCCTCCCGGTTCCTGACCGCCGGCGCCACCGCGCCCGCCCGAGCCTTTCCGCACCAACGACGCTTTCGCACGCCGACGCACACGCAAGGCGGCCCGCACGCGGCCGGCGTGACGACGCGTGTCGTGCATCGGCGGTGCCGGCATAACAAATCGAACGAGAGACACAGCATGCCCATCGATCTGCCTGTCACACGCCGGACGTTCCTGAAGCTGGCCGGGAGCGGCGCGGTCGTCGCGATCTCGATCACCCATCTGCCGGCGCTGGCGCTCGGCGCCGCCGAACAGACGGAGGACGGCGCGACCGGGCCCGCGTGGGCGCCGGTGCCCGGCAAGGCGCGCTGGCGCATCGACGGCATGCCGAAGATCACGGGCCAGAAAATCTACGCACGCGATTTCAAGTCGCGCGACTTCGTCGGCTGGCCGCAGCAGGAGAGCTGGCTCTATGCGATCCGGTGCGACCGGATCGACGCCGTGTACGAAGGCTACGACCTGAGCGTGCTGCCGGCCGAGCTGCGGCCGATCGCCGTCGTCGACAACGCGTTGCTCACCGCGCGACAGATTCCGCTCGCGCCCGTCGCCGATCCGATCGCGCACCAGGACATCTACTGGCTCGCGCGAACCGGCTACGCGGCGGACTGCTACGGGCAACCGGCCGCGCTGCTGATCTTCGAGAACTTCGATGTCTACCGGCGCGCGAAGAAGCTGCTCGATTTCAACCGCAGCGTGATCCGCTACGGCGCACCGGTCACGCGCCCGACGGACGCGCAGGCCGTACCGTATTCGCCCGTGACCATTTACGTGCGCGACGACGAACGCCGGTTCAACTACGTCGACAACTACCAGGCCGACAGCAGCGGCGCGCCGACCGAGCAGTATCTGAAGGAGCGCGAGGAGGCGGTCGCCAACATCGACGCGACGATTGCCCGCAACGCGGCCGCCGGCGCGTGGATCGGCGTGCGTGCGACCGGCAACGACGGCTTCGAGACGCCGGCGATGGACCCGATGTTCATGGAGCCGGAAGCGGGGCTGGCGTGGTACGACGCGTCCACCGCGAAAATGAGCCTCGTGCTCGGCACGCAATCGGCGAACGACGATGCGTCCGGCGCGCTCGGCCTGTTCAAGGGCAGCGACGTTTCGGTCAAGGAAGCGCACATCATCGCGTGCTATCCGGGCGGCGGCTTCGGCGGGCGCGACAAATCCTATTTCCCGCTCTATCTGGCGCTCGCCGCGCCGTTCGCGAAGGGCGCGCTGCGCTGGCAGCAGTCGCGCTACGAGCAGTTCCAGGTCGGGCTGAAGCGCTGCGAGACGCAGTTTTCCGAATCGCTGTGGTTCAACCGCCGCGGCAAGCTCGAAGCGGTCACGTGCGATTTCCTGATGAACGGCGGCGGCAAGAAGAACCTGTCGCCGTACGTCGCGCAGCTCGCCGCGCTGAGCGCGATGAGCTGCTACGAGATCCCGCGCGCCCGCGCGCAGGCGGCCTCGACCTACACGCGGGAAGTGTTCGGCGGATCGCAGCGCGGCTTCGGCGGCCCGCAGGCGTTCATGGCGATCGAGACGCTGATGGACGAGGCCGCACGGCAGCTCGGACTCTCGCCGTTCGCGATACGCCGCGTCAATTTTCTCGGCAACGCGCCCGGCCTCGGCAAGGGCCGGGCGATCACGGGCGCGCCGATCCTGTTCGACCTGCAACTCGACACGCTGCTCGACCGGCTCGAACAGCATCCGCTGTGGCGCGACCACGAACGCACCCGTGCGGAGCGCGGCGCGCGCAATCTCCGCTACGGCGTCGGGCTCGCGATGTCGAACGAGGCATACGGCACGTCCGGCGACGGGATGTTCGGAATGGTGCAGATCCTGCCCGACGGCCGGCTGCGCGTGGTCACGCCGTACACCGACATGGGCAACGGCGCGGCCACGACGCTGGGTCTCGCGCCGGCCGAATTTCTCGGGCAGAACGCTCAAACGATTGCGATGAGCGAGATCGGTCCGTTCAACGTGCTCGGCCTGTCGCGGTCGAACGATCCGTCGACCAATCCGAAGACGGTGCGCTACACCTACGGTTCGTCGAGCGCCTGTCTCGGTGCGTTCCATCAGTACCACGCGGTGAAGGGCGCGGCGCAGGTGCTGTTCCTGCAGAGCGTGCTGCCGGCCGCGCGCGCATGGTGGGGCGTGCCGGTGCGTGCCGAGGACGTGCGCTGGGCCGATCGCGCGCTCGTCGCGAACGGACTCGCGCCGATTCCATGGCCGGCGCTGCTCGGCACGATCACGAAGATGGGCCTGCAGACGGTGGCGGCCGTGCACGCGAGCTATGCCGGGTACTTCTGGAAGGGCACCTATCCGTTCGCGTCCGGCAATGCGCAGATCGATTACGACTACGTGGCCGTCGGCCTCGACCCGTACTTCCTGACGCCGCTGACGCGCACGCTGCAGGCGCCGCCGGTCGACACGACCCTGTACGGGCGCACGACCTATGCGCCGTCGGCGTCGCTCGTCGGCGTGTCCGTCGATCCGGCGAACGGGCGCGTGAAGGTCGAGCGCGTGGTGACGGCCGTGAGCGTCGGCCGGCAGCTGTCGCCGGAACTCGTCGAAGGACAGTCGCAGGGCGCGGTCGCGATGGGGATCGGCAACGTGCTGACGGAGACCTGCCCGCTCGGGCCGGACGGGCCGGGTGGCGGCAGATGGAACCTCGACCGCTACGAGGTGACGCGCCTGCCCGACGTGCCGGCGCAGGAGCTGATCGCGCTGCCGCCGCCGGGCAACGATCCCGCGAACGCGCGCGGCATCGCGGAAGCGGTGATGTGTCCAATCGCACCGGCGCTGCTCAACGCGCTGGCGATGGCGACGGGACGGCGGTTCCGGGTCACGCCGGTCACGCCGGACAAGATTCGGGAGGCACTGCAATGAGCGATCCGGTCCGCATGGTCATCAACGGCCAGCCCGTCGAGGCGGCAGCCGCCGACGGCGACATGAACCTCATCGATTTCCTGCACGAGCGGCAGGATCTCACGGGCACGAAACTGTGCTGCGGCATCGGCGTGTGCCGCGCGTGCACGGTCGGCACGCGCAACGCGCCCGACGCGCCGATGGAAAAGACGCTGTCGTGCTCGACACCGGTCAGCGCGATGGCCGGCATGCACGTGTACACGATCGAAGGGCTCGCGCAGGGCGGCACGCTGTCGCCGCTGCAGCAGAGTTTTCTCGAATCGTTCGCGTTCCAGTGCGGCTACTGTGCGTCGGGATTCCTGATGGCCGCGACCGCGATGCTCGATCATCTGCGCACGCAGCCGGTGCACGTCGCCGAACTCGACGCGATGATCGAAACGTGGGTCGGCGGCAACGTGTGCCGTTGCACCGGCTACGTCAAATACATCGAGGCGATTCGCAAGGTGGCGATGCGCTACACGAAGGAGGCGGCATGACGATCAGAACCTGCGTCGTGGCGCTGGCGGTGCTGCTGGCCGCGCCCGCGTCGTTTGCCGCGGAAGGGGGCGATGCGTCGCTGCACGAATACGCGCAGCAGTGCACCGACGAAATCGGCGAGATTCCCGCGTTCGACTGCAACAGCGGGACCGACGTGCCGATCACCGTCAACGGCAGCGTGCCGGTACGGTACACGGCGCACATGACGTGCGACCGCCCCGCGCTGTTGCCGTACGACGCGCCGACGTCCGGGCAATGCACGCCGTATTCGAAGATCCTCGACCTGTCGCACGGCGACACGCAGATCTCGGCGTTCTGCCGTCGCAAGCAGATTCGCGATAACCGCAGCCCGTATTACGACGAGGTCGACATCGTGCTGCACCAGGTGCGCAACGGCAAGACCTGCTGGTTCCATGCGGACAAGGGCGGCACGGGCGGCATGGATGCGTCGCGCGTCCCGCCGCCGAACGAGAAGACGCCGCCGCCCGGTCGTCCGTCGGCCGCGGAATTCTGGTGGAAGCCGGCCGCGACCGCGACGAAGCGCTGCGTGTCGTGCCACGATGCGAGCCCCGTCATGTACAGCCCATGGATCGGGCAGGTATGGAACCGCGTGCCGACCGATCCGTGGGGCAAGTACGTGAATCTCGGCGCCGATTTCGCGTCGTGGACGTCGCATGCGATCAGCACGCCCGGCAACACCTGCATCGGCTGCCACCGGATCGGCGACCAGAACAGCTGCAAGATCTACGTGCCGCTCGCGGCCGGATTGCTGCCGCCGCCGAAAGGCAGCAATCAGCTCGCGAGCAGCTATCCGCTGACGCACTGGATGCCGATCGACAACAACCGCAGCCTCGACGAATGGAACGCGGCCAACGTGAAGTCGGTGAGCGACCTGCTCGAGTGCTGCTCGGCGCGGGGCAGGAACGATCCGAAATGCTCGTTCGCGCCGGCGGCGCAGGCGGCGAAGTAGGGGAGCGCATCGGATCGCGGCCGGTTTTCCCGCGGGCAGCGCGGACGCCTTCGTGTTGATGACAGGATCGGCGCCGCGCTTTAGCATGGGCGGCAACGACGGCGCCCCGCGCGCCGTGCCCGGTCAGGACGCGACAGGAAACCCATGCCGACTTTGACGATCGAACCACTGGAGCCCGACGAATACGATCGCCTGCGCGGCACGAAAGGCGGCGGCCTGTTGCTCGTCGCGATGATGGTCGGGTATGCCGCCATTCCGGTCGGCCTCGCGTTCCTCACGCATCCGATGGCGTATCCGCTGCTGACGTTCCTGTTGATCGCCGGGATGATCGCGACGACCTGCCTGATCGTGTTCCTGTTCTACCGGTGGAGCGAACACAAGGTCTCGCTCGACCTGAAAGCCAATCGGAAGCTGGTGCTCGACACCACGATCGAGAGGATCGAGGAGCGCTATTTTCGCGGCATTTCGAGCTACCGCCTGAGTATTGTCGCCGAGGGTCCCGACGTGCCGCGTCGACGTTTCGATGTCGACAAGTCAGCGTATGACCAGTTGCGTAACGGCGAGCATATCCGTATCGCATTCGTGCCGATTTCCGGCCGCGTGCTGGAGATCGAATCCGCTTCGTATCACGCCCGGCTCTGACCCGCGACGCACTGTCGGCACTGCCGGCCGCGTGCCCGCGGCGCGCTCGCCGTCTCCGGTCGCAACGATCGTTTCGTCCGCCGCGTCAATCGCATCGATGCCTTGAGTTTCATCATCCGCCGCGCTACATTGCCGCTCGCAGAATTCCGCGCGGGCACCTGCGCATCCTGTAACGCGTACGTAAGGAACCCCGATGGGGCAACAGGCGGAAGGCCACGACGACATTCCCGACACCCCGGCCGACCGTGACGTCCTCGTGCCGGTTGCAGGGGCCGCCGCGTTGCTGGTCGTCGCGCTCGGCACGCTGGGCGCCGTCGACATCCTCCCGGTCGACCTGCGCTGGTGCGCACCGCTCGCCAGCGCATGGTGCAACGTGCTCGTCGTCGCGATCGGCGTGCTGCTCGCGGCGCGTGCGCGCCGCGACCCGCCGCAGGGCCTGGCCGCCGGCCTGCTCGCCGACGGGTTGCGCAGCGCATTTCGCCGCAAGCAGGCGCCCGAGCAATACGACAATCCGTGGCCGGCGATCGCCGCCGCGATCGACTGGCGGCCGTGGGCCGTCACCGCGTGCGCCGTGCTTTCCGTCGCGATTGCCGCGCTCGCGTGGCAACCGCCGTCGCCGGCGATGCTGATCCGCGCGATGGCCGCCCCCGAACCCACGCTCGCGGCCGGTGCGGCCTGCGTCGTGCTCGCCTTTCTCACGCTCGTCACCGAACGCCATCACGCGGCCGCCGCGGGCCGCTCGGCCGTGTCCGCATCGCTCATGCGGATGCTGCGCGTGGCGCTCGTCACCGCGCTCGCGGGCGTGCTGGCCGCCGCGTGGTTCGCGTTCCGGCATCGCACGGCCGACTGGCTCGTGCATGCCGTCGCGCTGCTCAATGCCGCCGTGGCGGCCGAACTGGCCATTCGCGGCGTCCTGTCCTGGTTTGCGGTGCCGCACGATACCGTCGTACCGACCAGCGCGCTCGCGGGCCTGCTGAGCCGGCGCCCGGCGCCGTTCGCGTCGCTCGGCGCCGAGCTGCGGCATCGCTACGGCATCGACCTGCGGCAGAGCTGGGGCTGGCGCAGCTTCGTGCGGCTGCTGCCCGCGGCGCTCGGCGCGACCGTCGCCGTTGCGTGGCTGCTGACGGCCGTCGTCGTGCTGAACCCTGAACAGCGCGCGGTCTATGAACGTTTCGGCGCGCCGGTCGCCGTCTGGCAGCCGGGCCTGCACGTCGGGCTGCCCTGGCCGTTCGGGCGCGCCCACATCGTCGACAACGGCGCCGTGCACCAGGTCGCGATCGCGGGCAGCACGAACGACGGCGGCCCCGACACGCGTGCCGTGCCCGCCGACGGCCCGACGCCCGAAGGCCTCGACCGACTGTGGGATGCACCGCATCCCGGGGAAACCACCCAGGTGATCGCGGGCGCGAACGGCGACCGCCAGAACTTCCAGATCGTCAACGCCGACGTGCGGGTCGACTACCGTCTCGGCCCGACCGATGCCGACGCCCGTGCAGCCCTCTATCGCACGATCGACCCGGAAGGCACGGTGCGCGTGAGCGCCAATCGCGAGCTGGTCCACTACCTCGCGTCCCATACGCTCGAATCGCTGCTCGAAACCAACCAGGCCGCGATGGCCGACCAGTTGAAGCGTGCGATCCAGCAGCAGCTCGACCGGCTGCAGAGCGGTGTCGACGTGGTCGCGGTCGTGATCGAGAGCGTGCACCCGCCGACCGGCGCGGCGGCCGCCTTTCACGACGTGCAGGCCGCGCAGATCCGCGCGCAGGGCAGTGTCGCGCAGGCGCGCGGTTTCGCGGCCGGCCTGCTCGGCAACGCAGCGCAGCAGGCACTCGTGCGGATCGCGCAGGCCGAAGCGCAGGCGGGCGACACACTGTCGTCGGCGCGCGTGCAACAGATCGATTTCGACGCCGACCTGGTCGCATACCGGCTCGGCGGCCCCGCGTTTCCGTTCGAGTATTACCTCGACCGGCTGCAACGCGGGCTGCGCAACGCACGCATGACGATCATCGACGACCGGCTGGCCGACGGCACGCGGGCAACCGTCGACCTGCGCAACACTCCCGCCGGCGATCTGGCCGGCATCCATTGACATGACGCGGCGCGTTTCGCGCGGACGGCGCAATCCGGTGGCAGCGCGTGCCGCCGTGCCGTACGCGGGCGACGCCGCATCCGGGGCGACATCGTGAGTCTGTTTCATTCGCACGCGCATGATCATGCGCACCACGGCCATGGCCATGACCACCACGCGCATCATGGCGCACCGCAGCCGCCTGGCGCATTCCGCCTGCGCGTCGCCGTCGCGCTGCTGTGCGTGCTCGTCGCGCTCGCGGTCGCGAGCTTCGTGCAGGTGCGCGCCGGCGAGGCGTCGGTCGTCACGCGTTTCGGGCGGCCCGTGCGCGTGCTGCTCGAACCGGGGCTCGCGTGGCGCCTGCCGGCGCCGATCGATGCGGTGACGCCGGTCGACCTGCGCCTGCACACGACGTCGAGCGGCCTGCAGGACGTCGGCACCCGCGACGGGCTGCGCATCATCGTCGAAGCCTACGTCGCGTGGCGCGTGCCGGCCGATGCGCGCGACATCGGGCGCTTCATGCGCGCGGTCGGCAACGAGCCGGACGAAGCGGCGCGGCAGATCCGCTCGCTCGTCGGTTCCGCACTGCAGACGACGTCCGCCGGATACGACCTCGCGTCGCTCGTGAATACCGATCCGGCCCAGGTGAAGATCGGCGAATTCGAGGACGCGCTGCGCCGGCAGATCGACGCGCAGCTCTATGCGGCCTATGGCGTGCGTGTGGCCCAGGTCGGGCTCGAACGGCTCACGCTGCCGGCCGTCACGCTCGCCGCGACCGTCGACCGGATGAGCGCGGAACGCGAAACCGTCGCCGCGCAGCGCACCGCGGACGGCAATCGCGAAGCGGCGCAGATCCGCTCGGATGCCGAGCGCGACGCGCGCATCGCGCTGGCCGACGCGAACGTCAAGGCGGCCGGCATCGAGGCGCAATCGCGCAAGGACGCGGCCGATATCTACGGCAAGAGCTATGCGGGCAATCCGCACCTGTACACGATGCTGCGCTCGCTCGACACGCTGAACACGGTGGTCGGCACCAATACGAACCTGATCCTGCGCACCGATGCCGCGCCGTTCCGCGTGCTCGTGCAGGGCCCGACCGACGCGGCGACGCAGGCCGCGCCGGCGTCGAAGGCGCACAAGGCGGCCCGATGAGCGCACGGTCCGCCCCGCCGCTCGGACCCGGCGCCCAGGCCGTGCGCCTGTCGTTCTGGTTCGTCGCCGCACTCGCGGTGCTGGCCGCGTGCGCGTGGGCCGGCTCGAACATCCGGCGGATTCCGGCGGACAGCCGGGCGGTGGTGATGCGCTTCGGCGCGCTCGTGCGGACCCAGGACGCCGGGCTCGTGATCGCGTGGCCGCAGCCGTTCGAATCGGTCCTGCTCGTCCCGGGCGCCGCGCGCGTGCTCGAACAGCGGATCCGCTCGCTCGATCGCGATCCGCGGGCGCTCGCGCCGCCCGCGCAGGGCGTCGCGCGGCTGCCCGACGCGCTGGCCGGTTCCGGCTACGTGCTGACGGGCGACGGCGGCGCCGTCACGCTGAGCGCGGTGCTCTATTACCGGGTCAGCGATCCGTATGCGTACGTGCTACAGCAGGACCGTCTCGACGCCGCGCTCGAGCGGATCGTGTCCGCGTCGGCCGTCGAGGTCGCGGCGGCCCGCGATCTCGACGCGATCCTGGTCGCGCGCCCCGAGCAACTGGCCGCGGACCGGCAGATGGCCGCCCGCCGCGAGCGGTTGCGCGGCGACCTCGCCGATGCGGTCGCGCGGCACCTGCGCGCGCTCGACGCGGCGCACGCGGGGCTCGGCGTCGAAGTCGCCCGCGTCGACGTGCAGCCCGCGTTTCCGGGCGCGGCGGCCGATGCGTTCAACGCGGTGCTGACGTCGCTGCAGCTCGCCGAGCGGACCATCGCCGAAGCGCGCACCGCCGCCGAACAGCGGCGGCAGGACGCGCAGCAGGACGCCGACCGGATCGTCCAGGATGCGCAGGCACACGCGACCGAACGCGTCGCGACCGCGCAGACCGACACGCTGGAAATCCGGCAGCTCGACGCAACGCTGCGCGAGAACGGCGATCCGGGGCTGCTGGCGCGGCTTTACCGCGATCGCGTGCAGCGCGTGCTGGCGAAAGCCGGGCGCGTGACGACGATCGATCCGCACGACACCTCGAACCTGATCCTGCCCGGGAGCGCCCGATGAATACGCTCGCCGAACCGGCCGCCGCGCCGGATCCCGCGCCCGCCGCGACGGCTTACGCGCTGTCCGCCGACGAGCGTCGCACGATCACGCGGCAGATCGCGCTGGCGCTGCTCGCCGGCGGCCTGCTCGTGCTGTCGTTCGCGTGGCGCATGCTGGCGTCCGGCAGCGATACGCTCGCGCAGCTGCTGGCCGCGCTCGCATCGCTGATCGTCGCGGGGCCCGTGTTCGCGAGCGCGTGGCACAGCCTGCGCGCGCCGAGCCTGCACGGCGTGACCGACCGGCTGATCGCGCTCGCGATGCTCGCCGCGTGGGCGACCGGCGACATGACGACGGCCGCGCTGTTGCCGATCGTGATGACGTTCGGCCATGCGCTCGAGGAGCGCAGCGTGCTCGGCTCGCAGGAAGCGATCCGGGCGCTCGGCCGGCTGACAGCCGGCCGCGTGCGCCGCATCGGCGCCGACGGCAGCGTTACCGAAGTCGCATACGACGCACTGCACGCGGGCGACTGCATCGAGGTGGTCGCCGGCGCGCGCATTCCGGTCGACGGCATCGTGACGGCGGGCGCGTCGAGCGTCGACAACGGGCCGATCACCGGCGAATCCGTGCCGCTCGACGTCGACGCCGGCAGCGCCGTCTACGGCGGCGCGCTGAATCTCGATGGCGTGCTGCGCATCGAGGTCACGCACACCGGCAAGGATTCGACGCTCGGCAAGATCATCGCGCTGATGCAGCATGCGGAACAGGTGAAGCCGCCCGTCACGCAGGTGCTCGAGCGGCACATGGGCGCGTATCTCGCACTCGTGCTGCTGGTCGCGGCGATCGTGTGGTTCACGTCGGCGAGCGCATCGGCGATGCTCGCGGTGATCGTGGCCGCGTGCCCGTGCGCGCTGGTGCTCGCCGCGCCGTCCACGGCCATCGCCGGGATCGCCGTCGGCGCGCGGCACGGGATCCTGTTTCGCAACGCGGCGTTTCTCGACAAGATCGCCGAGGTCGACGCGCTCGTGATCGACAAGACGGGCACGCTCACCCGTGGCGAACTGCAGGTGAAGCAGGTGTGGCTGCAACCGGACGTCGACGGAGCGCACGCGCGTACGCTGGCCGCGCGGCTCGGCGAGGGCAGCGCGCATCCGGCGAGCCGCGCGCTCGTGCGCGATGCCGCGGCAGCCGGCCTCGCGGGCACGGCCGTCGCACCGTTCGAACGTACGCGGGAGCTGCGCGGGCTCGGCGTCGTCGCCGACACGCCGGACGGCACGGCCGTACTCGGCCGGCCCGCGCTGCTCGCCGACCATGCCGGCGCGTTGCCGCCGCCGCCCGACGGTTTCGACGGGCCGCTCGTCGGTCTCGTGCTCGACGGGCGGCTGCTCGCGTGGTTCGGTTTCGCCGACACGTTGCGGCCCGATGCGCACGAGGCGCTTGCCGAGCTGCGCACGCTCGGCCTCGCGCGCCAGACGCTGCTGACGGGCGACCGCGAGCCCGTCGCGCGCAAGGTCGCCGCCGAGACCGGCATCGACACGGTGGTCGCGCAGGCGCTGCCGCACGACAAGCTCGATTACGTGATGCGCGAGATCGGCGCCGGCCGGCATCCGCTCGTCGTCGGCGACGGGCTGAACGACGTGCTGGCGATCAAGGCCGGCTCGACCAGCATCGCGATGGGCGAACGCGGCGTCGACATCGCGATCGCGTCGGCCGACGTCGTGCTGCTCGGCGATGACCTGAAGCGGATTCCGACCTGCATCCGCCTCGGCCGGCAATGCCGGCGGACGGCGACGACCAATGCGGCGATCGGGCTCGCGTGGACGCTCGCGGTGATCGCGCTGGCCGCGACCGGTGTGCTCGGCGCGGTGTGGGCCGCAATCCTGCACAACGTCGGCACGTTCATCGTGATCGCCAACGCGGGCCGGCTGCTGCGGATCGACGAGCCCGTGCGCGCCGCGTGAGCGAACCCGGCGCGCGGGGCTGGAACGTTCCGGCGCGCTCGTTCATGCAGGCGGCGAAGCAGGCCGCTTCACTGTCTTACGGTCGCCCTTCGCTCGGCACTTCCGCCGCCTTGCTGAGCTCGCCCATGATGATCTTCGCGATCAGGTTGGCCGGCGGGCTGCCGTCGGGCGCGGACGCCGTGGTCGCCCACGTGACGATCGTCGTTTTCGTGACCGGATCGTAGCCCATGAAGGTATTGAAGCCCGGTATCTCGCCCGTGTGCCCGTAGAACGTGCCGAATTTGGCAAGACCCATGCAGTAGCTGGCCGACATCGGATCGGACGGATCGGTCGGCGTGCAACTGGCGAGCCGCTGCGCCTGCAGGTCGGCGTTCAGGTAGCCGCCGCCGACCATCTCCTGTACGTACGCGGCCAGTTCGGTCACGGTCGAGATGCCGGAGCCGGCCGTCCACGCCCACGACGTGTTGACGCCGGTCACGTCGGTCGGCTGCAGCGTGCCGTTTTGCGCTTCCGCCTGGCGTTCGGGCGACAGCGCATCGCTGTCGGTCGTCTCCGCATTGGTGCCCCATTGATAGCCGTGCGGCGCGGGCGCCGGCAGCGCCGTATTCGCCTGCGGCGGGAGAAACGTGTTGCTCAGGCCGAGCGGCGCGAACAGGCGCGCGTTCATCGCGTCGGCCGCGCTCATGCCGGTGAGTTGCTCGATGATGAGCCCGAGCAGCACCGTATTCGTGTTCGAGTAGCGAAAATCGGCGCCCGGCGCGAAATACACCGGCTGGCCTTCGGCGATGTCCAGCAGCTCCGCCGTGGTCCAGACCTTGTCCGGTTGCGCATCGAGCGTCTGGTTGAACGCGAGGCTGGTCGAGTAGTTGTAGAGGCCGCTGCGCATCGTGAGCAACTGCTCGATCGTGATCGTATTGCCGTTGGGCACGTTGGCGACGAACTTGTCGACGGTGTCGCTCAGGTTCAGCCGGCCTTCCTGCACGAGCTGCAGGATCACCGTGCCGGTCCACGTTTTCGTGATGCTGCCGACGCGAAAGTGCGCGTCGGTCGGGATCGGCGTGTTCGTCCCGCGCACGGCCGTGCCGAACGATTCGAGCCAGTTGCCCTGCGGCGACTGCACGTAGACGACCGCGCCGGGCGTCATCGTGTCCGCGAGCAATGCGTTGATCTGCGGGCGCGCCGCGTTCGCGAACGCGGGCCCGCTGGAGGTGGGCGAGCTGTCGCCGCACGAGGACACCGCGAGCCCGATGACGACGGCCGGTGCGACGGCAACCATGTGCCGCACCAGCCGTTTCGCCGCGCGCGGCAGGAAACGGACGGTTGCTGAAGTAGCCATGGCGAGCTCCCCCCGTGTTCGTGACGGATCGCTTTCCTGTGTTCTCCAAACTATAGGACAGGCGTGCCCGTGCCGGCAGTACACATCGCGCCGGGCCGGATTCATCTGAAGATAGCGATCAGGCCCGTTGATCCGGCCGCGCGCGTCACTGGAAGTGATGCACGTAGCGCAGCACCAGTCGCGTCCCCTGCGGCCGGTTGCGCGCATAGGTCTCGAAGTACGCGTTGAACAGCACGTGATCGTGCGGCGAGAAGCTGATCATCGCACCCGGCCCGATGGCGAACACGGCTTCCCGCGTCCCCGGCACATCCTGCCCGTTCTCCTTCATGTCGGTGGTCTGGCGCAGCCAGTAGCCGTTCAGCCCGAGCCGCAGGCCGGGCCGCACCTCGTACTCGGTCGCGAAGTTCGCGTGGATTGCCTGGCCGGCCTGCGTCGACGTCACGTCGGGGCCGAGCGACGTGGCCGGCTGATGGTTGGTCGCATTCCACAGGTAGTGCAGCCGCCACGACACGGTCCACCTGGGCGTGAGCCACAGCGTGGCGGCCCAGTACGGATCGAACGACCAGAAGTGGCTGCCCGGGTTGATCGCGCGCGACGGATCGTATGCGCCGGTCGGCGCGATGAACTGGAATTCGACGCGCTGCGCGAAGCGCGGGCCCTGCGCGCCCATCACCGGATCGAACTGGATGAACGGGCCGACCAGCAGGTCGCCGAAACCGGCGCGCGCATTCAGCGCGACGTTGCCGATGCCGTCGTCGGTCCGCGCGGACGCGATCCACGGCAGGATCACGTCGAGGCCCGGATGCATCCCCGCGAACGTCAGCGGCGACTGATAGACGAGCTGGCTCAACCCCGCGAACAGGTCGATGTCCTGCTTCGGCAGCCCGACCTTGTTGCCCGCATTGTCGTTGACGCGGCCCGCCGTGTAGTACTGGAAGTACTGCGTGCCGTACCAGCCGGCGCCGGCCGGCGGCATCCCGTCGAGGAAGCTGGTCATGCCGAGATTGACCGACGGCAGGTCGGTCGCATGGGCCGGCGCATGACCGGCGAGGCCGGTGATCGCGAGGCCTGCGGCGACGAGCAGGCGAGAGCCGAATTTCATGTCCACCACCTCCTGGTTATTTATTTGGATGACTAATCAAATGGTGCGTGAAAGATCGGGGTGATCGGCGATCGCGCGATACTGGCCTGCATGGAATACCAGCGGCGCCTTGCCGAATGCGTCGAACCGTTC
Source organism: Burkholderia pulmonis (assembly GCF_984667975.1). NCBI lineage: Bacteria > Pseudomonadati > Pseudomonadota > Betaproteobacteria > Burkholderiales > Burkholderiaceae > Burkholderia > Burkholderia pulmonis. Next base: position 442,398 of record NZ_OZ480188.1, read on the forward strand.
GATCTCGCCGATGAAGAGCAGGTGGTCGCCGCCTTCGTAATGGCCGACGTTGCGGCACACGAAACGCGCGCTCGCACCGTCGAGGCAGGGCACGCCGCCCGTCTCCGAATCCACGTGCGGCACGCCGTCGAACTTGTCGGCGCTGGGTGTCGCGAAGCGGCGCGACAGGTCGATCTGGTCGTGCGCGAGGATGTTGATCGCGAAGTGGGTGGCCGCGATGAAATCCGGACGGCTCGGCGCGACCTTGCGCAGGCTCCACAGCACGAGCGGCGGATCGAGCGACAGCGACGAGAACGAGTTGGCCGTGAGGCCCACCTTGCGCCCGTCGGCCGCGCAGGTGGTGATCACGGTGACGCCGGTCGGGAACTGCCCGAACGCGGTGCGCAGTTGCAGCGGGTCGAGGGCCGGGCGCTGGGTCATGGTCGTTTCCATGTCGGTCATGCCGCCTGCACGCTGTGTTCGCGGATCATCGCCGCGCAGGCCGACGGCTCGAACCACCACGGCGAGAACCGGCGCGGATCGTCGAAACCGTCGACGATCGCGCGGGCGAGCGACGGCAGCTGGCCGGCCGCGCCGAGCAGCTCGAGGATGTGCGGCGGCGGCGGCGTCAGCAGCGAGTTGGTCCAGCGTACGACATGCTGCGCATACGCCCAGTAGCCCTCGAACGTCTGCTGCATCCAGTCTTCGCCGAACGGCGCGGCGTCGCGGGCGATGATCGCGTCGAAGTACGCCTTCGCGCATTTCGCGGCGTTGTTCGATCCCTGGCCGGTGATCGGATCGTTGACGACCACCGCATCGGCCATCCCGAACACCGTGCGGCCCGACGGCAGCCGGAACAACGGCTTGCGTACCGTCGGCGTGAAGCGCCCGGCCAGCGTGCCGTTCGGATCGGTCAGCTCGACGTCGCGGCAGCGCTCGAATTCCCACGGCACGTATTGCCGCAGGAACGACAGGCTGCGGTCCAGATGCTGTTCGGGCGTCTTCACGTCGGCCCAGCAGTCGAGCGGGCCGCCCGGGATGCCTTCGAACACCATGATCTCGCACGGGCCCGTCGTGGTCAGCGCGGGGAACACGAAGTATTCGCCGATGCCCGGCAGCAGGTTGAAGCGCACGCGCGAATACGGCTGGCTCGGCGTCATCCCTTTCACGTAGGTGAGCGCCAGTGCGCGTTGCGGGCGGTCGAATGCGCTGCGCGCGTCGTCGCGGCCGAGCAGGTTGACGATTTCACCCTTGCCGGCCGCGAGCAGCACGAGGTCGTGGCTGCGCGCCAGTTCCTCGAGCTCGGGCACGCCGATGTCGGCGATGCGCACGTCCGCGCCGCGGCGTCGAACCTCGTCGAGCCAGTCGGCCATCTTCACGCGCTGGTCGACCGACTGCGCGTAGCGGGTCAGCCGCGACGACCAGTCGATCGCCTTGCGGCCGTTGCCGTCCGGATGCGGTACCGCGATGCCGATGCCTTCGACGGACGGGCATGCTTCCTCCCACGCATTCAGACCGAGATCGCGCTCGATCTGCAACGACGTGTGGAACATGCACTGGCTCGACATGACCTTGCCCGTGCGGATCTGTTCCGCGTCGCGGTTGGTCGCGAGGGTGACGTGGTAGCCCTGGTCGAGCAGGGCGAAGGCGAGTTGCAGGCCGGACTGGCCGGCGCCGACGATGGCGATGCGTCTCATGGGAATGTCCTTGGTGGGCCGGATGCCGGCCGGAATGATTGCGGAAAGCAGCGGCGCGGCGCGGTCACTCCGCGAGACGCGGAATGGCCGGCACCGCCTGTTCGGGGCCCATCGCGGCATAGCCGCCGTCCACCGCGTAGTCGGCGCCCGTCACGAAGCTTGCCGCATCGCTGCACAGGAACGTGACGACCTGCGCGACCTCCGACGGATCGCCGACCCGGCCGAGCAGGTGGAACGGCGCGGCGACGCGATCGGTCTTCGCGCGGTCGCCGTGCGTCATCTCGTCCATCACGCGCGACCATGTCCACCCCGGCGACACCGAGTTGACGCGAATGCGATCGGGCGCGAGATCCATCGCCATGCTGCGCGTGAGCTGGCGGATCGCCGCCTTGGACGTCGGATACAGCCAGCGGCCGGTCTGCGCGCACTGCGCGGAGATCGAGCTGAAGTTCACGATCGCGCCGCCGCCGCGCCGGGCCATGTGCGGATGCACGGCCTTCGCGAGCATCGCGGCCGACACGACATTGACGTCCATCGCGGCCAGCCAGTCGTTGCGGGTCGCCTGGATGCCGTTGTCGATGTAGCTGCACGCGAGGTTGACGAGCACGTCGATCGCGCCGAACCGTTCGACGATCGTCGCCACGGCACGCTCGATCGCGCGGTCGTCGGTGATGTCGATCGCGACGAACAGCGCGCGTTCGCCGAGCGACGCGGCGACGCGCGCGCCGTTCTGCGCATCGAGATCGAGGATCGCGACGCACGCGCCGGCGCGGCTCAGGTCCTGCGCGACCGCGGCGCCGATCAGCGTGGCGCCGCCGGTGACGATTGCGACTTTGCCTGCAAGGGCATTCATGGGGTGTCTCCGGAAATCGTCGGGTGAGGGAGGCTGCGCGTCAATGCGCGCCCGTCGGCGGCTCGCTGTCCTGCCAGCGGCGCATCAGGCCGTTCGACGGCACGGTCACGTCGAGCAGCTTGTGGGCCGTCTCGACGCCCGCGACCGGCAGGCCGGCCGGGTCGAGCAGGCCGATCTGCACGAGCACGCTCGCCTGATCCCAGTAGATGTGTTCGTGATAGAGCTTGTCGCCGCGAAACTTGACGATCGCGACGAGCGGAATCTCGACACGCTTGCCGGTCGGTGCGACGCCCGGCAGCATCCAGTCGATCTCGGTGGTGTGCGTGAAGCAGAACAGCAGCTCGTCGACGATCTGGCTTGCGCCGACCGTGCGCGAGATCGGCGTGATCGTCGTGTCTGGCGGATTCGCATGCACGAAGTGATGCGTGTAGAAGCGCTTGAGCTCGTCATGGCCGACGCCGCCCGTCAGCGTCGGAATATGGTTGACGTACGGCTCGGCGACCATCGTGGCCATCGTCGCGTCGACGTTGCGTGTGTCGAACTCGTGCTTCAGATGCACTTCCCACAGTGTGGACAAATCGTAGTGCGGGCCGAGCGCGGCGCGAAACGCGGCGATCGCACGCTGGTGCGCCATGATCGCGGCGGCCGGGTCGAAATGATCGCCGCCGGCGCGGGCGAATGCGTGATCGACGCCCGGATACACGTACACCTCGACACCGTCGCGCCCGGACAGCGCGTCGGCGATGCGCTGCTGCGCGTCGGGCGGGCAGAAGCGGTCCTGCCCCGGAATCTGCAGCACGAGCCGCCCGCGCAGGTGCGCGGCCTCGTCCAGCGCGTGCTCGATGCCCACGCCGTAATAGCTGACCGCCACGGCCACGCCCGGCAGTCGGCACGCGGCGAGATACGCGAGCTTGCCGCCGAGGCAGTAGCCGAGCACGCCAGCTTCGCCCGTGCATTCCGGCCGCTGCCGGAGCGCGTCCAGCGCGGCGCCGATGTCCTCGACGCCCTTGTTCTCGTCGTATTCGCGGTACAGGGCCATCGCGCGCTCGAAATCGGCCGCCGTGTAACCGAGCTCGATCCCCGGCGACTGGCGCCAGAACAGGTCGGGCACGAGCACCGTATAGCCTTCTTCCGCGTAGTAGTCGGCGGCCTCCCGCATCGTCGCGTTCGCGCCGAAGATCTCGTGACAGAGCACGATGCCGGGCCCCGTGCCGCCGGCCGGCGTGCTCAGGTACGCGCGAAACGCGCTGCCGTCCGGCGACGGGATCTCGATGTGACGTCCGTTCATGTGTCCCTCCATGCTGTGTGTTTCGGTGACGGGCCCAGTATTGGCGGACGAAACGCGCGTTTCTATCCGCTTTCTTCGGCCGGTATCCACGAATTCCGGAAACCTGTCGTACCGGCCGCCGCGTGCGGGCGGGCACGCGGCTGACTGCGGGTATGTGCGGATGCGGAATGCCCGCACAGTTTTCTACGATGCGCGAACGGTCCGCTTCTTGCGTCGTTTGCGCGGGACTTGCGTGTAGGGATGGCCGGACTGTCCGGATCGTGCGACGGATGCCCCGATTCCGGGAATGCGTGCACGGCGCGAGTGCGATCGAGCACGACGGGAGAACTTCGATGGCGCAATTTTCCGAAACGGGCTGGCTGGCCGACGCCGCCTGTTTCAATCACGACAACCTGCTGCTGCAGTCGAACGATGTCGACGAGGTGCGCGCACGCGTCGCCGACGTGTTCAAGCCGCACCGGCTTACGCCGACCGGCGAATCGCGCGCGCTGCACAGCTGCATGCATCATGCGCGCTGGGGCAACCTGTCGCTGAACCTGCTCGATTATGGCGGCGGCGTCAGCATCGAGCCCGGGCCGCTCGAGCACTTCTTCCTGTTGCAGATTCCGCTGCGCGGCGATGCCGGGATCGAGTGCGGTTCGACGCACTTCGTGTCGTCGCCCGGCACCGCGTCGCTGATCTCGCCGACGCTGCCGCTGAAGATGCAGTGGGGCGATGCGTGCCCGCAAGTGATCCTGCGCATCGAGCGCGAAGTGATGGAGCGCCACGCGCAGCGACATTTCGGCGACGACCGGCGCGCGCCTGTCGAGTTCGAGCCGGAATTCAGCCTGTCGTCGTCGCAGGGCACCTGCCTCGCGCAACTGCTGCCGATTCTCGCCGGCGCCATTTCGACGGACGCGCATCCGCTACGGCATCCGCTTGCATTCGAGCAGCTCGAATCGACGCTGTTCAACCTGCTGCTGCACGGCCATCCGAACAGCGCGCGCAACGGCACGCGGCCCCTGCCGCCGGCGCTCGCACCGTTCTACGTGCGCCGTGTCGAGGAGTACATCCGCGCGCATCTCGACGAGCCGCTGACGATCGAACGGCTCGCCGAGCTGGCCGGTGTCAGCCCGAGCACGCTGTTCGCCGGCTTCCGCAATCGCCACGGCATCACGCCGATGGGCTTCGTGCGGCAGTTGCGGCTGCAACATGTGCGCGAGGAACTGCTGGCCGATGCGACGCCGGGGCTCGCGTCGGTCACCGACATCGCGCTGAAATGGGGGTTCGCGCACCTCGGGCGGTTCGCGATCGAGTACAAGCGGGCGTTCGGTGAATCGCCGTCGGCGACGCTGAGGATGCGGCGCGTGCGGGGTTAGGGCGGACGCGGCTTCTCCGCGGCGCGACACACGCGGACTGCCTACGGCAGCGGCACACCCCGGGCCGCGGGCACATTCCCGTCGAGCCGCCATTCGCTGAACGGGCGGCGCGAGCGCTGATCGCCGGCAGGCGGCGATCGCGATGCGTTCCAGCCACGGATCGATCGCATCGCGCACGTCGCGCGGTATGCGCAGGATCACCATCGCGAAGGCGCTGCCCGCCCGCGAGCACTCGTAGCCGCCCTGGTAACCCGGATCGGTGCCGTCAGCGCATCGGCCTGCGCCCAGCTTTCCAGCACGTTCAACGCACACGACCACTCGTCGCGATCCGCCGACGGGTCGGGCCGGGCGTGAAATCGCGCACCGGCTTCCCCGTGCGCATAGCCGGCTGCGTCGTGCGGGTGACAGCCTGGCACCTTGGTCCGGCCTTTCCGGCAGTCACTGCCCACTGATCCCTGTACAGCTACCTGAGCTTCCCGACACGGGACGTTCGATTCAGTCGTCGAACGCCGCGCGCGGTAGGTGACGCCGCAACGGAAGTTTGACCGTCTTGTCACCCTCGACATCTCGCCCGGTCTGCGACGGATCGGGGTTTCTGAAATTCCAAATGACGGGACCGGCGTTGCTGGTGCCATGACACGAATGGTCGTTGCGTGAGCTGGAATTCGGGAGCGCTAGCGAATTTCTTCGGGTAAACGAGAGGATTTTTTGGCGAATCATTGGTCGGAAGGAAGTTTGACAAATCCCGTATTGAGGGATTAAAGTGAAATCAATCCAATCAAGAAGTCGGGCTGACGCATGAAAATCTCACATTCCGAAATTGATGCCGAGGCGCGTATCGGCGCGTGCATCGTGCTTGAGACGGCGCGCGACGCCGGGGTGGACGTCTGTTTTGCGAATCCCGGGACGACCGAAATGCCGTTCGTCGGGGGGCTCGACATCGTGGCCGGCGTGCGCCCGATCCTCGGGTTGTTCGAGGGCGTCTGTACGGGAGCGGCGGACGGCTACGGCCGCTTGGCCGGCAAACCGGCGATGACGCTGCTGCATCTCGGCCCCGGCCACGCAAACGGGATCGCCAACCTGCACAATGCGCGTCGCGCACGCACGCCGATCCTGAACATCATCGGCGACCACGCACGCGATCATCTGAAGTACGACGCACCACTTACCTCCGATATCGAATCGTTGGCGCGCCCGGTGTCGGTCTGGTATCGCAGCGTGGCCCGCGAAGAGGATCTGTCGCGGGATACGGCCGATGCAATCTCGGCCGCGATGGGTTCGAAACGCGGTGTAGCGACGCTCGTGCTGCCCGTCGATCTCCAGTCGGTTGCGGTTCGCGAACCCGTGCCGGCAGTCGCCGCTCGCCCGGCTACAGTCTCATTCGATGCCGTGCGGGTCCGCCAGGTTGCCGATTTGCTGCGCACCGGCACGCCTGTCGTACTGCTGATGGGCGATCGGGCGCTGTCTGCCCGCGGACAGCAAGCAGCGGCCCGCATCTCGGCCGCTACGGGCGCGATCTGCTTCAGCGAGACTTTTCCCGCGCGTGCGGAACGCGGCGGAGGCTTGCCGGACATCGATCGCCTGCCATATTTTCCCGAGCCGGCACGGGCAGCGCTTGCCGGCAGGAAAGTGGTACTCGCCGGTGCGCTCGCGCCGGTCACGTACTTTGGCTACGAAGGCATTCCTGGCGAACTCGCGCGCCCCGAAGACATCGTGACGCTGGCCGAGCCGGGTGATGCAGCGGACGACGCGCTGGAGGCACTCGCCGAGCACCTCGGTGCGACCGGCCGTGCAGACGGCGTGGCGGTCGAGTGCTGGCCCGTCGAAGCCGGGCCGCTGACGCCGCAGTCGGTCGGTCGCCTGCTGGCGAATGCGTTGCCCGAGCACGCGATCGTGTCGATCGAGGGGGGCACGTGCGGTTATCCGTTCGTGACCGCGTCGGCGCGCGCACGACGTCACACCCTCCTCACGAACACCGGGGGCGCGATCGGCCAGGGCTTGCCGGTGGCGCTCGGCGCCGCCGTGGCGTGTCCGGATCGCCGCGTGTTCGCGCTGCAGTCCGACGGGAGTGCGCAGTACACGATCCAGGCGTTGTGGACGATGGCGCGCGAGCGTCTGCCGATCGTCATCCTGATCGCTTCGAACCGTCGCTATGGCATCTTGCAGACCGAACTCGCACGCAGCGGCTTGCCGGCCGACGCACCGCACGCCAGTCGCCTGACGCTGCTGGACGACCCGCCGATCGACTGGCTCGCGCTGTCGCGTGGCTATGGCGTGCCGGCCGAGCAAGTGAGCACGGTCGATGCGCTTTTTGAGGCGCTTGATGACGCGCTGGCGGGCAGCGATGGGCCGCGTCTCATCGAAATGTGCCTCTCCTGACGCGTCGGCCCCTTCATTCCGTCACCCACGACTCTCACCACTTATCGCTATGGATCTGCAACTCAAAGGAAAAACTGCCTTCATTACCGGCGGCAGCATGGGCATCGGCAAGGCGGTCGCGCTCGAGCTCGCCCGGGAAGGCGTCAACGTCGTCATTGCCGCGCGACGCATGGAACACCTCGAGGCGGCGGCTGCCGACATTCGCACGACGCTCGAGCCGCTGGGCGACGCCGCAGGCGCGATCGTGCCCGTGACGGTGGACACCACCGACATGATGTCGGTCGAATCCGCGATGACGGCGACCGTCGACCGCTTCGGGCGCCTCGACATCCTGGTCAACGGTGCCGCGCATCCGGGCGGGCTGGTTCGCGCAGAACTGGAGAACGCCGATCCGCAGGGGTTGCTCCAGGACATCGATATCAAGGTGGTCGGTTACCTGCGCTGCGCGAAGGCGGCCGCACCGTACATGCGACGCAACGGGTTTGGCCGGATCGTCAACATCGGTGGCCTCACGGGCCGCGGCAGCAAACAGCTTTCCGGCATGCGCAATGTGGCGATCGTGCATCTGACCAAGACGTTGTCCGACCAGCTCGGTCCGTTCGGCATCACGGTGAATACCATTCACCCGGGTGTCGTCGAGACGCCGCACATCCACGAACTCTACGAGAAGGAAGCTCAAAAGCAGGGGCTGACAGCGAGCGAGGTGGAGGCCAACTACGTCAAGGTCACCCCGATCAGGCGGGTGCTGCAGCCGGAAGAGATGGGATGGGTCGTCGCGTTTCTCGCGTCGCCGAAATCCGGCTCGATCACCGGCGAATCGATCGGCTGCGACGGCGGACTGACACGCGGCATTTTCCTCTGATACAAGGAGCATTCCATGACAGCAACCGTACTGGTCGCCACCGCAGGGCAAGGCATCCTGCGCTCGAACGACGACGGCAAAACCTGGCATCGCCTCGGGTTGACCGAGCCGATCGAATTCGACGGCATCGTGCGCGCGCTCGCGGTGGACCCCGCGACGCCGTCGCGCATCTACGCCGGCGCGGATTCCGGCCTGTCCATCAGCGATGACGGCGGCGCCCACTGGTTTCGTCCCGACAACATCCTGAACGGGCAAACGGTCTGGTCGATTGCAATCGATCCTGCGAACTCCGCGGTACTTTATGCGGGTACCGGTGCGCCGTCGCGCGCGGCGCTGTTCAAGTCGAACGACGCGGGCCTGACCTGGGAGCGAACCGCGCCCGAGTTCCCGGAATTCTGTTCGGGCGTCAACCGCCCGCGGCTGCTGACGATCTGTGTGGATCCGACCGACGGGCGCAACGTGTGGTACGGCGTAGAAGAGGGCGGCGCATGGCGCAGCCGGGACGCTGGCGCGAGCTGGACGCGCGTCGATGGTCCCGGTACGGCGATCCGCAACAGCGATATTCATGCGATTGCCGTGCTGCCCGCCACACCCGACAAGCAGAAGACCACGGTGTTGCTGACAGTGAATGCCGTCCACGTGAGCGAGGATGACGGGCAGACGTGGGACGGCAAGCTGTCGCGCGAACGTTTCGACGGGCTGTACTACACCCGTACGGTCATTCAGTTGCCGACGCCGGACGGCGAGCTCCTGATGGCGATCGGAGACGGCACGCCGGGCACGCAAAGTCGCATCTATCGATCGACCGATCGTGGCCATGAATGGCACGAGACGGATCTGCACATGCCGCCGAATTCGACATTCTGGGCATTCGGTGTCCACGCGGCGCGGCCGGAGCTCGTCTATGCCGGCACCAAGTACGGGCACCTGTTCTGTTCGCGCGACGGCGGCCGGAACTGGACGAAGGAATGGCGCGATTTCAGCGAAATCACGGCGGTCGCATGGACGCCGTTTGAAGCGCCGCTCGTGGCCCACGCGCAGTCCACCCACTGACCGGAGCGAACGATGACACCATCCGCCATCCGACAGCTGGCCGATCGTGCGAACGAAAGCGGCCTGCCGTTGCCTACGCCACGTGTCCAGCGCACGCACCTGTCGTTGTTCGTGCGCGATCCCGTGCGGTCGAGCACGTGGTATGCCGACGTGCTCGGCATGACCGAAACCGCGCGCGGAGAACAGTGGGTGTTCATGTCTTTCGGTCAGAAGCACCACGACATTGCACTGATTCGCGCCGCATCCGACGCGGAGCTCGGCACGATCGGCCTGCAACACTATGGCCTCGAAATCGCGGGTGGCCTGACCGAGCTGAGACGCCTGTACGGCATGCTGATTCGCCGCAACGTGCCGATCGTCAAGATCACCGACCACAAAGTCGGAATCGGCGTTTATTTTCCGGATCCGGACGGCAATCGCCTCGAGTTCTTCTGTGAAACCGTCACTGACGACGAGGAGGGAAAGCGTGTTCTGAATCGGTACAACGCACCCAGCGACCCGACTCAGCTCGAGCCGTTGTTCGAATAAGATCCCGGCATCTTTATTTCAATCAAATCGATCAATAACATAGGATTCCTGATGAATAAGGTAAAGAATTTCGAAGATTTTCATATCAGAAAGTGGTACACGCAGATCGAGGATTCGCTTGCGAACGAATCTGGCCAGCCGGCTGACGGTGAGCCGTTGCGCAAGATCGTGATCGCCGCGGCCGTCCACAATCCGTATGCGGGTCGGTTCAGCGAGAACCTCGACGATCTCGTGCGCTCGTCGCCGGCGCTCGGCAAGGAGTTCGCACGGCGCATCGAGTCGCTCGCCGCGGGACATGCAATCGAGAGCTACGGGAAGGCATGCCTGGTCGGATCGGCGGGCGAGTACGAGCATGGCAACGCCTTTCTGACGTCGATCTTCGCCGAGCCGATCCGTGCCGCACTGGGAGGCGGGAAGGCATGGGTGCCGTCGAGCGGCAAGCGTGGCCCGGTCAATACGGTGATCGACGTGCCGCTCGCGCACAAGGACGCACTGTACGTGCGCTCGCACTACGACACGGTGACTTGCCTGTTCCCCGATGCGCCCAATGCCGACGAAGTCCTGGTGATCTTCGCATTCGCGACGCGTGGCCGCCTGCATGCGCGGCTTGGCGGCCTTCGCGCGAGCGAGATCGTCGGTCAGGACGGCCTGGTCTGAGTACGGATACGGCGCGGAGAGCGAATGATGAATACGACATCCGTCAAGGATGGCTGGGTCGTCAGCGACGGACTGCGGCTGCACTACGTGAGCTGGGGGCGCGACGATGCGCCGGCCCTGGTCATGCTGCACGGCTTGCGCAGTTATGCCCATACGTGGGAACCCGTCGCCGATGCGCTGGTCGACCGCTATCGAGTCGTCGCGCTGGATCAGCGCGGCCGGGGGGCGAGCGACTGGGATCCCCGGCGCGAATACTACGCCGCGGCTTACGTACGCGATCTTGACGCATTGGTTCGGGCGCTTGACCTGAGACGCTTCGTGCTGGTCGGGCACTCGATGGGCGGCGCCAACGCATTCGTTTATGCGGGTTCGCAACCCGAGCGTCTCGCGGGTCTCGTGATCGAGGACATGGGCCCCGGCGCGTCTGCCGGTTCGCAGGGCTCGGAGCGTATCAAGCGCGAACTCAAGGAAACGCCGGATGCATTCACGTCGTGGGACGACGCGCGCGCCTTCTGGCGGCGTCAGCGCCCCAACATCCACGCTTCCGCGCTCGATTCGCGTCTCGCACATTCGCTGAAGGAGGATGCACAACGAAGAATCGTGTGGCGACATGATGCCGTTGGGATCGCTGCGGCGCGGCTGGCCGCGACACCGGAACAACTCGTCCATTTGTGGCCGCAGGTGCTCAATCTGCACGTGCCGACACTGCTGCTGCGCGGTGCCGAATCGGATTTCCTGTCCGCAGACGTGGCGGCCGAAATGGTGGCTGCCAATGCCGGAATTGACCGGATCGACATTCCGGGCGCAACGCACTACGTGCATGACGATCAGCCGGCCGCGTTCAATCACGCGTTGCGCAACTGGCTTGATCGCCTGGACGATCCCGCGTGGCGGGCAGGAGTCTGACGGATGACAGCGAACAAATCGAACCGGACGTCTGTCGCGATCGTCGGCGCGGGCCCGAACGGCGCCGCGATGGCGAACCTGCTGGGCCTTTATGGCATCGATACGGTGATCATCGAAAAAACGCCGCAGATCGTCGAGTTTCCGCGCGCGGTCGGTATCGACGACGAGGCATTGCGTCTGTTCCAGACTGCCGGCCTCGCCGACGAGTTGAGCCGTGACATCATCCAGAACGTGCCGCTGCGCATGTTCAAGGCGAACGGCGCGTGCTTTGCCGACATTCGCCCATCGATGCGCGAGTTCGGCTGGTGGCGGCGCAACATCTTCATGCAGCAACTGGCCGAGCGAACGCTGCGTGACGCGCTCGCGCGCTATCCGCATGTATCGCTTCGTACGAGCGAAGAGGTCGTCGGCATCGAGCAGGACGATGAACGCGTCGCGTTGCAGGTGCGCCGGGCAGACGGGCAGCAATACGTGCTCGAGGCCGACTACGTGGTTGCGGCCGATGGTGGACGCAGTCCGATGCGCGACATGCTGGGCGTCAGGCTTGCCGGCACCACACATCCGATGAAATGGATCGTGGTCGATGTCAAGAATGCCGGGCTCGACCAGCCGTGCACGGCGCTGAACTGCGATCCAAGGCGCCCGAACGTCTGCATCTATCTGCCGTTCAATTATCGGCGCTGGGAGTTTCTCGTGTTTCCGCACGAGGACGAAGAGGCAATCGCGCGACCGGAATCGATACGCGCGCTGATCAAGCCGTATGTCGACGACGTCGATCGTCTCGAGATCGTACGCGCCCGAACCTACACCCACCACTCGCGCGTGGCCGAGCGATTCGTCGTCGGTCGGGTGTCGCTCATCGGCGATGCGGCCCATCTGACGCCGCCATGGATCGGCCAGGGTCTGAATGCAGGCTTGCGCGATGTCGGCAACCTCGCGTGGAAGCTGGCGGGTGTCGTCAAGGGGCGGCTCGGCGCCGGCGTGATCGCGACGTACGAATCGGAGCGCCTCGATCACGCGAAGGCGATGATCAGCCTCGCGGATACGTTCGGCGCCATGCTGATGCCGACCAACCGGCTGGTGGCGTTCCTGCGCGATCGTTTCCTCGGGCTTGCCCGATACGCCCCGGGCCTGAAGAACTATGTGCTGCAGATGCGGTTCAAGCCGATGCCGAGCTACACGCGCGGTGTCGTGCTGGCGGGCGCGTCGGGCGCGATCGGCAGGATGATCGCGCAGCCCGACGTCGAAACGGCCGACGGGGTGCGTCGCAAGCTCGACGACGTGCTGGGTCCGTGGTTTGCGATCGTCGGGTGGCAATGCGATCCACAAAGCTGCCTGAGCGATGACGATCGTGCGTACTGGACGTCGCTGGGTGCGAGATTCGTGCAGATCAACCGCTCGCGGAGCGGGACCTGCCGCGAAGGGCGTGTCGCCAGCGCGTATGGCAGCGAGTGCGTAGAGGACGTCGACAACGCGATGGCGGACTGGTTCGACCGGTATCCCGCTCCCCTCGTCGTGGTGCGGCCCGACCGATACGTGGCGGCGCAGACGGACGCCGCGGGCATGGCACGCGTGACTTCCGGTTTCCACACGTTTGCGCCGCATCGACAGGAGGAAGCCCATGCTGGTTGAGCAACGCATCTATACGCTCGTGCCGGGCGGCGTCGCCGAGTATCTGCGCTTGTACGCGGAATGCGGTCGGGCGGCGCAGGAGCAGGCGCTCGGCACGATGATCGGCTGTTTTGCGACGGAGGTCGGACCGCTGAACCAGATCGTCTATCTGTGGGCGTTCGATTCGCTCGACGAGCGCGCACTTCGTCGCAACGCACTGATGGCCGATCCCGCGTTCAAGGTGTTCCGGGGCAAGGTCCGGCATCTGCTCGTCACGCAGGAAAACCGGATTCTGCGACAGGAAATCGGCGGCCTGCTGCCCGGGCCGTAACAGCCGGCTTGACGCGTCCAGGGTTCGGACGGGCGACCTGTCAACCCACGCGGCGTGTCCGTGCCGAGCGGGCACACCGCTTCATGAAGCTCTTACCGAGGTATCCGTCTTGATTCCGTTTACACCGCTGACTTCTCAGATGACGCCGGATGGACAACGCGACTACGCGCCGCTTCATCTGTATATCGACGGCCGGTTTCACCCTGCGGATGGCCGCCGCACACAGTCGGTCTTCGATCCGGGAACCGGCAGCGTGCTCGGCGAACTTCCGCATGCGACCGTCGACGATATTGACGCAGCGATCGACGCCGCGCATCGTGCGTTCGGGGCGTGGCGGCACGAGTCGCCGCTCGTCCGCTCGGATATTCTGCGCGGCGCCGCAGCGCTGGTTCGCCAGCGGGCCGCCGAAATAGCGCGTCACATCACGATGGACCAGGGCAAACCGCTTCACGAGGCCGTTGCCGAGGTCGTGTCGTCCGCGGAACAGCTCGAATGGCATGCCGAGGAGGGCCGCCGTACCTACGGCCGCGTCGTGCCAGCGCGTTCTCCCGACGTGATGCAGACGGTATTGCGAGAGCCGATCGGCGTGTGTGCGTCATTTTCGCCGTGGAACTTTCCGTTCAGTCAGGCGATGCACAAGATTGCGGCGGCACTGGCGTCGGGGTGCACGCTCGTGCTCAAGGGGCCCGAGGAATCGCCGAGCGCAATCGTGGCACTCGCGCATATCTTCCATGATGCAGGGTTGCCCGCAGGCTGCCTGAATATCGTATGGGGTGTGCCGGGCGAGGTGTCAACGCAGCTGATCGAGTCGCCGCTGGTGCGCAAAATCTCGTTTACCGGCTCGGTGCCGGTCGGCAAGCGACTGGCGGCACTCGCCGCGTCGCATATGAAACGCATGACCATGGAGCTGGGCGGGCACGCGCCGGTTCTCGTCTGCGCGGACGCCGACATCGAGCGCGCCGCCACGATGCTGGCCGCGTACAAATTCCGTAACGCCGGGCAGGTTTGCGTGTCGCCGACGCGGTTTTTCGTGCAACGGCCGGTGCTCGACCGTTTTGTCGCCGCGTATCTCGATGTCGTCGGTACGATCCGCGTCGGATACGGCCTCGACGACGGCGTCACGATGGGACCGCTCGCCCATGCGCGGCGTGTATCCGAAATTGATGCGTTCGTGGCCGATGCCAAGGAGAAAGGTGCGGACATCGTCGCGGGCGGCGCGTCGCTGCCGGGGCCCGGGCACTACTTCGCGCCGACGGTCGTGCTCGGCCCGACTCGCGATTCGCGCCTGATGAATGACGAGCCCTTTGGCCCGATCGTCGGCATCGTCCCGTTCGACGACCTCGGCGATGCGCTCGCGGAGGCCAATCGGCTGCCGTTCGGCCTTGCGTCGTATGCGTTTACCGCCTCGGTACGCAATGCGCACCGGATCGGCCGCACACTGGAAGCCGGCATGGTCAACATCAACCACTTCGGCATGGGTCCGGCGGAAATTCCGTTCGGTGGCGTGAAGGACAGCGGCTTTGGAAGCGAAGGAGGAACGGAGACCTTCGATGGTTATCTGGTGAGCAAATTCATCACGCAGCTGAATTGACCTGCCTCGGCCCGGCGGCGTCGAGCGGCATTCGTTCGTGATGCCGCCCGGCGCCCGGGCAGGTTGGCTGAGTCGGACCATGGGCCTGATCCGAAGCGCGGCGTCGGCGCCTCCGGGAGTGTCCTGAACGAGGCGAGACACCGCGCAGCCGGGCAAATCGCAAAGCCGGGCACGGAATCGGCGCGGCCATGCATCGCGCAGGTCAGAAGCGATGCATCATGTCGATACGCAAAGCCAGCTGGTTTCGCCCCGACGACTGGCCGGCGGTCCCGAGGACGTGCGCGAAGTCGAAGTCCGTGCCCGTGTTTCCCGTTGCGTGCTGGTATGCCCCCTGGATATAGGTCGACGTCCGCTTGCTGAGGTCGTAGTCGAGCATCATCGACACCTGGTGCCAGTTCGGTGACGCAGCGTCTGCCGCCGTCGTGAGGCGGGCATGCGTATAGGTATAGGCTGCACCGAACCAGAAGTCATGCTGGAAAAAATACTGGCCGTTGACTTCGACATTGTCGAATTTCCACGCATGCTGCGAGCCTGCCAACGGCTGGTCGACGAAATAGAGGTTTGATTCCGGGTTGTACACGTCGACGTGCGAATAGGCAGCCGACAGCGTCAGCTTGTCGCCGAACCTGTATGACATTCCCGCATCGATGGTCTGCTGCGAGCGGCCGCCGAAGACCGTATCGTCGCTCGACAAGGCACCGCCTGCCGTGGCGCCCCCGCCGTTTGCCCTGAGATAGGCGACGGCAGCGGAGAACGCCCCTGCCTGATACTGGACCGCAGCGCTGTAGGCGCGATTGCGGGCAAAGCCGCCCGCCCGGTTGCTGAAGCCGTAGAGCACCTCGCCCTTGAAGCCGCCGTAGGCCGGAGACATGTACTTGATGCTGTTCTGGATGCGGTAGTCCCAATCGGCGTTATCGTTGTCGTACGGGTGCGCGCCAAAGTCGCCCAGCCAGTTGCCCGTGGCGGTAAAGGGGCTCCACATGTCCAGCGTCGGATCATACTGGCGCCCCAGCGTCAACGTGCCGAATCGGTCGGAATCGAGCCCGGCGTACGCTTGCCTGCCGAACATCCGTGACGTCACGCCGAGCGCGCCCGTGTTCGTGTTGAAGCCGTTCTCCAGCTGGAAAAGTGCCCTCAGTCCGCCGCCGAGGTCTTCCGTGCCTTTCAGCCCCCAGTTGCTGCCGACCGTGTCGCCGCTGACCATCTGGTAGCCTTTGTTTCCGGCAGCATTGGTCGTGAAATTGAAACCCTCGTCGATCAGACCGTAGAGCGTCACCGTGCTCTGTGCATGTCCAGTCGTGCCGAATCCCATCGCGCTCGCGGCCGATACGGCCACCATCATCTTCTTCATCGTCGATCTCCGTGAACGGGCGCCGATCGATTCGCGTTCCGGATTCGATCTGCCGTATTTGTATTAGGAAAACTAATTATTATTGCCGAGGGCAATCGAATGGCCGGATCTTCCATCGCAGGAGCGTGGGTGCGCTACCGGGACTCCGCCGGTTCTCGTGCCGTCGCCGATTGGTTGAAATAGCGGAATCAGCCGACGTTCCGGCTCCGCGTTACAGCATGCGGCGCAAGACGTCGTTTTCGCGGTTGGCGTCAAAAAACCGGTGTTTCAGTGCGGCGAGAACATGCAGCGCGACGAGCGCCAGCAACGTATAGGCCAGCGTCCTGTGCAGCCACTGGAACACCACGAACCAGTGGTCGTTCTTCGGAAGCAGTTCGGGAACGCGGAAAAAGAAGAACGGCACGCCGTCGCTTTGCGTATACGTACTGGACATCGAGTAACCCATCAGCGGAACGACGATAGCCAGCACGTAGAGCAGGTAGTGGGCGACCTTGGCGAGCTTTCGGTCCAGCGCCGGCAGACTCGACGGCAATGGGGGCAAAGCCTTCATCGAGCGAATCGCCAGTTGCGTGATGACCACCAGCAACGTCAGCACGCCAAACGCCTTGTGGGTCGGGTAGTACCAGTCGAACTTGGCGGGCAGGTTGTCGTCGAGCCGGACCATGGTCCATCCGGTCCAGAGCTGCGCGCCGATCAGTATCGCCCGGACCCAGTGAAGCAGTCGGAGCGCGAGCGGATATTTGGCCGGCTGGAATGCAATGGCCTGGTTTTCCATTTGATGTGTCTTCCCTGAAAGCGAAACTGCGAGATCCGGAAGCAGGGTGGCGGCTTTGATCTGCTGCCGGCGTGGTGCGCCGCCGCGTGCCGGATCGTGTGGGGGATTCGACGCGGCGGCGGACGCGCACGCACCGCTGTACAGGCGGCTCGTGCGCATCGATATCCGCCGATCAGGCGCTCACAAGCGCGTCCTGACAGCATTCCTGCAATGCTTCGCGCAGCGTTTGTGCGATGAAGTCGACTTCGTCCGACTTCAGTGTCAGCGGCGGGGACATCACCAGCTTGTTCGCGATCGCCCGAACCAGCACGCCGCGCCGGCGTGCGGCATCGGCCACGCGCGCCGCGAACCCTTGACCCGGATCGAGCGGAGTTCGGCTTGCCTTGTCGGTCACGAGATCGAGCGCCAGCATCAGCCCTTTGCCGCGCACGTCGCCAACGGTCTCGAAATCGTCCTTCAGCGGCAGCAGTTGATCGAGCAGGCGCTGGCCCATGCGTGCCGCATTGGCCGGCAGGTTCTCGGATTCGACGATGTCGAGCACGGCGAGCGACGCCGCGCACGCGAGGGGGTGCCCGCTGTACGTGTAGCCGTGCATGACCACGTGCGAGAAGCCGGCGCCTTGCTCGATCGCTTGCGCGATCCGCGCGTTGTACATCGTCGCGCCGAGCGGGACGTAGCCTGCGGAAATGCCTTTGGCGAGACACAGGATGTCGGCGGCGACGCCCCATCCGCGGCTCCCGAGCAGGCTGCCCGTGCGCCCGAAGCCGGTAACGACTTCGTCGGCGATCATCAGGATGCCGTGCCGGTCGCACACGGCCCGAACGCGCGGCCAGTAGTCCGCCGGCGGGACGATCAGGCCGCCCGCCCCTTGCACGGGCTCCGCCACGAACGCTGCGACTGTTTGCGCACCGTGGAACGCGATCGTATCCTCGAGCTGCCGGATGCAATGGTCGACGAGTTCCTCGGGATCCTCGCAGCCCCACGGGTTGCGATACAGCCACGGCGTATCGAGCAGCACGCAACCGGGCAACAGCGGGCCATGATTGTAGTGATAGACACCGTTGCCGCCGATCGAGGTTCCGCCGATGTGCACGCCGTGATAGCCGTTGCGCAGCGACAGGAACTTCGTCCGGGAAGGTTCGCCCGTGGCGATCCAGTACTGGCGTGCCATCTTCAGCGCAGTTTCGACTGCATCGGAGCCGCCGCTGCCGAACATGACGCGCTGCATGTTTTCTTGCTCGAACATCTCGCACAGCCGATCGGCCAGGTCGTACACACGCGGGTGGGCGACACCGTCGAAGGTCTGGTAGTAGGACAGCTCGTCCATCTGGCGCGCGATCGCGGCCTTCACTTCCGGGCGGTTGTGTCCGACGTTGACGTTCCACAACCCGCCGACGCCGTCGAGCATGCGATGACCGTCGACGTCGTATACGTAATTGCCGTCGCCCCGCGCGATCACGACGGTCGGCGTCGTGTGGCCGGCCGCCGCCGAGCTCATCGGATGCCAGAATCTTTTTTGGCGTTTTTGATAGTCCATGTTGTGTCTCTCACGAAGTGCTTGAAGAAATGGCGGCATGACGCGCGGCGGCGAGCCGGCGCACGCCGAGGGATTACAGCGCGACGGTAACGATCTTTTCCTCGAGGTAGGAGTCGAGTGCGGCCCGCGACAAGTCCCGCCCGATACCGCTGTGCTTGGTGCCGCCCCACGGCAGGCGGGCGTCGATCGGACTCCATGCATTGATCGCGACCGCGCCGACGTCGAGCCGCTCTGCGACGCGGTGTGCAACACCGAGGTCCTGCGTCCAGACCGACGCGGACAGGCCGAATGGCGTGTCGTTTGCGATATGAATCGCCTCATCCTCCGTATCGAACGGGATGACCATGCCGACCGGGCCGAATACCTCGTCGCGGGCGATCCGCATGTCGCGGTGCACGCCGCCGAGAATCGTGGGACGCATGAAACAGCCGCGCGGCGGAAGCGGTTCGTCGCCTGCGAGCAGGCGCGCACCCTCCGCAAGCGCACCTTCGATATGTGCGCGCACGCGTGCGAGGTGGCGCGGGTTGATGAGCGCTCCCATTCGCGCGTCGGGATCGGATGGCGGACCGACACGGATCGCGCGAGCCGCGGCGGCGAGCCGTTCCTCGAGCGCCCGGGCGATCGACCGGTGGGCGAGCACGCGGGAACCGGCCGCGCAGGTCTGTCCCTGGTTCGCGAACATGCCGGCGACGAGAGACGGGATCGTGCGGTCGAGATCCGCATCGTCGAAGACGATCTGTGCCGCCTTGCCGCCGAGTTCGAGCGTGACGCGCTTGAACGTCCTGGCCGCTTCGCCGGCGATCACACGGCCGACTTCCGTGCTGCCGGTGAAGCTGATCTTGCTTACCAGCGGGTGGGCAACGAGCGCGGCACCGACATCCGAACCCATGCCATGGACGATATTGACAACGCCAGCGGGAAAGCCGGCTTCGCAGGCGAGTTCGCCGAGCCTGGAAACTGCGAGCGGCGCGTCTTCCGACGGTTTGATCACCACCGGGCAGCCGGCCGCAAGTGCCGGCGCCAGCTTCCAGACGGCGATCATCAACGGCGCATTCCACGGAATGATCTGGCCTGCCACGCCGACGGGCAGGCGTCTCGTGTAGTTGAGGGTCGGGCGACCCATGAATCCGTCGGTGGGAATCGTACGGCCCTCGAGCTTGTCGGCCCAGCCGGCGAAGTAGCGCAACGTATCGATGCTCATCGGGACATCCATCATGCGCATCTCGGCCAGCGGACGCCCTTGTTCGGCGGCAAGACGCTCCACCAGCGCTTCGCGGTCGCGCTCGATCAGATCAGCCAGCCGATGAAGCCAGCGGGCGCGGGCTGCACCACCCGCGCGAGGCCAGTCGCCGTCGCGCAGCGCGTCATGCGCGGCGCGAGCGGCGCGGTCGACGTCTTCCGCGTTCGACGCAGGTACGGAGGCGATTCGATCACCGGTCGCCGGTGCGCGTTTTTCGAAAGTGTGCCCGGCGGATGCATCGCAATGCCGGCCGCCGATCAGGTTTTGAATTTTCATCATGGTGTCCGTATTTCTCGAAGGGAATCGTCGGCCGCTCCGGTTGGTGCAATCGCGGCTGCCGCTACGCGTGCTCGACGTTCGGATTCACTGTATGTCGATGAAATGGCGGACCTTGTCCGCTATCGGCAACCGTTGCCGTGATGTCGCGCTAGGGAATACCCGTGCCATGACGACGATGACGCGATACGAACGCGGTCATGGTCGGGTCGACTGCCTTCGAGAGGCGGCCGGAGGCGCGACGGAAAACCGGCCACGCCGGGCAGGTTCGTGACGGCCGGAGGCGGCGGTGCAGATGCGACGCGTCATGAGCGTCGCATCCGCGGCGGGGAGATGGAATTGCGGTTGTGGTGCCGATTGAGAAGCGGGTGACCGGGGGATTACCGGACTGCGCGTCCGAGTTCGCGATAGAGATCCGGATCGCTTCGCTTCAACCGCAATGCCGACCTCATGCCGAACGCGCCGATTCCGAGGAGGAAATAGGGAAAGAGTGCCACGAAAATCGAATCGGATCCGCTGAGCACGGACAGATTGCGCACGACGAGCACGAGGCACGCGGCGAGCGCGATCACACTGACGAGCGGTGCGATCAGTCGATGGACGATGCCGGTGTCGCGATGATCGCGAGAGAAGAACGAGATGACCGATGCTGCCACCAGAATCTGCACGGCGATGATGCCGATGGTGGCCAAAGCGCTCATCCACGAGAAGACGACCGCAAACGGATCGAGACGGAATGCCGCCGAGCCGACGATCGCCGTGAATGCAATCAGTGTCTGCACTTTCCCGGCGACATCGGGGCAGCGATGCACGGGACACGTATGGCCGAGCTTGTGCCACAACACGCGTTCGCGGCCCATCGCGTAGAAGTAGCGCGTGATCGTATTGTGGAACGACAGGATTGCCGCGAACAGGCTCGTGACGAGCAGCACGTTCATCGCGTCCGTCGCAACGTTGCCGAGCAATCGTCCGCTGACGGCAAACCACAGATTCGCGGGATCCTTGGCGGCTTGAGCCGCTATCTGGCCTTCCCCCCATGCTTCGACGATCGCCCACGACGACAGCGCATAGAAGACCATGATGAGGATCACGGCCAGGTAAGTGGCGCGCGGGATCGTGCGCTTCGGATCGCGGGCCTCTTCGGAAAAAATGGCGGTCGCCTCGAAACCCATGTAGGAACCGAGAACGAATACGAGCGCGGTGCCGAGACCGGGCGTGAACACCGTCGCAGGGCTGAACGGCTTCGCGCTGAACCCGCCCGTGCCTGCGCCGTGCATGACGATGGCCAGGTCGAGCAGCATCACGATCGCGATTTCACCCATCATCAGCATGCCGAGTAGACGGCCGCTGAACTCGATCCGTCGTGCGCCGCAGCAATGGACGGCGGCCACGCAGACCAGCGCGAATATCCACCACGGCACGTCGACGCCATAGTGCTGCTGCACGCCGCTGTTGAGAAAGAACCCGAACATGGAATAGATCGCGATCTGCACGGCGTTGTACGCGACGATCGCGACGAATGCGCCGCCCACGCCGACAGGTCGTCCGAGACCGTTGACGATGTACGCGTAGAACGCGCCTGCGTTGGAGATGTGCCGGCTCATCGCGGCATAGCCGATGCTGAAGATCAGGTACATCACGCCTGCCAGCACAAACACGCCGGGTACGCCCGCACCGTTGCCGAGCGAGAACGCCGCGGGCGTTGCACCGACCATCGCGGTGAGCGGCGCCGCGGCGGCAACGACGAAGAATACGATGTGTGAGAGTCCGACAGCGTTCTTGCTGAGTCCCGCTTCGGACCGGGATGACAATTCGTTCATGGAGAGTCCCGCTGGCCGGGTCGTCCGTCAGGAAGCGACCGGGCATGCCTGATCAATACGCCTGCGTGTCGGGCCGATCCTGATTGCCCGTCAACGCGTGTTGCCGTCTGCCGACGACGCAGGTGCGCGCTTCGAAGGTCGCCCGGTGAAGGGTGCGAAGCACCCGGGCGGACCGTCGAGAAAATTTACGGTGCCGAAATTCGATGCGTTGTCCGCTATCGGCAATCTGCGCGAGCTGGACGACAGGGGGATTACCCGGAGACACGCGGGCCGCGTGACACACATGCGCAGCCGTCAGCTCAGGCGCGACGTATGCGACGGGCGTTCGTGGAAATGTTGCTGGTAGTACGCCGAGAATCGCCCGAAGTGGCAAAAACCGAATTGCGCCGCGGCGTCGCCGATTCGCACCGTTTCGGGTGTCGTCATCAGGAAGCGCCGCACGGCGTTAAGCCGGATCGAGCGCAGGTAAGCGGTCGGTGTGGTACCAACGACGTTCTGGAAGCTGTATTGAAGCGTGCGTCGACTGATCCGGAGGTGGTGGCAGAGATCGAGAACGGTCGGTACGTCGTCGCTGTCCAGGGCGATCTCCTGGCTCCGGCGAACGATGTAGCTTTGCGTCGACGCCGATGGCAGCGCGGCGGATGCCGATTCGTCAGACTGAACGAGGTCGAGCAGGATGCCGACGACACTGTGCGTGAGCACGCGTTCGTCGAATGCATCGTGCCCGGTAAGCGAGCCGGTGTCGAGCGCGTGGCTGAGCACGCGCTCCAGGCCCTCCAGGGCATTGGCGTAGCGTAAGGGCGAGATGGGAAGCACCGGTTGCTTCAGGATGCGCGACGGCAAATTCGCGAGTTCGTCGAGTTCTCGATCCGCCGTGATGCCGCGGTCGATCGTAAAGGCCAGCACTTCGGTATCGCGCGGCAGATGGGCGACGAACTCCTCGCCGCCGCGCAACGTCAACAGGCTGGGCCGTTCGACCGTGCGCCCCTGGACGACCGGAGCAACCGAACCCGCGATCGGTAGTGCGAAGCAAAGGCGGTCGTGCGGTGCCATTCCGTGTTGCATGACGCGCTGATTGATCAACTCGCGGAACACATGGAAACGCTGGCCGGCAACCTGCCGCAGTGTGGTGTTGGCGGTGCCGGGGCTGATCTGGTCGTAGTGCTGGGACCAGTTCACGATTGCCTGGGAGTGGAGGAACACATCCGAGAAACACCGTGCTTCAGCGTGCAGGTTCATGGTCTGAACAATGTGTCCGTAGTCAAGTTCGACACCGGTTGCGGCGAAACCGCTCGAACCGACTGTCGAGCGGGCGGGGTCTCGCGATCCGGCGGAATCCGGGCCGGTATCTTCAGGGGTGGCATCGCGCCATTCGAAGCGGCCGTCGCGACGATCTTATCCAGACAAAAACCGCGACGCGATGTGTCGGACCGCTTTCCGCGCACCGGGGCTGTAACGGAGGATGCCAGTGCCGGGCCGGCCCCGTCGCAGCACCGCTCCGAAGCCTGCGGTGTCCGTCGCATGACTGCCCATTTCGCGGGCACCGGCGGGGGCCATCCCGGACCGGGGGCTGATGCCTGCCTCCCACACGAGGCTCGTCACGTTTGATAAGATAAATCCCATTATAGGGGATTTATAAAATATTTGAGAGGGCGGGACGCGTGGGCAACCGTTTCGCGGGATTCAGTGCCGAATGTTCGCCTGGATATGGCCTCCTGGTGCCGGATCGACACACGCCACGGTTGTCACGAGCGCCATGCCGCGGCTCGGGCCTTGGATACGCATGTTCCAGGATGTGGGATTTATAAGGTTAACTACGGATTAATCCCGAATTGGGGGATTTGTAGAATTGTCGTGACGGAGCGGCAGGTACTTGCACACTTCACGCGTTTCGACGCCGGCGGGCGGGAGCTTGACGGAAGACGCCGGCTGCGATGCGCGCGGGCAAGGACAGGCGGGACGGTTGCCGCACGCATTTCAACATCCCGGGAGCGGTCCATGTCCAAGTCGTACCCCACGCGTCTGTATCGTCGTGTCGCACTGCGCGTTATCCCGTTCCTTTTCCTGTGTTACGTCATCAACTTCATCGACCGGGTCAACATCGGGTTCGCAAAGCTGCAGTTTCTGCAGGACCTCGGTTTGACCGAGGCTGTCTTCGGCGCCGCCACAGCGATTTTCTTCGTCAGCTATGCGGCGTTCGAAGTCCCTAGCAACCTGTTGCTTGCACGCATCGGGGCAGGCAGGACGCTCATGCGGATCATGGTGATGTGGGGGCTGTGCACGATTGCGCAGATGTTCGTGACAGGCAGCCTGTCGCTTTACGTGCTGCGCTTTCTGCTGGGTGCAGCCGAGGCGGGGTTCTTTCCGGGCCTCATCCTCTATCTCTCGTACTGGTTCCCGGATACGGTGCGCGCTCGCGTGAACGGCATCCTCCTGCTAGCCGTCCCGGTCGCCGGAATGACCGGCGGCCCGCTGTCAGGCTGGATCATGGGGCACATGCAGGACGTAATGGGCCTGCGCGGATGGCAATGGCTCTTTCTTGTCGAGGGCGTGCCCGCTGTCGCGCTTGGGCTGCTCGCACCGCTGATGCTGAGCGATCGGCCGGAGCAGGCGAAGTGGCTCACGGACGCCGATCGGAAGGTGCTGTTGCGAGACCTGGAAGCCGAACGGGCGGATGCGATGATCGGGCACGGCCGGGCCAGCGTTGGCGAAATACTCTGCAACCGTCACATCCTTGGCCTGGCCGCCATCTATTTCTGCATCTATGTCGGGATGGGCGCGGTGACGTTCTGGGTGCCTACCATCCTGAAGGCGTCAGGGGTCACGAGCGTGTCCAGCATCGGCTGGCTGGCCGGGTTGATTTCCGTATTTACGATGCTCGGCAACGTGGCGATCGCGTGGAGTTCGGACCGGCATGGCGAGCGGCGATGGCACGTCGTCGCGTGCATGCTCGCCACCGCGGGCAGCCTGCTGCTGCTTCGTTTCTTTGTCGGCCATGTGTGGATGAGCGTGACCTTGCTGGCCATCGCTCAACTGTCGATCTTCACGGTTCCGATCGTCTACTGGACCAT
The DNA here is from genome assembly GCF_984667975.1 of Burkholderia pulmonis. Classification (NCBI taxonomy): domain Bacteria; kingdom Pseudomonadati; phylum Pseudomonadota; class Betaproteobacteria; order Burkholderiales; family Burkholderiaceae; genus Burkholderia; species Burkholderia pulmonis. Next base: position 467,561 of record NZ_OZ480188.1, read on the forward strand.
TCCGGCCGCACAACTGACCGGCCGGGCCGCAGCAGCAGGCATCGCCATCATCAGCATGCTCGGCTCGCTGGGCGGTGCCTTCAGCTCCTGGGTGGTCGGCGTCCTCTTTACGCGTACCGGTACGCCGTACGCAGGGCTTGCGTTGGTGGCCGGACTTCTCGTGCTCGGCTCGGTGCTCTTGCTGAAGCTGGTTCCGTGCAAATCGCCATCGCGGGGCATGGCCGGCGAACGCGCAGCGTAGAGCGAGGGGGCATCGCTCCGGCCGGCCGCTTTCGCCGTCACGTCTGTTCGCCGATACGTGTGGCCGCATCGATCAGGAGCTTGCCCAGCACGTTCTGATCGAAAAGTGGGAAGTGCTCTCCGCGGAAGATCAGCGACAGACTGCTGCCGATCTCGCCGCTGCTGGTTGCGCGAATGGGTGCGGCGATGCCGACAAAACCCGCGTCGAGTTCGCCGCGGGAAATCCAGTAGCCCGTTTCAGTGATGTGCTGGCAGTGTCGCCAGAACGTCGGCCAGTCGCCGAACTCGCCCATTTCCGCGTTGTGGCGGTCGTGCAGGCGCTTGAGGCGCGCGCGCGACATCGCGGCCACGATCACCTTCGACGAAGCGCCCTGGAACAGCGGCATCAGCCGGCCACGGCCGTAGCCCAGATCGAGATTCTCGACGCCTGTCTCGTGCATGACGTTGATCACCTGCTCGTCGTAAAGCGTGGAAATGAGTGCGTCGCCGCCGGTGACCTGGACCAGTTTCCGGATGATCGGACCTGCGGATATCAAGGTCGGGTCCGACTGTCGCATGTTGTAGTCGAGGTGGATGATGCGCGGCCCGAGCGTATAGCTGCCGTTGCTGCTCACCAGCAAGCCGACCGACGCCAGCTCCTTGACATACCGGTAACACGTGGTCCGCGAAAAACCCATGAGTTCGGCGATTTCTTCTGCGGTCATGGACATCGCGGACGACGAGAACACGTCGAGGATGGACAGCATTTTCGTGAGGCTGGACATGGCGTGATCCGTTTCGCGGGCTGCGTGGTTGTTCGTCGGGGATTGCAGGTCGATGCGCCGAGGCCGGCCTCGGTGCGGCTGGCTGGTCGCGTCGCCTGCATGGGGCCGTGCAGCCGGGCACCACAAAACCCGTTTTGCGGGATTTTACAAAAAAAATGGTGGGTTATGCCTCGGCAGCATATCGAAAATCCCTGAAACCGGGGCCGGAAACACATGCAGCAAAAAACGCCCGCCGCCTGCGATGGTCAGGAATTGGTCTATCGAGGTGATCGGAAGGTCACGTCGCCCGGTCGGCAGTCCGGTGAGCAGCCGTGCGTCCGGCCGGCGGCATGCCGATCATCTGTCCGCTCGCATCTTTCGGTACCGGCATGGGGCAGCGGCCGACCGTCATGTTCGGAGAGGCGCGGACCGACCTCGTCGTCGACGCTGAATCCAGCGTAATCGACCTCAGCCAGAGCGGTCACCGACAGGCAAGGCAAGGGGGGGCCGTGCGCGTGCCGGTGGAACCCGAGTCTTCGGCGAGGCATGCACTCTTGGTCGACTCCTTTAAAAATCTCGAAATTCCCGAAAACACATAAATTTTCAGCACCGATTGCCGGATTTTTTATTTTCCAATCCCAAATTACGGGATAGTTGTCATGCCGTCCAGGACGGCGCCGATGTGAACCTTTGCATCGGGACGCGCAGGTTGGCGGGCTGCGCAACGCGGCGCCGTCGCCCTGATTCAGGAGACTGTTGAAGTCAATCGGGAAGAGAAACATGAGATCAAGGAGTTTGGGGCTGGCGCTGCTGGTTTTCGGCGTGCCCGTGCCGGTGTTTGCGCAGTCGAGCGTGACCCTCTACGGGATGCTGGATGTCGGCATCACATATACGAACAACGTGATGTCCGGTGAGGGGCATGGCAAGCAGGTGGCGCTGCAATCCGGCGTCTTGCATCCGGATATCTGGGGCATCCTGGGCAAGGAGGATCTCGGTGGCGGCAATTTCGTGACGTTCAGGCTCGAGAACCAGTTTCAGGTGTCGAACGGCGCGCTGCTGCCCCCGGGTTCCGCCTTTGGCTACCAGTCGTATGTCGGACTGGGCGGCAACTGGGGCACCGTCACGCTGGGGCGACAGTTCGACTTCATGGGCGACACCATGCCGTCTTTCGCGATCGGAAGTAACACACCGGCCGGCCTGCTGGCCTGGAGTTTGCCTGCCAATGCCGCTGCCGGCGGCGCACTCGACAATCGAGTCTGGGGCATCCAGGCAAACAACGCGGTGAAGTATGTCAGCCCGGCGTTCGGCGGCTTTTCGTTCGGCGTCATGTGGGGGTTCGGAAACGTGCCGGGTTCCCTGGCGCAGGGAAGCGCGCAAAGCTACCTGCTGTCTTACGACAACGGCGCGTTCAGCGCAGCGCTTGCCTATTACGGTCAGCACGACGTGAATTCCGGCGGCAACCTTCGGGATTTCGCCGGCGGCGCTGCCTACAATCTCGGTGCATTCCGCTTCTTCGGAATGATTTCGGACGTGCGAACGGGTTCGGATACTTCGCCACGCGCGACGACCTATGAGGGCGGACTGACCTATTCGGTGACACCCGCCGTCCAGTTGGGAGGGGGTGTCCATTACCAGGACCGCAACAACGATATCGGATCCGCCCAGCAGGTCACGCTTACCGCCGACTATTTCTTGTCCAAGCGCACGGATCTGTACGCGGTGTTTGCGCTTGGACACGACAGGGGATATGGCGCGCAGGTGGAAACGGCGCTGGGGGGGAACGCCTCGGGATCGATGCAGAGTGCCGTTCGAGTCGGGTTGCGACATCAATTCTGATCGACGGCCCGCCGGATTGACCATCCGTGCGGCATCGCAGGCATGCCGCCGGCGGCCGGTACGTCCGCTGGCGGCGTCTGCCGGTATGGGCGCATGGGCCGGGAAATCGGCGACGGCAAGGTCTGGTGCCGTCATCCCGGACGGCGCCTGATACCGCGAATCCCCACGCTCCGGTTATGCCGCTGGCAGTGTGATCGAAACGCCCGGCGACGTATGGACGGGCGTCGTCTTGAACCCGTCGAACTTCACGGTCGGGAATGAGGGTAGCCAGCCGTCACCCCCCGCCCACTTTTTTTGAAGACCGCGCCACATTCGCCCGGTATGATCGCTGCGCTCGCGAACGACGCCACTGGCCATCGGATTCCGGCGCGCGCGCAATCGACATCACAAGCATGACAAAACAGGACGGACGCGCTTTCGATGCGTCCGCCACGATCGGGCCGAATCGGCCACCAGCACGATGGAGCAGGGAACGATGGTAACGGGGACGAGTGCGGCGCGACGCGTGAGGGCGATCGCGACCGGGGGAGCGCTGTGCGTCGCGGCCGCGGGCAGCGCACACGCGCAGGCATCGGGCACGGCAGCGGCGGAAGCAGCGCCGCAGGTTGGCCCGCCGTCGGCCGTGCTGCCGGCAATCGACGTGTACGGGCCGGCCGATGCATCGTCTGCCGGGCTCGTCGGGCGGCGCACGGCCGCCGGCACGAAAACCGACACGCCGGTCGGCGAGATTCCGCAAACGGTCAATATCGTCACCGCGCAACAGATCGAGATGACCGGCGCGGCCGACCTGAACCAGGCGCTGCGCTACGTGCCGGGCTTCTCGACGTTCGGCGCCGACAGCCGGACCGATTGGTATGCGGCGCTGCGCGGCTTCACGCCGACGCTGTACGTCGACGGCGTGCCAGCCCTGAATACGGCGGTGATCGCGAACTGGCGCGTCGACCCGTACACGATCGATTCGATCGCGGTGCTGCGCGGGCCGACGTCGGTGCTGTACGGCGCGGGCGAGCCCGGCGCGATCGTCGATGCGCAGACGAAGCTCGCCGATGGCGAGCGGGTGCGCGAAGCCGGCGTGCAGATCGGCAACGATGCGCGCAAGCAGGTCATGCTCGACGTGGGCGACAGGCTCGACCCGGACGGCAAGCTGGCGTACCGGTTCGTCGGCGTCGCGCGCGACGGCAACGCGGTGACCGGCCCGAACGGCGACCGGCGCGTCGCGCTCGCGCCGTCATTCCGCTGGCGGCCGGACGCCGACACGTCGCTGACGGTCTCCGCCACGTTCCTGCAGGACAGCGGCGACATCTCGTCGAACTTCCTGCCCGCGTCGGGCACCGTCCTGCCGAACCCGAACGGCCGCCTGTCGCAGGACATCTACATGGGCGACCCGTCGTTCAACGACTACCGCAAGAAGCAATGGTCGCTCGGCTACGCGCTGGAACATCGCGTGAACGGGATCTGGACGCTGCACCAGGACGTGCGCTGGTCGCACCTGTCGCTCGATGACGCGACGGTGTTCGGCAACGGCTTCGTGCCGCGCAGCACGACGAACATGATGCGTTTCGCGGGATTGTTCCAGCTCAATTACAGCCGGTTCGACATCGACAACCGCGCTCAGGCGCGCTTCGGCACGGGGCCGCTCGAGCATACGCTGCTGTTCGGCGTGCAATTCGACCGGCAGACGACGACCAACAGCGTGCGGCTCGCGCTCGCGCCGTCGCTCGACCTGTATCACCCGGTCTACCGGCCCGTGACGGCCGCGATCTTCTCCGGTCCGACGTCGCTCGGCCATATCGACCAGTACACGGCGATGAACGCGGTCGGCGTGTACGCGCAGGACCAGATCCGCTGGCGGCGCTGGACGCTGACGCTCGGCGGCCGCGAGGATGTCGTGAATGCGCGGTTCGACGACCGGACGGCCGGCACGCAGGCGCAGCAGAACGTCAGTGCGTTTTCCGGGCGCGTCGGGCTCACCTATCAGGGCGACGCCGGGTTGTCGCCGTACGTGAGTTACTCGACGTCGTTCGATCCCGTCGTCGGCGTGCGGATGTTCGGCGGCGGCCTGCCGAAGCCGACGCGCGGCGCGCAGACCGAGGCCGGGCTGCGCTGGCAGCCGCCCGGCAGGAACCTGATGCTGAACGCGGCTCTCTACCAGATCGACCAGACCAACGTCGTGACGCCGACGCCGGTGAATCTCGACCCGACCGGCACGACCTCCGTGCAGACCGGCAAGGTGCGTTCGCGCGGCATCGAGCTGAGCGCGGTCGGCAAGCTGACGCGCGAGCTGTCGATCGTCGCGTCGTATGCGTACCAGGACGTCAAGAACGTGCAGGCGAACGACGCGTCGCTGAACAACTGGCCGGTGTCCGTGCCGCTGCCGCGGCAGATGGCGTCGATGTGGGCCGACTGGACCTGGCATGCGGGCGCATTGTCGGGCATCGGGATCGGCGGCGGCGTGCGCTACCAGAGCGCGTCGGCCGGTGCGCCCGACAATTCGTTGACGGTGCCGAGCGCGACGCTGGTCGACCTCGCGATGCACTACGAGATGCCGCACTGGCGTTTCTCGCTGAACGTCGCGAACCTGTTCGACCGGCGTTACGTCAGCGGTTGCCAGTCGTACGCCGTGTGCGTGTTCGGCAACGAGCGGACCGTGCTGGCCAGCGCGAAATACAACTGGTGACCGCGCGCGCCGGATTCGGCACGGGGTATCCGGGGCCCGCTATCGCGCCGGGGCGGGCAGAAGATATTCGAGGCCGTGCGTGAAACCGCGCGGCGCGACCGTCAGGTGATTCTCGTCGTCGAGTACGTCGACCCGCAGCCGGAGCGACCGGAATTGCCGGGATCGCAACGCCTTTTCCATGTTCCGCGTATCGGTGACCATGTTGTAGGTCCTCGCAAAACGCGGGTCGCCCTTCCGGACTTCCTCGTACTCCCCGACATACATGAACACGCGCGCCGGCAGGTCGCGGTGGCTTGCCGCGTAGGCAGCCTCGACACGTGACATCGTGTGATGGTCGTACCACAGCGACGGACTGCCGATGAGATAGCCGGAGAACAGGCCCGGTTCGGTCAGCAGGATCCGCATGCCGAGCAGGCCGCCGTACGAATGGCCGAGAAAGAGCCGTCGGCTTTCGTCGGTCCGGTACCGCTTCGCGATGAACGGCAGAACCTGGTTGCGCAGATACGCCTGATAGGCGCCGGCCTGGCCGTGGACCGCATCGGCCGGTGCGTCGGGCGAGCCTGCCGGGGTGGGCGTGTAGTCGCGCCGCCGGCTCTGCACGCCGCTTTCGCCGTGCGCATACGACAGGCCGACGAGGATGAACTCCTCGACGACCGGCCCCTCGCCGTTGAGACGGCGGGCAATCTGCTTGACGAGGGGGAACGCATAGTCGGCATCCGTCACGTAGAGGACGGGGTAGCGGCGCTGCGGCTGGCTGCCGTACGACGGCGGCAAGGCGACGAATACCTGATAGTCGCGGCCGGAAGCCGGGTCCGGCACGTCGCGGACTTCGGTGTCCGCGACTTCGTACGGCTGGCCGTTGCCTCGCTGCCAGTACGCCGGATGGGCCGCCGTCGTGGCCTGCCCCGCAATGGCGTCGACGTGGCCGGTCATGCATATCGCGACGATGCCTGCCGGCAGGAAGTGCTTCGCGCCAGAGCTTATGCCCCGTTTTGCCTGCGTCAACGAGGCAACGATCGATTCGTTCGGAAAGCGTGGACGTCGCATGGCTCGTGCCCTTCACCGAAAAGGCGAAGTTTGCCAAAAAAGGCGCACTCGCGTGGAGGCGATTCATTCGAGCGGACGGGGTGGCGCGATTCGTCGTCGACGATCGGTGCGCCGAGGCACGGCGGCGCCGTTGTCCGGATGTCGGCGGGAAACCGCGCGCCGGTGGAGCCGGTGTCGCGTCAGCGACGCGCGTCGAACCGGCGCGCTACGCGCCGCGTTGCGGCTCCCGTGCGGCGGCGCGCGCGCCTGCATGGCCCTGGCGCCGCCATTCGGTCGGCGTGATGCCGAACCGCTCGCGGAAGGCGGTCGCGAAATTGGCCGGCGTCGAGAAGCCGATCTCCTTTGCGATGCTGGCGATGCTGAGCGACGTCGAATCCAGCAGGTCTTGCGCGATCCGCAGCCGCTCGTAGCGCAGATACTCGAACACCGTCTGGCCGAGATTGTCGCGAAACGCGCGCGACAGCCGCTTTTCGTGCGTGCCGACCGCGCGTGCGAGTTCTTCCACCGTCGGCGGATCGTTCAGCGTGCGCGACAGGTGGCGGATGGCCGCGCGCACGATGATGTCGTCGTCCTTGCCGGCCACGAACGGGCTGTTCGCCTGTTCCGTCTCGGCCGGCCGTTCGCGCTTCGTCCGTGCGAGCTGCACGCGAATCCGCGCGACCACTTCCTCCGGCTCGAACGGCTTCACCACATAGTCGACGCCGCCGATCTCCAGCCCCTCGAGCCGTTCGTGCAGCGCGCCGGCCACGGTCAGGAAAATGACCGGAATCGCGGACGTGAGCGGATCGGCGGCCAGCAGGCGGCACGCGGTGAAGCCGTCCATGCGCGGCATCCGCACGTCCATCAGGATCAGGTCGGGCATCAGCGCCTGCGCGCGCTGGCACGCTTGCGCGCCGTCGGATGCGATGCTGATCCGGCAGCCGGTGCCGCGCAGGATGTCGATCAGCAGACGCAGCTGGTCGGGTTGATCGTCGACGACCAGGATATGGGCGTCGCTCAATGCGGAGATCGATGGGGGCATCGTGCACCTGTTGTGAAAAGGCTGCTGGCTGCGTTCCTGCGGGTGGCCGGCCCGGTTCGGAAAATGGTCGGAAGCTGCTCTTCGACGACGCGCAAACGCATCGCACGCTGCATCGAAACGCGGGTGTCGCCGGACAACGCGGCAGGCAACTGGTCGGCGCAATACACGGCATTGGTTGTTCTGATCACTGGCCGGTAAAGACGCGGGGCATTGCCGCAGTCGCGCCGGGAATGCGCGGCTGCCGGTATCGATGCGAGCGGAATTGTAGGAGCATATTTCGATTCCCGCCAGATGGGCCGGCTCTATTCCCTTCATTTTATTTTATGGACTATTCATTGCGTTCGCGTACTTCGGTATCGCCCGATTGGCGGTATTTGATTTGAATACGCTTCGGCAATGTATTTATCATCCCGGCAAAACATTCGGGTTAATGGCGGGAGATGCGCAATCGTTTGCCATGGGTTATTTTTTAACGTAACTTGTTGAATTTGCATGGCTTTACAATCTATAAAGAATGTTGCCGCCAATAGTTCCGGCTTGTGTCTCATAATTCGTCCGAACTTTGAATGCAGGGCGGGACGAAGTAGCGCAAGACACGGCAGGAGGTGACGGATGTTGTGCGGTGCGAGCGAAAATCATCAATTGATACGCTCCCGAACAAATGTTCGATACCTGGAAATGAGAATCCGGCTGCCGGAGACGAATTAAAAGAAGCGGGGTTGGCCGCGCTCGGCGCGGAATCGAATTCGGAGTGTTTATGACGACGGGTTGAATCTCCGGATTCAGCCGGGGGTGAACTCGTCCATGAACAACGATACGGATTCCTGAAGAATTTTTCGAATTAACGGAACGGACCGTCAAGGAGCGACGTGCCCGGGCCATCGAACGTCCGGCCGATACGGGCGCTCGATGCGTGTCGCTCTCGGCACGGCCCGGCCGCGCGACGGTATTCGCTTTCGCACCGAAGTCGTAATCGCAATCGCAGTCGAAGCTTTCAATAAAAGTAAGTAGTCCGTATTCAAACCAGACGCTACAAAACGGAGCAGAAGACCATGAAGAGGAAGCAGATTTCGGCGCTCGCCGCCGCCATGTTCACGGGCGCAGGTGTCCTGATCGCCGGTGCCGCGCATGCGGACAATTTCGTCGATCGCGGCAACCCGGACAACGCGCTCACCGGGCAGTGCATCGACGGGACGAACCCGCTGTGCGTGGCAACGAAGAGCGGGAGCTACGTCGCGGTGAGTACGGCGAACGTGACGCAGGGCACGAACGCGAAGGCCGGCACCAGCGGCATCGCGATCGGCGACCAGTCGAATGCGAGCAGCAACGGCGGCAGCAGCAGCGGCGGCGCGATTGCGATCGGCGTCGGCTCGCAGGCGCTGGCGAACTCGTCCACCGCGATCGGCACGGTGGCGGTTGCGCAGGGCAACACCGCGCTGGCGATCGGCCGCCAGTCGGCCGCGGTCGGCGATTTCTCGATGGCGCTCGGCAACGTGGCGGATGCGCACGGCACGAGCTCGATCGCGCTCGGCCACTCGGCGCTGGCCAGCGGCGATCGTTCGGTCGCGATCGGCGGTGCAAACCCGACGTCGAGCGACGGCGTGTCGGCCGGCGCGTCGTACGACGCGGCGACGCAGACGCGTGCCGGCGGTACGCAATCGGTGGCGATCGGCGCGGGCGCGCAGACGAACGGCAACAACCAGGTGGCGATCGGTTCGGGCAGCATCGGCGCGAACAACGGCGGCACGCCGGTGTTCGGCGGCACGGCTGCGCCGGTCGGCGGCGCGGTATCGTTCGGTGCACTCGGCAGCGAACGCCAGCTCAAGAACGTCGCGGCGGGCGCGGCCGATACGGACGCCGTCAACGTCCAGCAGCTGAGGAACGTGAACAACACGCTCAGCACGGGCATCGGCAACGTCGATGCGCGCGTGACGTCGGTCGGCAATTCGCTGTCGACCACGATCTCGAATGTCGACCAGCGCGTGACCAGCGTCGGCAACAGCCTCAGCACGAGCATCGTCACGGCGACGCAGAATGTCGTGAAGTACACCGACAACACGCATGCGGCGATCGCGCTCGACGGCGCCAACGGTACGACGATCGGCGGTGTTGCCGCCGGCGTCGCCAATACCGACGCGGTGAACGTCGGCCAGTTGAAGGGCAGCCTCGCACCGCTGCAGACGTCCGTGTCGACGGCCGCATCGAACATCACGAACCTGCAGACCAGCGTGACCGGCATCAATGCGTCGCTAAGCACGGCCGCGTCGAACATCGGCGGCCTGCAGGCGGCCGATGCGCGCAACGTGAAGTACGACGGCGCAAGCGGTTTCGATTCGGTCACGTTCGCCGGCACCAACGGCACGACGCTGCACAACGTCGCGGACGGCAAGGACGTGCACGACGCGGTCAACGTCGGGCAGCTGAACGGTGGCCTCGCCTCGCTCAGCACGAGCGTGACGAACAACCTCAGCACGACGCTCGGCAACCTGAGCACGTCGATCACCAGCCAGATCGGCAGCGCGACGAAGAACGCCGTGCAGTACGACAGTGACGCGCACAGCGGCGTCACGCTGGGCGGGACGGCGGCAGCCGCGCCGGTCGGCCTGCACAACGTCGCCGATGGCGTGGCGGCAAACGATGCGGTGAACGTCGGCCAGCTCGGCCAGGCGACCAGCACGCTCAACCAGTCGATCACGACCGTCGGCAACCAGGTGACGACGAATACGGGCAACATCGCGGCGCTGCAGCAGGACGCGCTCCAGTGGAACCCGGGCATCGGCGCGTACGATGCGAGCCACGGCGGCCATGGCCCGCAGCTCATCAGCAACGTCGCGGCCGGCAAGGCCGGTACCGACGCGGTCAACGTCGACCAGCTGACCGCGGCGATTCACGACGGCACGAGCCAGCTCGATGCGCTTGCGGTGAAGTACGACGATGCGAGCAAGCAGCAGGTTTCGCTCGGCGCGGGCAACGGCGGCAGCCCGGTGCGCGTGACCAACGTGGCGGCCGGCAACGTGGCGGCCGGCAGCACCGACGCGGTGAACGGCGCACAACTGCGCAGCGCGATCGGCGGCACGGCAGCCGCGCTCGGCGGCGGCGCGGCGGCGAACCCGGACGGCTCGATCACCGCACCGAACTACAAGATCGGCGGCAGCGCGTTCAACAATGTCGGCGACGCGCTGACGAATCTCGACGGCCGCGTCGGCAGCAACACGACGACGCTCGAGAATCACGAAACGCGCATCGGCAATGCCGAAACGAACATCGCGGGCAACACGGCGGCGATCGCCGGGCTGCAGCAGGACGCGTTGCAGTTCGATCCGACGCTCGGCGCGTTCAACGCGGCGCGCGGCGGTGCGCCGACGAAGCTGACGAACGTGGCCGACGGCAACGTCGCCGCCGGCAGCACGGATGCGGTGAACGGCGGCCAGCTGTCGGGCGTGAAGACCTCGCTCGAACAGCAGATCACGCAGGTGTCGAACCAGGCCGGCGAAGCCGTGAAGAACGTCGTCAAGTACGACGTCGACACGAACGGCAACCGGCTGAATTCGGTGTCGCTCGTCGGCGGCGATGCCACGTCGGCGGTCGTGCTGAAGAACGTCGCGGCGGGCACCAGCGATACGGACGCGGTGAACGTGAAGCAGCTGAAGGACGTGCAGTCGAACCTGAACCAGCTCGGCGCGCTCGCGGTGCAGTACGACGACAGCTCGAAGAGCACGATCACGCTCGGCGGCGCCGGCGGCACGCGCATCACCAACGTGCAGGCAGGCACGCTCAGCGCGACCAGCACCGATGCGGTGAACGGCTCGCAGCTTTACGCGACCAACCAGCAGGTGTCGAAGAACACGACCGACATCTCGAACCTGCAGAGCAACGTCACCAACATCGCGAACGGCAAGGCCGGCCTCGTGCAGCAGCAGGATCCGAACGGCGCGATCACGGTCGGGCAGGGCACGGGCGGCACCAGCGTGAACTTCTCCGGCACGGCGGGCGACCGCGTGCTGACCGGCGTCGCGGCGGGCGTGAACGCCAACGACGCGGTCAACATGGACCAGTTCAACACCGCGCTGCAGAATGCGGCGGCCAACGACAAGATCCGTGCGGCGGCGACCGATGCGAACACGTCGTGGATCGCGCGCGCCGATGCGGGGGCGATCGGGTCGACGGCGACGGCGACCGGCAAGAATGCGGTGGCGGTCGGCCAGGGCTCCGTCGCCGATCGCGACAACTCGTTCTCGGTCGGCGCGAAGGGCAGCGAGCGTCAGGTCACGAACGTCGCGGCCGGGACGGCGCCGACCGACGCGGTGAACGTGCAGCAGCTGAACGACAACCTGTCGGCGGCATCGACGCAGGCGAAGGGCTACACCGACCAGCGCATCGGGCAGGTGTACAACTCGTTCAACGACCTGAAGAAGGACATGTACGGCGGCGTCGCGTCGGCGATGGCGGTGGCCGGCTTGCCGCAGCCGACGGGCGCGGGGCGCTCGATGGTATCGGCGGCCACGTCGAACTATCACGGCCAGCAGGGCTTCGCGGCAGGGTACTCGTACGTGACGGAGAGCAACCGCTGGGTCGTCAAGGCATCGGTGACGGGCAACACGCGGTCGGACTTCGGCGCGGTGGTCGGCGCGGGTTATCAGTTCTGATGCAGGTCGCGCAGCGTTGAGTTGCGGTGGCCCGGGGTCCGTCGGTGGACCCCGGGCCATTGGCGTTTGACGCGCCGCTCGATGCCGAAACATCGGCAAGGGTCGCAGTGTCGCCGTGGCGACCTGTACGACCGTCAACGAATGACCTGCCATGCGTCGGACACGCGGAACGCCCCGGTGGTGCGAATAGAATGGGCGATGTGCCGGTTGCGGAGTGCGCCGGCCGGTCAACCGGAGCTCAAACATGAAGCGGATCGGCACACGTGCGTGGTTGCCGGGCGTTGCAGCGTTGTTCGCGTCGGCAGTTCTGGCGAGCGGCCATTTGCCGCCGAGGACCCAGCCACCGCAATCGTTCGCCAGTTTCGACGCGTGCGTCGAGCATCTGCGGCAGTTGTACGCACAGGACATGACCGGTGCGAAGCAGGGGCCGCAACCGATCGAGAACGGCGCGACACGCGAGAAGACAGTCGAGACCCAGGGCGTCGTGGCCAACGGACCCGATGAAGCGCATTACAACGCCGAGGTGGGTTGGTCGATTCGCGTGCCGGGCGGCGACGCCGTGGGCCATCGCTGGATCCGGACGAGCTACACGTTCGAACGGTGGGCATGGACCTGCAGCAGTGCCCTGCTGACCGGCACGATGAACGGCGGCTTCGCGTCGCCGTCATTCAAGCCGATCAGCGACGCAAGCGAGCAATGACAAGCGGGTCGACGGCCGTTCGCCTGAGTAGCTAGCGGTTGAGCGCATCGCCTGGCGGCCGCGTGAACGCCAGGTGAAAACGTAATGAACATGAAAGAATCGGCGTGACCTTCGACGCACGCAGGCGTGCGGTGTCGTTGTCACTGCCCGATATCGTCGATATTTCGCCGTGTGAAACGATGCCGGCACGTGCGATCGATGGATTTCCGGTTCGCCTCTGGTGCAGACAATCGTCGGCTGGCACAATGCACTCCGCATTGATCGTGTCCGAGCACGATGGCCCGTTCCGTACGGGCACCGACAACGACAAATGAAAACAATGAAACCCGTTACCTGGATGCGTCTCCGGCCACGCTTCGCATGGCCGCACCCGGTCATTCGGCTCCGTTTCGTTCGATCGATCCCGCTGTGGTTGCCGCTGGTCGCCGCGACGGGCTGCGCACAGCAGCGCAGCATCGAGATCCAGGACAACCCCGTTCCGAAGCGGCAGTACGAAGTCACGCTGCAGATCCACCAGCCGCCCGGGCCGTTCGACGGTACGGCGCGCGGATGGGTGTACTTCCGCGTCGAGAACAATCGCTGCCTGCCGCTCACGCCGATTTCCGGCGCCACGATCTATCCGGACAAGACCGTCGCGTTCAACGTCACGCGGGTGAGTGCCACCGAGTACCGCGGCACGTTCTTCGCCGACCGTCTGCAAGACCAGGACTACTACGGTCTGGGGGTATGCCGCTGGGCCGTCAACACGCTGGGCATTGAACTGTCGGGCAACGGCGTCAGGTTCAACACGTCGATGGGCGGCACCGATGCGGATTCGGGCAAGCCGGCGACCACCTATTACACGGTGGCCGACTATCGGCGGCCATCCAGCCGGACCGAAGCCGACGGCTCGACCCGCCGCGATGTCTTCGGCGCACAACCGCCCGGTGGCGTATTCGACATGACGCTGACCACGCGGCCGCTACCCTGACGGACCCGCGCGCTTGCGACGCGGCCGTCGCGTGACTTCGGCAGGTCGGCGGCATGCGGTTGCATCGCGACTCATCCCGTGCGTTGCGGTTCAACCCGAATACCAACGCATACGAAGCATCGAAGACGTAGCGCGGCATGTCACTTTCAACGATGGTTCCACGTAGATAAAAAAGAGGATTGCATGGAGATGCCTGTCTCGAAAAGAAGCCTGTCAATCGTGTTGGCGTGTGCGGTCATGCCCTTCGCTACCGGGTGTGCGTCGGTTTGCTCCGCGCTGGATAACAGCCCGGTCTGCGCCACGATGTATCCCGGCCCGGTTCAGAAGGCGGCCAAAACCATGGTCGGGAAGCCGATCTCGGTCGCATTCAAGACGTTCGGCCAGCCGTTCATCAATCATCCGCCCGTGCCCTCAGCATCACCGGAATCGGTGAGCTATACCGGAAATTATTTCTGGGACAGTTCACGAACGCACGTGAGCCCGAATCTGACGTTCGTTCAAACCGGCAGCCAATACGTCGGCAGCCATGTGGCCGGGATGACCCCGGCCGGCAACGGCGTGGCGGAAACACCGGTGTACCAGGACGACTATCAAGCCACCGGCTACTACGATCACGAGACGGTCCTGGACTATGTCTGCATGATCACCATCAAGACCAACCATGCGGACATCATCACGAAGGTGGATGTCGGCGGCTGCGGGAAAGGGCACTGAAGGATCGATCGCGACCACAACCGGGTGAGCCGGCGGTGTCGCGATGCGCTCACCCGACGGCGCTTACTTCAACGCACCCTCGGCCACCAGCACTTCGTGTGCGGCCTTGAACGCACTCAATCCATGCGGGATTCCCGAGTAAGCGGTCGCATGTAGTAGCGTCGCCTTGATTTCATCGACGCTCACACCGTTGTTGAGCGCACCCTTCACGTGCAGCTTGAGCTCATTGGTATGACCCGCGGCAGTCAGCATCGCGAGGTTGAGCAGGCTGCGCGTTTTGCGGTCGAGCGTCTCGTCGCCCCATGCCCAGCCCCACGCCCACGCCGTGGTGGCGCGCTGGAACGCCATCATGAAGGCGTCGGCCTTTTCCATCGACGCATCGACGTAGTCGGGGCCGAGCACTTCCCGACGGATCGGCAAGCCTTTCTGAAACAGCGCGTCGTCTTCATTCATGATCGATCTCCTTCGTTAATCCAGAGCCCCGGCGCTCGCCGGGCAGCGGCCGCGTGCACGCGAACCGTTCTTCGACGCGAACAGGCAGCACACCAGCGCGGTGACGACGAGTCCCACCATCCACGACACGTCCGCGCCACCGAGAATCGATGCCCACGGGCCGTGGAAGAAGCTTTCGTCCATGAACGGCACCTGGACCGCGATGCCGAACACGTAGATCGCGAGGGCCTTGACGTTGAACGCCCCATACACGCCGCCGTGGCTGCTGATGATTTCCGCGACCCGGTAGTGGCGGTTGTTCACCAGATAGAAGTCGATCAGGTTGATCGCGATCCACGGCGCCAGCACGATGCGCAGCGCGAAGATCGCGTTGAGGAAGATCGAGATGAAGTTGCTCGACGCCCACAGCGCGGTGATGGTCGACGCCACCAGCAGCACCGCCGACACGACGACGCGCACGTTGCGGCCGGGCACCCAGTGCGGGCGGAAGGTCTGCGCGGCGGTGATGAACGACAGCACCGCGCCATACAGGTTCATCCCGTTGTGGCCGATGATGTTGACGAGGAACAGGAAGATCAGCACGTAGCCGAACGCGCCGGTCTGCTCGCGGATCGCCTGCATCGCGTCGGTCGAATGCCCGGTGCTGACGGCGAGCACGCCGAACAGGAACGCGAAGATCGTTCCCAGCGACGTGCCGAAGTACGTGTACGCGAAGGTCTTTCCGAATCCGGCGGAAGCCGGCAGATAGCGCGAATAGTCGGACGTATAGGGTGCGAAGCTGATCTGCCAGACCGCGCACAGCCCGAACATCGCGAACCAGTTCGCGAAATCGAAGTGGCCCTGCGCGAAGCTCCGGGCGTCGAGGCCAGGCACCATCAGCGCGACGCCGATCAGCAGCGCACCGCCCATGAACCACGCGCCGATCTTGTTGAAGCGATGAATGAAGTGGCAGCCGATCACGCCGACCAGCGTCGCGAGTACCGCGCCGATGACGGTCGCAACCGGCACCGGTACCGCGGGCGCGGCCGTGTGGAGTGTCTTGCCCGCGAGAATGATGTTCGATACGAAGAAGCCGAGATAGATGAGCGTGGTGAACCCGACCACCAGCAACGATCCGTAGCGGCCGAACTGCGCGCGGCTCTGGATCATCTGCGGTACGCCGACCAGCGGCCCCTGCGCGGAGGTGAGTGCGTGAAAGATCGCGCCGAAGCATTGCCCGGCCACGATGGCGAGAATCGCGCTGACCAGGTCGAGGTGGAACACCAGCACTGACGTGGCGCCCGAGATCACGGCCAGCGGCGCGACGTTCGTGCAGAACCACAGGGTGAAGAGGTCGGCCGGCTTGCCGTGCCGGGCCTCCGGGGCAACGTACTCGATCGAGTTGCTCTCGATCGCCAGAACACCGTTATCGTTTTCCGCTTGCTTCATGCTGTCTCCATCTTTATTGCCGGACCGTGCCGCACCATGCACGCGGTTCGACGCGACATGGCACGGCAGGATCTGTACGGCTTCGAGTCGGTACTGCAGGCGAATGCCGGCCCGCTCAACGCATCACGAACGGGTCGCTGATCGGATCGTCCGACGTGCGCAGCCACACGGATTTCGTCGTCGTGTATTCGAGCGCGGCGCTCAGGCCGCCTTCGCGACCGTGCCCGGACAGGCCGAAGCCGCCGAACGGCACGAGTGGCGACACGGCCCGATAGGTGTTGATCCACACGATGCCCGAGCGCACGCGCTTCGATACACGGTGCGCACGCGTGAGGTTGGTCGTGAAGATGCCGGCCGCGAGGCCATAGACCGTGCTGTTCGCCTTCTCGATCGCTTCCTGCTCGGAGTCGAACGTATCGACCGACAGTACCGGCCCGAACAGCTCCGTCGTGATGCTGTCGGCTTGTTCGACGCCGGTGCAGTCGAGGATGGTCGGCGCGTAGTAGTAGCCGTCGCGCGCGAGCCTCGTTCCGCCCGCGAGCACTTTCGCGCCCTGGCGCACCGAATTCGCGACCACCGATTCGATGTTGCGAAGCTGACGTTCGGTACACAGCGGTCCGTACTCCGTTTCCTGCTCGTTGGGTGATCCGACGCGAATGCGCGACACCCGCTCGACCAGCAACGCAAGGAACCGTTCCTTGACGGACGCCTCGATCAGCAGGCGCGAACCCGCGACGCAACTCTGGCCGCTCGCCGCGAAAATCGCGGCGACCTGCGCATTCACCGCGCTCTGGATATCGGTATCGGCGAACACGATGAACGGCGACTTGCCGCCGAGCTCCAGCGACACCTTCGCAAGGTTGTTGGCCGTGTTCCGCACGATGTGGCGAGCAGTCTCGGGGCCGCCGGTGAACGCGACCTTGTCCACGCCCGGATGGCTGCTCAGCACTGCGCCGCATTCCGGGCCGAAGCCGGTAATGACGTTGACGACACCCGGCGGGAATCCGGCTTCGTGCACGAGGCGCGCGAACTCGAGCAACGGCCCCGGCGCTTCCTCTGATGCCTTCAGCACCACCGTGCAGCCGGCCGCGAGGGCCGGGCCGACCTTGACCGCGGACAGGAACAACTGGCTGTTCCAGGGCACGATCGCGGCGACGACACCGACCGGCTGCCGCTCGAGCCACACCTGCATGTCGGGCTTGTCGACGGGGATGCTGCTGCCTTCAAGCTTGTCGGCGATGCCCGCGTAATAGCGGTAATACTCGGCGACATATGCGATCTGGCTCGACGTTTCCCGGATGATCTTGCCGGTATCGTTCGTCTCGATCGCGGCAAGTCGCGGTGCGGCCTGTTCGACGAGCGCGGCGAGCTTGTACAGCAGCTTGCCGCGCGCGGATGCGGAAAGCCCTGCCCAGGCCGGATCGGTCAACGCGCGGCCGGCCGCCGATACCGCACGGTCGACCTCGTCGGTCCGCGCTTCCGGCATCTGCGCCCACACGGCGCCCGTCGCCGGATTGATGCTGCCGAAGGTGGCCGCGCCGGGCTCGAACTGCCCGTCGATATACAGCTGAAAATGCACGTTCATGGCATCTGCACCTTATTGGAACGCGGGCATCACGTCGCGGATCATCCGTTCGAGCGACGCCTTCTTGCGCTCGAAGCTCATGCCCGTATCGATCCAGAACGAGTACTCGTCGAAGCCGAGCGCCTCGTAGGCCTTCAGGCGCGCAATGACTTCGGCGGGCGTACCGATCACGTTGTTCTTGCGCATCGCTTCCGGCGTGTAGAACGGGTGCGCGGCGATTTCCTCGCGGCTGAGCGGCTTGATCATTCCGCGGCTGACCGGACGCTCGTTCTTGAACCACGCGCCGAAGTAGTTGTAGAAAACGTTGACTTCGTCGGCGGCCACTTGCGCGTCGTCCTCGCTGTTCGCCACGTAGGTGTGACGCAGCAGCATGATCTGCGGGCGCGGCATGTCGCGGAACTTCTCGCATGCCGCGTTGAAGTGGCCGACCAGTTTCTCGACTTCCTCGTCGCCGAAGTGCAGCGGCGTGACCTGCACGTTGCAGCCGTTCGCGACCGCGAACTCGTGGCTGTTCGGATCGCGCGCGGCCACCCAGATCGGCGGATGCGGTCGCTGCAGCGGCAGCGGCGACGACGTCGTCGACGGGAATTGCCAGAACTCGCCGTCGTGCGCGTAGTCGCCTTCCCACAGCTTCTTCACGGCCGGAATGAGTTCACGCATGCGCTGGCCCGCGCCCCACGCGTCGAGGCCGGGCATCAGGCGCTCGTATTCGAACGAGTATGCGCCGCGCGCGATGCCCAGTTCAAGACGTCCGCCCGAGATGATGTCGGTCATCGCGGCCTCGCCGGCAAGCTTGATCGGGTGCCAGAACGGTGCGACGACCGTGCCCGTGCCGAGCCGCACGCGCTTCGTCTTGTTGGCGAGGTCGGCGAGGTTGATGAACGGATTCGGCGCGATCGTGAAGTCCATGCCGTGGTGCTCGCCGGTCCAGACGGCGTGCATGCCGCCCCGATCGGCGATCTGGCACAGCTCGACCATTTCGTCGTACAACTGCTTTTGACTGGTCTGGTCGGAGACGCGCTCCATGTGGACGAAAAGCGAAAAACGCATGATGTGACCTTTCAGGAAAGAAGCGGGCGGACGGTGCCGGTGCTGTGATCGCCGAAGTACAGGCCGTAGCTCTTCAACTGGCTTTCCCTGCGATAGCGCTCCAGCATGCTGGCCAGCGCGCTGTCCTGGAACGCATCGGCCTCGATATCGTCGAGGCTCACGAATGCGCCGGCGGTGGCCACTTCGTCGGGCGCGCTGCAGAGGAACGAGATGTACTGGTAGTGCGTTTCGGTATTGTTGTAGACCGAATAGATGAAGCTTGCCGAAGCGTCCGGCTGGTATTGCCTGAAGAGTTCGGCGAGCGCCTTGTCGGCGCCTGCGTTGCCGATCTCCCGGGTGGGCAGCGCCCATTTGTGGTCGGCCGTTTTCACCATCAGCACCTTGTCGTCGCGCGTGATGATCGCGCTGACGATGACCTTCGGGCCGGCGATCACCTCGGCCGACAGCTTCGCCGGCGTGAAATAGCCGCCGCGGTAGTAACCGAGCCCCGCGTAGCCGGCGGAATGGAACGCCTCGACCTTGCCGACGATGAGCGCATGGTCGCCTGCGTCGATCACCGCGTGCGTCGTGCAGTCGAACCACGCGCTGACGTCGTCGATCAGCGGGTTGCGATGCGCGCTCAGGTGCCAGCCGACCTGTGCGAAGCGATCGTCGCTGGGCCGCGCAAAGGTGTTGGACAGTTCTTTTTGTCCCTCCGCGAGGATGTTGATCGCGAAGTGGCCGGCCGTGGAAAACGTCTGGAAATTGCTCGACGTCTTCGCGATGCTGACGAGCAGCAGCGCGGGGTCCAGCGACACCGACGAGAACGAATTCGCGGTGAAGCCGAGCGGCTGGCCGTCATCGCGGGCGGTGGTGACGATCGTCACGCCGGTCATGAACGCGCCGAACGCGTCGCGCAACTCCCGGGTGTTGATCGCCGGGGCTTCCTGGCGGGTTGCTTGGCTCATCTCACACTTCCGATTTCAGGGTTTCCGCCTGTGGCTCGGTCTGCAACCAGGCACGCAGGGCGCGATTGACTTCCTCGGGCGCGGTCAGGTTCACCATGTGGCGCTCGTTCTCGATGACGACGGCCTTGCCGTCATGCGCGGCCTGCGCCATTTGCCTGGCCATTTCGGGCGTCGAATTCGGGTCGTCCGATCCGGTGAGCACGAGGGCGGGGCAGGTAATCCGGTGCCAGCCGTCGGCATACACTTCGTCGCCCTTCGCGAACGCGGAGTACGCGGTGGCGTAGCCCGCGAGATCCACGGACTGCAGCCACGATTCCACCTTCTGCGCGGCGACCTGCTGCGCTTCTTCCGCGTTGAACCAGCGCCGCAGCGGCGTATCGACGTCGATGGTTCCCGAGCGCAGCTCGGCGGCGCGTTGCAGCACGGCTTCGCGCGCCTGCTCGGTGCGGCGGTACACACCGTTCAGGATTGCCACGCGCTTGACGAGATCGGGGCGCGTCACCGCGACACCGGCGGCGATGAGCGAGCCCATCGAATGGCCGGCCAGGTTGACGGGGCCGACCTTCAGCATCTCGATGAACGCGATCGCCCACTGCACGAACTGCTGCAGATCGGCATCGGTGTCGAGTGCATCGCTCGTGCCGTGGCCCGGCATGTCGACCGAAATCACGCGGAAGTCGCGCGACAGGTCGTCGATCTGCGGATACCACGCGTTCGCCTGCATGCCGACCCCGTGAATCAGCACCAGCGGTTCGCCGGCGCCCTGGTCGAGATAGTGGGCGACGCGCTTATTTGACAGCGGCAGGGTTCTTGACGTCATTTCCGAGCTCTGCGAGATCTTTGTAGCGGTCGCCGATGCGGTGATGCGGACGGCCGGCGGTGGCGGCGCCGATGGCGATGACCAGCTCGTCGGCGGCCGGGGCGTCCGGAATCGAGAACTGGAGCGTCAGGTAGTGAGAGCGACGGCCTTCGTCGTTCTTGTCCATCATCGGGATCAGCAGCGGCGCATTGGCCGGGCCGCGCGTGTTGTTGAACGCGAGGTACGACTTCGCGCCGACAGCCGTGCGATAGGTGTTGCCGAAGTGCAGCGTGTGGATCAGCGCGGACGCATGCTCGATTTCGCCGTCGAGGCCGACGATCGCGCTCTTGCCGAACGCTTCGACCGCGTCGCCCGAGCCGGCTTCGTCGAGGATCAGCTTCGTCAGGTGTTCGCTGAGCTGCGGCGCGAGCGCGCGGATCTCCGGCGACAGGTCCTCGACGTACCCGCGGCCTGCCCACGGGTTCTTGATCACGGCGACCGCGCCGATCATCTTCAGCGGTCTGGCCGCGACCTTGTCGCCATCCACATGGAGCGTCTCGACATGGAGGACGGATTTCCGAATCAGGCTCATGGCACCTTCCTTTCGTGCGTTGATTGTGGGATTCATTGTGGTATACCATGTTACGGCATGCCATGAGTGTTAACCCGTGTCTTGAAATTCCCCGAACGTGGAGGCGGAAAATGAGTGCGTACTGGATTGCCCATGTGCAGGTGCTGGACCCCGTGAAATACAAGGACTACACGGATCTCGCACCACTGGCGTTCAAGAAATTCGGCGCGGTGTTCCTCGCGCGCGGCGGCGTATCGCAGGTGCTGGAGGGCGACGCGTTCGAGCGTCACGTCGTGATCCGGTTTCCCGACCTGGAAACGGCGCTCGCGTGCTATCACTCGCCTGAATACCAGGCGGCGAAGGCGAAGCGGGATGGACACTGCCGCGCGCAGGTCTCGATCGTCGAGGGGCTGGAGGGCTGATCGCGCGGCTGACGGCGCGCGGCGCGTGGGATGGAAAGCGCCGACAGTTGGGTCATAATATGGCATTCCATGTCTGTGCCCGGCGCATCGCCGGGGCAGGCAGCCCATCCGTTTTCAGAGTGCCGCCCATGCAAGACCTCAAAATCGACCGCAATGCCAAGACCTTGCGCGAACTGACGCTCGACAAACTGCGCGGTGCGATCGTGCAGGGTTATTTCCGGCCGGGTGCCCGGCTCGTCGAGCGCACGCTGTGCGACGAACTCGGCGTGAGCCGCACGGTGGTGCGTGAAGTGCTGCGGCACCTGGAGACCGAAGGGCTGGTCGAGACCGTGTCGCGGCAAGGGCCGGTGGTCGCACGGCTCGATCCGGCGCAAGTCGGCGAGATCTACGAGTTGCGCGGCCTGCTCGAAGCCAATGCCGCGCGGGCCTGCGCGGAAGGCGCGACGCCCGAAGTCGTGCAGCAACTGCGCGAGATCCGCGCGACGATCGAAGATGCGTTCGCGAAGCAGGAACTGCCGCGCGTGCTCGAGTACACCGAGCGCTTCTACGAAACGCTGTTCGAAGCCGCGGGGAAACAGGTGTCGCTGACGGTCGTCAAGACGCTCAACGCCCGCATCAACCGGCTGCGGGCACTGACCATCGCGATGCCGGGGCGCGGCAGCGATTCCAACACCGAGATGAACCGCCTGCTCGACGCGATCGAGCGGCGCGACGGCGAGGCGGCGTCTGCCGCGTCTGCCGCGCACATCAAGCGGGTGGCCGAACTGGCGTTGTCGGCACTGGCCCGACAGGACGAGGCCGTCGACGAAAGCTGACGGGTTCCGGCGCACGGGTTTCGACTCGCGCGGTTCGGGTTTGACATGAAAGGCCGCCGGCGCACAACGCCCGCGGCCTTTTGTTTTGCCTGCCGATTCATTCGATTTTGTCTGCTGATTCCACTCATGGTATTCCATAATACGGCAGGCATTGTTGTGGGCCATAAGATGGAATACCATAATCTCATCGAGTAACGCACCGTTCACGGGAGAACGCCATGACTGAGTCGATGACCGCACATACCGTGCAACCGGACTTCGATACGCGTGGATTTCGTCGCGCGCTCGGCGCATTCGTCACCGGCGTGACGGTCGTCACGACGCTTCAGCAGGACGGATCCCCACGCGGCTTCACGGCGAACTCGTTCACGTCCGTGTCGCTCGACCCACCGCTGATCCTCGTGTGCATCGCGAAGACGGCGTCGAGCCACGCCGTGTTCTCCGCCACGCAGCGCTTTGCCGTGAGCGTGCTCGCCGAAAACCAGACCGATGTATCCGGCGTCTTCGCATCGAAAGCACCGGACAAGTTCGCACAAGTACCGTGGAGCACACGCAAGACGGGCGTGCCGGTGATCCAGGATGCGGCGGCGAGCTTCGACTGCCTGACGCATGACGTGGTGGACGCGGGCGATCACGTCATCCTGATCGGCCGCGTGGTCGACTTCGAACAGACGAGCGCTTTGCCGCTGGGCTATTGCCGCGGGGCGTACGTGAACTTCACGTTGTCGCAGGACGCGTTGTCTGCGGCGGGCGAGCGCGCCGAGGTCGGCGCGATTCTCGAACATCGCGACGGGCTGGTGCTCGTCGATACGCCGCACGGGCTGCGCCTGCCGACCGGCACCCGGCTCGAACCGGCGAGCGACGCGGCGAGCCTGCGCGGCGTGCTCGCGAAGCTCGGCCTCAACGCGCATCTCGACTTCCTGTTCGCCGTCTTCGAATCGATCGGCGCGCGCGAGCCGGGCGTCCATATCTATTACCGCGGCCGCGTGATTCCCACCGGCTCGCCGTGGTTCGACAGCAGCATCCGAATCGTGCCGCTCTGGCAGGTGCCGTGGGACGAGATCACCGATCCCGCCGTGCGCTCGATGCTCGAACGCTACGTGCGCGAACGCCGGCAGGACGCGTACGGCATCTATGTCGGCGGCACGGAAGCCGGCACGGTGCAGCCGCTCGCGCTCGCGCACTGATAGCGCTGCCGCGCGATTGCGATTGCGATCGCGGCCGGCGATGAACAACAAGATCGAGATCGGGAAGCCGGCGCGTCTGACGCCGGGTGCCTGAACACGCGTATTCGAATGGCTGCCGCCCCCATGGCCGCGAGTCGCAACCGTTTTTCCTGGAGAGAGACCATGAGCAGCAGAAGCATCCCGCGCTTCGCAGCGTCGCGCCTCGCCTGTATCGCCCCGTTGGTCGCGCTGAGCGCCGCGCCCGCACTCGCCGCCGACCAGATCGTGTTCACGAGCTGGGGCGGTACGACCCAGTCGTCGCAACAGAAGGACTGGGCGCAGCCGTTTACGCAGGCGAGCGGCATCAACGTGCTGATGGACGGGCCGACCGATTACGGCAAGCTCAAGGCGATGGTCGACAGCGGCAACGTCGGCTGGGACGTGGTCGACGTGGAGGGCGACTTTGCGTACGCGGCGGAGAAGGCCGGCCTGATCGAGCCGATCGACTATGCCGTGGTGAAGAAGGCCGACCTGGATCCGCGCTTCGCGACGCCTTCCGCGGTGGGCAGCTTCTATTACTCGTTCGTGCTCGGCTACAACAAGGCGAAGTACACGGGCGCGCAGCCGCAAACCTGGGCGGACCTCTTCGATACCCGGCGCTTCCCGGGCAAGCGCACGTTCTACAAGTGGTCGGCGCCGGGCGTGCTTGAAATCGCGCTGTTGGCCGACGGCGTCGCACCCAACAAACTGTACCCGCTCGACCTCGACCGTGCGTTCAGGAAGCTCGACTCGATCAAGGGCGACATCGTCTGGTGGAGCGGCGGCGCACAGTCGCAGCAGTTGCTCGCGTCGGGCGAAGCGCCGATCGGCATGTTCTGGAACGGCCGCCTGCATGCACTCGCGCAGACCGGTGTGCCGGTCGGCATGTCGTGGAACCAGAACCTGACCGCCGCCGACATGCTCGTGATCCCGAAGGGCGCGAAGCATCGCGACGCGGCGATGAAGTTCCTCGCCGCCGCGACGAGCGCGCAGGCCCAGGCGAAATTCGCGGCCGATACCGGCTATGCGCCGATCAACCTGAAGTCGGCCGCGTTGATGCCGCCGGCGATCGCGAAGACGCTGCCCGACCAGTACAAGGCCTCGCAGATCAATCTCGACATGAAGTACTGGGCCGAGAACCGCGATGCGATCGCGAAGCGCTGGTACGCATGGCAATCGAAGTAAGCAGGCCCGGGAAACTGGACGGGCTCGCGCTCCGATCAGGATAACGAACCGAATAGAACCTGACCGGCCCGGCAACGCATCTGCATGGGGCCAGGGGAAGCAGGCGCCGAAGCGCCGGCCCTGGCCGACAAAGGAGACACCATGCCAAACGTATTGAGTACCGTCGCGCATCCGCCTGCGGCGGCCATGCGCAAGCGGCGCGACTGGCGCAGCATGCGGCTGCTGATGCCCGCGATGCTGCTGCTCGTGATTTTCTTCCTGCTGCCGGTGCTGTCGCTGCTGCTGCGCAGCGTGCTCGAGCCGACGCCGGGATGGCACAACTACGCACAACTGCTCGGCTCGACGACGTATGTGCGCGTGTTCGGCAACACGTTTCTCGTGGCGACGGTCGTGACGCTCGTCACGCTGCTGGTGGGCTTTCCGATGGCGTGGCTGCTCGCCATCGCGCCGCGCAAGCTCAGCGCCGTGCTGTTCGCGATCCTGCTGTTGTCGATGTGGACCAACCTGCTCGCGCGGACGTTCGCGTGGATGGTGCTGTTGCAGGGAACGGGGCCGATCAACCGCGCACTGATGGCGATCGGCGTGATTCACGAGCCGCTGTCGCTCGTGAACAACCTGACCGGCGTCACGATCGGCATGACCTACATCATGCTGCCGTTCCTCGTGATGCCGCTGCACGCGACGCTGCGCGGCATCGATCCGTCGACGTTGCGCGCCGCCGCGGTATGCGGCGCGAGCCGCTGGCAGGCGTTCTGGCGCATCCTCGTGCCGCTCGCGATGCCGGGCGTGGCGTCCGGCGCGCTGATGGTGTTCGTGATGGCGCTCGGATACTTCGTCACGCCCGCGCTGCTGGGTGGGCCGTCGTACATGATGCTGGCCGAACTCATCGCCCAGCTCGTGCAGGAACTGCTGAACTGGGGCCTCGCAGGCGCCGCCGCATTCGTGCTGCTCGCCGTGACGCTCGCGCTCTATGCGTTGCAGCTGCGCTTCACCGGCAGTACGCGCGCCACTACCGGAGGTCGCTGACATGTTGCTCGATTTCGATCGCCTGGGCGCATTGCGCTGGGTCCTCGTGGCCGTGGGCGCGGCCGTCGCGCTGTTCCTGCTGCTGCCGATCGTCTTCATCGTCGCGCTGTCGTTCGGCGATTCGCAGTGGCTCATCTTTCCGCCGCCGGGCTGGACGCTCGAATGGTACCGTCAGCTCTTCACCGACGCGGGCTGGATCGACTCGCTGCTGACCAGCGCGAAGCTGGCGGTGATCGTCACCGCACTGTCCGTGCTGATCGGGTTCCTCGCGTCGCTGGCGCTCGTGCGCGGCACGTTTCGCGGTCGCGAGGCCGTGCGGGGCTTCTTCCTCACGCCGATGGTGCTGCCCGTCGTCGTGCTCGCTGTCGCGCTCTATGCGTTCTTCCTGCGCATCGGCCTGAACGGCACGATGACCGGCTTCGTGATCGGCCACCTGATCATCGCGTTGCCGTTCTCGATCATCTCGATCAGCAATTCGCTCGTGAGCTTCGACACGGCGCTGGAAGACGCCGCATTGATCTGCGGTGCGTCGCCGCTCACGGTGAAGCTGCGGGTCACGCTTCCCGCGATCCGGCTCGGCCTGTTTGCCGCTGCGATCTTCGCGTTCCTCGCGTCGTGGGACGAAGTCGTGGTGTCGATCTTCATGTCGAGCCCGACGCTCCAGACGCTGCCCGTGCGGATCTGGGCGACGCTGAGGCAAGACCTGACGCCCGTCGTGGCAGCCGCGTCGTCGCTGCTCGTCGGATTGACGACCGTATTGATGCTGGCAGGCGCCGTGGTGCGCCGCGCACGCGCTCACTGAGGTAACACGCCATGACAGCCTTCCTGCAAATCCAGCGCCTGCGCAAGACCTACGGCGACGTCGTCGCGATCGACCAGGTGTCGCTCGACGTGCGCAAGGGTGAATTCATGACCTTCCTCGGACCGTCGGGTTCGGGCAAGAGCACCACGCTTTATATCGTCGCGGGTTTTCAGGAGCCGACCGACGGCCGCGTGCTGCTCGACGGCAAGTCGCTGCTGTCGGTCGCACCGAACCAGCGCAACATCGGGATGGTGTTTCAGCGCTATACGCTGTTCCCGCATATCACCGTGGGCGAGAACGTCGCATTCCCGCTGCGGGTGCGCCGCCGCCCCGACGCTGAAGTTCGCGCGAAAGTCGAGCAGATGCTGAAACTCGTGCACCTGTCCGAATGCCGTGACCGGATGCCCGCGCAGCTCTCGGGCGGACAACAGCAGCGTGTCGCCATTGCGCGTGCGCTTGCGTACGATCCGCCGGTGCTGCTGATGGACGAGCCGCTCTCCGCGCTCGACAAGAAGCTGCGCGAGGAAATTCAGCTGGAGCTGCGCCGCATTCACCAGGAAACGGGTGTGACGATCCTCTACGTCACGCACGACCAGGAGGAAGCGCTGCGCCTGTCCGACCGCATCGCCGTGTTCAACCAGGGGCGCATCGAGCAGATCGGCACTGGCGAGGAGCTTTACGCGAATCCGGCGTCGCGCTTCGTCGCGAGCTTCATCGGCAATTCGAACTTCCTGCCGGTCAAGGTGACCCGGCACGGCGACGGCCGCATCGGCGGCGTGTTGCCCAACGGCCACGAAATGGCATCGGACCTGTTTCACCCGACACTCGCCGCCGGTGACGAAGGCGCGGTGATGATCCGCCCGGAGCAGATGCGCATCAGTTCGCTGCAGCACGCCGGCGGTTCGAGCGGCACGACAGGCTTGCCCGTGATCGTGCGTGACGTCACCTATCTCGGCGATGCGATGCACTACGCGGTCGCGACACCGTGGCAGCAGGAGATCTCGATCCGCATGCCGGCCGCGCACCGGCACGACAACGGCATCGTGATCGGTGCGCAGGCACGGGTCGACTGGGACGCACGCGACGTGCGCCTCTTCGCGCAAGCCTGACGGCGGCAGCCATGCGTCCCGCACTGCCGTCCCTGAAAGTCGAGCGGCCCGCCGCCACGCTGCGCGAGCTCGCTCTCGAGAAGATGCGTACCGCGATCCTCGATGCGCACTTCCAGCCGGGCGAGCGGCTGGTCGAGCGCTCGCTATGCGAGATCCTCGGCGTGAGCCGCACCGTCGTGCGCGAGGTGCTGCGGCATCTGGAAACGGAAGGGCTCGTCGATTCGATCCCGAACCAGGGGCCGATCGTCGCGGTGCTCGACTTCGACACGGCGGCCGAGATCTACGAAATACGTGCGTTGCTCGAAGGTGAGGCCGCAATGGCCTGCGCGCAGCATGCGGACGCATCGCTGGTCGCCGAACTGGCCGCGTGTATCGACCAGATCCAGCGAGCGTTCGACGCGCAGGAACACCAGGCGGTGAAGTCGCTCACGTCGGCGTTCTATGAGCGCATGTTCAGCGCAGGCAAAAAGCACGTTGCGTGGGAGATCGTGCAGACGCTGATCGCGCGTATCAACCGGTTGCGCGCGCTGACGATCGCATCCGACGATCGCGGGCACCAGGCCGTCGTGGAGATGCGCGCGATTCTGTCGGGCATCGCGACGGGAAACGGCATGGCGGCGCGCGAGGCGGCCATCGCGCACGTGCACCGGGTGGCCGAGATCGCACGCAAGCTGCTGACGCACGGCCACGACAGTGCGTCGTGGCGTCAGGCGGGATAGTGCGTTTGGCTTCGTGATGCCGTCCTCGCTGTCGTCGTCCGTCGCTTGAAATTTTCCGTATCCGCGGCCCGAATCGTACCTGGGTCGCTTCATGCATTTTTATCCCGGAAGGAACGATCGTGGAATTGAACACGCTGTTGAAGGATCCGGCGCTCTTGCGTCAGCAGGCTTATGTGGGCGGCCAATGGTGCAACGCGGATTCGGGCGAGCGCTTCGACGTGCTTGACCCGGCGACAGGCGCGACGCTTGGCAGCGTCCCGTCGATGGGTGCCGCAGAGACGTCGCGCGCGATCGATGCCGCGAATGCGGCATGGCCGGCGTGGCGTGCGAAGACGGCGAAGGAACGCGCGCGCATCCTGCACCGCTGGTACGCGCTCGTGATCGACAACGCCGACGATCTCGCGCTGATCCTGACGGCCGAGCAGGGCAAGCCGCTGGCCGAAGCGAAGGGCGAAATCGTCTATGGCGCGTCGTTCATCGAATGGTTCGCGGAAGAGGGCAAGCGCGTGGCCGGTGACACGCTCGCGACGCCCGCGTCGGACAAGCGCCTGCTGGTCGTCAAGGAGCCCGTCGGCGTGTGCGCGGCGATCACGCCGTGGAATTTTCCGAACGCGATGATCACGCGCAAGGTCGGCCCGGCGCTCGCGGCCGGCTGTCCGATCGTCGTGAAGCCCGCCGAGGCGACGCCATTCTCGGCGCTCGCGCTCGCCGTGCTGGCCGAGCGCGCGGGAGTGCCGAACGGTGTGCTCAACATCGTCACCGGCGACCCGAAGGCGATCGGCGGCGCGATGACGAGCAGCCCCGTGGTGCGCAAGCTGTCGTTTACCGGATCGACCGGCGTGGGGCGATTGCTGATGGCGCAGAGCGCACCCACCGTGAAGAAAGTCACGCTCGAACTCGGCGGAAACGCGCCGTTCATCGTGTTCGACGATGCCGATCTCGATGCGGCGGTCGAAGGGGCGATCGCTTCGAAGTACCGCAACAACGGACAGACGTGCGTGTGCACCAATCGCTTCTACGTGCATGAGCGCGTGTATGACGCGTTCGCCACGAAACTGGTGGCGGCGGTGAAGAACCTGAAAGTCGGGCACGGCGCCGAAGGCGGCGTGACGCTCGGGCCGCTGATCAACCGCGCGGCGATCAGCAAGGTCGAAGCGCATATCGCGGACGCACTCGACAAAGGCGCGACGCTCGCCGCCGGTGGCAAGCGGCATGCGCTCGGGCATGGCTTCTTCGAGCCGACGGTGCTCCTGAATGCCACCGCGCAAATGGACGTCGCGCGAGAGGAGACGTTCGGGCCGCTCGCGCCGCTGTTCCGCTTCTCGAGCGACGACGAGGTCGTCAAGCTCGCCAACGACACCGAATTCGGGCTTGCCGCCTATTTCTACAGCAGCGATGTCAAGCGCGTGTGGCGGGTCGCCGAGCAGCTCGAATACGGGATGGTCGGCATCAATACCGGACTCATTTCGAACGAAGTTGCGCCGTTCGGCGGCGTGAAGCAGTCGGGGATCGGCCGCGAAGGGTCGCACTACGGCATCGACGATTACCTGGTCATCAAGTACCTGTGCATGGCAGTCTGATCGTCGGTTCGTTTGACTGAAAGCGGGGGCGCGGACGTGACGGCGTGGTCGTCCGCAAACAGCGAACTCGCGCGTCATCGTGCGCGCCATCCGATCGGCAATGCGGTCGGCATCGCCGACATCACGTCAAGGGGCGTACGCCCCGAATGCGAGTAGCGCAAGCCGCCGGGATCGTCCCCCTCCCCGGACCGGCGGCCCCGCAAGGGTTCACGCGCTGCCCGGCACGTGCATCCAATGCGAGTTGTCGAATGTGAGCAGTAGCTCATATTCTGAAGTCGTCGGGCGGAACGGCATGGGGCCGCCGCCGATCACCGCATCAGAGAGCACGACAATGACCGAAACGACCCAAACGATGAAGCTCAACCACCTGAGCTTCCCCTCGGCCGATACGCTGGCGACGGCCCGATTCTTCGAGCGGTACCTTGGCTTCACGATCGCCGGAAGCTGGGACCAATCCTGGATCCTGAAGCGTCCGGGCTTCGACGTCGTGATCGATCACGTCGGCGACGGCGTGCCCGCATGGCCGACGAATTTCCACGTCGGCTTCGAACTGCCGAGCCTCGATGCCGTCCGCGCGCTATTTGAGCGCTTCAAGGAAGAGGGCGTCGCGATGGAGACGGAGATCTTCAACAACGGGCGCGGCTCGCGCTTCTTTTGCCGCGAACCGGGCGGCGTGATGTTCGAGCTGAATACGCGCTCGGATGCGTCGCCGGAATATCAAGGCACGTTCGACGACTGATGCGGGGTGGTTCGCACCGAGCTCAACCGCAACCGCCGCTGCACCGTATCGAGATGGCGCCGGCGCCTCAGTCGAGCGGCGGCACCGCGCCGTCCTGCAAGGTCTTGACGAGCCTTGCACGCCGTTTCTCGAGATCCGCGATCTGACGGTCGATCGCGTCGAGGCGTTCCCGCTGAACGTCGGTGATCTGATCGCACGAGCGGGCGCCCTCGATCAGCAGCATGCAGTCCGGAAAGCCGCGAATATCGTCGATGGTGAAACCGGTCGCGATCATGCGCTGAATCTGTTTGACCTGCGTGACCACCTTGTCGGGGAACATGCGATAGCCATTGGCCGCCCGCACCGACGCGAGCAGGCCGTGCTCGTCGTAGTGCCGGATCGATCGCACGCTCGCGCCGGTGAGTTGCGAGAGTTTGCCGATGGTCAGGAGTGGCTGCACGGACGGACTTTTCATGAAAGGAAGGTTAGCACGACCTGCTTGACTCTCACACAGGTGTGAGGGTTGAGACTGGGTGTCCCGGCCATTCTTTCAGGAAAACTTCATGACGCTACGATTGCTGATCAACGTGCTGATCGCCGCGATCTCGTGGGCGATGCCGTTTGCGTTTGCCTGCGACGCGGCCGCCGCGCCCGTGAGCTATACGGTGACTTCGACCGATGGGGTCAGGCTGGCCGTTCAGGAAAGCGGCGACCCGGACGGCCCGCCGGTCATCCTGATCCACGGCCTGCTCGGCAGCCGCCTGAACTGGGACGCGCAGGTGGCGAGCCCCGAATTGCGCCGCTACCGGATCATTACCTACGATCTGCGCGGCCACGGCCTGTCGGACAAACCACCCGGCGCGGAACCGTATCGCGACGGACGCCGTTGGGGCGACGATCTCGCGGTGGTCATCCAGGGGGCGCATGCGCGCCAACCCGTCGTGGTCGGCTGGTCGCTCGGCGGCGTCGTGATCTCGAACTATCTCGCCAAATACGGTGATCGCGGGATCGCCGGCGCCGTATACGTCGACGGCGTGCTCGAGCTTGTGCGGGATCAGATCGTCGCGCATCCCGATGTCTACCGGGACATGAATGCGCCGGACCTGAAAACGCATCTGGACGGCGAGCGCACCTTCGTCGGTCTGTGCTTCAACCGTCAGCCGGAGACCGTCGCGTTCGAGCGGCTGCTCGCCAACGCCGCGATGGCGTCGTGGGACATGCAGAAGGTCATCCCGACGATGACGGTCTTCGCGGCCACGGGGCTCGGCCGCGCGCGCGTGCCGCTGCTTTTCATCTACGGCGGCCACGACGCGCTCGTCGATACGCACGCGACGCTGGCACGCGCGGCCGCGCTGAATCCGCGCGTGACCAGCAAGGTGTATGCGGAGTCGGGGCATGCGCCGTTCATCGAGGAAGCCGAGCGGTTCAATCGCGACCTGGCCGCGTTCGTCGAGTCGACGTCGCGGCAATGAAGCCGCCTGCCGCGCAACTTTATGACGCAGGCCGATAAATTTATCGCTTTATATCGCTTGGGATAGCCGGATCGGAGGAACAGAATTTCCGCAGCCGGGCCTCGACGACAGCGGGACCGCATTCGCGCGATGGCCTGATGCATCGCGAATGTGCATGCCCGGGTTCCCGCGCCACGCGAACAGCGCCGGTCGCCCGGCGTGAAATTAAGGAATGCGATGAGTTCGATCCATCTGGACCCCGTCACACCGGTTTCTTCTCCCATCCGCTCGGCCAGCGACGTCGCGCGCCTGATCAATACCGTCGACAGTTCGGTCAGCCATGCGCGGATGATCGTGCTGCTGGCGCTCGGCGGCGTGTTTCTCGATGCTTACGACCTGACGACGCTGTCTTACGGCATCGACGACGTCGCGCGCGAATTCGGCCTGACGCCCGCGCTGACCGGGCTGGTCGGTTCGGCGATCATGATCGGCACGATCTTCGGCAGCCTGATTGGCGGCTGGCTGACCGACCGGATCGGCCGCTACCAGGTGTGCATGGCCGACATGCTGTTCTTCGTCGTCGCTGCCATCGCGGCGGGGCTCGCGCCGAACGTCTGGGTGCTGATCGGCGCGCGCTTCGTGATGGGGCTCGGCGTCGGGATCGACCTGCCCGTCGCGATGGCGTTTCTCGCGGAATTCTCGAAGTTCGACGGCCGCGGCAACAAGGCGTCGCGGCTCGCGGCGTGGTGCCCGATGTGGTACGTCGCGTCGTCGGTCTGCTTCCTGCTGATCTTCGGCCTGTATTTCCTGCTGCCGGCCGAACATGCGGGCTGGCTCTGGCGCGCGTCGCTGATCTTCGGCGCGGTGCCCGCGCTCGTCATCATCCTGTTCCGGAACCGGTTCATGAACGAATCGCCGCTGTGGGCCGCGAACCAGGGCGATCTGGCCAATGCCGCGCGCATCCTGCGCGAATCGTACGGCATTCACGCACACGAAGCGGAGGGCGTGCCGCGCGAGCCGAGCCCGCCGCCCGTGCGGATCCGCGTGCTGTTCCAGCGGCCGTATCTCGGGCGCACGATCGTCGCCAGCGTGATGAACCTGTGCATCCCGTTCGAATACACGGCGATCGCGTTCTTCCTGCCGTCGATCCTGTCGCAGTTTCTCGGTGCGGGCGTGTTCGAGACGATCGCGGCCTCGCTCGCGCTGAACGTACTGTTCGCGTTCACCGGCGGCTTGCTGGGCATGCGCCTCGCGTACCGGTATCCGTCGCGCCATGTCGCGATCGCGGGATTCGCGCTGCAAACGGTCGCGCTCGTCGCGCTCGCGCTGGCCGGACATCCGCACGGCGCCCTCGCGGTGGGCATCGTGCTGCTGATGCTCGGCACGTGGCTGTTCGCCGAAGGCTTCGGCCCGGGCGCGCAGATGATGATCTATCCGACGCTGTCCTATCCGGCTTCGATCCGCGGCACCGGGGTCGGCTTCGGGCGGTCGCTGTGCGGCATCGGCCAGGCGCTTGCGCTGTTCGTGTTGCCGATCCTGCAGGCCCGTCTCGGTACCGACATGTTCTGGGTCGTCGCGATCAGCGCGGTCACGCCGATCGTGTTTCTGTTGATCGTGCGCTACGAGCCGACGGCGCGCGACATCGACGACGAAAGCGTCGCGTGAACGCTGACCGGGGGGCGCTCGCCGCCCCCGGAAAGCGCAAACGGCTTCGTCAGGCCGCACGAAGCCGTTTGCGCTGAAGCCGGTTGCCCCGTATGCGGGCAAACCGGCCTCGACATTGCCGTACGTTATGCGCTGACCGCCTCCCGCTCGGCATTACGCTTGACCTGCTCGATATCGCGAAACTGCGCGGCCGGATGCGCGTCCGGCAGCCGCGCCGTGCCGCCGAACAGCTTTTCGCGCAGCGTGCCCGGCGCATACGCGGTCGGATACACGCCGCGCCGCTGCAGCTCCGGCACCAGATGGCGCACGACATCCTCGAAGGTTTCGTGCGCAACCGCATACGCGAGATTGAAGCCGTCCACGTCGGTCGCGGCCACCCATTCCTGCAGGATGTCCGCGACGGTTGCGGCCGACCCGACGAACACCGGGCCCATCCCGCCGATGCCGCCCCAGGTCGCCAGCGCCTCGATCGTCCACGCGGTGTCGCCGCCCGACAGGTGCTCGACGGCCGACACGATCGCATTCGTTTCGACGCGCCTGACAGGGTCGGCCGGCGCATACTGGCCGAAGTCGATGCCGGTCCAGCCCGACATGAACACCAGCGAGCCGTCGTACGACACGTAGCGGCGGTACTCGTCGAATTTGGCCTGCGCCTTCTCGTCGGTCTCGTCGACGATCACCGTGACGAGGTTGTAGATCAGCACGCCGGCCGGATCGCGCCCGGCGGCAGCGGCCTGCGCACGCACATCGGCCACGTAACGCGCGAGCTGGTCGCGGGTGGGGGCGGCGACGAACACGCATTCGGCATGCTGCGCGGCGAACGCCTTGCCGGGGCCCGACGCACCGGCCTGGAACAGCACCGGTGTGCGCTGCGGCGATGGCTCGCACAGGTGATAGCCGGGCACGTCGAAGAAGCGGCCCTTGTGGCCGATTTCATGCACCTTCTCCGGATGCGTGAATACGCGGCCGTCGCGATCGCGCACCACCGCGCCGTCTTCCCAGCTGCCTTCGAACAGCTTGTACAGCACCTCGACGTATTCGGCCGCGACCGCGTAGCGGTCGTCGTGCGTGCGCAGGCCGTGATCGCCGACGTTCTTCGCACCGCTTTCCAGGTACGACGTGACGATGTTCCACGCGAGCCGGCCATTCGTGTGATGGTCGGCCGTCGACAGCCGGCGCGCGAACGTGTACGGGTGCTCGAACGTCGTCGACGCGGTGATGCCGATGCCGAGATGCTCGGTCGCCATCGCGATCGGCGCGGCGAGCTGCAGCGGATCGTTGACGGGGATCTGCGCGGCCTGGTGCAGCGCGTGATAGTTGCTGCCCTTGTAGACGTCGTAGTAGCCGATCACGTCCGCGATGAAGATCGCGTCGAAGATTCCGCGTTCGAGCACGCGGGCGAGGTCGGTCCAGTAGTCGAGATCCTTGTACTGCCACGAGCGGTCGCGCGGGTGCGCCCACAGGCCCGGTGACTGGTGGCCGACGCAGTTCATCTCGAACGCGTTGAAGCGGATGGTCTTGCTCATTGCGCGGCTCCCGTTTCCGTTTCCGCACCCGCGCCGTTGCCGACGCGCCAGACGAACGGCGGCGTACGGCCGTTGATGACCCAGTCGCCGACGATCCGCGCCTTGTAGACGAGCGGATTGTGCGACGACACCGTGCGCGCGTTGCGCCAGTGACGGTCGAGCGCGGTCGTGGTGCGGGTCGCGGATGCGCCGAGCGCGTCGAACAGGCGCGTCGCCGCGCGCAGCACGAGTTCGGACACGACGAGCTGGCTCTGCGCGGATTCGATCTCGGCCGCGACGTTCGCCGCGTGCTCGGCCGCTTCGTCGCTGCCGAAGCGCGCTTCATAGGCCTGCTGAAGCGGCTGCGCGGCGCGCAGCGCGAGCGCATCGGCCGCGTACGCCCATGAAGCGATCTCGCCGATCACCTGCTGCAGCTGCGCGTCGTCGCCCGCCCGTGCCGCGTTGCCGTGGCTGTACACGCGCGTGCGGTTGCGCACGAGCGTGCCCGCGTCGCGCACGATCGCGTGGCCGATGCCCGCCAGCGTCGCGACGTGGAACAGCTGGTAGAACGCGGTCTGGTACTTGAAGCGGCGCGCGAAATCGATCACGTTGTCGGTATCGACGGCCGCATCCTCGAAACGCGTCGTGCCGCTGCCGGTCGTCGTCTGGCCGAAGCCGTCCCAGTCGTCGTCGCGGATCACGCCCGGCTGCGCGGTCGCGACGGCCACGATCACGTCGCTGCCGTCGTGCGCGCGCTGCGCGAACACGTCGATCCAGTCGGCGAACAGGCTGCCCGTGCTGTAGAACTTCCGGCCGTTCAGCACGAGCCGGCCGTTCTGCTCCGATACCTTCGTGACGGTCTGGCCGAGCGGCACGTCGCCGGCTTCCGACCACGCATTGCCGACGAGCTGGCCGCTCGCGAAGCGGTCGAACCAGGTCGTGCGTTGCGGGCCGGCCGGCGCGTTCAGCCAGTCCTCGACGAAGGCGAAATGCCCGCGCAACGCCTGCGGCAGATTGGAATCGGCGGCGGCGAGCTCGGTGAGCAACCGGAACAGCTGCGGCAGCGATGCACCGGCGCCGCCGGCGCTGGCCGGCAACCGCACCGCGCCGAAGCCCGCCGACTTCAGCCAGCCGATCGCTTCGTGCGGCAGCTCGCGGCGCCGTTCGCGCTCGGCGGTGCCGGCGGCGATCCGCTCGAAGATCGGCCTGAACCGGCTTGCGAGCGCGTCGTAGTCGGTGCCGGTGGAAAGATCGGGGGCAGCGTGCGTCGAAGTCATGCGGTGTTCCTCGAAGAGCGGGGCCGATTGCGCCGGGAGGCCAGTATAGGAAGCGCGGTGCAAGCGTTCCAATAACGGATTCGCAGATCGTTATCGTCGCTGCGTATTACCGGGAGCGGACGGGGATGCATCGACGCTGGCGCATCGATTACGGTGCGAAAGCACGATTTCGACGCACTGGTGATCTGCCGGGTCGTTTGTTATCCAAAGGAATATCGTTTCGAGAATCGCTCGGTTTTACCGCTCGCGCTGCGCTGCTAGATTGATTGCTTTCGTCATTCGACAGGAGGGGCAGATGTCAGACACGATCGCCACGATTCAGGAGCGTCCGGCCGATGTGCAACCGCATGCGGCCAATGTGATCGCCGACGACGCACAGGCGATCGCGGCCGCGCACGCACTCGCTCTGCGGCTCGCGGAAGGCGCCGCCGAACGCGATCGCACGCGCCGCCTGCCGCGCGACGAAATCGAATGGTTCTCGCAATCGGGGCTGTGGGCGATCACGGTGCCGAAGGCATACGGCGGTGCGGGCGTTTCGCATGTGACGCTGACCGAAGTCGTCAAGATCGTCGCGGCAGCCGATCCGTCGCTCGGGCAGCTGCCGCAGAATCACTTCGGGCTGGTCGACGTGATCGCGCTGACCGGCACCGATGCACAAAAACGCCATTTGTTCGCGGAAGTGCTGGGCGGCAAGCGCTTCGGCAACGGGTTCTCGGAGAAGGGCACGAAACACGTGCTCGACCTGAAGACGCGGGTGCGGCAAGACGGCGACGACTATGTCGTCGACGGCACCAAGTTCTACTCGACCGGTGCGCTGTTCGCGCATTACGTGCCGGTGCTGGGCCTCGACGACGCGCGCCAGGCGTGGCTCGCGTACGTGCCGCAGCCGACGCCCGGGCTGACCGTGATCGACGACTGGTCGGGCTTCGGGCAGCGCACGACCGCGAGCGGCACGGTCGTGCTCGACGCGGTGCGCGTCCCGGCGTCGCACGTGCTGCCCGCGCAGCGCGTGTCGGACCTGCCGACGCTCAACGGCCCGCTGTCGCAGATCATCCAGGCCGCGATCGACGCGGGCATCGCGAAGGCGGCCATCGACGACACGCTGGCGTTCGTGCGTACCCGGACGCGGCCGTGGGTCGACAGCGGCGTCGAACGGGCGGCGGACGATCCGCTGACGATTCGCGAGATCGGCCATCTGCACATCCAGCTGCATGCGGCCGAGGCGCTGCTCGAACGGGCGGCGCGCACGCTCGACGAGATCACGGCACGCGGCGACGTGAGCGAAGACGACGTCGCACGCGCATCCGTCGCGGTCGGCGAAGCGAAGGTGCTGACGACCGAGGTCGCGCTGCTCGCGGGCGAGAAGCTGTTCGAGCTGGCCGGCACGCAATCGACGCTTGCCGAACACAACCTCGACCGGCACTGGCGCAATGCGCGCACGCATACGCTGCACGACCCGGTGCGCTGGAAATATCACCTCGTCGGCAACTACTACCTGAACGGCGTGCGCCCGGCGCGCCACGCGTGGAATTGAACGGCCGGCGGCAGCGGCCCGGCAGGCCGCTGCGCATCGCGCTAGCGGTCGGACGCCAGCAACGCCCGGGCCAATAGCCGCGCGAACCCGTCGAGCGCGAAGCCCAGCGCGCCGATGACGACGATGACCGCCATCAGTTCGGAATACGCGAGCCGGTCGCGCGTGTCGAGGATCAAATAGCCGAGGCCCGCGCTGACGCCCAGCATCTCGGCCGGCACCAGCACGATCCACAGGATGCCGATCGCGAGCCGGATGCCGTTGAGCAGCGGCCCCGCGATCGCGGGCAGCACGATGTGGATCAACAGCTCGCGGCGGGTGGCCGCGAGGCTTGCGCCGAGCTGCAGCCAGCGCCGGTCGATCTGGGTCACGCCCGCGGCCGTGCTCATCAGGACCGGCCACAACGCGGCGAACCCGAGCAGGAAGTAGATCGCGCGGTCGCCGATGCCGAACGACATCACGGCGAGCGGCATCCACGACAACGGCGACACCATGCGCAGGAACTGGAACGTCGGCGACAGCATGCGCTCGATCCATCGCACGCGGCCGATCAGCAGCCCGAGCGGCACGCCGGCCAGCAGCGCCGCGCCGAGCCCGACACCGATGCGCCGCAGGCTGACGAGCGCATGCTCGAGCAGATGATCGTCCGCGAGCGAACGCAGGCTCGCGAACGCGCTGTCCGGTGCGAACTGCCGGCCGAGCGAGCCGGGCTCGGTCCACGCGTGGATCGCGGCCCACCACACGGCGACGGTCGCGACGAGGCCGGCCACGCCGAGCCATCCGGCGGCCGCGCGCGCCGGGTAACGGAAGCCGCGGACCCCGCGTGTTTCGCGGGCGGACGAACGGCGGGTGGCAAGCGCATCAGACAACGATGATCTCCTCCCGCCGGAAGGCGGCCGGCTGACCGAACGCCGCGAGCCCGCCGACCGCGTCGATGCTCTTGCGCACGAACCGGTCGTCGACGAGATCGCGCGCGGCGAACGCCGGGTCGAGCGACGCGAGGAAGGCGCTGTCGCCGTCGACCACGGTGTGCTTCAACCGCTGAACGAGTGCCTCGGTGTAGCTCGGGAACGGATACGGCTGGAAGTCGATCCGCTTGCCGCGCCAGTCCGCATGACGGATCGCGCCGCTCGCCCGATAGGTGTCGGCCAGCGACGCCGACGGAACCAGCACGCGGTCGAGCGCCGCGAGCGTATGCGGCGTATAGCGGTGCGTGCCGTCCTTCGACAGCAACTGCGCGGTTTCCCGCGGATGCGTGCGCGCCCACAGCTGCGCCTTCACGATCGCGTTGACGACCTTCTGCGACCACGCGGGGCGCTGCGTCAGGTCGTTCTCGTGCATGAACACGACGCAGCACGCATGGTTCTGCCAGACGTCGCCTGTGAAGCGCAGGATCTTGCCGATCTTCATCAGTTCCGCCGTCGCGTTGAACGGTTCGGCGACGATATAGCCGGCGATCTGGCGCGCGGCGAGCGCGGGCAGCATGTCCGACGGCGCCATCACGACCAGGTTGACCTCGTTCGGCGCGGGCGTGCCGCGCCGCTTGAGCACCGGGACGAGCCCCTGCTGACGGAGCATGTCCTGCAGCACGACGTTGTGGATCGAGTACCAGAACGGGATCGCGACGGTCTTGCCGCCGAGATCGCGCACCGAATCGACGTCGGGCGCGACCGTGAGCCCGGAGCCGTTCACGTGGTTCCAGGCGACCACCTTCGCGGGCGCACGGCTGCCATAGCGCGCCCAGAGCGTCATCGGCGACAGCAGGTGCACGACGTTGACCTGGCCCGACAGGAACGCTTCGACGAGCTGCGCCCAGCTGCGCAGCAGCTTCGGGGGCTCGACGTTCAGCCCTTCGGACGCGAAGTAACCGTTGTTGTGGGCGACCAGCAGCGGTGCGGCATCGGTGATCGGCAGATAGCCGATCCGGACGGGCGCATCGGGCTCGGTCGCCGCATGCGCATTGGCGACGGACAGCAGCGGGGCGGCACCGGCCGCGGTGAACAGCGTCGCGAGTTTCAGCCATTCGCGGCGCGACATCGGAATCTGGCACATGGATAGGCAGGGGTCAGTTCGAGGGGGGGAGTTCGGCGGCGTGCGGACGCTTCATGCCGGCCTGCAATGCCTTCAGGATGTCGATGCGCATCGTGCCGAGTTCGCTGACGAACGCGTCGCGCGGATGCGGAAGGTCGACCCGCCACGCATCGATGAAGCGGCCCTGCGTGCCGAGCAGCACGATGCGATCGGCCACGAGCAGCGCCTCGTCGATATCGTGGGTCACGAGCACCGTCGCGCAGCGTGTCGCCGAGACGATGCTCACCAGCAGCTGCTGCATCGCCGCGCGCGTGACTTCGTCGAGCGCCGAGAACGGCTCGTCGAGCAGCAGCGCCTGCGGCTGGCGCGCCAGTGCGCGCGCGAGCGCCGCGCGCTGCGCCATGCCGCCGGAGAGCTGGGCGGGGCGCAGCGCCGCGGCGGCGTCGAGCCCGACCGCATGCAGGGCCGACCGGACGCGCTCGCGTTGCTGATCGCGCGTGAGGCGATCCTGATGCTCGAACGCGAGCCCGAACGCGACGTTCTTTTCAGTCGACAGCCACGGCAACAGGCAGGGATCCTGAAACGCGATCGCGATCTTCGGATGCGGACCCTGCAGCGGCGCGCCGTTGACCGACACGGTGCCGGATTGCGGCCGTTCAAGGCCCGCCAATGCACGCAGGAGACTCGACTTGCCGGTGCCGCTCGGGCCGATCAGCGCGACGATTTCGCCGGGATCGACCGACAGCGAGACGTCGGCAAGCACGATGGTGTGCGGCGCCTCGCCGTAGCCGAGCGTCAGGTGGCGGGCGTCCAGCAGCGGCGGCGTCATGCGGCGATGCTCCGCGTCTGCGCCGCGAGTTGCGCCTTCAACTGCACCACGCTCGGCGTCACGATCGGAATGAACGCCGCTTCGCGCCAGCGTCGATCGAAGCCGAGCCCGGCATCGCGCAGATAGCCGCGGCCGCCGCTCGCCTCGAGTTCGAGGTTCACGGCGGTCGTCACTTGCGTCGCGAGTGCGATGCGCAGCTCGAACAGGCGGTTGGGGTGCGTGCGCAGGCTGCCGTCGGCGAGGCCGGACGACAACTGCGCGCATGCGGCGGCCAGCCCGGCCGCGCAGGCTTCGACTTCGGCGCCGAGAATGCCGCGCGTCGTCTCTGCAGCGCGCCGCGCTTCGGCCAGCGCGCGACGCGCGAGCCCGATCGAGAGCCCGCACTGCAAGCCGAGGAACGCCGGTCGTACCGCGGGTAGGAACGCCTGCGCATCCGGATGGATCAACCACGCGGCATCGGTCGGCACGTCTTCAAGCTGCAACGCGGCGGTGTTGCTGCCGCGCAGCGCGATCAGGTCGAGATCCGTGCTGCGGGTCAGGCCGGCCGCGTCGTGCGGGATCGCGACGATCGCCGACGGACGGCCATCGGGAAACGCGACGGCCGCCGCCACCACGAACTGCTCCGCGCGCAGGTTCGTCACCCACGCCATCCTGCCTGTCAGCCGCCAGTCGTCGGCCGCTTCCGCGTGCCGCGTGGCGTCGATCTGCAGCGACTCGATCCCGCACAGATACTTCATCGCGTTCGACAGGCCGCTGGCGCCGGCGCACCTGCCGTCGAGCAGCGCCGGCAGCCAGCGCTCGCGCAGCGCGGTATTGGGGCTTTGCAGCAGATACTCGATGAAGCTGCGCTGGCCCCACAGGACGAAGGCCGCAGCCAGCGAATGCCCGGCCACCGCGGCG
The DNA here is from genome assembly GCF_984667975.1 of Burkholderia pulmonis. Classification (NCBI taxonomy): domain Bacteria; kingdom Pseudomonadati; phylum Pseudomonadota; class Betaproteobacteria; order Burkholderiales; family Burkholderiaceae; genus Burkholderia; species Burkholderia pulmonis. The sequence continues at coordinate 509,758 of NZ_OZ480188.1, forward strand.
ATGCCGGCAATGGCGTCCGCGGTGGTGCCGCCCGTGCCGCCGAGGCTCGCCGGCACGCCGGTCCGGAACAGCCCGGCGGCCGCGAGGCGCGGCACGACTTCGGCTTTCAGGTCGGCGCTCGTGTCGAGCGACGTGGCGTTCGCGTCGAGCCAGTGGACGAGCGACGCATCGAGTGCGGGCGCCGTCAGGCGAGCTGTGTCCGGGGTGCCCATTGGTATGCGGCCAGTTCGGGGTTGAGTTCGTTGCGCGACAGGTTGTTCGCGAAGTTGCACAGCGTCGCGAGGCTCACGCCCAGCACCACCTCGAGCGCGTTCGCTTCGGTGAAGCCGGCGGCAACGAAGGCGTCGAGTGCGTCGTCGGCAACGGCGCCGCGCGTCGCGATCACCGCACGCGTGAATTCGGCGACGGCATCCAGCCGTGCATCCGCCACCGGCTCGCCGTCGCGCAATGCGTCGACGTCGGCGCGATCGACGTTCGCCTTTTTCAGCGCGGCCGCGGTGTGCCCGGCCACGCAGAATGCGCAGCCGTGGACGGCCGCCGCGGTGATCTGAACCGCTTCGCGCTCGGCGAACGTGAGGCCCGCGCGGCTGTTGATCTCCGAGACGGTCAGATAGGTTTCGAGGGCGACTGGCGCATTCGCGAGCGAGCGCACGAGGTTCGGCAGGAAGCCGTTCGCACGCAGCGACTTCTCCAGGAACGGCTGGCTCGGCGCGGGGGCCGTTTCGACGGTGGGCAAGGGCAGGCGGCTCACAGGATTCTCCGGAAGGGCAGTGAGATCATTGTCGAGGCGGCATCGCCACCGGACAATGCGCGAACATCCGCGATTCCTGTGCGTTCGTCCCGCGGCGCGACGGTGCGCCGTCCGGCTAGTGCACGCGCGCCGCCGCGTGCGCAGGGTTGTCGCGGTCGCGACGCCATGCGCCGGGTTGCACGCCCATCGTGCGCTTGAATGCATGCGCGAATGCCGACTCCGACTGATAGCCGACGCGTTCGCCCGCGCGCGAGATCGGCAGGCCCTGCTGCAACAGGTCCGCCGCGAGCCGCATCCGGACCATCGTGACGAACTGCATCGGCGGATGTCCCGATGCTTCGCTGAAGTGCTTGCAGAACGCGGTGCGCGACATGTTGGCGAACGCGGCCATCGACTCGGTGGTCCATGCGTCGCCGGGCGCGTCGATGATCGCGGCCACGAGCGTGCCGAAGCCGGTGCGCTGCATCAGCGACGCGAGCCCGCTGGCCACGGTGTCGTGCCCGGCGGCATCTCGCACCGCATAGAACAGCAGCAGCTCGACCAGTTTGTCGATCAGCGGCGAAGGCGCGTCGACGCCATGACGGCCTTCGGCGCGTATCAGGTCGAACAGGCCATGGATGCCGCGATGGGCATCGTCGCCGTGCCGCACGATCAGGCACTCCGGGAGGAGCGACACGATCGCGCGCGCGACGGTAGCGTGGAATTCGATGAAGCCGCAGGCGAGCCCGACACTGCCGTCGACCGACGGGTCGAGCGGCTGCATCGTGCCGCGTCGCTCGATCCGGTTGCTACCGGCGGCGGCGCAGGCGTTCGGATTGACCGGGCTCGGCGACAACCCGTGCGGCACGTCACGCAGCAGGAACACGGCTTCGCCTTCGGCAACCGGGAGGCTGTCACGCCCATCGGCGAAGTGAAGCCACGCCGATCCATGCAGGATGATGTGAAAGCTTGCCTTGGCGCGACCGGCGGTCGACGCCTGCCAGTCGCCGCAGTACTGGCCGACGTGAAAAAGCTGGCTTCTGGGCTCCAGGCTGGACAGCAGCCAATGGACGACCTTGTCTGTTTGCGCGGACATTCCGATGCTGGAAGGAGGGTGACGCGTCTATGCTACGGGCTGCGCCGTGCCGCTCAAACCAACGATTCGTAGAAAGCATTTTCCTGTCGTGGCGAAAGGATGGCCGCGGTACGCCTCCGCCTACGACTCCCGGCGAATGCGTTCGAGCCCCTCACGGTACGTCGTCACTTCGAACTCGGGGAAGCGGCGCTTGAACTTCGTCGAATCGAACAGGTTGTCGTGCTCGTAGCGGGGCAGGAGCTCCCGGATTTCGCGCACCTGCGGCGAGAAGAGGCCGGCGGCCGCAAAGGCCCATTTTCCGACGATCGAGTAGGCGGGCTTGCGTCCGAACGCGTCGCTGGCCATCGCGACGAACTCCCGGTACGTCGGCCGGTCGTCGCAGCAGGGCAGATGCCAGGTCTGCCCGAACGCATCCGGCGCGTTGCCCAGGGTCGCGAGCGCGCGGCTCGCATCGGGCGTCCAGATGAGCGTGCGACGCGTGTCGTCACGCAGCGGCACCTTCGGTTTCTTGCCGGCCTTGAGCTTGTCGAGGATCAGCGCATTCGTGAAACTCTGCGTCTTGCCCGGGCCATAGAACTCGGGGGCGCGCCCGATCAGGACCGGAATGTCGCCGCGCGCCATCTCGTCGAGCACCATGGACGCCATCGCGGCGCGGACCTGGCCCTTGCGGCCGACCGGCGCGAAGGACGTGGCCTCCGTCTGCGGCCGGCTGTTCTGCGGATACATGTAGGTGTTGTCGAAATAGGCGAACCGGGCGCCTTCCGCCCGGCACGCATCCAGCGCGTTCTTCAACATCACCGGAAACTGCGTTTCCCACAGTTGCGTGTCCGGCGGCAAGCCGGCGGTGAAATACACGATGCTGCTGCCCTTGACCGCCTGGGCGGTCTGTTTCGCATCGAGCAGATTGGCCGACACCAGGCTGTCGGTGTCGTTGACCTTGCGCGGCGTGCGGCTCACGAGGCGGATGTCGCGCGTGTCCATGCGGTTCAATTCCCGCGCCAGCTCCGTGGCGATCTGGCCATTGGCCCCTAATATCGTTTGCATTTCGTCTACCTTTGCGACCTTGCGTCAATGACGATAGCGACGAGGTTAACCTTAAAGTAAACCTGAAGGTCAAGCGGTTCGACGACATCCCGCCGAAACGGCCGGAACCCGCTCTCCGGTGGCTGCGGGCGCACGAGATGACGAAGCTGCCCGGGCGGCGAACTTCATCATCGTATTCCTGATCATGTCTCCGGGCGGGACGGCATACCCGCCGTCAGGGCTTCCGGTATCGCAATGCGTCGACCGGCAGCGAGAACGCGGACGTCGCATGGCGCCGGTTCGCGTAGTAGAGAAGGTAGTTCTCGATGCATCAAGGAAACGAAGCCGATTGCGCGGCCACACCCCTTGGTTCTCGGATGGCAAAGGTGACATCAGTCGCCTGAGCATCGCAACAGGTCGTTCCAGTGCGGGCTCCACTGCAGAGAACATCGACAGCGCGATACGCCATTTCATCGCAATGGATCCGCTTCCAGTCCAGACCGACGTTCCTGAAGATGCGTCCGACCCGACGCGCGCCACTGCCCCGATGCCGTTTGTGATCGTCATCAGGGCAGTGGAATTACCGTCAAGGCGCTTTTGACGCCGGATGGCATCCGGATCACGTGGCGTTGCGCGGCGGGCGGCCCGGAAAGCGCTCCGCGAACGGCTTCGCGAAGCGCCCGGCATCCGCCTGGCTGTTACGGCATCAACCGATCCAGCAGCGGCGACCGGAAGACCCGGTACGGGTCGTAGCGTTCGAGGGTCGTGCGCGCCGCATCCCAGCTGCTCGACGCCGGCTGGCCTTCACGATGCAGGTTCGGAATCGTGGTGGTGAGCATCGTGTCGTCCTGCCAGGCGGCCGTGTCGGTATAGGCCCAGCCCTTCGACCATTCGGGGCGCACCGTCGCGTAAGAGCCGGTGTAGTTCGCGAGCATCCATTGCTCGATCTCGCGATAGAAGCGGTCGGCGGACGGCGTGCCCGGCAACGTCAGGATGTCGAACCACACGGCGGTATCCCATTCCGTCCGGTCGGGGCGCGGCTTGAGTGCGGACAACGCGGGCACGACCGCGCCCGCGCCGGCATCGGCCGGCTTGTCGAGGCCGGTGACGCGGATCTCGACGGGGCCGTTCATCGGATACTCGCCGCGCGCCTTGTACGTGTCGACGCGGTTCTGATAAAACTGCACGAATTCGCTGATCACGCGCTGCACGTCGGCGCGCCGCGCCAGGATCGCGTAGCCGTTCGCGGTGACGCGCAGCGTCGTCGGCCGAATGTACTGAAGCACGGTGCGCGACCAGCCCCAGATGTCCCCGCTGAGCGTGAGCGCGAGGCCGGCGGTCGTGATGGCCAGTTGCGTCTGGCCGAACAGCGGCGTCAATGCGCCTTCGCCGCCGATCACGATCCGCTTGACGAGATCCGAGATGGATTGCGAGATCGAATCGGAGAACGGATAGTTGTACGGCTGCGTGACGGCGCGCGACAGGAACGGCTTGCTGGGCGTCGGCGTCCAGACCTTGAGCCACGGGTTGCTCGTGAACGGGAACCAGATGGCTTCCACCCGGCCCGAGCGATCGAGAAACGACGTGATCGTGCGGCCCGTCGTGCCGGCCGCGGCAAACAGTTCGGATGCCGGAATGTCGACGTAGCTCTGGCAGCGCAGCCGCTGGTTCGGGCCTGCCGTCAGCGTGACTTCGACGACGAACGCCCGCCCGATGTGCGCGAGGAACGCGCCGATGTCGGGATCGCTGCGCTCGAACCGGCGCAGCACGTATTGCTGCCGCGCCGGATCGAACACGACCGCGGTGAGCGCGACCACGAGGTTGCTCAGCGAGCCGTAGGTGTGGCCCGGTTGCAAGGTTTCACCGGCCGCCGGCACGGCGGTGCCGTGCGCATCGATCGCGAGTGCGCCGCCGAGCGTGATGTCGCCCGGCGCAGGCGCGGCAATCACGCCGAGGCCATATTGCTCGAGCGTCGCGAGCAGCGACTCCAGCGAGACGCCCGTCTGGGCGGTGACGCGCGCCGGACGGGCCGACGTGTCGACGGAAACGACCGTCAGCGACTTCGTCGTATCGAGCAGCACGAGGTTCGCGGCGCCGGCGCCCGGATCCAGCGTCAGCGGCGACCAGTTGTGCATGTAGCCGCGCGGGCGGATCCGGTAGCCGTTCGCACGCGCCCAGTTGACCGCCGCGACGACGTCGTCGGCAGAGCGCGGCGCGGCGGTCCATACGTCCTGCACGGCGATTTCGCCGCTCCAGTTCTGGAATGCCTGCTTGTAAAGCGGGATGTCGGCCGGGAAGCCGGGCGGTGTCGCGCCGGCCGTCGCCGCGTGTGCCGCGATCTGGTAGAGCGGCGTCCAGCCGGTAACGACACCGGCGGCCGCGAGCTTCGCCATGTCGGCGAGGAAGGCGCGGCGCGGCGCGGGTTCGTCTCGGAAGTCGTGACTCATGGTGTGCTCCAGTTTTTAGGAATGGTTTTGACGAACGGAAAGACGACAGATGACGCGTTGATACCGGGATGCGGCAATTCGAGCTGCGGCGAAGCGAGGTAAAACGTTGCGGGCAGGGCAGCCTTGAAAAGACGACCGGTTCGGCAATGCGCGGACGCGCATCATCGCGGACGTCTGGAGGGAAATCGACAAGCCGCCCGGCGGCTTCTTCAACCGGCCGCCGGCCCGTCCTGCCGGCAGGCGGGCAGGGTGATCCGGCTGGATATCGCGTGGCGAAGCGCTAGTCGCGACGATCGATAAAGAATGATTGAGCGCGAATGTTTATTTCCATGTTTCATTTTTTTAAATAAAACCGATCTCAATTCATGATCGGATGATGGCCGGTATTTTGTGTCGCCGAGAGATTAGCAACCTGTTTGCCGGGTGACAAGCGGCAGAGTTGCCAGATTGCGTGAAATTCGATGTTTATGTTTTGTGGCGGACAATGAATTGATTATTCGTTGATCTTTCGAGGTGCCGATATTCGAAAACCCCTGCAAATTCTGGCAGGGAGATTTTTATCACCGGAAAGTGTATTAGCGGCGTGACGCGGAAGCTGAAACAGGACTCATGCCGTGCCGTCTTGCAGGTTCATCCAATCGTTGAGTGAATCGAAACAATTGCCGGGAAAGCGAAGGGCCAAGCCGGAATCGCATCGCCGAACGATGAATCCTTGATGAAATTTTCCGGAAATTCTCTCGAATAACGCTTCGCAAACGAAATTGAAACTCATGGACGCAACGCCCGGCGAGATTGTTTAAAAATATCGCACCAGGCAATGGCGAACTTATCCAGTGGAAACTGGTACATCGATCGATTCAAGTTTCATGAGGTGGCGTGAGTCGAAGATAAATATCCAATTAGCTGAAAATATTTTCAATCATCGCTATCATACGCAGCTGGGGTATTCACGCATCAATTCAATGAAAGGAATCGTTTCATTTTTTCGTGCTTTTTTCGTTTAATCCGTCAGGCGTGAGCGGCCATTCAGCGGCGCTCAATGACCGGAATGGACGTTTCAGCTTCTTGCAGGGTTCGCCAGCAACAATCGTCAAGCACTGCGCCGCCGCCCTCAATCACGCACTACAAGGAGAGTCAGATGGTCGCGATCTTCGCGAAACTCGGGAAGGTGATTTCGAGCGCCGGCAGCGAGCGGTTCGCATCCGACATGCATGCATTGCTGGTCGCATCGATTCCGCTCGAGATCACCCGGATGACTGAATGGACGCTCGACGAGCCGGCGGGCGAAGTCGTCCACGTGGAATCGCTCGGCGCGTTCGGCGCGACGCGCGATGACGCACGCGGCGGCGCACCCGTCGTGCACGGCGAGCGGGAACCGGCGGCGCATCCGCTGCGGAACCGGATCGTGGCCGCCTGCGACCGGCAGCTCATTCACGTCAATCCGTTGATGCGGCGCGGCCACGACAGCGAAGTCGCGCCGCTGCGCGGGGCGAGCGCGGGCTTCCAGTGCCACCTGGTGTCGGGCAAGGCAAATCGCCGCTATGTGATCTCGCTGCATCGCACGGCGTCGCATTGCGACTTCTCGTTGCAGGAGATGTCGTTCCTGAGGAATTTCGCCGATACGCTGCTGCCGCTCGTCGAATGGCATGCGTCGACGCGGCGGCAGGACGTGCGCGAAGGCGCGGCGCCGCGCCGTGCGATGGAGGGCGTGCCCGGTGTCGAGGCGCTGCGCCAGGAGTTCGAATCGCGGCTTGCGCGCGCATCGGTCGTGCTGTCGGCGCGCGAAAGCGAAGTGTGCCTCGGCCTGCTCGCGGGCAAGATGCTGCGCGAAATGGCCGGCGAGCTCGGCGTCAAGGAGAGCACGATCGAGACGTACATCAAGCGCGCGGCGGTGAAGCTCGGCATCAGCGGCCGGCACGGGCTCACGAAATGGATGATCGACGATTGCGTGCCGTGCGCATCGGCGGCCTGACGCTGCTTCGTCGATCTTCTCGCGCGTGAGGCCATCACGCCCGCCGAGGCCGGGCCTGACGTCGATTCCGGCGATGCTTTCGCGCGACGCGAACCGCGTGGCGACAGCGGATACGCGTCGCCGGCCGGCAGCGCCGTGCATGCCTTGATCTCGCACGGCGGCCGCCCGCTGTTCCGCGACCCAGCGCGTGTCGCCGCTGGCCGAATCGACGCATCCGACGCATCCGACGCTCGAGGCGGCCGCCGGCCCGGGTGATTCCCCGTTCGTAGAAAAAGGAGGATCGCCGCGCGACGGAGCGGCATCGTCCGAACTCGCGCTCGTCGCATCAGGTGGCAGCATGCGCGCTGCCGCCACCGATGGAACCTGCTGATCCGTGGCACCGGTCATCCTGCCATTTCGGCGCTGGCCGCATAGCTGGCCGAGTCGGAGAAGATGCGGCCGCTATCCAGGCGAATGACCCGGCCGGCCAGCCGGAAATACTGGTCGTCATGGGTCACGATGATCACGCATTTCCCCCGCGATTGCAGATCGGGAACCAGCACTTCGTAGAAGAACTTCTTGAATACCGGATCCTGATCGGCGGCCCATTCGTCCAGGATGTAGATCGGACGATCCTCGATGTAGGCGCACAGCAGCGCCAGCCGCTTGCGTTGTCCCGTCGACAGCGCCTTGGTCGTCGAGTAGGTCTTGTCGTGAATCTCGATCTTGCCCGCCAGTTTCAGGGTTTCGAGGTACTCCCGCGCAAGCCCGATGCCTGCATTTTCATGGTCCGGCCCGATGATGCGGTTGAACAGGTGGAAATCGGTGAATACCGCGGAAAACAGATTCCGGTACGGCTCCCTCGCGTCGTCGTCGATGATCTTTCCGTCAAGGGCAATATGGCCTTCGGTCGGCGTGTAGAGGCCGCTGAGCACCTTCGCGAGCGTGCTTTTGCCGCTGCCGTTGCCACCGATCACATAGACCAGCTCGCCGGCGTGAATCGTCAGGTTGACGGGGCCCAGTACGAAGTCGACCGACGATTCGTTGTCGCGGTAGCTCATCTTGACGTCGCGCAACTCGATGCGCCGCCAGGACCGGATCGGCGGCGCGTCCTTCATGCCGGGCGCGGACGGCCCGCCGGACGAATCCGGCGCGTCGTCGATCAGGAAACCGAATTCCGCCAGCCGGGCGAGGGCAGTCTTGCCTTCGGCCACGATCGGCAGGATGTTGATCAGCATGGTCAACGGTCCCATCATGTAGAGCACGGCCAGGATGCTCGCCGTGAGTACGGCGGGATCCACGACGCCGAGAGACGGCACGCCGAACAGCAGGAACCCGAGCAGCACCGCGACGGTGAGCTGGCCGATGCTGTCGCCGCTCATGAACCAGAAGCGCTCGATGTAGTTGTAGCCCGCCACGCGCCGGGACGATACTTCGATCGCCGCCCTGGTGAACCAGCGGCGTCTGGCCCGGTTGAGCTTGAGTTCCTTGATGCCGAACACGAGGCTGTGCGTGTATTCGTTGAACTGGACAAACTCGTCGCGCACTCTTTCCGTGAAATTGGCCGCCTTCCGATAGAAGAACAGGTAGAGCACCAGGCCGACGATCGTCAGTGCGAGCGTCGACGCGAAGACGATCCACGACAGGTAGGCGAGATAGACGATGCTGCACATCAGGACGACGGATTGAACCAGGATCGTCGGTATGGTGAGCAGGGTCTGGCTCAACTGCGGAATGTCTTGCGTCAGCATCGTCAGGACCTGCGGTGCGCCGCGCCGGTCGATTTCCTCCAGCGGGGTCGCCAGGATGCGCTTGCACAGGTTGACGCGCAATCGCGTCATGATTTTCATGCATGCGTAGGACGGCATCGCGGCCGCGCCGCTGCGGCAGATCACCGCAATGACATTCACCGCGATGAAGATCATCAGCAGCATCGGTCGATTGTCCTGGTCGTGAAGCACCCGGCTGATCAGGCCGACGCCGGCGATCGACGCGACACCGCTGACGAGGCCCGTCAGAACCGTGCCCACGGTCAACCAGGGATGACTGCGCCACATCAGGGTGACGGCCGAATGCCACGGTGGCGATTTGCTTTGCGCGGAGTCCATGTGTCGCTGTTCGGAGAGGCGTGAAAACGGGAAGGGCTCAGTTGACCAGGTGACTGAGTTCGATGGTGTGTGCCGCCGATCTCAACCTCGATGACGCTTCGTGCCTGCCGAGAAACGTGATGCTTTCGACGATTTCCAGCGGCGAATCGGAAAACAGGATGCAGCACTTCAGCAGGCGCTGCGCCCGGTCCCAGCCGACGCGCGTGGAATCGGCCACGCCACGCAGCGCGGCCTCGACCGATGCGGCCGTCCAGTTGTCGTTCCGGATCAGCTGCGACTCGATCAGTCGAAGAAAGTGCAGGAGCGTGCGGGGGTTGCTCTCGATGCTGTACATGAGGATGTAATCGACCCGCAGTTTCTTCGTGATCAACGGAAAGATCAGGTCGATCACGCCGGCGGTCGATTCGCATTTCCCGTAAGCCAGCGAAATCGCCTCGCCGAGCTTGTGGTCACGGTGAAGCGCATCCAGCGCGGCCTGGACGAACGCCGCTTCATGGTCAACGGTAGTGATTTGCATGATGTTCAATGGCCTGTCGAGTGATGGGTCGCAGCGAGCGTGGGCCGCAGGCGTTACCAGCCATCCGGAATGGGCATGGAATAGGTCAGCGGCTTTTCCGGCATGACTTCATCCATGATGTCGGAGTAGCCGGACTCCTGTCCGACCAGGTTCGGCTCGAAGCAGTAGCAATTGAACGTCTGCTGCAGCACGAGGTTGTTGCGGTCGTTGATGGCCGGCGGGTGTTCGTTGATCGCGATGAACGCGTCGTAAAGCGAGTTCCTGACCACGTACGCATGCGCGGTGAGCGTCTCCACGGTCTTCACGACGTTCGGTGCGACGGGAACGGGCGGCGCGAAGTGGTACGCGCCCAGAAACAGCATGTGCCAGTCGTCCGGCACCTGCGTGATGAACTCGGGGAAGCGCGCGGCGAAATCGGCGGCGAAGAACGCGTCGTCCTCGAAGATCAGCACTTCGCTCGCGCCGTCGGCCTTCGCCTGTTTCACGGCGGCGAGATGGCTCATCGTGCAGCCGTAGTCCTGCGGGCGCATGTGGCTCAGGGATTCCGGCACGCTCACGAGCCTGGCATCGACCGCGGGCAGCCGTTCCACCGTGAGGATGTCCTGTTCGGCGAATTTTCGTTGCATCGCGTCCCAGCGGTCGGGACGGCGGTCCAGGTTGATGCAGACCTTGCGGGCGAAAGTGTTGTCGATCGTCGGCGTGGATTTCATGAGGGCTGTTTTTCCAGAAACTGATTGACATGGGCAGCGAGGACACTCGCATGCGGATCGAGCAGCATGGTCAGGTGGTCGCCGGGGACGTCCGTCACCTCGACGGGGAGCGCCGAGAAGCGGGGCCACCCCCAGGCCGGATCGAGGCGGAGCTGCGCGATCTCGGGCGACGGATCGTAGTCGCCGGGATCGCGCTCGGTACTGCGGAACAGTGCGATCGGCACGGGCAGCGGGGACGCCTGCGGTGCGTAATGCGACTTGAAGTTGGCCTGATAGACGCGCAGATAGGCGCGCAGGCGGTCGGGTCCGGCGTCCGCGAACCAGCTGCCGCGGGCGCCGATCCGCTCGAGGATCAGGCCGGCCTGGCCGTCGGGATCGAGCGGAACGAGGTCGTCTCGCGTCACCTGAAGGTCGGTCCCGAGGAAGGTGCCGATTTCGTGGGCGATCGCGACCAGCCATTCGGTGTCATCCCAGTCCCGCCAGTAGGTGGCGGCCGGGCCGTCGACGGGCGCGGACGCGTCGAAGATCGCCAGCAGTTTCACGACCGCGCCCTTCGCGACGAGCTGCCGGCTCATTTCGAGCGCCACGTGCGCGCCGAACGAGTGGCCCGCGAGGTAGTAAGGGCCCGCGCCCACCAGCGGCCAGATGCGTTCGATATGACGGGCCGCGATGTCTTCCACGCGGGTGAGCGGCAGGCAGGTGCCGTCGAGGCCGAGTGCTTCCAGCCCGTGGATCGCGTGGGCTCCGGCCAGGTGGTTCGCGAGCGGGTGGAAGTAGACCACGTTCCCGCCGGCGCCCGGCAGCAGGAAGAGCGGCGCGGCGGGACCGCCGTCGCGGATCGGCACGAGTCCGCCGGTGGGCGCTGACGGTTCTCGCGTCGCGAGCGCCGCCGCCAGTTTCTCGATCGTCGGATTCTCGAAGAGGCAGGAAATCGGCAGCCGGCGATCGAACGCCTTCTCGACGTTGGCCATCAGCTGGATCGCGATGATCGAGTGACCGCCGAGATCGAAGTAGTTGTCGCTGACCGTGATGTCGTCGCGCTTGAAGATCCGCTGCCAGATCTCCAGCAACGTGCGCTGGTCCGCCGTCGGCGCGACGGCGCATGCGGCCGGGCCGGTGTCGGGCCGGACGGCTGGGGCGGCGTGATCGGCCGCGCCGCGCGGCACGCCCGGCTGGCCGCCGGCGGCCGGCGCGTCGGCGAGCTGGCCGGTCAACTGGTCCGGCTCGGCGGCGAACCGTTCCAGCAACGCGCGGAGAGTGCCCAGCATCTGCCGCACCACGTCGGGCGCGACACGGTGCGCATCGTGCGAAATCTCGAAGCCGATGCGCGCGTTCGGATGCACGGTTAGCGTCAGCGGGTAATTCGATTCCGCGAAGGCGCGGGTGTCGAGGATCTCGATGTCGTCCGGCCCGAGATCGGGGGCGGCGGCAACCGGGAAGTTCTCGAACACCAGCAGGCTGTCGAACAGGCTGTCGCGGGCACCCAGCTCGCTCCATGACTGGATGTCGACCAGCGAGCTGTACGAATGCGGCTCCATGGCCGCCTGCGCGGCATGGACCGCCGTCAGCCATTCGACGAACGGGCGCTCCGGCGCGATGCGCAAGCGCAACGGCAGCGTGTTGATGAACAGCCCCACGATCGACTCGACGCCGTCGAGCATCGGCGGGCGACCGGACACGGTGACGCCGAAGACGACGTCGTCCGTGCCGGCGTGGCGTCGCAGCACCAATGCCCAGACGGCGCGTATCAGGACGTTGAGGGTAAGGCGATGGGTGCGCATGAGCGCATGCAGCCGCGCGGTCAGGGTTTCGTCGAGCAGGAATTGCTGGGTCCTGCGCGCGGCGTCGCCGGCGACCTGCCGGGCCGGACTGGCCGCGATCGGCGTGGCGGCGCGGAACCCGGCCAGCTCGGCGCGCCACCAGGCTTCGTCGGCCGAGCGGGGATGATGCGCGAGCCAGTCGATGTACGTGCGGTAACCCGGCGCGGGTGCCGCGACCACGGGCGCGCCGGTGCGGACGATCGACAGGTAGTCGTCGAACACTTCCTTCATCAGGGTCGCGGTGCTCCAGCCGTCGAGAATGATGTGGTGCGCGCTCCAGCAGAAGCGATGGCGCATATCCGTTTCCTGGATCAGCGTGCAGCGGAACAACGGCGCGCGCTGAAGATCGAAGCCGCGCTGCCGGTCCTCGGCGAGGAACGCGTCGAAGTCCTGCGCGCGGCGGGACGCGTCGCGGGAACGCCAGTCGAGGCATGTCCACGGCAGGTCGACCGCGCGCAGCACGGTCTGGACGGGCTGATCGCGATTGGCCCACGCGAACGCGGTGCGCAACACGGGATGGCGTTCGAGCGCATGGGCCCACGCCTGCCGGAGCGCCGGCACCTCGAGCGGCCCGCTGACGACAAAGCTGAACTGCTGGAAATAGGCGGCGGGATCCAGGTCGTACAGCGAATGGAACAGAATGCCCTGCTGCAGCGACGAGAGCGGGTAGCTGTCGTCGACGTCGTCCCATGCGGTATCGGAGACGGACGCCGCGAAGTCGAGCAACCGGTCCTTGAAGTGCGCGGCCAGGTTCTCGACCGTCTGCCGCCGGTGGAGCCGCTCGCCGTAGCGCCAGTCCACCTGAAGCCTGCCGTCGGCAACGGCGGCGACGATCTCGAACGCATGCGTGCGCTGCTCCCGTTCGGCGCGCAGCGAACCGAGATCCTCGGTGGCCGGACGCCAGCCATCGGATTGCTGCAGCACGCTGTCGAGCTGCCCGTGATAGTTGAAGAGGATATCGGCCTTCGGCAGCGCGGCGAGGCTGTCGCGCACCGCGTCGTCGGGGCTCAGGTAGCGCAGCAGCGAATAGCCGAAGCCGTCGGCCGGAATGTCGCGCAACTGCTGCCGTGCGGTGCGCAGCGCTTCCTCCGGCGTGTGCCACGCGTCAGCCTCGAGCACGACCGGGTAGATGGACGTGAACCAGCCCACCGTCCGGGTGAGGTCGAACGGCGCATCCGATACGTGGCGGCCGTGGCTTTCGAGATCGATCCGGGTGCGGGCGTTGCCGGTGACCATGCTGCAGGCTTGCGCCAGCGCGGCGAGCAGCACGTCGTTGATGCGGGTGTCGTAGGCCCGCGGCAGCCGGCGCAGCAATGCGGTCGTGGCGGCTTCGTCCAGCTCGAACGACACCGATGCCGCGTCGCCCACCGCGTTGTTGTCCCCGTTGCCGGCCCCGCGCGCGGCCGGATAATCGACCGGCATCGGTTCGACGGGCTGCGCGACGAGGGTGTGCCACAGGCAGGCTTCGTCGCCGATGGCCGGCGACCGGCTCAATTGCTGCAGATGCATGGCCCATTCGCGGAACGACGTCGTCTTCCCGGGCAACGGCTCGCCGTGGTAGGCGGCATGCAGATCCTCGAGAAGCACGCGCCATGACACGCCGTCCACCGCCAGGTGGTGGATCGACACGAACAGGCGGGCGAGCGGCTCGCCGGCCATGCAGAAGAGCCGGGCTGCCAGCAGCGGGCCGTGCGTGATGTCGATGCCGCGTTCGGCTTCGGCAGCTGCCGCGCGCATCGCCGCCAGCCGCTCGCCGGCGTCGCCGGTGATCTCCTGCTTCGCGAAGCACGCCGGCACCTCGCCGCCGGCGACGATTTCCTGGGTCCAGCGGCCCGCGTCGTGCGAGAAGCGCAGGCGCAACGCATCGTGATGTTCGTGAACTTGCCGGAATGCGTCGGCGAGCCGCGACGCGTCGATATCCGCCGGCACCTGGATCAGGACCGTCTGGTTGTACTGCGACGGCGCGTCCGTCTCCTGCTCGAAGAACCAGTGCTGCACCGGGGTGAGCGGCGCATCGCCCAGCGGGCTGACGCTCGGCGCATGCGTCGCCCGTTCGTCGGGCGCGGCGGCCAGCTGCGCGATCGTCTGGTACTGGAACAGCTGTTTCGCCGTCACACGCAATCCGGCCCGGTTGGCGCGCGCGATCACCTGAATGCTCAGGATCGAATCGCCGCCCAGTTCGAAGAAATTGTCGTGGATGCCGACGGAAGGCAGTTGCAGCACGTCCTGCCAGATCGAGGCCAGCAGGATTTCCCGGGGCTTGACGGCCGGCGCGTGCGGCCGGGCCGCGTCGATCGTGTCGGCGGGCGCGGGCAACGCCTTGCGATTGATCTTGCCGTTGGGCAGCATCGGCAACGACGCCAGCGCGACGAACTGCGACGGCACCATGTAGTCCGCGAGCTTGCCGCCCAGATAGTCGCGAAGATCGGCGATGTCCGGCGTGGCAGCCGCGACATACGCGATCAGGAACGTTCGGATTCCTTCTGTTTTGGCGATGACGACACAGTCGTCGACCGACGGATGCGTACGCAGCGCGGCTTCGATTTCGCCCGGCTCGATACGCAGGCCGCGCAGCTTGATCTGGTGGTCGATGCGACCGAGGAATTCGATGTTGCCGTCGGCGCGGTAGCGCGCCAGATCGCCGGTGCGATAGAGGCGCGCCTGCGGATCGCTCGAGAACGGATCGGCGATGAACTTCTCGGCGCTCAGTTCGGGTTCGCCGTGGTAGCCGAGCCCGACCGGCGTACCGCCGATCAGCAGTTCGCCGGCCACGCCGAGCGGGGTGGGCTGCATCTGCGCATCGACGATGTAGAGGCGGGTGTTGGCGATGGGCCGCCCGATCGGGACGATGCGGTGCAGGTCATCGCGCCGGCACTCCCATGCGCTCACGTCGACGGCGGCCTCGGTGGGGCCGTAGAGGTTGGTCAGCGCGACGTCGAGGCGCTCGAAGCAGCGCTGCTGCAGGTCGTGGGGCAGGGCCTCGCCGCTGCACACGACGCGGCGCAGCGACGCGCAGTGCGCGTCGAGGTCCGGCTGGTCGAGGAAGGCGCGCAGCATCGACGGCACGAAGTGAATCGTGGTGATCCGTTCGCGCTCGATGAGTTCGACCAGATAGTCGGTCTCGCGCTGTCCGCCGGGGCGGGCGAACACGAGTCGCGCGCCAGTGACGAGCGGCCAGAAGAATTCCCAGACGGACACGTCGAAGCTGAACGGGGTCTTCTGCAGGACGGCGTCGTCTGCGTCGAGCGCGTAGGCCTGCTGCATCCACAGGATGCGGTTGGTGATCGCGCGGTGCGCGTTGAGCGCACCCTTGGGTCGGCCGGTGGAACCGGACGTGTAGATCATGTAGGCGAGGTTGTCGCCGGTCAGATCAGGCTCGGGGTTGGCCACCGCATCGGGATCGAGGGCAAGCGCATCGGAATCGACGACGATCAGCGCGGCGTCGGTATCGGGCAGCGCGGCTAGCAGATGCTGCTGGGTGAGGATCCAGCGCAACTGCGCGTGGTCGATCATGAAGCGCACGCGCTCGGCGGGGTAGTCGGGATCGACGGGGACGTAGGCGCCGCCGGCCTTGAGGACCGCAAGGAGCGAGACGATCATGTCGAGCGAACGCTCCATCGCGACGCCGACGAGGGCATCGGGCCCGACGCCGAGCGCGATGAGCCGGTGCGCAAGGCGGTTGGCGCGGACGTTGAGTTCGGCGTAGGTGAGCGTGTCGTTGTCGTAGACGGCGGCGACGGCATCAGGCGTGCGCTCGACCTGCTGTTCGAACAGTCGATGCAGCGGCTGTGCGGCGGCTGCGCCGAAATCCGTTTCGGTCCGGTTCCATTCGACGGTCAGCAGGTTCCGCTCGGCTTCGCTCGTCAGCGGCAGCCCGCCGAGCGGCCGGTCCGGATCGGCGATCACGGCATCGACGAGCGCACGGAAGTGTTCCGCCATGCGATCGATTGTGGCGGCGTCGAACAGGTCCAGGTTGTATTCCAGCGAGCCTGCCAGGCCGTCGTCGGCATCCTGGATATGGAGTGTGAGGTCGAACTTCGCGGTGTGGGTCTCCACCGCTACCGGCGTCGCCACGAGACCGGGGAAGCTCACCGTCTCGGGCTGCGCTTTCTCGTACGCGAACACGACCTGGAAAACCGGCGTGCGGCTCAGGTTGCGTTCCAGATCCAGCGAGTCCACCACCTGTTCGAACGGAATTTCCTGGCGGCTGTAGCCGTCCAGCGCGACGCGCTTCACGCGCGCCAGCAGTTCGCCGAAGGTCGGGTTGCCCGACAGGTCCACGCGCAGCGCGAGCATGTTCGCGAAGAAGCCGATCAGCGGCTCGGTCATGCTGGAGCGCCGATTGGCGATCGGCGACCCGATGACGAGGTCCTGCTGGTTGCTGTACCGCGACAGAAGCAGCGCATACGCGGCGAGCACGACCATGAACGTGCTGGTGCCGGACGCGCGCGCGATCGCGCGCAGGCCTTCGGCACGCTCGCCGTCCAGCCGGAACGGCAGCACCGCGCCGCGGAACTGCTGGATGGCGGGCCGGGGACGGTCGGTGGGCAGCGCGATCAGGTCCGGCGCGTCCGTCAGCGCCGCGCTCAGGAGCGCCAGCTCCCGATGCGTATCGGTGGACGCCAGGCGCTCGTACTGCCACACGGCGTAGTCCGCGTACTGGATCGGCAGTTCCGGCAGCGACTCGCCCGCATAGAGCGCGGCCAGCTCACCGATGAGGATGCCTGACGACCACGCATCCGAAACGATGTGATGCATCACGATGCCGAAGACGTGCAGGCGCTCGTGCACGCGATACAGCACGACGCGGTAGAGCGGCCCGGCGGCGAGATCGAACGGGCGGTCGGCTTCTTCGGCGAGCAGCGCGAGCACGTCGGACTCGCTGGCGACGTCGACGACGTCGAGCGCGACCGGCGCTGGCGGGGCGATGCGCTGGACGCCGAGGCCGTCGATGGCCGGAAACGTCGTGCGCAGGATCTCGTGACGCCGGCTGATCCCGGACACGGCAGCTCGCAGGCGCGCGACGTCCAGTTCGCCATCGAAGCGCAGCGCGCTCGAGATGTTGTACGCGGCCGACGGGCCTTCCAGTTGCGCGAGGAACCACAGGCGCTGCTGCGGAAAGGACAGCGGCAGGTCGTTCGCGCGTGAGCGGGGCACGATGTTGCCGGCCGTCGAACCGGCGTGGGGCGACGACGCCTCGATCAGGTCGGACACCGCGCCGATGGTCTGGAGTTCGAAGATCGCGTCGATGCCGATCTCGACGGAGAAGCTGCCCCAGATTCTCGACACCAGCTGCATGGCCTGCAGCGAATCGCCGCCGTAGTCGAAGAAGCGGCCGGCGAGATCGACGGCCGGGTTGTCGAGCACGTCGTGCCAGATGCGCAACAGTTCGAGCTGGACCGGCGTGGCGTCGGGGCTGGCCGCGTCGGGCGCGGCGGCCGGCTCCATGGCCAGCAGCGCCGGGCGATCCAGCTTGCCGTTGGCGTTGAGCGGGAATTCGGCGATCGGGACGATGTCGGACGGGACCATGTAGTCCGGCAGTTTCCCGGCGAGGAACGCCCTGAGGTCCGGCACGTTCAGATTGTCGGATCCCTTGACGTAGGCCGCCAGCTTGCGCACGCCGTGGGCGGATTCGCGCAGCATGACCGCCGCGCCGACGACCGCCTCGTGCGCGGTGATCGCGGCCTCGATCTCGCCGAGTTCGACCCGATGCCCGCGAATCTTGACCTGGTCGTCGACGCGTCCATAGCACTGGATCCGTCCGTCGGGCAGCCAGCGGCCGATGTCGCCGGTGCGATAGATGCGCTGCTCGCCGGGGAACGGATGCTCGACGAATTTCGCGGCGGTGACGTCGGGGCGCTGGTGATAGCCGCGCGCGAGGCCGGCGCCGGCGAGGCAGATTTCCCCCGGCACGCCGAGCGGGACCGGCCGCAGGGCTTCGTCGAGCATGTACACGCGGGTGTTGGCGATCGGCCGGCCGATCAGCACCGAAGCCGGCACGTCCTCGACGCGCTCGACGATGCAGCCGACCGTCGCCTCGGTGGGGCCGTACTCGTTGTAGATTTCGATCGCCGGATCGATCTTCCGCAGCGTGGCGATATGCTGGGGCGCCAGTTCCTCGCCGCCGACGATCACCTTGCGCACGCCGGAGCGTGCGAGGTTCATGTATTCCAGCAGGTGGATGTGGGTCGGCGTGAGCTTGAGGGTGTCGACGCCGCTGCCGGGCTGGAACATCCGGGCCAGGATGGTGTCGATGCTTTCCGACTGCGGATAGATGCGCAGCGTCTTGCCGCGCACCAGCGGGCAGAAGACGTTGGTCAGCGTGAAATCGAAGCACAGCGAGCTGTACAGGCCGAAACTGCCGGCCGTGCTTTCCGGAAAGTAATACCCGGCGGCCCACGCGATGTAGTGGGCCAGGTTCCGGTGCTCGAGCAGGCAGCCTTTCGGTCGCCCGGTCGAACCGGACGTATAGATCACGTAGGCAAGGTGCGCCGGCTCGATGCGGCACGGCGGATTGTCCGGCAGCGGCGGCCAGTTGGGGAGCTCCTGATCCAGCAGCAGCGTCACGCCGGAGAATTCGTACCACTGCGCCAGTTGGCTCGATTGGGTCACCAGCAGCGACAGGCCGGTGTCGCCGAGGATGTGATTGATCCGCTCGGCCGGATAGGCCGGGTCCAGCGGCACGAACGCCGCCCCCGCCTTCAGGATGCCGAGAATCGCGACGATCATCCACTCGGAACGTTCGAGCATGATGCCGACCAGCGATTCCGGCCCGACGCCGTGATGTTCGCGCAACTGATGCGCGAGGCTGTTGGCCCGGGCATTCAGGTCGGCGTAGGTCATCAGCGAACTGTCGGTGACGAGGGCCGGTGCGGTCGGCGTACGGGTGACCTGCGCTTCGAACATGTCGACGACCGTCGGGTGGCGGGGGCCGGCCGCCGCGGTTTCGTTGAAGGCGGCCAGCCGCCGGCGTGCGTCCGGCGGGCTCGCGTCGATGTCGCCCACCGGCTGGTCGAGGTGTTCGAATGCCTGCAGCACCGCGGCGAGGCTGCCCGCGAAGCCGTCCATGACGAAAGGCTCGATCGCGCCGGCATGACGGATCTCGATTTCGCCGCGCGCGAGCCGCAGGTGCAGCTGCAGGTCGTCGTCCTGCGCCGTCGGTGCGCGGTGTACCCGATCGTCCGCCAGCGACACCTTCGTGAGCTGTGCGAGCGCCAGATTCTTTTCGTTGCGCACCAGCGTTTCCAGCGGGAAATGCGGCTCGGCATAGCTGTCTTCGACGATTCCCGCCACGCGCGACAGGTAGTCCTCGATGCGCTCCTCGGGGCGGACCTCGATGATCAGCGGGATGGTGCCGGCCCCGGCCGGCGCGTGCCCGGCGAGCGCTGGCGTGCCGAGCACCGTGACGGGCGTCCGGAAGGTCTGCCAGAGCAGGAACGCAATGCCCGCCGCCGTGACGGTGAATTCGGCAAGCTCGTCGTCGCCGATGCGCCGCAGCAGGTCGAGCGACGCGGGCGTGAGCGGCACCGTGCGGGACAGCAGGCGGCCCGGTTGCGGATTGGGGGCGTGTGCGGCGATCCGGTAGGCGCCGGTGACGAGCGCAAGGCTGTCGCGCCAGAATCGCGCGGTGTGCGCATAGCGATGGTCGGTGACCAGCACGTTATTGTCTTGCACGGGAAACTCCTCGATACGTTTTGTTCACCTGAATCAACCTGAAGCCGGGCGCATGGCGCCCGTTGCGCGGACCTCGACCGGGCCGCCTCACGATTTCTCCTCGAGCGCATCGTCGGCGGTGACTTCGGGCGCGCGCTTCAGGCGCAGGCCGACCCGGATGCGCGGGCCGGCGGCGGGCGCATCGCCGGAGAGCGGGATGCGATCGACCGGCATGGCCGGATCGCGACGGAACACGTCGTGGATCGCGAGCAGCCGGTCGCGCATCGCGGCGATGGTCGCGGGGCGGAACAGGTGAGCGTTGTAGATCAGCTGGATGACGTGCCGGCCATCGCTTTCCACGACCTGGAACGACAGGTCGAACTTGGCCGTGGTGTCCGCCGGCGAGCGGTCCGTGATGCGCAGGCCGGGCTGCGGCGCCGGCATCGAAATGGCGTTCGCCTGAATGTCGAAGATCGGGAAGTGGCCCGTCGGCGTGCGAATCTTCAGGTCTTCCAGCAGCGCATCGAACGGATAGGACGCATGCGCCAGCGCGTCGGTGGACGCTTTCGCCACGGCGTCGATCACCGCTTCGACGGTCGCGGCCGGCCGCACCGGGACGCGGAGCACGATCGTGTTGAGGAACACCCCGATCTGCGATTCGAGTTGTTCGCTGTCGCGTCCGGCCGACACGCTGCCGATGACGATGTCCTCGCGCCCCGTGTAGCGGTGCATCAGCACGCAGAACGACGCGAGGAGCACCGTGTAGAGCGACGTGTGGCGCGCGCGGGCCAGCGCCGCGAGGCCTGCTGCTTGCGGTTCCGACAATTCGACTTCGAGTGTCTGCCCGGCATGGCCGGGCCGCTCGGGACGCGGGAAATCCGACGCCAGTTGCAGCCGGGGCAGCGGCGACGCCAGTTGCCCGAGCCAGTACGCGCGATGCGCGGCGGCACGCGGGCCTTCGAGGCTCGCGTTGTGCCACGCGGCGTAGTCGCGATACTGGATCGACAGCGGCGGCAGGTCGTGACCCGCATACAGCGCCTGCAGATCGTCGGTCAGCACGCGCAGCGACCACGCATCCGAGATCACGTGATGCATGTTCAGCAGCAGCAGGTGATGCGTCGGCGAGCGCCGGACCAGCTTCACGCGAAACAGCGGCCCCGACGCGAGATCGAACGGCTGCGCGCCTGCCGCGCGAATCAGCGCATCGACGGCGTGCGGCCCGGCATCGTCCGCGAGCTCCGTTTGTTCGACCCGGAATCCGGATGCGTCGCGGGTGAGGATGCGTTGCCGCAGCTCGCCTTCGATCATCGCAAACACGGTGCGCAGGCTCTCGTGGCGATCGACCAGCGCGTCGAACGCCTGGACGAGGCGCGCCGTGTCGAGCGCGCCGTCCAGCTGCAGCGCGCCTGCCATGTCGTACGTGGACGGATCCGCGCTGCGGCTGGCGAGCCAGATCCGCTTCTGTGCGCGAGACACCGCGTAGGACGGTTGCGCCGCCAGCGCCGGGATCGGCGCGTCGCCACCGGTGCTGTCGGCCGGCATGGAGGCGAGCTTCCGGGCGAGGGCACGCGGCGACGGCGCATGGAAGATATCGGCGACCGCGACGTCCAGTTTCAACTCGCGCCGGATCCGGCTGACCATCTGGATCGCCTTCAGGCTTTGGCCGCCATGCTCGAAGAAATCGTCGTCGACGCCGTTCGGCCGGTGGCCGAGCACCTCGGCGAAGATGCGCAGCAGCGCCGCCTCGACGGGTGTCTGCGGTTCGGCCCGCACGCCGTCGGATACGACCGCTGCCGCATCCGGGAGCGGCAGCGCGGCGCGGTTGATCTTGCCGTTCGGCATGACGGGCAGCGCCGGCAACAGCATCACGGTGTCGGGCACCATATGCGCCGGCAGCGTGTCGCGCAGCGCGTCGCGCACGCGTTGGGGCGTCCAGCCGGTGCCCGATGCGTAGCCGCACAGGGTCGTGCCCGCGTCCGGCGCCTGTCGGGCGACCACGACGGCATGGGAGATGCCGGCGAGACCCGTCAGCGCGGCTTCGATTTCCCCGAGCTCGATGCGATAGCCGCGGATCTTGACCTGGAAGTCGCGGCGGCCGAAGAAGTGGAGATTGCCGTCCGCGTCGAAGCAGCCGATGTCGCCGGTGCGGTACAGGCGTGCGCCCGGCTCCGGGTTGAACGGATCGTCTCGGAACACCGCCCGGGTGCGCGCTTCGTCGAACAGGTAGCCGCGCCCGACGCCGGTTCCCCCGATGCAGATCTCGCCCTTGACGCCGGCCGGGCACGGATTCATGTCGGCATCGACGACGTAGAGGCGCAGGTTCTCGATCGGGCGGCCGATCGGAATCGCCGTCAGGTCCGGCGCGCACGTCATGCTGTAGTGCGCGACGGAGTCCGACGCTTCGGTCGGCCCGTAGGCGTTGATGAGCCTGACCGCAGGATTCAGGCGGAACCATGCTTGCGCGGACGCGGGCTGCAGGGTTTCGCCGATCGTCAGCAGCGTGTCGAGGTGCGGGAACGCCGGCGCCGGGTGCCGTTCCAGCTCGCCGAGAAAGGTCGCCAGATAGGACGGCACGAACTGCATCGCCGTGATGCGGTCCTGGTGAAGCGCGTCGATCAGGTGCGCGGGCTCGAGGATGACTGCATCGGGATAGATCACCGTGGCGCCGCCCGACGCCAGCGCCGCGAAGCACTGCCAGACCGAGATGTCGGAGCAGTGCGAAGCGGTCTGGGCCACCGCGCTCCCTGCGCCGAGCCCGACCCTGCGCGCCATCGCGAGCACGTGATTGAGCATGCCGCGATGCTCGACCATCGCGCCTTTCGGCTGGCCGGTCGAACCCGACGTGAAGATCACGTAGGCGAGATCCGCGGGCCGGCAACGCGCCGCCGGCGCATCGGCATCGCGATGCCCGGGCAGGCGCGCGGGATCGACCAGCGGGATCGACGCCAGCGACGGCGGCGGCACGCAGTCCGTCGCGACGATCAGGGCCGGCCGGGCCAGCGTCAGGATGGTCTCGACGCGCTGGGCCGGATAGGCCGGATCGACGGGAACGTACGCCGCGCCGCACTTCCAGATGGCCAGGATCGTTTCCAGCATCAGCGGCGAGCGCGGCATCCAGACGGCGATCCGGTCGTCCGGCGGGATCGGCGCGACGCGCAGAAGATGCGCGGCGATCCGGTTGGCGCCTTCGACGAGATCGCGGTAGGTGCGGACTTCCGTGCCGCACCGCACCGCGATGCGCTCGGGGTGCGCGGCGGCGACGGCGTCGATCAGTTCGGGCAGCGTCCGGTCGGACGGAATCGGCGCGAACGTATCGTTCCAGCCCAGCACGAGGGCGTCGCGCTCCGCGGCGGCGAGGAGCGCGACGCTGCGGTTCGGGCGATCTTCCGCGCCGGCCAGGCCGACGAGCAGCGTTTCGACATGACGCAGCAGGCGGACGATCGTGTCGCGATCGAACCGGCCGTCGTCGTACAGCACCTGCAGCGACAGGCGCTTGCCCGGCGTCACGACCAGCGTCAGCGGGTAATTGTTCGGATCGGCCACCTGGAATTCGCCGATCCGCAGCCCGGGCAGCGCATCGGCCAAGGCGTCCTCGACCGGATAGTTCTGGAAGATGAGCAGGCTTTCGAAGAGCGGCACGCCGGGCGGCAGGCCGGCGAATTTCTGGATGTCGGCCAGCGGATAGTGCGCATATTCCTCCTGCCGTGCGAGATCCATCTGCAACTGCGCGAGCCACTCGGACGTCGGGCGCGCATCGATGCGGACCCGCACCGGCAGCGTGTTGATGAACAGCCCGACCATCTCGTCCGACGCCGGCAGCGACGCCGGGCGACCGGACACGATCGTGCCGAACACGACGTCCGCTTCGCCGCTATAACGAGCCAGCAGCTGCGCCCACGCGCCCTGCGCGAGCGTGTTGAGGGTGAGGCGCCGGGTTTGCGCGAACGCGACGAGCCGTTGTGTGTCGTTTTCGGAGAGCAGCAGCGGTTCTTCGACATAGGCGCCCGGCGCGGCCGTGCCGTCGAGTTCCGGGCGTCCCAGCACGAGCGGCGTCGTCGCCGGGAAATCCGCCAGCTTCGTCTTCCAGAAGCGTTCCGCGACGGCCGCGTCCTGGCGCGCCAGCCAGCGCACGTAGTCGGCGAAGGCCGGCGGCGCGTCCTGCGCCGGCGCACCTTCGGCCGACGGCGCCTGATACGCGGCGGCCACCTCGCCCAGGAGCCGGGCGGAGCTCCACCCGTCGAGCAGGATGTGGTGATGGCTCCAGTGGAAGCACCAGGCGTGATCGCCCACGCGGAACAGCGCGACGCGCATCAGCGGCGCCCGGGTGAAGTCGAAGCCGCGTGAGCGGTCCTGCGCGTCGTAACTTGCCCGATGCCGATCGGCCTCCGCGGCGGACGCCGCGCGCAGGTCTTCCTCGTGCCACGGCAGGTCGACACGGCGATGCACGACCTGCACGGGGCTGTCGAGGTCTTCCCAGTGAAACGACGTTCGCAAGATGTCGTGCCGCTGCGCGACGGTATCCCACGCGCGGCGGAACCGGTCGACGTCGAGCGCGCCGTCGATACGGAAATTCAGGCTGCTGAAGTACGCGTCCGACGCGGGTTCGTACAGCCCGTGGAACAGCATGCCCTGCTGGGTCGGCGTCAGCGCGTAGACGTCGGCCACCTCGTCCGGCGCGACCGCGGCCGGCACCTGCGGCAGGCCGGCTGCGGGCCGGACCGACGCGGACGGAACGGCAGGGCCGGCGACCAGGGATTCGAGCGCCGCGAGGTACGCGTGCGCGACGCGCCGGATCGTGTCCGTGTCGTGGCAGGCCCGGCTGAATTCCCACGCAACGTGCAGGCGGTTGCCGCTCACGTAGGCGTTGATGTCGAGCAGGTGTTCGCGCCGCTGGTTCGCATGGCGGCCGTCCCCGCTCGGCTCGGTCGCCTGTTTCCAGTCGC
Source organism: Burkholderia pulmonis (assembly GCF_984667975.1). Taxonomy (NCBI): domain Bacteria; kingdom Pseudomonadati; phylum Pseudomonadota; class Betaproteobacteria; order Burkholderiales; family Burkholderiaceae; genus Burkholderia; species Burkholderia pulmonis. Next base: position 534,756 of record NZ_OZ480188.1, read on the forward strand.
GTGCGGCGGCGAACAGCTGGTCGGTCTGGCCGAGGTAGTTGAACAGCAGTTGCGGCTGCGGTGCCGGCGCGTCGAGCCGGTTCTGCAGCAGTCCGTAGCTGATGCCTGCGTTCGGCACGGCGCGCAGTCGCGCCTTGACCGCCGCGACCAGGCGGGCCGGATCGTGCGGGCCGGCCTCGACCGTCAGCGCGACCGGGAAGACGGACGTGAACCAGCCCAACGTGCGCGAGATGTCGAGATCGTCGATCAGTTCTTCGCGCCCGTGCGCTTCGAGATCCAGCAGGACGTCGGCGCATCCGCTCCAGTCGCTGACGGCACGCGCGAGCGCGGCGAGCAGCACGTCGTTGATCTGCGCGTCGTAGGCCCGGGGCGCGGCGCCCAGCAACGCCGTCGTCGCGGCTTCGCCCAGCTCGACCACGATCGTTTCGGCGGACGACACGGTATTGGCGTCGGCCGGCGCCGCGCGATCGAGCGGCAGGCCGGGCAGGCCGGCGCGCGCGAGGGCCTGCCAATGGGCGAGATCGGTGTCGGCGGTGCCGGCGTCGGCCCAGGTCGAGATCGCGCGGGTCCACGCGGTCCACGTCGCGCTGCCGCCCGCAAATTCGGGTGCCTTGCCGTTGCGCAGGCGGGTGTAGGCGTCGTACAGGGTTTCGAGCAGCGCGCCCCACGACACGCCGTCGACGACCAGATGATGCGCAACCAGCAGCAGGCGCAGCGAGCGGCCTTCGTCGAGGCGGAACAGGTCCGCGCGCACGACGGGGCCGTCCGACAGATTCAGGCTCGCATGTGATTGCGCGACGTGCTGCGCGAGCTGGTCGCGCGCAATGTCGAACACGCCGACGGGCACCTCGGGATCGTCGACGACTGCCTGGATCCAGCCGGACTCGCCCGCGCGAAAGCGCAGCCGCAGCGCATCGTGCCATTTGACCGCGTGCCGCAACGCCTGGCGCAGCAGGACCGGATCGAAATCCGCCGGGACGTCGAGCAGGACCGCCTGGTTGTACTGGTCCGGGTCGACCTTGCGCTGCGCGAAGAACTGTTTCTGGATCGGCGTCAGCGGCAGCGGCCCGGACGACGCGACGAACTCCGCCGCGCCGGCCGTGCCGCGCGTGGCCACGGCGGCGAGCTCGGCAACCGTCGGATGCTGGAAGATGAGCCGGGTCGTGAGCTTCAGGCCCGCCTTGGCGGCCAGCGACACGATGCGCATGCTGAGAATCGAATCGCCGCCCAGCGCGAACAGGTTGTCGTGGACGCCGGGCGCCGGAATGCCCAGCGCTTCTCCCCAGATGCGGCACAGCAGCGTCTCGGTGGGCGTGCGGGGCAGGGTCGGCGTGTGTGCCGCCGCCGACAGCCGCGCCCGGTCCAGCGGCGGCAGCGCCTTGCGGTCGATCTTGCCGTTGCCGCTCAGGGGCAGCGCGTCGAGCACCACGTAGATGGCGGGCACCATGTAGTCCGGCAGCGTGGCGGACAACGCCGCGGCAATCGCGGCATCGCTCAGCGACGCGCCGTCGCGGAACGCGACATACGCGCACAGCGCGGCGCGGCCGGCCTCGTCGCGATAGTCGAGCGCGGCCGACTGGCGGATTTCCGGAAGGGCGGCCAGCGCGTTGTCGATCTCGCCGAGCTCGATGCGGTAGCCGCGGATCTTCAGTTGGTGATCCTTGCGGCCGTGGAGCACGATCGTGCCGTCGGGGAGATAGCAGCCGATGTCGCTGGTGCGGTACAGGCGGACGCCGCGCTCCGGATGGAACGGATCCTCGACGAAAGCCTCCCGCGTCGCGGCTTCGTTGTTCAGGTAGCCGCGGCCGACGGCGATGCCGGACACGCACAGTTCGCCGGGGATCCCGATCGGGCACAGGTTCATCTGCGGATCGACGACGTAGAGGCGCACGTTGCGGATCGGCTTGCCGACCGGGACGTAAGGTGTGGTCGGCGCGCACGTCATGCGGTGCTGCGCGACGTCGTCGGACGCTTCCGCCGGGCCGTAGGCGTTCACCAGCGCGATGTCCGGGAACACGTCGAACCACTGTTTCACCAGGGCCGGGCTGACCATCTCGCCGGTGACGAGCAGGTGCCGCAGGTGCTGCATCAGCGCCGGCCGTTCCGACGCGCGGTCGAGCACGGCGGACAGATACGACGGCACCAGTTCGAGGATGCTGACCCGGGTGGCTTCCAGGGTCGCGACGAACGACGCCGGATCGCGAATGCATTCGTCGTCGACGATCACGGTCTTGCCGCCGGCGAGCGGCGCCGTGAAAAATTGCCAGACCGAAATGTCGAAGCAATGCGGCGCGGTTTGCGCGATCACCGACGACGCCGAGATCGAAAACTCGTCGATCTCGGCGAGCATGTGATTCAGCATGCCGGCGTGCTCGACCATCGCCCCCTTGGGCTTTCCGGTGGAGCCGGACGTGTAGATCACGTAGGCGAGGCTGCCGGGCAAGACGGGGCGGCCGGGATTGGTGTCGTCGCCGGAATCGGCGGCGTCGTCGAGCGTCACGACCGGCGCAAGCGCGGCCAGCTCGGGCGGCAGCAGGTCGTCGCAGGTGATCACGAGGGCGGCGCCGGAATCGTCGAGAATGGTGCGGATACGGGCCGGCGGATAGTCGGGGTCGATCGGAATATAGGCGGCGCCGCACTTCCAGACGGCGAGGATCGCTTCCATCAGGCGTGCCGACCGGCGCATGCAGATCGCGACCAGCGCGTCCGGCCCCAGCTCGGCGGCGGCCAGCAGGCGGTGAGCGAGACGGTTGGCGCGCGCGTTCAGTTCGCCGATGCTCAGGATGCCGTCGCGGGACTCGACCGCCACCCGCCCGGGGTGGTCGGCGGCGGCCTGTTCCAGGCGATGCACCACGGTGTGTGCGGCGTCGAACGGCACGGCGGTGTCGTTGAACGTGTCCAGCAATTGCCGGCGTTCGGCCTCGGGCAGGATCGACAGGCGGCCGAGCAGCCGGTTCGGGTCGGCTGCGAACGCATCGAGCGTCGTGGCCACGTGGCCCAGCATGCGCTGCATCGTGTCTTCATCGAAGCGGCGCGGATCGAACGACAGCTCCATCTTCCAGTCGTCGCGCGCCGTCACCACGAATTCGAGCGGGATGTCGGCGCGGTTGTACAGCTCGACCTCGTCGACCGCGAGCCCGTGCGCGCCGTGCGTCAGCGACGCATCCAGCGGGTAATTCATGAACGTGATGTTGCTCTCGAACAGCGGCGTCGTCAGCGGCACTTCGCTGCAGCGCTGAATGTCGGGCAACGGGGTGTGCTCGAACGGTGCGCGGGCGGCCACGCGCGCCTGGATCATCTTCAGCCACGGCACCAGCGGCTGCCGCGGGTCGACCCGCACCCGCACCGGCACCGTGTTGATGAACAGGCCGAGCATGGTTTCGATCCCCGGCAGGTTGGCGCCCCGGCCGGACACGACGGCGCCGAACACCACGTCGGTCTCGCCGCTGTAACGCGACAGCACGAGCGCCCACGCCGCTTGCGCGAGGGTATTGAGGGTGACGTGATGGCGGGCCGCGAATTGCCGCAGGCGCGCGCTCAGGTCGGCCGACAGGTCGGCCTGCACTTGCGCGAGGCCCTGGCCGAAACGCTCGCCCGTTTCGGCGCGCGCGGCCGTGGGCAGCGGGGTCGGCGAGTGGAACCCTTCGAGATAGCGCGCCCAGTATTGCTGCGCGGCTTGCGGCTCGCGCTGCTGCAGCCACTGGATGTAGTCGCGATAGGGGCGCACCGCGGGGAGCGTCGGCGGCACGCCTTGCACGAGCGCGCCATAGGCCTCGAAGATCTCCTCGATCACGAGCGACAGGCACCAGCCGTCGGCCAGGATGTGATGGTGGCTCCAGCTGAACAGGGATGCGTCTTCGGCGACGCGCACCAGGCGGCAGCGCACGAGCGGCGCACGATCGAGCGCGAAGCCTTCGGCCAGGTCGTTTTCGAGGTGCGCACGCCACCGCGTGCGCTGTTCGTGGTCCGGCAGGTCGCGCCAGTCGTCCTGCACCCACGGCAGCGTGGCGTGCGCATGCACGACCTGCATCGGCTTGTCGAATTCTTCCCAATGGAACGACGTTCGCATCACCGGATGCCGGTCGACGAGCTGCTGCCATGCGGCTTGAAACAGCACGGGATCGAGGTCGCCGGTGATCCGGCAACCGAGCTGGTTGAAGCTGCTTCTCGTGCCGGGCGAGTGCACGGCATGAAAGAGCATCGCCTCCTGCATCGGGGAGAGCTCGTAGATATCGGCGATGGTGGGGGATGTCACGATTTGATCCTTGATACGAGTGCGTCCAGCGCTGCCTGGCTGATGCGCGCGGCCGGAAAGTCCGACGGGCTCAGCCCGCTCGAGCCGTCGCCGCTCGCCGCGACGATCGACAGCAGACGGCTGCGGTAGCTGTGCGTCAGCTGTTCGATGACGCCGGGTGCGCAGGCCTCGCGGTTGTAGCGCCAGGTCAGGCGCAGGCACCCGTCGAACACCATGCCGTCGATCTCGAACAGATGGCCGCGCCGCGCGCGCGGGCTGTGCTCGGGACTCTGGAAGTCGAGCACCGGCTTCCAGCCCGTGTCGTCCGCCAGCACGCGATCGACCTGGCCGAGATAGTTGAAGCGCACCGGCGCCGGCGGCTGCCGTTCCAGTGCCGCCGCGATGCCGGCGTCGCGGCCGAGGTAGCGGGCGACGCCGTAGCCGAGCCCGCGCATCGGCACCGCGCGCAGCTGCTCCTTGACGTGGCGCAGCGCCTCGACCGCCCCGGTGGCGTCGCCGGCGTTCAGGAACACCGGGTAGTGCGTGGTGAACCAGCCGATCGTGCGCGACGTATCGACGCCGTCGAAGAGATCTTCGCGGCCGTGGCCTTCGAGTTCGACGCGGAGCGTCGCGTTGCCCGTCCAGTCGCCGAACGCGAGCAGCAGGGCCGTCAGCAGCACTTCGTTGATCTGGGTATTGAACGCGCGCGGCACGTCCTGCAACAGCGCAAGCGTCTGCCGGGCGTCGAAGTCGACGACCGTCGTGCCGGCTTCGCCGACGGTGCCGACCGGCATGTCGTCGAAACATGCTTGTTCGTCGGTGTTGGCCCGCAGCCAGTAGTCCAGCCCGTCGGGCGCGGTCGCGCCGAATTCGGACAGCCGCGTCGACCAGTCGCGCCAGGCCGTCGTCCTGGCCGGGAGCTGCACCGCTTCGCCGGCTTCGAGCTGCCGGCACGCGGCGTACAGGTCTTCGAACAGGATGCGCCACGACACGCCGTCGATCACCAGATGGTGCGCGACCACGAGCAGGCGCTGCGGCGTGTCGGGGCCGAACCGGAACAGGTGCGCGCGCAGCAGCGGCGGCGCCGACAACGTGAAGCTTTCCTGCATGTCGCTGGCAGTTGCGAGCATGGCCGCCTGCCGTGCGGCGGGCGCCATGTCCGCCAGCGACGTGACGCCGAGCGGAATCGCCAGCGGCGGCGCCGCATGCGATTGTTGCCACACGCCGGCGACGCGCTCGAACCCCAGCCGCAGCGCGTCATGATGGGTCGCGACGGCCGCCAGCGCATGCTCGAGCACGTCCGGCCGCAGCGACGCGGGCACCTCGATCAGGGTTGACTGGTTGTAGTGGTGCGGATCCGCCACGTCCTGCGCGAAGAACCAGTGCTGGATCGGCGTCAGCGAGGCAGGGCCGACCACCGGCTCCTGCGAAATCCGGATCGACGGCGCTTCCACCGCCACCGCGGCGAGCCCGGCGATGGTCGGATGCGCGAAGAACTGGTCGGCGGTGAATTTGAGGCCGACCTGCTGGGCCAGCGACATCACCTGGATGATCAGGATCGAATCGCCGCCGAGTTCGAAGAAATTGTCGTGCACGCCGATCGGCTCGCGGCCCAGCACCTCGGACCAGATCTTGCCCAGGCGCGCTTCGACGTCGTTGGCCGGTGCGGCGTATGCGGTTGCGCTCGGCACGGGCGCCAGCTCCAGCGCGGCGAGCGCCTTGCGGTCGGGCTTGCCGTTCGGCGTCAGCGGCAGGCGCTCGAGCGTCACGATCGACGCCGGCACCATGAACTCTGGCAGGCGCGTCTTCAGATGTTCCCGAAGGACGGCGACGCTGGCCGTCGTCGTCGCGACGCAGGCGACCAGCTGCTTGTGCTGCGGCGTGTCCTCGCGCACGAACACGAGCGCGTCGGCGACGTCGGCATGCTGCCTGAGCGCCGCTTCGATTTCGCCCGTCTCGATGCGATAGCCGCGAATCTTCACCTGCGTGTCGCGGCGCCCGGTGACTTCCAGGTTGCCGTCCGGCAGCCAGACGCCGAGGTCGCCGGTGCGATAGAGGCGCTCGCCCGCCTCGAACGGATGGTCGACGAACGCGGCGGCGCTCAGGTCGTCGCGGCCGATGTAGCCGCGCGCCAGCGCGATGCCGGACACGCAGATCTCGCCGGTACATCCGTCGGGCGCCAGCGCGCCGTGCTCGTCGAGCAGGTACAGGTGCGTATTGTGGATCGGGCGGCCGACCGGTAGACGCGCGCCATAGGCGATTGCCGGGTCGACCACGTAGTCCGTGATGCACACGGTGGCCTCGGTCGGGCCGTACGAGTTGTGGCACACGCGGGTCCGCGCCAGCTCGCGCAGATCCGCCGCGCGCGCATTGTCGCCCGCGCTGATGACCCGCTTCACGGTGCCGAGCGCGTGCCAGTCGAGCGACGCGAGATAGGCGGGCGTCGCGTTGACGGTGGTGACGCCCTGCTGCGCAATGTAGTCGACGAAACGCGGCACGTCGCGGATCACGGCGGTCTTCGCCAGCACCAGCCGCGCGCCCGCGAGCAGCGTGACGAACATCTCCATGATCGAGCCGTCGAAGCCCGGCGAGTAGAACTGGACGAACCGGTCGTCGGCATCGAAACCGAAGGCATCCACATGGTATTGCGCCATGTTCAGGAGCCCTGCGTGTTCGAGCACGACACCCTTGGGCACACCCGTGGAGCCGGACGTGTAGATGATGTACGCCGCGTCGCCCGGCGCGACTTCGACCTGCGCCGACGCCGGTGCGGGTTCCAGCGTGTCGAGCTGAAAGTCGAGCGCGAACATCGGGATCGCCCAGAAATCGGCGAGCAACGACAGGTATTCCGAGTTCGTCAGCAGCGCCTTGACCTTCGCGTCCTCGATCATGAAACGCAGCCGTTCCTGCGGAAATTCCGGGTCGAGCGGCAGATACACCGCGCCGGCCTTGAGCGTGCCGAGCATGCCGACGATCCAGCGCGCGGAACGGTCGGCGATCACCCCCACCACGTCGCCGCGTTCGATCGCGTATTCCGCGCGCAGGAAGCCCGCCAGCCGGGAGGCCTGTTCGTCCAGTTCCGCATAGGTCAGCGATGCGTCGGCGGTCACCACCGCGAGGCTGTCCGGCGCGGCCGCGACCCGTTGCGCGAACTGCGCGAGGAAGGTGCCGTCCACCGCAACGGGCGCCGCATGCGCACGCAGGCGCGCGCGCTCGTCGTCATCGAGCAGCGAGACCGTGTCGAGCGGGGCGTCCAGCGTGCCGAAGCCGGCCACGACGTTGCGCAGGTGCCGCGCGACGTGCTGCAGATAATGCAGCGTGAAGACCGTCGGCCGGCCCGTCAGGACGATCTCGTAGCCCGCACGATGCCGGATCTCGATCGACAGGTCGTGGTCCGCGTCCGCCCATGCCTCGTGCAGTCCGTCGAAGCGCACGCCGACGTTGGTCACGGGCCGTTCGCCGCGCAGTTTGTGCGCGAGGGCCGCGACCGGAAAATCCTGATACGAATAGCTGCGCTGGACGCCGTCGCGCACCTGGTTCAGGTAGGCGCGAACCGTGGGGCCGGGCCGGGCGGCGTCGAGCAGCGGGACGCGATCGGTCGAACCGTTCGCGGCTTCGGCGATCAGGCGCGGCGTCTCCACGAACAGGCCGGCCTCGCCGTGGTAGCGCCCGAGCACCCGGAACAGCGCCGCCAGCAGCACGACGAACGCGCCCAGCTCGTTACCGGCCGCGAGCGTCGCCAGCGCCTGCGCCGCGTCGCCGTCGAGCTCGAACGTCAGCGCGGGCGCGGGGCCGAGAGGCAGCGCATACGCCTGCCAAGACTGCTGGAGACGGAAATCTTCGTCGATGCGACCGAGCGCATCGGTCCAGAACGCCAGGTGTTCCTGGTATTGCCCGCTGGTCGAGAGCGCGTTGAGATTCAGTTCTGACAAAGCACGATCTCCCTCGTCGCGTACAGGATTTCGGAAGCGATGCCCTTGGCCTGGCAGTGCGCGACAAACTGGGTGGACTGGATATGGCTCGGCGAGTTTTCGTCGAAGGTGTTGTCGAGGAGGTGGTTGAGCCACGGCTCCTGACCCATCGCGTAGACATACGCCGCGTTGAACGCGAAGTCGTCCACCAGCGCGGCGGCCTCGCCGAACTGGCAGCCCCGCGCCCGGCGCGACTGGTCGATGTCGCGCGGCAGCGCCTTGGGAAACAGCGGTCCGTAGACCCACGACGGCGGCGCGCCTTCGGTTTCCATCCCGACGAACAGCGTGTCCGGCTTGCCTGCAAGGCGGAAGACATGCTCGTAGAGGCGCGGATCCAGGTTGCACGAATCGGCGATGCACAGCACCGAGCGCGTGCCGAAGCGGATCATGAAGCTCTGCTTGCTCTGGATCGCCAGGTCGTTGTGTTCGCCCAGGAACGGAATGGCGGTGATGGCGCCGCCGGACACCTTGATTTCCTCGGCATCCCTGACTTCCAGCACGTCGTCGAAGCCGAGCTTGCGCAACGCGAGCGCCATCGACGGATCTTGCGGAAAACCGTCGAGATTCCTGCCGACCACCACGGTCTTCACCTTGTGGCGAAGCTGCAGCAGCGTTTCGAGCACGATGTGATCGTGATGGCTGTGCGTGATCAGTACATAGTCGATCCGGTCGGGCAAATCCGCGAACGTATAGCGCGGCAGCGCGGTGTCGTAGCCATAGCTGATGATCGGATCGATCAGGATGCTCACGCCGCGGCTCTGTACCAGCAGGCACGCATGGCCGTAGTAGCGGATGCGGATGTCGTCGCCGTCGAACGAACGGTCCGGCTTCGGCGCCGGCGCCTCCTCGGTGAAGAACGTGCGGAACAGCGGCTCGTCCTGCTCCTCCACGCGCATCAGGTCGACGATCTTCGCGTAGCTGCCGGGCGTGTCGCGCATCCGGAACAGCGCGTCGAGCGCGCGATCGTCGAACGCCAGGTTGCAGAACAGCGTGCGCTCGTCGCTGAGCCGCGGCGTGCTGAGAATGAACGGCCGGGGCGTGTTCTCCTCGATCGCCGACAGCGCAATGCTCTGGGCATCGCGCGCATAGAACGGGCTCGCATACAGCAGGCTCTCGAAGAGTCGGAAGGACGGGTTGTGATTCAGGTCGTAATAGATCTCGACATAGCCTTTCAGCACCTCCGGGATCTCGGGGTAGATCGGATCCGACGCCATCCCCTGCGCCTGTTCCAGCAGCAACGTGGAGAACGTCTTGTACGCCTTCGCCAGCTCCAGTTGGCGGGTCGCGCGCCCGGTGGTCTGCTCGATCAGCGCATGGATTTCGTCGACGCGCTTGCCGCCCAGGTCGAGAAACGGGCCGCCGCGCATCGCGGGATCCTTGCAGGCCGCCGCATGCATCATCGGCGATGCGGCATACGACTTCATCAGCGGCAGGAACCGTTCGGCCACGTTGAGGGCGGCCGTCAACGGCGGAAGCGTGTGAAACCACGCGTACCAACCGTTGATCAGCGGTTCGAACTGGATGTTCTGCCGCAGGTAGACTTGTGTGCTGGACGAAATGGTCAACGAAGGCTCCTTAGAATGCGCTGAGTTCGACGGTCGGCTGACGGGTTTCGGCATGCAGCGCGCGTTGTCCCAGGGTCAGGTTCCGGATGCGAACGCCCGGATCCGCCAGCACTTCGTCGATGACGGACGTCAGCTCGCCGGCGAGGCCTTGCACCAGCGCCTCGCTGAACCGCCCCGCGTGATAGACGACGCTGATCGCGAGGCCTTCGGCGCGCGGTTCGGCCAGGAACCAGAAGTCCGTCGCGGCTTCCGTGTCCGCGTGTTGCGGGTCGTGGTCCGGCCGCTCGGCAATGCGTACCTGTCCCGCGTAGCGATCGACGGCGCCGTCGCGCTGGTTCTGCAGCGTCAGGCCGATGTCGAAGAGCGGGTTGCGCCCCGCGACACGCTTGATGTGCAGTTCGTCGATCAGGCGATCCAGCGGATATAGCGGGTGGGAGAACGCTTCGAGCGTGGTGTCCCGCACGCGGGTCAGCAGCGTGTCGAAACGGTCGTCGCCGGCGACGCGGTCGCGCAGCGCCAGCACGTTCAGGTACGGGCCGACCTGCGACTCGAGTTCGGGCAGCTCGCGGCCCGCGACCGGCGTGCCGACGACGATGTCCTCCTGGCCGGAGCGGCGGTAGAACAGCGCCTTGACGGCGGACAGCAACGCGACGAACAAGGTCGCGCCATGACGCTTGCCGAGCGCTTCGAGCGCCGTCGACTTGGCGGCGGGCAGCTCGAACCCCCAGGTTTTCCAGCTCGGCGCGGCCGGCTGCTCGACGTCGCCCGGCAGTGCCAGTGCGCGCAGGCCGCCGCCCAGCCTGGTCAGCCAGTAGTCCTTCATGCGGGCGCCGTCCGGCCCGGCGAGCAGGCGGTTCAGCCAGCCGGCGTAATCCTTGTACTGGATCGACAGGGCCGGCAGCGGATTGTCCCGGTGCTGGACGAACGCGTCATAGAGCTTCGACAGGTCGTCGAGCAGCACCTCCGTGGACCAGCCGTCGCTCACGATGTGATGCATCGTGCAGAGACAGACGTGACGGACTTCGGAGAACCGGAGCAGCTTGACGCGGAACAGCGGGCCGGTGGCGAGATCCATCGGCGCAAGCCGTTCGCTCGCGTAGATCGACGCGGCCCGGGCATCCCGGTCCTCGGCATCCTGTAGATCGACGACCTCGACCGGGAAAGCCGCTTCGCCCGGCGGCAGCACGTGCTGGACCGGCTGGTTGCCCGCGAGCGCGAAACGCGTGCGCAGGATCTCGTGACGTTCGCTCAGCGCGCGGAACGCACGCACGAGCGCGTCCACGTCCAGCACGCCCTCGAACAGCAGGGACGTGGGCAGCGGCCCGCCGGCTTGTGCCCCGTTGAGGCGATCCTGGACCCACAGCCGCGTCTGGGCCGGAGAGAGTTCGTAGTGCGTCTGCGCCGGCAGCGGCGTCACGGGCACGTAATCGATCGGCTGCGTATCGGCGATGCGCTTCGCGAGGCTCGAAATGGTCGGGTGCGCGAACAGGCTGCGGATTTCCAGCTTCGCATGCAGATCGCGACGGATGCGCGCGACGACTTTCGTCGCGGACAGCGAGTTGCCGCCCAGCTCGAAGAAGTTGGCGGTCGTCCCGATCCGGGCCTGGCCGAGCACTTCCTGCCAGATGGCCGTCAACTGCGCTTCGAACGCGTTGGCGGGCTCGACGTGGCTCGGGCCGTCGCCGGGTTCGGGCAGCCTGGCGCGATCGAGCTTGCCGTTGGGCAGATACGCGAACGCGGTCACGACGACGAACGCGGACGGCACCATGTAATCCGGCAGCCGCTGCTGCAGGAGGCCGCGCACCGCTTCGATCAGCTCGGATTCGGGGTGCGACGAGCACAGCCATGCGACGAGTTTCGCGCCGTCGTCCACGCCGCGCAGCGCCACGACGGCGGCGTCGACGAGCGGATGCGAGGTCAGCACCGCTTCGATTTCACCGGGTTCGATGCGCAGGCCGCGCAGCTTGATCTGGTGGTCGATGCGACCGAGGAATTCGATGTTGCCGTCGGCGCGGTAGCGCGCGAGATCGCCGGTGCGATAGAGACGCGCCTGCGGATCGCTCGAGAACGGATCGGCGATGAACTTCTCGGCGCTCAGTTCGGGTTCGCCGTGGTAGCCGAGCCCGACCGGCGTGCCGCCGATCAGCAATTCGCCGGCCACGCCGAGCGGGGTGGGCTGCATCTGCGCATCGACGATGTAGAGGCGGGTGTTGGCGATGGGTCGCCCGATCGGGACGACGCGATGCAGGTCGTCGCGCCGGCACTCCCATGCGCTCACGTCGACGGCGGCCTCGGTGGGGCCGTAGAGGTTGGTCAGCGCGACGTCGAGGCGCTCGAAGCAGCGCTGCTGCAGGTCATGGGGCAGGGCCTCGCCACTGCACACGACGCGGCGCAGCGACGCGCAGCGCGCGTCGAGGTCCGGCTGGTCGAGGAAGGCGCGCAGCATCGACGGCACGAAGTGAATCGTGGTGATCCGTTCGCGCTCGATGAGTTCGGCCAGATAGTCGGTCTCGCGCTGGCCGCCGGGGCGGGCGAACACGAGTCGCGCGCCGGTGACGAGCGGCCAGAAGAATTCCCAGACGGACACGTCGAAGCTGAACGGGGTCTTCTGCAGGACGGCGTCGTCGGCGTCGAGCACGTAGGCCTGCTGCATCCACAGGATGCGGTTGGTGATCGCGCGGTGCGCGTTGAGCGCGCCCTTGGGTCGTCCGGTGGAGCCGGACGTGTAGATCATGTAGGCGAGGTTGTCGCCGGTCAGATCAGGCTCGGGGTTGGCCACCGCATCGGGATCGAGGGCAAGCGCATCGGAATCGACGACGATCAAGGAGGCGTCGGTATCGGGCAGCGCGGCGAGCAGGTGCTGCTGGGTGAGGATCCAGCGCAACTGCGCGTGGTCGATCATGAAGCGCACGCGCTCGGCGGGGTAGTCGGGATCGACGGGGACGTAGGCGCCGCCGGCCTTGAGGACCGCGAGGAGCGAAACGATCATGTCGAGCGAGCGCTCCATGGCGACGCCGACGAGGGCATCGGGCCCGACGCCGAGCGCGATGAGCCGGTGCGCGAGGCGGTTGGCGCGGACGTTGAGTTCGGCGTAGGTGAGCGTGTCGTTGTCGTAGACGGCGGCGACGGCGTCAGGCGTGCGCTCGACCTGCTGTTCGAACAGGCGATGCAGCGGCTGTGCGGCGGCTGCGCCGAAATCCGTCTCGGTCCGGTTCCACTCGACGGTCAGCAGGTTCCGCTCGGCTTCGCTCATCAGCGGCAACCCGGCGACGACGGCCGACGCATCGTCCGCGAGACGTGCCAGCAGCGTCCGGTAGATCGCGAGGAATCGCTGCACCGTGCTCGCTTCGAACAGATCGGTGTTGTAGTCGCAATCGATCAGGAGCTCCTGCCCGGAATCGAGGACGTTGACGTTCAGGTCGAACGCGGTATGGCGGATCAGCGGGGCGACCAGGTCGACCCTCAGGCCGGGCAGCTCGGGCAGCGCCGATACGGGTTCCAGGTTGAAGACCGCCGAGACCAGCGGTGCGGCGTTGAGATCGCGCTGCGCGCCGATTTCGCGGACCAGCTCGGCGAACGGATAGTCCTGGTGCTCGAGCGCGTCGAGCAGGTTTTTCCGGGTGCCGGCCAGGAAGCTGGCCACGGTGGCCTGCCCGGGCAGCGTGGAGCGCAGCGGCAGCAGGTGCGTGCAGTAGCCGGCGAGGCGATCGCTGCCCGTCACGGAACGTCCGGTCACCGGGATGCCGGTGACGATCTCCTGCTGGCCGGCGATGCGGTGCAGGAACAGATTGAAGCCCGCGAGCAGCACCATGTAGAGCGTGCAGCCGTTCTGGCGGGCGGCGGTGCGCAGCGACGCGGCCGCCGCCGTATCCAGATGCAGCGACACGCGTTCGCCGTGAAACGTCTTCACCGCGGGCCGCGGGTAGTCCGCCGGAAGATTCAGCGGCTCGGCCTGGTGCTCGCATTGCGCGAGCCAGTACGCACGATTCGCCTTCGTTTCAGGGCTGTGGCGCTGGCTGTCGAGCTGCTTCAGGTAGTCGCGGAACTGGAGCGGCGCCGCGGCCGGCGCGGCACCGGCATACGCCCGGGCCAGATCCTCGAGCAGGATGCCGAACGTCGAGCCGTCACAGATGATGTGATGCGCCGTCATCACCAGCAGGTGACGTTCGCTGTCGAGGCGCACGAGCGCCGCGCGAAAGAGCGGGCCGTTCACCAGGTCGAACGGCTGGCAGCTTTCCTGCTCCCGCCATGCATCCTGGTCCGCGTCGATCAGCGGAATCCGCAGTGTCAGCGACGGATGCACGATCTGGCCCGCGCCGTCCGGCGTCACCGTCGTGCGCAGCGCCTCGTGTCGATCGACCAGGCCCTGGATGGCCGCGCGCATCGCGGCCTCGTCGAGCCGGCCCTTCAGTTCCAGCGTGGTGTTGACGTTGTAGGCCAGCGAGCCTTCGGGATCGATTTCCGACAGCACCCACAGCTGGCGTTGCGCCTCGCTCAGCGCGGCCACCGTGCCGTGCTTCGAGTGCGGCCGGATGAAACCGCCGCGGCGCAGGTCGGCAACGCTGTCCTTCACCGCCCGGATGAAGCGGTCGACATCGGCATCGGTATGCGCGGTGGACAGGAAGCAGGTGCGCCATTCCCAGATGTAGATGCCCTTTTCGAGCATGTGATAGAAGAACAGGTCCAGGTTCTCGGTGAATTCGAAGCGGAACATCGAGCCGAACCACGTGACCTTGATCGGCGCCTCGGCTTCCGTGAAGAACGCGTTCAACGTCGCGGCGATGTGCGCGGTCCGTTCGTTGAGCTCGGTCTGCAGCGCCGGGCCTTCCTGTTCGATCTTCTCCAGCACGGCCAGCGCGGCCGCCATCGCTAGCGGGTACTGGCAGAACGTGCCGCCGAACGCGGTGCGGTCCGCGACGGGGAACGAATGGTCGCCGTAGGTCCACATGCCGCCGTCGATCGCGTCCATGAAGCGGGTGGTGCCGGCGATGACGCCCAGCGGCAGGCCGCCGCCGATGATCTTGCCGTACGTCGCGAGATCGGCCCGGATGCCGAACATGGCCTGGGAGCCGCCCGGATGGACGCGGAAGCCGGTGATCATTTCGTCGAAGATCAGTGCGACGCCGGCCTCTTCGGTGATGCGGCGCAGTTCCTTGAGGAACGCGACGGGCTGCAGGGACGGGTTGCGGCTCTGCACCGGCTCCACCATCACGGCCGCCAGGGTCGACGCCATGCCGCGAATGGCCTCGAGTGCGGCATCGCTGCCGTAGTCGAGCAGGATCATGTTCTCGACCGAGCCGAACGGCACGCCCGGGGCGATGGTTTCCGTGATGCCTTCCGCGTTCGCCGCGGCGAGCGTGCCGTCGGCATGGCCGTGATACGAGTGCGTGAACATCACGATCTTGTCGCGCCCGGTCACGGCGCGTGCGAGCCGCATGGCGGTCATGACCGCCTCGGTGCCGGTGTTCGAGAACGCCACGCGATCGAGGCCGGTGACGCGGGCAAAGCGCGCGGCCACTTCGCCGACGAGGCTGGAGCGCGCGCCCAGTTCGAGCGGGCGTTGCCATTCGCGGGTGACCTGATGCTGGATGAAGTCCGGCGTGTGGCCGAACAGGTGCACGCCGAAGCCCATCGTGAAATCGATGTACTCGTTGCCGTCGATGTCCCACAGCCGCGAGCCGGCCGCGCGATCGCCGACGATCGGATACAGCATCTCCTTGGTCGAGAAGCGGAAGCCGACCGTGGCGCGGCTGTCGGCCAGCACCGGGCGGGACGCCTGCACCGATTCCTTCGATTTCCGGGTGCGCGTCGTGTAGCGCACGATCAGCGCTTCGAGATGCTCCTGCTGCGCGGCGGACAAGCCGCGCGCCCGCTGTTCGACCGGGCTGCCCCACGGCATCATCGGCTTGCGCGGCTGATTGTCGGTCGCGGCCGCCGTTGCCGGCGCAGGCTTCGCCGCGGGCGCGGCGGCCGGCACCGCGATCGCGGCCCTGGCTGCGACGTTCGCAACGTTCGTGAGGGCTTGCGCGGCGACCGTCGCCGGCCGGACGTCGGCGTGGCCGGTCATCGACGTGCGCAGCAGCTCCATCTGCTGGCTCATGACGCGGGACAGCAACTGGTTCTGCTCGCGCAACACGCGCTCGACCGTGGAGCCGCCTTCGACCGCCACCCATTCCGCCGGTGCGGCGGCGGCGGGTGCTGCAAGCCCCTCCGCCGAAGGCGCGAGCGTGACGGTGGACGGCTCGGCCACGGCCACCGGTGTGGCCTCGGACGGCGCGGCGGCGGCCGGCAGGTTGTCCGAAATATATTCGGCGAGCGCCTGCACCGTCGCCAGGTCTTCGAAGAAGCGGCGCATGGCCGTCTTCACGCCGTACTGTTTCTCGATGTGCCGGATGGCCTCGATCAGCACGATCGAGTCGGCGCCCATTTCCAGGAACGGCAGGTCGATGTTGATGGTGGCGGGATCGGCCTGGATCAATTCGCCGATCTTGCCGCGAAGCCACTCGAGAATTTCGCCGCTACGGTCTTGAGCCGGCGTGGCGGCGATGGGTGATGCGCTTGTCTGAGTCATGGACGTGTCCGCTTTCTGAAACCAGGTACGGCTGCGTTGGAAGGGATAGGACGGCAATGCGACGCGCGCGGGCGCGGGTGTTTCGGTTGCGGCCCAGTCGATCTCGACGCCTCGGGCATAAAGGCTCGACAGCGTTTCGACCAGGGCTTGCTGCTCGACCTGCGGCCGCTGCAGGGCAACGAACTGGATCCCTGCATCCGGCGCGCAGCACGCACGCGCGAGGTTGACGAGCACCGGCTTGGGGCCGATTTCGACCAGCACGTTGAAACCGGCTTCGGCGAGGCGCTCGACGCTGCTCGCGAACTGCACCGGCTCCCGGCAGTGCCGGCGCCAGTACGCTTCGGTGGGCGCCTCGTCCATCAGGGCGCCCGTGAGATTCGAATAGAACGGAATCGCCGGGCGGGCGACCGGCACGGCTTTCGCCGCGGCCTGGAAGCTGTCCAGCATCGGCTCGAGCAGCGGCGAGTGAAACGCGTGCGACGTGTTGAGCGGCACGGACCGGATGTCCTGCGCGGCGAACGTGTCGACCAGCTGCGCGATGCGTTCGCGCCTGCCGGAAATCACGATGCTGGCCGGGCCGTTGACGGCCGCCACCGCGACCTCGTGCGACCAGGCTGCGATCGCGCGCTCGACCGTGGCGAGGTCGGTGAAAATCGCCGCCATCTCGCCGTCGCGGGGCAACGCCTGCATCAGCCGGCCGCGCTCGGCGATCAGCCGCAGGCCGTCTTCCGGCGAGAACACGCCGGCCGCGCAAGCCGCCGCGTACTCGCCGACGCTGTGGCCCATCACGGCGTCGGGCACCACGCCGAACGACGCCAGCAACGTGGTGAGCGCGTACTGCAGCGAGAACAGGGCCGGCTGGCTGTAGCCGGTCTGGTGGATGTCCTCGGACGGCGCGGACAGCACCTCGAGCAACGGCTTGTCGAGCAGCGGATCGGCCACCGCGCGGCAGCGGTCGATGGCGTCGCGAAACACCGGATACGCGTCGTACAGGCGGCGGCCCATGCCGGCGTATTGCGAGCCCTGACCGGTGAACAGGAACGCCATCTTCACGCGGGGCGTGCTCTGCGCCGCGCCGGCGGGTTCCTTCGCGTGGAATGCGCGCAGCTTGTCGATGGCGTCCTCGACGGACGTCACCGGCAGCGCCAGCCGATGCGCGAAATGCGAGCGGCCGGCCGCCGCCGAAAACGCCACGGCCGCGATATCGAGACCGGGTTCGGCTTCGAGCCGCCGCTGATAGCGCCCGGCAAGCTCGCGCAACGCCGCCGGCGTCTTGCCCGACAGCACCAGCGGATGCACGTTGTGTCGGGACGGCGTCGCCGGTCGCGCCGGCGCGGGTGCTTCTTCCAGCACCAGGTGCGCATTGGTGCCGCTCGCGCCGAACGCGCTGACGCCGGCTCGCCGTGGCCGCTCGCCGCGCGGCCACGCGCTCGCCTGCGCACAGATCTCGACGGGCAGCGCGTCCCACTGCACCAGCGGGTTCGGGCGGCGGAAATGCAGGTGCGCGGGCAGGCGGTCGTGGTTCAGCGACAGCACGACCTTGATGACCCCCGCGATGCCGGCGGCGGATTCCGTGTGGCCGATGTTGGTTTTCACCGAGCCGACGCGCAGCCGCCGGGCCGCGTCGCGGCCTTCGCCGAACACCGCCGCCAGCGCCTGCACCTCGACGGGGTCGCCCAGTTGGGTACCGGTGCCGTGCGCTTCCACGTAGTCGATGGACGCGGCGGGCAAGCCGCCCAGCGCCTGGCGGATCACGGCTTCCTGCGCGCGCCCGTTCGGCGCGGTAAAGCCGCTCGACGCGCCATCGTGGTTGACGGCCGAACCGCGCAGCACGGCCAGCACGCGATCGCCGGCGGCGAGCGCATCGGACAGGCGCTTGAGCACCAGCGCCCCGCAGCCCTCACTGCGCACGAAGCCGTCCGCCGCCGCGTCGAAGGTCTTGCAGCGGCCGTCCGGCGCCAGCGCCCGCGTGCGCGACACGGCGACGGAGTTGTCCGGCGACAGGATCAGGTTGACGCCGCCCGCGATGGCGAGATCGCATTCGCCGCTGCGCAGGTTCTGGCTCGCGACATGGATCGCGGTGAGCGACGACGAGCAGGCGGTGTCGATCGCCATGCTCGGCCCCTGCACGCCCAGTCCGTACGAGATGCGGCCGGCCGCCGTGTTGAGCGGATTGCCGGTGAAGAAATAACCGTCGATGCCGCTGCCGCCGCCGTTGCGCAGCTGCAGGTTCGCGTAATCGTTGGTGGTGATGCCGACGAACACGCCGGTCCGGCTGCCCTTGAGGCCGTCGACGGGAATGCCGGCATGCTCCAGTGCTTCGTGACTGACTTCGAGCAACAGGCGCTGCTGCGGGTCCATCGCGGCCGCTTCGCGCGGCGTGATGCGGAAAAAGGCCGGATCGAACTGGTCGACGTCGTCGAGGAAACCGCCGAAGCGGGAATACATACGCCCCGGCGCCTCGGGATCGGGATCGTAGTACGCGTCGACATCCCAGCGCGCGCGCGGCACTTCGGAAATCGCATCCACGCCGTCGTTCAACAACTGCCAGTAGGCGTCGAGGTCATGCGCGGCGCCCGGGAAACGGCAACTCATGCCGACGATCGCGATCGGCTCCGGCGTGCCGGTCTCGCGGGCAGTCACGGCCGGCACGGCAGGCTGCGACGACGGGACCTCCGTCGGCGCCATGGACGCGTCCGGCGTCGTGCCGGACGACTGCTCCGCGAGGAAATCCGCGAGGGCGTTGACCGTCGGATGATCGAACAGCAGCGCGACCGACAACGGGATGCCCAGCGCCTTTTCGAGGAGCGCACGCACGTCCAGCGCCATCAGCGAATCCATGCCCATCTCGAAGAAGCCGAGGTTGCGATCCAGCGCCCCCGCTCCGTAGCCGAGCACCTGGGCCACCGCGCGATCGATGCTGTCCGCCAGCAGGCGCTTGCGCTCGCGCGGCGAGACATCGCTCATTGCCGGCATCGTCCGCGCGCTCGCGGCGGCGCTCGCCACCCGCACGCGATCGAGGAAGGGCCGGGGCCCGCGCGCCTCGTAGGAGGCCTGGAACAGCGCCATGTCGAGATCGACGGCTGCGGCCTGGGGCACGGCAGGGAGGTGATTCAGCAGATCGAGCGCGCGCTCGGCTTCCAGCGACTGGATGCCGACCCGTCGCAGCAACGCTTCCGCCTCGGGGAACGTCATGCCGCCTTGCGTCCAGGGGCCCCAGTTCACGCTCAGGGCCGGCAGGCCCAGCGCGCGGCGATGATGCGCGAGCGCGTCGAGGAAGCGGTTCGCGGCGCTGTAGTGCGCCTGGTCACGCGAGCCCCACGCGGACGCGATCGACGAAAACAGGATGAAGAAATCGAGCGGGAAGGGCGCGCTGTGCTGATGGAGCAGCCACGCGCCGGCGACCTTGGGTTGCAGGACCGCGTCGAGTTCCGCGCGCTCGACCTGCATGAGCGGCTTGTAGCCGACGATGCCGGCCGCATGCACGATGCCCCGCAGCGGCACGCCGTCGCGCCGCAGCGCGGCGAAAAACGCCGCAACCGCCACCGGGTCGGCGATATCGAGACGCTCGCAGCGCAGCGACACGTCGCGCTCGCGCAGCTCGGCGATCGCCTGCCGGCTCTCGTCGCTCGCGGCCCCTTGACGGCCGGCCAGGATCAGCGTGCGCGCGCCGCGCGCCGCCAGCCATCGGGCGGTGTGCAGCCCGAGCGCGCCGAACCCGCCGGTGATCAGGTAGGCCGCGTCCGGGTCGACCTGCAGCGCGGCCGTGTCGGCTTGCGCGAGCGGGCTCAGGCGCGCGACATGACGCACGCCGTCCCGCAAGGCCACCTGTTCTTCACGGTGCTCGTCGAGCAGTTCCTGAAGCAGTGCCTGCGTCTCGTCCGCCGGCGCGGCCGGATCGAGATCGATCGCCGTGCCGAACCATTCCGGATGCTCGATCATCGCGCCGCGCGCCAGGCCCGACAGTGCGGCCTGTGCGAGCCCCGTGACGCGGGGCGCTTCACCGGCTTCCACCGCATCGCGGGTGACCACCCGGATCCTCGGCCGGATCGAAGGCGTCTGCTCGCGCTCGCTGCCGACCAGCGCATGCACGAGGTGCAGCAGCGCGGCAGACATGCGCGACGCGCCCACGACTTCGTCCAGCGCCCACAAGAAGACGATGTGCTGCGCGGGAGCGGCGGTCTCGTTCAGCAAGCGGACGAAATGATCCGGCCGCTCGGGCGCGACCTGCCAGCCCGCTTCCGCGCTTGCGCTGTAGTCGCTGCCGGGGCGCACCAGCGCACACGACGCGCCGTGCGTACGCAGCAGCGCGGCGAGCCGCTCGCCGACCCCGCTTTCGTCCGCGAAGATCAGCCATGGGGACGCGTCGGCGGCGAGCCGGGCCGTCGGTGACGCGGCGTGCGGCTCCCACACCACGTGATAGAGCGGGGGCGCGGTCGGGGCCGCGGTGTCGGCCGGGGCGAACACGGTCCTGAGCAGTTCCGGAAAGACGTTCAGCACGTCTTCCGGGTACTTGCCGGACGACTTGAGATGCCGCAACGCCGCGTCGATGCTGCCGGCATCCATCCCGACGACGGGCGACGGGATCTTCTCCAGGCTGAAGCGCTGCCGCTCGAACGGGTAGTTCGGCAACGTGGTGGCAGGCTGGGCCGATGCCGGAAACAGCGCGTGCCAGTCGAACTGCCCGCCCTGCACGTACAGCGCCGCGAGTGCGTGCTCCAGTGCGTCGCCGGCGCATGGCGGCGGCAGCCAGCCGTCGGCAAGCCCGTCCGGCGCGGCCGGCGCGTCGGCCCGATCCGGTGCGCCGGCAAGCTGCAGCCAGTACTGCGGCTGCGTCGCCTCGTCGGTCACCTCGGCGCCGAGACAGCCGGAAATCAGGCGGACCGACGGGCGGGCGAGGGGCATGTCCCGCAGCGCGGCGCGCGAGGCTTCGGGATCCGGGCGGGCGGCGACGAGGCGCAGCGCGTCGGCCACGCTCACGACACCCGCCACGCAGGCCGCGACATATTCGCCGATGCCGTGTCCCGACACGACGGACGCCCGGATGCCCCAGCCCTTCCACAGTTCCGCCCACGCGAACTGGGTCGCGAAGCGGCCCGCGTCGGTATCGAGTGCGTCCAGCGGCACCGAGCAACGGTCGAACGCATCGCGAAACAGCGGTTCCGACGCGTGGAGCGCGTGCGCGGCGCCGGTGTCCGGCACACCGAACCAGGCGCCCGTGCGCCACGCCTTGCCCGTGCGGGCGACGGCCGCCGACGCGTTTCTCACGCCCGCCACGTAGGCCGTGCGAAACGGATAGTGACTCCGTCCGGTGGCGGCGGCGCGGCAGATGGCGGCCCGCTCCGGCGGCGTCGCACCGGCGATCGCGGCCTCGTAGCGTTGCGCGAGCGCCGCCAGCGCCGCGTCGGATCTGGCCGACAGCAGCAGCACCTGGCGCTGCGCCGCGTGCGCCGGCGCGACGGGCGGTTCCTCGACGATCGCGTGGGCGTTGGTGCCGCTGAATCCGAACGCGCTGACCCCGGCGATGCGCCTGCGCTCCCCGCGACGCCACGCGACCGGATCGGCCGCGACGCGGATCGGGATGTCCTGCCACGGCGTATGCGGATTGGGCTGCGTGAAATGCAGGTGCGCCGGAATCCGGTCGTGCTCGAACGACAGCAGGACCTTGATCAGGCCGGCGATGCCGGACGCGGATTCGAGATGCCCGATATTGGTCTTGACCGACCCGATCACGAGCGGCTCGCCCGCCTCGCGGCCGGGACCGTAGACGCCCGCCAGCGCGTCGACCTCGATCGGGTCGCCGAGGGACGTGCCGGTGCCGTGGGCCTCGACATAGGAGACGTCGCCGGGCGCGACGCCGGCCTGGCTCAGCGCACGGCGTATCACCCGCTCCTGCGAATCGCGGCTCGGCACGGTCAGCCCGCCGCCGCCGCCGCCCTGGTCGACCGCCGTGCCACGCACGATGCCGAGCACGCGGTCGCCGTCCGCGAGCGCGTCGGCAAGTCGCTTGAGCACCACCATGCCGCACCCTTCGCCGCGCACATAGCCGTCCGCCGCCGCGTCGAAGGTCTTGCAGCGTCCGTCCGGCGACAGCATGCGCGCCTGCGAGAAGCTGACCATGACCTCGGGCGACAGCATCAGGTTGACGCCGCCCGCGAGCGCCATGGCGGTCTCGCGCGAGCGCAGGCTTTCGCAGGCCAGGTGCAGGCAGACCAGCGACGACGAGCAGGCCGTATCGATCGCCATGCTCGGGCCGGTGAGGCCCAGCACGAATGACAGCCGGCCCGCGGCCATGTTCAGCGCGCTGCCCGTGCCGGCGTAGCTGCTCGACGGCATCGCCGCATTGGACACCTGGATCGCATGGTCGAAGCAGGTGATGCCGACGTACACGCCCGTGGCGGACTGCCGGAAGCGCTCGGGCGCGAGATGGGCGTTCTCGAGCGCCTCCCAGGCCACTTCGAGCAGCAGCCGCTGCTGCGGATCGAGATAGGTCGCCTCGCGCGGCGCGATCCCGAAGAACGCGGCGTCGAACTGATCCACGCGTTCGAGAAACGCGCCGTGGCGGGTCGCCATCTTGCCGGGCGCGGACGGATCGGAGTCGTAATAGCGATCGATGTCCCAGCGTTCGCCGGGCACTTCGGTGACGGCATCGCGCGCGCCGTCGAGCAATTGCCAGAACGCGTCCGGCGTATCGCTGCGGCCGGGGAAGCGGCAAGCCATGCCGATGACGGCGATCGGTTCGTTGCGGTCCGCGCGCAGCGCCGCGATTTCCGCGCGCCGCTGGCGCAATTCGTCGAGCGCGGCTTTCAGTGCATGCGTGGCCTTGGCGTTCATTGGGCGCCGATCTCCTGCGCGATCAGTTCGGAAAGGTCGTCCTCGTCGAGGTCGTCGGACGCTTCGTCGACGACAGGCGCGGGGAGCGACGGTGACAGTTCGCCGAGCACGTACCGGGCGAGCGCTTGCAGGTTCGGATAGGAAAAGAACAGCGTCGCGCGGAACGGCCGGCCGAACACCTTGGTGAGGCGGTCGGTCAGTTCGAGCGCGATCAGCGAATCCAGGCCGAGATCGAGCAGCGATTGCCCGGGTGCGATGGCGTCGGGGCCGGGCAGGCGCAACGTCTCGGCCAGCATCGTCGCGAGCGTGCCGGCGACGAGCTCGAGCCGCTCGCTCGGCGCGCACGCATGCAGCTGGCGCAGCAGCGCCGTCTCTTGCTGCGCAGGCTGCGCGGCCGGTTGCGCCAGCTCGGAAAACAACGCCGATCCGGCCGCCGGCGCATCGACCCGGAACAGCGTCGGCCAGTCGATGTGCGCGACCCCGGACTGGGCAACGCCGGACGCCATCAGTCGTTCCAGGGTCGCCATGGCGAGGTCGGGCGACAGCGTGCCGACGCCGAGCGCGCCCAGTTGCTCATGCGCGCGCCGTCCGTAGTCGGTGGCGGCGTGGCCGATCTCGGCCCACGGCCCCCAATTGACGCTGAGCCCCGGCTTTCCGTGCGCGCGCCGATGTTGCGCCAGGGCGTCGAGGAAGCTGTTCGCCGCCGCGTAGTTGCTCTGGCCCGGCATGGTGATCAGCGCGGCCATCGACGAGAACAGCACGAAATGGTCGAGCGGCAGGTCGGCCGTCAGCTCGTGCAGATACCACGCGCCGTCGGCCTTGCCGCTTCCGGCGCGATGGAAGAAGTCGTCGTCCTGGCGCGTCAGCAGCGCATCGTCGAGTGCGCCGGCGAGGTGAAACACCCCTTTGAGCGGCGGCATCGAACGCGCGATTTCGTCGATCGCGTCCGCGACATCCTCGCGACGCGACAGATCGGCGCGAATGAATCGTGCGTCGAGCGTTTGCAGGATGCCGGCGGCCTCGGCGGAAGGCTCGCTGCGCCCCAGCAGCACGATCTTGCCGGCGCCGTTGCCGGCGAGCCAGGAGGCGAGCCGCAGGCCGAGCCCGCCGAGCCCGCCCGTCACCAGATAGGTCGCGTCGGCATGGAACCCGATCGGCCGGTGGCTGACTAATTCGCGATTGTCGCGGCCAATGCGCGCGACGTAGCGCTGCCCGCGGCGAAACGCGACCATGTCTTCGCGGCCGCCGGCCAGCACCGCCTGCACGATGTCCGCCGCCGACGGCTGCGCGGGATCGAGGTCGATCAGGCCGCCCCACAGCGGCGCATGCTCCACCGCGATCGCGCGGCCCAATCCCCACAGGGGCGCCTGCGCCACCGCGGTCGATTCGTCATCCAGAACGTTCATCGCGCCCGACGTCACCAGCCACAGGCGCGCCTGCCGGGCCGACGGCGCGTGCGATGCAAGCGCCCTGACCAGTTGCAGCACGCTCGCGCTCGCATGCCGTCTCGCCGCGATGTCGGCGGGTGCGAGATCGAGACTCCACAGATGGATGACGCCCTTCAGCGGCCGGTCGAGCGCGGGCAGCGCTGGGCTCGCGTCGGCAAAATGCAGCGTGCACGTATCGCCCGCGCTTTCCAGCAGCGCCGACAGTTGCGCACCGACGCCGCCGCGATCCGCGAGAATCAGCCACTCGCCATTGGCCGACGCGCCGGTTGCCGCTTCGACGCTCGACGGTCTCCAGACGCGCTGATACAGCAGTGCGGCGAAGTCGTGCCGCTCGACGGCTCGCCCGGTGCGCACCTGCTGCAACCGCAGCCCGTCGATCTCGATCAGCAGCCTGCCGGCGAGATCGTGGACGCGGATATCGCCTTCCAGCGCGTGTTGTCCGGCCGGCTTGCGCAGCGTTGCGTGGCTCCACGCGTCCGCCGACGACGGCGGCCGGTGCACCCGTACCGCACCGATCGAACTGGGCAGGTACAGGTCGCCCGCTTCCAGCGCGGCCGGATCGATGGCGGCGGCGAGCACGCGGCTGCACGCATCGAGAAAGGCCGGGTGCACCTGGTAGGGCGACGACGCCAGTGCGTCGGCCGGCAGGCTGATTTTTCCCAGCGCCTCGCCGGCCGTGCGCCAGATCTGCCGGATCGCGTCGAACACGCCATCGATCTGCACGCCGTACCGGCGGATTTCGCCATTGAAGTCCTCGCCCGACGTCGTTTCGGTGCAGCGGGCCTGCACTTCGGCCGCATCGAATGTCGTCGTCTCGACGCGCCGTTTGGGCGCGCACATCTCCCGCAGCCGGCGCAACTGCGGAAGATTGCCGAGGATCAGCTCGACCGGCGGGCCGAAATCGAGCAGGCACGCCACTTCGTCCACGCCGATCGATTCGAGGTCCCGCACCAGGTCGACGCAGGTTTCCGGCGTACCGATCAGGCCGCGCGATTGCGCGAAGCGTTCGTAGAGAAATTCGACGAACTCGTCCAGTTCGCGCGCGCCCATCGCGCGCACGTCCACCGACTGGCCACGGCTTTGCGCGAGCCCGTTCAGCAGCCCGATATTGCTGCGGATGTAGTTGCAGAACGGCGCGCGCGCCTGCTCGCGCACCCGCGCCGCGTCGTCGCCGACGAACGTGTGCAGCATCACCGACACGGTGCCGGCCGCCGGATCGAAACCATGCTTCGCGCGCGCCTCGCGGTAGAGGGCGATCTTGTGCGCGAGCTGGTCCCGATCCTGGTCGAGCACGTGGGTCAGCAGGTTGGCGCCGACTTCGCCGGCGCGGACGAACGTCTGCGGATTGCCGGCGGCGGTCACCCACACGGGCAGTTCCGGCTGTACCGGCGTCGGGTAGATGCGCAACTGCACCGGCTTGCCGACGCCGTTGTTCGCATCCAGCGACTCGCCGCGCCACAGACGCTGGACAGTGCGCATCGTGGTCAGCATGTCGTCCTGCCGCGTCGCGTATTTGTCCGGCGCGAGCACGAAATCGTCCGGATTCCATCCGGAGGCGAACGACACGCCCGCGCGACCGTTCGACAGGTTGTCGACCATCGACCACTCTTCCGCGATCCGGATCGGGTCGTGCAGCGCGGCGACCACGCTGCCCGCGACCAGCCGCACGCGATGGGTGACCGCGGCGAGGGCGGCGTGCAGGACGGCGGGATTCGGGTACAGCGAGCCGAATGCGGTGAAATGGCGCTCCGGCACCCAGACGCTGGAGAACCCGTTCGCATCGGCGAAGCGCGCGCTCTCCATCACGAGCTGGTACTTGTTGCCGGACAACGCCTCTTCACTGCTGGCGAAGAACATCAGGCCGAATTTCATGCGTGGCTCCGATCCGATTCGTGAATTTCGGCACTGGCGCAGATCTGCCATGTCGCGGCAGCGCTCGTGTCCTCGATCCGGTGATAGACGGCAAACGAATACGGTCCCCACGACTGGCGGCTCAGCACGGTCTGCACGGTGCGCGATGCGTGCGGATGCAGCGGCAGGGGCGCATGCAGTGCGAGGTCCTTCAGCGTGGTGTGACCGTCGGCGCCGATCGCCGAGGTGGCCGCCAGCGCCATCTCCACATAGGCGGAATAGGGCAGGACGGGCGGCCCTTTCACGCGATGGCCGCCGAGAAAGGCGGTGGCCGGCGTGTCGAGGCCCGACTCCCAGATCCACGTGCCGGGCGAATGCGCGTGCTGCGCCATGAGTTGCCCGAGCAACGGATGGCCGGGCGCGCGCGGACTGAGCCAGAAGCCGCGACGCTCGAACGGGTAGGTCGGCAGCGTGAGCCGGCGGGGTGGCGCGGGCTGCCCGACGGCATGCCAGTCGACCGATGCGCCACGGACATGGAGTTCGGCGAGCGTGTGCAGGATCGCGTCCCACGCGGCCGCATGCGCGCCGATCTCGATGACGATGCCGCCGGTGCCCGCCGCAGCCGGCGGCACGTCCGCCAGCGAGGCCGCGGCGCGCTGCCCGTCGCCCGTGCTGCTGACGGCATCCGGCGTGATGCCGAAGGACATCCACAGTTGCGCGAGCGCGCGCTGGAATGCCGTGAAGCCGGTTTCGTCCGCGTCGAATGGCTGCTGCGCCAGCGCGCTGAAAACCGGGCTCGCCGAACGCAATTGCCGAACCGCATCCGCGCTGCCGCCGTCGTCGGCGCAAAAATGGAACGTCACCGTGGACGGTGTGTCGGCGCTCTCGCCGGCCGAAACGGCATGCAGCCGCGAACGCAACGCACCGATGCTCGATGCGACGATGGCCGCCCGCCGCGTGAAGTGGGTGCGCCCGGTGTTCGCCGTCCACGCGAACTCCCGCAACTGGATCCCGGGATGGGCGTCGAGATACGCCGCATACGACGCGGCCAGCGCTTGCAACGCGTCGGGCGTGCGCGCGGAGAGCGTCACGACGTGCGCGGCGGGCGCCGCCGGGTCGGCTTCGACCTCCGCGGCGCGCGGCGCTTCGGACAGGATCAGGTGCGCATTGGTGCCGCCGAAGCCGAACGAACTCACGCCGGCCACGCGCGGCCCGGGTTCCGCCTGCCACGACGTGACCTGCTGCGGAATGCGGAACGGCGTGTCGTCGAGCGCGATATGCGGATTGAGCGCCCGGAAATGGAGGTTCGGCGGAATGGCGCAATGGTGCAGCGCCAGCGTGGTCTTGATCAGGCTCGCGATGCCCGCCGCCGATTCCAGGTGGCCGATGTTGGTCTTCACCGAGCCGATCCAGCAGCGTGCTTCCGGCGGACGCCCTTCGCCCAGGACGGCCGTCAGCGCGTTCAGCTCGATGGGGTCGCCCAGCGGCGTGCCCGTGCCGTGCGCCTCGACGAAGCCGATGTCCTGCGGCCGCACGCCGGCATCGCGCAGCGCGGCGTGAATCACCGCCTGCTGAGCCGGGCCATTGGGCGCGGTCAGTCCGTTGCTGCGGCCATCCTGGTTCACCGCCGAGCCGCGGATCACGGCGAACACGGTGTCGCCGTTCTCGAGCGCATCGTCGAGACGCTTGAGCAGCACCATGCCCACGCCTTCGCCGCGCACATAGCCGTTGGCGTCCGCGTCGAACGCCTTGCAGCGGCCATCCGGCGACAGCATCCCCGCTTGCGTGAAGGACGCGCTCAATTGCGGCGCCAGGATCAGGTTGACCCCGCCGGCCAGCGCCGCATCGCTGTCGCCGCGTTGCAGCGCGCGGCACGCGTGGTGGACCGCGACGAGCGACGACGAACACGCGGTATCGACCGCCCAGCTCGGGCCGCGCAGGTCGAGCGTGTAGGAAATGCGGTTGGCGGCGACGCTGAGCGCATTGCCGGTCGCGACATACGGGCCGACGTCCGCGACTTCTTCCTGCGCGAGCCGGACGTAGTCGGTATTGCTGATGCCCACGATGACCGCGGTGCGGCTGCCGGCGAGACGCCGGGGCACGATACCCGCGTGCTCGAACGTTTCCCACGCGACTTCGAGCAGCAGGCGCTGTTGCGGGTCCATCGTTTCGGCTTCGCGGGCGTTGATGCCGAAGAATTCCGCATCGAACTGGTCGACCTGGTCCAGCAACCCCGTGGCCGAAAGGCCGCCGGTGCGCGGCTTCGACGCGCCGACCGCGTCATGCCCCTCCAGCAACCGTTGCCAGAATGCGTCGGGATCGCTGGCGCCGGGGAAGCGGCATCCCATGCCGACGATGGCGATATCCGCACGCGCCGGAGGCGCAACGGATGCGTCGTCCGGCCGGGCATGCGCGGCGCCGCCGAAATGGCGCGCCAGCAGGGCAATGCTCGGGAAATCGTAGACGACGGTAGGGGGAACCGGCTGCCCGAGCCAGTCCTGCAACTCGCCCGAGAGCATGATCGCGTCTTTCGAATCGAGCCCGCAGGCGCTGAATGGCGCATCGGGGTCGAGCTTGCCGGGCGCGATGCCCGACAGATGCGCGACCCGCTCGATGCACCATTGCACCAGTTCTTGCGTACTGCGCACCGCGCCCGCTGCAGGCGCGGGCGCCCGGGACAACGAACGCCGCCATTCGCCCGCGATCGCGAGCCCCTGTTCGTCGAGGAACGCCTGCCGGATCCGGCTTCGCTGGATTTTTCCGCTGGACGTGCGCAGGATCGTGGCGGGCCGCAACAGGATCGCCGCATACAGATCGACGTCGTGCGCTTCGGCGAGCTGGCGGCGGATCGCCGCGGCGACAGCTTCCGCGTCCAGCGTGTTGAGCGCTTCGCGGCGTACTTCACAGGCGATGACGACCCGCTCCGCGTTGTCGATGTTGACCGAGAACGCCGCCGACGCGGCGGGCGCCAGCGCGGGGTGGCTTGCCTCGGCGGATTGCTCGAGATCCTGCGGGTAGTGGTTGCGGCCGGCGACGATGATCAGGTCTTTCAGGCGGCCGGTGACGAAGAGGTGCTCGCCGTCGACGAAGCCGAGATCGCCCGTGCGCAGGTAGGGCGCGTCATCGTCGTTCAGCCTCGCGCGAAAGGTGCGCTCCGTTTCCTCGGCGCGGTTCCAGTAGCCGACGCCGACGCTCGGTCCCGTCACCCAGATCTCGCCGATCCGGCCGGGCGGGCAGCGCTGGCCGGTATCGGGATTCACGATCTGCAGACGGTGTCCCGCCCACGCCCGGCCGCACGAGACCAGCGCGTGATGCTTGCCGCGCGCGTGTTTCGTCGCGATGCCCTGCGCGAGATCGTCGGCGTCGAAGTCCGCGACGAGCGGCAGCGAGCGCGCCGGCTGGCCGGAGATGAACAAGGTCGCTTCGGCCATGCCGTAGACCGGGCGCATGGCTTCCGCATGGAAGCCGCGCGACGCGAATGTGCGCGAAAAACGCGCCACCGACTCCGCGCGCACCGGTTCGGCGCCGTTGAATGCCACCCGCCAGCTGCTCAGGTCCAGCTGGTCGCCGGCTGCGTCGGTAATCTTGCGTGCGCACAGGTCATACGCGAAATCCGGCGCGGCGCAATGCGTGCCGCGATACTTCGTGATCGCCTGCAGCCAGCGGAGCGGCTTCTGCACGAACGCCGCCGGCGCCATCAGCACCGACAGCACACCGAGATAGACCGGCAGCAGTACCTTCCCGAAGAAACCCATGTCGTGAAACACCGGGAGCCAGCTGACGAACACGGCCGACGCATCGGCATCGCTGGCCTCGGCGATGACCGCCATGTTGCTCAGGATGTTCGCATGACTGATCATCACGCCTTTCGGCGTACCGGTGGAGCCCGACGTGTACTGCAGGAGCGCCAGCGTCTGCGGCGTGATGTCCGGCTCGCGCCATTGTTCGGCCGGTGCGTCGAAGCCCTGATCCGTTGCAAGGATCCGCAGCCCCAGCGTGTCGGAATAGCCGTCGTCGCGATGCGCGATGCCGCCCAACGTATCAGCGTCGGTCAGCGCGACGACCGGCCCGGCGTCGGCGACGATCGACTTGAGGCGATCGGCGGGACGATTCCTGCGCGGCGGATATGCGGGCACGCCGATCAGGCCGGCGTACAGGCATCCCACCCATGCGCTGATGAATTCCAGTCCGGGCGGATAGACCAGCAGGACGCGATCGCCCGGTTGCGCGATGCGTTGCAGGCTGGCGGCGATGCCGCGTGCCCGCCGGTCCAGGTCGCCGTACGTGAGCCGGGCCAGCTCCGCTTCGCCGTTATCGAGAAAAATGAATGCCGTCTTCTCCGGTTCGACCTTGCCGCGCAACTGCAGTATTTCTGTAACAGTCCTGAATTTTGTATCGGGAAGCATACTCAACCTTCGTTGTCTGCCAAACGTTGATCTGAATGCACGTCACTTTTGAATCCGTGCGTTCATTCCGACGGGAAACGACAGTCCGCGATGCGGGCCCGGTGACGGGTGCATGTCGGGTTCACTGTCGCGCCGCACGACCTCAGGGCCGGTCGCGGCGCTCCCGTCAGCCTTGCTTCTTGAATCGGGTTTTATCGAGATTAGAGCATCGCTGCAAACCGGCGTCTGCCCTGTCATTCAAGGACACGGCGTTTCGCGTGCCTGCTCAATCGAGTGGGTTGTTCATTCGCGCGCCCCGGGTTTGCCGGCTACATGGCCAACGGCGTTCCCGTGTCGGGGGAGCAGGGATCGAGCAGCGACACGACGACCTTGCGCTCGCCTTCGAACGGGTTGCGCCCGTGCGCGAATCGCATGTTGTCGACGAGCAGGACGTCGCCGCGCTGCCACGGAAACGCGATCGCGCTTTCGCGGTATGCGCGGCGGATCTGCTCGATGTCGTCGAGATCGAACGGACTCCCGTCGCCATAGAACGCGTTGCGCGGCAGCCGGTCATGGCCGAACAGGCTGACGATCGAACTGGCGAGCGATGGGTCCAGGTTCGAGATGTGGAACAGGTGTGCCTGGTTGAAGAAGACCTTGTCATGCGTGACCGGATGGCTGGCCACGCCCTGGTTGATCTGGGTGGTGCGCAACGTGTCGTCGTCGAGCCATTCGTGTTCGATGCCGTTGTCTGCGCAGAAGGTCGCGACCTGGCTGCGGTCGGTGGTCTGAAAGACGGTTTCCCACGGGATGTCGACGTGCCGCCGGTAGTGCCGGACATAGCGGACCTGTTTCGCGTCGAAGTTCTCGAGGATGCGCGCACCGATCCTGCGGCTCACCTCCCGCATGTCGGCGATCGGCGTTTCGCCGCCGGCCGTGGGCGCGACAAGGCAGCAAAATGCGACGCGCAGCGGCCAGCTGCGTTGATACGCGTTTTCGCAATGAAGCGCGATCGTCTCGCTCGGCGGATACTCGGTGGCCGTGAAGATGCCGTTGCCGATCGCGGTGCGCGGCGTGGAACGATAGACGTAGTCGGATTGACGGGCCGACACCGCGCCCGCAAACGCTTCGAATTCGGCGATCGACGATACGTCGAAGCCGCGAAACAGCAGCGCCCCGTGTTCCAGCAGCCGCGATTCCAGCGCCACGCGATTGTCATTCACCGCCAGCACGAGATCGTGCCCGTTCATGCGCGCGTTCGATGCAGGCTCCAGCAGCAACGGCGAGGCGCCGTCGGCAAGCAGCTTGCGTTCCGTCATGCCCAGCATGGTCGACTATTCCTTATCTGAACGTGGATCGCGGCGCAACCCGGACCGACCGATCGATCGTCACGGTCACGCCGCGGCATGCCTAGGCACGGCTGGCCGTTTCAACCGCGTGTTCGAAGCGGTCGAGAATCTCGTGGATATCCGCCTCCGAAACGATCAACGGCGGCAGGAACCGGAGTACCGCGCCGTTGCGGCCGCCGGTTTCGATCACGAGGCCGTTTCGCAGGCAATTCAGCTTGATGGCTTTCGCCAGCGCCGCATGGGTCGGGCCGGGTCGGCCATCACGGCCGGGCATCACGACTTCGACGCCGATCATCAGGCCGCGGCCGCGGATCTGGCCCAGAGCGGGAAAGCGTTCGGCAATACGTTCGAGGCCGGCGACCAGTTGCTTGCCGACCTTGTCGGCGTGCGTCGACAGCCCGTCCCGCTCGACGATGCGCATGGTCGACAAGCCGGCCACCATCGCGATCTGGTTGCCGCGGAAGGTGCCCGCGTGCGAGCCGGGCGGCCAGGTGTCCAGGCGCTTGTCATAGACCACCACCGACAGCGGATAGCCGCCGCCGAACGCCTTCGACAACACCAGGGCGTCCGGCCGGATGCCGGAATGCTCGATGGCGAACAGCGCGCCGGTGCGGCCGAGGCCGGTCTGCACTTCGTCGACGATCAGCGGGATTTCATGCCGCAGCGTCAGCTCGCGCAACTCGATCAGCCAGGCGTCGGAAGCGGGGATGCAGCCACCTTCGCCCTGCACGACTTCGACGATGACGGCCGCGGGTTTCGTGATCCCGCTCTCGGGATCGGACAGGACCGTCCGGATGTAGTTGATGCTGAGTTGATCGGTTGCCGAGCCGTCGGTGCCGAACGGGCAGCGAAACGCATAGGGGTAGGGCAGGAAATGCACGTCGCGCCCGTTGCCGCCGGCCGATTTCGGCGTGAGATTGCCCGATGCGGCGAGCGCGCCGGCCGTCATGCCGTGGTAGGCCCCGTGGAACGCCATGATCGTCGGGCGGCCCGTATGATGCCGGGTCAGCTTGATCGCCGCTTCGACGCCATCCGCGCCGCTCGGACTGCAGAACTGGATCTTGCCGGATTCGGCGATCGCGTTCGGCAACAGCGAGAACAGCTGTTCGACGAACGCGTGCTTGGCCGGCGTCGCCAGGTCGAGTGCCTGTTGCAGTTGACCGGATGACAGGAACCGCATGACGGCTTCGTTGACTTCCGGGTGATTGTGCCCGAGCGCGAGCGTGCCGGCATTGGACAGGCAGTCGATGTACTCCTGTCCGTCGGAGTCGCGCATGCGTATGCCTTCGGCATGGGTAAACAGCCGTGGAAACGACGTCGCGTAGGTTCGCGCGTTCGATTCGACATGCTTGAGATAATCGAGTTGTTCCATGCGTAGGAATCAGGCTTGAAACGCGGATGATGGACACGGGCGCATCAGCATCGCTTTGTGTCGGCCAATAGTGCAACGGCAAAGGTGCGGCGGTACGGCGGATTGAAGCATGGTCGCTGTACCGCGTCTGCCACGGGAAAGCGGGACACCGACGCGGCGTCAGGCCGGCACGGTCGAGCGGAAATAGTCGATGGTCCGCCGCAGCCCCGCTTCGAGCCCGATCGTCGGCTTCCAGTCGAGGTGGGTGCGTGCGAGGCCGATATCCGGGCAGCGTTGCGTCGGGTCATCCTTCGGCAACGGCCGGAATACGATCCGCGACTTCGAGCCGGTCAGGCGCAGGATGATCTGCGCGAGTTCGCTGACCGCGATCTCGTGCGGATTGCCGAGATTGATCGGGCCGGTGATGTCCGTGGGCGTGGCCATCATCCGGATCAGGCCGCCGACCATATCGTCGACATAGCAGAACGCGCGGGTCTGGCTGCCGTCTCCGTACAGCGTGATGTCCTCGCCGCGCAGCGCCTGCACGATGAAGTTGGACACCACGCGGCCGTCGTTCGGATGCATGCGCGGCCCGTACGTGTTGAAGATGCGGACCACCTTGATCTGCACGTTTTGCTGGCGGTGATAGTCGAAGAACAGGGTCTCCGCGCACCGCTTTCCTTCGTCGTAGCAGGCCCGCGGCCCGAGCGGGTTGACGTTGCCGCGGTAAGACTCCGGCTGC
Organism: Burkholderia pulmonis; assembly: GCF_984667975.1. Lineage (NCBI taxonomy): Bacteria > Pseudomonadati > Pseudomonadota > Betaproteobacteria > Burkholderiales > Burkholderiaceae > Burkholderia > Burkholderia pulmonis. The sequence goes on from NZ_OZ480188.1 coordinate 569,057, forward strand.
GGATGCACGTCCGGGTCGCCGTACACTTCGCTCGTGGACGTCTGCAGCACACGCGCATGCGTGCGCTTCGCGAGCCCCAGCATGTTGATCGCGCCCATCACGCTGGTCTTGGTGGTCTGCACGGGATCGAATTGATAGTGGATCGGCGACGCCGGACAGGCGAGGTTGTAGATCTCGTCCACCTCCACGTACAGCGGAAAGGTCACGTCGTGGCGCAGCGCCTCGAAGCTCGGATTGCCGAGCAGCGCCGCCACGTTCTGCTTGGTGCCGGTGAAATAGTTGTCGACGCACAAGACGTCATGACCGAGCTCGACCAGACGCTCGCACAGATGCGAACCGAGGAAACCCGCGCCACCGGTTACGAGGATCCGCTTTCGATTACGTTGCACAATTGCACTCCAGGTTTGACGCGTAGGTAAGTGGCGATCTGCCTGCGGGCAGGTTGGACCGGCCCTCGGCTCCGGCCTGACGGCCGACACCGCGCGAGGCGTTTTGCTGCAACGATCGCGGCCCGGGCCGGCACGCTGATCGCGCGATGCCGATCCGGCCGCGTGCGCAGCACGTCATGCCTGCAGGGCGTCCGGCGAAACGTGATTCGCCTGCCGCAGGCGCGTCGCGATGATGCCGGCCATCGCCCGCATTTCGCTCCGGATGAAGAAGTGATCGCCTTCGATCACGTGAAAATCGCAGCGCCCGGTTGTCGCGGCATCCCAGCCTGAAACGGAATCGGCCGGCACCTGTTCATCGGCCAGGCCCGCGAACGCGGTGATGTCGACGGCCAGCCTGCGTCCGGGCGCGGCCCGGTAGTTTTCGATCAGCGTGAAATCCGCACGCAGCGCCGGCATCAGCAACGCCATCATTTCGCGGTTGTCCAGCACCGGCATCGGCGTGCCGCCCATTTCGCGCAGCGCGTCGATGAAGGCGCCGTCTTCCAGCGCGTGCATCCGGCGAACGGGGCGTTCCTTGCCCGGTGCGGCGCGCGCGCTCACAAACAGATGCCGGAGATTCGGTTGCGCGTGGGCGGGGAGCCGCAGCGCCAGTTCGACGGCAATCGCCGCGCCCATGCTGTGGCCGAGCATCGCGAAGGGGCGATCGAAGCAATGGCCCAGGTCGTCCAGCAACGCGTCGATCAGCGTCGGCATGTCCCGCTCGGCAGGCTCCGACAGGCGGCTGCCCCGGCCCGCCAGCTCATGACGGTGCACCTCGATCCCGGGCAACAGCGGTTGCAGGCCGCGATAGACGGCGGCCGAGCCGCCTGCATAAGGGAAGCAGATCAGACGCATGCGAACGGGCACTCGAACGGCTCATTGGCGGCCGGGCTACCGGAGATCGCGCTGCAAGCATTCGCGGGTTCGGCGATGTTCACTGTCAAGGGTCCGGTCGTTGAGTTGATGGCGATGCGTCGGCATCTGCAGCCGGATCGAATCGGGTTCGAGCGACTGGCGCGACGTCGCGATGCGCCCGTTTGCATTGCCGATGCGTGATCGCGGTACAAAGGCCGTGCGGCCGCGAGCGGGAAGTCGCGGAAGCGTCGACTCGCCTCATGGAATCTCACGGTGCCGAACGGAATCGAAATGCACCCGATCCGGCAGGGCATGAGTTAAACATGAGGCCGCGTGGATGTATGTCGTAGAAAAACGGGACGTGGGGCGGGACGGGGATGCGTTCGGTTCGCGCATCGTCGTGCGCGCTTCGCGGGAACGCTGAGGGAGTTGACGCGAGTCCTGGCGACGCCGCGCTCAGTGACCGCTTCGATGCATGACGTGCAATCTCGCGAATTCCCGAAGATTCCGCATTTCCGCGGCTCGCGTGTCGTCTTCGTCGGTCGGGAATCGACGAACCGGTGATCCACCTTCAACACTTTGCTGAAATGGACGATGAACGCGGGCGGAGTCTGCCCGCGCCATTCTGAGACAGCGTCTTCAAGCACGCGTCCGTGACGAGCGCGTCGTCAGCTTGGGCAAGAGCGCCCTGCGTGACTGCCGTATTGCTCAGCCTGCAGTGGCGAGACCAAGCAGCCGGACGAGCCGGTCATCGTCGAAATCCGGAACGGCAACCGCCCCGCGCGTGGTCAGGACGTCCGCCTTGGGCGGCGTGCCGATACCGATGAACTCGAGCCCGAGCGTGTCGGCGACTTCAAGATCCCAAAGCCCGTCGCCGATGGAAACAGTCCGGCAAGACGGCTCGACGCCATAGTATTTCCGGGCACGTTCGACGGCGGCGGCAACGAGATCCGTCCGTGACGGGTACACCGACGACGTCACCAGCAGATCGTCGTCGAACGGGATGCCGACGGCCTGCAGTTTCCGCTCGCTGACGCGCCGTACGCCGCCGGTCGCAAAGACAATGCCCCAGCCCGATGCCGTCGCCTCCCGCAAGAACCTGCCGGCGCCCGGGATCTCCTTCAGCCCCTGGCGGGCAAGCGCCGCCACGAAATGACGATCGATGTCCTGTTCGAAGGCCGCCACAGCCGATGCATTCATCGGGCTCAAGCCGTTGGACGACAGCGCGTGCGCCAGGATGCCCGTGTCGGTGTGATGCGGATAGCGTCCCCAGTTCGTATCGAGCTCGGGCAGCTTCAACGCAAGCATCGCGGCCAGGAACGCGGACTGATGCAGGGCGACCGAATCGGTCAGTGTGCCGTCGATATCCAGTACGAGTATGTGTTCGGTTTTCATGGGGTGACGTGGCGAAAAGGGCGGCGCGCCGGATTTCTTGCACCGGCGAGCCGATTCGATCGGTGGGCAGGCGAGCCGCTATCATAAGCATCCGGGGCGCTGAATGCCAACGCTGCCCTCACGACAAGGAACTCAGGTCGCGCATCGAATCGCGCGGCTCGGGATATTGACGGACGAGCGGATCCGCGCATACGAGGTCGAACCGGATGACGACAGCGGAATGCGGTGGCGGCAGCGTGCCTACGTAGCCGCGACGCGATACGCTCGCCGCAGCAGCGCACGGGCGCGCGCGACGAGCACGCGGGGATCGAGCGGTTTCGCGAGGTAGTCGTCCGCACCCGCATCGAAAGCGGCGACCTGATCACCGACATCGGCACGCGCGGTCAGGACGATCACGGGTACGTTCGAGAACGTGCGGATCTGCCGGCATACTTCCATGCCGTCGGGGTTCGGCAGCATCAGATCGAGCATCACGAGCGCGGGCAGATGCTCGCGCACGGCCGCGACGGCGAGGTCGCCGCGGTGAACGACCGTCACCGCGAACCCGTACCGGTCCAGATATTCGCGCGTCAGCCGCGCGAACCGTTCGTCGTCTTCGATCAGCAGGACACGGTTTGTGCGCGCGCCTTCATTCATTCGGCATGCTCCTGAATGACGGGCCGCCGGCGCGATGCACCTGATTGCCGCCGGCCGCGTCGCGGTGCGCAATGCGCAGAATGCGCCGCCCGTTCGTGTGCCCGCCCGGCGACGCAGGCGGGCCGGCCTTCCTTCGGTCGACGACGAACGAGCCCGTGCGAGGCCGGTGCGTGTCCGTCGTCGACTGCCACGAAGCCGGATCCCCGGTCAGGAAAGCGAACCATCGCTCATTCCCTCGATATATTCACCGTGACGCGGCCACGCGCCCGTGACGGAGGCCGGCAAATCCGGCGACGCTTTTCCGTATGTTGCGCCCGCGCCGAGCGCAGCAGCAACGATCGGCCCGATCTCGGCGAGCGCCGACGCGCTCATCATCGTTTCATGCAGGCATGCGATGTCGTGCACGTCGATTTTCCCTCGCACATACGGTTGCCATGCCCGGACGTCGCGAGGCTCATAAGCCTCCGGCCGGTCGAGTGTCGCCCTGAAGAAGACCACGTCGCCGTGGAATACGTCGGGCGCAAACATGCTGGCCTGCGCAGGCGCCACCTGGAATTGCCGCACGATCGATTCGAAGGTCCGCGCGTTGAACGTGCTGAACATCGGATTGTGTTCGGCAAGGCGCGTCCTGAGCGTGTCGATCGTCAGCGAGCATGCGCTGGCCGGCTGAGGCGCGTCCACGAATGCGCGTATCAGCACGTCGATGACTTCAGTCTCCGTCGGTGCGGGGTATGCGTCGCGTCGCGCTTCCGGATAACCGTCGAGCATCGCGAGCAATGCCACTTTTTCACCGGCGCATTGCAGCTGGGTGGCGATGGCGTGCGCGATATGACACCCCAGCGACCAGCCGAGCAGGTGATAGGGGCCGGTGGGCTGTACGCTGCGAATCTGCCGGACGTAGTCCTGCGCCATCTCCTCGATCGACTGCTCGTCGGTGTCGGCTTCGGTGAGCGCGCGCGCCTGCAGACCGTAGAGCGGCCGGTCCCGCAGATGATGCGTCAGGCTCGCGTACGGCCAGCTGAAGCCGCCGGCCGGATGAATGCAGAAGAGCGGCAGGTGCGTCCCTTGCGGCTGGATCGGCAGCAGGACGGCCAGCGCGTCCGACGCGCCCGTTTCGTGTATCCGGGGCGCCAGCTGTGCAACGGTAGGCGCTTCGAACAGCGTGCGAATCGAGACCTCGTGCCCGAACGTCTCGCGGATGTGCGCGAGCAGGCGGGCAGCGATCAGCGAATGTCCGCCGAGCGCAAAGAAGTTGTCGTGCCGGCCGATGCGCTCGACGCCGAGCAGATCGGACCACAGCGCCGCAACGGTGCGCTCGATCTCGCCTTGCGGGGCCTCGTACTGTGCCTGGGCGAACGCGTCGTCGTCCGGCTCCGGCAACGCGCGGCGGTCGAGCTTGCCGTTCGCGGTCAGCGGCAACGTGTCGAGCACGACGAACGCAGCCGGCACCATGTAGTCGGGCAACCGGGCGGCAAGGTGCTCGCGCAACTGCCGGACAAGTTCGGCACGCGGTGCGGCATCGTCCACCGACACGTACGCCAGCAGACGGGCGTTGCCCGCGGCATCGGGGCGTGCCAGCACGACGGCTTCGCGCACGGCATCGTGCGACGCAAGCTGCGCCTCGATTTCGCCCGGCTCGATGCGGAAGCCCCGGATCTTGACCTGATCGTCGTTGCGCCCGAGGAATACGATGTTGCCGTCCGGCAAGTAGCGCGCAAGGTCACCCGTGCGGTACATGCGTGCATCAGGCTCACCGGCCGCGCGGGCAAACGGATCGGGCAGGAAGCGCTGCGCGGTCAGATCCGGTCGGTTCAGGTAGCCACGCGCGACACCGGCACCGCCGATGTACAGCTCGCCCACGACGCCCAGCGGCACCGGTGCTTGCGACTCGTCGAGCAGGTAGATGCGTGTATTGGCGATCGGCTTGCCGATCGAATGGACTGTCTCGCCGGAGGACGGCACGAGTTCGCCGGAGGTGGCAACCACCGTGGTTTCGGTCGGGCCGTAGTTGTTGACGATGCGCAGCGACGACGGCAGCCCGGCGGGCAGTGTCGTGACGCGATCGCCGCCGATCAGCAGCGACTTCAGCCCCTGCGGCAGGCCCGACTGCATCGCCAGCAACGCCAGCGGCGTGACGAGGAACGCGCAATCCATCGATTGCGGGCGCCACCACGCCAGCAACGCTGCGGCATCGGACGCCAGCCCTGCCGGCGGCAGCAGCAGCGCGGCGCCGGCGCAGAGCGCGGGCCAGATTTCCCATACGCTGGCGTCGAACGCCGGACTGGCGGTGGCCGGTACGCGCGAGCCGGCGTGCAGATCGAAGCGTGAGATATGCCACGTCACGAGATTGGCGAGCTGCCGATGCTCGACCATGACTCCCTTGGGCGTGCCGGTGGAGCCGGACGTGTAAATGACATAAGCAAGATGGCGCGACGTCAATCCGCGTTCGAGCGTGGGGAGGTTGTCCGGCGAGTATGCGGCCCACGGCGGCGACGCGACACTGATATCAATGAGTGTGGTCGCATGCACGTCGGCAAGCGCCCGACGCCCGACCGGATCGACGAGTACGACCGCCGGCTTGGCGTCGTCGAGGATATGGGCCAACCGCGCACCGGAATAGGCGGGATCGATTGGCAGGTACGCCCCGCCGGCCTTGAACACCGCGAGCAGCGCGATGACCATCGCGACGCTGCGCTCGGCGCACACGGCAACGGGTGTATCGGGCCCGACACCGCATTCGACGAGGTAATGCGCGAGCCGGTTGGCACGGGCATTGAGAGCGGCATAGGAGAGCTGCTCGTGATCCGCGACGATTGAGACGGCCTCGGGCGTTTGAAGGACCTGCGCCTCGACGAGTTCGTGAATGCACCGGTGTGCGGGGTAGTCAGCCGCCGTCGCATTCCACGTGTGCAGCTGCTGCTGCCGCTCGTCGGTATCGAGCAGGCCGATCTGTCGGACCGGCTGCGTGTCGTCCCGGGTCATCGCGCGCAACACGGCGATCAGGTACGCGCCATGCCGCGCGATCGAGGTCTCGTCGAACAATGCGGTCGCGTAGCGCAACGCACCGGCCACCGCGCGGCCATCGTCGACCAGATCGAGTTCGAGATCGAACTTCGCCCGGTCGAACGCGCTGGCAACCGGGCTGACATCCAGGTCCGGCAACTCGATCGTCCGCACGTCGGTGTTCTGCCACGAAATCATCACCTGGAAGATCGACGTATGACCGAGCCGTCGAGGCGGCTTCACGATTTCCACGACCTGTTCGAACGGGAGATCCTGGTGATCCTGTGCGGCAACGACCGCCCCCTGGACGCGGTCGAGCAGTTGTGCGACCGACGGTACGCCCGACAGGTCGATGCGCAGCGCCAGCGTGTTCACGAACAGGCCCACGATGGATTCGAACTCGGGCCCGGAGCGATTGGCGACCGGGGTGCCGATCACGACGTCATCCTGGCCGGCGAGGCGCCCCAGCACCGCGGCCCAGGCCGCGGTGACGACCGCGAAGACCGTGACGCCGCGCTGCGCGGCGAGCCGTCTCAGGTCCCGTGCGAGCACCGCGTCGAGTTCGAGCGGCAGCCGCGCCGCGTCGAACTGCTGATGCGCGGGCCGCGGACGATCGGTCGGCAGCGTCAGCAGCGTCGGGATGCCCGCCAGTGTCTTCTTCCAGAAGCCTGCCTCGCGTTCGAGCCGTTCCGCGCCCAGCCATTGCCGCTGCCATGCAACGTAGTCGGGGTACTGGAGCGCCAGCGTCGCCAGCGGGTTCGGGCGTCCTTCCGTGAAGGCCCCGTAAAGCGCGCACAGCTCCTTGACGAGCACGGACAGCGACCAACCGTCGCAGACGATGTGGTGCAGCGTGAGCATGAAGACGTGCGTGTTCTCCGACAGCCTGACGAGGCGTGCGCGCACGAGCGGCCCGCGCGCGAGTTCGAACGGGCGCACGGCCTCTTCCTCGCCCACGCGCAGCCAGTTTTCCGGCGCACCGGGTTTCGACGACAGATCGTCTTCGCGCCAGGGCATGCCGTCGCCGGCCGGAAGCAGCGCCGCACGGGCATCGCCGCTTGCGCCAGCAGTCTCGGGAAACACGGTGCGCAACGCCTCGTGGCGCGCCCACAGCACATCCAGCGCGAGATGCCAGGCATCGGCGTCCAGCCTGCCGTCGAGCCGCAGCACGAGCGGGACGTGATAGATCGTGCCTGCGCCTTCGAATCCGCTCAGGAACATCATGCGCTGCTGCGCGAACGACAACGGCAGCGGGGCGTTGCGATCGACGCGGGCGATCGCCGGCGCATCGTCCCGGTTTCGGGCACCGACCACCTGCGCGACCGCACACACGGTCGGATGATCGAACAGCGACGAAAGCGACAGCCTGACCTCGTGCGTGGCGCTCAGGCGATTCAGCATCCGTACGGCAAGCAGCGAGTGCCCGCCAAGCGCAAAGAAGTTGTCGTGCCGGCCGATGCGTTCGATACCGAGCAGTTCAGCCCACAACGCGGCGATGGCGCATTCGATTTCGCCTTGCGGGGCTTCGTACTGCGCCTGGACGAAGGCGTCGTCGTCCGGCTCCGGCAGCGCACGGCGGTCGAGCTTGCCGTTCGGCGTAAGCGGCAACGTATCGAGCACGACGAACGCCGCCGGCACCATGTACTCGGGCAACCGGGTGGCAAGGTGCTCGCGCAACTGCCGGACGAGTTCTGCACGCGACGCCGTATCGTCCAGCGTCACGTATGCGAGCAGGCGGGTGTTGCCTGCAGTGTCGGGACGCGCCAGCACGATGGCTTCGCGTACGGCATCGTGCAACGCAAGCTGCGCTTCGATTTCGCCCAGTTCGATACGGAAACCCCGGATCTTGACCTGATCGTCGTTGCGCCCGAGGAAGACGATATTGCCGTCTGGCAGGTAGCGCGCCAGATCGCCCGTGCGGTACATGCGGGCATCGGGCTCGCCGGCCGCTCGGGCGAACGGATCGGGCAGGAACCGCTGCGCGGTCAACTCCTCACGGTTGAGGTAGCCACGCGCAACGCCGACACCGCCGATGTACAGCTCGCCCACGGCACCCAGCGGCACCGGCGCCTGCGACGCATCGAGCAGGTAAATCCGCGTATTGGCGATCGGCTTGCCGATCGGCACGGACTGGGCGTCGAAATCCGCCGGGCACGTAAAGGCCGTCACGTCGATGGCGGCTTCGGTCGGACCATACAGATTGTGCAACTGCGCATGGGGCAGACGCTCCAGGCAGCGCCGCGCGGTGGCCACCGGCAACGCCTCGCCGCTGCAGACGATCCGCGAGAGCGTCGTGCAGCGCGCGAGGCCCGGTGCCTCGAGGAAGCCGCCGAGCATCGACGGCACGAAGTGCAGAGTGGTGACCGCGTATTGCTCAATGGCTTCGGTCAGATAGTCGGCGTCACGGTGCGCGCCGGGCGCGGCCATGACGAGCGTGGCCCCGTTGGCCAGCGGCCAGAAGAATTCCCAGACCGATACGTCGAAGCTGAACGGCGTCTTCTGCAACACGACATCCCGGGCGTCCAGACGATAGGCGGACTGCATCCAGGTCAGGCGGTTGATCAGCGCATCGTGTTCGTTCTGCACGCCCTTGGGCAAACCGGTCGAGCCCGACGTGTAAATGACGTAGGCGAGATGACGCGGGGTCAACCCGAGCGCGTGCGGCGACAGATCGTCCGCAGACAGTCCCTCCCACGGCGGCGACGCGACACTCACGTCCACCAGCGCGTGCTTTGCCAGATGCACATCGCCGAGCGCATCGGCCAGCGCCTGACGCCCGACCGGATCAACGAGCACGACGCCCGGTGCGGCATCGGACAGGATATGCGCGAGGCGTGCACCGGGATACGCGGGATCGAGCGGCACATAGGCGCCGCCGGCCTTGAGGATGCCGAGCAATGCGACGACCATCGGCGTACCGCGATCGAGGCAGACAGCAACCGGCGTATCGGGAGCGATGCCGGATTCGACCAGGTAATGCGCGAGCCGATTGGCGCGTGCATTGAGTTCGGCGTAGGAGAGGCGCTCGTCGCCGGAGATCAGCGCGGTGGCCGCGGGCGTGCGCCGGACCTGTGCCTCGAACAGCCCGTGCAGATACTGGTGCCGGTCATAAGGCGCGTCCGTCGCATTCAGCGTGTCGATCAGCAGCGCCTTTTCGTCGCTCGACACGAGATCGATCGCCCATGCCGCCACGCTGTCATCCTCGCACGCGCGCTCGATGAATTCGAGAAGGCGAGCCGCATGGTGCGAGACGGCTACCGGATCGAACACGTTGCGGTTGTACCGGAGTTCGACGTCGATCGGCGCGTTTCTCCCGAATTGCGTAAACAGGAACGACAGGCCGTTCTCCGGCCCGTGCAGCCATTGGACGTGCGTGGGCTGACCGGCCACTTCGACGGGATGCCGCAAAAACAGCGTATTGACGCTCACGTCGATCTGGCGGGGATCGATCCCGTAACGCCTGACCATGTCGCCCAACGGGAATCGTCCGTGGCGCATCACGCCCCGGAACGCGTCGCCGATCTCGCCCAGGACCGCCGACACCGGGGCATCGTCCTGCTCGAGCGACACCGGAAGCGGAACGACCTTGGCGAATTGTCCGGGGATATCGAGCGCTTCGCGCGTCCGGTTCAGGAACGACACGCCGACGACCGAGCGCCGCTGGCCCGCAATACGCATCAGATAGATGCCGGTCAGCGCGGTCAGGCATTCCGACGGCGACAGCGCATGCTTTTGCGCGGTGTGCGCGAGTCGCGCCTGCAAGGCCGGCGAGAACGTCCTGCGCGTCGACGCAACGACGCCGCGCGCATCGACGGGATGAGCATGATCGGCCACCAGCGTCACCAATGCAGGACCGTCCATCTTCGTGCACGCCGACTGCCAGAATGCCGCGTCCCGCTCGTACGTCGACGAGTCGAGATAGCGATCGTCGAGCGCAAGCGTATCGAGAACGATCCGGTCCATGGCGAACGGATGGGCCGGATCCTTTTCGAGCGCGGCATAGTTCCTGCCGATGCGCTCGAACAATCGAATCGCGGCCCAGCCGTCGGTCTGCACATGATGCGAGCGCAACGCGACCAGTACGCTTCCGGGTGATTCGAAGACCGCGACCGCATTGGTCTCGTCGTCGAGACTGTCGTTAAGCTTCTCGTGCCAGTCGACGACCGCCTGTCGCATCTCGGCGTCCGTCCTTGTCGCGTGATCGACGACATGCTCGAAGCGCGCGGTCGGCCTCGGCCCTTCGCATTGCAGGCCGGCGTCGGAGAATTGAAGCCAGAATGTCTGATTCTGCGCAATGAGCGCGCGCGATGCGATGACGAGCCGCGCGCGATCGATTTCCGGCGCGCAGCGCATCGCCGCAATCGCAAAGAACGAGGTTCCGGGCCGCGACGCCTGCTCCTGGAGCCAGATCGCCTGCTGCGCGGGCGACAGCGCGTACCAGGTTCCGGACGGGCTCGCCGGCGCGTCGATCAGCCGCGCGATGTCCGGGCCCGCTGCATCAGCTCGCGTGCGTGCGACACCGGCATCCCAGAGGTCGGTGACCGATGCATCCGGCCGCTGCACGCTTTCCGTCACGAACGCGAGGAACAGCGCGATGATCGCGTCGATGCTCGCCGGATCGAACAGGTCGGCACTGTACGAGACGTCGGCGCTGACGGCTTCGCCCGTATCCAGGAACACGAAGGCGAGATCGGCGCCGCGCCCGACGCGTGCACGCGGCACGGCCTCGAGCGTCAGGCCGGAGATCGTCTCGCGCGCCGCTCCCGGGCCTTGCTGGAATTGGCAGAAGACCTGGAAGATCGGGTCGTACGATGCGCTGCGCGGCGGATTGACGGCCGCGACCACCTCGGCAAAAGGCAGCTCGCCCGCTTCGAGTGCGGACAGGAGCTCCCGCGACGCCGCGAGCAAATGGCTGGCGACGGAAGCGGATCGATCCAGCCGGTGGCGCAGCGGCAGCGTGTTCACGAAGAGGCCGACCATCGCTTCGGTCGCCGCGTGCGTTCTGCCTTCGGTCACCGTACCGATCACGATGTCGCGGCTGCGCGCGAGTTGCGCGCACGTGATGGCGAGTGCCGTTTCGAGCACGACGAACGGCGTGACGTGGTAGACGGCCGCGACTTGCCGGATCTGCTGCACGAGATCCGGCGGGAGCATGCGTTCGATACGCCCCGCGCGATCCGACAACCTCACCGGCCGCGGCCGGTCGGACGGCAGATCCAGACACGCGGGCGCACCGGCGAGGCGTTCCCGCCAGACCTGCCGCAATCGATCGAGGTGCGCGACATCGACGTGCCGCTTCGACCACGCCGCGTAATCCCGGTATTGCAGCGCGAGCGGCGTGAGTGCCGGTGGCTCGTCGGCGGCCAGCGCCGCATACGCGTGCCGGAAGTCGCGCCAGACCGTCGTCCACGACGTGGCGTCCATCGCGATGTGGTGAATCGAGATCATCAGGATCGAGCGCTGCGGCGACTCGACGAACAGCGTCGCGCCGAAGACAGGGCCGCTGAAGCAATCGAGCAGCTTCGCAGCCTCCGATTGCGCGAGTGACATCGCATCTTCCCCGGCCACATCGCGGCGTGCCAGCCGGAAGCTTTCGGCGTGCTCGACGACAGGGACGAACGCGCCGGTGGCGGCATCGCTCGCATAGTGCGTGCGCAGGATTTCGTGACGGTCGACGACCGCGCGCAGCGCGCGATCCAGTCCATCCTCGCAGACATGGCCGGACAGGATGAAGAGGCGCGAGGAATTGAACATCGTGCCGCGTGCCGCGCCCGCTTCGATCGCGAGAATCCGCTCTTCGGCGAAGGACAGCGGCATCGGCGCTTTGCGGTCGATGCGGACGATGTCATGACCGCTTCCGCGCGGCGTGGCATCTGCCAGTGCAAGAGCCAGTTCCGCGACGGTCGGTACTTCGAATACCTTGCGCAGCGGCACGACCTTCCCGGTTTCGCTGGCGATGCGCGAGACCATGCGAATGGCGACAAGCGAATGTCCGCCGAGTGCGAAGAAGTTGTCGTGCCGGCCGATGCGTTCGATACCGAGCAGTTCAGCCCACAACGCGGCGATGGCGCATTCGATTTCGCCTTGCGGGGCTTCGTACTGCGCCTGGACGAAGGCGTCGTCGTCCGGCTCCGGCAGCGCACGGCGGTCGAGCTTGCCGTTCGGCGTAAGCGGCAACGTATCGAGCACGACGAACGCCGCCGGCACCATGTACTCGGGCAACCGGGTGGCAAGGTGCTCGCGCAACTGCCGGACGAGTTCTGCACGCGACGCCGTATCGTCCAGCGTCACGTATGCGAGCAGGCGGGTGTTGCCTGCAGTGTCGGGACGCGCCAGCACGATGGCTTCGCGTACGGCATCGTGCAACGCAAGCTGCGCTTCGATTTCGCCCAGTTCGATACGGAAACCCCGGATCTTGACCTGATCGTCGTTGCGCCCGAGGAAGACGATATTGCCGTCTGGCAGGTAGCGCGCCAGATCGCCCGTGCGGTACATGCGGGCATCGGGCTCGCCGGCCGCTCGGGCGAACGGATCGGGCAGGAACCGCTGCGCGGTCAACTCCTCACGGTTGAGGTAGCCACGCGCAACGCCGACACCGCCGATGTACAGCTCGCCCACGGCACCCAGCGGCACCGGCGCCTGCGACGCATCGAGCAGGTAAATCCGCGTATTGGCGATCGGCTTGCCGATCGGCACGGACTGGGCGTCGAAATCCGCCGGGCACGTAAAGGCCGTCACGTCGATGGCGGCTTCGGTCGGACCATACAGATTGTGCAACTGCGCATGGGGCAGACGCTCCAGGCAGCGCCGCGCGGTGGCCACCGGCAACGCCTCGCCGCTGCAGACGATCCGCGAGAGCGTCGTGCAGCGCGCGAGGCCCGGTGCCTCGAGGAAGCCGCCGAGCATCGACGGCACGAAGTGCAGAGTGGTGACCGCGTATTGCTCAATGGCTTCGGTCAGATAGTCGGCGTCACGGTGCGCGCCGGGCGCGGCCATGACGAGCGTGGCCCCGTTGGCCAGCGGCCAGAAGAATTCCCAGACCGATACGTCGAAGCTGAACGGCGTCTTCTGCAACACGACATCCCGGGCGTCCAGACGATAGGCGGACTGCATCCAGGTCAGGCGGTTGATCAGCGCATCGTGTTCGTTCTGCACGCCCTTGGGCAAACCGGTCGAGCCCGACGTGTAAATGACGTAGGCGAGATGACGCGGGGTCAACCCGAGCGCGTGCGGCGACAGATCGTCCGCAGACAGTCCCTCCCACGGCGGCGACGCGACACTCACGTCCACCAGCGCGTGCTTTGCCAGATGCACATCGCCGAGCGCATCGGCCAGCGCCTGACGCCCGACCGGATCAACGAGCACGACGCCCGGTGCGGCATCGGACAGGATATGCGCAAGGCGTGCACCGGGATACGCGGGATCGAGCGGCACATAGGCGCCGCCGGCCTTGAGGATGCCGAGCAATGCGACGACCATCGGCGTACCGCGATCGAGGCAGACGGCAACCGGCGTATCGGGAACGATGCCGGATTCGACCAGGTAATGCGCGAGCCGGTTGGCGCGTGCATTGAGTTCGGCGTAGGAGAGGCGCTCGTCGCCTGAGATCAGCGCGGTGGCTGCGGGCGTGCGCCGGACCTGTGCCTCGAACAGCCCATGCAGATACTGGTGCCGGTCATACGGCGCGTCCGTCGCGTTCAGCGTGTCGATCAACAGCGCCTGCTCGTCGTCGGGCACGATCCGCAGGTGCTCGAGCGAACCGGATCCCGCCTCGAGCGCGTCCGCAAGCTGCTCCAGCGCACACTGCATGTATGCGCATATCCGTTCCGGCAGCGCCGGCGAGACGACCTGCGCGACGAGCTCGAGCGCATCGCCGTCATCCTCGACGGACAGCGTCACCGGGTAATTGGTCCGCTCGTGCGCAGACAGCAGCTCGACATCGGCCGGCCACTGCGCACGGCCATCGGTGTGGACGTTGTGGCGGTAATTCAGCAGCGCGCTGAAAAGCGGCGCGTTCGCTCCGATGCCGCTGCATCGTTGCGCCAGTGCGAGCGATGCATGCTCATGGGCAAGCAGGCCTGCGAGCCGTATCTGCGTGTCGCGGACTGCCGTGCGTACCTCGGTCGCGTCGATGTCGATGCGCAGCGGCAGCGTATTGATGTAGAGACCCATCGTGCGGTCCGAGCCCGCGCCGGCCGCCATGCGGCCGAACAGGACCGTTCCGAACACGACCTGCCGTTGACCGCTCGTGCGGGCGAGGACGAGCGCCCACGCCAGATGGCACAACGTCGCGAGGCTCACGCCGACCGTTCTCGACAGCGTACGCAGTCGTGCGTCGAGCGTGCCCGGCATCGTTCGACGCGCGTCGTACAGCGGCGCCATGTCGTCGTGCTGGAGCGTGAGGCCGAACGGCAGCGTCGGCGCATCGACGTCATTCAGCATCTCGCTGAAGAACGCTTCGTGTGCACTCGCGGGCATCCCGAGACGCGCATGCGCGACGAGGTTGCGGTAGGGCTGCGGCGCGGGAAGGCGGTGCAGCTGTCCGTCGAGCATCGCCTGGACTTCTTCGTTCAGGATCGCGAGGGTGGAATGGTCGCCGACGAGGTGATGGAGCAACATCATCGCGTGCCAGCGTCCTTCCGTCGCTTCGGCGATCACGAAGCGCAGGAGCGGGGCCTGTGTCAGGTCCATCCTGTAACGCCCCGGATGGACGTGATCCGGCAATTGCGCGGCGGCGCACTCGCCGGGGGCGTCGAGGGTCAGCTCGGTCACGTCGATGTTCGCGCGCCGCAGCACGACCTGCACCGGTGAACCCAGACCTTCCCACAGCACGGCCGTGCGGAGGATGTCGTGCCGCTCGACGAGGCAATCCATCGCCTGCAGATAGCGGTCGAGCGCGGCGCGATCGGCGAAGGCCAGATGCGCGCTCAGCAGATAGGGGTCTCCGTGCGTGCTGAGTACGTGATGGAACAGGATGCCGTCCTGCAGCGGTGAAAGGGCATAGATATCCTGAATGTTCGCGATGCCCCCGGGCACCTGCGTGACGAGGCGATCGATGTCGGCTTGCGACAGATCGGCGAGCGGCAGGAGATCGGGCGTGATGGCCTGCGTACCGGGCCCGAGCCGGTTTTCCGGCACGACCGCTTCGCGCAACTGACCGAGGGTGGCACAGAGTGCGGCGAGGGCCGGCTGCTCGAACAGATCCCGGATCGCAAGCGTCAGGCCGATCCGGCGCAAGCGCTCGATCAGCTGGACGGCGATCAGTGAATGCCCGCCGAGTGCAAAGAAGTTGTCGTGCCGGCCGACGCGCTCGACGCCGAGCAGGTCGGACCACAACGCGGCAACGGTGCGTTCGATCTCGCCTTGCGGGGCTTCGTACTGCGCCTGGACGAACGCGTCGTCGTCCGGCTCCGGCAACGCGCGGCGGTCGAGCTTGCCGTTCGCGGTCAGCGGCAACGTGTCGAGCACGACGAACGCCGCCGGCACCATGTAGTCGGGCAACCGGGCGCCAAGGTGCTCGCGCAACTGCCGGACAAGTTCGGCACGCGGCGCGGCATCGTCCACCGACACGTACGCCAGCAGACGCGCGTTGCCCGCGGCATCGGGGCGTGCCAGCACGACGGCTTCGCGGACGGCATCGTGCGACGCAAGCTGCGCCTCGATTTCGCCCGGCTCGATGCGGAAGCCCCGGATCTTGACCTGATCGTCGTTGCGCCCGAGGAATACGATGTTGCCGTCCGGCAGATAACGCGCCAGATCGCCCGTGCGGTACATGCGTGCATCAGGCTCACCTGCTGCGCGGGCAAACGGATCGGGCAGGAAGCGCTGCGCGGTCAGATCCTCACGGTTGAGATAGCCACGCGCGACACCGGCACCGCCGATGTACAGCTCGCCCACGGTGCCCAGCGGCACCGGTGCCTGCGACTCGTCCAGCAGATAGATGCGTGTATTGGCGATCGGCTTGCCGATCGCATGGACCGTCTCGCCGGAGGACGGCACGAGTTCGCCGGAGGTGGCGACCACCGTGGCTTCGGTCGGGCCATAGTTGTTGACGATGCGCAGCGACGACGGCAGCCCGGCGGGCAGTGTCGTGACCCGATCGCCGCCGATCAGCAGCGATTTCAGCCCCTGCGGCAGGCCCGACTGCATCGCCAGCAGCGCCAGCGGCGTGACGAGGAACGCGCAATCCATCGATTGCCGGCGCCACCATGCCAGCAACGCTGCGGCATCGGACGCCAGCCCTGCCGGAGGCAGCAGCAACGCAGCGCCGGCGCAGAGCGCGGGCCAGATTTCCCATACGCTGGCATCGAACGCCGGACTGGCGGTGGCCGGCACGCGCGAGCCGGCGTGCAGATCGAAGCGTGAGATATGCCACGTCACGAGATTGGCGAGCTGCCGATGCTCGACCATGACTCCCTTGGGCGTGCCGGTGGAGCCGGACGTATAGATGACATAGGCGAGATGATGCGACGTCAGTCCGCGCGCGAGCGGCGCAATGTTCTCCGCCGAGTGCGCGGCCCAGGGCGGCAACGCGACGCCGATGTCGACGAGCGTGGGCGTGAGCGTGGCCAAAGGCACGTCGGCAAGCGCCCGACGCCCGACCGGATCGACGAGTACGACCGCCGGCTTGGCGTCGTCGAGGATATGGGCCAGCCGCGATCCGGAGTATCCGGGATCGATCGGCAAGTAAGCACCGCCGGCCTTGAACACCGCGAGCAGCGCGACGACCATCGCGACGCTTCGCTCAGCGCACACGGCAACGGGTGTATCGGGCCCGACACCGCACTCGACGAGATAATGCGCGAGCCGGTTGGCGCGGGCGTTGAGGGCCGCATAGGAGAGCTGCTCGTGATCCGCGACGATTGCGACGGCCTCGGGCGTTTGAAGGGCCTGCGCCTCGACGAGTTCGTGAATGCACTGGTGTGCGGGGAAGTCAGCCGCCGTCGCATTCCACGTGTGCAGCAGCTGCTGCCGCTCGTCGGCATCGAGCAGGTCGATCTGCCCGATCGGCTGCTCGGGATTGGCGAGCGCCGTCTCGATAAAGTGAAGCAGCCGCTTTCGATGCGCCAGCACACTTGCGTCGTCGTAAAGCTCGGCATTCGCGTCCACGTGCAACGTACACCCGGGATCGCGCGGATCTCCGGTCATGGTCACGGCGAAATCGTTGACGAGCCCATTGGCGAGCGCATGCAGGGTCGCGCGACGCTCGCCGAATTCCCACCGGTTGCCGTATGGAACGATATTGATGCGCGGACCGAACACAGGTGCGGTGACCGCACCGCGCATCTGCTTGATCTCCTTCACGCGAAACTGCTGGTGCTTCATGTGCGAGAAGACTTCGGTACTCACGTGCCGCGTCAGTTCCACCAGCGACACGTGCGGCGCAAGGGGCAGCCGCATCGGCAGGATATTGGCGAACATCCCCGGCAGCGTGCGCGTGTCCTTCGTGCGGGCCGATACCGGGAAGTCGAACACGGTAATCCGGCCGTTGCTCGTTCGGTACAGGTAGGCCGCCACGATGGCCGTGAGAACGAGCGGCCACTTCCCGATCTGCGTCTCGATCCGGTCGAGCTGCCCGGCAAACGCAGCGGGAAGCGGTGCGGATTCCCGTCTGAAAAAGCCGCTCGCGCGCGGCGGCGTACCGACGAGGGTCTCCGGGGCAGGCAGGGTATCGACGTAGTCTTGCCAATACAGGCGATCGTTCACGTAGCGCGACGACGACCGGTACGAACGGTCGCCGTTCGTCATCAGGTCGATCGCCCCGAAGTCTGCGTCGGCGATCGGCTGCTGCCGCGTCAATGCCGTGTAGATCTGGGCCACCCGGTGTGTCACGAGCGGGATGCTCGCGCCATCCATCACGATATGGTGATAGCGCTGGTACCAGATATGGCGCTCGTCGCCGAGCTTGAACAGCATCTGGCTGAACAGCTTGCCGGAGAGCAGGTCGTAGGCGCTGTTCGACTCGAGCTGCATGACGTTCCAGCAAGCGGAACACGGGTCGGCTTCCTTCGACACGTCGATGAAATCCAGCCTGAACGAATCCGGTTCGCATTCAAACTGCTGCGGCCCCGTCGGTGTGTCGACAAAGCGAAAATTCAGGCTCCGGGCGTCCTGGATAACGCGCCTCAATGCCGCCTCGAAGGCAGGGCGATCTATCGCGCCGCCGATATCCACATAACCACGGCTGTCGAACAACGGGTTATCGGGTTCGAGTTTCTGCGAAAACCACATTTCCATCTGCGCAGCAGTCAGCTCCGCGAATTCCTGAGGGTCTTTTGTATTCAAAATTATCCTCGTCATTGTTCAATGCACGCAACTTGATGGCGGAGGGCGCGAATGATGAGCAGTCACGCATCGCGCGTTTCAATAACCTGAAAAATCAAACCCACTCTTGACGGTTGTTCACCGGCAGCCCGCGAGCAGGGTCGCTTTCGCGGTCAAGCAGCCGAAACGGGGAGGTATTGCCTGATTGGATTGGTGAACTGGTGACTCAAAGTATTCGTGCCACATGAATATTTGAAGTGCACTGTAGCATGCTGATTATGAAAATCAGCTTATCAAATACCGGTTATTTTTATTTCGAGCATGATCCGCAACAAATTAATAATTCGTTTCGATCCGATTGATTTAGATTATTTATTAACCCGACCCAATTCAACGAATAATCCATTCATAAAATTGTCGAACGATGACGACGGCCGTGCCGGCGCCTTCTGGACGCGAAACGCCGGGATCGATCATTCACGATCGTCAAACACAAAAAGCCCCGTTACGTCGTGGCTGACGAACGAAGCACCCGGCAAAAGGTTTGTCCGCTGCCGCGAACCGGGAGATATCGACCCGCGTTGCGACGGTTTTGTGTGCGCTCGTCGCGACTGGCCGGTCGAAAGGGTCGATGTTTGGCTCGTGCATCGCGCGGCCGAGCGGCGTCACGCGATTTCCAGCCCTGCGTGGCTTCGTGACGCGGAACACGCGGGCTGTGTCGCTGCGGAACGCCCTCGGCTTATGTCATCTTTCTTGTCGCGAGAGTCGATTTCGTGTCCAGACTGTCCCGCTCGAAAACGCGTCGGGCGCCGATCACGAGAAAGCGCCGACGGCCTGTCGACACCGGAGCAGGGGGCTGAATCGTCGCAACCGGTGTGCACGGTCGACGGGCCGTGCACACCACTGCGTCCTCGACAGCGCTTTTATCGGACTCGATGCATCCGGTGCGGCGCGCGTCACGCTCGCGCCGGTTCGCTCTCGCGCCAGCGTGCCATCAGCGTGTTCGACGGCAGCGTTTCGTCGCGCAGCTTGCGTGCGACGTCGACGCCGGAGACCGGCAATCCTTGTGGATCGAGCAGCCCGAGCTGCACGAGCACGCTCGCCTGATCCCAGTAGATATGTTCGTTGTATAGCCTGGGCCCGCGAAACTCGACGATGACGACCATCGGAATCTCCACGCGCTTGCCGGTCGGCGCGACGCCGGGCAGCAGCCAGTCGATCTCCCGGTCGTGCGTAAACGTCAGGATGAATTCGTCCACCATCCGATCGACGCCGACCACGCGCGAGATCGGCGCCATCGCCATGTCGGCCGGATTGCTGTGGATGAAGTGATGCGTGTAGAAGCGCCTGAGTTCCGTGTACCCGGTGCCACCCGTCATGGTCGGCACGTGGTTCACGTACGGCTCGGACACCATCGTCCGCATCGTCTCGTCGGGATCGCGCGCGGCGAACTCCAGATGGAAGTGATGATCGGCGAGCGCGCCCAGGTCGTAGTCGGGGCCGAGCACCTTGCGAAACACGGCGAGACTGCGCGTATGCGCGGACATCGCGGCTGCTTTGACGAAGGTCGGGCCGCTGCGGCTGAATGCATGACCGGCGCCGTCGTATTCGTAGAGCTTCACGTTCGGCTTGCCGCCCAGCGCCGCGCGTATCGACGCCACGGTTCCGGGCGGATTGAGCGGATCGTCGACGCCGAAATGCAGTGCGAGCGGGCACGTGACGCGCTCGGCCAGATCGAGCGACTGCTCGATGCCGACGCCGTAGTAGCCGACCGCGCAGTCGACGCCGCACTGCGCCGCGGCGAGCCAGGCGAGCTTGCCGCCGAGGCAGAAGCCGAGCACGCCGACCTTGCCGTTCGATTCGGGCAGCGTGCGCGCACGGGCGACCGTCGCGCGGATATCGTCGACGGCGCCGGCCACATCGAGACGCCCGTAATAGTCGAAGGCCTTTGCATGGTCGGCTTCGCCGTAACCGAGCTCGATGTTCGGGCCAAACGGGTGGAACAGGTCCGGCGCGATGACGACATAGCCCTCGGCCGCATAAAGATCCGCCACTTCGCGCATCTCGGCGTTCACGCCGAAAATCTCCTGCAGCAACACGATGACCGGGCCGCTGCCGGCTTCCGGCAGCGCGAGATAGGCGTCGAACGCTGCGTCGCCCCGTTCGATTCTGATTTGCTTCGTCATGGATGAACTCCCGATGGAGTAGGGGGAAAGAATGCGGGCCGCACGGTTCGCTACCGCGATGCCTGCCGCTCGAACCATTCGCGCGGCGAGCGGCCCTGGTCCGGCCCGAGGATCGAAAAACCGCCGTCGACGGGCACGTCGATACCGGTGATCCACGACGCATCGTCCGAACAGAGAAACGCGACGACTCGCCCGATCTCGTCGCCGCGGCCGACCCGGCCGAGCGCATGCAGCGGCCGGCCCACGCTGTCGGCGACCTCGACCGAGCCGCCCGCGAGCCGCTCCAGCGACGGTGACCAGGTCCAGGCCGGCGACACACTGACCGCCCGCAGGTCGCGCGGCGCGAGATCCACGGCAAGGTTGCGCGTGAGCTGCAGCAGCGCGGCCTTCGACGCCGGATACAGCGCGCGTCCCGCCGCACCGAACTTGCCGCCGACGCTGCCGAGGTTGACGATCACGCCGCGTGGCCGCAGATGCGGCGCGGCTTTCTGCGCGAGGATCGCCGCGGAGACGAGATTGACGTCGAGCAGGCGCGACCACTGTTCGCGCGTCGAGGCCAGGCCCGCGTCGTCGTAGCTGCACGCATTGTTCACGACGATGTCGAGGCCGCCGAAGGCCGCAATACCCGCCGCGATCGCGCGGTCGAGCTGCGCGTCGTCGGTGACGTCGGTCGGTACGGAGCGTGCCGCGGCGCCGATCGAAGCGGCCAGCGCATGGCCGGCCTCGACGTCGAGCCCCGCGATCAGCACGCACGCGCCCTCGTTCGCGAGGGTGCGCGCGATGTCGGCGCCGAGCCCTTGCGTCGCACCGGTGACGATCGCGACCTTGCCCGCAAGGCGCGCGCTCGCGCTCTCCGGGCGCGCCTGCAGAGCCGATTCGGAAGGGCGCGAGACGTTCATGCACCCTCCGTATTCGACACAGGGCCGAACAGCTCGGCCACGCTGGAAATCGCCGCAATCAACCGCATCGACTCGAGCGAGGCGTCATGCTGGCGACGATCCGCGCATGCGCATGCATCGGCCGCGACGGTCACGCGATAGCCGAGATCGGCGGCATGGCGGGCCGTCATCTCCACGGTCGAGTGCGTCGCGACGCCCGCGACGATCAGGTGACGTACGTCGAGCGCCGTGAGGATCCGTTCCAGCGGCGTCCCGATGAAACCGCTCGTGCACTGGTGATGCACGACGTGGTCGAGCGCGCGCGCCGGATCGGGTTCGAGCGTCGGGTAGAACTGCGCGCCCCAGCTGCCGTCGCGCAGCGCGCCGAGCTCGGCGGTACGTACGAAGACCGGTGCGTTGCGCGGCAGATCCGCATAGTCTTCGCGGAAGACGATACGGACATGCACGAGCGGCAAACCGCGCGAGCGTGCACCGGCCAGCAGCGCGCCTGCCGCGTCGAGCACCGCCGCGCGCCCGGGCTGGTCGGTGTTGAAGCCGACGCGGATCTTGCCGCGCGGATCGAGCACGTCGTTCTGGTAATGCAGCGCGATCACGGCCGTGCGCGCCAACGGCGTCGAAAGCGATTCGGCGTTCACACGAATACCTCCAGGTTCGCGAGCGCGTCCGTCGAGTTGATGAGATCGACTCGCTTCAGGTAGATCTTCCACTCCGGACCACGTGTATCGAGCTTGTGCGTGACGAGCCCCGCGAGCGTGCGCTGCCCGATCCGCCATTCGTTGACGATCTGCGTCGAGTGAACGACCAGCCGGCCGGCTGCGTCGCGGCCGTCGACGATCACGTTGCCGACCAGGCGCACCGTACGCGTCGCCGGCTGCTGCGACCAGTTGCGTCGGTTCGTCACGCGGGCCGCGCGCACTTCGCGCAGCGTCGCGTCCTCCCAGAACAGCGAGATATGGTCGCGCGGGCTGGCCTGGCTCGGCTCGTGCGGCAGCCAGTACATGCCGTCCGGTGTCCACAGGTCGAGCCACCCGTCGAACGCGCGCGTATCGAGCAGCCGCGCCTCGCGAAACAGGAACTGTGCCGCCTGCGCCTGCAGCGCGGCGTCGGAGGCAAGGGCAGGGGCGTCGACCGCGACGGTCGACAGATCGAAAGCCGGATCGTGCAGCATCAGGCGTCTCCTTCGCGCGTGCGCGCGGGTTGGCCGGCCTCGTCGACCATGAAACGCTTCCACGCGGCGAACTGGTTGCGCATCGGCAATTCGCTGGTGCCGTTGATCGACACGAAGCCGTCGTCCGTCGCGCGATCCGTGCCGGCGTAGCGATGCATGCTCACCCATTCGCCGCCGCGCGTCCGGTTGCCCTCCTGGCAGCGCGCGTAGACTTCGACGTCGTCGGGCATCACGTTCGACGACGGGGAATTGATCACGTTCGCGTAGGTCAACGCGCGCTCGAACACCTCGTCGGGCGCACCTTTCAGGCGAAACAGCTGGATTTCGACCAGCGTCTGGTCCACCGCAACCGGGCGGATCACGCGAAACTGCTGAAATACCGTGTGCGGGGAACCGCTGGCGTAGATCACCGTGTTGTGGCGGTTCATGCCGAGAATCCCGCGCGCGCGCTCGTCGCCGTAGGCCTGCGCAAGCACCGCGAAATGCGCGCTCGACACGGCATCGCGCTCGGCGGCCGCCGGATCGAAAATGCCTTCCATGTAACCGTGGCCGTACGTGTACGCGCGCAGCTCCAGTTTTTCCCAGAATTCGTACGGTTCGCCATTGCCGTCCATGACAAGCAGCTCGAACGGCATCGCCCCCAGTTCCGCGGCCCGCGAGCGGGCCGACACCACCGACGACTCGTGCGTGACCGGCGCGTGCATCGTGTCGTGCAGGTTCTCGTAGAACACTTTCCAGTTCGAACGCTGCAGGACACGGAATACCCCGCCCGTCACCTCGACCTCGCCGACCGGCGAGCGGTCGCACAGATTGTCGATCGACGAGACGACGCCATTCAGGAACGTCCGCAGATCCGGGCCCTCGGCGCTCTGGCTGGCGAACACGAAGCCGCGATAGCTGTCCACGCGCGCCACGCGGCGCATCGAGAAATCCGGATGCTGCGGGTCGAAGCAGGTGTTCTGCAGGCCGTTGCGCAGCGGCGCCGACAGGTGCGTGCCGTCGTGCCTGAAGGTCCACGCGTGATAGGGACACCGGAAGAATTTTCCGACCGAGCCGTCGCCGTCGGGTACGATTTTCGCGCCCTTGTGCGGGCACCGGTTGTAGATCACGTGAATCGCGCCGTCCGATGCACGCACCATCACGACTTCCTGGTCGCCCAGACGCGTCGTGTGATAGTCGCCGGCCGCCTTGACCTGGCTTTCGTGGCCGACGTAGATCCACGCACGGCCGTAGATCCGCTCCATTTCCAGCGCGAAGATCGCCGGGTCGGTGTAGAGGCGTTTGTGCACGCTGTCGGGGCGCACCAGACCCGCGAGGGTCTCGTTGGTAAGGCTCATCGGGTTTCCTCGAAAGGGAGGGTCAAAGGTCCAGGACCAGGTGCGCGCCGTTCGCGCGCGACACGCACGGACAGAACGCGCCGCGCGCGCGATCGTCGTCGGCGAGGCAGATGTCGCGGTGATCGGGATCGCCGTCCAGCAGGCGGACCGCGCACACGCCGCAATCGCCGCGCCGGCAGTCGTAGAGCGGATCGAGGCCGGCTTCGATCATCGCGTCGAGAATCGACGTGCCGGGCGGCACGTGCAGCGTGCGCCCGGACCCCGCGAGGCGGACTTCGACCGCCGCATCCGAGCCGGGCGCGACCGGCGCGGCAAAGCGCTCGCAATGCAGTGCATCGTCGTGCCAGCCGAGACGCCGGGCGACCGCGAGTGTCGCTTCGATGAGGCCGGCGGGGCCGCAAACGTACAGATGCTTGCCGCTTTCAGGCGCGCCGATCGTTTCGGCCAGCGGCATGCCGCGCGACGGTTCGCCGTGGTCGAACCAGCATGTCGCGCCGGGCAACGCGGCGACCTCGTCGCGATAGGCCATCGAGGCGGCATCACGCGCCGCGTAGTGCAGGGCGAACGGGCGTCCGGCATGCGTCAATTCGCGGGCCATCGAGAGAATCGGCGTGATGCCGATGCCGCCCGCCACCAGCAGGTGCCGGTGCGCGTTTGCGGCGAGCGGGAAATCGTTTCTGGGTGGATCGATGTCGAATGCATCGCCGGGCGTGCACGCGTGCATCCACTGCGAACCGCCGCTTCCCGCGGGTTCGCGCAACACCGCGATTTCGTAATGGTCGACCGGTCCGGCACTGTCGCCGGCGTTCACGAGGGAATACGCGCGCCGTTGGGTGCGAGGGGAAAGCGGCACGTGCACGCCGATATGCGCGCCGGCCGCGAACCCCGGCAGCGGGCCGCCGTCTGCGGCGACGAGATGCAATCGGCGGATTACGGGCGTCAGGGCGTCGATACGCTCGACGCGGATTCTGAGCGGGGACATCCAGCGGCTCCGTTGAATTCAGAGGAGCCCACTGTATGCGGGCGATTGAGCCGCGAATATCCGTCGAGCGCAGCGCCTGTCCGGCGCGCGCAGAATTCCGGCTCAGCTGGCGGACTGGCGGGCGCGGCGCAACGTATCCGACGGCGATTCGCCGAACGTTTCACGGTACAGGGCAGCGAAGCGGCCCAGATTCGCGAAGCCGCAACAGAGCGCCACGTCGGCCACGCGGTCGGTCTCGCGGGCCTGCAGCAGCCGGTCGCGCGCATGTTCGAGACGCCGTTCGCGGACCATCTGCATCGGGCTGCCGCGCGAAAAGCGCTGAAAGCTGTCGAGCAGCGTACGCACGGGCACGCCGGCGTCCAGCGCGATGTCGGCCAGCGTGATCGGCCCGCACGCGTGTTCGGCGATATAGGCTTCCGCACGCTTGACCGTGCGCGGCACGAGCGCCGTGCCGCCGGGCCTCGTCCGGCAGTGATGGGGTTGGCCGGCGAGCAGGAGCGAGATCACGAGCCGTTCGAATTCGAGCGCGATGCGGCGGTCGCGCTGCGCGAGCGCGACGGTCTCCGGCGACGAGGCCATCACGCGCAACTGCGCGAGCCACGGCAGGAGTTCGGGGCGGGAGAGGTCGAGCACCGGCTCGATCTGCAGATGCTCGTAACCCGTGTGCGCGAGGATCGCGTGCTTGTCGACGCGCACGAAGAACTGCTCGCAGTCGCGGGAGAACGTGCCGCCGAAACGGGTGGCCGGGCCGACGATGACACCCTGGGCCGGCCCGACGATCACGCGCCGGCCGCCGACGCTCACGTCCGCATAGCCGCCCAGGCTGAGGATGGCGAGATAGTAGTCTTCGATTTCGCCGGCATCGACGCCCATCGCGACGTCGTAACCGATCGTGCCGAACCCGACGCTGTCGATCCGCACGTAGTCCATGTACGCCGAATAGCCGCCGCGCGCGCTGCCCGGCGTGAGTCGATGCTGCTGCAACACCGCGGCGATCCGCTCGCGCGTGTCGTCGATATCGACCGATTCGAAATAGCGGTATCGACGGAGCAGGGTCGGCTCGATCGGCAAGGAAGCATTGGACATGGCGAATCTTCTTTGCGTATGCGGGGAAACCCGGGGTGCGAAATCGATCGATCGCGGTCGTGTTCCGGGGGGTACGCCCACTCTACACGTTTGCGACACCGTCAATAAAACGCGAAAGAACGGCTTCCGGATACTTGCGCGAATCGGACACGCGACCGAATGCGATTGCGTTTACCGGCTAGATCGCGATCGTCGGCCGGCGCCATACTCGTCGACGTCGCCGCGCGCGCAGGCGATCGAAGCCGCGGCAGGCGCGCTGGACGATGCCGGCGGCACTCCCCACGCTCGCCTGGAAATCGATGATCTCCTCACCCCGCGCCCTCGCGGTATCGCCCGCTCACGACGGCTTCGACGCGCGCGACGTCGCCGCGTTGCTCGAGCTTGCGCGCGGCGGCACGCTTGCACAGATCAGCGGCCGCTGCCTGGCCTGCCTCATGACCGGGTTCGATGCATGTGCGGGCGGCTTCTATTTGCTCGCTCCGGATACGCGCCCGATTGCCTGCGAAACCGACGGCGTGCCGATCGACTTTCTCGACGAATACGAAGCCGCCATACGCGAGCGCGATCCGGTGCTGCACGTCGTGTTGCGCTCGCGTCACGCGATGACGGGGGGGGCCCTGCCGGCGGCCGTATGGGGGCATTCGCTGGCATCGCGGCACCTGCGGCGCTGGGGCTTCGGTCCCAATCTCCAGGGGCCGCTCGAAGCGGGCGGCAAGATCGTCGGCACGCTGAACCTTGCACGCGGGGCAGGCGACGAACCGTTCGATGCGCGCGACATCGCGCGGTTCGCCTGGGTATGCCGGGCGGTATCGGTTGCCGTCGGCCAGCCGGGCGCACTGCACGCGGGCGCGTGCTCGCCGCGCTTCACCGATCCGTGCGATCCGCTGCCGCCGCGCGCCGCCGCCGTCGGCCGCCTCGTGCGCGACGGGACGCCGAACAAGGCGATCGCGCGCACGCTCGGCATTTCGGAACACACCGTCAAGGAGCATGTTCGCGCGTTGTGCGGGCGCTTCGGCGCCGCCAACCGTACCGCGCTGAGCGCGATGCTGGCGTTGCGGTCAACCCCCTCGTCCGGCGGGATTGAGACCGCGTGCGCACGTCGCTAGATTGTGCGTTCGCGACCAGCCGGTCGCTTCATCCGGGAGCACGACAACCATGACTCACCCCACGACGAGCGACGCCGTCGGCTCAGCCGACCCGCGGCAACCCGCCCATTGCCGCCTGAACGACGGCGGATTCATCACGCGCTCGAAGCTGATTCCGTGGACGCGGCTCGACAAGCCCGGCCTCGAAGGCATTCAGTACAAGATCCTCAATTTCGATGAAAACCGCGGTTACATGGTCGTGCTGAACACCTTCGATCCCGGTTCGCGATTCGCCCCGCACAAACACATGGGCGCCGTCGAGATCTTCATGCTCTCGGGTTCGTTCTTCTACGACAACGGCCAGGTATTCGCCGACGATTTCATGCTCGAGGCAGGCGGCGTCACGCACGCACCGGGCTCCGACGACGGTGCGTTGATGCTCGCGATATTTCACGGGCCGCTTCAGATCCTGGATCAGGACGGCAGCGTCCTCGTGACAGTCGGCATCGACGAAATGTACGCACTCGCGAAGCGGAATGGCGCCGTCGCCCATCTGAACAAGACCGAGCATCGCGTGGCGCTGACGTCGGGGGCCTGAGCGGGTTGCAATCGTGCGGGACGACCAGTCGCTGGATCTGGCGGCGGCTGGTGTCGAGCGGGTTGGCGGAGCGGAGCGCCGTGACGTGACGTGCGAGACGGCTCGGATACGCCCAATCGACTCGCGAAAATTCAATCCATGGCGCGGCTATGAACGCGGCATCGAACAAGCGAAGCAGGGGATCGATACCGATTGGCAGGTCGGTGCTCAAAGGCCGCGGCGCCTGGCGCGCTGCGCGAGGCCGGCACCTGATCGCTTTCGACGCCAGTGCGGACGGGTTTGAAGCGCTTACCTTCGACTGGATTGTTGAGGAGGCGCATCCCCGTGGCGGGCTGGATTCAACGTGCAGGGGAAACAGGGCGAATGCGTCTCGGCGCGCACTCGAGATCCACGACAGCTACCCCTGATTTAACGACTGCGCAGCGCGATTCAGTCCGACGCGCGGTTCCAACCCGAGGCATGTATGTCCGAAAGCGTGCGCCGGATAGTCGGCCCCGGCTCCAGAACAGGCGTAACGCTCCCGTCGACTGTCGTTCCGACCACCTTTTATGCGTCTTTCAGCCAGGGCATTTCCACGGGCGACACGACCAGCTGCCGGAATTCGCGTTTCAGATCGAAGATGAACCCGACCAGGATCATGGAGTCGGCGTAAGGAATCGGAAAGACATGCGGATTTTCCGGGGTACGCAGGGGGCGCTCAGGCGTGTCCGCTGTCGCCGCGGCGTTCTCGCGAACGCTTTCCAGTTCGTCGGCCATGCCGAGTTCACCGGTTTTCAGTACGCGGCTGCGCAGGTCGCTGAAGGGCTCGATGCGCGCAGCGTCTTCGTGGTATTCGGGCACTTCGTAAATGAACCAGGACATTTTCGTCTCCTGTGAGAAGGGGCGATATTCTAACGCTGCGCGAAGATTCACCGAAAATCGGCCATGCTCGGTCGCAGCAACGCAGGCCCGCCGCGAGTTGCTTCGACGCGGCGGATCGCACCGCGGTCTGGCAGGTCGATCATTGCCGAGTACGTGGGAAATGACGCAGGATCGCGAACGAGACGAGCGATTCGGGTAAGGGGCCACGGGAGCAGCATCGGCATCTTCGCCGGCGAAGGCGAAATCGAAGGCAACACGCTGGTGCGCTTTGGCGTGCGTACGGAGATCACGCCACGCTCGACCGCCCCCGCCGGGTAAGACAGCGTGGCAATGGTGGCCCCATCGGATGGCAGGAGCGACGCAGGCGAGCGAACGACCGGCCGTCATCGCCGCCTGAGCCGGCCAATTCGTCAAGTCACCGGCGGCGCATGCCCGTGATCCCCCAAACCCCGGGCGTCGTCGTATTCCCGCGAAATATCCTTGTTCGTATAGTCCCCGAGCTGCGACGCGGCAAACACGCTCAGCACCGCACACACCAGCACGTACGCCGCGATCGCATACCCCGAGTGGTAGTACGCAAACAGCGCCGTTGCAATCAGCGGTGCCGGCCCCCCTGCAATGACCGAAGCAAGCTGATAACCCATCGACGCGCCGCTATACCGCAACCGCCCGGTGAACGACTCGGCAATCAACGCAGCCTGCGGTCCATACATCATCGAATGCGGAACCAGCGACAACACGATGGCCGCGAAGATCCATACCGGATTCCGGCTATCGACCATCGCGAAGTAGACGAATCCGAACACACCGACGGCAACCGCACCGATCACGTACATCCGCCGCCGCCCGATCAGGTCCGACACGTGCCCGAACAGCGGAATGGTGAAGAACTCGACCACGGATGCGACCAGCACCGCCGCCAGCAGCAGTTCGCGCGTGACGCCCAGCGCCGTGATCCCGTAAGTGAACACGAACGCCGTGTAGATATAGAACGGCGCCTGTTCGGCCATCCGTGCAAACGCCGACAGCACGATGTCCTTCGGGTGCTTGCGCAGCACATCGAGCATCGGCGTCTTCTCGATCCGGCGCTCGGCCAGGAGCTTCGCGAAGATCGGCGTCTCGAGAATGTTCAGGCGGATATAGAGCCCGATCGCAACCAGTACGATGCTGAGGAAAAACGGCACGCGCCAGCCCCACGTGACGAAAGCGCTGCCGGAAATCCAGCTCATGGCCAGCACGGCAAGGTTGGCGAGGAACAATCCCGCCGGCACGCCGAACTGCGGCCACGACGCGACGAAACCGCGATGCGCATTGGTGCGCGCCCACTCCATCGACATCAGGACCGAGCCGCCCCATTCGCCACCGACGCCGACGCCCTGGATGAAGCGCAGCACCGTGAGGATCACGGCGCCCCAGATGCCGATCGCGGCGTAGGTCGGAACGAAGGCCACGGCGAACGTGGCGAGCCCCATCAGCAACAGGGTCACGATCAGCGTGGCCTTGCGTCCGATGCGGTCGCCGTAATGGCCGAAGATCGCCGCGCCGACCGGCCGTGCGACAAAACCGACGGCATAGATCAGGAACGCCTGAAGCGTGCCGACGAGGGGGTGGGATTGCGGGAAATACAGCTTTGCGAAGACCAGGCCGGTGACCGTGCTGTAGAGGAAGAAGTCATACCATTCGATCGTGGTGCCAATCGTGCTGGCGATGACGGCGCGGCGCAACTGGCGCCGGGCTTCCTCGTCGGAGAGGGGCGTGGCCGCGGATTGCATGGCAGCCATTTTGATATCTCCCGGGAAAAGGGCGATAGAGAAATAAACCATACGCCCGGCGACAGGTTCCGGCAATCGGGAACTGCCGCGCGCGAACCTTTCATTCAGCCATCCTTATATATCATCATATGATATAAATGGTCATTCTCCGGCGTATCAATCAGGTTGGTGTGAAATGTGATCTGAGCGCACGCTGATGCCGAACCGCGTATCGCAGCACGTTCGGCGGCCGCATCTGACGCCGTTACGGCTCGCGCCGTGCGACCGTCCGAGCACGATGTCGAACCGGCTGATCTGCGTGTGCGACACGACCTTCAGACGACCCAGCTCCCGCATGCTCATGGTGAGCAGTCCGGGTTGGCACACGATGCGCTCCGGCAGTTCGAACCGCCAAAGCGTGTGCCGAAGCCATCGAGCTACGACATTTTCGCTCTACGCGAGCCGCGGCTACCGCCGATCGCCACGAACATCCGTTGGTACACAAATCATCCCATGCAGATGGGTCTTCTGCATGGGATGGGCTTCGTCGAGCTACCTATCGCCCCGCATGAAACGGACATTGCCTGCCCGGATCCGCTTTCACCTCCTCCGGCAAGGAAACGGGACGCCGCCGATGTTGCTCCTGTATCACCGGAAACACCGATGTGAAGAAGTTCGTCCAGCCGCCGGTGCGAACGCGAAGCAAATCGTATTTCTCAGGCGAGCCGGTTGCATCGGCGAAGGTGTCCGGGTTCGCCACGGTCACGGTCAAAATGTTGGATGCCTTTCCTTGCGCAAATTGACGCAGAACTTGCTTCAATTTCTCGGCCGGGAAATCCTCGGCGATATTGAAGTCGCTCGGTGCGCCATCGGACATCAGGCTCGAGCCGCTCCCTTCAAAGCCTGCCAATGCTTCGGCGAAGCCGGCGTACTGATGCTCGACCGGCAAATCCGCCGGACTCGGCGCCGCGCTCATGTCGGAGGCGACCGTCGTGCCCGTTCGTCTGCCGTCCGCGCTGGCGCCGTTCCAGGCTCCCATCTCCACATGGTTTTCGAATGTGCCGACGCCGGGCTGAATCTGAATTCCGAACGGATGATCGGCCGTCCCGTATTTGCTCGCGAAGCTCTGCAGGGTGTCGCGCAGCTGCGGCCAAGGCTGGGTAAACGTCTCGATCGAAATCTGCGCCACCAGCTCGACGATGGTATTGCCGAAGGCGTCGATTTCCGCATGGCCGCGGCCGTAGCGGGGCAGTGACAACGCCACTTCGCGCAAGCGCTTGAAACGGTCGGCGCGCGCCGTGATCCGGCTTTCCCCTGCGAGCTTGCTGATGAAGGGCTCCGTCATCTTGTAGCCCCAATCGCAGCACAGGCATTCCAGCAACTCGGGCAAGGTGGTGACGGCGGTCTCGTCGTCGAACACCAGGCGCTTGATCGCGTACAGGGAGTTGATCGTGGAGCTCAGCGCAATATAGCAAGGGCCATAGATGTTGTACTTGGCCCCACCGCTGTAGAAATCCAGGCCTTTGGCCAGGCAGTCGTCCATCAACGCATTCAGGATCGGAGACGGGCAATACTGGGTATTGTTGCCGTAGCTCATCAACTGGCCGTTGAACGCCTTGCGGTTGAGCCATTCGAAATGCTGCCGATACAACGCCAGCAACGCGTCGAAGCTTTCGATCTGCTCGGCCGGCCTCGTGGTCAGCGATACCGTTTGGCCGAACAGATAGCTTTGGCCCGCGCTGGAATAGGTCCTGCCTTGATTGAGCGCGCACTCCAGCGGCTGCAACGTGGAAAAGCCGCCTAGCGAGAACCAGTTTTCGCCGGGGAACTGGGGCTCGTAGCAGCCGTCGCACGCATAGTTCTGCGCCGATTTCATCTCCACGGCCGACCGCCACGCCTTGTTGCCTTGCAGCGGCTCGCCGCCGACGTCGTCGCCGCTGCGCCACAGGCCCTCGATGAGCGTCTCGTCGTTCAGCAGGATAGGATGAGCGCCGCCCGACAGTATCGCGTGCGCGGCTTCTTCCAGGATCTCGTCCGGGATGTCCTTGCGGGTGCGCAGCGACAGGCAGGGCGCATTGAGCGGCAAGCGGCCGGATGCGCGGAGGAACAGGCGGGTTACGTCGTTGTAGGCCGGCTTGGTCTTCGCCATATCGGTCTCGCCGTCCGCCACGGTCCCGCCGACGGTGATCTGCTGGATCCATTGACCGAGCGAAGCGCCCTGCGGATAAGGTCCGGAGCTGCCGCCCATCGCCAGATTGCCGAACGGCTGATGGTCTTCCATGAAGATGCGGTTCTGTTGGATCTTTTCGTCGAGCTTGATGTAGAAGGCGTCGATGATCTCTTGCGCTTCCTCGAGCGTGATGGCGTCCCGATCGAGATAGGGTTGCAGCAGTTGGTCCATGCGGCCGAATGCCGTCGGCTCGCCGTTCAAGTGCAGGCAGGTGTGCAACGTGAAAATGAATTGCACCGCTTCGACGAAGCTGCCGGGTTTTTCCGTCGCGAGCTTGCGCATGCGCCGTTCGATGGCCGTCAGATTCTGCTGCTCCCACGCCTGGCCCGGCTGCATGTCCTGCGCCATCTGCTTGGCCAGATCGGCGTAGTTCATGAAGTACTCGGAAATGCCTTGCAGCGCCAATGCCGTCGATTGATAGAGCTCCCGCTGCTGCTGGGTGGCGGCCTTCCTTTCGTATTGCGCGACCTCGTTCAACAGCCCGCCAAGACCAAGGTCGAGGGCTTTCCGGTAATCGGGAATGACGTGGCCGACGCCGGAGGCTTCGCTCAAGTTGGCAAGGAACCCGTTCAAGCGCTCGGCTTCGCTCAGGTATTTCATCACGTAGCGGCCTTCGCCCAGCGTCAGGTTGGGCATGGCGCCGACGATGATTTCCTCGGGGAAGATGCGGAAGGTGTCGGAGCCGTACACCACGGTCCCTTCTTCTTCCTTCGCTGCGGAATACGGGATCAGGCGGCCGTCGCTCAAGCGGATGCGCCGGCCGCGGAAACCGTATTCCGGCGACGTGAACAGGTGAAGGCTCAGGCGGATCGCCCAGCCCTTGCGCAACATGATGGATTCCCGCATGACGTCGGCCGGCTTGCCGGGCAAGTCGAACTGCGCCATGTAATACGCGATGTCGTGCTCGATTTCTTCCTGCTTGCGGTTGAAGTACCAGTTGTCCTGCCACAGCGAGAAAGTATTCTCGAGCAGGCTCAGTATCCGGTTCGACGGCGCCTCGAAATAGTCGCTGCGTTTATTCAGCTTGGTCGCCATGTTGAACAGGTAGTTGCTGTGGTTGTAGTACATCAACCCGTTCTCGGAGGCGACCGTGAAGTGGCGGTCCAGCCTCGACCAGTCGACGCCCGGAAATTTGTCCCACGTGCCGCGATTCAGCGCATCGAAGTTATTGGCATAGGCGTCGTCGTCCAGCAGCCCGAGATCCTGCAGGCTGGGAACGTAGAAGAATCCTCCCAGGTCCGAGCGCAGATGATTGAACAGACGGTCGTTCATGAAGCCATGAACGGCGCCGATCTGGTTTTGCATGACATCCTCGAGGATGCCGATCTCCTTGGCAAAGCCGGCGAAATAGATGCCTTCCTCATCGGCGGCGGTCACGGACTTCGGGTTGCGAAAGGTCGTGCCGGTTTGCGCGTTGCCGAAAGGCAGGCCCAGGCGCAGCACCGGCGTGGTGTTGCCGAACTCGTCCTGCACGCGCGACGCCTTGATGTGCGAGCGGGTATCGCGGTCGGGGATGATGGTGTCGTCCGTTTTTCTGCCAATCAGATCTTCGATTTGATCTTCCGACATCATGTTGATTTGATCCCAGTTGATCAGGAATCGCTGCGACAGAACGAACGACGCGCCGAAGTGCTCGACATCGTCCACGCCGACAATCGAATGTTTCGCGAGCGAGATCGGATCGGACGGATTGTTCAGGTTCTCGGCAAAGCGGCAACCGAGCACTCTGCCGCCGTTCGGCTTGTCGCTGCCGCCCGATTTGCTGGCCGCGCTTTGATGAAACGAATCACGGGTGTTTTCGCGCAGCCAGTTCTCGGTCAATTCCAGCACGATGTCGCACGCTTTAGCGTCGTCGCTCTTGATGTGGAACCAGAGGGTTGCCTCCGAATCCCTGAAGTTGCCGTTGGACGCGTCGAAGACCTTCGAGCGGAGGGGATGATCGTCCTGCGGGTAGCGCAGCCGCATCCCTTTGGGCAGGGGCATCTTCTCCTGCTCGCAAATCAGGGCCCAGTTTTCGAAGGACACGCCGGCAACCAGCGTAGTGTTCTTGCTGCCGAGCCGCGGGTCGGTGTTGATCTTGCGCCGGACCTCCTGCATCAGGATCGCAAGCTCGCTTCGGGTAATCGGATTCTTGAGCCAGAAACTCGAAAAAATCGCGAAAGGCGCGGGGTAAACCAGGCCGCGTTGCGTATGTTTCCAGACCTCGGTGAAACGCTCATTGAATGTCAGTTCGCTCATGATCGTATTTCCTGATTGACGGGAATGCTTGTGGGAACCGTTAGGAGTTGCTGCCGCGCCTGAGACAATGGGTTTTGTCGCTCGGGGCGAGCACGGTCGATATGAGAAGGAATGCATTACGAACGCAGCGGGTAAAACAGTTCAGCGGAAGTTTGTTGGGCGCCATTTTTTTTTCATTTGCCCTTTTCCGAAGAGGAACGAACAACGTGGTTGCACCGAGATCCCAGCACGGGGCTCTTGAAGTATGGAAGAAATATTCCGTTCTGAAACTGGTAGAGATGACAGGCTCAAAGAGGGATGGCCGGGATTCGTGAATACCTGAAGCTTCAGGTATTCACGAATCCCGGCCATCCCTCGGCTGCGGCGTCTCGCCGAACCGGCGGGCGTCGCGGTTGACGGCAGCGCGTCGGAGAATCGGGACGTCGGCACACGGTGCGTTCGATTCGATCGGGAGCGTGCGATCCGGGTGAATGTGCGGCGCATGAAGATGCCGCCCTGCAACTTGTCGCAGGATGGCACCGCGCGCCGGGCGCGGCGCAACGAGCATGTGGTCGGCCCGGAGGATCGTCGTCGCTCGATGCGGATACGGCCGCGTACGCGTCATGCTCCAACGCGTGGGCCGAGCGGCCTCGCGGTTGCATCGGCACCGGCCGTTGCAAGGGGCCGGTTTCGCGCGGCGTTTTGCGCGCGCCACGGAGCATGCGGACGTGCTTGTGAAAGCGCAATCGCGACAGCGCGCCTTCGATACGCGTCAATGCATGTCAGTCGTGTCGCGTTCCCGGACCCTGATCTCGATGCCGGCGTCGAGCAAGTCGATGGCAGCCAGCGAATCCGCTTCAACGGTTCGCCGGCGAACGACCGGGTTCACCATTCGTCCGGAAGGGCGACCGCCGCGGTGCTCTGCGCGTGCGGCAGTCAGGCACTCGCTTGCCGCAGCGCGGCTTCATCGCTCGCAAGCGTCGTCGCGCACCCGCGGAACGTTTCGAAGGATCGAGCCGACGTGCGCGTCAATGCTCGCATGACGACGGGCTCAGATCGATGTCCGGCCAAACCATTCGCGTACGTGTCGGGATCGGGGAGGGCGCGATGGTGCGGCGTCGGCCTCGACCCGGGATCCGACGAGGAGGAAGCCGAGCAGATGGACCGATGGATCGAAATCAAGCGCGTTTCGAAGGTCCGGGTCGTATGCATGGGAGCCGGTTGCCCAGACGCCGCCATAACCCAGCGCATGGATCGCATTCAGCAGGTTCATCGCCGCGGCGCCGAGCGACAGCAGTTGCTCGATTTCCGGTACGTGGGAGCCGGGCACGACTGCAGCGCCGAGCGCGATGATGACCGGCGCAGCATACGCAGCCTGGCTGCGCTGTTCGTGAACTGCGCGGGGCGTATCAGGGTCGCGCGCGACGGCGATGTCGAACAGCACCTGCGCCAGCTCCGCACGCGCTTCGTTGCGGATGACGACGAAACGCCACGGGCGCAGGCCGCCATGATCCGGCGCGCGCAACGCAGCGTCGAACATCAGGTCGAGTTCCGCGTCGCCGGGCCCGGGCGCGGCCAGAGACCAATGCGACTGTCGCGAAAGCAATGTTTCGAAGAACGCTTCTGCAGAAATGTTTGCTGCGGTATCCATGTGCATGGTCCGTGTGAGGGTGACCAGAACATGATGTCCAAAAATCCAATCAGATGCAAATGCTTCTCATTACGTCTCGATTGAGATTGCGGATCACCCTGCACGTGAGCTTCGTGCGCTGCATTCGATGCGTAATGGAATTGAAATATATCTGGAGAACCGCGACAACGTGTGAGCCACGACTCGGTTCATTGCGGCGAGCGCCGGCGTTTGCCGCGACGGCGCCGCCCGGTTGCAGGCGCATGGTCCGCGCTGTCGGCGCCGGTTTCATCTGCGTCAGCTTTGCGTCGCTGCCATTTCAACCTGAGATCCCGCCACGTTTCGCTCGGGTGAAAAATCAGGCCCGCGATCCAGCTCGTCAGGATGAACACAACCGGCGCACACAGACATAGCCCCGCCAGCACGCCGAATGTCGTACCCAGTGTCGGAATGAACCGCGACGGCGAGCTCAAGCGCGGTACGACGAGCTCGATTGCGAAATGCCGGTCGATATAGTTGCCGACGAACCAGGTGGGGATCAGAATCGCAACGCAGAACCCTGCAAGGTTCTTGAAAACGAAGAACCAGCCCAGCCACGGCCGCTTGCCGACGATAGGCCGGTTGACGTCGGTCACGATCGACAGCAGGTAGAAAATGCCGATGCCGCCGCCGAAACCTCCGATAACGAATCCGCCAATAAAGTCGATCATAGGTATCCGTCAAAGGTAGCGGATGTTTCGACACGGGTGCACGGCGCCCGGGAATACTGCCTTCGTCGCCAATCCTGAACAACCCGCTTCGGTGCCGGCGGTTGTCGATGCTCATTTGCGGCACTATCGCGAAAAACGGGAATCATGGTCCATGACAGCCGGTCAAGCTGGCAGCATGTTAGCCGCTGGTGCCGATTCGTCAACCTGGCGAGCGTCGGGCAGGGATCTTTGCGTCACGTTCCAGCCATGCTGTCGTATTGACGGATGAGGGTGATCCGCCGGAGGGGCTGCCGCGTATGTCGCACGGCCGTCATGATCCGTCCATTCAGGCGGGCGCCGGCCATCCGGGAATCCGCGTCGCGAGATATCGCTTCGACGGCGAAAGACGCCGCGCCTATCATCAAGTCAGTTCGACCTTCGATGCGAGCGGCGAACTGCATGATCCATTGCCGGGGTGGCGGTTCATCTCACACCAGTGCGCCGAGGATGACGGAATCGCATGCCGCCTCGGTGTCGCGTGAAATCGAAAGCCGACGGACAGCTCCGCCGCAGGCTATCGGTTGGCTGAACAGGGAGCAGGAAGGAGGCTGCATGAATCGTAGGCGTCCAGCGCGTCTTGCGCACATTGCCGGCATCGGCGTCGACCGGATGGGCTCGTTGGCCGATCGCGCGGATCTCGACCTGTTGCGCCTCGAAAATCTTGACACCGACATCCCGCCCGTGGCCCAAGCGCTCGACATGACGCGAGCGGCCGTTGCGCGTGATTCGGCCAATTCCTATCTGCCGTTCGTCGGCCAGGATCGCTTGCGCGCGACCGCCGCCGCGCACGTCTCGGCCCTCTCGGGCGTGCGTTATACCGCCGACAACGTCGTCATCTCCGCCGGTGGCTTGTCCGGCATCCTGAACGTGCTGCTTGCCACCATCGAAGCCGGGGACGAAGTCATCGTAACCGACCCGACCTATGTCGGACTGTTGAACCGGATTCGGCTCGTGGGCGGGCTGCCGCGACAGGTTCCGTTCGACTTCAATCCGGCGTGCGAATGGAAGCTGAACCGCGACGCGTTGCGGGCAGCCGTCGGGCCTCGAACGCGTGCGATGTTGATGATGTCGCCCTCGATGCCCTCCGGGGGCGTGCTGGACGCGGAAGACTGGACGCTCGTCGCCGAGCTGTGCAGGCGCTACGACCTGTTGCTGATCGTCGATAGCGCGATGGAACGGCTGCTTTTCGATGGCCGCACATTGATCCATCCGGCAAGCCTTCCAGAGATGGAAGCGCGCACGGTGGTGGTCGGCGCCGCGTCGAAAGAACTGAGAATGATCGGCTGGCGCGTCGGCTGGATCGTGGCGCCGGATTGGCTGATGCCCGACCTGATTGCCGTATCGCTCGCGAATGTCGTCGTGCCGGTCGGGATCGCGCAGGAAGCGACGGCGGTCGCACTGGAGCACTCCAGCATGGATTTGCCCGCTTATGTTGGCGAGCTCGAGCGTCGACGCGACGCGGTTGCCGGCGCGCTGACGGGCTTGCCTTTCGGCATGCCGGCGGGAGGCTGGTCGATGTTGTTGCGCGTGTCGGATTACGGCCTGACCGGCGAACAAATGGCGCAGCGCCTCTTTGCTCGCGGCGTCTGCGCGACCGGCATGACGGGATGGGGAAGCGCGCACGGCGAAGACTACATTCGCTTCGTGTTTGCCAACGAGCCGGTCGAACGCTTGCGCAATCTCGGCGACCGCGTTCGCCTCGCGCTTGACGCGGAGCAAGTCGACGGAAAGCGTTGAGGAGGGCGCACACGGCAGCATTCACCAGTCAGTCAGGGAGATTCGCGTCGCCTGACAACTCAAACCGGCCGGAACCCCGTGTTGAGGAATAGACTGGACGCCCCGCAGTCTACTTGTCCGTTACCCGTTAGAGGAGAAGGGGTCCATGAGTTCGTTCGATCCTGTCGATTACGACAATGCCGTACCCGACGTGAAGGCCGTTTACGATGACATCAAGGAGACGCGCGGCGTGCCCGACGTCAACAACTTCTGGAAGGCCATCGCGCATCATCCGCCGACGCTCGCGCGCACGTGGGCGAGCCTGAAGGAAGTGATGGCGCCTGGCGCGCTGGATCCGTTCGTCAAGGAACTGATCTACATCGCGGTGAGCGTGACGAACAATTGCGGGTACTGCGTCGCGAGCCATACGGCCGCCGCGCGGCGGGCCGGGATGACCGACGAGGCATTTGGCGAACTGCTCGCCGTCGTCGGGATGGCGAACGAGACGAACCGGCTCGCCGTCGGCTATCGCGTGCCGATCGATCCGGCGTTCGAATAGGAACAGGCGCTCGGCAGGCCCCGGACGCCTGTCCAGACATTGTCTGGGATGACTTTCGGGGCTTGTGATCCGAACTCGCTCACGTGATCCCGTGACATGAGGCACGGCTGCAGTCAGGCATCGGCATGCGTGACGAGAAACGCCATGCTGCCGGCTTGCTCTGTTTCTCACGCATAGACCAGGAGCCGAAACTCATCCATGTGTACCGGAAGAAAAACAATCAGCACCATGTTGGCAACGCCCATTTAAAGAAATGGCAGGTCATCGCACCGCACGTGCGAACGCTGGGGTAGCACGGGTGGGGCACCGGCGGCAAGCGATCAACGGAAGGCGTGCGTGACGGCTACGCGGCATCGCGCGGCAGCGTGAGAACCGCATCGAGCCCACCGCCGGTGCGATTGCACAGGATCAGCGTGCCGCCGTGCAGCGTCGCGATGCTGCGCGCGATCGTGAGCCCGAGCCCAGTGCCGCCGTCGTCTCGGTTCGCATGCGCGCCGCGCCGGTATGGCTCGAACACGCGTTCGAGCCAGTCGTCCGGCAGGCCGGGGCCGGTATCGCCGACGACAATGCGCACGGCGTCCTTGCCGTCGCGTATGTCGATCGTCACCGGTGCGCCGCGGCTGTAATGCGCGGCGTTGTCGACGAGGTTCTGCAGGCAGCGTTTCAGGTTGCCCGCGAAGCCCGACACCGGCGCCGACGCGTGCCCGCGTATCGTGACCGCCTGGCCCGTATCGCGCGCATCCTCGGCCAGCCCTTCGAGCATCGAGTCGAGATCGATCCCGCAGCGCGGCTCGGTCACTTCCACGCCGCGCACCGCGTCGAGCGCGCCGCGGACCATCGATTCCATTTCGTCGAGATCGCCGCGCAGCCGGTCGCGCCATTCGGGATCGGGAAGCATCTCGGTGCGCAGCCGCAGGCGCGTGAGCGGCGTGCGCAGGTCGTGCGATATCGCGCCGAGAAAGCGCGCGCGTCCGGCAAAGCTGTCGATCAACTGCCGTTGCATCGCGTTGAACGACCCGGCCGCGCGGCGCACCTCCGACGGCCCGTCGACCGCCAGCGGCGGCCGGTGGATGTCCCGGCCGAGCGCCTCGGCAGCACGCGCGAGCTGCGTGAGCGGTTTCAGTGCGAAGCGCACCGCGACGAACGCGACGGCACACACGGCGACGAAGCGGATCAGGTAGAGCCGCAGCAGGTAGTCGACCACGAGCGACGCGGGCATCGCATGCATGCCCGCCTGGCCTTCGTCGGCCTGGATGTCGAGCCAGCCGCCGGACGGCAGGCCGACCTGGACGTGGAATTCGCCCGTCGGCATCCGTGAATCGAACAGGCTCAGCGGGCCTGCATGGCGGCCCGTGTCGTCGTGCAGTTCGGCGTCGACGAGGCGAAACGGCGGATCGGCGCCGAGCCGCTTCGACAGGACGCCGGTGATCAGCCCGGCCGTCGCGTGCTGCGCGAAGGTCAG
The DNA here is from genome assembly GCF_984667975.1 of Burkholderia pulmonis. Taxonomy (NCBI): domain Bacteria; kingdom Pseudomonadati; phylum Pseudomonadota; class Betaproteobacteria; order Burkholderiales; family Burkholderiaceae; genus Burkholderia; species Burkholderia pulmonis. Next base: position 610,151 of record NZ_OZ480188.1, read on the forward strand.
CGTGCCGACGGGCGAGGGCGGATCGACATGGCGCAGCCGGTAGCGGTCATCGCCGAGCGCGGCGATGACCGCGTCGCGCGCGGCCGCATCCGGCGCGGCGTCGACGAGCCGCAGCGTATCGGCAAGCCGGCTCGCGAACAGGCGCGCCGGAATTTCCAGCATGCGGTTGTCGTGCGTGTCGAACCAGATCGTGCCGGTCAGCATCTGGCCGGCGAACATCCCGGCCGCCAGGATCGCGACGAGCCGCCCGAACAGCGAGTCGGGCCAGAGGCGCAGCGCCAGGCGCCGCGAGCCCATCACGCTTCGTGCACGACCTCCGCAACGAGCATGTAACCCTCGTTGCGGACCGTGCGGATCAGGGCCGCGTTGCGCGCGGCGTCTTTCAGGTGGTGGCGCAGCCGGCTCACGCACACGTCGATCGAGCGGTCGAGCGGCGCCAGCTCCTTGCCGAACACGCGATCGAGCAGGAACTCGCGCGACAGCGGGCGGTTCGGGTGATCGAGCAGCGCACGCAGCGTGCGGTAGTCGGAACCGCCGAGCGACACGATCACGCCGTCGGGCGACATCATCTGCTTCATCCGCGTATCGAGGTGCCAGCCGGCGAAGCTGACGCGCGACGACGCTTCCGTGCGCCGCGCGCCCGGAACCGCACGCGTGCGCCGCAACACCACCTTGATCTTCGCGACGAGCTCGCGCGGATCGAACGGCTTCGGCAGGTAGTCGTCCGCCCCCATCTCGAGGCCGAGGATCCGGTCGAGCAGGCCGCCGCGCGCGCTCAGGATCACGATCGGCACGTCGTGGCGCTGGCGCAGGTCGCGCGTGAGGTCGAGGCCGTCCTCGCCGTCGAGCATCAGGTCGAGCACGACGAGATCGACGGTCGCCGTACCGAGCGCCTGCCTGAGCTGCAAGCCGTTCTCGGCCAGCGTGACGCGGTAGTTCATCGCGCGCAGGTAGTCGCCGAGCAGCGTACGGATGTTCGGATCGTCGTCGACGACAAGGATGTGGTCCATCGGGAGGTGCTTCCGGATCAATCGAAATGAATCTGAAAGGAATGCGGCGCCAACACATTCCATTACAAAAGGCCGCGCTTCCAACACATCGGCATTACACGCGGTGATTACAGTGTCGCCCTTCAAATGGCAATGATTCTCATTCAGAGGCGACATTATGGCAATTTTCAGACAACCGTGGGTGCGGCATGCGGGCTCCGCCGCGATCGCGCTGGCGATCGGCGCGGCTGCCGCACACGCAACGGCAGCGACCACCGAGCCGGTTTCCGCGATGTCGCCCGCGCCGGCGACCGTAACCGACCTCGCGGGCCGCACGGTTCGCGTCCCGGCACAGGCGCCGCGCCGGATCCTGCTTGGCGAGAGCCGGCTGCTGTCGGCCGTCGCACTGCTCGACGGCAAGCAGCCGCTCGCGCGCATCGTCGGCTGGCAGGGCGACCTGCCGCTGATGGACCCGCAAACCTTCGACGCGTACGCCCGGGCATTCCCGCAGATTCGCCGCATTCCGCTGATCGGCCAGGCGACCGAGGACAGCATCAGTGCCGAGAAGGCGCTGAGCCTGAAGCCCGATCTCGCGATCTTCAGCCTCGGTGGGCACGGGCCGAGTCGTTACAACGCGCTCGTGAAGCAGCTCGAGGCGACCGGCACGACGGTCGTGTTCGTCGACTTCCGGCTGCATCCGCTGCAGAACACGCTGCCGAGCATCGCGCTGCTCGGCGCGGTCATGCACCGTACGGAGCAGGCGAGCGCGTATGCGGCGTTCTACCGCGCGCATCTCGCGCACGTCGAGGCGGTCGTGAACCGGATCCCCGATGCACAGCGGCCGAAAGTATTCGTCGACCTGCTCGCGGGCGTATGGGACGCCGGCTGCTGCCACACCGCCGGCAACGGCAACTTCGGCGAGTTCGTGACGGCCGCGGGCGGCCGCAACATCGCGGCGGGCCTGCTGCCCGGCGTGCTCGGCGACATCAGCATGGAGCAGGCGATCGCCGCGCAGCCCGACGTATACATCGCAACCGGCAGCCGCACGAAGCCGGGGCTCGCGTCGCTGCGGGTCGGCGCACGGACGAGTGCGCGCGACGCGGCGGCCAGCCTCGCGCAGCTTGCCGCGCGGCCGGGATTCGATGCGATCAAGGCGATCCGCGACGGCAGCGTGCACGGCATCTCGCACAACTATTACGACTCGCCGTACAACATCCTCGCGATCGAGGCGTTCGCGAAGTGGTTCTATCCGCAGCAGTTCAAGGATCTCGACGTGAAGGCGACGCAGGCCGAACTGCATCGCCGCTTCCTCGCGATCGCGCCGCAGGGCGCCGAGTGGGTCGACGCGCCGCTGCCGGCCGCTTCGTCGCAGGCCGCACGATGAGCGACGCCATGCTTCGGGACGCCGCACCCGGCCACGCAGCCGGACGCGTGCATGCGGCGAGCCTGCGCGACTACCTCCGGCTCACGCGGCGGCGGGCGGCCGCGCTTGTCGTCGTCGCGCTGTTGATCGTCGTGTCGGTGCTGTTCGACCTGTCGTCCGGGCCGTCGGGCATGCCCGTCGCGACGCTGCTGCGCACGCTCGTCGAGCGCGCGGGCGCCGATCCGGCCGTGCGCGTGATCGTCTGGCAGATCCGTCTGCCGTATGCGGCGATGGCCGTGCTCGTCGGCGCGGCGCTCGGCCTGTCCGGCGCCGAGATGCAGACGATCCTCGCCAATCCGCTCGCGAGCCCGTACACGCTCGGCGTGTCGGCCGCTGCCGCATTCGGCGCGTCGCTCGCGATCGTGCTCGACGTGACGATTCCGGGTATCGCACAGACCTGGGTCGTATCGGCGAACGCGTTCGTCTTCGCGTTCCTGTCCGCGCTGCTGCTCGACGCGGTCGCGCGCTGGCGCGGGATGAATACCACGGGCGTCGTGCTGATGGGCATCGCGCTGGTGTTCGCGTTCCATGCGCTCGTGTCGCTGATGCAGTTCATCGCGTCGGCCGACGCGCTGCAGGGGCTCGTGTTCTGGACGCTCGGTTCGCTCGCACGCGCCGACTGGCCGAAACTCGCGGTGCTCGCCGCGGCGCTGGCCATTGCGCTGCCGCTGTCGATGCGCAACGCGTGGACGCTTACCGCGCTGAGGCTCGGCGAAGATCGCGCGGCCAGCTTCGGCATCGACGTGAAGCGCGTGCGGCTCGCGACGCTGCTGCGCGTGTCGGTGCTGTCGGCGCTCGCGGTGTCGTTCGTCGGCACGATCGGCTTCGTCGGGCTGATCGCACCGCATCTTGCCCGCACGCTGTTCGGCGAGGACCACCGGTTCTATCTGCCCGGCAGCCTGCTGCTCGGCGCGCTGATGCTGTCGCTCGCGTCGATCGCATCGAAGCTGATCGTGCCGGGCGTGCTGATCCCGGTCGGGATCGTCACCGCGCTCGTCGGCATTCCGCTGTTCCTCGGCATCGTCGTGCGTTCGCAGGGAGGTCACGCATGAGCGGGCTGACGATCGACGGACTGACCGTGCATTACGGGCGGCGCAACGTGCTCGTGTCCCTGGCCGCGGGACCGCTGCCGCGCGGTTGCATCACCGCGCTGCTCGGCCCGAACGGCAGCGGCAAGTCGACGCTGTTGCGCACGCTGGCGGGGCTGACGCGTGCGGCATCGGGCTCGCTTGCGCTCGACGGCGCGGCGTTCGTGCCGGGGCTGCGCGATGCGCGCTCGCACGGTGTCGTGTACCTGCCGCAGGCGTTGCCGGCCGGCGTGCGCCTGCAGGTGCTCGAATCGGTCGTCGTCGCGCGCCGCGCGACGCGACACGGGTTCATGCCGGTCGCCCGCCACGCGGGCGGTGACGATGACGGCACGGCGGCGCTCGCGGTGCTCGCCCGGCTCGGCATCGAGGCGCTCGCGCCACGCACGCTCGACGAACTGTCCGGCGGACAGCGTCAGCTTGTTGGCCTCGCCCAGGCGCTCGCCCGCGATCCGCAGGTGCTGCTGCTCGACGAGCCGCTGTCCGCGCTCGACCTCAATCACCAGCACCAGGTGATGGCCGCGCTGCGCGACATCACGCACGAGCGACAGCTCGTGACGGTCGTCGTGCTGCACGACATTAGCGCCGCATTGCGCGGTTGCGACCGCGCGATGCTGCTGCACCGTGGCCGCATCGTGCGCTTCGGGGTGCCGGAAGACGTCGTGACGCCCGTCAGCCTTGCCGACGTGTTCGACGTCGCCGCGCGCATCGAACGCTGCTCGCGCGGCCAGCTCCAGGTGCTGATCGACGGGCTTGCATCGAACGATCCGCTGGCCGCCGCAACGCGCTGACCCAACGCTTCATCACTCTCATCACCGGAAGGATTCATGTCGTCGTCTCTTCAACGGGCCGGCCGATCGCCGTCGGCCCTGCTGTCGAACCTGATGGGCGCCACGCTCGGGCTGGCCATGCTGTCGGCCGCGCATGCGCAGTCGAACGTATCGGCCGCCGCGCCGGACGCGTCGTCGTCGCCGGGCGCCACGCTGCCCGCGATCGACATCCACGCGCATTCGTCGCCGTACCGCACCGAATTCCTGCAATCGGACCAGTTCACCGCGCCGCTGCTGGACATCGCGCAGAGTGTCGCGGTCATCCCGAAGAAAGTGCTCGACGAGCAGCAGGCCCAGAGCCTGCAGGACATCCTGAAGAACGTGCCCGGCATCACGTTCACGTCGGGCGAGGGCAACCTCGGCTGGGGTGACATGTTTACGATCCGCGGCTTTTCGGGCGAGCAGAGCATCACCGTCGACGGCATACGCGACGCGGGCCTCGCCGGGCGCACGGATACGTTCAATGTCGAGCGCGTCGAGGTGTTCAAGGGCACCGGCACGATCGAGTCCGGCGTTGCCGCGCCCGGCGGCAGCGTGAACCTCGTCAGCAAGGAGGCGCATGCCGGCGACGCGTACCACTTGTCGACGACGCTCGGCACCGCCAGCTACCGCCGCGTGACCGCCGACCTCAACAAGCAGCTGACGCCGACGTCGGCGTTCCGGCTCAACCTGATGCGTCACTACAACGCGGTCGACGGTCGCGCGGTGACCGACTACGACCGCTGGGGCGTGGCCGGCTCGCTGGCGCTCGGCCTCGGCACGCAGACGCGAGTGACAATCGACTATCTGCACCAGAACGACGTGAACACGCCCGACACCGGCGTGCCGATCGCGCGCGGCACCGGCGGCGCGCGGATGCCGGGCGTGCCGCGCAACGGCTGGTACGGCGACCCGAACCTGTTCACCGATCGCGAAGTGACGGACCGCGCGACGGTCAAGATCGAGCACGACTTCAACGACAACGTGAGGATTTCCAACCTCAGCCGCTTCGAGCAGACCGACCGCATCACGGTGCTGTCGCCCGCGCGCTTCAACTCGACCGGCGGCACGTCGTACGGCTATGGCGGTACCGGGCCGCTCGTCACGAGCGGTGCGGGGGTAGCGTCGTACAGCGGCTATGCGCCGATCGCGAACGCGTCGCCGCTGGCGGTGCTGCGCGGTAGCAACTTCGGCACGTCGAAGCGCTACGACATCGTGGCGAACGAAACCAACCTGAATCTCTCGTTCGACACGGGCGGCCTGCATCACGACGTCGTCACGGGGGCGGAGGTGTATCACGAGCGCTACGGCGATCTCGCGCGCACGATTCTCGCGCCGTCGGCGAATCCGGTGATGAACCTGACGAACGCCTACGGCACGAACATGGGCGGCATGCCGACGCTCGAAGGCGGCGCGGGCGACTATGCGTCGCTCACCGATGCGGGTGTGTACCTGCGCGACACCGTGACCGTCACGCCGCAATGGCTCGTCGAAGGCGCGGTGCGCTACGACCGCTTCTCGTTGAAGCAGGTCAACGGCGCGGCGAACGCGCACACGGTCGCGCGCAGCAACGACGGCGCGTTGAGCGGCCGGATCGGCATCACGTACAAGCCGGTGCCGTTCGGCAGCCTCTATGCGACCTACAGCCGGGCCGCGCAACCGTCCGCGGTGGGCGCGACGACCAACAACGTGATCTACGGCAACACGTCGAGCCAGGATCTGCAGGCGGCCGTCGCGCAGACGTGGGAAGTGGGCTCGAAATGGGATCTGTTCGATCACCGGCTGTCGGTGACGGGTGCGTTGTTTCGTACCGAGCTGTCCGATTCGTGGGATTACGGCGACGGCACGACGACGGTCGTGCGTGCGCTGCCGCCGCGCCGGGTGGACGGCCTCGAGCTCGGCGTGTCCGGCAACCTGACGGACCGGTGGTCCGCATTCGCGGGATTCGCCGCGATGCGCGGCCGCATCACGAAGGGCGCGAATGCCGGGCTGCGGCCTGCCAACGTGCCCAACGCGACGTTCAACCTGTGGACGACGTATGCCGTCACGCCGAAGCTGTCGGTCAGCTACGGCGCCCAGTACGTCGGCACGCGGCGCTACACCGACAACGGCTACGTCGGCGGCCAGAACAACAACAGCAGCACCGTGAACGGCGCGAACGGCAAGCATCCCGTGTACGTAGCGGACAACGAAAAGGCGCCTTCGTTCTGGCTGCATTCGATCGCTGCGCGCTACGAGGTCGACAAGCACCTGACGGTGGGACTCAACGTGCAGAACCTGTTCGACACGTTCTATTACTCGGCGATCGGCGCGTCGCTCGACGGTTTCCAGTTGTACGGCGTGCCGGGAGCAGGGCGCACCGTGATGGCGACTGCCGATATCCGATTCTGACGCGCACCGGCGCACCGTATCCGCTTCAAAGGAAACCACACAATGATGATCGAGATTCCGGGCGTGTTCAGCCCGGCAGAGGCGGCCCGGCTCGTCGAGCAGCTGCGCGCCGCGCAATGGGTCGACGGCCGCGCGACGGCCGGCGCGCAATCTCGGCGCGTGAAGGAGAACCGGCAGCTCGACGGCGACGATCCGCTCGCGCGCGAGATCGGCGATGAGATCATTCGCCGTCTTGCACAGAATGCTGTGTTCATGTCGGCGGCGCTGCCCAAGCGGATTTATCCGCCGCTGTTCAATCGCTACGCGGGCGGGGAGTCGTTCGGGTATCACATCGACAACGCGGTGCGCGGCGTTCGTGCGTCGCGCGAACGTGTGCGCACGGACCTGTCGGCGACGCTGTTCCTGAACGATCCGGCGAGCTATGACGGCGGAGAGCTCGTCGTGCGCGACACGTACGGCGAGCACCGCGCGAAACTCGCGGCCGGCAGCATGATCCTGTATCCCGGATCGAGCGTGCACAAGGTCGAGGCCGTGACGCGCGGCGAGCGGCTGGCGTCGTTTTTCTGGATCGAGAGCCTCGTGCGCGACGATGCGCAGCGCAGCTTGTTGCTGGACATGGATGTCGCGATCCAGCGCTTGACGCAGCAGGACGCGGATGGCGAATCGTTGTTGCAGCTGACCGGCGCGTATCACAACCTGTTGAGGATGTGGGCGGATGTTTGAACCGGGTGCGGCCGGATGAAATCCCGGGGCCGGTACTCGCCGGGACCGGACTCCATTCCACCGGGACGGTGTGGAGGCGAAGTCAAAGAAGGCGAGCACGGTGCATGTCGGTTCATGAGAACCCACCCCGTCTCCAGGCACGCCGGATCCTTCTCCACTGGTCCAATCCGCTTGACGCGTTCGATCCGCTAACAGGTCGTTGAATTGCTGTTCTGCCCGGCGCAACTTGCCCTCTACCGTTCGCGGCAATCGCCGCGAAGCGTTCAATTTCGGCTCACTCGCCCGATTTCAATGCGAAGGGGAAAACGTCGCGGGCTTCCTGGTGCCCACTCCGGTACCTCGGGTGCTCCGCGGACGCAACGCGGCCAGTGATCTCAACCGAGTCAGTTGTGGGCTGCCATCGTCAGCGTCAGCAGTTAGGAATGCCGTCGACGTCGTCACGATCGGCCTGATTCGCGAGGAATCCCCTGATCCGGGCGCTCGTTGAGGGCGGACGAACAGTACAGTCGTGTCGGCTGTGTCACGGCACAGACATGCATTCATCCAGCAGGGGCAACTCGTGTCATTCAGGTGTCGTAGTATATGAGCAAATATAACGTGTTGAGGAAGGTCATGTTGCGCAAGCTGATGATGTGCTGCCTGCTGCTGGCGGGTCTATCGATCGCGGGCCCCGGCCATGCCGATGAGGGCACGGTCGATGTGCTTTACGCGGGATCGCTCGTCAACCTGATGGAGCGCAGCGTCGGTCCCGCGTTCGAACAGGAAACCGGCCTGCGATTTCGCGGCTACGCAGCCGGGTCGAACAAGATCGCCAACGAGATCAAGGGCAGGCTGCGGCGCGGGGACGTGTTCATCAGCGCTAGCCCGAAGGTCAACGAGGCGCTGATGGGGCCGGCCAACGGCGATCATGTCGCGTGGTACGTCAGCTTCGCGGAGTCGCCGCTGCTAATCGGCTATAGCCCGCGCAGTCGTTTCGCGCAAGCGTTCAGGACGCAGCGGTGGGAGCAGGTCCTGCAGGCGCCGGGAATCCGCATCGGCCGCACCGATCCGAAGCTCGACCCGAAGGGTGCGTTCACCGTCGACATGATGCAGAAGGCCGCAACGCTCTACCATCAGCCCGATCTCGTCGAGAAGACGCTCGGCGCGCCGGAGAATCCCGACCAGGTGCTGCCGGAGGAGACGCTGGTCGGCCGGCTGCAGTCGGGCCAGCTCGATGCGGGATTCTTTTATTCGACGGAGACCACCGACCTGAAGATTCCGGCGGTGCGGCCGGCGCCTGAACTGCAGGCCAAGGCGGGCTACACGCTGACGATTCTCGGTGATGCGCCCGATCCGGCCGGCGCGTCGAAGTTCGTCGCGTTCCTGCTGGGCGCGAAGGGGCGTGCGCTGCTCGAGCAGCACGGCGTCGACGTAATCAAGCCGAAAGTTTTCGGCAATTCCCAGGCCGTGCCCGCGGCATTGCAGGGCGTGATCGACAACGCGCGATGAAGCGCGCTTCAGCGCGGCCGGTGGTCGCGCTTGCCGTCCTGCTGGCCGTCTATCTGTGCGCGCCGTTCGTCGCCAGCGTTCCGCAGATCGGGCAGGGCGACTGGGCGGGCGTCGACTGGCGTGCGACCGGGTCGGCCGTTGCCGTGTCGGCCGGCAGTGCCAGCGTCGCCACGCTGCTGATCCTCGCGTGCGGCGTGCCGCTGGGCTACTGGCTCGCGCGCTCGTCGTCGCGCGTGATGGCGCTGCTCGCCTTCGTCGTGCAGTTGCCGCTGGCGTTACCGCCGCTGACCAGCGGCGTGCTGCTGCTGTTCCTGTTCGGCCCGTATAGCGGGTTCGGCCGGTTGACGGGCGGCGCGCTGACCGATTCGTTCGCGGGCATTGTGCTGGCGGAGACGTTCGTGGCCGCGCCGTTCTTGATCGTCGCCGCACGTTCAGCCTTCGCGTCGGTCGACCCGGTGCTCGAGGATGTCGCCGCGACCCTTGGCTATCCGGCGCGCGACCGGTTCTTTCGGGTCGCGCTGCCCGCTGCGTGGCCCGGAATCCGGGCCGGTCTCGCACTCGCGTGGTTGCGCGCGTTCGGCGAGTTCGGCGCAACCGTGATGGTCGCCTATCACCCGTATTCGCTGCCGGTCTACACCTATGTCGTGTTCGGCGGGCAGGGGTTGCCGGCGATGATGCCGTTGTTGCTGCCCACGCTCGCGATCGCGGTGACGTGCGCGATGCTGTCCGTGTACGGCCGGGGCGCGCGGCACGAGGCGGTGGCGATGCCGGCGGAGAACGTGGACGAACTGCCGCTGCCGCCGTCGCATCCGGCCGCGGCGGCGACGGCCCGGAATCCGCGTCTTGCCGTGCGGTTGACGAAGCGCCTGGGCACCTTCAGCCTCGATGTTCGCTGGGAGCCCACCACCCGTCGGCTCGCGATCATCGGGCCGTCCGGCTCGGGCAAGTCGCTCGCGCTGCGGCTGATCGCCGGGCTCGAGCAAAACGAGTCGGGCACGGTGACGCTCGGTGCGCTGGATCTCGGCGCGCTGCCGCCCGAACGGCGGCAGATCGGTTATACGCCGCAGGATTATGGCCTGTTCCCGCACATGACGGTGGCGCGGCAACTGGCCTTTCCGGTCGACGCAGACGGGCCAGCTGCGCGTTACTGGGTCGATCAGCTCGGCCTCGGCACGCTCCTGGGCCGGCTGCCGCACCAGCTGTCGCTGGGGCAGCGGCAACGCGTTGCGGTCGCGCGAGCGCTGACCCGTCATAGCCACCTGCTGCTGTTCGACGAGCCGTTCTCCGCACTCGATACGCCGCGTCGCCGCGCGCTGCAGCGCTCGCTCAAGGCCATGCAGCGCGAGATTTCCGCCGTGACCCTGATCGTCACGCACGATCCGGACGAGGCGGCGCTGCTCGCCGACGAGGTACTCGTTATCGATCAAGGGCGCGCGCTTCAGTCGGGCACGATCGACCACGTGTTCGAACGACCGGTGAACCTGCGCGTCGCGGCATTGCTCGGGCTGAGAAACGTCGGCGCCGGCGTGATCGATGCGCCAGGCGTCGTCGGCGTGAACGACGCGCTGTCGATCGCCACATCGGACCAGTCGTTCGACGCAGGACGGCGGGTCATGTGGCGCGTGGCCGCGCGCGCGCTGCGCATCGCACCCGCGACCGGCGCGTTCGAAGGGCGAGTCGATGTCGTCGAGCGACGCGACGGCGAGCGATTCGCCCGGGTCGAGATCGCGGGGGCGCACTTCGATTTCGCGATCGGCGACTTCGATCTGGTCGAGCGCGACACCTGCCGGTTCGACATCGCGCCGGACGGGGTATCCGTCTGGGCGGCCGAATCTGTCCCGGCTTGAACGGCCCGCATCCGACAGATCGTCCAGTAAGCCTGCACGATGACGGTTCTCGTCGCGACACTCGGCATCTGCATCTATGTTCGGCAGTTCGAACCGCCTCCAGCTACGACATTTCAACTTTGCTTTTACAAAAAACATCGATCATACATATTATGTAAAATTTAATATCAGATAACCGATTGATAATGGCTACGCGATTTTCATAGAAATCTTAGTCGCTTAACAAGACACGGGACGCTGCCTTTATTTAGCCACCTGCTCAGCGGGAGGGTCGCCGACCGACTTGACTGTTTCGATCTCTGCCCGTTGAGCCTCGCTCAGCTTGTACCCACACTTGATGTCACGGGCGAGACTCCGAGCGGCTTTAGACGTTCGCGAGATCATGGGCGTCTTCGGCCGGGATCCTCCCTTGAGTGTCGGCGATCTTCTGATCGAGCCGGCGATCCACCCAGTTCAGAATGTCTGCCTGAAACGTCTTGAGGGGTAATCGTCCTTTTCGTGCAAAATCTGGCGGCGTATCTAAAAATACGTAGAAAAATCATAAACCTATGAAGCCATCGATTTCGCGGAATTGCGTCCTTCAGGTGCAAAATCTGGCGCTTTAACATGGCGCTCCGTGGCCTGCCGCTCATTTCCGCACGGCAAACGCCTGATCGAACTGCCGAGCCCGCTGCACTTCATCGCTGTGTAGATAGGTCGACGTCGTCGAGATCGATGCGTGCCGCAGGTTGTCGCGTACCATGATCAGTTCGGCGCCCCGCGCCAACGCATGTGACGCGTGCGTATGGCGCATCCAGTGCGGACTCGCGCGGCGCAGCTTCTCCGCCGTCGCGGGCCGCTCGTCCTGGATCGCATCGGCGACCAGCACGAAGAAGCGCCTCAGCACACGCCAAAGCCGCGTGCTTTCGATGCGTGCGCCGTCCTCCCCGAGACTCGGGACGAGCGACGTTGCTGGGTTCCAGCGCGCGGGCGTGACAGGCAGCCGCCGCTGCACGAGATACTGGTCGAGCGCCGTCCGGGCCAGCGCCGGCAACGTCACCTTCCCACGTTTTCCGCCCTTACCGAGCACGTGCAGCCAGTGATCGCCGTGTTCGTCCCGGCGAACGTCGGCGAGCGTCGCCCCGACCAGTTCGCTCGCACGCAAGCCGGTTGCATAACCGAAATCCAGCAGGAACCGTAAGCGCTGAGCGGCCGGCACACTCCAGCCATAGGACCATTCCAGGCCGTCGGCCAGCGTGCGGATCAGCAACCACTCGCCCTCGGAGAAGCCGCGCGAAACGTCCAATCCGGCGCGCGGCGCATGGCTCTTGACCTTCACTCCCGCGAACGGATTCGCGAGCACGTAGCGCTGCTCGATCAGCCAGCGAAACAGCGCCGACAGCACGTTCAATGCGTAGGCCGCCGATCGGGGCGCGAGCGCGCCGGTGAACGGTCGCCATTCGACACTGTGCCGCGGCCGTGACGGCCCGACCCAACGCTCGCGCGGTGTCGGTCGCCGCAGGAATGCCCGGTACGCGATCGCGTCGTCGGTGGTGAGCGACGACAGCGCGCGGCCGCGCTCGACGATTGCCCACAGGATCAGGCGTTCCGCTTCCTTGCGGTAGGCGCGCTGCGTAGCAGCCGACTCATGCAGCGACAGCCAGGACTGGATCGCCTCGTAGTCGTTGGACGCATTCAGCAGACAGGCGGCCAGCGGTGCGCGGAACTGTCCATGCGAGCCGTCGACGTCGTGCGGCACGCGCAGTTGTTCCCACGGCACGATGTCCCCGGCCGGCGCCTCGACGAGCAATGCCCGCGCCCGTTCGGTCAATGCTGAATGGGCGGCAAAAAACGCCTCCACGCGACGCGCGCCGGCGGCACCGAGTCCGTCGATTGCAATCCACCAGCGGCGCCGGCGCGGAATTCGCACGGTCAGATCGGCCAGCGTCCGGATGCCATGCTTCTGCAGAGCGGCCATCACCCGCGGCGGCAGCCACTGGTCGATCGTGTCGGCAATGTGTGGCACCGGGGCTGGCAGGTTGCGCAACAACTCGATCGCGCGCGCCACGGTGTCGGCCGATGCCGAGGACCGCTCGCCGAATGCCTCCGCCAGATCGTCCCGGTGGCGGCTTGCCGCGTATGCGATCAGGGTCCGCCGGATGCGGCCGAGCACACCGCGCGCGGATGCGCCTGGCGCCTTGCGGTCGCCCAGATAGCGCGCGACGCTTGCGCGAGCGTCGAGCCCGGCGGACCACGCACGCAGCGCGGCCAGTTCGGCGTCGTCGGGGAAGGTGATGGGTTCAGTCTGACGCGTTTTCATGATTGCCAGTTTAAATCGAAAATAGTCATGGACTGATAATGCGGTTTATCGGTCCATCTTCAATCTACCCAGTATCGGGATCCACTTGATTCTCGTGCGTTTTATCGGTGTTGCACGCGCTAGGCCTGACAAGGGCCTGCGGCCTGGCCCGAAAATAATGCTCAACTCATTCAAAGGCTTCCTGACTGGTCGTTTCGTCGATTCGTCACGGGCTCCCTGCATCTGCGCTGTAAGCCTTCCCACCTTCTCGCCTCCAGTTGCGGCAAGTCGTGGGCGGCTTTTTCACTCGCCCCTCAAGCTGGAAGGATTGATCCGCCCACACGCGTTTGGGCCGAAGGCGGGGCCGGAAATACTGCCCTTTGACGAACGACTCACGGTGGAGATTCTGACGCCGTTCGGACGCGCCAGAAGTGTTCGACCGATACGACAGCAATAACGCCATCTTCACCAGACTGCTCTCTCGCGATGTCGATGATTGCCTTCGCCAGGCCAGCGACATTGTCGGCCGTTGTGAAAATTTCAATCTTGATGTGTTCGGTGGTCGGGTCGTTGGCGTAGGGATTCGGGTGTACGCCAAATCCCATGACGTTGGTCACCGTCAACCCGTGGATATGTAGCGCGGCCAGTCGCCTTTCGAGCGCAGTCAATACTTCGGGACGCACCACCGCGATTACACACTTCAGTTCCATAGCATCCTCCTTTGCCGGGATAGCGACGGCACTCGCTCATCCCTTGGGGGCCCATTTCGCGTCGACGGCCGCCTGAATCTTGCTCGCATCATGAATCCCGGCTTGCGTCATCCGATAGGCGATCTCGGCGGTTCCCTGGCAGACGGGACACGACACCGCCATCTGGTCCTCGAAGCATTGAAGGTTCGAGCGGTGTTCGCCCCGGTTCTCACAACCGCACCAGCAGTAAAGCTTGTTGAGCGTCGCGGGGATCTGAGTTGCCACCCAGTACGCGTGCTGTACCGCCTTGTCGTGGAACTGCTTCGGGGCAAGCACATGCGACGCGTCGTTTCGACCGGTCGGCATGATGCGCAGGCCGTCTGGTAGCAGCATGCCGACTCTCCACCCGGGAATCTGCTGAATCGGATTCGATGCGTCGATGGCAACCGCGGTTGAGCCCGTCAGTCGATGGACAAGCGAGGGCCCCCAAACCAACACCGTGGGTATCGCAATGACCAGAGCCAGCAGGAACAACAGATGCCACATTGGTTTGCCAGACGGTCCAGAACGCTTGGTCGCAGGCGAGCCGCGCGTACCTTGAGACGTATCTCGTTTCACTTCGACTCTCCAACGCTTGAGGTCTAAATTCCGCGGGACAGGTGCATGGCGTTACCGCACGACCACGTCCCATGCATCATTCCCGCGTGCATTGCCACCATCGCGACCGCGCCCAGCACGACGATCAGACCGATTACGGCAAGCAGACCGATGATGAAATTGACTATTGGTTTTCCAGTAAACATCGTTCTCTCCGCGTCGCGCGAGGAACCGGTGCGGTCGCAACTGCACCGGGCTCGCGCGACTCCATTCAGACTCTGTTGGCGTTACGGCTTCGTTTCGTCCGCTGTCCGAGTCGCCGTGTCGTCACGGTTCACGCGCGCAGGCATGTTGCGCATCATGAGCATCATTGCCAGCGGACAGACGAACGCGCTCGCGACGATAGCGATCGTCGAAATCGCGCCGCGCAACTGGGGCAGCGCCCAGTATCCGAGAGCGATCACGACGGCCAACGTGAGTGCGATGGGTACCATCACTTTCAAGCTGCATTTCATGGTCGCGTTTTCCTTTCAGGCTGTATGAGGTACGAGTTGTCGGTTTGGACTCCATTACTTTGATGGAGCCGATCCAGCCTGGTCGGAATACTTGAGCATGATGTCGCTCATGGCCCGCATCATTTCCGCATGCATTCGCATTGCGGTTTTCGGGTCCATGCCGGCGCTTGCGCCCATCATCGGGCAACTGCCCATCATTCCACCCATACCCATCATCATCGAGCCTTGACCCTGTTGTGGGTCTTGCTTGGAATGGCCTGGGTTGGACCCCGCGGCCGCGAAACTCACAGCGCTAGCGGTGACGAGCAATGCGGAAACGACGACGGTCCGTACGAGACTTGCGTTCATGTGACTCTCCATGTTCGATTCAACGATTCAAGCGAGAAATGCGAGACCATTCGAGTCGCGTACATCGGCCGCGAGCATGCGCGATCCGTGGCGCGAGACCACTCGAAAGGTGTCAACGAGGGGAGTTACAGCGAACGCGGCGGAGGCGCCGGAAGCTCAGGGATGAACTGCTCGCCAAAGGTGGGAGTGATGGCCCGATAGATAGGGGCAGCAGGAACGAAGGCGGTGAGGTGCGAGACGGGTATGGCCGGCATGCCGCATGCAGCGCTGGCCATATTTCCATGACAAGCGGGCGACTGGGCGCTGGCAGCATCATGCTTGGCGACCGTCATGCATCCCATCGGCCTCGACGACTCTTCAGCTTTCACGTGATGCAGCTGGACAGACATCGTAGACATCTCGGGACACACCACCGCCTGCGCCGGGTACCCGAGCATCGGTAGCCACGCGATCAGGAAACAGGCGATGATTCTGACCCAGAATTTCATGATTTCCAGTATAGGCGTCGCTCAGCCCGACTGCTACCGACGACACATGAACGATTGCGTCGCGTCACGTTATTGTCCCCACCGCTGCAAGTGAGCCAGGAACCCGTCGGCGCCGATGAAGCCCGCCAGCTGCGCGTCGGGCTGCTGCCGGCCACTTCTGTCGTAGAAAATCAGCGCAGGCGGTCCGAACAGGCCGAATCGTCGCAACATGGCGGTATCCTCGGCAGTGTTGTGTGTCACGTCGATGCGCAGCAATTTCCACCGAGTAAGCTCATTCGCGACCCGCGGGTCACTGAACGTGAAGCGCTCGAGTTCCTTGCAGGTGATGCACCAGTCCGCATAAAAATCCACCATCACAGGCTGGCCGTTCGCCGAAGCCAGCGCTTCGTCCAACTCGGCATTGGAGTGCACCGGCTGGAACCGGACAGCGGATTCGCTTCGTTTGGTCGACGATGTCTGCATGACGCCGCCAAGTGGCGCGATCACGTCGAAGTTCCCCGACGCGATGCCGATGAACTCCGCGACGCCAGCGACCAGCAGCAAGATGCCGACCGCCTTCCCGACGCGCGAAATGCCGGGCGCGTCATGAGGCAGCGGGTCGATGGCCCGAAGCATCATCCCACAGCTGGCCAGCAGCAGGCCGACGAGAACCATTAGCAGCCAGGTTGGCATCAGCGAGTAGACGAACCACAAGGCGGCGATGAGCAGCATGACGCCGAGCCCATTGCGCACCGCAAGCATCCAGCGCCCCGACTTCGGCAGCACGTGCGCGCCGAAGGTCCCCACTGCCAGCAGCGGCAGGCCGATGCCGAATCCCATCACATACAGCGCCAGTGCGCCGCCGACGATATCCTGGCTGTTTGCGATGTAGAGGAGCGCGCCCGCCAGGACCGGTGTCGAGCACGGGCCAACAATCAGTGCCGAGAGTGCGCCCATCGCGAAAACAGGCCCGACGCGGCCGCCGGGCAGCCGATTGCTCCAGGTCGCGACATGGCTTTGCCACCAAGTCGGCAGTTGCAGGCGGAATAGACCGAACATGCCGAACGCCATTAGAACCAGAAGCAAGCCGAACGCCGCGAGCACCCAAGGCCGCTGCGTCAGTGCGACCAGCGGAATGCCGGCCAGTGCGGCGAGCGTTCCCGCTGCCGCGTAGGTCAGCGCCAGGCCCTGGACGTAGGCAAATGACAATGCGAACCCGCGCCACAGCGTGGTCGCCTGCCGGCCGCTGATGACGCTCGTGACGATCGGTATCAACGGGTACATGCATACCGTGCCCGCCATGAGCAATCCGGCAAGCAGAAATCCGCCGAGCTCGAGCCAGGAAATTCCGTTTGCGGGCCGCAGTGGCATGCCGAACACCGTAGGCTCCGACACGTTCCCGGTATCCGCGATGCCGGTTTCCGCCTTCGGCGCCTTGTCGCCGGCCGAAACGGGCGTAATGACGCCATTCGCGGTGATCCGAAAGTGCCTTGTCTGCGGTGGGTAGCAGACGCCAACGTCCGCGCAACCCTGCGATGTCACGGAAAGAACGATGCTTGTGGTGATAGTGTGCGGTAGCGCAATCGGAATGCTGACCGGCTGATGATAGACCGTCACCTTGCCAAACGTCGGATCGTCTTTCAATTCGCCGGGCGGCATCTGGCGAGGCTTGACCGGCACACCGTCGACAGCAAAATCGAAGCGGTCTCGATAGAGGTAATAGCCGGGATGCGTCTTGAATTCGAGGTCGACTCGCTGTGGGGCGCCGAGCGATACAGCCAGCGGAAAAGCGCGCTCAGGCGGCAGCAGGTCCGCGTCGACAACTGCATGTGCCGCAAGTGAAATCAGGGCGAACAAGAAGGCAACGGTACCACGCAGCACATGCTGGAGTACGTCGGCAATTCGTCCCACGCGTGCCGAAGGCTGGCGTCTTGTGGTTCGCATCGTTGTCCTCCTTTGCTCCGATCGCGCAGGTCGCCCAGGAGGGTGAGCCCGCGCGCGTTTCATTACATCGTCAGGATTGCTTCACCAGCTTCACGATCGTTAGCGTGCCGTTGACGTCCTCGACGCGCACCTTCACCTTGTCACCTTCGTGAGCCTGCTTGACCATCGCTGCATCCTTGGCCTTGTAGGCCATCGTCATCGCGGCCATGCCGATATTGGCGAATTCGCCGTGCTTGAGCGTGATCATCCCCGTGGCGGGATCGACTTTCTTCACTTCCGCGGCGGTCAGTGCCGCATTCGACGACGTAGCGGACGGTTTCATCGACATGCTCTTGCCGGACATGTCGTCGCCGGCGAAAGCCGGGGCGGCAAATGCGCCGATTGCACAGACAGCGATAGTGGTAACAAACAGCTTCTTCATTGCGTTTCTCCAGGTTGGGTAGAAGGCACTTGCATGCCGCATGGAACTGCATGGTAGGTCCGAGACAGGTCCAGCTGTCGCGCGCGACGGCGCTGCAGCAGAAACCAGGCCGCGGGAATAACGAACATCGAAAGCAACGGTGCGGTGATCATGCCGCCCACCATCGGCGCGGCAATGCGTTGCATGACTTCGGAGCCGGCGCCATGCCCGACCATGATGGGAATGAGGCCCGCGAGCACGACGGCAACTGTCATTGCCTTGGGCCGCACGCGCAGCACGGCGCCCTCGCGAATCGCATCGAACAGCAATGCCTCGGTCAATGGCTCGCCGGCCTCCAGCCGGCGGTTCAACGCACCTTTCAGGTACAGCAGCATCACGACGCCGAATTCGGCCGCCACGCCGGCGAGTGCGATGAAGCCGACCGACGTCGCGACGGAAACCGCGTGCCCCAGCACCCAGATGAGCCAGAACCCGCCGACGAGCGCGAACGGCACGGTCGACATCAGCAGCAGCGCGTCCGCTGCGGAATTGAACGTCAGGAACAACAGCACGAAGATGACGACGAGCGTGACCGGAATGACCGTGCGCAGCTTGGCCGCAGCCCGCTCCAGGTACTCGAACTGTCCCGACCAGGCAATCGAATAACCGGGCGGCAGCGTGACCTGTTGCGCAACGGCCTTCTTCATCGCCTGAACGGCCGACTGAAGATCCGTATTGCGGATATCGACGTACACATAGCCTGACAGCCGTGCGTTCTCGCTGCGGATCATCGGCGGCCCGTCGGCGATCGTCACATGCGCGACGTCGCCGAGCTGGATTTGCGCGCCGCGATCCGTGACGACCGGCAACTGCCGCAGCTTCTCGAGCGAATCGCGAACTTCGCGCGGATATCGGATGTTGATCGGGAAGCGCTCGCGCCCCGCGATGACCTCGCCGACATTCTCTCCGCCAACGGCTGACGACACGACGGACTGAATGTCCGCGACCGACAGGCCGTATCGCGCAGCCGCGAGCCGGTCGATGTCGACGTCGATGTACCGGCCGCCGTTCAGACGCTCCGCCAGTGCGGAGGTCACGCCCGGAACAGGCTTCACGGCGGCTTCGACCTGCGTCGCGATCGTGTCGATCTGCATCAGGTCCGGGCCGGAGATCTTGACCCCGACCGGCGTCTTGATGCCGGTGGACAGCATGTCGAGCCGGTTGCGGATCGGCGGCACCCACACATTCGACAGGCCCGGCACCTTGACAGTCCGGTCCAGCTCGTCGACCAGCTTCTCCGGCGTCATGCCGGGCCGCCACTGGCTGCGGGGCTTGAACTGGATCGTCGTCTCGAACATCTCCAGCGGCGCCGGGTCGGTGGCCGTGTCGGCGCGGCCGGACTTGCCGAATACGGTTGCCACCTCGGGCACCGTCTTGATGAGACGGTCGGTCTGCTGCAGCAGCTCGGAAGCCTTTTGAGCCGAAATGCCCGGTAGTGCAGTCGGCATGTACAGCAAATCGCCTTCGTCGAGCGGCGGCATGAATTCGCCACCAAGACGCGAAACCGGGATCGCGGTCAACAGCAGTGCCACGGCTGCCAGGCCAATGGCGAGCCAGGGGCGTCTCAGTGTTCCGTCGAGTAGCGGCCGGTACAGCCGGATCAGCACGCGGTTGATGGGATTCGCGTTCTCATGCGGAATGCGTCCGCGGATCAGGTACCCCATCAGCACCGGCACCAGCGTCACCGACAGCCCCGCAGCAGCGGCAATCGTGTAGGTTTTCGTGAAGGCGAGCGGCGAGAACAGCTTGCCCTCTTGGCCCTCGAGCGAGAACACTGGAATGAACGACAGCGTGATGATCAGCAGCGAGAAGAACAGCGCCGGCCCGACTTCCGCCGCGGACGTCGCGATGAGTTCCCAGCGGGGCGCGGCCGAGATCGGCATGCCGGGATGCGCGTGCTCATATGCCTCCAGGTGCTTGTGCGCGTTCTCGATCATCACGATGGCCGCGTCGATCATCGCGCCGATGGCGATCGCGATCCCGCCCAGCGACATCAGGTTCGCGTTCACGCCCTGGTAGCGCATCACGATGAATGCGGCCAGCACCCCGAGCGGCAGCGACAGGATCGCAACGAACGCGCTGCGCAGATGGAACAGGAACACCGCGCAGACGAGCCCGACGATGATGAATTCCTCGATCAGCTTGTCCTTCAGGTTGTCCACGGCGCGTTCAATGAGCTGCGAGCGGTCGTAAGTCGTGACGACTTCGACGCCAGGCGGCAACGAGCGTTTCAGGTCCGCAAGTTTGGCTTTGACCGCGTCGATGGTCGTCAACGCGTTCTTGCCCGAGCGCATGACGATGACGCCCCCCGCGACTTCTCCCTCGCCATTGAGTTCGGCAATGCCGCGCCGCATCTCCGGGCCGATCTGGATACGTGCGACGTCGCTGAGCAGCACCGGGGTGCCCGCGTCGTTCGTGCGCAGCACGACGTTGCGGAAGTCGTCGAGCGTGCGCAGGTAGCCGGACGAGCGCACCATGTATTCCGACTCGGCGAGTTCGACCACCGAGCCGCCCGACGCCTGATTGGCCTTGCCGAGCGCATCGGCCACCATCGCCTGTGTTATGCCGTACGCGCGCAGCTTGTCCGGATCCAGCACCACTTGATACTGACGCACCATCCCGCCGATGCTGGCAACCTCGGACACATCCGGCACGGCCTTGAGCTCGAACTTCAGGAACCAGTCGTTGAGCGCGCGCAACTGCCCAAGATCATGCTGTCCGGTGCGATCGACGAGCGCATACTCGTACACCCAGCCGACACCGGTCGCATCCGGGCCGAGCGACACGGTCGCTCCCTGCGGGAGGCCGCTTTGCACCTGATTCAAGTACTCCAGCACGCGCGAGCGCGCCCAATATTGATCGGTCTTGTCATCGAACAGCACGTAGACGAACGCGTCACCGAACGACGAGTACGCGCGGATGGTCTTCGCGCCCGGTACGCCGAGCAAGGTCGTCGTGAGCGGATACGTGACCTGATCCTCGATCACCTGCGGTGCCTTGCCCGGATACGACGCCTTGATGATCACCTGCGTGTCCGACAGGTCGGGCAACGCATCGAGTGGCGTCTCCTTGAGCGAGTAGACGCCCCACGCCGCAACGAGCAGCGTCGCGAGCAACACCATGAACCGGTTGCGAATAGACCAGCGTATGAGGTGCGCGATCATTGGGTACCCCCGGCCGGGTCAACCTGGGTCAACTGGTAGCCGTCATCCGTCTGCTTGAAGACGAAATGCACGGTCTGTCCGGCCTTTACGTCCGGAAAGGCATTCGGCGTCGGCTTGTTGAACGTCATCGTCATCGCGCCCCAGCCAAGTGCGGGCACGGGCTGGTGCGAGAACGTGATGTCCGCCGCGGTCACCTTTTCGACCTTGCCGTTGGTCTCGTAGGTTCGCGTAGCCGCGGCAGGCGCGGACGCCGATGCGGCCGCAGTCACTCCGCTGCCGTCTTGCAGGCGTGGTAGCACGGACTTCAGGCTGGCCTCGGAATCGATCAGGAACTGGCCGGACGCGACGACGGTATCGCCGTCGTTCAGACCGCTCAGCACTTCGGTCTCGTTGCCGATGTCGTTGCCGACCGTTACCGATGCGGGCTGCAGGCGACCGTCGCCGTTCTTCACGATGACGATCGAGCGCTTGCCGGTCGTGATGACCGCTTCGGACGGCACGAGCAGCCGCGACACGGCCTTCTGACCGCCGACGCGCACGCGCATCAGCATGCCCGGCGTCAGCCTGAGCGCACTGTTGTCGATTTCCAGGCGCGCCTGGAGTGTACGGCTGCTGGTGCTGATGCCCGGCAGGATCTCGCGAATGCGCCCGGTGAAATGCTGCGTCGGGTCGCCCGAGAACGTCGCGTCGACCGTCATGCCGGCCTGCACGCTCGTTGCGAGCGCTTCCGGGATTTCGACGATGAGCCAGAGCTTCGACAAGCCGGAGACTTTCGCGAGCGTCTGCCCCGGCGCCACCATCGCGCCGTCCCTGACGTTCAGCTCACTCACGACGCCCGTTTCGGGGGACGTCAGTACAACATGCGTCTGCGCTTTGCCGGTCCGGTCGAGGCTGGCGATCAAGCCGTTGGGAATCGACAGCGCACGCATGCGCGCACGTGACGCGTCGAGCAGGCTGCCGTCCATTCCGCCGCGTTTGAGCGCGAGGTACTCCTCTTGCGGCGCGAGCCAGTCCGGCACGAACAGCGACGCGATCGGCGCGCCCCTGGCGATGCGCTGCATCGGTGCGCCGGCATACAGGCGGTCGATATAGCCGGTCACGCGAGATTGAACGACGTCCGAGCGCGACTCGTCGAACTGCGTCGTGCCGACGGCGTCGAATCCGCCCGTCGTGTCCTGCCGGCGAACGGTCGCGTAGCGGATACCGAAGTTCTGCTGCAGACCCGGGTCGATCCTGATGCCGGACGAACCGCCACCGTCATCCGCGTAAACCGGTTCGAGCTGCATGTCCATGAAGGGCGATTTGCCCGGCTTGTCGAAATGCTGGTTCGGCACCATCGGGTCGTGCCAGTACAGCACCTTCCTGCCGGTCTTCGGGTCGATCTTGTCGCCGGTCGCGGCGGTGGCCGTGGGTGCAGCCACGGCGCCGCTCGACGCGTGGCGTGTGCCGATGACGTAGCCTGCCCCGAGCAGGGCGGCGCCGGCGAACACGATCAGAACGGCGCGCACCAGTGGTTTGTTGGTCATGTTGTTCTTCCTCACTGAGCAGCGGCCATCGTGGACGGCACGACTTGATATTCGAGTTGAGCCCACGTTTGCGAGACCTCGCGTTTGAGGTCGAGCACCTGCAATTGCGCCTCCAGCTGCGCGCGCCGGGCGGCGAACGTGTCCGCGAGCGACCCCGTGCCTGCGCGATAGGCTGCGTTCGCGAGCCCGACGCGTTGATCGGCCGCCGGCAGCAGCGATTGACTCAGGCCGGCAATGCGTTCACGGCCGCTGGCCAGGATGGCGGACTGGCTGCGAATGTCGGCCTGCACCTGTCGCAGCGTGTCCTCGTACGTCAGGCGCGCTTTGGTTGCGAGTTCGGCTTTTTCGGCGACGTCGCGGTTCTGGCGGTTCTTGCGGTTCAGCGGCAACGGGATGCTCACACCCACTGACGCCATGTTAGAGTTGCCACCGCCGCGTTGCTGGTATGCGACCTCCCATGTCCAGTTTGGTCTGCGGTCGCTGCTGGCGACTGCGGCATCCGCTTCTGCGACCGCGATATCATCGGCTGCGGCCACTAGCGCCGGCTGGGAAAGACGCAGTTCGTCCGGCGGCAACGACGACACGAATGATTCCGGTGCTGGCGGCGCACCCGTCACGTCGGAAGCAGGCACTGCCGTCCAGCGAGACAGGCCGATCAGTGCAATCCGATAGGTCTGCTGCGCCTTCAATACTTGGTCCCGGGTCTGCGCCAGCATGGCTTGGGCTTGAATCACGTCAGCCGCGCTCGCCTTCGCGCCACGGTAGGACGCCTTCGTGGCCGACAGTTCGTGCGTCATGTGGTCCAGCAATTCCTGCTGAAGCGCGATCGCTTGCTTTGCGTAGACAGCGCTCAGCCACGCCGTCGCGGTTTGCTGCCGGACATTTGCGAGCTGGATCAGATAGCTGGCATGCTCACGACCGACCATTTCGCTCGCGAGTGTCGAGCGCAGCCGCCGCTTGTCGCCGGACACCCATTCCTGTTCGATGCCGATGCGCCGCATCGTCATGAAATCCTGTCCGATGGTGAAGCGCTGGGCACCGTTAATCGGCAGGTTGTCGATGCCGACCTTGAGCATCGGGTCGGGCAACTGGCCGGCTTTGACGGCCGCTTCCGAGCTGGCGCGCACGGACGCCTGCGCCGCCTGCATCGAGGCGGAATGATCGCTCGCCGATTGCAATGCAGCGTCGAGCGTGAAAGGTGTTTGCTGGGCGTGAGCAACGCCCGTAATTAGCAGCGCGGCAAAAAGCGTATGCGCGCGCCAAGGAACACGCCGACCCAGCGGCGTGCCGAAAATGAATGGCATGTTCTAACCCCAACGGCGAAATCCCATAGGGATTCCACGTCCTGGCATAGGACGAACCTCACCGCGCGTGCGGTGAACCTGTCAGCTTGGGATTAGACGAGACGCGGAGGTCGCCACAACCCATTCGGGTCGCGAACCTGAAGAGAATCTGCGTAGTGGAAGGTAACCGGACGGACGAGCGCTGCCGGGCGGGTGACATCGGCGCGAGCGGCCGGATGGTACAGGCTCCCGAACTGGCATTGGGCGGTGATCTTGCAGAACATGCCCTTGGCCTTGGCTTTGCCGGTCGACGTCAACTGCATTGAGTCACAGCCGGGCATGTCCGCGGACATGCTCGAGTCTGTGTTCATTGACATGGTTTGCTGCATCGGACACTCGCCAGTCAAGCCGCTGGCTGCCAGCCCACTGATGGGCAGCACCGCGCAGAGCAGCAAGAGGATGACGGTCCGAAGCAGTTTCATGGCGTGAATTATAGCGTGGCAATCTCCAGACGATGGGCTGCTTCCAACTGGGATTTTTACGTAGGCTTGCGCGCGCCTCTTTCAGGTTTTCACATCTGGCGTCGACATGAGGTGGAACACCGTCGCGTGGTGAGCCATTCTCCGTCGCCTCGCTCGTACCACGTCCGTCCGGGCGCAATAGTGCCTCCACCGCCTGAGTGTGTGAGTCAAGGCGTCCACGTCGAGCAGTCGGGCCGCGATCTTGGCCCGGCTCGCGCGCACCACCACCTTCCCTCCTCGGGCGCATTCAGCACGCGCAGCGTGCGGAGCAATACGATTTGGCGGAAGTGGGTACCGCTGGCCGGCGTCGGCAAGGCATCGCAAGGATGGTGGAGCGGAACCGTTTGACTGACTCGACGACAGGACGGGACGCTTGTATCGAGGCAAGCTTTGCGAATTATTCTATGCATTTCAAACCTTATAAAACCGCATTTGCTATGGCTGAAAATTTGCAATCGAAGATAATTTAAATTATCGAGACAACACGGGCTGCTGAAGACCGGTGAGTGCGCGAGACCGCCGGTCGTGGCTCGACAAAGAAGTGTTGAGGAAGAAATAAGACCCGTCAGGAAGTGACTGACCTGATTAAATATTGTTTGGGGGGCGGAGCGCTAGCCGTTGTCGTGGCTAGCCCCGTCTATGCCGGTAAAACGTAGCGATAGAGGCCCCCAACTATCCGAATAGTTGGATCCCGGGGAGCGTTGCCACGCTCATCTCCCGCATCAGCTCAATGAATTCGGCGATGAAAGGCGTTCTATCGTGACGCGGGAGCGTCGCCGACCAGAGCTCGGCCGTCAGCCCCGTAGCTGTAATCGGCCGAGCAGTAACGTACTGCCTGTCGAGATAGGTGCTGACCGCCCATCGCGGTAGAACGGCTATCCCCCGTCGCGTTGCGACAAGCATCAGGATGGCTACCGTCAATTCTGTTGTTCGACGCGACGGGTAGATGCCGGCCGGCTTCAGCAATTGTTGGAAGATGTCCAGCACGTCATCCGCCAGCGGATACGTAATTAACGTCTCGTTCCGGAAGTCCTCGGCATCGAGATACGCCTTCTTTGCGAGCGGGTGCTCGTTGGCCACGAGCGCGACCAACGGAAAGCGGAAAAGCGGATGGTAGCGAACGGACTCCTCGGCTTCGTTGCACGAGACGATCGCCAGATCTGCCTTGTCCTGGTGCAGCAATCCGATCGGATCAGACTGGTAGCCTGACACCAGATCAAGATCGATCTCAGGCCATCGGACCCGGAACGCATCGAGTGCCGGCATAAGCCAATCGAAGCACGTGTGACATTCGATCGCGATCCTTAATGTACCGACCGCGCCCGATGCCATCCGATGCAGATCTCTCGTGGTCTGATTCAGGATCGGGACGACCTGATCAGCCGCCTCGAGCAATCGCTTGCCCGCTGGGGTAAAGACGACGGGCGATGATTTACGCACAAACAGCGGGACACCGTAAAAATCCTCCAGCGCCTTGATCTGGTGCGATAGCGCGCCTTGCGTCAGGCGCAACGACACTGCTGCGCGCGACACGCTACCACTGTCGCGCAGCGCCATCAGCGTCTGCAAATGCCGGACATCGATTGGAATGCGATCCATTATAAAAATTCAAGTTTGATGAGAACGGCGTCGATTGATTAATAGAGTATAGCTGGTGATATTGCAATCACCGCTGCTCGCCTCCCTCCCTTCCGCGCAAGACTTGCCCCGCTACGCTCAGCCACATGCGTCACAAAGCGCGAACGGCGGGAAGGAAGTACCGACACACGGGCGCACAACGCACCGCGTCTATTAAAAATACTGTCGCTTACACGAAAATTATTCGTTCGATTAATGATCAAGCGATCCTCATACTTCCCCGCAACCCTCGCCCATGCCGTCGGACCAGCAGAGCCGACACGAGTGCCGGCTCCCGCCCGGCGCCGCTGGGTGCTCATTGCACGAACACTCTCCAAAGGATGGCCGATGACCGGCAGACCCATGCACCGTCAGGTGTTTCTTCTCGCGACTGCACAGGCGCTGTTTCAAACGGCGTCGGTCCTCGTCATGACGGTCGGTGGCCTGGCCGGCAGCCAGATCGCGGGACGTCCCGAGTTGGCGACCACGCCGATCGCGGCCATGTTCCTCGGAACGGCGACCGCCATGTTCCCTGCTTCCGCGTGGATGGCGAAGGTCGGACGCCGCGCGGGCTTCGTACTTGGCGCCATCCTTGGCATCGCGGGTGGGCTGGTCGCTGCATTCGGCGTCTGGCTGGCGTCTCTTCCGGTGCTGGCGCTCGGGACCTTTCTCGTCGGGTCGTATCAGGCATTCGCGCAGTTCTACCGCTTCGCCGCCAGCGAGGTCGCCGACGATGCCTTCCGGCCTCGCGCGATCTCACTGGTGCTCGGCGGCGGCATCGTTGCGGCCCTGCTCGGACCGTCACTCGGCCGCTTTGGTGGACCATTGCTGCAGCCGCTCTATGTCGGCTCTTTCCTGATCCTGTCGCTGGTGTCCTTGATCGCCGCCGGCGTGTTGCTTTGCCTGCGCATGCCCGATGCGCGCACGGATCATGTCGATATCAGAGAAGGTCGCCGCTGGCGGCACATCGTCTCCCAACCCGCCTACCTGGTCGCACTGTTCGGCGCGGCGACCGGCTACGGCGTGATGATCCTGGCGATGACGGCCACGCCGATCGCGATGGTTCACCACCATCACGCGTTGTCTACGGCCGCGACCGTCATCCAGTTTCACGTCCTCGGCATGTTCCTGCCGTCCTTCGTTACCGGATCGCTGATCGCGCGTTTTGGTGCGCTGCGCATCATGTTCATGGGTGTTGTGCTGTTGACGGGCCATGTACTGATGACGTGGACCGGAACGGGCTTCAGTTCGTTCGCGAGCGCACTCGTCTTGCTGGGCGTCGGCTGGAATTTTCTTTTCATCGGCGGCACGGCGCTGCTCACGACAACCTACAGCGCGGCCGAAAAAAGCCGCGCCCAGGCGACGAACGACATGACGATCTTCGCGGTCGGCCTTGCCTGTTCGTTCAGCGCCGGCGGCCTGCTGCAGACGTTCGGATGGCAAACGCTCAATGGATTGCTGTTGCCATGGCTCGGGATCGCCGCGCTCGCGCTGGTGTGGTTCGGCATTCAGTCCCGGCGCCGCAATCGTGAAGTCGAAACCCTCGAAAGGACGTCGACGTGACAGGCGATACGAATGCAGAGCCGTTGGCCCACGTCGCGCGGGGCCGGCTATTCAACCGCTTTGCCGAACTGGGAATCGACGCGCCCACTGTTCCCTATCCTGCACACCGAACGGTCGAGGAAGGCAAGGCGTTGCGAGGTGCCATGGCCGGCACGTTCACCAAGAACCTGCTGCTCAAGGACAAGAAAAGCCGCCACTTCCTGCTTTCGATTCACGAAGATCGCGCCATCGATCTCAAGACGCTTCACAAGCGGCTGGGTGCCCGGGGGCAACTCGGTTTCGCGTCGAGCGAACGCGTGATCGAATACCTGGGCGTAATGCCCGGTGCGCTGACGCCGCTCGGCCTCATCAACGATGTGGCGCAAGCCGTCACCGCAGTAATCGACGCGTCACTGCTGGGTGCCGACCTCGTCAATTTTCACCCGCTCGTCAACACGGAGAGCACGGGGTTGCGCCCCGATCATCTCATGCGCTTTATTCGCTCGTGCGGTCACGAGCCGATCGTCGTCGACTTCGACCTGGCCGCGTCCGCCTGAACGCGGCTTCTGCACTTACGTCACGTCGTCCGCGGCAGCATCGCCTTCAAGCCAACCGCGCAATCCACCGCTCAGCGCGGCCGCATTGCCAAAGCCGAGGTCACGCAGTTGCTCGGCCGCGCGGCAGGATCGTGAGCCGCCCAGATTGCAGGCGGTCACGATGTTCGCGTCGGACGGAAAGTCGCCGGCTAGAGCCGACAGTTGATCCTCAGGGATGTTGATGGCGCCCTCGACGTGCGCTGCTGCGAACTCTTCCGGCGACCGGACGTCGACGATGACAATCGCCTCGCCGCTGCTGACGCGATCGCGCAGCGCCTGCGGATCGATTGCCGGCGTGTGTTGCTTCGATTCAGCCATGATTTTCCGTTCCCCGTCTATCAACAGGTGCTCAGGCGCGGGCCCCGGCCTCGACCGTGAGCCCTGCGGCTTTCCATTCGGGAAATCCATCTTCGAGGCGCACTGCCCTGAAGCCTCTTGAGCGCAACGCGGCGACCGCCTCGAACGCCAGTACGCAATACGGACCGCGGCAATACGCGACGATTTCCGTACCGGCGGGTAATTCGCTCAGACGCGCTTCCAGTTCGGCCAGTGGAATATTGAGTGCGCCCGGCAGATGCCCCTGCGCAAACTCGTCCTCCGGCCGAACATCCAGCACCGTTACGAGATCGGCCGCGATCCGCTCCGCCAATTCACCTCGTGTCACGGCCTCCATCGAATCCCTGGCGTGGAAATAGTCGCCAAACACGCGATTGATCTCGGCGACGTTGCGCTCGCCCACTCGACCGAGCGCCTTCATCAACCCCACCACCTCGTTGTTGCCGGCAAGGCGATACACGACATGTTTGCCTCGCCGCTCCGCGTCGACCAGGCGTGCTCGCCGAAGAATCTGAAGGTGCCGCGAGGTGTTCGCGAAGTTCATGCCCGACAACGCAGTCAGTTCCTCGACAAATCGTTCGCGTTGCGCCAGATGCTCCAGCAACTCGAGCCGGTTCGGATGGCCGATCGCCTGCGCCACGGCGGCGAGGCTTTCATAGATTGCTTGCTTCGGTCCCGGACTTGACATGACGCTCTCTTCGGTAAATCATTCTCGACATTGATTGAATGTTATCACCCACATCCATCTGGAGCAATCCGATGATCCTTCGCCAATTCCTTCATTCCGACCCGGTCGGCATTTCGTACTTGCTGGGCTGCGTCGGCCATGCCGCGGGTGCCGTGGTCGATCCTGTCGCCGGGCCCGACACCTATCTGCACGCTGCCGAAGCGTCCGGAATGAAAATCCGGTACGTGATCGACACCCACTTGCATGCGGATCATCTGTCCACCGGCCGCGCACTTGCTGACGCAGCCGGCGCCGAATACGTGTTGTTCGCCGGAGCTGATGTCTTGCTGCCCTTCAAGGGCGTCGAGGATGGCGACGAACTCCGGCTCGGCAATGTCGTGATCGAGGTACTTCATACGCCCGGTCATACGCCGGAGCACATCTGCCTGTTGGTGACGGATCGCACACGCGCCGATGAGCCGTGGCTCCTTCTGTCCGGGCATACGCTGATGATCGGCGACCTCGGGCGAACCGAATTGGCCGCGAACGCCGAAGATGGTGCGAAAGACCTGTACCGCAGCGTGCAGAAGCTGAGGGCGCTCCCCGACTACCTGGAAATTTTGCCCGGCGCTTATGCCGGCTCGGCGTGCGGACGCAGCCTCAGCGCGAATCCGGTTTCGACGCTCGGCTTCGAGAAGCGTCACAACAAGGCGTTTCGCATCGGGAGCGAGGATGAATTCGTTCGCTTCATGCTGAGCGACGTACCGACTGCTCTGCCCGACGCTGGACGCCTGCGTATGACTAATGCCGGTCGCGATACCACGGGAGCCTGATTGCATGACCGGCACAATCATTTCGCCGGCCGGCTCCTCGATCCGGCTCGGCCTCAAGGCAAACTGGCGGCAGTTCTCGCTGCTCGTGCTGATCAACGCGTTTGTCGGCGGTATGGTCGGCATCGAGCGAACCGTGGTGCCGTTGATCGGCTCTGAAACATTCCACATCGCATCCACGACGACAATTACATCGTTCATCGTCAGCTTCGGGCTGGTCAAGGCCCTCGCCAACCTCGTTTCCGGACAACTGGCCGACACATGGGGCCGCAAGCGGGTTCTCGTCATCGGCTGGCTGCTGGCGCTGCCGGTCCCCTTCATGATCATTGCCGCACCCGGTTGGGAATGGGTGGTTGCCGCCAACGTACTGCTTGGCGTCAGTCAAGGCTTTGCGTGGTCAATGACCGTACTGATGAAAGTGGATCTCGTGGGACCGAAGGGACGCGGACTCGCGGTTGGCCTCAATGAATTCGTCGGCTATTTTGCAGTCGGGTTGACCGCGTTCCTGACTGGCTACCTCGCAAGCCGCTACGGCTTGCGGCCCGTGCCGATCTACCTCGGCGTGTTCTATGCAATTGCCGGCCTGATCCTGTCGATCCTCGTCGTGCGCGACACGCGCGAGCACGTTCGCCTGGAAGCGGGCGGCAAGGCAAAGGCAACGTCACCGCTGTCGTTCCGCGAGATTTTTTTGCTGACGTCCTTGAAGGATCGCAATCTGTTCGCTGCATCCCAGGCAGGGCTTGTCAACAACCTGAACGACGGCATGAGCTGGGGCATCCTTCCGCTGTTTTTCACCGGGCTTGGTCTCGGTATCGAGAGGATCGGCATCCTGAAAGCTGTGTATCCGATCGTATGGGGTGTCTTTCAAGTCGTGACCGGACCGTTGAGCGACCGATGGGGGCGCAAGGGCTTGATCGTCGCCGGCATGTGGGTGCAGGCTGTCGGCCTGTTTGTGACCGCGTCGACCGGGCAGTTCGGCTGGTGGCTGACGGCAAGCGTGCTGCTCGGGATCGGCACCGCGATGGTTTATCCAAGTTTGATTGCGGCGGTTTCGGATGCATCCGAGCCGGCCTGGCGAGCTCGATCACTGAGCGTTTACCGCTTCTGGCGCGATCTCGGCTATGCGATCGGTGCGCTGTCGGCCGGCCTCATCGCCGATCGCTTCGGCTTTGCCGATGCGATCCTCTCGATCGCGATCGTCACGTTTGCGTCGGGTATCGTCGTCGCGGTCGTCATGCGGGAACGCCACTGACTTTCCGTGCATTGCTGTCGTGGTAGCAAGTAAAACATCGCGGCCCTGACGCATACGCAGCATCGATCCGGTCGAATTTGAAGCCCTCCTTCGATCGGCGACCGGATCGGACGGTTCACATAACAGCCGCCGCTGATGCCGCAGTATCGGCGCCTTGCCTGACACCGCGCCGATACAAAACCTGCATTGCCACCTACGCCATGTTGGCCAGATTCAGCGCTCGCGCCGCAGCATCAAGGGATGCCGACACTACAGCTTCGAAACCTCGACGAGCAGTTCATCCGCACGATCGCGGAGCTTCAGGTGGTTGTAACGTTCGGCCCGAACGCGAATCGACTGAAGTCTCGCACGCCAATATGCGGGGTCGCCAATGACCGCCCCGAGCGGAAACTCCTCGCGTTTCTTAGAAAGCGTTTGAAGGGCACTTTTTACATGTGCCAGTTCTTGTTCAATCGTAACGTAGCGATCATCCATGCTCACCCCTGACAATTTCTTGTTGATGGTGCAGGGACACATCGATAAGACTGTTGGTTCGGCTCAACAGCCAGGTTGCTGTTCCACGTAGCGTTGCTCGGTATCAGGTGACCAGCGCAAATCCAAGACGATCTGATGCCCGACTGCGTACCAGATCAATGCAGCGTCACTTTGTCGTTCACGGTGATCAGGTTACCGCGATCCGTCGTATCGATCTATCCTCTCGCCTCTCACACAACCGACTTCCGGCGTGGCAGCACTAAACTTGCAAAAAGTACTCGAGTCTCAGCCTTCATGAGCAGCCAAGAAACTATTGATGTACCCGTCAAAGAACGCGCAACGGTTGTGTGCCTCCAAGGTCCACGAGTCTTGCTCGTCGCCCGAGCTGCGTCACGATGGGCGTTGCCCGGCGGCACAATCAAGGCTGGAGAAACGCCCCTGGAAGCAGCGCACCGCGAGCTTTGGGAAGAAACGGGGTTGGTCGATCTGGACCTTACGTACGCGATGCACTTTGGCGGCCTCTCAAAGTTGCATCACGTATTTATTGGTGAACTCGGAGCCGACCTGAAACCGCAAGCGAGTAACGAGATTGCCCGATGCAAATTGTTCCGTCACGACGCCATCGCCAAACTGCGGGCGAGTATTCCTACGAAGAAAATCATCGAGTTGGCCTATAGCGGAGAGTGGTCCGCATAGGCAAGATTCATCTCGCACTTCGGGGACGCGTGGCTATACTTCCGCGTGCAAACTTTCGGACGTTGCCCCACTCGCAGCGAGGCGAACATGACCAACGCGTACACCTACCGTGGATATACGATCGACGTTCGCTGCGAACACAAAGTCAACGCAGCTGGAATTGATGTGGCGATCGACGAAGCCTCACCTGGGTTCGTCGCCATTGTCCAGATTCGCGCAACGAATGTGCCTTCGTTCTTCCTGGCACCGATTCGCCTGGCTGACGACCACGGCAAGCTGTTTGCCGATGGACTCGACGCCTTGCGAGCCGGTCGCTCCGCGGGCGAGATAATCGTTGACGATCTTCTTGTAGACACCTGCAGCGACCGCTCGTCCGTTCAGCGATGACGGTTCCGGCGTAGTTCGTGGATTGCGTAGACGACGAGGAAAATCCCTATCATCGTTACGCCGGACGCGACGAACTCATTCAGCACACCAGTGCTATGGAGAAGCTTGGGAAAGAAGCCCATGCTCGATCCAACGATGGCCAGAATTAGACCGGCTGCTACGCCCCATGCCGGCCCTGCCTTATCGTAGCTTCCATTTTTCATACATCCCCCGCCCGATGTTATTTTCTCCGAGGCATTTCCAATATAGCCGATCAATATCATGGCATCGCCAACGTTGCTTTGACCGACGCGCCCTTCATGCAAAAAAGCCCCGCCCTCGGGGGAAAAGTGAGGACGGGGAAGTGAAGCGGACACCTCTGGCACGAGGCAGGTCCAAATGGGTTATCGGCTGCATTGTGGGGAACCTGAGACAGCGCTCTCAGAAAGATGCCCGCGGGCGGCGGTTCTTACCATCGACGGTCTTCATGTTGACGCCTTCGAGCCGCTTGGAAATTCTGTCGACCGACGCGACCTTCCAGGCCGCATCAACGCTCAATCAGCACGGAACTACGACTACTTGAGGCCACCGCTTTCCGTATTGTTTTGCTTCAATCCGCTTCCGATACGTATCAACACTGACCCGCTGCGGGTTTCGCCGAACGACCATTGAGAAAAGATCGTCCAGCCCATGCGGCGCAATAACGTCGACCGAATCATCGTCGCGAAGCACAACGCCGACTGAGGTCGCGAATTCCGGCCATGAAGCGACTGCGTCTTCCAGGGAATCGAGCGGCGCGACTGCATGGCCGAAGGTCTGCTCGAACCAGACGTGCACGGCCGCTTGATTAGTGACCTCCCATTGCATACCAGGGAGCATATCGGTCAAACGGTGCTGAAGGATCGTGTCGCGCGTGGCCGAGAAATCAGTCGAGTCAAAGTGGGCAACGTCGATGTCCGACAGTGCAGATGGCGTCTGATATTCGTGCAGTGCATCCCACACGAGGTTGCGTATCGCCCCGGCTCCGATACACCAAGAAGGTAGATTCAAGCTACGGGCAGCAATGAGTGCGGGCCAAAACCACGTCGATTGACGTGCGATGCTTACAAGACGGGCTTCCAAATCGGCGGCTGGCATAGTCGGATACCGTGGTCACTAACGATACGTCGGATTGAATAGCGAACATGGGCGGTCAACCTCCCAGTTCCCTTCCCGAAAGATTGTCGCCCCTTGCACACAACACCGTCGATCCTTGAGGTTCGACTCTCGTTGGGCCGCTATTCGTCGTCACAAAGCCAAATAGTCAGACAAATAGCTCTTGATCGCGCGTTTGCAAATTTCCATATTTCAACTATCATGGAAATATGGAAACGAATACTGTCGTCCGCGCACTCGGCGCCTTGGCCCAGGAATCCCGCTTGGCCGTCTTCCGACTTCTCGTGCAAGCCGGTCCCGACGGGTTGCCTGCCGGCCAGATTGCCGAGCACTTGGGCATTGCGCCTTCGTCGCTGTCCTTTCACATGAAAGAACTCACCTACGCGAATCTCGTCACGGTCGAGCAGCGAGGTCGCTTCATGATCTATTCAGCCAATTACCCGGCGATGAACGACCTGTTGGGTTTTCTGACCGAGAACTGTTGTGGCGGAAATCCTTGCACACCCGTAGGTGCCGGCACTTGCAAGTCTCCACAGGAGAACGAATCGTGAAGCGTATGCACATCCACTTGGCCGTCCAAGATCTCACGGCCAGTATCCGGTTTTATTCGGCGCTCTTCGCGAGCGAACCCTCCGTTGAGAAGGCCGATTACGCGAAATGGATGCTCGACGATCCTCGCGTCAATTTCGCCATCTCGCAGCGTGGCACAGCGCCGGGGCTCGATCATCTCGGCGTCCAGGTCGAGAACGAGGCCGAGCTCGCCGAAATGCACGCGCGTCTGAGCGACGCTGCACTGCCCGTCGACGAGCAAATCGGCGCGGCCTGCTGCTATGCGCGCTCCGACAAATACTGGACGGTCGATCCACAAGGCATCGCCTGGGAAACGTACCAAACGCTCGGCGACATCCCGACGTTCGGTGAATCGCGCAACGTACCGGCGGCAGATTCAAGCGCCAACGCTTCAGTCAACTGTTCCCCTGCGCGCGGCAAGCCGGTCGGTGTGCCGGTGAAATCTACCTGCTGCTGAGACATGACCACGAACGTACTGATCCTCTGCACCCATAACTCAGCACGTAGCGTGCTGTCGGAAGGGATGCTCAATCACTTGGCCACGAAGCTGGGCAAGGACGTGCGCGCCTACAGCGCTGGTAGTGCGCCGAGCGGTCGCCTCAATCCGTTCGCACTGGAAGCACTGACGAAGGCCGGTGTCGACGTCGACGGATACCACAGCAAGAGCTGGGACAAGTTCGTTGGCAACGGTGCGCCTGAAATGCGTGTCGTCATCACGGTGTGCGATAGCGCAGCGTCTGAGACGTGCCCGTACTGGCCCGGCAGCCCCGTCAAAGTCCATTGGGGCTACGCCGATCCGTCGAACGCGACCGGCAGTGACGAGGGCAAACGCCTCGCGTTCGAGCTGACGCGCCAGGCGATCGGCTATCGCATGCTGCAGTTGCTGGCACTGCCCCTCGATCGCATGAGCAATGCCGAACTACAAACGGCGTTGATCGATATCGCGCAGAACTGATCATTCGCATGGTGGCTTGTCAAAACGAGCGGCCGCCAACGAACTCAATGCTGAACCCTGTCCAATGAATACGTCCAACGTCGCCCCGCCGAGAAAGGCTGTTGCAAAGCCTCCCATCAATTTCTTCGAGCGCTACCTTACCGTCTGGGTCGCACTCTGTATCGTCGCCGGCATCGCGCTCGGCCAGACGCTGCCCGGCCTGTTCCAGCAGATCGGTCGAATGGAATACGCTCAGGTGAATCTTCCGGTCGGGTTGTTGATCTGGGTGATGATCATCCCGATGCTCGTCAAGGTCGACTTCGGCGCGTTGCATGAAGTACGTCAACACGTTAAAGGCATCGGTGTCACGCTCGTCGTGAACTGGCTCGTCAAGCCGTTCTCGATGGCATTCCTCGGCTGGCTGTTCATCCGCCACCTGTTCGCGCCAATGCTTCCGGCAGACCAGCTCGACAGTTACATCGCCGGCCTGATCCTGCTGGCTGCGGCGCCGTGCACGGCGATGGTGTTTGTATGGAGTCGCCTGACAGGCGGCGATCCGCTGTTCACGCTGTCGCAGGTGGCGCTGAACGACAGCATCATGGTGATTGCCTTCGCGCCGCTGGTTGGCCTGCTGCTCGGCATGTCCGCGATCACGGTGCCGTGGGCGACATTGCTCACGTCGGTCGTGCTGTACATCGTCATCCCGGTGATCATCGCGCAGATCTTGCGTAAGCGGCTGCTTGCCAACGGTCAGGCTGCATTCGACGCTGCAATGGCGAAGATCGGTCCGTGGTCGATCACCGCTCTGCTGGCGACGCTCGTGCTGCTGTTCGCCTTCCAGGGCGAAGCGATTCTCAAGCAACCTCTGGTGATCGCGCTGCTCGCGGTGCCGATCCTCATTCAGGTCTTCTTCAATTCGGCGCTCGCGTACTGGCTCAACCGAGTGGTGGGTGAGAAACACAATATCGCTTGCCCCTCGGCACTGATCGGGGCATCGAATTTCTTCGAGCTGGCAGTCGCGGCCGCAATCAGCCTCTTCGGGTTCCATTCCGGCGCAGCGTTGGCAACGGTCGTGGGCGTGTTGATCGAAGTGCCGGTCATGTTGCTGGTGGTACGCATCGTGAATCAATCGAAAGACTGGTACGAATGCGCTTGAGCAATGACAGGAATCTCGCCATGACCGATATCACGATCTATCACAACCCGAATTGCGGGACGTCGCGCAACACGCTGGCATGATCCGTAACTCGGGAGTCGAGCCGCGCGTCGTGCACTATCTGGAAACGCCGCCGAGCCGGGAGGAACTGGTCGGCCTGATTGCGGCGATGAAGTGTCTCGTGCGCGATGTTCTGCGCCGCAAAGGAACGCCTTACGATGAACTGGATCTCGACAACGCGAAATGGAACGCCGGAGCTGCCGATGCCGTTGACGCGTTACTTCGTGGCCACGTATGGTCGTTTCACAATCGAATTTCGATATAGTCACGACGCTACAACGATCCATTCATGGATGATCGAGACCTCTACGCAGGACTCATCCGACTGCACGTGCTTCATCATGCAGCCGAAGAGCCCGTCTATGGGCTTGCCATGATCGAAGAACTGGACAAGATGAGTGCGGGCACGCTTTACCCGATCCTGCACGGTCTGGAGAAGAAGGGATATCTGAAGTCGACACTCGAACGGTCGGGGCGTAGCGGCAGGCGAGTCTATCGAGCGACTGCGGCCGGACGACGAGCCCTCGCCTCGGCCAAACACAAAGTGCGCGAACTCTTCGGTGAACTCTTCGAAGAAGACTGGCGTGCGCCGTTTCTGACACCACGCTTACTCCTCGCGAGATTGAAGGCTTTATGGAAGCAAGTATGTCGACGTCACGCCCGAACCGCACCGGTTCCGCGTTCGAGGTTCTATTGGCATTCCTGAAGCTCGGGATGACGTCGTTCGGCGGGCCCATCGCCCACATCGGATACTTTCGCCGTGAATTCGTGGAGCGCCGTGGCTGGCTCGACGACGAAACATTTACCGATCTGGTTGGGCTATGCCAGTTCCTTCCGGGACCGGCAAGCAGCCAGGTAGGATTTTCGATCGGCCTCCTGCGGGCAGGAGGACCAGGCGCACTGGCAGCGTGGTGCGGATTCACGCTGCCGTCCGTGTTGCTGATGCTCGCCTTTGCAATCGTTGCGCCGAGCCTCGGCGGCCCGATCGGCGAAGGTGTGATCCATGGATTGAAGCTCGTCGCCGTCGCTGTCGTTGCGCAGGCCGTGTGGGATATGGCGCGACGTTTGTGCCCTGACCATCGACGTGCGGCAATCGCACTCATTGCGATTGCCGTGCTTGGCATACTGACGACCGTCTATTCCCAGCTCATTGTGATCGGTTTGGGTGCAGTCCTCGGGCTAGCGCTATGTCGATCGAATGCGGCACCGGACGCTAATCGCGCGCTGCAACCCAGTCACGAATTCCGCGTGTCTCGCATGACGGGCGCTGTCGCGTTGATTCTATTCTGCGTGCTGCTGTTCGGGCTTCCGGCGTTCACCGGCCTTCATGACAATCAGACAGTCAAGGTATTCGATGCGTTCTATCGGTCCGGCGCGCTCGTTTTCGGTGGCGGACACGTGATGTTGCCGCTGTTGCAACAGCAAACCGTCGCGACCGGATGGGTCACGCCGAATGATTTTCTTGCAGGTTATGGCGCCGCACAGGCGATTCCGGGGCCGCTTTCCACGTTCGCGGCCTATCTCGGCTGGATGATGCACGACGCCCCGAATCACTGGGTCGGCGCAACACTGGCCACGGCGGGCATCTTCCTGCCCGGATTGCTGCTGGTGCTCGCTGCGATGCCGTATTGGCAAGCGCTGCGTGCCCGCCCCTCGATGACGGCCGTCCTGGCTGGCGTGAACGCTGCAGTTGTCGGCTTGCTGGCGATGGCGTTGTACTCGCCGGTATGGACGAGCGCGGTTCACTCCGAGCTCGACTTTGGCATCGCCGTCATCGGGTTCTTCCTGTTGACCCGCTGGAAACTCCCGCCACTTCCGGTAGTAGTGCTCTGCGCATTGGCCGGTGTTGCCGAATCGCTGCTTCGCTGAGATACGCTCTTGCGTGTTGAGCCGACTCGAGTCCCGAATGGGCTGAGTGTGTCACCGAGTTCGCTCTGGCACGCTGGCACGACCGGCCAATCGTGAAGATGCATAAGATCTCGCTCCAACATGCTCTGCATCCCGCTGAAGAGCGGTATATCGATGCCGCCTCGCACCTGCACGAGTTCGGTCCCCGCGTCCCCAAGGTCGACTATGCGCGGTGTCCATTCTGTCGGCTTCACAAGATGCAGATGTCCTCCACGAGCGATTCCGTGCCGATTTTCCATCACTGCCGGCAGGTGTCACCGGTTCCTTGTGCCATTCCACGCAGAGCGAAGTGCAACCTCGTTCTGCCGCACCGCAAGCTCCGAAATTGCGAGGCCGAGCGGCGCCAGGCAAAGCCATCCCTTGAAGATCAATGCGGTCAGTTTGTTTCAGAAGCGTCTCAGGACGCTGTCTCGCGTTGCCAAGGCGGAGCCTCCAACAGGACATCGCCATATCGGTCGATCGGAAAGCTCAACGTGCCCCTGAAGTTCACGTGCGCAAAATGTGCAGGTCCCATCCGGCGTAACCACTCGTCGTCGACTTGCCGGCCCTTGTGGCGCCAGTCGTCAACCGTCGCTTGCATGCGCTGGGTATTCCAGGCGATAACG
The DNA here is from genome assembly GCF_984667975.1 of Burkholderia pulmonis. Classification (NCBI taxonomy): domain Bacteria; kingdom Pseudomonadati; phylum Pseudomonadota; class Betaproteobacteria; order Burkholderiales; family Burkholderiaceae; genus Burkholderia; species Burkholderia pulmonis. Next base: position 649,462 of record NZ_OZ480188.1, read on the forward strand.
AGGTTCGTCAAAAGCGTCAACGAACCAGAGATGGCGACCATTTCATCGCGACGCCGGCCACGCTCGGGGGCTACCCGGCCCGTGTAGATCGCACGCTGAAGCTGATGTACCGACTCCCCCCGATTCAACAGCGTATGCAGTTCCCTGCGGAACGCCGTGTTGCTGAAGTAATCGCACAGGAAAAGCGTGCGCAGCAACTTGCCGAGTTGATCGGCGGCCCGATGCACCGGGTCGCCCTGTGCGGCACTGCCGAACCGCTGCAGCGCGACCACCGCGCTAACACGGCCCGATTGGATCGAGGCAACGAGCCGAAGCAGTTCATCCCAGCCGTCGCGAATCGACTTGAGCGAAACGTCGTGGGCCACGGCTGGCACCAGACCTTCAGAGGTGGCAAAGCGGCGCGGCAGGTACAACTTGCGTTCAGCCAGATTGCGTAGGCCTGGACATAGGTCGAAGCCGAGCAACTTCGACACGGCCATCCCGACGCTCGTGTACCCGTGGGTATCGACCGAGAGCCGAAGCAGTCCACCGTCGTCGCGGTTTTCGTTATGCCGCAATACGCCTTCGATGGCTACGCCCGCCTGCCGTTCATTCAGCACGATCGGCTGGTTATAGACGATGCCATGCTGATCCAGCACGTGCGTATAGATACCGACCGCGTGGGTTCGGCGCCGCGGATCGACCCGGGCGTAAAAGAGATGCGGCGACGTGTCCAGACTCATGGAATCGCTGGATGCGTGTCGCCCGGTGCCCCACAGTTCGGTAATAGGATGTGTGCGCTGGAACTCGACCACACGCTCGTTCGCACGCAACAGGCGGCTAGGCATTTCGAGTGCCCGCATCGCCGTCGCAATCGGCGCCAAGTCGAGTTGCGGGACCATCGCCACGACGCTCTTCGCATCGAGATCTGTGCCGTGTGCAATCAGCGCCGCGTACAAAGAGACCAGTTCGTTCGCATTGCGCGCGCGTCGGGCGAGCAGCGTTTCGCTGAAGCCAGTATGGACATCCATCTCGATGAGCAGATCGGCCAGCTGCGTGGTGCCGATTTCTTTGAACATCAAGTCGCGCGTGCGCCTCGGGATGCCGTCGGTAGGCGTCGCCTCGAGCGCCGACAGATGCAATGCACCGTCGGTCCCGACCGCGACACGCCCAGCCTGACGTGCCTCCTCGAGTGCCGCGAGCCCTGCCTTCAGGAGGCTTGACACGCCCGCCAGGAACGGCTCAGCCTTGTGGGGGAGGCCAAGCGACGAGAGATGCCGGTCGCGCTCGCGATCCCACTGCGCCGGCGGAATCAGCAGTTGATCACGAGCGCGGAATGAAAGACTATGGCCGATCCAAACCGATCCGCGTCGCAAACCCTTCCGTAACCCCATGATCGCCGACGCTTGAAGCGCCCGCATCGCGCGTACGCGATCCTCACCCTCGACAAGGTCGCGCCAGCTTGCGCTCACCGGCACCTCGCAGTCGGCGGGCAGTTCGGTCGCGCCACGGTCATGCAGCATACCAAGGACTGCGAGCTGCCGTAGGCTCGGCTCAGCGTCCCGGCCGGACAGATCCAGTTCGCGTAACGGTACCAGCAGGTTTCGGATGCGATGATGATCATCGGTCAGCGTTTCGCGGACGCTGGCAGCGTGACTCGTCGGCGGCTTGTCCGACAGATCTTCGAGCAGTTTGCCGATCTTGGTGAGCCGTTCCTCTGCGGAACGGCTCGTATCGTCGGCGAGCGCCTTGATCGTGATCAGTTGCTGCCGGTACTCGACAGCGGACCGCGCCTGTTTGACCGTCGTCCGATCGTAGGCGTGCCGGACGAGATCGGAGACACGGCGTCCCGTTTGGTACAACAGCGCGTCGGTCAGCTCCAACAACGAAACGTGCATGAAGAAAATCAGCTCGATCGTGCGCGTCGACGCCTTGAGTTCACGAACCTTGGCAGGCCGCCGAGCCTGAATTCGCAGCGCATAGGCGCGCTGTTTTTCGATCGGTACCGCGTTCAGGTTCCACGTGTGTGCGCCGAGCGACTTAAGGAAGCGGACCTTCGCTAGGGTCTCAGTAATGGTGGACGGGCTGTGTCGCGCAGGTGGCGTCTTTAGCCACTCGAGCACGGTCATCCCTGACGTACCATGTTGCGTAGACAAGACCGAATCGGCTTGCACCAGTTGGGCCTCGCTGACGGTCGCCTGGATCCTCGCGAGCAGGCCGCGTTCTGTTTCCGACCAGATTGCTCGCCCCAAGTCTCGTAACGTTCGCTCGGCAGGAATCAAAAGCCGTCGCTCGTACAGCCAGTGACGCGCGTGCTGCACCAGCTCGTCGAGGGTGAGTGATTCAGCGGCATCCTGCCGCATCCACGCTCCGAGTCCGGCCCAGTGGTCGACACCCATCGACGTGAGGCCAAGGTATTTGCACGCCCACACCTGGTGCTCGTATTGCGTTTTATAGCGCTGGTACAGCGTGCGCAGCGACGCGATCGACGGCGTTGGCACGCCGAGGCGCTCACCGACATATCGCAACAGGTGCCGTGGCAGGGTCCCGACATGATCCAGCGTATGGCCGCTGGCCCGCAGAAAAACGAGTTGGATGGCGACGCCTGCGCGGCGATCGCGCCGGAAACGCTCGTTGATCGCGGCCAGGTCGCTGTCGTTCAGCGCGAAGTAGCGTTCGAGGTCGAACTCCGACAGTCGCGCCGGCAAGCGATCTTGCCCCACATACCGAAATTCCAGGCCCGGCATCAGGTGCCTCCTGTCACGGTCGCAATGGGAAATTGCGGGCAGGTAGCTTACCGCAGATCACGGTCGGAACTGTCGACGATAGTCGGAATCTGCCGTGAAACCTCGCTACACAAAGCTTTCAGGCGAAACCGCCAGATTTTGCACGAAAAGGACGATTACCCCCTTGAGGGCGATCCAGAGAAAGCTGTGAATGGTCGAAACGTGGAAGAGTGGATCGTTCCCGACGTCGCCCCATATCTCGCCGACAGCAACCTCAGTATAGGTGATGCAGGCAATCTTCTTTGCTCGTCGGCGAAGGTACAGTCAGCTGTCCCGGCAGCAACGTCGCTACCCTCCCGTTCTTAGCCCCCTACTGTATCGATTTCTTGGGGGTTCAAGCCGCCCGCAAGAAAGTCATGCGTAAAGCGCACTCACAGTTCGATGGGTTGCTCGAGGTCATCGCATCGGTCCAAGAAATCCTGCTGCCCCGACAGCGACACCGGCGGCCGCCACACTTCAACAGCTGTGCCGATCAGATGAATCGCATACATGACGCCGAGCATGCTTGTTCGCACGTGGAATCGGCGAATTTGACCGATGCATATTCTCTCCGGTAGCTGCCTAGCCGCGTGCGCTCAATCGATCATCTTTGACAAGCGCTGCCTGACAATCTGCTCGGCCTCGCTCATCACCCGACGGATTAGTTCGGCAACGCTTGGAACGTCCCGGATGAGACCTGCGACCATGCCGCAGGACCACGCACCAGCATCGATGTCGCCGTCTCGCATGACACGTGGATACACGCCCGCTACTTCATCCACAATGTCCTCGAAGCGGATCTCGGCGCCCAGTTGCCGCTCTTTTTCCAGCAGTCGATCGACGCCCGCATTGCGGAGCACACGCTCGGTATTTCGCAGCGGCCGCATGACCAGACGCGTGTCCAATTCACTGGCTTGGACGATCGCTTCCTTCACGCGCGAATGCACGGGCGCTTCCCGGGTTGCCACGAAGCGCGTACCCATATTGATGCCGGCGGCGCCGAGCGCCAGGGCGGCGACCAGCGAGCGACCATCCGCCATGCCTCCGGATGCCAAAAACGGAATGCGCAGTTCGTCGGCTGCACGCGGCAGCAAGATGAAATTGGGCACGTCGTCTTCGCCGGGATGACCGCCACATTCGAAACCATCCACGCTGACCGCATCGCAGCCAAGTGCCTCGGCCTTGAGCGCGTGGCGCACCGAGGTGCATTTATGAATGACCTTGACGCCGGCCTTGTGCAACTCCGGTAACCATTTCTGAGGATTGTTCCCCGCTGTCTCCACGACCTTGACGCCGCCATCTATGATCGCTTTCACATATCCGGCGTAGTCCGGCGGCGTACGCACTGGAAGAAAGGTAAGGTTCACGCCGAATGGCTTCTCAGTCAGATCTCGGCAGCGACGGATCTCATCAGCGAGCGCCTGCGCCGTGGGCTGCGTCAGCGCTGTGAGGATGCCAAGCCCTCCCGCATTAGAAACCGCAGCGGCCAGTTCGGCCAAGCCGACAAAATGCATGCCGCCCTGAACGATGGGGTGTTCGATGCCGAGGAGTTCGGTGATTTGCGTCTTCATAGTTCGCTTAGATCGTGTTTACACTGTTTGCTCGAGGCGATGCTTCGAATACGGATCAGCCACCGTATTCCGCCGACGGCATTCCCATCGCCCGCGCGCGCCTCGGCATACCCGGGTTGCTCCGCTATGTGTGCAGAGCGCGCAACGATATGCAGCATTCACATGGCTTCCGTGAGCATGCTGCCTTTGAGAAATCATGCTTTTTTGCTGTACGCACTACTCCAACCCTTGGCCGCAACTTGCCTGCCGCCGAAAATTGGGCATGGCGCAAACGGATCATTCGGTTTCCCCTGGTATAGCGTGCAATTTCGACAGTCCTCGCCCGCCACGTACTTCGAATACTTCGCTTTGTTCAGCCGGGTCGCGTCGGTCAAGTAGCCGAGTGCGACCGCCGTCGCATCGGTTTCCGACACCTTGGCTGCATCTGCAAACGCAACGCGTGACAGTGCCAATCCCGAAGCAATACCTGCGGACGTGATCACAAAATTGCGGCGGGACTTGATCATGCAAAAACTCCTTTGTTGTGAAATGGCGTGTCATCCTGACACCGATATATCCGTAAAATCCAGACGATTCCAAATCTGTATTAACCCGGGACAGACACAAAAAGCCTTCGAGGCGGATAACTTTCCATGTCGTGGTCGCATCGGGTCAGGCTGTACACGAGCATCTTCAACTCGTCGAGATGAGCGGAGTAAAGACCACGTGGCGACGTACCATGCTTCGTGCAAAGATGCGCAGCCGCCGCCACTGCGATCCCGTGTTGCGCCCCGTTCCCCATCAGCTTGATTGCCGAAGCAGCCACATGAGTCACGCTGATATGCTTGCCCGCCATCAGCAGGTTTTCGATATCGGCAGAGTAAAGGCACCGGAATGGCACACTGTAGGACTGCTTGTCACGCTGATCGAAAATCCAGTCCTTGAGGCGGAAGTCGTATTTTCCTTCGCCCGGGCCCCATGCGCAGTGGATGCAGAACGCGCCGTCGTTGGCAATCAGGGCATCGTCGAAATGCGTATGGTTCCGAATGTCGTTTTCGGTCAGCACATAGTCGCCCCGGTATCGACGGAATTCGCCCTGGGCCGCGACATGGGCCATCCATTCAAATTCGAGGTTCGCGTATTTTTCTGCGTCCAGCCGTTTGACGTTGGCAAACGTGCCGTACAGCGCGCGCATCAGATAGTCGCGAACCTGCTCGCCGGAAGTGTACGGATCCAGCCACTGGCCGTACTCCCAGAAATGCGTGGCGGGAAATACGTCGGCCTTGCTGCCAAACCTGAATTCCGGTGTCGCCGGATTCGGTCCTGCCGACGGACCCGGCCCGTTTTCGTGACCGACCGCTGAGAGTTGGCCGCTCAGGTTCGCATAGTCCTTTGCCACTTCCGTTGCCCACGGAACGTCCGGAAACGGCACGGGATGGTCGGCCATCCGCGTCCGGAAAAAGAGGGTGTTGCCATGGTGCATCTCATCGGCAACCTCCGGCGCATACGGCTCGTCATATTCCGACCTTGCTTCTCGACCAAACAGCGTCGCCCCCCCCGCAAGCATGCCGAGAATGGCAACGCCGGACGCATCAATGAACATCCCCGCACGAATGCGGCGCTCGTACCCGCCACGTGCGCTCACCGTGTCGACGGACACGATGCGGGAACCTTCGCGCGCGACGGCTACGACCCGGTGCTCGAGGTAAACGGTAGCCGTTGCTTCCGCCTCCAGCAGTCGAATCGCAGCCAGATCGCCGTCAGCGCTGCGTTCGGATAGTTCCTTGAGCAGAGCTCCCTGGGCGCCACGCGGCATCAGCCCGATCTCCCTGCTGGCGTTCCCCCCCAAGACCGGCCGATCGTGGATGAGCGCGACGCGCAAACCTAACCGCGCTGCGGTCAAGCCGGCGGCGCACCCGGAGATGCCGCCGCCGACCACGACAACGTCGTAAAAGCCCCCATCCAGCGGCTCCGCGGGAATCCCCCGCAGGGCCTTGCGCCACGCTTTGAATTCCGGGCCTACCTCGTCAGGCGGAACCGTGTCGTCATCGGCAAAGTAGATCGCATCACATCGGCCGTCAAAACCCGTCAAATCGTGCAGGGCTATCCGGTTCTCTCCCTGCTGCAGGAAGACCCGGCCTGCCGCCTGCCATGACCAGTCACGACCGTTCTCGCCGAGTACCGTCTCGAGCCGCTCGCCATTGATCGAAATCTGGAAACGGCCCGGATGATGGGATGGAACCCAGTCCTTCGCACGCACCCAGACGGTACGTTCACCCGCCGCCTGTACGCTGATGGACGTGGTGGCATCTGCCACGGGTCGGCCCAGACCATGCGCGAGCAGGTATGGGGCGCCCATGCGGGTTTCGAACTGTGAATCGAGAACCCAACCGCCATGGTTCTCGAAGTCCTCGCACTGAAGGAGCAACCCCGGGGGCCTGGTATCCGGGAAGGAAGCTTCGGAGGCTGCTGTTGAATGGTGTGCAAGCGTCATGGATGTCTCCATTTGAATGGGTTGCGGCATTCCAGCCCTGCGCGCCGATCGCGAATACGCGCGCGAGTCGCATCAGGCGATCGCGCCAGCACCTTGCACGCGTGCCGGTGCTTTTCGTGCGCGACGAAGCAACTGCAAGCCGAACCACACCATCCACAACGGCAGCAGGAGGACGACGACGATCTCGCTCGCCCCCGTCACGGCTTCGAACTCCGGAAAGAATCCGGACACGAAAATGATCGCGAAAAACCATGCGGTTATCTTGAGCAGGAACGACCCGTGCCATCCGGCCTCTTTCAGCTGGTTGGCGACGATCGGCGCCCAGAAGAAAACCAGCGGGCCTTCGGACCACCACAACCCGCTTTGCGTGCCGTTGGCGACCGTCGTCCATGCTGCCGCCGCGGCGGCCCGCGCAGTGTCGTCTCCGCCCGCATACATTTGCGCCAGCGGGTTGAGCACCGACAACTGGAGTGCGGCGCCCGTGATACCGAGTACCGCGTACGCCCCGATCCCGAACGCGATCATGTAACCCAGCGCGCCGAGTTCATCCTTGAAGGTATGCAGAAAGTACCCGCCGATCACGAGCACCGCGAGATAGAAGCCGAACACGTCGGCCAGCATCGACAAGCGAAACAGATCACGCGTGCCGGACGGCAAGCTCAGCATCGTCGCACCGTGCAGCAACATCCCGGCATCCGTACCGGCCACCGTCGACACCAGCCCGACGTTCGCGTAGGCCAGCAGGCCGCCGATGATCGCACTCCATGCCGTGAAACGCATGACCTTGTGTGAATCGTTCCTCATTCTCTTTCTCCGTACACCATGTGCGGCTCCCGCGTCGGGAACCATTCGATAACAGTGACCGCCCCGATCGGACGACGTCTCAAACCGGGCTGCCCGATCTCTAGTTCATTACAACAATGATAGGTCGAAATGACAAACATAAAGTCGACACGACGCACGAGAGAATTCCCTCATGTCCGCTTCATCCAAATCGACGCTTGACGCATCGCGCGACAATCAAACCATTGCGTTTCTCTGAGCGGCCGCCGCCTCTTCCCTTTCCTGCAGTTCCCGCCACATGATCTTTCCGGATCCGGATTTCGGCAGCGACTCGACGAATTCGACGATGCGTGGAACTTTGTAGGACGCCATATGCTCGCGCGCCCATGCAATCACGTCGTCGGGAGTCACACCGTCGGGATACGTCGGGTCCAGCACGACGCATGCCTTGACGGTCTCGCCTCGATGTACGCTACGCGCGCCGATCACGCACACCTCCCTGATCGCCGGATGGCGATACATCATCGTCTCGACTTCGGCCGGCCACACCTTGTAGCCCGACGCGTTGATCATCCGTTTCAGCCGGTCGGCCATGAAGAAGTAGCCGTCCGCGTCGGTACGGGCGAGATCGCCGGTGCGCAGGAAGCGCTTGCCGTCGATCTCGACGAACGCGTCTCGCGTGGCATCCGGATTGCGCCAGTACCCTTGCATCAGTTGCGGCGCATGCATGACGATCTCGCCTACCTCCCCTTGTGGCACCGGCTGGAACGTGACTGGATCGACGATCCGGGCATCGACGTCAAATACGGGAATGCCGAGGCACTGCGGCTTGGGGTGTGCCGGCGGATTGATGTGTGTCGCGGCGATCGTTTCCGACATCCCGTAGCCTTCGATGTAATCGAGCCCGACCGCGTACTTGAGCTTCCGGGCGATAGCGTCCGGCATCGCCGCGCCGCCACCGCGCAACGAGCGCAGGCTCGACAGGTCGTATTCGTGCAGGTTCGGGTTCGACAGAAAATCCACCATCATCGTCGAGATCGACTGCCACACGGATACGCGGTTGCGACCGATCGCGCGGCCCGCGGCATCGCGGTCCCAACGCGGCAGCACGACGACGGTCGACCCACGGTACAGCGGACCGTTCAGCCCCCCTTGCATGCCGGTGACATGAAACAGCGGCAGCACCGCCAGATGGATCGCGTCTTTGGGATCGTCGAACCAGTCGACGAAGCCGGCGGCCGTGCACATGACGCTTCGATGCGTATGCATGCATCCTTTCGGTTTGCCTGTCGTGCCGGACGTGTAGGGCATCAGGCAGATGTCGTCAGGGCCCGCCGTCAGTTCTCCCGGCGCCAGCGCCGCAGCGAGCGCATCGCGCCAGTGGACCACGCCGGGCCCGTCGACGTGACGCGGCGCGGCCACGAAATCGGGCAACGCGACGGCTGAAGGTTGTGCCACGTAGTCGCCATACGTCGCCACGACGACGTTCGCGAGGCCACGCGTGCCGCCCACGAGCGGCGCGATGCGCGAATACAGGTCCTGCGCGACGAACGCCGTGCTCGCGCCGCTGTCCTCGATGTAATGCGCCAGCTCGTCGGCCATGTTCATCGGATTGACCGGAACGACCACCGCGTTCGCACGCAGGATGCCGTAGTACGCGATCATCCATTGCGGGCTGTTCTGCATGTACAGGAGTACGCGGTCACCCGCCCTCACCCCGCACCGTTGCTGCAGGAAGCCCGCCACGTGCTCGGCTTCGTCCTGGAAGCGCGCGAACGAGACGGGCGTGTCGTAGAACAGGATGAACGGCTTGTCGGGATGACGCGCCGCCGCGGCCTCCACGTGACGAAACAGGTTGGTCGCGGGTGGCAGCTGATGCGTGGCCAGGTGCGCGGGCCAGAATGGCGATCGGATGGCAGACATGGTTCGGCAACGCTTCGTCAAAACTGCGGGTGATAAATGGCATTGACGGGACCCGTCGTCCCGACCCTGCATGCACGCATTCGCTTGGCCAGGTGAAAGTCCAATGCTGACGACAATTGGACGTCCACCCTATCGCCCGGTCTCGATGCCCGACGTCGCGAACCACTGCGTTTCCGCGGTTGTCGCGCGCGCCGTGGACGCCACGCGGCTCACGCCGCGCATCATGTCGACCGCCTTCTCCGCGATCATGATGGTGGGCGCATTGGTGTTGCCGCCGATCAGTGTCGGCATCACCGATGCATCGACGATGCGCAGCCCGTCGAGGCCATGCACGCGCAACTGCGGATCGACCACCGCCATCGCGTCCTGCCCCATGCGGCACGTGCCGACCGGGTGATAGACGGTATCCGTGCGCGCGCGCAGCACCGCCCGGATCTCGTCATCGCTGTGCACGTCGCGCGTGAACATGTCCCGCGTGATCCACTCCGCGAGCGCTGGCGCGTTCATGAGGCCACGCGTGATCTTGAAGCCCGCCACCATGTCCTCCAGGTCGCGCGGATCGTCGAGGAACGCGGGATCGATCAGCGGCGCGGCCGACGGGTCGCGGCTGCGCAGCGTGACCGATCCGCGGCTGTGCGGGCGCAGCAGGCACACGTGGCAGGACAGCCCGTGGCCCAGGTGCATGCGCCGCGCGTGGTCATCGACCAGCGCAACCAGGAAATGCAGCTGGATATCGGGCGCGTCGAGGCCCGGTTGCGTCTTCAGGAACGCGCCGCCTTCGGCGAAATTCGACGTCAGCATGCCGCGCCGCTCACGGCGAAAGCGCATGATCTCGCGCAGCATCCGCGCACTGCCGCCCAGCGAGATGCCCATCGTATCGAGGCTGCGCGTACGGTAGCTGAAGATGAAGTCGGGGTGATCCTGCAGGTTGCGGCCCACGCCCGGCAGATGATGCAGCGTCTCGATGCCGGCGCGCGCGAGCTCGCCCGTCGGGCCGATACCGGACAGCATCAGCAACTGCGGCGTCTGCAGCGCCCCCGCTGCCAGCACCACCTCACACCGGGCGCGGAATGTCTTCAGCGTGCCTTTCTGCAACACTTCCACGCCCACTGCGCGCTTGCCCTCGAACAGGATGCACCGGACTTGCGCATGCGTTTCGACGGCCAGATTGGCGCGTTTGCCGAGGTGCGGAAACAGATAGCCGCGTGCCGCGCTCCACCGCTCGCCCTGCTTCTGCGTGACCTGGTAGATGCCGACGCCTTCCTGCTGTGCGCCGTTGAAGTCGTCCGTCAGCGGCAGGCCGGCCTGGCGGGCCGCCGCGAGGAAGCGCTCCTGGAACGGGTTGTCGGAACGCAGGTCGCTGACCCACAGCGGGCCGTCCTGGCCGTGCCACGCGTCGTTGATGCGTTCGTTGTGCTCGCTCAGACGAAAGTAAGGGAGCACGTCTTCGTACGACCAACCGGGATTGCCGAGCGCGGCCCACATGTCGTAGTCGCTGCGGTGGCCGCGAATGTAGACCATCGCGTTGATCGCGGACGAACCGCCCAGTGCCTTGCCGCGCGGCTGATAGCCAACGCGCCCGCCAAGCCCGCGTTGCGGCACCGTATCGAACGCCCAGTTGTTGAGGCGGGTCGGCAGCATCGCGACCGTGCCCGCCGGGATGTTGATCGCCATGTCGTTGCCGCTGCCTCCCGCTTCCAGCAGGCAGACGGTGACGTTCGGGTCTTCGGTCAGGCGCCCTGCTACCACGCTGCCGCCTGAGCCGCCGCCCACGACGATGTAGTCGAACTGATGATTCATGGCATTTCTCTCGATACAGGATTCGGAAATCACGCGAGACGCGACAGCGTGCGCAGCAGCAAGTCGAAAACGCGACCGTACGGAGGATGGAACAGCACGGCGCCGTTCAAGCGGGTCTGGTGAAACACCGGCTTCAGTTTGCTGAAGGTGTCGAAGCCCCACTGCCCGTGATAGGCGCCCATGCCGCTCTGCCCGACGCCGCCGAACGGCTGGTTTTCCTGTACCAGGTGCCACAGGCAGTCGTTGATCGTGACGCCGCCGGACGCCGTCTCACGCAGCACGCGATCACGACGCGATGCGTCTTCGCCGAACCAGTACAACGCCAGCGGACGCGCGCGGCCCTGAACGTAGGCCAGCGCATCGTCGAGATTCGTGTATTCGACGATCGGCAGAACGGGACCGAAGATCTCTTCGTTCATCAGCCGCGTATCGGCCGGCGCACCGACCACGATCGTCGGCGCGAACTTGCGCGACGACGTGCCGAACGATTCGCCGGCCGGGTTGACTTCGAGGATGCGCGCGCCTGCTCGACGCGCTTCATCCACCATGTCGGCGAGGCGCGCGCGGTGGCGTTCGCTGATGATGGCTGTGTAGTCGGGATTGGCGGCGAGCGTCGGATACAGGCGAGCGACGGCGCGTGACAGCTGCGACGCGACGCTGTCAGCCGTTCCGGCCGGCACGAGCAGGTAATCGGGCGCGACACAGGTCTGGCCCGCGTTCAGCAGCTTGCCGAACGCGATGCGCTGCGCCGCAACCGCGACATTGCACGACGTATCGAGGATGGCCGGCGATTTGCCGCCGAGCTCGAGCGTCACGGACGTCAGGTTGGCCGCGGCCGCCTGTGCGACGACGCGCCCCACCTGGGTCGAACCGGTGAAGAACAGATGATCGAACGGCAGGTCGGCAAACGCCTTGCCGAGCTCGACGTCGCCCACCACGACATCCAGTTCGTCCGGCATGAAGGTCTCGTGCGCCATCGACACAAGCAGGTCGGACAGCGCGGGGGTGAGCTCGGACGGCTTGATCAAGACGCGATTGCCGGCGGCAAGTGCCGCGAGTGCCGGCCCGAGCGAAAGCTGCAGCGGGTAGTTCCACGGCGAGATGATGCCCGTCACGCCCAGCGGTTGCGGCATGAGCCGGTTGTAGCCGGGACGGAAATGCAGCGCGGTCGGCACGCGGCGCGCCCGCATCCAGTGCTTCAGGTGCCGGCGCGCATGCCGGATGCCGGCGCGCACGATGAACACCTCCGCCAGCCGTGTCTCGTGAGCCGAGCGGCCCTGAAAATCGGTGTCGATGGCGCGTACGATGTCGTACTCGTGCGCATCGAGCCACGCGGCGAGCCGCCCGAGGCGCGCCAGCCGGGTGGCCAGTGCCGGGTTCGGCTCCAGTGCGAAGGCGCGGCGCTGGCGCTCGAAGCGCGCCGCAAGGTCGGTCGGGTAGCCTTGATGCATAGTGTCTCCTCCGGCTTGTCGAACGTGCGATCGCGTCGCGTCACAACGACAAGCGGCTTGCCTAATGTTTCAGGTTGTCACGCGGCGATGCGCCGGTTCGATGGTCGGTGATTGCGCGTGCGCTGCGTCCTGACTTCACGCGCGGATCGCCTACCGCGGGCGAACCCGCTCACGCAATGTGCCTGCTGGCGCGCACGGGTTCCGCGGTAGCGCGTGCTGCACGGCGCCGGATATGGCCATCGATCAGGCTCGTCAGCAGCGGCACGACGCCATCGGGAATGTCATGCCCCATGCCGCGCACCGTGACCATGTCGGCACCCGCGATCGCGGCGGCGGTCGCGACGCCGCCGCTGGGCGCGACCAGCAGGTCGCGATCGCCGTGCACGACCAGCGTCGGCACCTGGATTCGCCGGAGTTCGTCGGTCCGGTCGCCTGAATTGATGATCGCGCCGATCTGGCGGGTCGTGCTCTCGTGGTCGCGCGCCTGCTGGCCGCGATCCCACGCCTGGGCCGCGTACGCGCGTCGTGCGACGTCATCCGCGGGATACCCCTGCGTGCCGATGTGGGCCATGACGCGACTGTATTGCTCCACCGCCGCTTCGCGCGTACGCGGCGGCGGCGCGGTCAGCATCAGCATGCTGGACACGGCCGGCTGGCCGACCTTGCGCGCGCCGGTCGTGGAGATGATGGAGGTCAGCGACAGCACGCGTTGCGGATAACGCGCGGCGAGCACCTGGCCGATCATGCCGCCCATCGACATGCCGACGACATGCGCGCGCGCCACCTGCAGGCTGTCGAGCAATCCGATCGTGTCCTGCGCCATGTCCTCCAGGTCGTAGCCGTCCTTGACGGGCCGGCGCAGGAATTGCTGGAGCACGCTCGGTCCCGGCCGCGGCGTGCGGGACGAGCGCCCGACATCGCGATTGTCGAACACGATCACGCGATACCCGCATTGAATCAGCGCGCCGATCAGCACAGGCGGCCAGAAGGTCAACTGCAGCGTCATGCCCGCGATCAGCAGCAACGGCTCGCCGTCGTCGGGCCCGTAGGTGCGATAGCAGAGGCGCACTCCGCTCCGCAGATCGCAGAACGCGTCCTGGATCGCTTCCATGGCGTGGATCGTCATGATCAGGCTCCGACAGCCCGACGGGCCTCGACGCGATCCGTGCCGCCTGCTGCCTGTGCAGACCGGAAGCGCAGGCACGGATCGTCGACCGGGCCGTGCCGCAAGATCTTGACGTCGACGTGATAGTCCATCGACATGATCCACGGCGTGCCGGGGCCCTGGCGCGGCAGGCCGCCGATTGCACGCTGTACGTAACCGGCACCGAAATCGAGCAACGGGCGCGTCGGCATGTCGCCGTCCGGCAATTCAGGCATGCAGACGGCGTAGCCACCGCGTTCCATATGCTTGAGCAAGCGGCAGAAGTGTTCGGCCAGCAGCCCGACCTTCATCGTCCACGACGAATTCGTATAGCCGATCGAGAACCCGAAATTCGGCACGCCGCTGAGCATCATGCCCTTGAACGCCACCTTGCTGTGGAGATCGACCGGGTCGCCGTCGACCGTCAGCTTGATCCCGCCGAAGAACCTGACGCTGAGCCCGGTCGCCGTGACGATGATATCGGCGGGCAATGTCTGCCCGGATTCCAGCACGATGCCCGTTTCCGTGAAGGTCCTGATGCGGTCCGTCACGACCGACGCGCGGCCATCGCGGATCGACTTGAAGAGATCGCCGTCCGGCACGGCGCACAGGCGCTGGTCCCACGGGTTGTACGGCGGGTTGAAGTGGACGTCGACCGGATAATCTTTCGGCAACTGGCGCTTGTTCAGGTAGCGGATCAGGCGTCGCGCCGCCTGCGGACGCGACCGGCAGAAGCGCCAGATGAAGCGGGAAATCGCGACGTTCTTCCGCCGCACGATCGCGTAGGCCCACGTGTGAGGCATCAGCTTGCGCAGCGTATTGGCAATGATGTCTTCCGACGGCAGGCTCACCACGTAGGTCGGCGTGCGCTGCAGCATCGTGATGTGCCCGGCCTTGCCGGCCATGGCCGGCAACAGCGTGACGGCAGTCGCGCCGCTGCCGATCACCACCACGCGCTTGCCGCTGTAGTCGAGATCTTCCGGCCAGTGCTGCGGGTGCACCACCGGGCCGCCGAAGTTCTCGATCCCGTCGAGTTTCGGCGTATAGCCTTCGTCGTGACGATAGAACCCTGCGGCACTGAAGAACCACTTGGCCAGGATCGTCTTGCGTTCGCCGGTATCGAGGCGCTCGACTTCGACATTCCACTGGGCCTGTGCACTCGACCAGCTTGCCTGGATCACCTTGTGATTCGTGCGGATGTGACGATCGATCCCGTATTCGGCCGCCGTCTCTCTCAGGTACGAAAGGATCGAATCCGCGCCGGCGATCGCCTTCTTGTCGGCCCACGGCTTGAAGCCGTAACCGTAGGTGTGCATGTCCGAATCGGAGCGAATGCCCGGATAGCGGAACAGGTCCCATGTGCCGCCGGTCGCGGCACGCGCTTCAAGAATGAGATACGACGTGCCGGGACGGTCCGTCTCGAGCTGACGAGCAACACCGATCCCGGAAAGGCCGGCGCCTACGATGAGCACATCCACATGCTCGGTGGACGGAAGGGGGTGTACGGTCACGGCTTGTCTCCAGATCGCGTCGAAGTGCGCTATATGACCGTATTGTTATTAACCGAAATGGGCCAAACAAGGTGTCGAACGCACCGTATGCGAATACAATTGGTGCAACTTGCACCTCATTGCTTCTATCGTGCTCCGCCATGTCCCAGAACCTTGCCTCCGTCACCCCGCCGCCCTGGCCGCTGCCATCGCCCCGCATCCGGGAATTGATGCGCCAGGGTGCAGAAATCACGCTGAATGTGCAGACGGAATGGCTGCAGGAACTGGACAAGGAGAACGTGGCGACCAGCCCGACGATGAGCGATCCGGTGCTGGCGGCGGCCGTGCGACGAATCAATCGCAACGGGCTCATTCACTGGGCAACGGCCAACCTTGAAAACCCTTGCGCGCCCGTGTCCCGCTTTCTTTCCGCCGACATGCTAAGCAGTGCGCAGGAACTGGTGCGGCGCGGCCTGACCGACCTCGTGTTCGTCGCTGCCCGCTCGTCGCAAAGTGTTCTGTGGCAACGCTGGATGGAGCTTGCATTTACGTTGACCCAGGACCCGGACGAATTGCGCGAGTTTCTGGCCGTGTCGTCGCGCTCGATCGCGTCCTTCATCGACACCAACATGGTGGGCATGGCGGAGTTCATGCGCGCCGAACGCGAAGCGCGATTACGCGGCACGCACGCCGACCGTCGCGAACTGGTCACGCAGATCGTCGAAGGCGCGTCCATCAGCGCGCAAGAGGCCAGCCGGCGCCTGGGCTACACGCTGGAGCAGCGCCATCACGCCGCGATCGTCTGGAGCGAGGAAGCGGATATCGAACTGGGGCTCCTGGAACGGGCGGCCGATGCGCTGGCCCAATGCGCGGGCACGCGCAATGCACTGGTCGTCGTCGCGAACACGGCGACGTTGTGGGTCTGGACGTATCACGACGGCAAACCGCTCGACATGCCCTGGCTGCAGCGTGCGATCAAGCCGCTGCCCGGCGTGCACATGGCCGTCGCGACTGCCGGCAGCGGCATGGAAGGATTTCGGCACGGTCACCTGGACGCACTGGCGACACAGCGGCTGCTCGGCAGGCTCCATGCCGGCGTCGGCGTGGTACATGCCGACAGCATGAGCCTGATCGCGCTGATGACCAACCATATGGAGTCGGTACAACAGTTCGTCACCAATACACTGGGCAACTTAGCCACCGCCGACAAGTCGCTGCGCGACGCGCTGCGCGTGTTTCTCGCGGAAGGCTGCAGCGTGACAGACGCGGCCGAGAAAATGCATGTACACCGCAATACGCTGTTGCGCCGGCTCGAGCGCGCCGAGTCGCTGCTGCCCCGTCCGCTCGCGCAGCAGCGCCTGCACGTCGCGGCCGCGCTGGAGGTGCTGTATTGGATCGGCAGTGATCAGGAATGATTGCGGCGACTTTATCGCGGCCATTCACACCCGAATGACGGGTGCAAACGCCCCTTGGCGCGCAACGGGAAGCTGCGGTCGACCTGTGCCGCTCGGGGTGTTGCCTCAGGGTCGCTTTTCATAGATGAGGCACCGGGCCGCCTCCATGAACCGTGCATCGAAGCCCTGCGTGTGGCGTGCCGCCCCAGACTGCAACGTCAGGCCATCGGCCATCGCAATCAACAGCGTGGCAACGTGTACGCTGTCGGCCGCATCGAACACGGGATTGACGATGCGCAACAGCTTCGCCATCTCGTGCGTCAGTGTGTCGTACCATCCGTCGAACAGCTTGAGGCATTCGGGATCCATGGTGGCGAAGGACAGGAAATGCCTGAACAGTGCACCATATTGAGAATCCTTTGCATCGCTCAGCGAGCGCGCCATCACGCGTTCGAGTACGTCATCCGGTGATGCATCGCTGTCGAGCACGCGCCTGAGTTCGATCAGGTACGCATCGATGACTGGCTCGATCACGGCCCGCAGCACGGCCAGACGGGTCGGGAAGTAGTACTGCAGATTGCTCACGCTGATTCCGGCCCCGGCGGCGACCGCGCGCTGCGAGAAGGTCAGCGGGCCGCCTTCCAGCAGCAGTTCCCGCGCGACACGGATGATCGTGTTGCGCGTGCGCAAGCCCTGGGCCCGCAAGCTATCGGGATCACTGCCTGACGAAGTGGCATTCGTCGGGCGCCGCCTTCTGCCACCGTGGTGCACTTTGGGTTCGGTCATCGTGTTCGGTTCGTCGTGACGATGTCGCGCGGCGCTATCTGCGATCCGCGCGGCGATTCAAGCGTTCGTCGAGGAGATTCGCAACGCCCAGCACTGCCTTGATCGAGCACCAACGCAGCGGCTCCGGCGGTAGCGCGGGCGTGCGGTGCGTGAGCGTCGTGAGCAGCGGCGACTCCGTGCCGAAAATCCCGTCGGCCAGCACCTGCCCGATCAGCGACTGCGTGCCGACGCCGTGCCCCGAGCATCCCGCCGTGTAGAACACGTTGCCGTGCGTGCCGGTCGCGCCGACCACCGGCAGCGCGTCGCTGGCGACCGAGATATAGCCGCTCCAGCATGCACGCACCGGCTGGTTGCCCAGTTGCGGAAAACGCGCGCGCAACGTCGCGAGCAGCGCGCGGTAGGCCGCTTCGTCCGGTATATTCGGCGTCCGCGAGCCATAGACGTAATCGAGCCGCTTGGTCGTCACCAACAGCGTATTCCGTGCGGTGAGCCGGTGGCTCTCCATCGTCAGGTGCGGTGTCACGATGCCCTCGCGGTTCGGCCAACCCAGTGCCGCCAGTTGCGCACCGGACAGCGGCTCGGTTTCGAGCGCGGACACGCGCAGCGGCAGCACCTTGTTGCCCAGCAAGCCGAGCTGCGGCGTATACGCATTGGTGGCGAGCACCACGACAGGTGCGCTTGCGCTGCCGCGCGCCGTCCGGACTCGCACGGTCTCGCCGGCGTCGAAGTCGATCAGCGCGGTGTTCTCGTAAAGCCTCACACCCGCGGCGAGCGCCGCGCGCCGCAAGCCCATCACGTACTTGCCGGGGTCGAGCGTGCCGCCGCCGGGGAAGTGGCAACCGAACAGGAACGCGGGCGGAATCCCGCGCGAACGCATCGCCGCACCATCGAGATACCGAGCGGGTGAGCCAAGCGCGATGCCAACCTCCATGTTCTCGCGCAAGCGTTTCTCCTGTGACGGATGCACACCGGCGCGAACAATGCCCGACGCGCGGTAGTCACAGTCGATTCCGTATTCGACGAGCTTGCGCTCGACGTAGGCGACGCCCTCGTCATAAAAGCCGACGATTCGTTTCGCCTGATCGCGCCCGACGCGTTTCAAGAACAGGTCGTATTCCAGCCCCTGCCCGCCCGCCAGATAGCCGGCATTGCGCCCGCTCGCGCCGAAGCCCGCGAACTCGCGCTCGATCACGACGACGCTGGCGCCGCGTGCGGTCAGTTCCAGTGCGGTGGACAGGCCCGCGAAGCCGGCGCCCACGACGACCACGTCCGCGCGAATATCGCCTTCCAGCTGGGACTGGATGTTGTCCGGCCGCTCGATCCACCCGCCGATGGGCCGGTACGTTCGCAACGCACGGTCTGCGTGCGACGCATCGAGCCGCATTGCATTGCCGGTTGAGTCATCCCGAATCCTGTACTGCGTAGCGCTCATGTATGCCTCCATTACTCAATGATTCCAACAAGACTCCCGTGCAGACCGGGCTGCAATCAGGGCGACGTCAACACGCCGTCCTGCGAGAACAGCATCGGCGTGCCGCCCTTGCCGGGCAGTGCGGCGGTCAGCGTCGCACGATCCGGGCGTTGCGCCACCTCGACCGTTGCTGCCCCCGCCTGCAGCTTCAACACCAGGCCATCGAGCCCGACGCCGATCAGGCCGTCGCCTGCAGCCGCCAGGTCGGTGATCGAACTCCGCGTGCGGCTGTCGACGGCCGTCCAGCTCGCGCCACCGTCGTGGCTCTCGAACAGGCTGCCGAGCAGCCCACCGACCACGATCCGGCCGTCGGGCATCGCCACCCCGGACCACAACGTGCCCTTGCCGCCCGTCGGCAGGTAAGTCCAACTCGCGCCACCATCGATCGACTTGAGCACCATCCCCTGTTCAGACACGATGTAGAGCGCGTGCGCGGCGTCGGAAAACACGTGATAGAGATTGCGGTCGGCTTTACCTCCGCCCGGCGGCTTCGGCAATGTCGTGCGCGTCCACGTCTTGCCGCCATCGTGCGTCTGCAGCATCAGCGACCACAGGCCGATCGCTATGCCATCCTGCGCACTCGTGAACAGCACCGAGAACAGAGGCTGGTCGACCGACGTATCGAGCTGTTGCGTGACCCACGTATCGCCACCGTCGTCGGTCGCGAGAATCGCGCCCCACTGGCCGACGGCCCACCCGTGCTTCGCATCCGCGAACGACACGGCCGACAGCGTCGCCGACACGGGCACACGCCGCGCCTGGCGCCAGGTCTTGCCCTCATCGTCGGACAGCAGCACGATGCCATGCTCACCGACGGCGACGATCCGCGACCCGGCGCGGGTGGCGTCCATCAGCATCATGTGCGTCGGCGCGGCCCACGCATGCGCGGGCTTCGCGGCCCAGGCCGCGACTGTTCCATCCTGCGGTTGCGCGAAGGCCGTCGCGGCAACGAAGACCGCAACAGAGGCAATTAACGTCTTGATCATGGTGAATCTCTATCGTGTATGCGGGCATCAGTGGTTGAAGAGCGCCGACCAGCCGGCATGCGCTTCGCCAAGCGCGACGACCGGCTGCAGGTCGCCCCCCTGCGCGGCCGGTGGCCGTCGTTCGGCTTTGCTGTCGCTCGACGACAACTCGACACCCGTTTCACCGGGTGCGGAGCGGCTCACATCGGTGCGAGTCGTGTCGGTCACGAACGCATGAGCCGGCGCGGGCCGGCCCGCGCCGGCTTCATGAAATCGTGGGAAGGCAACCGCCACGATGCAAAGTGCGACGCAGGTAGTCAGTGTCTTGACCATGGCTGAATCTCCGTCAGGATGTGTGTCGGTGTCAGTGGCTGAACAAACCCGGCGCGCGGGCCGGCTTGCGGCGCGGGAACCGGCGCTCCAGCACCGAGGCCAGCGCGGGCAGCGCCGTCATCGCCATCACGAGGTTCACGATGAACATGAACGCGAGCAGCTTGCCCATGTCGGCCTGGAACTTGAGCGCGGAGAAGCTCCACGTCGCCACGCCGATCGCCAGCGTGATCGCCGTGAAGATCGTCGCGACACCGACTTCGAGCATCGCGTGCTGCACCGCCTTCACGATCGTCTGCCCGCTCGCGAGATGCACCTGCAGGCGGTTGTAGATGTAGAACGCGTAATCGACGCCGATCCCCACCGCCAGCACCATCACCGGCAGCGTCGCGACCGTCAGCCCGATCTGCAACTCCTTCATGAACCAGTAGCCGATGAAGGTCGCAACCGACAGCGGCGCACAACAAGCGACCATCGCGCGCCAGTCGCGATATGCGAGGAACACGAGGATCAGGATCGCGCCGTAGACGTAAAGCATCATCGGCCGCTCGCTGCCCGCGACTTCCTCGTTGGTCGCCGCCAGCACGCCCGCGTTGCCGGCCGCGAGCCGCACGGTGATGCCGGGGAACGGATGCGACGCGCGATACTGCTTCACGTCGTCGAGGATCCGGTTGATCGTCGTGGCCTTGTGGTCGGTCAGGAACAGGTGCACGGCCGACATCGTGCAGTCGGCTTTCATGAAGCCCTTTACACGGCCGACGTCGACTGACACCGCCCCGTAGTTCTCGGGGTCGATCGGCACGACGTTCATCTTCGGATAGTCTTCGTTGTAGCCTTGGTTGTATGCGCGCAGCATGCCCGAGTACGATTGCACCGACACCACGCCCGGTTCCGTGCGCATCGCGGCCGAAAAGTCGTCTTCATACAGGCCAACAGCCGGGTTGTCGCACGCGTTGCCGGACGATTCGATCGCAACCGTCAGCCAGTCGAGGCCCATGTCGTAGTTGCCGGCGATCGCCGTCGCGTCGCGATTGAAGCGCGCATCCGCACGCAGTTCCGGTGCGCCCGGCTGCAACGTGCCGATCACGCGGTCGCGGCTTTGCCACGCGGCCAGCGCGAACACGACCAGCGTCAGTGCGACGGTTGCCCCCGCATACTTCGGCTGCGCGATACGCGCCAGCGGGCGCAGCCACGCCGCTCGCCGCTCGCCGCGCTTGAGCGCGCTGTCCGCATAGCGCTTCGTGAAGTCGAAGCACGACGCGGCCACGGGCAGCAGGATCAAGTTCGTGACGATCTTGTAGGCCACGCCGAGCGATGCGGTAATCGCGAGCTCACGCACCATCGGGATCGGGATCAGCAGCAGCGTGATGAACGACACGAACGCGGTGATCAGCGCCAGTACGCCTGGAATCAGTAGCCCGCTGAAGCTGCGCCGCGCAGCTTCGTACGAGCTGTGTCCGTGCGAGATCTCACGCACGATGAAGTTCACCTGCTGCACCCCGTGCGAAACACCGATCGCGAACACGAGGAACGGCACCAGCACCGCGAGCGGATCGAGGCCGAAGCCCAGCAGCTTCAGCGTGCCGAACTGCCAGACCAGCGACGTCAGCGAGCACGCGATCAGCAGCACCGTAAAGCGCAGCGAATGGCAATACCAGTACACCGCAAGTGCGGTCAGCAGCAGCGCGATCGCGCAGAAGCCGAGCACGGCCTTTGCTCCGTCGGCGATGTCACCGATCTGCTTCGCAAAGCCTATTATCTGCACCTCGTAGCCGGCATCCTCGAAGGGCTGCCGGATCCTCTGCTCAAGCACGTGATTGAACGCGACATAGTCGAGTACTTTGCCCGCACTATCGCGCTCGTTCAGCTCGGCCGTGATCATCGCGCTATCCTCGCCGTGCGACACGAGCGTGCCGACATAGCCGCCCAGCGTAGTCGCGCGATGGATCTTCTCGACGATTCCCGGCGTGAGCTGATCCGGCGTGATCGTGCCGGAAATGATCGGTTCCGCGCGGAAACCCTCGTCGGTCACTTCATTCACGAACGCGTTCGGCGTCCACAGCGAGCGCACGCCGATCCGGTCGACGTTCGGCAGGTAGGTCACCGCCTGCGTGACCTTGTACAGCCGCGTCAGGCCTTCCGGCGTCCAGATCGAGCCGTGCTTCGCGCGCACGACGACGGTGATCCGGTTCGCGCCGAGTAGATCGTTCCGGTATTTCTGGAACGTGCGAATGTACTCGTGGCCGATCGGCATCTGTTTCTCGAAGCCGGCATCCATGCGCAGTTGCATCGCGAACACGGCCATCACGACGGTAAACAGGACGATCGCCACGAGCACAATCGCGCGATGACCGAAGAAGAGCCTTTCAAGGCGGCTGACCAGACGATTAAGCACTGCATTACCCCTTCATGTTTTCAGGCGATGCCCGACGCGCGCGCTCGCTTCCGCTTCCACCCGTCAGAAATTCCGGGTAGCAAACACACCGACGAAATTGCGGTCCGAATACGGGTTCCCCACCGACTGATGGCCGCCGAAGAACGCCGCGAAGTTGATGCCCGCCTGCCACGTCGGCGGATTCTGGTTGAACAGCACGTAGACGTTGACCGATTTCGCGCCCTGCATGTAATTCGCGGTGAAGGTCGGTGTGTAACCGTAGAGGCCCGTGCTGAACGTCACGCCGGGCGTCACCTGCCAGCCGGGAATCAGCGAGCCGTCGTAGGTCCAGTTGAAATCGACCGTCGCCCCCACCGAACTCGACGTGCCCTGCCCTTGCGTGATCGGATAACCGAGCCCCGAGTTGTTGTTCAGCCACGGGAAATATCCGGTGGCCGGCACCTGCGTGACCGGCTGCCCGTCCACCGTGCGCGTCACGTCTGAACCGAGACCCGGGTAGTAGATCCAGGTGAGTTCCCACGTCAACGCGGCGGAATCCGCTGCGATCAGCTTCAGGAACGGATACTCGCTGCGAGTCAGTGCAAGGAGCCCGTTGACGTCCAGCTGGAACTTCTTCTTGTCGGCCCACTGCTGGCAGTTGACACCTTGCGCACCGTTCGTGACCAGGTCGGTCGGGCCGCCCGCGCCGTAGCAGCTCGACAGCGCGACCGCATCGCGCGGCCGGTACGACAGCTCGGTACCGATGGCCCACGGGCCGACCCCGAAGTTCGCGCTCGCGCCGAACAGTTGCCGGTTCTGGAGATACGACCATTGCGCGGTGCCGTTTGCCAGCGTCGACAGCACCGGCGACTTGTCCGTGTAGTTCAGGTAGTAGAACGCGAAGTTCGCATCGAACGAGCGCGGCGAGTAATTGAACTTCACGCCGAACTGCGGCCGGTACTTCGCCGGCAGTTGCGTCGCGATCGGAATGCCGAGGTCATTGAACGGCGGTCCTGAGAAGGTGCCGTTCACGAGCCCGTTCTTGATCGCGTTCAGCGTATCCTGGTTGCCCGCCGCAGCCCCGCCGCCGATCGCATTGGCGATCGTGCCGACGCCCGGGCCGGCCACGTTGGGGTTGTTCGCATTGATCGTGAACGGTTCGGCGCCGCGGCCGACGACGTTCGCCAGCGACCAGTACGAACCCACCGGCGGAAGGCGGTTGCCGTTCCACTGGAACTGGTAATACGCTTCGGTACTGAAGCCGTGGGACAGATCGGCGGCGAGGCTCAGCATCGGCGCCGGCAGCAACGCCTGCTTGAGCTGCGAACCCGGGATCAGCAGCTTCTGGACGTCGATCGAGTTGGTCGCGTTGATGCCGCTCTGCGCGTAGATGCTCTCGCCCCAGTTGATCACCTGGTTGCCGATCCGAACGTGCGCGTTGCGCCCGTCGATCGTGAAGTCCTTCTGTGCCCAGAGATCCAGCAACTGCGCGTTGTACACCACCTGCGCGGAGGCCGTACTCGACAACGGCGTCCGGGCCGTGTTTCCGGCGAGGAAGTCGTACATCCCCGTACCGCGCACCATAAATTTGAGCCCTTCGCTCGGCATCTTCAGCAACAGCTCGCTGGTCGCGCTCACGTAGGTGCTGAACGGCTGTCCCTTGCGGTAGTTCAGATCGCCTTCGTCGCCATAGCCCCACTGGTTCGTATTAGCTGCCGCACCGCAGCCGTATGCGTTCGGATCGCCGGTCAGCGAACAGCTCGGACTTTTGGTCCGGATCCCGCCGCCCGCCGTGAGATTACTCACCCACGAACCCTGGACCGCCCCGTCACCGAGCGTGAACTCGTACCCGTACGCAGTCGACGTTGCCGCACCCAGCATTGCAATCGACACTGTAGTACTCTTAACGATATGGCTTGCTTTCATCGCCCCACCCATCTCCAGACCGGATGCCGACGGCGCGAGTGCGCACGTCGGGCCTATTTTCTTTTTTTTGACTACCTCAATCAGCGTTCGCTGACCGATCTCAGCGATTCCGCCGAGTAAAAATCTGACTTGAAGCGCGGATCGTTGATCTCCTGATACCAGCGGATATCCTTGCCCTGGCCAATCGTCGACGAATCGAATACGTAACGCCCGCTCAGCAAGTCGTACTGCGCCATCGGTTCGTTGTCGCAGGCACCGCCCAGCTCCCAAACCGGAATCGGGTAGCTCTCACGCACCTTCCACAGCTTGCCCTGCGCGTCGTAGTCCTCGCCGACAAGCGCGAGCCAGCTGTCCTCGTCCAGGTAGAACACCTTCTTCGAAGCGACGTGCCGTGCACTCGGCTTGACGGTCGCCTCGACGACCCAGACGCGATGCATTTCGTAGCGCCGATTCGCCGAAGCGATACCGTCCGGTGTCGCGACGTCGTGCAGCTTGCCCTTGAACTTGTAGATGCCGAATGCGTTGTACGGAACGAGCATGTCGCGCTTGCCGACGAGCTTCCAGTTGAACCGGTCGATCGAGCCGTTGAACATGTTGGCTTCGTCGATCAGGTACTGGTTCTCGAAGCCGATCAGCGGCGCGTCGTGCGTATAGGCCGGCATGCGTCTCACGCGACGCTGGCCCGGAAAGTAGTAATAGGTTTCCGAGTCCTTGTTGAAATACTGGCGCTGCACGAATGCCTGCCCGGCCAGAGCGGCCGGCGACGTGGCCGAGAAATAGGCGGCCAGGCTGAGCTGGTCGACTTCCTTCGGTCCGCTCTTGCCCGTTTTTCCCGACGGGAAATAGAAGACCTGCGGGCCGATCCCATCGATCCAGTCGCCACCGCCCGGACGCGGCGAGATGGTCGTGACGACCTGCGGCCATTCGATGCCGACACCCCGATACCGGTTCTCGTAGTTCAGGATCGCTTCGGTGCCGTTTTTCGGCTGCGGAAACAGCACGCCAGGCAAGACGCCCGCCTCGACCGTTTCCCCATCCGACGCGAGTTTCGCGGCCGTGAGGTTGGCCTTCGTGTTCTGCTCGGCAAATTCCGGCAACTGGCACTCGCGGTGCGACGGATAGACATCCATCCGGTAGCCCTTGCGCTGCTTGATCAATGCGATCTGGCCAGGCGACAGATTGCTCGCGTATTTGTCGACGTTCGCGGCGTCGATCGAGTAAAGCGGCTTCTCGTTCCTGTGTTTCCAGAAATCGCCTCGCGTCTTGCCGTATTCCCAGCCCGACTGCGGCTCCTGCCTGCCTGCAAAGGCCGGGATGGTGCCGTCCTTGCTTGCGCCGCGTTCGGCTCCCACGGGAGTAAGGTCGTCGGCCGCAGCAACGCCGGCCATCATCAACAACGCCGTCGCGATTGCGGACACGGTTCCGATCGTGTGCTTCTTCATCATCTTCTCCTTCCGAGACTCAGCTTTCATTCACCGGTTATGCGGTTGACTGGCGACAGTCGAGCGTTCCGTTTCGAGCGGCTAACGCGCCGCTTCCTGGCGAGCTGTCGCGAGACTTCCACAACCGCGAAACGCACGACATTCATTGAATCGATGTGCTTCATTTCATAAGTAATACGAAATATTTTCGGTATTTTTCTACCGGAGACTACGGCGACTTCGAATCCTTCATTTCGCCGCTGCGCCGGCCCAACTGCCGAGCGACCTGCCGGCTCAGGCAGCTCCGGATCCGGCGACTGCCACCGCTCGCACTTCGACACACAGCTCCGGCAACGCAAGCTGCGTCACCCCGACCGCAGTCCACGACGGATAGCGATCCGGGAAGTATTCGTCCTTCACGGCGGAGAAGGCTTCGACCTCAGCCCGCAGATCGGTATGAAAAGTCGTCAGTTCCACCACGTCGGCAAGACTCGCTCCGGCCTCGACCAGAATCGCCTTCAGCGATTCGAACGCGATTCGCGCTTGCGCCTGCACGCCGTCGCCCGGCCGCATGTCCGCGCCGATTCCGACCTGGCCGGACACCCAGATCATGTCGCCCACCCGCGTTGCAGGCGCGAAATGGTAGGTGTCGTACCACGCCTTGAACCCGGGTGGAATGATCGGTTGACGCTTGCTGGTAGTTGCCATGGCTGGATTCCTCCGGATTCAGACGAGTTGACGGAAACACGGCGCGCGAAATGGATCGCCAGTCTTCAGGGACGCGATCTCGTCCACGAACAGCACGCCAGCCGGCGTGAAACCGGATGCGCTGTTTTCCGGCAGCGGGCTGAACGTGGCGTCGTCGCCGAAGAAGCGCAGCACGAGTGTGTGGCGATCCGGAAAGGCCGGATCCACCACGCCGCCGCCGTGCAGCACACCGGGGTGCAGCAACAGGACGTCGCCCGGTTTCGTGGCCCACGAAAGGATGTCGTACTTGCCAGGATCGGCGCGGCGCTCGGCTTCGATGTCCGGCATCCGCGGCCAGATACCACCGCCATGCAGCGGCTCGGTCGGATCCTCGATGTTCTGGAACGTGGTGCCGTCGTGGCGCACGCCACGATGCGATCCCCGTACGATCTCGAGCGCGTTTCGCTTCGGAACGGCCTCGAAGCTGATCCACGCATTGCCGAAGTGCATCCCTGCCCACGGCAGGTACGAGGTGTCCTGATGCCACAGCGAGCGCGCGCCCTTTCCGCCTTGCTTCAGGAAGAGCTCCTCGGCGAAAAACCACGCGTGCTTCGATCCCCACATGTCGGCAAACAGGCGGCCGAGCGGTAGCGTGCCGACCAGTTCGTCGAGCCGCTCCTTCGCATAGGGATTCGCGTTGTCGACGTGTGACCGGAGGTCGGTACCGTCGAGGAGACTCGACGCCATCGGCCCCGGATTTTCGATACCCCAGTCGAACGCGAGCCGGCATCGGGCCAGTTGTTCCTCGTTCAACAGACCTTCGATCAGAACCGCGCCGTCCTCTGCGAAAGCCTTGCGCTTGACATCGTCCATCGGTCACCTCCTGTTGGTTCGAACCCGCCCTGCTTGCGGGTGTCCTGTACGACCTTAAAAGTAGAACGGAACAACAATGTTAGGTAATGGTGACTAGTTTAGAAAAAAATAAAAAGAGAGGGTATTCCCGGTCCGGATTCAATTCGTGGAAAAAATGGAGCACCTTGAACGACGGCACCTCCCCCTGCCGGCCATGCAAA
Source organism: Burkholderia pulmonis (assembly GCF_984667975.1). Lineage (NCBI taxonomy): Bacteria > Pseudomonadati > Pseudomonadota > Betaproteobacteria > Burkholderiales > Burkholderiaceae > Burkholderia > Burkholderia pulmonis. The sequence goes on from NZ_OZ480188.1 coordinate 677,268, forward strand.
GTCGATCGCGGCCGAGCGCCCCTCTTTCATGTGGCGATTGCTCGACGGCCCTCCCGTGCCCCGGGATACCGTCTGTCACGCAAACTAGCGGCCGCAGTGAGCCCCGGCAGCCATTCAATCCTGCGCGGCCCGACGACACGACGGCCGTCTCCGGCGTGTGTCGTCGAACGACGCCAATGCGTCAGCTCGCGACGCCACGCACTTACGCGAGGCGTTGCCCCCCGTTCCGGGTCGATCGGAAACGGCTGGCGTCGTGCGTCTGACCTGCGCGCTCCAGCGCGCAATAGGCGTAATAGAGCACGACCGTCATGTATGACCACGTCACCAGCGCGAGCACATAGAAATTGAGCAAGACGTTGTGCTCGCCTCCCGGTATCGGATAGAAATCGTAGATGCACGCGATCGCCTGCGACGCCACCATCGCGACGGTCGTAGTCAACGCATGAAGCCGCTCGCCGGACGCCAGCAACTTCCGCACGAATCCGGTGAGATAGATCGTCAGGCATGCCCATGCCGCGACATAGAAATACGGCTGCACTTTCGCGATCAGGCCGGACACCAGCACGACTGTGCCGACGATGGAAATCCCGAACAGCACGGCATCCTGACGGCCCGATGGCCTGTAGCCGCGCGTCACGGCCATGAGGCCCGCGACGGCGACGAGCGGCATCCCGAAGCCGCGGGAAAACGCATCCAGGACATGCGAGATGAAGCCCGAGATCTCGAAGTGAGTCGCGAAATAGATCAGCGCATTGGTCGAGGAGACCGTCACGATGAGCCACTCGAACCCGAGAAGGAAATTGCGCTTCTTGAGAAACTTCCAGCCGTAAATGGCCGATGTGGTTGCCAGCAACGCACTGGCAAAACAAAGTACGAGCGATCTGCTGTCCATGATCAAATACTCCATTCCGATTGCATACGGTTCATCATTCCTTCTCCGGATTCAAACTCGCCAGGTACTGGGCGACGGCCTCGCGGTCTTTCGACGACAGTGCAGCGGCGACGCGCTGCATCGTGCCGGTCGCTTCCGTTCGCGTGCCGGCGGCAAACGCCTCCAGTTGCTTCAGGAGATAGTCGTGCCCCTGGCCCGCCAGCCGCGGGAACTGCGCCTGGCCCGTCAGGCGGGCGCCGTGACACGCGGCACATGTCCCCTTCTCGACCAGTTGCCTGCCTTGCGCCGCCAGTTGCGGGTCGGCTTTAAAGTAGCGGTTGCTTCGGGCTGGTTGCCGTGCGTAGTAGTCGGACAGCGACTTGATGTCGGTCTCGCTCAGGCTCATCGCCAGCGGCGCCATGTTCGGATTGGCGCGCTTGCCGCTCGCGAAGTCGTGAAGCTGGACCGCCAGGTAGGAAGCCGGTTGTCCCGCAAGACTCGGATAGTCCTGTGCGACCGACGTACCCTTGACACCGTGACAGCCAAGGCACGCGTCAGACAGGTGCGGCCACGGGCCGCCGTCGGCGCGGTACGCATCTTCCGACGTGGACACGAACTGTTGCAGACGGTACATACCCAGCACCGTCGGCCCGAATACGACGAGCAATACGGCAACGAGCCCAGCAACGGCGAGCAAAATGCATTTCTTCACGGTTGCTCTCCTATGCGCGGCGCAGGCCGTTCAGCGCCTGCAATGCGCCCTGGTGGCCCGACCGCACTGCGCCATCCATGTAGCCTGCCCAGATGTTCGCGGTTTCGGTCCCCGACCAGATCAGGTTGCCGCACGGCAAATGCAGTCCGTCACCATGCGCGCTCCAGAAACCCGGCGGAATCGCGGACACGCACGTGATCGTCCACGGATCGACGCGGCTCCAGTCGTGGTCGTGATACGACACGGGCGACAACGCGTCGTCGCCCCACGCCTGCGCATAGATTTCCGCAAGCATGCGTTGTGCGGCCTTCCGGTCTGACGGCACCAGCGCGTTCCGGACGAACGCATTGATGATTCCGATCTCACCGCCGGACGGGGAGTTGTCGTACGCCCAGATGATCGGCCCGCCTGCCTGAAAGATATGACCGTTCAGCCCTTTCTCCCGCCAGAACGGACGGCGATAGACCATCGCCGTCTTGCGCGCCGGCGAGTGAGCGGGCCACGCACGCTGCAACGACGCCCGCTTCTCGGGCAACGGCGGCTCGAACTGCACCTGGTTGCACAGGGCCGGGTGGATGGCCATGATCACCTTGCGCGCACGTACCTCTCCGCGATCGGTATGCAGCGTGACGATGTCGCGATCCCAGCCGGAGATCCGGCGCACCGGGGTCGACAGTCGTACCTTGTCGCTCAATTGCCCGGCCATCTTCATGCAAAGGATCTGCGAGCCACCGATGAAGCGCGTTTCCTGCGCGCTGTGCTTGATGGAATCGAGCTGCGTGTAGTCGCACGACGCCGAATTGATCATCGACAGGAAGTGCAACAGCCCCATCTTGACCGGCGGAACACCGCCGCTCAGCGAGACCGAGCCGTCCCAACCCAGCCGGTCTTCCGGCTTGATGTTCTGCGTCACCATCCAGTCGGCCACCGACATCTTGTCGAGCTCGCCAGCCCGAGGCGACGTCCACGGCGCGCCCGAAGGTACGTCGCGCGACAGCGTGCCGAGCTTTGACGATATGGCTTCATCGGTGCCGAACGTGCCTTTCAGGTCGACCGCCACACGGCCTTCACCACCCAGGATGACCGTCTTGCCTTCGTAGTAGCTCGGGAACGTCCCGACCTCCAGCTCGCGGGCGAGATCGGCGACGGCGGTCTGGCCTGGCCCTATCCATTGACCGCCGACCTCGGTGATGTATCCGCCTTCCACGTTGTAGTTAAGGGTCCGGCCACCCACGCGGTCGCGCGCCTCGAGCACCGCGAACGATTCGCAACCGGCCTGCCGCAAATCGCGGGCGGCGGTCAGTCCCGCCAGCCCCGCGCCGATGATGACCACGTCGAGCACGTCGTGCGGCATGCCGGACGTGCCGCCTTCGCCGGCGCTCGCCTGCCGTGCGCCGATCGCAAGCGTGCCCACGGCGGCGGCTGACGCGCCCGCATACTTGAGCCACTGTCTCCGGTGCAGATCGGCGGCTCCATTGGGGAAAGACTTCTTTGGCATTTTGTGTTGGCTACTGCAATAAAAGTCGCTCGGGAGCCGTCCATCAGGATAACGAACGATATACGGCCCGTTCGGCACGTCGTTCCGAATCGATCGGAATGCGGTCGCTGTCCCTGCCCCGCTCGTGGCGCAAGGAAAATCGGCCAACCACGCAATCCATTTGTAGGAATATGTGACAAACGTAGGTCATGATACATATAAACAAGATAAAGAAAAGACAGGGGATAACCCTGCCTTTGGCTAACCAGAAGACGCTCGTAGACGACGATGTTCGAAGCGAATCATTCATCGCACGAATACAGGCCGATTCACAAAATAAACTTCAGTGCGGCACATGCACTCGCTATGCTGGGGGTCACGAATTCACGCGAGAAAACGCATCGATCCGCCAGCGATGGCATCTCCGGATGGCTTGCCCGCACTCGATCACGGCAACCCTGTTCGGTCGATACCGCTTGCGCGCCGTGTGCTCGTACGGCTTAACTCGATGCGTCGCCTCGTCGACGTGGCATCGTTTCATGGGAACAGGAATGCAAGGCGCCTGCGCGGAAATACCCGTCGATATCTCGTCGCGATTCAACGTCCTCGGCTATCCGAACGGGGCTATCTCACCAGGCTGGCAGCCGAGACGCTAGCCGGCCGAAGCGCGCATCCCGACCTGCTGCCGATCAACGCGAGTTTTCTCGGCCCCCCGTTTCCGGCCCCGCAACGGCCCGCATCGTCGAACTGGGATCGACGAAGAGCCTTTCGCGCGCGACGTTGTCGCTGCTGCAGAGAGACGAGCTCAAGGCGTTCTATGTTGCGACGTTCACCGATTTCTCCCGGACAACCGGTGCTACCGCGTCGCATTGCGCGGGATCGCAATTGCCAGCCACGCCTTATCACGCCTGCGTGAGCATCGACACGCTGGCGATCCCCGATCCGATGCGGTCGTTCACGTCGCAGTTCAACCTGCGTCTCACATCCGGGATATTGCAGAACAGCGGGCCGGAACACACCGCAGTCATCGAGGGATGGATTTCTCTGGATGACGAAGCATCACCGACACTCGCGTCGCTGGTCCTCTTCGCCGATGCGTTCCCGCCACCGATCTACAACGTGATAGATCGCGGCGAGTGGGAATCGGTGCCGACGATCGACTATGCGGTACACCTCAAGGCCACTCCCGGCCCCGGACCCATCCACGCACGCTTCCTGACGAACGAGGTTCGCAATGGCCTGCTGGTCATCGATGTGAATTGCGGGATTCGAACGGGCAGTTCGTGGCGGAATCGCGTCAGCTCGCGAAATTCCGCGGCACGCTCGGCAACCCGTCTAGAGCAATCTGAAGGATCACCGTGCGTGTCGCCATCGCAAAACGGGGCGCCCGTCATGCGGGATCGTGCACAGCAGCAAAAGAAAAAGACAGGGGCATGCCCTGTCTTCCTGTGTCACCCTGGCCAGGCTGCGGCCGCTATCGGCTCTTGCCGCCGGACGCCTTGCCCTCCACCAGGCTGTACACCGTCGCCAGGAACCTCGCGTCGAGCCCCGCCGTCTGCCGCCCCATCGTGTACTGGAGCGCCAACCCGTCGGCCATCGCGACGAGCAGCATCGCCACGTGCTCGCCGTCGGCCCCCTTCAGGCTCGGATTCAGGGCACAGACAAGCGCAGCGATGGCTTGCGTCAGGGACGCATACCATTCGTCGATCAGCCGCGCGCATTCGGGATCGATCGACGCGAATGAAACGAAGTGGGCCCACAGGGCTGTGCCCTTGACGTCCTTCACATTCTCGAGCGCCATACCGAGCAATGCATCGAGCGTTTCACGCGGCGACGCGCCGCTTTCGAGCGCCCGCTTCAACTCGCTCAGGTATGCGTCGATCTCGGGCTCCACGACCGCCCGCAGCACGGCAAGCCGCGTTGGAAAGTAGTACTGGAGGTTGCTGACGCTGATGCCGGCACGCTGCGCGACCGCACGCTGGGAGAACTCCAGCGCACCGCTCTCGAGCAAGAGTTTCTTCGCCACGCGCACGATGAGTTTGCGCGTACGCACGCCTTGGGCCCTGAGGCCGTCAGGCTGCGCGCCGGTAGCTGCTGCACTCGATGTGCGCCGTTTCCTGGTCGGTTGCTCAATAGGCACTGTCATCGCTTCCGTCGTGATCTGGGCGTTTCCGCCTTCCTGATGTGATAGGACCGGCGTTTCGCCGGTCGCGAACGACTATACCCGATGCGGACACCAATTTCCATCCGGAGCGCCGCAGCCCCAGCCTGGCCGCTCCACCTCGGCGCGCCGGTCTACCCGCGTCGTCGCAACAAGCGCGCGGGGTCGATGTGCCTTCTCGGCGTTACCTGACGCCGCCGACGCGCTCGGAAGGCACGTTGGCCAGGTAGTACGCCACTGCATGGATGTCGTCGCCGGACAATCTGGCGACGGCGTCGTGCATCGCGCTGGCCGCATTGGCACGATCCCCGGTCTTGACGGCCGTGATCTCCTTCACCTGATCCGCCGATGCGGTCGAGGCTGCAGCGTGTGTCGGCGCGATACCCGCCAGATAATGCGCGACGGCCCGGATGTCTTCATCTGACAATGCGGCGGCCACACCATTCATCGCACCCGTCTCGTCATGCCGCTTGCCCGCCCGGAACGCGGCGAGCTGGCCCGCTAGATAGGCCTCGCCCTGTCCCGCGAGGCGAGGCGCGTGCTCGTTACCCATCAGGCCCGCGCCATGACATGCGACGCAACTCCTCGCCTGCACGACCGACAGGCCGCGCGCGGCGAGCGCCGCATCGACCCGGATCTGCTCGTTCTGGACCGGCGCCTGGCGCGCAAAATACTCGGCCAGCAGCTTCATCTGTTTCTCGTCCATGCCGCGCGCGAGCGGCCCCATGTACGGGTCCGGCCGGCGGTCGCTGGCAAACGCGCGAAGTTGGGCCTCGATGTAGGCAGACGGCTGACCGGACAGCGCAGGATATCCGCCGTTACCGGATTGCCCGCGCGGACCGTGACAGATGAAGCACGTCTCCTGCGGCTGAGGCCACGGGCCGGCATCGGCCTTGAGCGCGTCGACCTCGCCATCCAGCGCTTTCCCGAAGCGGTAATAGCCATATAGATCGCGCCCAAACAGTACGCCGGCCGCCGACACGGCCGCCACCACGACAACACCGATGATCAATGCGCGCTTCACTCAAACCTCCGTTGTCTGATGCGCGAGCGCAGCCAATACCTGCAGTGCGGCGCGATGCCCCGAACGCACAGCGCCATCCATTGCGCCGGCCCAGATGTCGGCAGTCTCCGTTCCGGACCAGATCAGCCGACCGGCCGGCGGGTGCAGGTACTCGCCCCATTTCGTCCAGAAGCCGGGCGGAATCGGATGAATGCAGGTCAGCGACCACGGATCCACCTTGCCCCAGTCGTAATCGTGGAACTGCGTCGGGCGCAGCGCCTGGTCGCCGAGCGCCTGCGCATAGATCGCGGAAAGCGTCTGTTCAGCCACCTTCGCGTCGCTCGCGAGCGCACCCGGTGCGATGAAGGCGTTGATGACGCCGATCGAGCCGTCCGGCGGTGAGTTGTCATAGGTCCACAACAGCGGACCGTTGACCGGGATGACCTGCCCGTTGTACCCGGCGTCCCGCCAGAACGGCCGGTCGTAGACGTGAACCGTCTTGCGCATCGGCGCGTAGGCTGGCCACAGGCGCTGTAATTGCACGCGACCGTCCGGTAGCGGCGGGTCGAATACGACCTGGTTGCACAGCGCCGGATTCAACGCGACGATCACGCGACGCGCGCGCACGACGCCCTGGTCGGTGAAGAGTTCGACCACCTCGCGATTCCAGCCGGAAATCTTGCGCACCGGGCAGGACAGCTTCACCCGTTCGCCCAGTTCGCTCGCCATCCTGATGCTCAGCACCTGCGAACCTCCGACGAAGCGCGATTCCTGCGCGCCCCCCTTGATCGACTCGAGCTGGTCGTAGTCGCTGTTCGCGCTGTTGATCGTCGCCAGGTAGTGCAGCAAACCGAGCTCCGCCGGCGCCGTACCGAGCGACAATCGGGCCGCCAGGGTGAACGAGAACTTCTCCTCGTTGGTCAGGCCTTGCCGCGCAAGCCACGCGCCCAGCGACAGTTTGTCGAGCGCCGCCGCGTTCGGCGCTTTCCACGGTGCCGCCGAAGGCACGTGCTTCGCCATGGCGCTGAGCCGGGCCGCAATCGTGCGGTTGCCGCCCACCGTGCCCTGCGTATCCTGGGCCACCCGGGCACCGTCCGCGAGAAACACCGTCTTGCCTGCGTAGTACGTATCGAACGTATCGACCTTCAACTCGCGCGCGAGATCGACGATCGCCGTCTGGCCCGGACCGAACCATTGGCCGCCGGCCTCGGAGATCCTCCCGCCACCGAGGTCGTGGTTGTAGGTTCGCCCGCCGACGCGATCACGCGCCTCGAGCACGACGAACGATTCACATCCGGCACGCTTCAGGTCGCGCGCGGCGGTCAGCCCCGCGAGCCCCGCGCCGATGATCGCGACGTCAAGCACGACGTCGTTCCCGGCGACTGCGCCGGCCGCCTGCGCGAGCGACACATCGCCGGCTGCGAGCGATGCTGCACCAACCGCAGCGAGGCGCAAGATGTTGCGCCGGGTCTGTGCATCCGGCCTGGGTTTGCGATTCATTGTCAGATTCCTTCCGTCCTCGTCAATTTGTCCTTGCACCGGCATGCCGCGATCGCGTGGTCATTCCATCGGCTCGTCGCATCGGCTGCCCGCGAACACCCGCGTCCCCCCCGCGTCGACCCACGCGTCGGTCAGGTGCCGTCGTCCGCTCGCGCCGTCAGCCAACACGTCGTCCAGCCCCGCCAATCCGAGCGTCAGCAACTCGACCGGCAACGGCAGCCACCTATGCGCGTGCTCGGCGAGCGCGCAGGCGCAAGCCTCGATCCGAACACGCCGCTCGTTCAGAAATGCGGCGAATCGAACGCGGAACGGCTGGTCGTGCACGGACAGGAGTGCCGCTTCCATCCACATGACGCATGCGTCAGGCTGTCGATAGCGTTGCCTGAAGTACGCTTGCATCGCGCGCTCCGTCACCTCGCGGTCGTTGCACGCTTCGACGATGCACATCAGTTCACGCTCGACATCCTCGTGATCGAGCTTCAGCAATTCGAGCAACACGACGGTCTTGTCGCGGAAATTCGAATAGAACGCGCCGCGCGTATAGCCCGCCGCGACGGCGATGCGCTCGATGCTCGCCGCCGCATACCCCCGTTCAACAAAGATCGTTCGTGCCGCTTGCAGCAGACGCTCGCGTGTCTCGCCGCCGTTCTTTCTACGCGCGGGCGTCGACTTCACCGTTTTTCCAGACCGATTCATATCAGCACTTTCATACGCTTCCAGATCCTCATTCATGTAAGGATTCCTATTCGAATAAGGCAAATTCTTGGCACCGGAGCATGCCTGCGGCGTCGGTCATTTCGACATAATGCTTCCGTTCCAGCGCGCAGTAAGCGTAGTAGATCGCAACCGCGAAATATGACCACGTCAGCAACGCCAGCACGGGAAAGTTGAATACGGCCCCGTGCGCATTGCCGGGCATCTTGTACAGGTCATCGACGTACGCGACGATCAGCGACAGCACGAGCGCAAGCGTCGTCGTCGTCGCATGAAACGTTTCCCCGGCGCGCAACAGCCGCACGACGACATAACCCAGATAGAGCGCCAGCAAGGCCCACATCGCAACGTAGAAATACGGCAGGACGATATCGATGAACTCCAGCGTCATCAGCGCCTGCGTTCCCACCACGGCCATCCCGAACAACATGACGACCTGCTGTGGCATCGGCCGGTATTCGTGGGTGACGGCCATCATGCCGGCAACCGCGATAACCGGGATGCCGAACGCTCTCGTGAACATGTCCAGGAAATGGGCCACGCCGGACGAACATGACCAGCCCGTTGCCATGAAAATCAGCGCATTGATGGAGGACGCCGTCACGACCCACCAGGCGAATCCGAGCAACGGATTACGCTTGCGGACAAACTTCAGGCCATACGTGCCTGTCGCCCACGCCAGCAAGGCGACGGACAACCAGATGTCAGGAGATCTGAAATTCATCATGAAATTTCCAGTACCGATTCGGTTCGATGCTTCATTTTTTCCCAGATCAACGCGCGCCCGACGCGATTGCGCACGCCCACCGGTGTACTCGTACTTCCCGTTCACACCGGCTGCGACACCGCATGTCCCCCTTCGTCGCTTCCCTCCCTGTTTGTCGAACAGATTCGGGTCAAGCGGATCGGGATGTCAAAAATAGAAAACAGTGACTAATATAGGTCACAGTACATAACAACTAGCCACAAAAAAAGCAGGGTATTCCCCTGCCTCGAAAGCGCCTGGATCGCTTGAGAGCATCGTCAGGCATCCAGCCAACCCGTGGCCAACACCAACGAAGTTGCCAGATACGCGTCCTCCTTCATCGCCATGTATAACGCGCGCTTCGCGAAGCCGGCATGCAGCGACTTCAATGCGCACCGGCCGCTGCGTAACGATGAGAATCTGGATCGGCTGATGACCTGGCGCGAAACGCGTCGGGTATCGAAGTCACTGACGGTGTTGTATTACCGGGTGCTATATCTGGTGGACGATACGCTCGAGAACAGGAAGCTGACTCATCCTCAACGTGACAAAACCATACGGTGCAACGCGCAATTCACATCGGTCGCATTCCGGTGAAGCTAGCTCGGCGCCAAGAATCTCTCGCGGCAGTGTCATCGGCGTTGACCCTGCTCTCGAACATCTTGACGGCTTGGAACACCAGCCACATGCAACCAGCCCTGGAGAACATCGAAGCTAGCCGGGGGCAGCCGATCGCGACCGAGCAACTCCCGCGAATCGCCCCAACTCATATTGAGGGCATCACCTTGCGCGGCACCTTCAATTTTCCCGTGTCACTGTACGCAAAGCGGATCTTGCCGAGCATCGCGGCCGACAACCCCATTCCGTCAACCAGTCGGAGCGCCTAACGATGGGGTGAACTGGCGCCGCCGGTGAAGGAACTCTCATCTTCGATTCACCTCATCCGGAGACACCCTCTGCTTCGTTAGCGGAAGGTAGACACTAACCCATTGTTTTGGCGAAACAATTATTTGGGGGCGCAAGGCAAATCCTTGCCAAGTCTAAGGGTATCTAACCGGAAAAACGCATGGAGATCAAAGGCACCCCGAGGCCGCGTACGCCGACCATGCGCCGCCATGCACCGACGCACTTATGCGTCGGTAGTCGGCTAGTTTCTGTCGTATGCCGCGTTGCTCGCGGTCTACGGCATCTGGCAGGCCGAAGGTCAGGTGCAGCACCTGATCGCGAGCAAACTCGTCGACAGGACAGAGTTGCTCGGTGCGCTGCCGACGACGTCGCGGGAGTTTTGTTAGTCCGTTTCTTCGTTTCAAATTAGAGTCCAGTTTTACAATGACTATCTCACTCACCGGAGGAATAACTGCAGATAAGCGGTCAATCGAGATTTAGGTGCGCGTCGCGATGCTCATCACGACGTGCCCAAGGGATACGAAGGAATATGAAAATATTCCGCCGAGATAAAGTCAGTTATTTAATTAATAATTCCAATATTACCCTCCACCCCAAAACCAACACCGCAAAAAGAGCAACAAATCCATACAATCTAATAATTTTAAAAATCTTTTCATCCTTAACTTTCGCCACATCTATTCCATAGACAATTCTGAAATAAGCGGCCCACATTTTACTGGTGCGAACAAAATCCACCACCCGCTCAGTCAATATCAGCATCAAATATGCCATAAAAGCCGAAAGAGCAAATGATGAAAAAAGGAGTGGATAATTTGTCATACTCTACCAATCAAAAGACGACTGATATACCGGAATACTATATCCCAGCGAGCCACCCGGCGCAGAAGCAGAAAATCCGAATCCGACTCTTCCCTCGGAATCTCCAGGCGTGCACGGGGAAGACAAGTGTAGTTGCGCTGGCGTGGGCGTTGTACCGTATCCAGTCCAATTTACGCTTAATGGCGAACTACTACCCATATTAGGCACCGAGAAACCAGCGTTCGGCGACATAAATAACCCCGTATCGATCCATGGTCGCTGTGAAACCGAAACCCGGGCCTAAAGGGATAGTGGCATCTATAGAATCGGGACTTCTTACGTGGCTATTTATAGCCGACCATGCGCCACCTACACACGCCCAGCCGTTGTATACGATCTGAATCCCCGTGCCGGTTGTGACGCCGGTCAATCCCGTCGGATCAGTCCGAAAGTGTGTAAGGCCGGAAAATGACAGTTTCTCTACACCTGTTTTGCACCCTGGCTCTCAAAAGCTCTAATTCTGAAACATTTTTAAATAAACATATCAAAGCATTGCTTTCGTCGAAACCTAGGGTATACGCGCAAAACTAAAAACAGACTTCGATGGATGCCAAATTCTGCGGACCCGTGCCGCCAGAATTCACTTTGCTCATCCACACGCACCTCCAGCAAATCGAAGGGCTTTTGCACACCATCCCAGCTGCTGGCGAACGCACGATGTCGCGGATCTCGCGCGCCGGTCGCAGCTTGATCGCAATGACCTGCAGGTGCTCGCGTGCGAACGCGCTTCGTTCACTCATCGGCGGCAACCGACGCGCTGCACTTTGACTGGCTCTGGCCGCTGAAGGACGTGACCGACGACAGCGAAGCCTTCGTACTGCGCTTCGGAGCAGGTCTGGCGGGCGGCCCCGACGCGTCGGCCGGGCCGCTTTATCCGCGTCTGATCGCCAGGGGCCTCGCGCGTCGTCATCCGTTCGGCGGCGTCGACGTCGATCCACACACCAACCGCCTGATCGGCGCTCACGGAAGCGCGCACCGATTGTTCGCCATCGGGAACCGCACGCAAGGAGTGTTCTTGCTGATCAGCAACCACGTGTTGAACGCAGCTCATGCTGCCCGCGTCGCGAGTCTGCTGCTGGCGGATCTGACGTCCGCCGCGACATCGGCACCCCATGCCTGCAGCAACGGCGCGAAAATGTAGCGCCTTAAGGCCGCAATTCCCCACACTATCCCAAGACCCGATCCATGCACATCGACACCGATTTCGAAGCCGCCGCCATCGAGCACGTCGTCGCCGGCCCCCTCACCGGCTCGCCTTTGCGCTTACGTCTGCGCAGTGACAACGCCGCCGAATTCACCCAATGGTTCGCCTTCGAGTTGGTCGATCTACCGCCCGAAGGTGTCGACGTACACACCGAAGGTCTGGCCGGCTCGTCCTACCCGAAAGGCTGGTTCGACTACCGCGTCTGCATGCGCGCCGACGGTGGAGAAGCGGCGATCTGGCGCCGCCTGCCGACGGACTTCGACGGCGACACGCTCACCTTCCACGCGCCCGGCCCGGCGCGGCGCCTACGCTTCGCCTATTTCCCGACCTTCGATCGCGTCGCGGAGGATCACCTCGCCGCTCGGGCGACGCAGGCGGGCGCGAAGCTGGAAACCCTCGGGACCTCCGCGCTCGGCGAGCCGATCCGCATGCTCTCGTTCGAGGGCCATGCGTCGCGCTTGCACCTCTGGTTCATGGCCCGTCAGCATCCGGGCGAATCGCAGGGAGGCTATTGCCTCGAGGGCCTCGTGCAGGCGCTGTGCGACGAGCTGCGTCCGGTTTGGGAGAGCGGCGGCATCGCGGTGCACGTCGTCGTCAATGTCAATCCTGACGGTGTGCGCCTGGGCAACCTGCGCACCAACGCGCGCGGCGCCAATCTCAATCGCTGCTGGGACCGCGAGTATCCGGACGCGCCCGAGACAGCCGCCGTGCGCCGGCGCATGCACGCGCTCGGGCTCGACCTGCTCGTCGACTTCCATGGCGACGAGGTCCTGCCCCACGTCTTTTCGGTGGGTGCCGACGGCAGCCCCGCGTGGACCCCGCGCTTGCAGGCCTTGCGCCGCGCGTTCGACGAGGACCTGCTGCGACGCTCGCCCGTATTCCAGACGACGCGCGGCTATTCCGTCGACCGCCCGGATCACGCGAGTCCAAGGAAGTGCATCCCGTGGGTCGCGGCGCAATTTGACGCGCTGGCGATGACCATCGAGTTGCCGTTCAAGGAGAGCGCCGACCGACCGCGCAACGACGCGGATGCGGTCGCCTACGCCCGTACTTTCGGACGGGCCGTGCTCGAGGCCGCCGTGGCGCTTGCGCCATCTCTGCGCCCTTGAGCGCTCGTCCCGACTTCCGTGAGACAGGCATGGAAGCCTCTGGCTCGCAATGGGTTGCGATACTGAAAGGCCAGAGCGAATGGTCGATGACCGTTGATCGCCTGAGGCCCGTTTCGATGGCCAGTTGGGCTCGCACTGGGAAAACATGATCAATCGTTAATGAGAATCATTTGCATTTAAGTCAATTTCCGAGCATCATGTCATGGACGTACTCACCCGGGCCATGCGCACGGATGCCCCGGCAGACATATCGACAGCGCCATTCTTCGACACGTTGCTCTCGCTGCAGCTGTATGGGTCGCCGGCCACGCCGAGGTCCGACGATGCGGAACCCGACCTGACATTCGACGCCAGGCTGCTCGCTTTCGATCCGTCGGCCGATGTGCTGCTTGCCAGATCCCCGGTCGACACCGGTGTCGCGTCGCCGCGCCCTGCCCGATCCCGGCACGTCCGCGAACGGTTCGGCCGGATGTGGATCCGGGCGCGCTGCCGATACCGAAGATTCCGCGACCTTACGGACATTCCGATGAACCCGAACATTCACTCATCCCAATACGGCGAAACGTTCGACGACGCCCTGTTGGACACACCTGACGGACCGGAAACGCTAGTGCTGGCCGCGATCCGGACCTGGCGGCGGCCCCATTGCGACGGGCAGCCCGCCAGGCTCGACTGGAACCGGATGCTCGCCGATACCGGCTTGCGATCCGAGAGCATCGAGCGTTTCGATTTGGTCATGCACGTATTGACGCGCGCGTCGGCGCGGCCGTTCGAAACCTTTTGCCGGTGCGCAACGACGCTGACGAGCGACGAGGCCACGCTGCTGCAGGCGATCGGGCTACTGCAGCGCACGCAGAGCGCCGCAGCCGTTGCGCTCCTGAACGAGTGGCGAGCGCTGTCGTTCGTCAGCGAGTTGTTGAAACTGATCCGCTGGCTCGCGATCGACCTGCTCGACGCCGGCATCGAGATCCGGGTCCGCGAACGCGACACCACCTACATGCATTGACGCATCTCGAAGGCGTACGGTCCCGATAGCGGTTCTCCGGGGCAACATGCGCCGTGGCGGGTCATGCCGGATCCGGATCATCATCGTGAGCTGGCCCGCAGGGCCGAGTGTCGAGCCGCACGTCATCCGGGGACAATCGGCCTGTCGCGATCATCGTCGATTGGCCGACATGATGCGCGACGTGGCCCGCGACACATCTCGACACCTCCCGAATCGATTTTCGAGATCACGCACCACGGCTGAATAGCCGATTCCCGGCCTGAACTCTCGCAACGCAGGTTCGCCGTATGGCGTTACCACCGATATGCGGGAATCTTGATCGTCATCGCCATTGCCCGAAACCCGATCGGACTCTGCGTCGCCAAGGACAGCACGTTTGCCAATCCGCTATCCCGCACCCGGATTCGACTGGACAGCATTACGAATGCCTGCGCGATCGAACACGGCGCAACGCCCGAATCGCTCGGGCCGTCGCCGCCGTCGTTCCACGAGGTCGATACACCGCATGCAGGCGCGTGGTGCCTGCTCGATATTCCGCTCTCCGGCGACGCCCGCCTACGCGGCAACCATCGCTGCTCGCCACATCGAGCGGGTGCATGCCGTGGGGTGGCGCGGCGAGCAGGGAAACTGGCTGGCCGCGCCGAATCGTCATGCGTGAACCGGGCGTCGTCACGACGACGACTGCCGACCGCCCCTCAGGACTGCATCGGAAGCGTCAGCGCGTCGATATCGACCGGACCACCCGTCAACATGACAGGGCCGTTATCGCCGATCAACACGGTATCGGAATGGCGAAAGCCACCGATGCCTTCGAGATAAACACCGGGCTCGATGGTCAGGCACATGCCCTTCTCGATGGGGCGTTCATAACCGTCAGCGAAAAACGGGGCTTCGTGCCCGGTCACGCCCATCCCGTGCCCGGTGCGATGCAGCAGCCGGTCGCCCATGCCGGCGCGCCGGAAATGATCGTTCACGCGCCGGTCGACCTCGCTCATCAGTTCGCCCGGCTTCGCCGTCTCGAACGCGATGCGGCGCCCTTCCATCATGATTTCGAACGGCTTCCTCGCGGCGTCCGGCACCCTGCCGATGAAGAACGTTCGCTCCACCTCGGCGCCGTAGCCGTTCATCTCCGCGTTGACGATCGAAACGTGCGGGCCGCCCTCCTCCATCCGCATGTCGATGTTCGAGAAGTTGTGCGGATCGTGTGACACGCCGGCCGGCTGAAACACCACGGTGACGCGCGTCGCGTACGGGTTGATCGCCGGATTGTCGCGCACGAGCCGCTCCATCACGAACGCGCGTGTTTTCCCGGAAATCTCCGCCATGCTCAAGCCGGGTCGTGCGGAGGCAAGCAGCAGGTTGTGTGCGTCGGTCGCGACTGCGCACGCATACACGTGCCGGCCAACTTCGTAATCCGACTTGATCATCCGGACATCGTCGACGATGTCGGTGCGCACGCGCTCCCCCGGTATCTCTGCATACACCTGCAAAGGGCAGATCGACTCGACACCGACGCGCTCGTTTTCGCCGAACAGTTCCTTGAAGCGGTCGCTCCACGCGCGGCCGGCCGGCGCCGGGAACTCGAAGTACGACACCAGCTCGACGTCGCCAATCGCACGCGAGCGCACGTGCGGGATCTCCAGCTGCGGCACGACGAACTGCGGCCGGCCACGTTGCGGGACGACCAGCACGAACGGCCGCTCGTGGACCGCATTCGCGAAGTGCGTCAGGTAGTAGATGTTGTGCGGGCAAAACGCCACATAGCGGTCAAGCCCTTCGGCCGCCATGCGCGCCTGCACGCGCGCCAGCCGCCCGTTGATCTCCGCTTCGCCTGGCGGATGAAAGATCGGTTCAAGTTGCATATCGGGTCCTGTCGTTGATTGTCGAGGTAGCACTGCCCTGTCGGCGCGAAGCCGGCCGGTACGGTCGCCCGCCCATGGCGACACGGATCAGCACATCGCCGCGCCTCGATCCAAATCACCATGTTCCACATGGTACATAAACGATCGAATTTTCACGGCCTGACATCGCGCTGCACATTGCCGTATACCCCTACATAAACCCATTAATTTCCACTTGGAAAACAATTTCGGATGGCGTTTAATTCGGCAATTGACTGTACCAGGCGGTACGTTTTCTTGTCGACATTTGTCCAATAAATGCGGTGCAACGGAGAGACGTGCATGCGGATCGGAGGGGAAATCGCTTGCAGCCTGCTGATACTGGTTGCATCCGGCTGTGCATCGGCTCAGTCGAGCGTGACGCTGTACGGGATCGTCGAGAACGGCGTGTCGTACACGACCCATGCGAATGCCCAGGGCAGCCTGACCTCGGAGGCGTCGGGCATGCTGACCACGAGTCGCTACGGGATGCGCGGGCGCGAGGATCTCGGCGGCGGCTGGGCGGCCGTCTTCGCGCTGGAGCAAGGCTTTTCGGTTGCGAGCGGCGCGACGGTGTCGCAGGCATGGGGCCGTGACGCGTGGGTCGGGCTCGAGGGGCCGTACGGTCGCGTCTCGTTCGGTCGCACGTATGCGCCCATCACGGACGCGGCTTACGTCGTCGATCCACTGGGCGAGGCGACCGGAACCGCGTCGATTCTCGGATTGGGGCAACTGAGCGTGTTCACGCCCGGGAACAACTACCGCCTCGACAACTCCGTCAAATACGTGACACCGAAGTCATGGGGCGCGGTATCGGGCAGCGTGCTGTACGCGTTCGGCAGCCCGGGCCTGAACGTGCAGAAGAGCGATTTCGGGCTCCATCTGGCCTATGCGGGCCCGTCGCTGTCGCTGGCGGCCGCCTACAACCGCGAAGACAACCCGTGGGACGCGTCGGGCGCGGCCATCAACGCCGTGTCTGCGGGCCAACCGGTGAGCGGCGTGTCGGGCGCCGGCTACATCAGCAACTGGAAGCGCCGGACCTGGATGTTCGGCGGTGCTTACCAGATTGGCTCCGTCACATTTTATGGCGGCTATTCCGGCGACATCGACTCACCGAGCGGCAATGGCCCGCGCGCGTTCCGGACACAGCTGTTCTGGGCGGGCACCGGCTACTTCGCGACACCCTACCTCAGCCTGCGGGCCGGCTATTACAAGCTGCACGTCAGCGGCACCAACATCCATCCGACGCTCGTCGGCACGCAGATCAACTACTTCCTGTCGAAGCAGGTCGACACGTACGTCGTGGCCGCCTTCGTCCGGAACCCGGGCGACGCCGCCACGAGCTTCCCGGTCGTCGCGCTCGGGACGTCCGCCGCGGGCACCGCGTACGGCGCGTCGGCATTCCAGCGGACGCTGGTGCCGGCCGGCGGCGTCGCGCCCGGCAAGAACCAGTTTCAGATCGGTGCCGGCATTCGCTACAGGTTCTGACGCGCGACCGCCGACATCTCACGCCCCCTCCCCGGATTGCACATCACAGGAAGCAAAACCATGTCCATCAACCGACGCTCGTTTCTCGGCGTGTCCGCCGGCAATTTCCTCGAGTGGCTCGACTTCACGCTGTACGGCTACTTCGCGCTGGCGATCGGGCACAACTTCTTTCCGGCGGCCAACGAGGTGCTGTCCACGCTCGCCGCGATTTCCACGTTCGCCGCAGGCTTTCTCGTGCGACCGGTCGGCGCATACGTGGTCGGCCGTTACGCCGACAGGAAGGGACGCAAATCCGCGATGGTGCTGACGGTGCTCCTGATGGGCGCGGGTACGCTGCTGATCATCGCCGCACCGCCCTACGTACACAGCGGTTACGTCGGCACCGCGATGGTCGTCGTCGGGCGGCTCGTCGCCGGTCTCGCCGCATCGGGCGAGTTCGGCGCTGCAGTGTCGCTCGTGATGGAAACCTGCCCGAAGGATCGCCGCGGATACTACGGCGCACTCTTCAGCAGCTCGACCTATCTGGCGCTGGCCGCCGGCTCGGGGATCGCGCTGCTCGTCTACGGCACGCTGGGTCAGGCCGCGACGCTGGACTGGGGCTGGCGCGTCGGCTTCGCGATCGGTCTCGCGGTGATCCCGGTCGGCTTGTATCTGCGCCGTCACATGGAAGAGAGCGACGCGCTGACGCATCGCTCGGCGAGCGAAGCGAGCGTCGAGCTGAACGTCGGGCAACTGCTGCGGCAGGTCGCGCTCATTGCATCGATGACCGGCTTCGGCTCGGCCGTCGTGTACCTGGTCGTGATCTTCATGCCGTCGTTCGCGAAGCAGGCGATGGGCATTGCACCGTTCGTCGGCTCGGCCAGCTCGACGATGGCGTCGCTCGTGATCATCGCCGGCGCCATCGTCGGCGGGTTGTGGTCCGACCGATCGGACCCGGTTACCGTGATGCTCACCGGCACGATCGCATCGCTAATCGCAGTGGTCCCGCTTTACGAGTACCTGCTGCTCGACCCGTCGACGCTGCGCCTGTTCCTGTTCCAGGCCATCTGCGCGGGCTGCTTCGGGCTCACGATCGGCGCGTATTTTCCGTTCGCGTCGGACCGTTTCCCGACCCGACAGCGGGCGCTCGGCATCGGGCTCGGTTACAACGTCGGCGTGACGATCTTCGGCGCGCTGTCGCCGATCGTCTCGACCTATGCGCTGAGCAAGGGGATCCGGCAGGCGCCGATCGCGTATCTGCTCGTCGCATCGCTGATTTCTGTCTTTGCTATGCTCCTGTGGAAACGCGGCGAGCGGCTGCGAGTGGAATCGAGATCGATGGCCTGATCAGGCCAAGGGGTTCGCAAACGCTCGTCACCCGCACCTTGTTCCAACGAGATTCGAACGCATGGCAACGCGAAGCGCCGTCAAGCGGACCGCAACCGATCCGCTGTCCCCCAACAACGCCGTCGTGAAGATACTCGACGCGACGATCGCCTACGTGCAGGAACACGGCGCCGGCGATCTGTCGCTGCGGCAGATCGCCGACGGCATCGGCACCAGCCACCGGATGCTGATCTATCACTTTGGTTCGGCCGACGGCTTCTGGGAAGCCGTGCTGCGCGAGATTCGCTATCGCGAGCAGCGGGCGCGGCCGCGCTCCGCTCCCGCAGGCACGGATCTCGCCGAGTCGATGCAGCAGACATGGGAGCGCTTTTCCGCGGATTCCTACCTTCCGGTGATGCGGCTGCTGTTCACGCTGTACGTGAAAGCGATCAACGAACCCGAACGGTTCGGCGATTTTCTCGACGATGCAGTCGGCGGCTGGATCAAGCACTCGACGACCAGTTTCGAGCAGGCCGGCTTCGCACGCGAGGAAGCGCAGGTGCGCGCACGCATTCTGCTTGCAACGATGCGCGGCCTGCTGCTGAACCTGCTCGCGACCGGCGACCGCGCCAGCACCTCCGACGCGATGCGTCGAGCCGCGCAGATGCTCGCGCGCAAGGATTGAAACGGACTATCCGAACAACACACCATCGTGGAATCGAATACGACAACCCTCGACGACAACCGCGTGCCGGATCACCTGCAGCGCATGTCGGCCGCGCTCGGCGAAGCCGACCAGCCGGCCGCCGCGTTTGCCGCACTCGACCGCTGCCTCGCCGGTACGGTCGGGCACAAGCTGTTTACCGTGCTGATGCTGGACCTCGATGCGGACCTGTGCCAACGGTACTACTCGAGCCTGCCGGACGCGTATCCGGTCGGCGGCACCAAGCCGATCGTGCGGTCCGATGCGTTTTTCCATCACATCGTCACCGACGGCCAGCCGCGGCTCTGCCGCGACTACGACGACGTGCAGCGCGCGTTCTTCGACCATGCGCTGATTCGCTCGCTCGGCTGCGAAAGCGCGATCAACTATCCGGTGCGATGGGCGGGACGGACGATCGGCTCGCTGAATCTGCTGCATGAGCGGGCGTGGTACGACGCCGACGACTTCGCGACGATCGCGCTGTTCGCATCGCTCGCGATCGCGCCGATGCTGAAGGTGATCGGGCACGTGTGAACGGAGCCCTGCCCGGACAGGGTCCGGGGAACGGCGATTCCCCGGCTTCCTGAGCGAAACGGTCCGCACGGACCGTTTTTTCGTTACGCGATCGTCTGGCTCGCCAGATCCTTCGGCGCCTTCGTCAGCACTTCGGGCCGCTCGCCGACGAGCACCGTATCGTCGAACCGGAAACCGCCCAGCCCCCATTCGTACACGCCCGGCTCCGCAGAATAGACCTCGCCCGCGAGCAACGGCCGGGTATTGAACGCCATGTCCTCCGGAAACTCGTGGCCGATCAAGCCCATGCCGTGCCCGGTGCGATGGCGGATCAGGTCCGCGACACCATACTTCTCGAACACCGCCTGGGCGGCCGCGTCGATCCCGCAGACCGGCCGGCCCGCGATCGCCGCTTCGCACGCCGCTTCGTTCGCCGCGCGCGCGATGTCGAACAATTGCGCCTGCCGGGCCGACGGCTTGCCGCAGAACCACGTGCGCTCGTTCTCGATCACGAGGCCGTTGACGCGCGGAATCACGATGTTCACAAGCCCGTGGCCGCTCTCGATCGTCGCGCCGGCCGAGCGCCCGTCGCCATGCGGCGCGCAGCTCGCGGGGCCGGACAGCGTCCAGCAGCGCAGCACCTCGAATTGCTCGCCCGGAAAGCGCCGCGCGGCCTCGGTGACGAACAGCGCGGCCATCGCCATGTCGAGCTCCTGCACGAGGCGGCCGGGGCGGATGTTCTCGCGATAGCGGTCCTGCAGCCAGTCCGACAGCGCGCTCGCGTCGCGCATCAGCTGGATCTCTTCCGCGTGCTTGACGACGCGCAGCCTGCGCGTTTCGCCGGTTGCCGCTTCGATCCTGAGGCCGGGCAGCAATGCGGCCGCGCGCGACAACGGGCCGGTGATCGCGTCGCATCCGATGCGTGCGCGATGCAGGCCGGCCGCGCGCAACAAATCCGCGACGCATTCGCTCCACTGGCTCACGAGCGGCAGCCGCTGCTGCACGCGCGGATGCTCGGAATAGTAGTGCGCGTCGTCGACCCACAGATGCCCGGCTTCGCGCGTGAAGCGCCAGTGATGTGTCGACAGCTCGTTCAGCACGACGAACGGCTCGCCGTTGCGCGGCACGACGCAGAGGATCGGGCGCTCCCACGGGAGCACGTCGGTGTGGAAATGAGTGACGAACTGGAAGAAGTCGCCCTGCGTGAAGGCGAGTGCGTCGTAGCCTTCGCGATCCATCAGCTCGCGCATCAGGCGAAAGCGGTAGTCGCGAACGTCTCGGCCGAGATGTGCCATGAGTTGCTCCGTTTGTCCGTGGCGACCATATTTCCGCAGTGAATGATGCGCGGCGACGTTTGCCGAACCGGATTCGCCACAATCATTGACTCACGGCGGACACGAAGAGTCGGTCCGCCCACTGTCGCCGCGCGCTGGAGACCATGTTCGGCAGGAACGCCGCAAGCGTCCAACGGATTTCCGTGATAGGGTCATCACTTCCATCCATAACGGTAGCCGGATCGTTCCGCTACGTCGCGGGCGAGGCGATCACGGAGAGTCGACATTGAAAGACGTCTTTCGCCAGCTGGATCTGAATTTGTTGCGTGTGTTCGCGACGCTGATGGACGAACGCAACGTGACGCGCGCGGCCGCGCGGCTGGCGCTTTCGCAGTCGGCGGTCAGCAACGCGCTGGGCCGGCTGCGTCGCGCGCTCGACGACACGCTGTTCGACAAGACGACGACCGGTATCCGGCCGACCGCGCGTGCGCAGGAGCTGTGGGCCGCGATGCAGCCGCATTTCGACGCGCTGAGGCAGGCCATCTCGCCGGACACGTTCGATCCGGCGCGCTTCTCCGGCACGTTCACCATCGCGATGTCCGACTACACGGTCGAGCGCGTGATGCCACGGCTCGCCGCGCACCTGGGGCGATGCGCGCCATCCATGCGGATCAGCGTGGTGCCCTACGACGTTGCCAACCTGCCGAACCTGTTCGATCGCGGCGGCGTGGATCTCGCGATCGGCGGCTATCTGAACGACGCGAACCGCAGCGGCGGTATTCGTACGCATGCTCTGTGGCCGATCCAGTGGAGTTGCCTGATGCGCAAAGGGCACCCGCTCGAGAAAGGTGCGTTGACGCTCCCGCGCTTTCTGGGCGCCCAGCATCTCGATGTCCTGTTTCCGGGAACGTCGACGCCGCTCTATGACAGCATCCTCGCCGCGCATTCGCACCGGCGCAACCTGCTGCTCACGCTCCCCAACTATTCGCCCGCGCTCGCGATCATCGCGCAATCCGACTTCATCGGCGTGTTGCCGACGTCGCTGCTCGATCTCAGCCCGTACAAGGACGGGCTGATTTCGCGCCGCTTGCCGGTTCAGATGCCGGTGCGGCCTTACTGCATGATCTGGCATCAGCGCTGGGACAGTCATGCCGCCCACCAATGGCTGCGGCAGAGCATCGCGTCGCTTTTCACACAAGCTGCGACGCACGATTGACGCCGAAGCGTCGTCGGTCATGCACTCGGGTGCGGACATCCTCCCGACCGAGCGGCGGAAGCGGGAACGGCCGGTCAGGCCATCACGCCTTTCCCATCACGGCGAGGTAGTCGTAACGATCCCCGCGGTAGAACGAGCGCGTCAGCTCGAGCGGCCGGCCCTCGACTGAAAACGAGCGGCGCTCGATGTGCAGCACCGGATCGCCGCTGCGAATGCCGAGCAACGCCGCGTCGAGTTCGGACGCCAGCTCCGCGCGCAGCCGCTGGAGCGCCCTGACCGGACAAATGCCCGTGGCATTCAACGCGCCGTACAGAGAATCGCCGAACTCCAGGTTGCCGCCGAGCAGCTCGGCGGCCAGCACCGCGCGCTCGATCGCCATCGGCACGGAATCCGCCGTTCTGACACGCTCCAGGTGCATGACGACCGAATCCGGCGCAAGACCGAGTGCGAGCGACTCCTCCGGCGTCGGGCGACGCAGTTCGCGTTTGACCCAGTGCGATCCCGGGCTGAAGCCGCGGCGGCGCATGTCGTCCGAGAAGCTGGTGATCTCGGTCAACGGCTGCTCGACGCGCGCGGAGACGAACGTACCGGCGCCCTGTCGCGCTTCGACGAGCCCCTGGCGGATCAGTTCCTCAATCGCGCGTCGCACGGTATCGCGCGACACCTGCAGTTGCGCGGCCAGTTCCCGCTCGGGCGGAAAGCTCTCCCCGGTCTGCATCGTGCCGTCGACGATGAGGGCACGCAGCATCCGGGCAAGCCGCGATGCGATCGGCATTCTCGCACCGCCCGGCGTCGGCGCATGCAGTTCGGCCACCTGCGACGGGCTGAACAGGTGCGCGCCCGGTTGCGGGTCGGGCGAAAGAAGGTCATCCAGGCTGCGTTCCGTCATCGATCTAAATTGGTCAGGATTGGACAGGCGACACGGTGCGATGCACGGCATCAGGACGGCTTGCGCGACTGCAGCGCATGATGAATCGATCCGCCGTGCTCGACGGACAGCGCCTCCGCTTCGCTGCAGCTCAAGCCGGTCAGCAGCATCAGGATCGCGATCCGCGGGCGGTTGCCCGCTTCGGCGAGCGATCGCGCCGCGACGTCCGGCGAAACGCCGGCGGCCTGCGCGACGATCGATTGCGCGCGCAGTTGCAGCTTGTGATTGTGCACCTGCAGGTCGACCATCAGATTGCCATAGGTCTTGCCGAGCGCGACCATCGACAGCGTCGACAGCATGTTACAGACCATCTTCTGGACGGTCCCGGCCTTCAGGCGCGTCGACCCGGCCAGGATCTCGGGCCCGCAGTCCACTTCGATCGCGACATCGGCGACGGCGCCGACCTCGCTCCCGCTGTTGCAGGCCACCGATACGGTCGGACAGCCGATCTGCCGCGCATGACGAAGCGCACCGATCACATAGGGCGTGCGGCCGCTCGCGGTCAGCCCGACGACCACGTCCTCGCGCCGCAGGTCGATGCCCTCCAGATCCGCCTGCCCTCGTTCGGCGGAATCCTCGATGCCCTCGGACACGCCGACGAACCCGCCCGCGACGATGCCCACGACTTCCCGTGGCGACATGCCGAAGGTCGGCTGGCATTCCAGCGCGTCGAGATAGCCGATCCGCCCGCTGTTGCCCGCCCCGATATACACGAGCCGGCCGCCCGCACGAAGTGCCTGCGCGACCGTCCGTACGCCCGCCGCGATGGACGGCAACGCGCGTGCCACGCAGGGCGCGATGAACGCATCCTCGCGATTCATCAACGCCACGCCTTCCTCGATGCTCAACTGGTCGAGGTTGGCGCTGAAGACGTTCGGTTGCTCGGTGATCAAACGATCCAGCGGCATGGCTGCACTCCACAGGTTGGGTGACGGATGGCTTCGATCATAATTGGTATGGCATTGGTTGTAAATCGTCGATTCGAGTCTGCCGTGCGCCAGGAAACGTCAGTGTCAGCTCCGCCCATCTCTCCATGCACACAAGTCATTGATAGTAATTGAGTTTTCATGATGAAACAGCCTGGCGAGTGATCCTACCCCTGTTATCTTCGTGGCTGAAAAGCTATCCATCCAGTTCCTGGGCAGCTTCTAAAAAACTACCTATTGCCAACCAATATATGAATTGGTACGTTCCAATTTATCGACGGTTCAATGTATCCGCCTCCAGACCGGGGCGGTTCGGTATTCGACAGGAGCAAACATGACGGCGGAGACGACAGAGCGGTTCAGGGCACTGGCCCACGCGATTCTCGATGCGATCGGCGGCGCACGGAACGTGCGAAATCACACGCATTGCATGACGCGACTGCGCGTCAACCTCACCGATCCCGCGCTCGCCGATCCGGCCGCATTGCGGCAACTGCCCGGCGTGCTGGGCGTGGTGACCGGCGATCCGCTGCAGGTCGTGATCGGCCCGGGTGCGGTCAAGCAGGTATGGGGCGCATTCGCGCAGGCCTTGAGCGAACACGACGCAAACGGCGCGCACCCGCAAGAAGACGCGTCTGCCGTGAAGCCGGCCGCGGCTGCGCCCGCCAGGCGCGGCAACCACGCGGTGCGCGGCTTCCTGCGCCGTATCGCCGCGATCTTCACGCCGCTGATTCCCGCGCTGGTCGGCGCGGGGCTGATCAATGCGCTGGGGGGCCTGCTGCTGCTCTGGGCCCGGCATTCGCCGCCCGACAGCGCAAGCGACCTGACCTTCCTCGCCACCGTCGCGTCGACGATCGGCACCGCATTCTTCGCATTCCTGGTCATCCAGGTCGGCATGAATGCCGCGCGCGAATTCGACGGCACGCCGAGCCTCGGCGGCGCGGCCGCGAGCGTGATGATCGTGCCTGCGCTGACCAAGCTCCCCGCGTTCACGCTGCCGCTGCTCGGCGAGATCGCGCTGCGGCCCGGCCAGGGCGGACTGATGGGCGCGCTGCTGGCCGGCGTGCTGGTCGCGCTGGTCGAGCGCAAGCTGCGCACGCGCGTGCCGCCGGCCATCGAGACGCTGGTGACGCCGACGGTGTCGCTGCTCGTCGCGGGCGTCGCGACGCTGTTCGTGCTGATGCCGGTGGCCGACGTGCTGACGAACGGCGTCAGCCAGCTCACCACGCTGCTGTTGAACGTCGGCGGCATGCCGGCCGCGTTCATCCTCGCCGCGTCGTTCGTCGGCCTCCTGATGTTCGGCCTGCATCAGGCGCTGATCCCGATTCATGCGCAACTCATCGCGCAGTACGGCTTCACCGCGCTGTTCCCGATTCTCGCGATGTCCGGCTGCGGGCAAGCCGGCGCCGCCTTCGCGCTCTATTTCCGCGTCAAGGATGCGGGCCTGAAACAGCGGATCCGCGACACGCTGCCGACCTGCATGCTGGGCGTATCCGAGCCGCTGCTGTACAGCGTCACGCTGCCGCTCGGGCGCCCGCTCGTCACGTCGTCGATCGGCGGCGGCATCGGCGCGCTCGTGCTCGGGTACTTCGCCAGTCACGGCGATTTCGTCGGCGCGACCACGATCGGCCCGGCCAACCTGATGCTGATTCCGCTCGTCACCGGGCCGATGGGCCTCGGCAGCAGCGTCGCGGTCTATTGCCTCGCGACCGCGACCGCCTATGCATCGGCTTTCGTGCTCACGTGGTTCTTCGGGCTGACGCAGGATCAGCGGCGACAGTTCGTCCGGCCTGCCCCGCAGCGCGCGCAACCGCTCGCCGACGGGCCGCTGCCGGTGCAGCAGCCGCACTGAGCGCGCCGCGCGGCATCGGGAGACGGCGATCGCACCGGGGGCGGCCGTTTCTTTATCGTCCCATTCAATATGGATAGCTAAATAAATGAAAAGCGGATTGATTTTCGCGGTCGCATGCTTCGTGACGACGCTCGCCCATGCGCAGTCGAACGTCCTGCTGTGGGGCCGCCTGGGCGGCGACGTCCAGTACACGAGCAGCGTGCAGACACCGCGCGGGGCCGCGTCGCGCTGGTCGCAAGGCAGCGACTGGGGCGTCAACATCATCGGCCTGAAGGGCACGGAAGATCTGGGGAACGGCAATCACGCGCTGTTCTGGCTCGAGTCTGCGTTCACGCCGACCGGCTCGCTGGTCGCCGGGCTGATCTTCCAGCGCGCGGCCTGGGTCGGATTGAAGAACGACACCTTCGGCACGATCCGCTTCGGCCAGGGGCCGATGCTCAACAACTACGTGTGGGAATACGATCCGTTGCTCGAAGAGAATTTCGGCGCCCAGTCGTTCGTCGCGTACCGGAACGGCTCCCGCCTCTCCAACGGCATCCGCTACCTGTCGCCCGACCTGCACGGCTTCTCGTTCGACGCGGAGCTGAACCTGGGCAACAGCCCGACGGGCTTCAATGCGGGCGATCCCGCCAATGCCGGCAAGGCCGGGCGCGCCGACGGCTTCAGCGGCGCCTACACGCACGGCGACTTCCAGGTGCGCGTGGTGTGGGACGAGATCCGCAACGCGCAGGGCATCGAGAACAACCTGTTCAGCTACTCACGCGAACTGTTCGTCGGCGTGCGCGACCGGTTCGGCCCGTTTCGCGTGCAGGCCGCCTACACGCACTATTCCGCGCCAGACACGCCGGCGGGACTGTCCGATCGCGCCGATCTCTGGTGGGCCGGCCTCACGTATGACGTGAACCCGTTTCTCCACCTGCAGGGTGCGGCCTACACGATGAAGGTCGGCCCCGGCAAGTGGACCGCCGATCACGACGGCGAATCGCGCGTGACGATGGTCGGCGTCGGCTGCATGTACGACCTGTCGAAGCGGACCTTCCTGTACAGCATGGCCGCGCACGTGTTCAACAGCGCCAACGCCAACTTCGGCGTCAATCCGCAAAGCCCGGGGCTCGGGCCGATGAATGCGGGCTGGGGCACGAACCCCATGCCGGGTCACGGACAAACCGGCGTCTATGCCGGCATCGAGACAGTGTTCTAGCCGGCGTGGCCGGTCGGCGCAGTCCCTGCGCGTCGCGTCACGTTCTTCCACCTCGCCAACCAGGAGTCGAACCATGCAATCCCGATCCATTCGCCCGCGCTCGCTGATCGCAGCAGGCGCCGGCACGGCAGCCCTGATCGCGCTTGCGGTCGCCCATCCACGCGACGTCGATGCCGCATCGTCGTTTATCGTGCTGGACAACACCGCCTACGCCGACGTCTCGCTCGGACACGGTGCGGTCAAGACTCATTTCATCCCGGCCCGATACTGCCAGCCGCTCACGTACGATGCGTCGACGGGCAAGGTGAAGCTGCCGTCGCAGAGCGACTGGGAGGCGCTGGTCAACACGTACGATCCGACGCCGGCCGACTCGGCCGGCTATCTCGTGCTCGACTGCGAAAAGCTGTACCTGACCGGCAGCACGGCGACGATCGCCAACCGGTTCGCGATCCTCAAGCAACTCCAGCAATGGACCCAGGCGATTCGCCCCAATCGCGTGCTCGGGTGGTACGGGCTCGCGAACGCGGCCAACATCAGCACGGTGGATGCCGCCAGCGCCTATCGCGGCATCGCGCAGTTGATGGATCTCAACAACGGCCGGACCGCGTACTTCCCGAGCGAATATGTGAAGGCCAACGGGACATCGCCGTATACGGGCGCGGCATGGGCGCCGCAGCTCAACGCCGACCTCGCCACCACGGGGACGATCGATCGCCAGAGCAGCACGGGTCCGCATCCGGTCTTTCCGTACGTCTGGCCGCAGTACTACGACCAGAACACGACGCTGATTCCCGCCTCGACCTGGCAGAGCATGCTGAACACGATCCGAAGCACCACCGCAGCCGACCTGATCATCTGGGGCGGCCAGAATCCCGCTGTCGAATACGATGCGAACAACGACGGAAACGGCCCGTGGGTTGCGGTCACGCAGGCGTTTCTGGACAGCCTCTGAGCGATGCGTGAGCGGGTCGGGCTACCGTACGGCCGCGCCGCGGAGAGAAACGGGCAGCCCGAGGACGATCAAGTGCAGGACGATCGGCACCAGGACGGCATCGTCGACGAGACCGAGCAGGGGTAGCGCGATATTGAACGGCTCGAGCGCATAGACGGCGACGAGTCCGAGCACGGGAATCAGCCAACCCGGACGATCCGGGTGGCTCAGGGCGGCCCACAGGACGCGCAGGTCGCGTCGGGCGGTTTTCCAGAGCAGGAGCAAGCGTCTCATGTGGCGATTCTCCGGTAAGGACAATCGAGCATAGCAGCTTGCCGATTCCCGTGCCGCCCGACCTCGACGCCGGTCATGACTCAACGTTGCAGGTTCGCCAGCCGATGCGCGCCTGCGCGACGCCGCCGTGCCGCATGCGAGCTTCCCGAAGCCCGGCGTCCGGGCACACCGCACCGCCCGCTCATTGGCACCGCCGTGCCGCGCGCCGTCATCGCCGACGCGCGGCCTCGTCGATTACGACTGCGAGAGCCTGCGCAAGCGCTCGACCGCCGACTCCGAACCCGTGGCCGCCCCGCCTGCCGCGATGCGACGCGCCTCTTCGACCGCCGCCTGTTGATCGAGCGGCTTCTGCCCGATGGCCGCGACCGTCTGTGCGGCATCGGCGGCGACACGCGCCTGGGAGGCCGCCGCCTGCAACGCGCCGAGCCCGGTCGACGCGCCGCCGGTGCCCGCGCGCAGCCGGTTCAGTTCCTCCTGCTGTTGCTGCATCAACTGCGCACGCTCGCGGTCGGCCTGCGCCTGCGCGAGATCGGCCATCGCCGCACGCGCTTTCGCGTCGAACTCGTTCACCTGGGTTTCGACGGTCGTCAGAATTTCCTGCAGCGTGTCGACGAGTTGCTGGGCGCCGTCCGCCTCCGCCTGACGCCGCGGCAGGTCCTGCTTGCGACGCTCGAGATCGTCGGTGAACTGCGTCAGCGTCAGCTCGTTGATCTCCTGCTTTTCGAACTTGGCGATCAGTACGACCGCCGCCTTCATGTCGCCGTCGATGCTCGCCTTCAGATCCGCGACCGCCTTCTGCGCAGCGCCGTTCTTCTGCCGGGCCTCGGCCAGCTTGACCGCCACTTCGTGCAGCTTGGCCTGAAGGTTGTCGCGGTCGACTTGCGTCGCCGTTTCCGGATCGAATGCAGCGATCTGCTGCGCGAGGCGATCGCCTACGGTACCAACGTGTTTCGCGAGAAGCGACGAAACGAGTTTCCAGCCAGACATGGTGTGCTCCTTGGTCAATCTTGAGTTGCGAATTGCGAACGGATCGAGGCGGCTTCGCGCCTCAGAAAACCTTGACGCGCAGCGGATCGATGGCGAGACCGGCGAAATAGTCGACCCAGACAGCCTCGTCCGGACGCCCGTCCATCGTCTCGACGTGCTCGAAATCGATCCACAGGCGCTCGATCGGGCCACTTTCCCGCGCCGGGCCGGCCGGCAGGCGCCGCACGTATTGCATGAACGAATGCGTCTTCTCGACGCCCTTCTCGCCGACGCCGTCGTCCAGCCGGCGCTCCCTGGCCGTCCACGGCCGGACGTAGTCGCCGCCCGGTGCATCGCGCTCGAAGCCGAGCGCGTCGTTGCCGTCGAGCAGCGCATCGACGCGCGCCGGCTGCGTGGCGAAGTGTGCGATCTGGGCAAGCTCGTCGCGATCCATGTCGTAGCGGTCCTGCCCGAGGCCGTAACCGTTGCCGAGGAAGGCGTCCTGCTCGTCGGCCGTCACCGGATATTCGCGGTACAGGAACTGGTAGTAAGCGATTTCGCGCACATCCCGGGGATCGTCGTTGCCCGTCATGACCTGAAGGAACGCACCCTGCCCGTTCCTGTCCGTGCCGGTATCCGTGTACAGCCGGAAGATCGACAGATCCGCATCGGCGTCGACATGCAGGCGGCTGACCGCGACGATCGGCATCTGCCCGGCCGGCGGCACGACCAGCAGCGACCCTTCGAGCAGCGCGAAGTCGGCCAGCACCAGTTCGACGATGCCGCCGATACGCGCGCCGAACGGCAGCCCGGTGTCGACCCGCTCCGGTTGATCGACCTGCGCGCGCGCAAGATCGTCGAGGCGCTTTCCGCCGATCCGGCGAGCGAGTTCAAGAATTCCCATGTTCGTTCTTTCTCAGAGGCGGTAGTTGGTGCGGGACATGTAGCGCGCCTTCCGCTCCAGCCACGCGCGGCGCGCACGCCTGAACAGTGCGACGACGAGCCACACGACAAGAAAAAGGCCGCCCAACATCACGACTGCACCCAGCCACACGTTCTTGTGTTCCTTTGCCGGCGGCTTCGCCGCCTGGGCATCCTGTGCATTCTGGGCATCGGATGCGGCGACATTGGCATCCGGCGTCGCCTCGTCGTCGGGCGCGTGCCGATACACCGTCGCATTGCCCGAATCTGCGGCGTACCGGTCCGGCTGCTGCACGACGACCGTTTCGCGCGGCGCGCTGCTGCGCCCGAGCACGTAGCCGAGCAGGAGCCCGTTGTTGCCGTTGGACGGCTGGGTTGCCACCGGCGGTGGCGGTGCGCTGTACGACGGAGGCGTCGGCGCGTCGTTTCGCGTCCCGTACGAATGCGTATTGCCGGACGCGCCGTGGTCGGGCGAGCTGCTGTTGCTGGCGTTGCTGCCGTCGCTGCCGCTGTGCGACGACTCGCTCGAATTCAGCGTCGCGGCCGCGTCACGGCTCGACTGGGCGGCATACAGCGCCCCGCCCAGTGCAGTCGCGGCGATGACCTTCTTCGAGCCGGAGCTGCTGAACCCCGATTTTTTGGACGTGCCGGACCCGTCGGACGGACTGGCCGACGAACGGGCCGGTGCGTCATAAGCGGAAGAACTCTTGTAGTTCGATGCACTGTATGAGCTGCTGGAGCCGGGGGTTGAACTGTACGAGGAACGGCTCGAGCTGGAGCCGGGACCCGAACTGTAAGTCGAGCGGCTGGCGCTCGAGCCGTAACTCGAACCGTAAGAGGAGCGGCTGGAGCTGGAGCCGGGACTCGAACTGTAGTCGGAACGGCTGGAGCTCGAGCCGGGACTCGAACTGTAAGTCGAGCGGCTGGAGCTCGAGCCGTAACTAGAACTGTAAGAGGAGCGGCTGGGGCTGGAACTCGAGCCGTAACTCGAACCATAGGAGGATCGGCTGGAACTCGAGCTGGAGCTGGAGCTTGAACTGGACGACGAACGGCTGGACCCGGAGCTCGATCCGGACGATGAGCGGCTCGAGCTGAAACCGGAACTCTTGGCAAAGGCGATCGGCGTCGGGCAACCCGTAGCGAACGCGAAAGCGACCAGTGTCGCAGCGACCTGGAGGCGTGTGGCCTTCATGTTGTTGACGTCCTTGTTGTTCAAAATTGTGTCTGCTCGGGCCAGCCCCCGGTCTCTCAGTTGCCGTTCCAGCCCGTTGTCATGCGCGGATTTTCGTGCCGCCCCGGCGCCATCCGGGTGCGCATGCCGTGCGATACGCGAGTCGAGAAATCCCCCTTTCGCCGCGCCTACAATCCTAACAAGTCTGAAGGAAGCTTGCGCGACGATTTGTCCCCGAATGCATCATTCCGTCGGATTTTTTACCTGGACAATCCGTTTCATCGAACCCGGAGGCATCGCCATCGGATCGGGCTGGCAAGTGCAGGCGCGTTGATTGACGCGGCAGCCCGGAAGGAAGATCGCCATACGTTGGCCAACACCCGCGTTCTGCTGCATCGGCCGTCGACCGCGTCACGCAGCCCGGCCGGCGACCCGGGAGATTTGCGCCGATGAAATCGTCAGGAGGCGCGACAGGCCAATTCATGGAAACGATTGCAGCGGATACCGCGCGGGATTTCCGGCTGAGCGCGGAAGAGGTAGTGAAATACGGGCCCTCAAACAAAATCGTGTCGTCCCGAACGGCCATCGACCAACACACCGCGAATCGCTGACGGCGCAGCAACGGGCGCATTTCTGATCGTTCACGAATGGCGCGTGAGTCGAAAACCCGGCCCGGCAACGTTGCCGAGCCGCTGTCGCCGATTGTCGAAAGGCGACCGCCCCCCGGCCGGTCGCCCTTGCCCGCGTTACGCCGCGACCGCCTCCGCCCACGGCGGCCGGAAATCCAGCCCGAGATGCTGGCTGATCGCAGCGTCGAGCCGCTCGACCGCATCCCGCTCGATACGCGTGATTCCCGGATGCCAGATATCGACCAGCAGGCACACCCGCGGCTCGTCGCTGTCGTTCCAGCTCTCATGCTCGAACGTGTCGTCGAATACGATCGCGCGCCGGTCCGGCCACTCGCGGGTCTCGTCGCCGACGCGCAGCCGCGAGCCCTGCGGCACGATCAGCGGAAGCTGGCAGGTCAGCTTGAGGTTCGTCGTGTCCGAATGCGGCGGGATCCGCGTACCGCCCTGGATCACCGAAAAGATGAACGCGCCGCTCGGGCTGAGGAAATCCTGCACCTGCCGCATCAGCGCCGCGGTGCGCGGGCAGCGGCGGCAGTTCTCCTCGACTTCGGGCTCGCCCTTGCGCCTGAAATAGAACGATCCCCAGTCGTTGCGCCGGATCGACTCGAAACGCCCCGCCACCTGCTCCTCGTACGGCAGCAGCATCGGCGTGGTCACCTGCGCGAGAAACTCCTCGCGCAGCACGTCGACCGACGCCTCGATCGTCGACGTGAACGCCTCGAGTTCCGGATAATCGGATGCCTCGTACCACGGCTTCCCGTCCAGCCCCGGGAAATAGAACAGCAACGGCCGCTGATGCTTCGGCAACTCCGGCAGCGGAACCCGCCCCGTGTTGATGTTGACGAACTCGATCACGCGTTCGAGCTCCGCTATCCCGTACTGCGACACGAGCGCATCCAGCGTGTCGTGAATCGCGTTGCGCATCTCCTGTTTCAAAGTCGCTCTCCTTGGCTATCGTGGGGTGACAAACGAAAAATGATTGCTGCTGCCGCATGACGCATCACACAAGAATCGAACCGGCGCCCGGCCCTACACGCGCGCCGCCGCCTTCACCTCTTCCACCGGGCCGGCGGCCCAGCCGCCGATCGACGCACCGTACCCGGACGCCACCGCGACCAGCACGCCGACGCCGCACCACACCGCCTGTACGCCCCACTGGCTGACCAGGTAGCCAAGCAGGATCGACGCGATCATGCTGCCGAGCTGGAACACCAGCGAAAAGAACGAGACGGCGCGCGATCGCAGCGCATCGGGCGTCCGGTGATGCAGCACCGCGTTGACCACCGCGCCGGCGATGCCGAGGAACAGCGCGACCCCGCTCAACACAACGCCGAACGCGACCACGTGATTCGCCCAGCGCGTCAGCACGAGGCTCACGGCGAGCCCGGCGAACGGCAGCGTCACGGCGAGCGCCGGCCGTGCGGCGCAATGCTTCATCACGCGATACGACGCCCAGCCGCCCGCGCCCTTGACGACCAGCATCAGCGTGAGGAACAGGCCGAACGCCCAGGTCGCGCCGTGCATCGGCACGAGCGTCTTCAGCACCACCGGCCAGTAGCTCTCCAGCACCGACACGACGCCGCCGAGCAGCATGCAGAGCAGGATCAGCGGCCGCACCGCGCCGCCATGCCACGCGAACCGGATCAGTTCGCGAAGATCGTCGAGCATCCTGCCGGCCGGCACCGCCTCGTGCGGCGCCTGCTCCGCCTCGGCGAAAAACCACGACGTCAGGCCCAGCAGCACGATGAACAGCGCGCATGCGAACGCCAGGCCGATCTTGTACGGGTTGTCGAACAGCCGGCTGCCGATCAGGTCCGGGAGCACGCCGCCGACCAGCGACATGCTCGCCAGCCCGAGCGCCGAGGCCAGCTCAGCGCGGCCGAGAAAATACGGAATCCGCTTCGTCTCGCCGTGCTCGCGCAGCAAGCCGACATACCACGCGTCGACCGTGCCGGAACTCATCGCGCGCGCGATGCCGAAGCTCGCGGCGGCGAGGTACAGCATCGGCTTCTGGCTGAAGCACAGCATCAGCGCGCAGCCGACGCTGTTCATCAGCAGCGACACGCGATAGGTCCGGATGCGCCCCACGCGGTCGGCCATCGCGCCGAACGGCAGCTCCAGCGCGATGGTCGACAGGCTGAACAGCGCCGCGTACAGCCCGATCTCGAACAGCGTGAAATGGTTGTGCAGCAGGAACAGCGTGACGACCGGCAGCACGAGGCCGAAGGTGCCCCACAACGCCGCCTGCTGCAGGCAGTACCGCAAGTGGACGGTCATCGGCCGTCCTTGTCGCCGGACTCGAGCAGCAGGTATTCGCCGTCTTCCGCGCTGCCGGCGCCGATCTCGACGAAGCCGCACGCGGCATAGAACGCCAGCGCCGGCGCGTTGGCGCGCAGGCACTTGAGCCGGTAGCGTGTGGCCGGCCAGCCCGGCAGCGCGCGCAGCAGCGCGCGACCGATACCGCTGCGGTGGCGCGGCCGGTACACGTGCAGGTGATGGATGAAATGGTCGGGCTCCCAGACCGACACGAAGCCGGCGAGTTGCCCGCTGTTGTCCTCGGCGACCCTCAGCCGCTCGCCGTCCGTCTGGGCCTCGAAGTCGGCCAGCAGGAACGCACCGGCCGGCTGCCACACGAAGGTCTCGCGGCGCGAGTGCAGGAACAGTTCGCGCAGGGCCGGCATATCGGCGGCCACCGCGTCTCGTACGATGATCGTCATGATTCGCTTACCTCGCAGCGGTCGTGGTTGCCGGGCCGGCGCAGCCCGGCAGGCTCGCCATCACGTCGGCGACGAAGCGTTCGGTGTCCCAGCTGTGGTCCACCGTCGCGCCCAGCCGCGTGATGACCGCGCGGCACGACGGCACGATCACCACCAGCTGGTGATTGAAGCCGTCCATCATCATCAGGTCCTCCGGCAGCGACGGAAACCGGCGCGCGCTGCCGGCACCGGCGTTCAGCCACAGATGTGCGCCGAGCTGACCTTCGTGCCGCGCCGCCTGGGGCGTCGCCATGAACCGCACCCAGTCCGGATCGACGATGCGCGTGCCATGCCACACGCCTTGCTGCAGGATCAACTGGCCGAGCTTCGACCAGTCCCGCGCCGACGCCAGCATGTAGCTGCCGCCGACCAGCGTGCCCGACGCGTCGGGCTCCATCATCGCGGTGCGGATGCCGAGCGGCTCGAACAGCCGCGCCCGCGCGAACGGCACGATGTCGAGCGGCCGCGGCGAAACCGCGCGCGCGACGATCTTCGCGACCAGCACGCTGCCGCCGCTCTGGTAGTCCACCTCGCGGCCGGGCTCGACCTTCAGCGGCCGGCTCGCGACGAAGCGCGCCATGTCGGTCGACTGGTACAGCATCTTCGTCGTGTCCGAGCCGGGCAGATAGCCTTCCTGGTAATCCAGCCCGCTCGTCCATTGCAGCAGGTTGCGCAACTGGATCGCCTGGCGCGGATCGCCGGGCGACGCCCAGTCGTCCAGCAGGCGATCCTGCGCGAGCGTCAGCTTGCCGTCGCGGGCCAGGACGCCCGCCAGCAACGCGGTGACGGTCTTCGTCATCGACCAGCCGAGCAACGGGGTGTCGGCCGTGACGCCCAGCGCATACCGCTCGCCGACGAGCTTGCCGTCCTGCCGCACGACCACGGCCAGCGTATTGCGCAGCGACCCGGGCGACGGCTCCGCCATCGCGCGATCCAGCACGGTGCTCAGCGCCGGCAGCGGATCGGCCGGCGCGACATCGTCGGCGTCGCCGACATTGCCGGCGTCGGCCGCGACCGGCGGCAGCGCGAGGCCGCGGCCCTCCGCGCGCAACGCGTCGATCGCGGCGGCCGGCGCGATCGTGCAGCCGAGGCCCGGCCGGTACAGCGCGACCGATGAATGCAGCACGCCGAGCCCTGCGGCCTCGACGGTCTGTCGCGCACGGTCGATCCGGTACGTGACGAAGTTGAACAACGGATTGATCGGCTTCACTTCGCGCGCGAATACGGCGCGCGCATCGCCGTCGCCGTCGGCGAGCACGCGCACGCACAGGTAATGCGACGCATAGCCGGTCGCGGCGGGCAGCGCCCAATACAGCAGGCCCGCGGCAATCGCCAGCAACGGTATGACCGTGGCGGCGAGAATCTTGAAGGCGGTAACGACACGGGACGGATGACGATCCGGCATGGGGGGATTCCTGGTTCGGCGATTCGACGAAACGATGCGGGCGGCCATGCGGCCGCCCGCGCTCAGAGGATGATTTCCTTCTTCAGGTACAGCCGCTCGGACTGGATGTCGTGCGCGTGGCAGCGCGCGATCAACTTGTCCGATTCGACGATCGGCAGCGAGGTCGGCGCGTATTCGATGCTGGAGATGAACTTGAGCCACGGCTCCGCGCCCATCGCATAGACGAACACCTGGCGCGGCGCGAAGCACTCGACCAGCGGCCACGCGCGCTCGCAGTCGGAACCGTTCAGACGGCGGTTCTGGTCGAACTGCCGGCCGAGCGGCTCGTTCAGGAGCGCGCCGTACAGCCAGGACATCGGCGCGCCTTCGCATTCCATGCCGATGAACAGCGTGCCGATCCGGCCGATGCGCTGCGCGATGCGCTGGTACAGCTCCGGCTGCAGGTTGTTCGAGTCGGCCGCGAACAGCATGCTCTTGCCGTCCACCTTCAGCGCGAACGCCATCTTCGCGGCGATATGCAGATCGCCGTGCTCGCCGAGGAACGGCAGCGCGACGATCTCGCCGCCCGGCACGGGCACGCTGTCCAGCTCGCCGACCTCGACCACCCGCTCGAACCCGCACGCCTCGAGCGCGAGCCGGATCGACGGGTCCTGCAGGAAGCCGCCGTGGCTGCGCGGCACCACCAGCGTGCCGATCCGGTGCCGCAGCTGCAGCAGGCTCTCGAGCACGATGTGATCCTGGTGGTTGTGGGTCAGCAGCACGTAGTCGATACGCTCGGGCAGATCCGCGAACGTGAACGGATCCTCGCCCTGGCCAAGCGGATAACCCACGATCGGATCGGTCAGCAGCGAGAATTCCGCGGTCTCGACCAGCACCGTCGCATGGTTGAAGTAGCGCACCCGCACCGGCTGCTGCGCCGCACGCGCCGGCGCCGACGGCGGGCGCGGCGGCGGCGCGTCGGTGAACCAGGTTTCGAGCGCCGCACGCCGCGCGGCGCCACCCTCCGCGTGCGCGAGCAGACGGTCGATCAGGTCGGGCGCGGCGCCCGCCTGGCGGGCCGCGAACAGCTCGTCGTACAGCGCGTCGCGGAACGGCAGGCGGATCTGCACCATGTGCTCGTCGGGAAAGCGTGGCGTGCTGAGCATGAAGCTCCGGTCGTCGCTGGTCGCGAGGAAACCGTTCACGCTCTGCAGCGCATCGAGATAGCCGGCGCTGTCGTACAGCAGCCGCTCGAACAGCCGGTACGACGCATGGCCGCGCAGGTCGTAGCCCAGCTCGACGCAGCCCTTCAACGGCTCGGGCACGCGTGCATACAGCGGCGACAGCGTATCGCCGCCCCCTTCCCGCGCGAGCAGCTCGTCGAGCTCGCGCAGCGCGTCCGCCAGCGCCAGCAGCGGCGCGGCGCGCGTGCGGGTGTCGCGGATCAGCGCGTCGACCGCCGGCACGAGTTCCCGGCCGCCGTTGAGGAACGGCCCGCCGGCCATCTTCGCGGCGGAACGCCGGTGCAGCTCCGGCGCGCGGATGAAGGATTCCATGATGCGCAGGTGCACCTGCTTCATCACCAGCGCGCAGGTCGCCGGCTGCAGCAGGAACGTCCACGCATACCATTGATTGATCAGCGGTTCGAAGACGACGTTCGGTTTCAGGTAGATCTGGGTCATGTCAGGAATGATCGTGTTCGACTACGGGAACGGCGGCGTCGGCGACATGCGCGAGCGCGGCCTCCATGTGCTCGCGCCACCGGTGCAGCAACTGTTCGGCGGTGGCGCGCATGTGCACGGCGTCGCTGTAACGGCACTCGAACGCGAGTTCGCCGTCGCCCGCGACGCAGACGAGGTTCAGCAGGTGCGAGCGTTCGTCGGTCGCCGCGCGGTCCGCGCCCACCGCCTCGGTGGCAGCGGAGAACCACGCGGACGGGCGTGCGGCGGCCGCCGACACGAAATCGACGCTGACCTGCGGCTGTACGCAGCGCTGCCACGCATCGGGGGCGATACCGGCGGGCGGCGGCACGTCCGCGCCGCCCAGCGCGGCCGGCGGCAGCGCGGCAAGCACGGCCTCCCACTCGCGCAGCGCCGCGACGCTCGACACGCCGGCGTGATGCGGCAGCAGCAGCGGCACGTCGCAGACGAAGCAGCCGAGCGCGCGCTCGACCGCCGGCCCGTCGTCGAGCCAGTCGCGACCGTGCCGGCCGAGATCGGCGACCACCGCGCCGCCTGCCCAGTCGGTCAGCGCACGCGCGGCCGCCGCAATCGCGACGGTGGCGGCCTTCACGCGCAGGCGCTGCGGCACGACGGCCAGCAACCGTCGCGCGGCGGCGCCCGTCAGCCGGTCGCGCACGACCTGCTGGCCGGCCTCGGCGTTCTCGCCGGGTTCCGCGTGCCGATCCCGCGGCAGCGCGACGTTGGCCGCCATCGGCGCGAAGTACGCGGCGGTTTCGCCCGCCTGCCGCGCGACGGCAATGCGTGCGTCCAGCGCGCGAAGATAGGCCGGGTACGCCGGCGTCGGCGCGGCCAGTGCCGGCATCCGGCCGTTCGCATGCGCCGCATACGCGTTGGCCAGATCGTCCAGCAGCACCGCCCAGCCATGGCTGTCCGCCACCAGCCCGTGCACGACGAGCAGCAGCCGGTCACCGGCCGCGCCGCACCGGTAGTGCGCGAGGCGGACCAGCGGCCCGTGCGCCAGATCGAAGCCCTGCTGCAGCGTCGTGCTGTGCGCGACGATGAAGCGCGCCGCCTCGTCTGCCGAGCCGAGGTCGTGGCGGCTGAAGCAGCGCTGCGCGGCGTCCGAGTCCGCAGGCGCAATGCGGCCCGCCAGCGCGTCGCGGTCGAATACGCAGCGCAGCCCCGGGTGTGCGTCGAGCAGCGAACCGAACGCCGCCAGCAGCGCGTCGGCGTCGAGCGGCTGCGCGGCCTGAACGAGCAACGAGCGGTTCCAGTGATGTGCGTTCGGGCGCTGCAACACGCGGCGTTGATACGGCGTCAACGGGAACCCGGACACATCGTCCGTCTCCGGTCGCGCCGCCAGCGGCCGCAGGCAATCGGCCAGGTCCGCGAGGGTCGGGCTGGCGAAGAAATCCTGCGGATCGACCGTCCAGCCCGCCCGGTTCAGTTGCGCGACGGCCCGCAGTACCAGAATGGAATCGCCGCCCAACCCGAAGTAGTTGTCGTCCCGGCCGATCCGCTCCAGCCGCAGCACGTCGCGCAGCACCGTCAGCAACGCGCGCAGCGGCGGCGTTTCGTCGCCGTCCGCGGCCTCGTCCGGCAGCTCCGCCGTCGACACCCACTGGCGGTCGATCTTGTCGCCGGACGTCTTGGGCAGCGACGGCACGATGGCCAGCGCATGCGGCACCAGATGCGCCGGCGCGACGCGGCGCAGCGCGCGCAGCCGCTCGCGCGACGCGTCGCGCGGCGTTTCCGGCGCGCCTGACGCATCGGAGCCGACGACGATGAACGCCTCCAGGCGCGGCGCCAGCGTGTCGTGCCCGCCCGACAGCCGCACCGCGGCCTCGTGCACGCCGTCCTGTTCGAGCAGCAGCGCCTCGACTTCAGCCAGGTCGACGCGAACCCCGCGCACCTTGATCTGGCGATCGCTCCGGCCAAGGTAGACCAGCGCACCCTCCGCGTCGCGACGCACGAGGTCGCCGGTGCGGTACATGCGCGCACCCGGCTGCCCCGCGAACGGATCGGGCAGGAAGGCCGCGGCGGTTTGCCCCGGCCGGCCCGGGTAGCCGCTCGCGAGCGCGTTGCCGCCCAGGTAGAGCTCGCCGCGACACAGCGGCGGCACCGGCTGCAGGTGCTTGTCGAGCACATAGGCCGTGGTGCCCGGCAGCGGCGTGCCGATCGGCACGTCGCGTTCGTCCGCACGCGCCTCGGCCGGCACGTCGTGCACGACGGACGTGATCACGCTTTCCGTCAGCCCATATGCGTTCATCAGCGCCACACGGCCGCCCGTCACGGCGCGCCATGCCTGTACCGCCGCGAGCGGCACCGTCTCGCTGCCCGTCACGACCAGACGCAACTGCGCCGGCAGCGCGGCCTCGCCGAGCCGGATCGCACGCACCCACTCGCGCCAGAACGACGCGGGCAGGTTGAGCACCGTCGCGCGCTGCGCGTCGAGCAGGCCGCTGAACGCACCGAGCGTCGGCCATGCCGCGCGGTCGAGCAGCAGCAGGCAGGCGCCGGTGGACAGCGTCGTGAAGATCTCCTCGATCGACACGTCGAACACGAGCGACGAGAACTGCACGACCCGGTCGTCGGCCGTCATGCGATATGCGGCGCACAGCGCCTGGATCTTGTGCGCGGCCGCCCGATGGCTGACGTCGACGCCCTTCGGCATACCGGTCGAGCCGGACGTGAACAGCGTATAGGCGGCCTGCTGCGGATCGATGGATACGGGCAGCGCGCCGGCGGGCGCATCGCCCAGCGCGGCGAACGCGACCGCCGCGCACCCGGGCCACACCGGCGATGCCGCTGCGGCGTCGTGCACGAGCAGCACCGGCGCCGCTTGCGACAGGATCGCGTGCTGCCGCGCGGCCGGCGCGGCGGGATCGAGCGGCAGGTAGGTCGCCCCGGCGCGCAGCACACCGAGCAGCGCCACCAGGGCGTCGAGCCCCGTCGGCAAGCACAGCGCGACACGGTCGCCGGTGCGGACGCCGTGCGTGTGCAGTGCGCCCGCAACCTGGTCCACCCGGGCCTGCAACGCCGCGTAACTGAGCGTCTCGTGCGCGGTCGCCACCGCCGGCGCGGCGTTGCCGGCCGCGAGCGTGCCCGACAGCAGCGACACGAGGTCGGACGCCGCCCACGCACGCGCGTCGGCCGCTCCGGACGCCGCCTGCCATGCCTGCCGCTGCGCGGCCGACAGCACGCCCGCGTCGCCCAGCGGCGCATCGTCCGGCAGCGTCAGCAGCAGGTCCAGCGCCGCGCGGAACTGTTCGACCACCTCGTCCGCCTCGCCCTGCTTCAGCGCGCCGTCGCGCGTCAGCAGCACGCCGCCGTAACCCGCGCCGTCGCGATGCAGGTTCATCGTCAGGTCGTATTCGGTTTCCGTTTCCGGCGTGTCCTCG
Organism: Burkholderia pulmonis; assembly: GCF_984667975.1. Lineage (NCBI taxonomy): Bacteria > Pseudomonadati > Pseudomonadota > Betaproteobacteria > Burkholderiales > Burkholderiaceae > Burkholderia > Burkholderia pulmonis. Next base: position 718,958 of record NZ_OZ480188.1, read on the forward strand.
AACGCGACGTCCAGCGCGCCGATCCGCACGTTGCGAACCGGCGCCTCCTGCATCGAGAACACCACCTGGAACAGCGGCGTCAGCGACGTGTCGCGCGGGCCCGCGAAGCGCTCGACCAGCTTGTCGAACGGATAGTCCTGATGTGCATGCGCGGCCATCACGCAGTCGCGTACCTGCTCGATCCATGCCCGTGTGCTGCTGGTTGCCGGAAATGCCACACGCAGCGCGAGCAGGTTGACGAAGAAGCCGACGAGTCCTTCGGTGCGGCTCGACGCGCGGTTGGCGACCGGCGAGCCGACCACCAGGTCGCGCTGGCCGGTGCGCCGCGACAGCATCAGCAGGAACGCGGACAGGAACACGACGTACGGTGTCGTCCGCAAGCGCCGCGCCAGCGCGTCGACCTGTCCTGCGCGCCCGGCGTCCACCGCGACGCGGCCGCTGTGCGCGAGGCGCCCCGGCGTGCGTGCGCGGCGCCGGTCGCCGCCGAGATCGAGCACCGGCGCGCCGTCCAGGTGCGCCCAGAACGCCTCGTGCGCCGCGCCGTGTCCGGCGGCGAACCGCGCGGCCTGCTCCTCGCTGTAGTTCGCGTAATCCCACGCGGGCGGCGCGGTATCCGGCGCGCGCCCCTGGCTCGCGTCGCCGTACAGCGACGCGAGATCCTGCGCGATCAGCCGGAACGACCAGCCATCGACGACGATGTGATGGAACGACATCAGCAGGCACGCACGGCGCGGCCCGAGTTCGAGCAGCCGCGCGCGAAACAGCGGCGGCCGCGCGAGATCGAACGGCTCAGCCCGCAACGCATCGCGGTGCTGCGCGATGAACGCACGCAGCGCGTCGTCCGTGCCGCCTGCGTACGCATGGACCGACAGCGCGACCGCCGCGTCGGCATGCACGTGCTGCTCGCCGCCGCCGTCCGGCCCCTCGTGAAACGACGTGCGCAGCACCGGATGGCGTGCGACCAGGCCGGCAAGCGCCGCGTGCAGCGCAGCGCGGTCGACGTCGCCGTGCAGATGCAGGCATTGCGGCAGGTGGAAAACCGAACCGCCCATCCCGAGCCGTTCGAGCGTCCACAGCCGGCGCTGCTGGAACGACATCGGCGCACGGCGCGGCCCGGCGGCCGGCGGGCCGTCCGGCGGCGTTGCCGCCTGCACGGCGGATTGCGCCGGCTCGGCCTGCGCACGAATCGTGCGGGCCAGCCCGTCGATCGTCGGCGCGCTGAAGAACGCCTCGAGCGTCAGCTCCGCATTCAGCCGCTCGTGAATCCGCGTGAGCACGCGCCCGGCCAGCAGCGAATCGCCGCCCAGCTCGAAGAAATCGTCGGTCGGCGTGATCCGCTCGTGGCCGAGGCACTCGGTCCAGATGCGCGTCAATGCGCGCCGCACGTCATCCGTTTCAACCCGTGCGGCGGGCGCGGTGTCGGCAGCGTCCGGTACGGCAACCGATGCAACAACCGGCGCGAGCGCCGCCGACTGTGCGCGCCCGATCGCGCCGCCCTGCTGTGCCGGCAGCCAGTGACGTGTCCGCTCGAACGGATAGCCCGGCAACGGCAGGCGCTTGCGGCGCTCGTGCGCGTACGCGTCGCGGCGTGTCAGACGCGCGCCCTTCGCCCACAGCCGCCCATATCCGGCAAGCAGGGTCGCCATCGTGCGCGGCGTGCGCTCCGTGAAGCTCGCCAGCACCGCGTCGGCCGGCGCGCAGCGATGTCCGCGCACCAGCGCCGCCAGCACGTCGCGCGGCCCGATCTCGACCCACAGCGCGTCGCCCAGCGCCGCCAGCGTCCGGACGCCCGCCGAGAAGCGCACGGTGCCGAGCACGTGCGCGGCCCAGTACGCCGGATCGGTGGCGCGCTGCGCATCCAGCTGCGTGCCGTCGAGGTTGGAGATCAACGGGATGCGCGGCGCGTGCAGCGTCATCGTCGCCGCATGCGCGTGCACGCGCGCTGCCGCGTCCGTCATCATCGGCGAATGGAACGCATGCGACGACGCGAGCCGCGCATGCGCGATACCCATGTCGCGCAGGTGTGCCGCGAACCGGTCGACCGCGTCCACCGGGCCGGACACCACGCATTGCAGCGGCCCGTTGACCGCCGCCATGGCCAGCGTCGGCGGCAGTTGCGCGGCCAGCTCGTCCTCCGCGATCGATACCGACAGCATCGCGCCGGCCGGCTGCGCCTGCATCGCCGCGGCGCGCGCCGCCACGAAGCCGACCGCCTCGTCGAGCGAGAACACGCCCGCGCAGCACGCGGCGACCAGTTCGCCGAGGCTGTGGCCGATCAGGTAGTCCGGCGTCACGCCCAGCGCAGCCCATGCCTGATACAGCGCGTACTCGTACGCGAACAGCAGCGGCTGCACCAGCGCCGTGTCGGTCGTACTCGCGTCGCCCAGCAGGTAAGGTTCGAGCGCGAGCCCGGCCGCACTCGCGAATCGCCCGCACACCTGGTCCAGCGCCGCGCGGAACACCGGATTCTCGCGATGCAGGTCGCGCGCCATCCCGGCGGCCTGCGCGCCCTGCCCGGTGAACAGGAAAATCACCGGGCGCGCGTGCGGCGCGTCGTCGGCGGCCGGCAACACGCCCGCCGCGAGCGCGTCGAGCGCCGTGTCGCGCGACTCGGCCACCACGAACGCGCGGCACGCGTGGTCCTGTCGGGCGACCTGCAGCGTATGCGCGACGTCGGCCAGCGCCCATTCCGGGTGGCGGCGCAGCGCGGCGGCGAGGCTGTCCGCCGCGCGCCGCAGGCCGTCCGGCGTGGCGGCCGACAGCCGCAGGCAATGCGCGGCGGCGGCCGTCGGCGTGTCCGCCTCGGGCGCCGCGGCTTCCAGGATCACGTGCGCATTGGTCCCGCCGATGCCGAACGAACTGACGGCCGCGCGGCGCGGCGCGCCATCGTCCGGCCAGTCGGCCGCTTCCGCCGTGATGCGGAAGGCCGCATCGTCGAGTTCGAGCAGCGGGTTGGGCGCGTCGAAGTGCAGCGTGCCCGGTACCTTGCCGCGTTCGAGCGCGAGCGCCGCCTTGATCACGCCCGCGAGCCCCGCTGCGCTGTCCAGGTGCCCGACGCTCGTCTTGACCGCGCCGAGCAGGCGCGGCGTGCGGGCCGGATGCTGTCCGTAGGTCGCCTTCAGCGCGGCCATTTCGATCGGGTCGCCGAGCAGCGTGCCGGTGCCGTGCGTCTCGACATAGCCGACCGACGCGGCGTCCACGCCCGCGTCCGCCAGCGCGGCACGGATCACCCGTGCCTGGCCCGCCGGGCTCGGCGCGGTGTAGCCGGCCTTGTCATGGCCGTCGTTGTTGATCGCGGAACCCATGACGACTGCATACACGTGATCGCCGTCGCGGCGCGCGAGATCGAGCCGCTTCAGCACCACGGCCCCCGCGCCGCTGCCCTCGACGGTGCCGCTCGCGGCCGCGTCGAACGCGCGGCAGTAGCCGTCCGCGGAAAAGATTCCGCCGGTGCGGTGCAGGTAGCCCGGTACGCCGTCGACGCCGATCGACGCCGCGCCCGCGAGCGCGAGTTCGCAGTCGCCCTGCGCGACCGCGCGCGCGGCCATGTGCAGCGCGACCAGCGACGTCGAGCATGCGGTGTTCAACGTGATCGCGGGGCCGGTGAGGTTCAGCCGGTAGGCAATCTGCGTCGCGGGCTGGTTCAGCACGTTGATCTGGTACAGCCCGAGCGCGTCGACCGCATCGCGATTGCCGAGCACGTGGTTCGCGAGATACTGGCTCGCGCCCACGCCGACGTAGACGCCCACGTCGCGCGCGGGCCCGGGCCCGGGCCCGGCGTAACCCGCGTCCTCGAGCGCGCGGTAGCTTTCCTCCATCAGCTTGCGCTGCTGCGGATCCATGATCTCGGCTTCGCGCGGCGTATAGCCGAAGAAGGCCGCGTCGAAACAGTCCGGATCACGAATCAATCCGCGCGCGGCGACGAAGCGCGGATTGCCGAGCAGGTCGTCCGGCACGCCGAGCGCGCGCAGCTGCGCGTCGTCGAGCCGGGTGATGCCGTCCTCGCCCGTGAGCAGCATGCGCCAGAACTGCTCGACATCGTCCGCACCCGAAACGGCCGCGCTCATCCCGATGATCGCGACGTCGCGGCTGTCGACCTGCGACGCGCGTGCGGCCGCATCCGCGCCGCCCGCGTCGGCCGACGGTTCGCCGGAGGCGGACAGCCAGTCGGCCAGCGTGCGAATCGTCGTGTAGCGGAACAGGTGATCGATGTCGACGTCGCGGCCGAACTCGCTGCGAAGCCGCGCCTGGCACTGGATCAGCGCGAGCGAGTGGCCGCCGGCGTCGAAGAAGTTGGTGTCCGGATCGATCTCCGCGTGGCCGAGCACGTCGCGCCAGATCGCCGCGACCGCGGCCTCCGCGTCGCCAGGTGCGCGACGCGCGGGGTTCGCCCGGCCGGCATGGTCGTGGGGGCTCGCCGCATCGAGCGGCCAGTCGGCCAGCCCGAGGCGATCGATCTTGCCGCTGCCGGTCATCGGCATCGCGTCGAGCACGACGATCCGGTCGGGCACCATGTACGGCGGCAGCGCCTGTTGCGCATGCGCCTTCAGCGCGCCGTCCGGCAGCGCCCCCGCCGCCTGCACGAACGCGCAGAGCACGGCGCCCGCGCTGCCCGAACGCGCCAGCACCGCGACTTTGGCGACGCCCGGATGGCGGCCCAGTACCGATTCGACCTCGCCCGTCTCGATGCGGAAGCCGCGCACCTTGACCTGCTGGTCGTCGCGGCCCACGAATTCGATGTCGCCGTGCCGGTCGAAGCGGGCCAGGTCGCCGGTGCGATACAGCACGCGATCCGCATCGCCCGTCGCATACGGGTTCGGCACGAAGCGCTCCGCGCTCAGTTCGGGCCGGTTCAGGTAGCCCGACGCCAGCGCGCGCCCGGACAGGTAAAGCTCGCCGGTCACGCCGATCGGCAGCCTCGCGAGATCGGGCGCGAGGATATGCGTGCCGACGTCGCCCACCGCGCGGCCGATCAGCACCGGGCCGCTCGCGCAGCGCCACACGGTTGCGTAGATGCTGGCCTCGGTCGGGCCGTATGCGTTGAACAGCGGCGCATGCGGCAGCACGCGCGCCGCCAGTTCGACGGTCGCGGGCAGCAGCGGCTCGCCGGCGGCGAACACCGCACGCAGCGGGCTCGCCGCGCCGGCGTCGAGCGCCTGCAGGAACAGGTGCAGCATCGACGGCACGAAATTGACCACCGTCACGCGATGCTGCTCGATCGCGCGCTGCAGGTAGCGCGGATCGTACTGGCCATCCGGCCGCGCGATCACGATCGCGGCGCCCTTCATCAACGGCCACAGCATTTCGGTGAGCGAAACGTCGAACGATTGCGCGGTCTTCCACAGCACGCGGTCGCCCGCGGCCAGCGGATAGGTGTGCGCGAGCGCATCGAACAGCGCGAGGATGCCTTCCTGGCGGCACAGCACACCCTTCGGCGTGCCGGTCGAGCCGGACGTATAGAGAATGTAGGCCGGGTCGCCGGCGCTGACGCGCGGCGCGGCGGCCAACGCAGCCGGGCCCGCTTCGGCCAGCGCCGCGTGCTCGACGAATCGCACGCCGCACGCGCGCAGGCAGTCGGGCGCGGCCGCATCGCCGACGATCGCCACCGGGCGCGCGTCGTCCACCATGAAGCGATGGCGCGCTTCCGGCAACGCGGGATCGAGCGGCAGATACACGGCACCGATCCGGAACAGCGCGAGCACGGTGTGCAGCGTCGCCGCCGTACGGCCCGCGCACACCGCGACGACGTCGCCCTGCCGCACGCCCAGCGTGGTGAGCGCCGACACGCGCCGGTCGCACTGTTCGAGCAACGCCGCATAGGTCGTCTCGCCCGTGTCGTCGATCAGCGCAACGGCGTCCGGCGCGGCAGCCGCGCACGCGGCGAGGCGCTCGCCAACGCTTGCGCCCACCGGCAGCCCCGGTGTCGGCGTGGCCCAGTCGTCGAGCCGCGCGCGCGCGGCAGGCAGCAGCCACGTCGTCGCCGGCATGCCGGCAAGCCGGCGCAGCGCTTCGTGCTGCGCGTGCGCGATGTCTTCCGCATCGGCGCGCCGCAGGCTGTCGGCCCGGAAGCCGACGATGCAGCGCAACCGCTGGTCGCTCGCGGAGACCGAGAAATCGACCTGCACCGGAAAGCTGTTGACCGCATGGCCGTCCCGGCCCGCCAGCATCCGCACGTCTGCGTCGTCCAGCTCGCGCAGCACGTGGAAACTCGTGAAATTGAACAGCACCTCACCCAGATCGATCCCGCCGTTGTCCTGCCGGATCTGCTGCGACGGATAAAAGCGGTGCCGGAAAATGCCCGACTCGATCTCGAATACCTGCCGCACCTGCGCGACCGGCGACGTTTCGCCATCGAGCGCCGCGCGCACCGGCACCGAATTCAGGAACAGCCCGACCGCGCGCTCCGCGTGCTCGGTCTCGGGCCGCACGTGCGTCACCATCGACGTCAGCACGTCGCGGCGCCCGCTCAGTGCCTGCAGCGCGCGCAGGTGGGCAGCGAGCAGCACGCTCTTGAGCGGCACGTTCGCGTCGCGCGCGAGCGCCCGCAGCGCCGCCTCCAGTTCGGCGGAGACGTCGACTTCCAGATAATCCACACGCTCGTCCGCTGCGTCGCCCGGCAGCGGCGCGCGGCGCAGCGACAGCGCCTGCGCGCCGTCGAGCTGGCCACGCCAGAAATCGCGCTGGGCCGGATCGGCGAGCGCGGCCTGTTCGAGTTCGATGAAATCGCGGTAGCCGGCCTGCACCGGCTCGTCCGCCGGGCCGTCGTTCTGCAGGTTCTGCCGGCCCGCCAGGCCCGACGTGTAGAGCCGGATGAATTCGGTGGTCAGCGCGGCCTCGCTCCAGCCGTCGAGCATCGCGTGATGGAAGCTCCACACCAGCTTGAAGCGCTGCGCCGCCAGCTTGAACACGAAGCAGCGAAACAGCGGTGCAGCGGCGATGTCGAACGCGGCGAACCGCTCGCCGTCCATGAACGCGGCGATCCGGTCGGCCTGCGCCGCCGCGTCCAGCGCGGTCAGGTCGGTGACCGCCAGCGGAATGCGCGCCGTGTCGAACACGAGCTGCAGCGGCACGCTGAATCCCTCCATCCGCAGCGCGGTGCGCAACGCCGGATGACGCGCCGACAGCCGGCCGAGCGCGTGCGCGACGCAGGCTTCGTCGTACGCATACGCAACCTCGTAGCCGATCACGTCGTGGTACAGGCTCGAGTGCTCGTGCCGCAGGCTGTGATAGAGCATCCCCAGTTGCAGGCGGCTGAGCGGATACGCGTCGACGACGCCGGCCGGCAACCGCGCGCGGTCCGCTTCGCTCGTCAGCGGCGGCCGCGGTACGGTGGCCTCGGCCGGCGCGCCGGCACCGGTGCCCTCGCCTGCGCCCGCGCCGCGCTGCCGCTCGATGTGCTCGCCCAGCGTACGCACGCTCTGGTGGACGAACAGGTCCTGGATCTCGAATTCGAGCCCCTGGCGCTGCGCCTGCGCCTTCAGCCGGATCGCCAGCAGCGAATCGCCGCCGAGATCGAAGAAGCCGTCGTCGAGGCCGAACCCGCTGCGGCTGAGCACGTCTTCCCACAGCGCGCGCAGCATGCGCTGCGTGTCGGTCAGCGTCTCGGGCGCCGTTTCGGCGGCCGCCTGCACGGGCGCGAGCTGCGCGAGCGCGGCCCGGTCCACCTTGCCGTTCGCCGTCAGCGGAATGTGCGGCACCCGGTGGAAGCGCGCCGGCACCAGATGATCGGGCAGCGACGCCCGCAATTGCGCGCGCAGGCCGGCTTCGTCCGGCGCGTCCGCGCCCGTGTCCGGGCTTGCGGTCCAGTACGCGACGAGTTGCTTGTCGCCCTGCGCGGTCGCGTCGATCGTCACGACGGCGGCCTGCACGCCCCGGCACGCGACCAGCGCCGCCTCGATTTCCGCGGGCTCGATCCGGTAGCCGCGCAGCTTCACCTGCCGGTCGCGCCGGCCGAGGTAATGCAGCGCGCCGTCATGCGCCCAGTAGCCGACGTCGCCGCTGCGGTACATGCGGGCGCCCGGCTCGCCGCTGTAGGGATCGGGCACGAACGCGGCCGCGGTCAGGTCCGGCCGGTTCGCGTAGCCGTGCGCGACGCCGGGCCCCGCGATGTAGATGTCGCCCGCCGCGCCGGCCGGCAACGGATTCAGGTCGTCGTCGAGCACGTACACCGACGTGCCCTGGATCGGCATGCCGATCGGCACCGGGCGCCCCGCCGCCAGCGCGCCGCGCACCGGGTACGCGGTTGCGAACGTCGTGGTCTCGGTCGGCCCGTAGCCGTTCACGACCTGCCCGTGCTCCAGCAGCGCGCGGGCGCGCGCCACATGCGGCAGCGACAGCACGTCGCCGCCGCAGACGAGGTAGCGCAACCGCCGCAACGCGTCCGGCGCGTGATCGACCATCGCCGCGAACAGGCCGCTCGTCAGCCACAGAATCGTCACGCCCGCATCGGTCAGCAGCGGCCCGAGCTGGTCCAGCGATGCGTCGCGCCCGGCCGGCACGACGAGCGATGCGCCGTTCAGCAGCGCGGTCCAGATCTCGAAGGTCGACGCGTCGAACGCGGTCGGCGCGAACTGCAGGAACACGTCGTCCGGCGTCACGTCGAGATAGGCCGGCCGGTACGCGAGCCGCAGGATCGCCTGTTGCGGCACGATGACGCCCTTCGGACGATCGGTCGTGCCCGACGTGTACATCAGGTACGCCGGCATCTGCGCCGGCAGCCCGCTCGCGACGAATGCGCCGTCGCGAGCGGCGATCTCGTCGTCGTGCTCCTCGAGGACGATCAGGTTGAGATAGCCGTCGCGCAGCGCATCGGTGCGCGCCACCACGTCCTCGCGCGTGACGATCACGCTCGCCAGGCTGTCGTCGATCAGGAATCGCAGCCGGTCCGCCGGATAGCGGCTGTCGAGCGGCACATACGCGCAGCCCGCGTTGAGCACCGCCAGCATCGCGACGATCAGCTCCGCACCCGGCTCGAGGCACAGGCCGACGGTCGAGCCCGGCGACACGCCGAGATCGCGCAAGTGATCCGCCAGCCGGTTCGCGCGCGTGTTCAGCGCGTCGTAGTCGAGCGTCGCGTCGCCGTGACGGATCGCCGTGCGGCCCGGATGCTGCCGCGCGAGCGCGTCGATCACCGCGCCGATCGAGTCGGGCAGCGGCTGCCCGAGCGGCCGGCTCTGCCAGCCGCGCAGCGCGTCGAGCGCGGGCGCGTCGCCGCGCGCGAGCGTGCCGAACGGCGCGTCCGGCTGCGCGGTCAGCGCGTCGAGGTACTGCACATAGGTACGCGACAGCCGCTCGACATCGGCGGCCTCGAACAGGTCGGTGCGGAACACCGTGCAGCAATGCACGCCGTCGGACCGCAGCTCGGCGAACAGCGTGAGGTCGAACTGCGCGTAGCGGTACAGGTCGTCGCGCACCGTCATCGCCGGCATCCCGGCGGGCGTCGGCTCGGCGGCGCCGGGCACCGCGCCTTTCGTGTCCTGCAGCACGAAGTTGACCTGGAACAGCGGGCTGCGCGCGGAATCGCGCGCGACGCCGACCTGCTCGACCACCTGGTCGAACGACACCGCCTGGTGCCGCAATGCGTCGGCGACGGTGTCGCGCTCGCGCTCGACCAGCGCGGCGAACGTGGCGCAGCCTTGCCGCGCGGTGCGCAACGCGAGCAGGTTCGCGAAGAAGCCGACGATGCGCTCGCTGCCCGGATGCACGCGGTTCGCCGCGGTCGTGCCGATGCAGAAGTCGTCCTGGCCGGCGTAGTCGCCAAGCAGGCACCGCCACGCGGCCAGCATCACCGTGAACAGCGTGCCGCCCTGCCGCCGCGCCAGCGCCTCGGCCCGCGCGCGCACGGCGGCGGGAATCGCGAAGAACGCCAGTTCGCCGTCGTGCGCGCGCCGCGACGGACGCGGCAGCGCGAACGGCAATTCGAGCGTCGTCGCGCCCGCCAGCCGGCCCTGCCAGTACGCAAGGCTCGGCGCGCTGTCCTCGGCGCTGCGCACCTGCTGCCACAGCGCATAGTCCGCATAGTGCGGCGCGTCGTCGGCCGGCGGCGCACACGCGCTGCCCGCAAGCCGCGCCGCGTAGGCCGACCACCAGTCGGCCAGCATCAGTTCCAGCGACCATCCGTCGACGATCAGGTGATGGGCGGTCAGCACGAGAATCTGCCGGGCGTCGCCGAGACGATGCAGCGACACGCGCAGCAACGGCCCGTGCGCGAGGTCGAACGGCTGCGCGATTTCGGCCGTGATCGCGCGGGCGATCTCCGCGTCGGCCACGTCCGCCGCGTGACGATGCACCGGCAGCGACGGCTCGAGCCCGGCATGCACGCGCTGGTACAGGGTGCCGTCGCGCTCGTCGAATGTCGTGCGCAGCGCCTCGTGCCGCGCGACCACGTCGCACAGCGCCGCCCGCAAGGCCGCTTCGTCGAGCGTGCCCGCGATCTCCAGCACGTGCGGCACGTGAAAATGGCCGGCGCCACCGCTGATCGCCATCTGCACCCACATCCGCAACTGCTCCGCCGACGCAGGCAGGTCCGCCGGCCGCGCCTGGCGGGTGATCGCGTCGCGGCTGCCCGCGCCACGTTGCCTGCCGAACGCTTCGAGCAACTGGCGACGCTTGTTTTCGGTGGAATCGTTATGCGACATCAAACCAGCTCTCCCGACGATGAAAACACTGTGAGTAGTTCGTCCATGTCGTCCGGCGCGAGGCGATCGAGCAGCGCTTCGAGGCAATCCTCCTGCTGGGCCTTCTGGCCGAGCGCCACCAGCACCTGCGCGCTGAACCGGTCGAGCTGCGGCGCGCCGAACAGCAGCGGCGGCGACAGCAGCAGCCCGTAGCGGGCATTGAGACGCCCGATCAACTGGATCGCCTGCACGGAGCTGCCGCCGAGCATGAAGAAATGGTCGTCCGGCCCGATGTCGGCGATGTCCAGCACGACCGACCACTCGGCGGCGACCTCGGCCTGGAACGGCGTCTTCGCGCGCGCATCGGCGCCGCGTGCGCGCGTCTCGAGCGCCGCGCCGGCGAGCTGGGACAGACGCTTGCGGTCGATCTTGCCGGCGGGCAGCAGCGCGATGCGCTCCACCACGTCGATGCGCGCCGGACGCATCGCGTCGGGCAGCCGCTGGGCCAGCTCCGCGTGCAGCGCGTCCGCCGGCCAGCGGTCCCATCCTTCCGCCGGCTCGACGAACGCGTGCAGCAGCCGCACGCGCCCCTGCACGCGCACCGGCACCACCGCGCACTGCGCGATGCCCGGCAGCGCCAGCAGGCATGCCTCGATCTCGCGCAGCTCGATCCGGTTGCCGTTGAGCTTGACCTGCTCGTCGCGCCGGCCGAGGTAATGCAGCTCGCCGTGCTCGCCGAACGTCGCGACATCACCGGTGCGGTACATGCGCGCGCCCGGACGGCCCGCGTACGGATCGGGCACGAAGCTCGCCGCGGTGAGGTCCGGGCGGCCGACGTACCCTTGCGCAAGCCCCGCGCCGCCGATGTACAGTTCGCCCGCCGTGCCGGGCGGGCACGGCTCGAGGCCGGCGTCCAGCACGTACAGCGACACGTTGTCGATCGGCCGGCCGATCGGCACGCCGGCGCGCGCATGGGCGTCGCCCGGCGCGCAATGCCACACGGTCACGTCGATCGCCGCCTCGGTCGGCCCGTACAGGTTGGCGAGCCGCACGCCCGGCAGCAGCCGGTGGAAGCGCTCGGCCTGTTCGGCGAGCAGCGCCTCGCCGCTGCACACGACCAGCGCGAGATCCGGGAAGACCTGCCCGGGCACCGCGTCCATAAACGCATTCAGCATCGACGGCACGAAGTGCGCGACCGCGATGCGCGCGTCGCGCAGCAACACGGCCAGCCCGGCCGGATCCTTGTGCAGTTCGGGCGGCGCGATCACCAGCGCATGCCCGCTCTGCAACGTCCACAGGAATTCCCAGACCGACACGTCGAAGAAGTACGGCGTCTTCTGCAGCACGCGCACCGGCGCGGCACCGCCGAGCAGCGTGCCGTGCCAGTCGAGCCGGTTGACCAGCGCGCGATGCGTGTTGGCGACGCCCTTCGGCGTGCCGGTGGAGCCGGACGTATAGATCACGTATGCGATCCCGTCCGGGTGAATGCGTTGCTGCGGCAGCGGCTCGGCGGCCAGCCAGGTCGCGCGCTCGTCCAGCACGTGCCGCGCGACCGGCCCGGCGGGCAGGTGCGCCAGCAGGTGCCGCTGCGTGAGCAGCAGCGCGAGCCCCGCATCGTCGACGATGCGCCGCAGCCGGTCCGGCGGCGCGGCGGGATCGAGCGGCACGTAGGCCGCGCCCGCGCGCATCACCGCGAGGATCGCCAGCACCATCTCCGTCGAGCGCTCGCAGCACAGCCCGACGAGGGCCCCCGGCGTCACGCCGCGCGCCGCGAGAAAGCCCGCCAGCCGGGCCGACAGCGCATCCAGTTCACGGTAGGTCAGTTGCTCCGCGCCGAACCGGACGGCCGGCGCATCCGGCGTCGCGGCGCACTGCGCGGCGAAGCGGGACGGCCAGTCGGTCGCGTCGAGCGGGCGCGCGGGCCCGTGCCAGTATTGGGCGAGCCGCGCGCGCTGCTCGGGCGCCAGCAGGTCGACCGCGAGCACCGGCTGCGCATCGTCGCTCAGGTACGCGCGCAGCAGCCGGCCGAAGCGCGCGGCGAACTCCCCGATCCGCGCCGGCGGCAGGCAGCCGGTGTCGTATTCGAGATTCACGTGCAGGGCGTCGGGCGTCAACTGATAGGCGAAGTTCAGGTCGAACGGCCGCTCGGCGGCAACCACCGGCAGCAATTCCGCCTGCACGTCGTGGAATGCGAGCGGCGCATCCTGCACGAAGAACGCCTCCGTCACGCCGACATTGAACACGGGCGTATCGGCCAGCGAACGCGTGCGCCGCAGCGCCGTCACGAGGTCGGTCAGCGACAGCTGCTGATGGCGCTTGCCGTTCGCCCGCTGTGCGGTGGTGCGCGCGACGATGTCGTGGAACGTGTCGCCCTGCCGCAGCGAAAAGCCCATCGGCAGGTTGTTCACGAAGCATCCGCTGGCATCGCGAAAGCCCGGCGAACGCATGTTGACGGGATAGGTCACGACCAGCTCGCGCACGTCCTGCCAGCGGGCCAGCGCGATCGCGAACAGGCTCGACAGCACGAGAAACGGCGTCGACCGGCTCGCGCGGGCCCGTGCGCGCAGCCGGCGCGTGGTGTCCGCGTCGAAGCGCATCCGGTGGATGCGGCCCTCGCGCGGCCCTGCGGAAGCCGCCGCGTCGAACTCGACCCCGAGCGGCGCATGCGCGAGCATGCCGAGCCAATAGGCCAGATCTTCGTCATAGCGCGGCGACGCACGGTACGCGGCTTCGAACGCGAGCTGCTCGCCGAGATCCCGCACCGTGCAGGCGGGCGCCGGGCCCGCGCCGAGCGCGTGGTTGTACAGCGCCGTCAGCCGCTGGTTGATGTACACCGCCGAAAACGCATCGGAGATGATGTGCGGAAAGCCGAGCACGAGCCGGTGCGCATCGGCCTCCTCGCGCAGCAGCGCGAAGCGGAACAGCGGCGAATGGTCGAGTGCGAACACGTGCGCCGCGCGCGCGGCGATCCAGGCGTCGGCCTCGGCGGCATCCAGCGCCGGCGCCGCCCGCGCGTCGCGGTAGTCGAGTGCGACCGTCACCCGGTCGTGCACGTCCCGCACCACGCGGGCGTCGTCCATCCGGAACGTGCTGCGGCATCCTTCGTCATGCTCGTGGACGAACGCGTCCAGCGCGCGCTGCAGCGCGTCGCGATCGAGCGGACCCGACAGGCGGTAAACGAGCGCGGTCGTGTAGGCCGACGAGTGCGGATTGAGCTGCCACTCGAGCCAGAAGCGGTACTGATAGGCTGAAAGCGAAGTGGTACGCATGGTAGCCCCTGTCTGGATGCATGAAGGACGTGAAGGACGGCGCGGCGGGTCGATCCCGGCGCGCCGCGCGTCAACCGGCCGCGTGGTCCGCGACGTCCGGTTGCGCGAAGTGTTCGGCGATGCAGTGGCGCAGCCGCGGGCCGAACACGGCGGCGATGTCGTCGGCCGAGTACGGCGCGATGGCGTCGTCGATGCCGAGCGCGCGGTCCACTTCCTGCTGAAGCCGCGTGAAGATCCGCTGCGCGGCGCGCTCGTCGTGCAGGTACGTGTTGAGCGCGGACGCCGTCGCCTGCGCGGCCGCCGCGTCGAGCCCGTGCGCCGCGAACGCGTCGGCCGACCATTCGTCCGCGCCGCGCGGCGCGTCGCGCATGGCGTCGATCTCGGCCAGCAGCGTCGGCCCGTGCGCGCCGAGCGTGCCCACGCACATCCGGTCCGCGGCGGCGACGAGCTGGTTCAGCCCGGCCGTCATCTGGCGCAGCACCGTCCCCGCCGGCCATTGCCGCGCGCGCGCGATCTCGGGCTCGTCGCCCTGCAGCAGCATCGCCAGATCCTCGCGGGCGATCTCGTGCGCGAGCGGGCTCGTGTGTTCGGTGGACCAATCCTCGAAACGCGCCAGCGCGTCGCGGAACGCTTGCGTATGCGCATGCCCGGGCGCCGCGTCGAGCGCGACGATCAGCGCGCGCAACTGCTGCGCCGCGCGCACCGCGAACAGGTATTTTTCAGCTTCGAGCTTCAGGAACGCCGCCGCGTAGCGGTAGAAGCCGGGTTCGGCCGCGCTCGCTTCGGCGCCCGCCAGCGGCGCCGGCTCGATCATCGCGCGGTAGGCCTGCTCGACCATCGTCTGCGGCCCCGCGCACACCGAGTTGCGGCCGACGAGCAGACCGGCCGCCTCGGCGATCAGGTAATACGCGTCGCTGGCGAGGCACGGCGCGGCCGGATCGCCGCCCGACGCCATCCGCTTGATCAGCGAGATATGCACGATCCGGTGCATGCCGAGCGAGATCCGGTAGATGATCGACGGCACGACGGGAATGCTGTCCGGGTCGGCCGGCTGCTCGCGCCGGCGGATCAGGTAGGCGGGCAGCAGCTGGCACAGCTTGCTGATGAACCACAGGTCGAGCATCGACACCGCACGGTCGTGGCCGCGCAGGCGGCAATACCCGTCGCGCAGCGTCGAGATGGTCGGCAGCACCAGGTGCCAGTGGTTCGCGAACTGCCGCAGCGACGAGATGTTCATCGGCAGCGTGTGATGAAACCGGCTGCCTTCGTACTCGCAGCGCGCGGCCTCGATCTCGATGCCGTCGCGCGATTCGGCCGGCGCGATCTCCTCGCCGAGCGGGCGAAAGAAGCTGTCGCGATAGGCGACCATCGAGCCCAGCATCGAGCGCCAGTAGAACTCCGGTTTGTCGAGCGCGCGCGGCCCGTGATAACCGCTCGCATACAACGCATCGATGACGGTGAAATCAAACTCGTTCTGCATCATGGCTTCCTGGAGAGACACGGCCGCCGGCACGGCGGCCCGATAGAACGAACGGCGTGGCGCCGGCGCATCAGCGCGGCATCGACATCGGCTTGCCGGCCGTGTCGGCCGCGCGGCGCCACCGGCGTGCGAGTGCCTGCCACAGGCTGGCGAGCTCGACCCGGCAGAAGGTCCGCACCGCGCGCGGCGACCACCACCAGTAGTTCACGTTGATCGAATCGCTCAGCGATTCCACGTAGTGCCACCAGCCGGGCGGCAGGTACAGCACGTCGCCCGCCTCCAGCACGAAGTCGTGGCGCGGCGCCGACTGCACGCGCGGAAACAGCGCCGGGTCCGGATCGCTCATGTCCACCGGGCTGAAGATCACCGGCAGGTCGCGGCGCTGCCGGTAATACACGTTGGCGGACTGCTCGGGCGCGAACAGCACCCAGCGCTTGCGGCCGTACACCTGCACGTTCAGGTTCTCGTGCCGGTCGAAATGCATCGGCGACGAGATCCCTTCGGGGCCGAGCCAGAAGCCCGGCCGCAACACCAGCCTGCGCCGCAGCCAGTGCGGCATCCAGCCGGGAAAGCCGTGCTGCTCGTGCAGCGGCGTGATGTCGTCCTTCAGCTCCGGCGCCGTCGAATAGATCGCCGCGTAGGTGATGTACGCGGTGCGGGCGCTGCCCTGCGTCTGCATCGCACGGATCGTCGCGCCGAGGCGCGCGGTTTCGTAGCGGCGCGCGCCCAGGTAGAGATCCGGCTGCGTCGGCGTCGGCGACAGCTGCGACGTCTCCACCGTGATCTCGTGCTCGCCGTAGCGCTCGACGAAGAAATCCGGCGTCCAGCGCGTACGCGCGGGCCATGCTTCGATGAATCCTTCCAGCACGGCCGGATGCTTCAGTCCGGCCAGAACGTCGCGCATGCTCCGGCTGCCGTCGTAGCGAATCCGCGGCATCGGCACAATCTTGCTGCCAGTCATCGTGGGGCTCCTGTCGACAGGAAGAAAATCAGGACACCTGCCAGTCTCCGTCGCGACGCAGCACGTCGCCGGGCAGCCAGCGGATCACGCGGGTGCCGCCGCCGAGCGCGTCGACGCGTGTGTCGATCTGGTCGAGCGTGTCAGCTTCCGCGGGCTCGCCGTTGATCCAGCCGATGTCGTCGATCTCGGTGGCGATGCCGCAGAACCCGTTCGCATACGGTGCGAACGCGTGGGCGCCGGCGCGCGCGCACAGCTCGCCGATCCCGGACGGCCCGAGCGTGATGGACGGCCCGTCACCCGCTTCCGCGATGCGCGGCAGCCGCTGCAGTTCGGTCATCGGCAGTACCATCCAGAACGTGAACAGGCCCTGCCAGAACGGCGCCTTGCGCATCTCGCGGCAGCAGCTCAGGATCAGGTCGGGCCGGCCGCGCCGGGCGACGGACCGGTCGATCACGTCCATCACCGAGCCCTTCGCATCCTCGCCGCTGTCGACGAGCAAGATCACCGAGAACTGCGGCGTCGTGACCCGGTAGCAATTGCCCCAGTTGCGCACGTCGTGCGGCGGCACGGCCGCGCCGATGGTCGGCTGCTCGCCGTAGAACGGCAGGATGTCGATCTCGATGTCGCCGATCCGCACCGTTTCGCCCCAGCCGGGCGCGAGCACCGTCTGCCCGACGTCGCGCAGCGACTGCTGCATGTCGTCCTGCGCCAGCAGCGACGCGACCGGGATGTGCGGCACGATGACCGGCACCGACCCGTCGCCGCCGTGTCGCAGGATGGTCGGGATGTGCCAGTGGTCGAGATGCCCGTGCGTGACGAGCATGCCGTCGATCCGCTGGCCCAGGTTGGACGGTGCGCGATCGAGATCGGGCAGCCCGACGTTGCCGCCGATCGCGAGGCTGATCGGGTCGGTCAGCAGGCGGGTGGTCTCGGATGCGATCAGCAGCGACGCGTGTTCGAGCCGCTGGATGCCGGGGCCGTCGAACGCCGGCCACGCCAGCGCCGCGTCGCCCTTCGGCCGTTCGCAGCCGAGCAGGCGGGGGTCGGCATACAGCTCGGACAGCGGCTGCCAGTGGTTGCGCTGCAGCGCGTCGCGCAGCGCGTTCGCGAGCTGCGGCACGTCGGCGGCGGCGGTATCGAGCACGATCGGCTCGCCGTGCTGCGGCGCGAGTGCGAGCGTCCAGCGCTCGCGGCGCTGATGCAGATCGTAGAGCAGCGCGCGGCTCGCGATGCAGCCGCCGGCCGCCACCGAATCCGGATCGAACAGCTCGGACAGGAACGGATAGCGCGCAATGGCTTCGCGCAACAGCGCGGCGCAAGCGGCCGGTTCGAATTTCGCTTCCATGAATTGCTGCATGAGCGCGTCCTGCCGCTCGATCAGCAAACCCAGATCATGCGCGCGCGAAGCCAGAATGCCTGTATTGAGGAAGACCCCCAGGCGATCATCGACAGACATGGTGTGTTTTACCCTCGGATTCTCTCGGCGAAACGCAACGCGCTCCCGCGCGCACCGTCACCGGGTCGCGAAATGCCGCATCGTTTCTTTATCTTTTATTGCGCGCTGCGTGGCGCGGCGCGTCGACAGTCAGGCCGACAGCGCGGCCCGCACGCTCAATGGCCGCATGTCGGTCCAGTTGGCGTTGATCCATTCGAGACAGGCGTCCCGGGTTCCCGACGAGCCCGCCGCGCGCCAGCCTTCCGGCACCTGCTTGTCGTCCGGCCAGATCGCGTATTGCTCCTCGTGATTGACGACCACTTTGAAAACGGCATCGTTTAGCGGTGTTTCAGCTTCCATGTCTCTCTCGTTTCAATAATCGATCACGCGTGTCACACGCATCACATAATTCGATATTTCTATAAAAACGGCACGCCCGGCCATGCCGGGCAACGATGCAAGCACTTTGAAATCGAAGCGAGCAGACTTTACCATAAAGCATCTAAAAACAATTACATTTCTATTGCATGAAAAACGAATAAATCATACGCACTGGCCGCCATTAATATCGTCCATTGTTCATTAATATGTAGACTGGCAGAAATTACACTGTCGCTTTCAATTAAATCGATAATCGGCACAATTGTTTTACAACCTTGTACGGTTTTTTCAAAGCGGAGTCCCGAAGCATGGCCTTGCTACCCAGTACCCTCACCATTCCGCTCGAGCGCCCGACGGCACGGCACCGGCTGCTGGTGTTCCATCACGCGTGCGGCGCGGCGGCCAATTACTACCGGTGGGCGGCATCGTTCCCGGACGACATCGAGGTGTGGCTGATCGAACTGCCCGGCCGCGGCAGGAGCCTGGGCACGCGTGCGATCGATACGCTGCCCGAACTGATCGACTTCCTGCGGGCTCTCCGGCCGCTGCTGCCGCGCGACTATTCGGTGTTCGGCCACAGCATGGGGGCGCTGATCGCCTACTGTTTCGCCCGCGACATGACGCAACTGGGGCATCCGCCCGTCTGGCTCGGCGCCTCCGGCACCGACGCGCCGTTCTACCCGGATCGCCATGCGCGGCGCGACGGCGCGCCGGTTCACCTGCGCAATGACGCGGAGATCGTCGACTATGTCGTGTCGCTCGGCGGCACGCCGCGCGAAGTGGTCGAGCACGACGCGCTCCGCGCGATGCTGCTGAAGCTGGCCAAGGCGGATTTTCGCGTGGTCGAGGCGTTCTTCCCGTTGCCGTGCGCGACCGCGCTGCCCTGCCCGGTCACGGTTTTCTCGGGCCGCGACGACACGGTGACGAGCCCCGCCGGGCAGCGTGACTGGTTGCGCGCGTCGCAGCACCCGGTCAGCTTCCGCGCGTTCGACGGCGGACACTTCTATCTGCTGGAGAACCCGGCCGTCGTTCAGCATGCGATCGGCCAGGCGCTGGCCGATGCAGGGCACTGCGGCACTGCCGTGGGTGAAATGCCTTCGCTGATGTAGTGGCCGGGCCGGGCGGCGCGGTGCGTGTGGAGACGGCGCGCGCGACTGCCGGCGTCACGGCGCATGCCGATGTCGTCGGCACCGGCTGGCCGAAGCCTCGGCGTCGTCGGGGAGCGGCCGAACCGGCGAACCCGAAGCGCTGCGCGAAACGGATGATGGTCGGCGCCGGCACGCCGCGGGTGGTCGGCATGCCGGTGACGTAACGCACCATGACCGTCGAACGGCTCGCGACGATCCACGACACGACACGGCGCAACGCGACGCCCCCCGCTTCACCTGACCCGGCAACGCATCGACGGATTCCGCAATCCGCCTCGTCGGCGCGCCCCCTTGAAAGGACCGGGCCCCATCGCGTCGCGCAGCGTGGCGGTCACGCACGCAACGCAGCCGGCTGGATCAACCGGCGATCAGCGCGGCAAGCGTCGGATAGAATCCGTCACACGCGGCGATGATCGGATTGCCTCGCAGCAAGCCGTTGCCCGCGAGAAAATCGTTGACGACGCCGCCTGCTTCGCGCACCAGTACGATGCCGGCGACGCAATCCCACGAGTTGATATGCGGCTCGTAATAGCCGATCAGCCGGCCCGCCGCGACGTAGGCGATCATCAGCGCGCCCGAGCCGTTGCGAATGAACATGCCGCCGTCCACCAGCAGCCGCTCCAGAAACGGAATGAACGCCGACGGCGCGACCCGGTGCGAGAAGCCGACGCCCACCACGCCGTCGCGCACCGATCGCGTCGTGGCGGCCCGAATCGGCGTGTCGTTGACGAATGCGCCGCACCCGGTCGCGGCATGAAACAACTCGCCGCTGTTCGGATCGAACACCGCGCCGATCACCGGCTTGCCATCGATCAGTACGCCGATCGAAACGCACCACGCATGCATCCCGTTCAGAAAGCAACTGGTTCCGTCGATCGGGTCGACGATCCAGACTATCCGCTCCGACAACAACGACGCGCCGGCCTGCGCCGCGGTTTCCTCGCCGAGGAACGCATCGTCCGGAAACGCCGCCGTCACGCGCTCGCGCACCAGATTCTCGACCTCGCGGTCGGCCAGGCTGACTACGTCCTGCAGCCCCTTGTGCTCGACCTCGAGCGCCGCGCGGTTCGCGAACATCCGGTACGCACGCTCCCCGGCTTCCCGGGCAATATTGCACACGAGTGCATAACGACTCGCCAGATCGGCCTCGAACACGATCGTCTCCGTTTCGGGTGCGCTCATGCGTGCGCTCCGACGATGGCCGCGCCGTGTGCGCTGAACTGGAGCGTGACCTGCATGCCCCGCTGGAATAACTGATCTAACCGATGACTCACGACAAACAATTCTCCAAGTGACGACTGAACCGTGTACTGCATTTCACGACCGAGATAGGTCGCACGACTGATTTCACCGGCGATCGCGCCGTCCTGCGCCGGCTCGAGCCGGATTGCCTCGGGGCGTAACGCGATGCGCACCGCGCCGGTCCGCGTGCCGGTGTACGGCAGATCGAGCCGCGCGCCGCCGATCGCGCACTGCGCGACCTGGTCGCCGATCGCGCGAATCTCGCCGTCGACGAGATTCGCATTGCCGATGAAATCCGCGACGAACTCGTCGGCCGGTGCGTCGAAGATCTCGCGCGGCGTGCCGAGCTGGGCGATCTTCTTGCGATTCATCACGACGATGCGATCCGAGATCGCCAGCGCCTCTTCCTGATCGTGCGTCACGTAGACCGCGGTCAGGCCGAGCTTGACCTGCAGATCCCGAATCTCGTCGCGCACGCGGGTGCGCATCTTCGCGTCGAGATTCGACAGCGGCTCGTCGAGGAGCAGGATTTCGGGCTCGAGCACCAGCGCGCGCGCCACGGCGACCCGTTGTTGCTGACCGCCCGACAGCTCGCTCGGCGAGCGTGCGGCATACTCGCCGAGCCCGACCAGCGCCAGCGCACCCATTGCCTTCTCGTGCGCCTCGCGCTTTGGCCGGCGCGCAACCGCCAATCCGTACGCGACGTTCTCGACGACGCTCATGTGCGGAAACAACGCGTACGACTGAAACACCATGCTGACGTCGCGCTCGGCCGCCGACAGATCGGTCACGTCGCGCCCGCCGATCAGGATCCGCCCCGCATCGACGCGTTCGAGCCCGGCGATCATCCGCAACGTGGTGGTCTTGCCGCAGCCGCTCGGGCCGAGCAGCGTCACCATCGTGCCCGGCTCGATGCGAAAACTGATGTCGTCCACCGCGATGCTCTTGCCGTAGTGCTTGCTGACCCGCTCGAATACGAGCGAACCGCGTGCCTGGGTCGTGTTCATACCGTCGTCTCCTTCATGTTCAGAATCGTGCCGCGCCGGCCGGAAGCCTGTATCCGCGTGCGGGCACGCAGCCGGCGCACACCGACGAAACGCTGCACGACGAGGATCATCGCGAGCATCACGATCACCAGCACGCTGGCGTAGGCAATCGCGGTGCCGTAGTTGCCGTTCGAGACCAGTCCGATGATGTACGACGTTGCCATGTCGTAATTTGCGCTGACCAGGAAAATCACCGCGCTGACCGACGTGATCGAGCGTACGAAGCCGTAGACGAGCGCCGACGCGAGGGCCGGGCGCAGGAGCGGCAGGATCACGCGACGGATCGTCGTGAAGCTGCTCGCGCGCAACATGATCGATGCCTCGTCGAGACTCGCGTCGAGCTGGCGCATGGCCGCGATGCCGCTGCGCAGCCCCATCGGCATGTTGCGGAACACGAAGCACAGCACGAGGATCGCGCCGCTTCCCGTCAGCTCGATCGCGCCGGCGTTGAACGTCAGCAGATAGGCAATCCCGATGACCGTGCCCGGCACCGCGAAGCTCAGCAGCGTGCCGAATTCGAGCAGGCGCTTGCCGGCAAAGCGCTGCCGGATCAGCAGCCAGGCGGTGAGCATGCCCACCATCGACGTCAGCGGTGTCGCGATCGCCGCGATCGTCAGCGTCGTGAAGAACGACGGCCATGCCTGACCTTGCCAGTGCCAGCCGCCGGCATCCACGCCGATGCCGAACGCATCCGCGTAATGCGCAAGCGTCAGGCTGTTGTCGACACCCCAGATCTTCACGAAGCCGCCAAGCAGCATCATCGCGTAGACCACCAGCGTGAACGCCACCCACGGCACGGCAACGCACCAGAGGCCGGCGCGCAATCGCGGATCGAGCGCCGCGTGCGCCCCGCTGTCGGCCTTGCCGGACACCGTCACGTACGAGCGGCGGCCGAGCCAGCGGTTCTGCAGCAGGAACACGCCCAGCGCGAACGCGAGCAGGACCAGCCCCAGGCCGGCCGCACGCCCCGGGTCGTTCTGTGCACCGACCACGGAGAAGTAGATCTCCGTCGACAACACGTGGAAATTGCCGCCCAGCACGATCGGATTGCCGAAATCGGCCATGCTCTCGATGAAGCACAACAGGAACGCGTTCGCGAGCCCCGGGCGCATCAGCGGCAGCGACACCGTGACGAACGTTTGCCAGCGTGAAGCGCCGAGCGTTTGCGACGCTTCCTCGAGCGACGGGCCCACCCCTTCGACGACGCCGACGAGCGTCATGAACGCGATCGGCGTGAACGCCAGCAGTTGCGACAACCAGACACCGGGCAGGCCGTAAAGCCAGCGGCCGGGCACGACGCCGAACACATCCGCGACGAACAGCGTGAGCGCGCCGTTGCGGCCGAGCAGCAGGATCAGCGCGAGGCCGAGCACGAACGGCGGCGTGATGATCGGCAACACCGCGAGACTGCGCAGCGCCCGCACGCCGCGCGACGCGCTGCGTGCAGCCAGCAACGCGAGGGTGCAGCCCAGCGCGACCGATCCGGTGGCGCTCGCAATCGCGAGCGCCAGCGTGTTCCATGCCACTCCGCAGCTGCGCCCGCCCGACAGGCAGGCCAGGCCCCAGACGCTGCGAGACATGACGCGCGGCAGCACCGACGTCCAGTCGAGCACACCGTCGGCATTGCGAAACGCGTCGAGCAGGGTGTTGCCGACCGGCCAGAACACGAACGTTGCAATCAGCGCGACGACGATCCCGATCGCGCCCGTCACGAACAGGTCGCCCCGGCACGCGCCGGCCAGCGCCGCGCCGCTGGTCGCGATCACGAGAAACGCAAGCGCCGCGAGACAGGCGCCGGCGCCGAGCCCGGTCGGCAACGCGACGCCCCAGGCGAGCCAGCCGATCGCCAGCAGGCCGACAACGCCCGATCCGATCCACGCCGCGCCGAGCACGCGGCGCCGGCGAATCGCCGCCAGCGCGATGCCGGCGGCAGCCAGGCACGCGACCAGCACCCACACCGCGGCCATCCCGCCGTGCCACGCCTGCCAGAACGCGGGGGCGGCGGCTGGCGAGCCGAGCAGCGCGCCGCCGATCCAGCGGAATGCGAACACGCCCGAATCCTGTTGATACCAGGGCAGCGCGACGAGCGCAAACGCCCCCGCCGCCAACCAACTCGACAAGATCTTGTTCATCTTCGCGTCAGTTGCCATGGTTGTAGATTTCGGTCGTCCAGCGCTGCAGCAGGTGCTTGCGAACCTGAGGCGAACCGTACTTCGCAAAGTCGTAATTGACGAGCTTGATCGATGCGACGTTCGGCGCCTGCGGCGGGACCTTCGCATCGCGGTTGGCCGGAATCTGATACGCCTTCGCATCGACGGCGGCGGTCTCGGTATCCGCGCGCAGGGCGAAGTCGTAGAAGCGCTTCGCTTCGGCCAGATGCTTCGCGCCCGCGACGATGCTCATGCCGCCGATCTCGAAGCCGGTGCCTTCGCACGCCGGCACGACGGCAATCGGAAACCCCGCGACTTTCTGCTTGATCAGGTCGTGCATGAACTCGATCGCGACGGTCGATTCGCCGCGCGACGCGGCTTCTCCCGGCGCCACGCCGGTGTCGGTGTACTGGCTGATGTTGGCGTTCAGCGCACGCAGGTACTTGAATGCATCGTCCTCGCCGAACAACTGGACCAGCGTCGCGAGCGCAACGTACGACGTACCCGACGAATTCGGATTCGCGATCTGGATCTCGCCCTTGTAAGCGGGATTCAGCAGATCTTTCCAGCACTTCGGCGCCGGCAGCTTGCGCGACTTGATTTCCGTCTCGTTGTAGCCGATGCCGAGCACGCCCTGATAGATGCCGACCGACCGAGCGTCGGCCACTTTCGCGAACGTCTGCGCCCACGGCTGCAGTTGCGCCGCGAGCGGCGACTGATAAGGTTGCGTCAGCTTTTCGAACGCCGCCTGAAGGTGCGCATCACCGGATCCCGCCCACCAGACGTCGACCTGCGGATTCTTCGCCTGCGCCTGGATCTGCGCGAAGCTTTCCCCCGCGCTCTTGCGGATCATCGACACGTCGATGCCGGTTTCCTTTTCGAACCGCGTCTTCATCAGCTGGCACCACTCGAGATCCGCGGAACACAGCACGTTCAGGTTGCCGGCCGCATGCGCGGTGGTCGTCAGGCACGCTGCCGCCAGCATCGTGGCGACGGCGCTTCGCAACGGGAATTTCATCGGTTGTCTCCATGTTTTGATTGCCCGCGCCGCCCTCGCATCGTCAGTGGCCGGCACTTCGTCCGGGGTGTCGCCCCGAATTTTGCACACGAGTGCAATGTAGCACCAACGAAATCCCGATTCAACCTGGGAAAATCTGGAAATGGAGTTCCAGCGTCGGGACTTACCCGGAGACCGGACCGACGGAATCGCGCTCGACGAGAGAAACCCCCACCACCCGAATGCGGGTCGGCAACGTGAAATCGGTCATCCGCTCGACCAGTACATCGACCGTTTCCCGCGCCAGCGCGTCCACGTTCTGCGCGATCGTCGTCAGGCGATAGCTACCCATGCGCGCGTGCGGGATGTCGTCGAACCCGATCACCAGAAGGTCCTCCGGCACGCGCTTGCCGAATCGCTGTCGTGCGGCATCGATGAAACCGAGCGCAATCATGTCGGTGGCGCAAAATATCGCGTCCGGCACGCCGCGCGAACGGTCCAGCAACACTTTCGCGGCTTGCTGGCCGCTCTCGTAGCTGTCGGTCGACGTGTTGCACAACTCGACTTCGCCCCGTCGCCCCGGCAGCGTCCGCAACGTCTGCACGAACGATTCGCAACGTGCCTTGCCGTTGAAGTTCGACAGATGCGGGCCGATGAACGCAAACCGCTTTCCGCCAGCCTGCACGAGACGCTGCGCGGCCAGCCGGCCGCCGGTCTCGTTGTCGCTGTTGACGACGTCGACGCCGTCTAGCTCGGCCGCACGGTTGAGCATGGCGACCGGCACGCGGCGAGCAACGTACTCGCGGGCAAGCGCGAGCGGCGGCGTGCCCGACGTCATGATCACGCCCGCGATCCGGTAGCTCAGCAGGATCTGCAACGAGTGGGCGATCTGGTCGGCGTCGTCGGCATCCATCAGGATCGGCAGGAAGCCCTGCTCGCCCAGATAGTGGGCGAGCGGCGACAGCAGCTTCACACGAAACGGATTCTCCAGTCCCGACGTAATCACGCCGACAAAGCTGCTGCGGCCCTGAATCATGTTGCGCGCGTTGTAGTCGACCTGATAGCCGAGTTGCTCGGCCGCACGCATGATCCGCTCACGCGTCTTGTCGGACACGCTCGCACCCGGCGTGAATGCTCGCGATACCGCCGAGCGCGAGACGCCGGCCAGTCGCGCGACATCGCTCGCCGTCGCCCAGCTCTTTTCTTTCTCTTTGTCCGTCATGGATATCTCGTGCGTCGCCCATCTGCATCTGTTGTGGAGACTGCTAGCTTATCAAAACAGACGAAAACGCCACGGAATTCGCCGTCCGGGCCGGGCGTCAAGTGAACGAGCCCGTCGGACATGCCCTTGCCCACATGACATCCGACGGTGCAGCAGCCCTCCTGCCGTGCAACAACGCGCGGTCGGGACGCCGGCGGCGGTGTGCTTCGCCCTACGGCAAGCTAGGGTAAGTCCCGCCCCTTCGAACGTCATTTCCATGCGGCTCGCACGTTGTGCAATCGAGACTGCAGTGATAAATTGCACACGAGTGCAAATTCGTGCCGATCATCCGGTGACGCGACCCGGATGGCAGCCGGAAAGCGGCATTCGAACGTTGCAACACCAGTCGGCGTCGCCAGTTTGCCGGCCCGGTCACGCATCGTTCGACGGGCATCCGTCATGGAATGCCCGGGATCGGCGACTCGCCTGGCGCATATCGCGCCCGGTGTCTGATTTAACTACCGTATCGACTACCGTAGGAAAAGGAGCAGCCCATGTCGTCACCCCCACCCGTGAATCCGTTTCGTCGGCAGTTTCTTCAGGTCACCGCGAGCGCAAGCTTGTGCGGAACGCTGGGCATACCTGCTCTGTCATCGGAGGCGGCAACCACCCCACGCGGCAATACGGCCCACGAGCCACGTCCAGGGTCGATTCCGCTGGACGAGTGCCTGAGCCTTTCTCCGCAGCAAATGGCACAGCGATCCCCGATTGCGCAGCGGTCGTTCGCCTATATCAACGAATGCATGTCGCAAATCCAGGATGGCGCGCTGAAACGCACGACGCGATCGATGGTCGACCATCCCGCACCGACGCTGATGGCCTACTATCTTGGACAACCGGACCGACAGGACGCGTTGTTCAGGAACCTCAAAGACAAGAACCTGCTTGCAGCAGACGTCACCCGCGAACAGCTGTTTCCGCCGTGCAGTTCGGCCGACGTTCCCGCGCAATCGATGTTGAGCGCGCCAGGCAGCGACTACAACAGCCACCACTCCTATCCGGGCGGCCTATGTGCGCACACGGCGACGAACCTGCGCCATGCGATCGACTACAAGCACACTTACGAGCAACTCTTTCGCTACTCGCTGTCGCTCGATGTGCTGTTCGCCTCGCAGACCTTGCATGACCTGCAGAAGACCTGGGTATTCCAGTGGCGAGACGACGGTTCGTGCCTGAAAGAACTCACGATCGGCGACACCGGGGCGCACCATATATTCGGCCTTGCGCAATGCATGGTCCATGACCTGCCTGCCGACGTGATCCTCGCGCAGGCGTGCGCGCACACGAATCCCGGCGTGCTCGACGGCGAAAAGAAAATTGTCGGGTGGCTGACGGCGGCGGCAATGATCGCGCGGGTCGATCCCGTCGCCAAGGGCTATGTGACGGACCAGCAAGCGCTGCCGAAGCCGCACAAGCAGGAGTGGTTCGTATCGCATATCTGCGATTACGATTTTGTCTTCGCGAATCCCGCTGCGAAAGACGCGATCTCCGTGCTCAAGGACATCGCGAAACAGGACTACGGCATGACCGAACAACAACTCGACGGACGCGACTTCAACCGTTTCCGCAACTATCTCGGGTCGCAGATCTCCTGGCTTCGCACCAACTTCGAAAACTCGAACGACGTGCACGCGCTCAGGCAGTTGATCCATGCGACCGTCGTGAAAACCTGACCGCCCCCGAAGGCGCCGGCGAGCGATGCCGGCTGGTCATCCGACGCCTGTCGCGTGGCGGGCATTTTCGCGCAAACCGGTGTTCAAGCCCGCTGGAACACGCCGCTGGATGCGCATTTCGGAAAGGCTCACGCCGCGACGAGGTAGCCACGATCGAGCTTCCGGCAAGCCGCCCGGTCCGGACACGGTGCGATTCATCAATGAAATGCCGACTTTTTTGTGATTCGGCGCATCGGGTGGCAACTGCCTGATCAACCCGCCGCCCCCGGCCATTCGATTTTTGAAAGCATGATTTTTTTGTTTTTCAATCCATAAACTCAGGAGTCCGATAAAAATCATCAAGCTACATGAAATTTGGATCCCATCAATATTGAATCATTCCAACAGGATTATGAATCGATGAAAAATAGCGTCGCAATTGCCATGACCGCTGCCGGCCTGGCCGCCGCAGCGGCGGCCCACGCCCAGAGCAGCGTGACCCTGTACGGTATCGTCGACAACGGTATCGCCTGGCAGAACAACTCGTCAGGCACGGGCGCGACCTCGGGCGGTCACTCGAAAGTGCAGATGTCCACCGGCGTGTGGGCAGGCAGCCGCTTCGGCCTGAAGGGCAGCGAAGATCTCGGCGGCGGCACAAAGGCGATTTTCCAGCTGGAAGCCGGCGTCAGCACGGCTAACGGCTCGTCGCAGTGGACCAACGGCATCTTCACGCGTCAGGCATGGGTCGGAATGACCAACGCCACGTACGGTACGCTGACGGCCGGCCGCCAGTACACCGCGTACTACACGCTGCTGTCGCCGTACAGCCCGACGACCTGGCTGACCGGCTATTACGGCGCGCACCCGGGCGATATCGATTCGCTGGATACCAGCTACCGCGCGAACAACTCGCTCGTCTACATGTCGCCGAAGTTCTACGGCTTCACGGTCGGCGGTTCGTACTCGTTCGGCGGCGTGGCAGGCGCGACGAACCGCGGCTCGACGTGGAGCGCGGCGATCCAGTACCTGAACGGCCCGGCAGGCATCGCGGTCGGCTACCAGAAGGTCAACAACTCGACGCTCGGCGGCGGCGTGTGGGGCGCGAACTCGACGGTCCAGAACGGCCTGAACGCGGCGGGTACCAACGGCGTCGAGCCGGCGGTGTCGTCGATCAACAATGGTTACCAGTACGCGCAGTCGCAACAGCGTATCGCCGTGACGGCGGGCTACCAGTTCACGCCATCGTGGGACATTTCGGCGTCGTACTCGAACGTTCAGTACATTCCGGGCACGGGTTCGGGCTTCACGAACACGGCGATCTTCAACACGGCAGGCGCCGTGCTGCACTGGAAAGCCTCGGCTCAGTGGGACTTTGCTGCGGGTTACTCGTTCACGGCGGCAACGCAGTCGAACGGCATCTCGAGTTCGGCCAAGTACCACCAGGTCACGGTGTCGCAGTACTACAGCCTGTCGAAGCGCACGGGCCTGTACGCAGTTGAGGCTTACCAGCACGCCAGCGGCAATACGCTGACCCCGACGGGCGGCATCGTCGCCGCAACGACGTCGATCGGCGACGGCGTGGGCGCAGGTTCGAAGCAGAACCAGATCGGCCTCGGCATCGGCCTGATCCACCGCTTCTGAGGTTCAGTGGCGTGCACGCACCGCATTCGGCCGCCACGGAAGCCCGTCTTCGGGACTGAAGAGCCGTTGAATCCCGGAACGGTGTAACGGGTATGGCCATGCGGTGCGTCAAAGGTAGCAAGCTCGCGGACTTTGCCCGTCGAGAGCGATCCGCGGAAACCAGAACCATCGTCACCACGTTGAAGCCGGGCGACTTCGAGAACCTGGAGCGTCCCCCGAGTGCAACGCGCCTGAAGGATATGGAAGCGGGTCGAAGTCAGCCAGTCGCAACCGGGTAACCGTCGTCGGTTTCAAGCGCGATCACCGGGATCATCATCAGAAACAGAAAATATCAGCGGCATTGTCGATGCGGAAACGGCACGCAATAATCGACACAATCAAAATAATTATTTAATACGGCAAATTCCAATCGCCCGTTTAACCCGGCGCCACGCCGCCGCCCTCCCTTCGCTCGCATCGCCCCTTGCCGTGAGGCTCCGCAGCCGCATGCCATCGATGCGACGTTACCCATCCCGCCAATCCAGCCGACGAGATCATTTCATGTTTCTCACCAAATCACGACTTGATTAACGTCGATGACATGAAAAATTAATATCTCAGAAAATATCTTGTAATTATAAAAATGGCCTCCTAGCATGCCTCTGCTGTACGCGACATGCCTTATATCAAAGTCATAACTTGATGCATTCCTCGAACAAACCCACTCATAACCTGGGGAATTACATGAAGAAATTGTCTCGTCTGCTGCCCATCACCGCGATTACCGTTGCGAGTCTCAGCGCTTTTGCACAGGCCGGCGACCAGCCGGCCGCGGTCGACAAAGCCCTGCAACTGATCCAGCAGAACCCGTCCGCCTTCAGCCTCGCCACCGGCGGTACGACGCGTGCGTTGAAGTTCTCGGGCCCGCAAGCCAGCGCGCCGACGGACGGCGATCAGTTCCAGGTACGCGATGTGATCGTCGATCCCGACGGCACCGAGCACGTGCGCTTCGACCGCTTCTATGCGGGCCTGCCCGTGATCGGTGGTGACGTCGTCGTCCATTCGAGCAAGGGGCAGTTGAAACAGGCGAGCCTGACCCAGCTCGCGCCGATCACGCTCTCCGGCACGATCGGCAAGGTCGGAAACCGCTCGGTGGTACGCAACGCACCCGACGTCGGCGCGACCCGGGCCAGGAACGTCGCGGCCGCGCGCTTCAACTCGGACGTGCGCCGCGTCGATGACGCGGAACTCGTCGTGTTCGCACGCGACGTCACGCCGACGCTGGCCTACGCGGTGCGCGTCTACGGCAAGTCGACCGATGCGCATGGCGACGCCGTGCTGTACTACGTCGACGCGCGCACGGGCAACGTGCTCGACGCACAGGACCTGATCAAGACCGCCGCCGCGACCGGCACCGGCCGCTCGCTGTACTACGGCAACCTGACGCTCACGACGGACCAGACCGGCACGAACGCATACCGGATGCTCGATCCGAGCCGTGGCGGCGGCTCGGTCTACGATGGCCGCGGCCTGAGCTCGGACGACGTCGAGCAGGCGACCGACCTGCCGATCTTCACGAGCAGC
This sequence comes from Burkholderia pulmonis, assembly GCF_984667975.1. Lineage (NCBI taxonomy): Bacteria > Pseudomonadati > Pseudomonadota > Betaproteobacteria > Burkholderiales > Burkholderiaceae > Burkholderia > Burkholderia pulmonis. Next base: position 749,800 of record NZ_OZ480188.1, read on the forward strand.
ACGAACGTGTGGGGCAACAACGCGACGACCGACCGGCAGACCGTTGCCGCCGACATCGACTATGGTCTCGCATTGACTTGGGACTACTACAAGACCACGCACAACCGCAACGGCATCTTCAACGACGGCCGCGGCGTGAAGAGCTATGCGCACGTGGTGTTCAACACCGGTAGCGGCATGAGCGGCGCGAACGCGGCATGGCTGTCGTCGCGCGTGATGGCGTACGGCGACGGCGATCCCGGCACCCGCCTGCCGAAACCCGTCGTGTCGGTCGATGTCGCCGGGCACGAAATGAGCCACGGCGTGACCGAGGCCACCGCCAACCTGAACTACTCGGGCGACGCGGGCGGCCTGAACGAATCGACGTCCGACATTTTCGGCACGCTCGTGAAGTTCTACGCGAACAACCCGAACGATCCCGGCAACTACGTGATCGGCGCACGCATCGTGAGCGGCGGCCTGCGCAAGATGTACAAGCAGGATCTCGACGGCCGGTCGTTTGCCTGCTACCCGTCCGGCGGCTTCTCGTGGTCGAATCCGCGCCACGATCCGCATTTCACGTCCGGCGTCGGCAACCGCTTCTTCTACCTGCTGTCGGAAGGCCCGGCGGTGCCGTCGACCGACACCAGCCTGTCGAGGACGCAGCTGGTCTGCAACGGCGACACGACCTTCAGCGGCCTGGGCCGCGACAAGGCCGGCAAGATCTGGTACCGGACGCTGACCGTGTACCTGAACGCCAACTCGAGCTATCCGAACGCACGGCGCGCGTCGATCCAGGCGGCAAACGACCTGTATGGCGCGAACTCGGCCGAAAGCGCCACGGTCGCTCGTGCGTGGAGTGCGGTCGGGGTGAACTGACGGCCCGTCTGCGCGTGCGTTGAATGCCCGCATAGTGCGTGGCCGTGCTCCGCTTCGGCGAATGCGATGCTCACGCGAATGACGGGCAGATGCCGATCGACCGCTTGCGATGGCAGGCGGTCGATCGGCGGATACCCGCACGAACAGTCCCGGCCGACACCGGGCGCATCATCGAACGCGGCCCATCCCGATGCGCATCCGGTTCCGCGCCGGTGCGCGACCGGCGTCGTTCATCGAAGTGCTTGCGCCGCCCGCTTCACCGCATCGTAGCGATCCATCCTCATCTGCCCCAGTTGCGCGGTCACCGCCTCCAGGAGATCGGGCGCCGCGCGCTCCGGCCGTCCGCAGTCGAACGGCGGCGCGGGCGCATATTCGATGGACAGCTGTACCGACTGCGCATGCCCGGCCCCCGCAATTTCCGCCATCACCGTCAGCGCCATGTCGATGCCTGCCGTGATGCCGCCACCGGTGATCAGGTTCCCGTCACGCACCACGCGTGCGCGATCGACGGTTGCACCGAACGCCGGCACCAGGTCGAGCCACGACCAGTGACACGTCGCCCGTTTGCCGCGCAGCAACCCTGCCGCCCCCAGCAACAGCGAGCCGGTGCACACCGACGTGACATGACCCGCCCCGTCGGCCAGCCGGCGCAGCTCGCGCACGTATTCCGCGTCGCCCATCGCCTCGATCACGCCGAGGCCGCCCGGCACGCACACGAGGTCCGCATGCGGAATATCGGCCAGGCGCCGGACGTTCGCGATCGTGAGGCCGCCGTCGGCCTCGATCGTCCCGCCTGCGGATGAAGCCATCACGCATTGCGCACCGGGCAGGCGCAGGAAAACTTCGTAAGGCCCGGCGAAATCGAGTTGCGTCACGTTCTCGAACAACGCGAAGACGACGACGTACGGTGCAGCGGTCATTGTGCGAATCTCCTTGCAGTGAATTGACACCTCGCATGGTCGCGCTCTATCGTGATGGCCGCAATGTCGCCATCCCCACTTTTACTGCCATGCCCCATCGCGTCGCCGTGCTCGTCTACCCGGACTTCCAGCTGCTCGATGCGGCCGGCCCCATCGCCGCCTTCGAAATCGCCGGCCGCTATCGCAACGGTCACTACTCGCTGCGGACGATCGCCGCGGAAGCCGGCCTCGTGCGCAGCTCGTCCGGCGTCAGGTGGGCCGCCGAAGCGCTTCCGGCGGCCAGTACGATCGACACGCTGCTCGTCGCCGGCAGCGACGACATGGATTCCCCGATGTCCGATCCGCGCGTGCTGCGCTTCCTGCAGCGCTGCGCGCGACGCGGCGTGCGCGTGACGAGCGTGTGTTCGGGCAGCCTGCTGCTGGCCGCGGCGGGGTTGCTCGACAATCGGCGCGCGACCACGCACTGGTCCTGCAGCGAACGATTCGTCCGCCAGTTTCCGCAGGTGCGCCTGGAACCCGATCTCATCTACGTGGAGGACGGCCCGTTCTGGACCAGCGCCGGCATCAGCGCCGGCATCGATCTCGCGCTCGCGCTGGTCGGCAACGACCTGGGCGAGCACGTCGCGCGCCTCGTGGCGCGCCAGCTGGTCGTCTACTACCGGCGGCCCGGCGGACAATCGCAGTTTTCCGCGCTGATTGAGATGAACTGCGCGCGCGGCCGCTTCAAGCCGCTGCTCGATCACGTGCGCGGCAACCTCGCCATGCGTCACCGCGTCGGCGATCTGGCCGAACGCGCATGCATGAGCCCGCGGCACTTCGCGCGCGCGTTTCAGGCTGAAACGGGGCTCACTCCCGCGAAAGCGGTCGAGAAGCTGCGTGTGGAAGCCGCGCGTGCCGCGCTCGAAAGTGGAGCGGCGTCGTTGCAGCGCGTGGCGCTGGAATGCGGCTTCGGCGATACCGAGAACCTGCGCCGCAGCTTTCAGCGCCTGCTGGGCGTACCGCCATCGACCCTGCGGGTGCGCTGAAGCATTCGGGATCGCGCGGCTACGGTGCCAGCTGCCCCTCCGACTCCCGACCGAACACGCGCTGCGCGATTCGCTGGCTTGCACGCTGGCGATTTTTCCGACGATCGGGCAATGACGCCGACACGACAGGTTGGCGGCCCGTGTGCGCATCGTCGCCCCCTCTGCTCCCACCCGCCTATTCCACCTCGCCGCCGTCGCCTGGCGGCGTGTCCGGCGTCCACGCCCGAACGATCGAACATGGCGGCCGGCGTCGGCGTCACCGCTTGAGCCCCTTCTCCTCCCACCAGTCCCAGGACTTCAGTGCCTGCCGCGCGACCCTGCCGCCGAGATACGAGAGCGTGTCGCTCGTCATCGACAGCGACTTCCGGTTCACGATCCAGAAATCCGTCAGCTCGGATGGGTTCCCCGCAAGCAAATCGGCGATGGTGCGGCCATTGAGGTGGGTCAACGCGACACCATGGCCGAAGCATCCGCCCGAATAGATGATGCGTTCATCGTCGATGAAGCTGATCTCGGGGGCCATGTCGATGGTGACCGAGACAGGGCCGCCCCACCGATAGTCGATGCGCGTGTTCTTCAGTTGCGGGTAGATCCACTTGAGATGATCCTCGCAATGCTGCCACGCCGCCGGTGCGGAAACCTCGTCCATGGCCCCCGTGCGGTACGTGATCACGTCGCCGCCGCCCATGATGATCCGGCCGTCGGCCGTCGGCCTGAAATAGTGCAGCATCTGCCGGTTGTCCCCGAACGACTGCCGCTCGCGCCAGCCGATGCTTTCCCATTGCGCGGCGGTCAGCGGCTCGGTGACGACCTGATAGGTCCAGAGGGGATACTGGCGGGAACGCAGCCGCTCCGGGCCCGGGACATCACGGGAGTATGCGTTCGTCGCGACGACCAGCTTGTCCGCCGTGATCTTTCCATTCGGTGTGCTGACAGTAATCGCGGACGACGTCCGTTCGATATTCGTCACCTGGGTCGTCTCGTAGACGGTAACACCGGCGGATTCCGCCAGGGTCTTGAGCGAGCGCACCTGCTTGCAGGGATCGAGGTAACCGGTTTCCGATTCGTAGATGCCGCCGGCAAAGCGCTCCGAATGGAAGTCCTGCTGAAACTGCTCGGCGCTCCGCCACACCATGTCCTCGTCGATGCCCAACTGCTGGAACAACTCGTAGGTCTTCTGCATGCGGCCCAGTTGCTGCTTCGTGTAAGTGGCACGAACCAGCCCGCAGTGCCGATAGTCCGACTGAAAATTGTTTTCCTCGATCAGGCGCCTGGTATGCGCGACCGCGAGCTGCAAATAGCGATGGGCGTCGACCATCTTCTGCTTGCCCCAGCGCAGCAGGACCATTTCCGGTTCGAGACCGAACATCTTCGTGCTGAAGCCTGCGTTGCGACCGCTCGAGCCGAAACCGACTATCGCGGCCTCCAGCACGACGACGCGGGCGTTGGGGTTGTCCTTCTTGAACTGCCACGCCGTATTCAGCCCCGTGAAGCCGCCGCCGACAATCGCAACGTCGACCTTGAGATCTTCCGTCAAGGATGGATTGGGCGAGTACGCGCCATAGGCGTGCTGCCAGAACGATCTGCTTTGAAGCAGGGAGGCTTGATCAAGTGACATGGTGGTGTTTTCGCGTAACGGGATCGGATGCCGAGGCAGCAAGGTATGGCTGCGTCGGCAGCAGAGCGACCTGGTTGCCGGAGGAACCGGCCGGCGCACGCGCAATGCCTTCACGCTCGCGTGCCTTCGGCAGGCCCGCGGGCGCCGGAGCCGTTGCCGTGTCGTCACGGCCATGCCCCAATCACCTGTCCCGCAGCCAGGTCGCTTTGAAGCTATTCACTTTTCATCCATATTTCTGGGCCACGAATTTTCCGTCGTACTTCTGGATGAAGGAATCGATCTTCCGGGCCAGGACGGCATCCTGGCCGTCGAGCGAAAGCCGCATCATCTCGATCTGGAAATCCTCCTGGTCGACCATGTAATCCAGGAAGATGCGTGAATCCGACGGCCCGATGTTTCTCAGCTTGCGCAACTCGTCGCAATAGACGACGGTCTTGGCGTGCACGAACTTCAGGAACGGCCTCAAAAGAAATTTCGGAACCGATCCGATCACCCACGCCTTGATCCGCGTTCCCGCTTCGGGTGTCGCGCCGATCCCCCATCGAGCCGCCGCCTGACGATAAACGGGCGCGTTGAACTCTTCCAGCTTCAGATAGGCCGCCCAGAGCGGCTGGCGCGGATCGCCGTCGAGACGATTGGCCAGGCGCCCGATGGCGCGCAGCGCAAAGGCCCGATTCTGGACCTCGCCCTTGAATCCTTTGGCAAATTTAATGGAAGGCATCAAGATAATTACCTCGCGTAACGCATGTCCGGCCAACGCTCACCGCGTCGGGTGACACTGGAGCGCTGCCCGATCCGGATCCGGCAATTGGCAAACGGGGCAGGCACGCCATCGGCCACAGCCGCGATGGCGGAAGGCCGACCCGCGATGAATGAGAAACGTGTGCCGCGACGCGACGTCGCGACACGTTCGACTTACGTTGCGTCGGGCAGCCTGGCCTCGAATGCCTTGATGGCGGCCGCGATGGCGCCGTCGAGATAGCCTTGCATCTGCTCCGACACCAACGGGCGACCCACCAGCGGATTGGCAACGCCGTCAGGACGGGTCGTCACGGCCACCGCGCGACGATGCGTGAACGTATCGAATCCCGTCTTGCCGTGATAGGCGCCCGAACCGGAATGGCCGATTCCACCGAACGGCGCCCCGGGGAGCAGTGCATGCAGCAACCCGTCATTGCGCGTGACCCCGCCGCTCGTCGTGCGATCGAGGAAGCGCAGGAACGCGTCCCCGTCGTCGCCGTACCAGTACGCGGCAAGCGGTGCGGGGCGCGCCGTGATGTATTCGATGGCCTCCTGGACGTCGTCGTATCCGTACACGACCAGCACCGGCCCGAATACCTCCTCGTCGGCGATCTCCGCCGACGCAGGCACATCGACCAGGATGGTCGGCGCAATCCTGCGCGATGCACGATCGGGGAGCCGCCCGGCCTCGCCTGCCGGCGCCGCCACGTACTTTTTCGCGCCCTTCTCGACCGCGTCATCCACGAGGCCGACGATCCGGTCGAAATTGCGCACGTTGACGATGGAAACGACGGCCGGATTGTCGAGATAGGTATCGAATATGGAGTTGTACTGAGCAATCAGCTTGTCGACGAACGCCGTCACGATGCCCCTGGGTACCCAGACATAATCCGGGCACAGACAAACCTGCCCGCCGTTCACGACACGCGTGGCCGCAATTCGGCTGACGGCCAGATCCAGATCGGCATCGGGCGCGACGACGACCGGGTTCTTTCCGCCGAGCTCGGTCGTCACGGGCACGAGATTCTTCGCGGCCTCCTGCGCGACGATCGCCCCGATCTTCGGCGAGCCGGTGAAAAACAGGTGATCGAACAGCAACCCCGAGAAGCACTGCGACGTCGACAGATCGCCGTGAATGAAGGCCACTTCCGCCTCGTCGAACGTGTCCGCAATGATTTTCGCCAGCACGCGCCCGGTTTCGACTTGATACTCCGGGAAATTCATCATGACGCGATTGCCCGCCGCGAGCGCGCTCAGGGCCGGCTCGAACGTGAGCGTCACCGGAAAATTCCAGGCCCCCATGACACCCACGACCCCCTTGGGCTTGTGCTGGATGAAGCCACCCGGGATCGCTTCCGGCTCCATCCACTTATCGAGGTTGTCGAGCATGTGGAGGATGTCTTCGGACCACGGCAGCGCTTCGAGCGCCTTGGTCAGTTCGGGCGGGCGGTTGCCGTAGTCGGCGCTCAGCGCCGCCGCAATCGCGTCGAAGTTCGAAAGAAGCGCAATCGCGAGCCGCGCCACCCGCGACTTTCGTACCGCCGCAGAAGCGCCGCCCTCGGCGAGGAATGCCGCACGCTGAACATCGAGAATGCGTTCCAGCGCGGCCTTTTCATACGTCATGGTAGTTCCCTTTCAAATTGAGGCGCCGGATGCGCACCCCATGGACATCCACTGCCCGACTTCGGGCCGAGGCCATGCGCGAACCCGATGGCGGACACGTTCCGCCCGTTGCCCAATCAGTGCTCCATCTGGCCTCGCCGACACAAATTATGTCATTCGACCTAATTTGCGTTATACAACACAATCCTGGACAGTGCAACGCCAAACCATGCTGCGGCGCATGAAACCGGATCGAAGTTCAAGACGGCGACGACCGGCACGTCATCGCCAGAGACGCGTAACGACGGTATATTCCACATAAATCTAGACACAATCCAATCATCAGATGATACGGAGACCGGATTCAGCGCCTCGATATACTGGCCGGAGCCGCTGCGTCAGGAACCGGCCGTATGCCACTTCCGCCGGTCGCCCACCTGTTGCAACGTGATCATCAGACTTGCATAATTTGGTCGTACGACCTATAACGGTGCATCCTGCATCTCAAATCCCCGCCGGGGGCATTGCGCCACGCGCACCGTCGCATCGACAACGAGATGAGGGAGTTTTTTGAAGCCGGCTGCGTCAGGCGACACGGGTGCGTCGTGACGAATCGCGGCAGAAACGTGACCAGGAGAGGAAAACCATGGCAGCGATCGATCATTCGGCCAGCCACGAATCAGATGTACTAATCATTGGCGCGGGCCTCTCGGGGATGAAAGCCGCACTCGAACTCAGGAATGCCGGAAAGCGGGTCGTGATTCTCGAAGCGCGCGACAGGGTCGGCGGACGGTCGATGCCGGGGGAAGTGGGCGGTCAAACGGTCGACTTCGGGGGCCAATGGGTCGGCGCGTCGCAAAAGCTGCTGCGCGAACAGGCGACGGAGCTCGGCGTGCCGATGTACAGCCAATATACGAAGGGCAACAGCCTCATCAATATCGACGGGAAAGTGCATGCGTATTCCAGCACGCCGAAGCTCCCGTTCCTGTCGACCCTGGAGCTGGGTCTGACCTTGCATCGGTGGAAGCGCGACATGCAGACCCTCCCCGTCGGAGCGCCGTGGCTAGCGGAGAACGCACTCCAGTGGGATGCGATGTCGATCGAGGTATGGATCGACCGGCACGTGGACACCGCCGCTGCCCGCGACTTTGCCCGCCTTGTCGTCGGCGCGATCGCCTGCACCGAGACCCTGCACATCTCCTATCTGTTCTTCCTGGAATGCCTGCGGCAGGGGGGCGGCCTGGAAACGATGATGGGCGTCGAGGGCGGTGCTCAGCAGGACAAGTTCCTCGGGGGCGCCTGGCAGATTCCGAAACGCATGGCGGACAGGCTGGATGGGTGCATCGTGCTCGACGCGCCCGTGAGCACGATCGAACAGGATGCCGACGGCGTTCGAGCGATATGCGCGCAAGGCACGTATTCGGCGAAGTATGCAATCGTCACCGCCCCGCCCGCGCTCGCATCCCGCATTCGTTTCTCGCCTCCGCTCCCCGTCAAGCGCGCGGGACTGCTGCAGAGAATGCAGATGGGTGCCGTCATCAAGATGCACGTGGCCTATCCCGCCCCGTTCTGGCGCCGCCGCGGACTCAATGGCTCGGTGGCCAGCGTCGGCCGTCATCTGGGTTTCGTGTTCGATCAGTCGCCGGCTGACGAAAGCGTCGGCGTGCTGGTCGGGCTGATCGAAGGGAATCACGCGCTCGAGCTGAGCGAGCTGAGCCGGGAAGCGCGCCGCGAGCATGTCATCGCCGATCTCGTGCATTACTTCGGCGACGAAGCGGCGGCCCCGCTCGACTATGCAGACTACGACTGGACGACGGACGAATGGGCGCTCGGCGGGTACGCATCCCATATGCCGCCCGGCGTGCTGACCTCGTATGGCGCGAGCATTCGCGAGCCGTCCGGCCGCATTCATTGGGCCGGCACCGAGACGGCGACGGAATGCACCGGCTATTTCGAGGGGGCATTGGAGTCCGGGATCCGGGCAGCCGGCGAGGTACTCGGCCGACTGCGCTGATCCGTTGCCGGTTGGCCTTCGCTTCCGGAGGCCGGTCTACCCGCAAAGGTTCCGGCCGGGCGCCGCACGCGATACGGACGATCCGGCTGGAGACCGCCTCATCGCGTCGACGCCGCCGCCGGGGAGCCGGCTTCCGGAGCGCGTCGACACCGCGTGATATTCTCGTCCGAAGCAGGACGACGCGCCCGCATTCGCGGCAGTCTCCCCGCCCTCGCCGCACTCCCCGGCGCGCATCCTCACCCAGCGAGAACGACAACAATGGACCACGCGCAGTACTTCAGCCAGAGCTCGATCCAGGCCGCGAATCTTCGTCTGCACTACCTGTCGCAGCTGCTGCGCGAGCAAACGGGCTCGATCGTCCAGTACGGCATCCTGCGCGGGTTTCCGATCGGCTTCAGTCACTGGGCGGAAGTCGCGGTCGGCGGCTACCTGCTCGGCACGTACGAGATCGCCGTTTGCGCGATCCTCGAAGCGCTCGGCGCCCCCGACAAGGTGCTGGTCGACCTCGGGGCCGCCGACGGGATCTTCGGCATCGGCCTCGTCAGGAACAACGTCTTTGCCCGCAGCCTGTGCTTCGAGATGGACGATCAGCGCCGCCAGGCGATCGAGCACCGCGCCGCGGAGATGGGGCTGGCCGACCGCGTCGCCGTCCACGGCAAGGCCGATCGCAACCTGCCTGCGATCCTGTCCGAGCACGGTGGGGATCCGGCCGGCCGGGTCATCCTGTGCGATATCGAAGGCGCAGAGTTCGACCTGTTCGACGACGCGCTGCTGGAACAGCTGTCGGGCAGCCACGTCATCATCGAAATTCACGACTTTCTGCTTTCCGACCCGGAGCAGGCCGCGCGCGCGTTCGACGAACTGAGCCGGCGCGCCGGCCAGCATTTCCACGTGTACGAGATTCGTGACGGGTTGCGGGACATACGCAATATCCCGTTGCTGCGCCACTGGTCTGACTGGGACGCATGGCTGATGTGCGTCGAGGCGCGTTACCGGATGATGCGATGGCTCTGGCTCGAGCCGAAGAGCCAGCCGCGGCGGGCCGACCACGACATCGATCGGCTGATTCTCGACTATCAACGCCGGATCTTCGCGGCCTGACGAATCCGCGCGGTGCATCCGGCGAATGCGACGAGTCCGGCGCGCGCTGCGACAACGGGGAGTCCGGGTTTCACTTCAATCCGGCGACATGATTTGCGGGTACAATCAATTACCAGGAAGCAATCGAGCCCACCTCACCGAATTTCGATAGCATGTCGAATTAATTTATCGGCCTCCGCACGCATGCACCTGCTCGTTGCGAAGGTGACACTCGATTGCAACTCAACGCCTTGCCCGTCAATCGGCTCCACGCAGGACACCGCGCTGCGATTCCAGCGCGTCGCGCACAGCTTCGGTGACGGTTCGCCAGTTGCCGGGTGTCGCCTGACGAAAGACGCGAACTTGCGGATACCAGGGTCCCGTGTCGCCGCGCGCGCCCCAGCGCCACTCCGGCGCGCCGAGCATGACCCACGCCGGCAACCCTAGCGCGCCGGCCAGGTGCACGGGCGCCGAGCAGATCGAGATGGTGAGGTCCAGCGATGCCGCAAATACAGCCGTATCGTAAAGATCGTTCCATTCATCAGATCGATTCAGGATCGACAGTCCGCTGCGAGCCGCGAAATCCGGCTCGAGCGGATGCTTCTGAAGCACGAACCAGTCGACGTTTTCAATCCCGGCCAACGGCTGGAGATCTTCCGGTGCAAGACTGCGAGCGCGCCCCGCAAAATAGTTCGGCGACGTGTCCCAGCACAAACCGATTCGCAGCCGATCGGATGCGCTTCGGCGGTCGGCCCGTGCCTTGGCCACATCCGGATCCTTCAGCTTGATATAGCCATCCCGATAAGTCGGCACCTCGCCTTCGATCGCGCCCAGTCTCGCGGGCAGCAAGTTCTCGAATATCCAGAAATCGTAGTTGCCCCAGGTCTCGACGGGCCAGGCGCTCAACAGCTCGTCGACACCGTCGAGATCGTGCAGGAGCTGCATCAGTTCCGGCTTGACGCAGAGTGTGACATGCGCGCCCGCTGCCTTCAGGGTGCGAGCGTAGCGTGCGTACATCAGGCAATCGCCGAGGCCGAGATGGCTGATCACCAGCAGGCGCTTGCCCTCGAGAGGCTGCCCGCGCCACAAACGATCGTGATAGGTGGTCAATACGTCAGGGCCGCTGCCGAGCGGCGCAAGATCCGCGAGCATTTCGTAGCGCCGCCAGCCCGCTTTCGCGTCACCCAGCAACAAGAGCAGATTCGCCAGCGGAAAAAGGACATCGCCCCGGTAGGGATCCTGTTCGGCGGCCCGATACAGATAGCCCAGGCTTTCCTCCTGGCGGCCCAACAGGTAGAGCGAGATACCGCATTGCGCCAGCGTGCCGAGATCGGTCGGGTACTGCGCGAGGATGGCACGGGCGATCTGGACGGCACCTTCGTGATCCTCGAGGAATCGATGCCGCGCCCTCAAAACGATCCCCGGATCGCCGAATTCGGCCGCCTTCGCGCCATGCCGGCGCGCGGCATCGAAGTCGAGCACCTGAAAACTCGCGTCGGCCAGCATCAGATGCAACTCGGCATTCGATGGAAACGCGTCAACTCCCGCTTTCAAACTGGCGATGGCGGCGGCGCGGTCGTTCAGGTGATTGAACAGATCAGCGCCCTTTCTCGCCATGGGATGGTCGACGCAGGCGTCGCAGCGATGGCGCGATCGCAGGCTTCGAGCGCTTTTCCGGTGTGCCCCAAGCGCAGCAGCGCATCCACGTAGGGTCGAAAAACGGTATCGCTATCGGGATATTTTTCGAAGAGAACCCGGAAAAGATCAGCGACCCGGTCGAGCTGTCCGACAGCCTCTGCTTCGCTCGCCTGCGAGGCGACGTTATTGAATTCTTCTTCAAACGACATTCGCGCTCCGGTCGCAAATCATGTAATTAGACAGTCCCAATCTGTCGATCATTTTTCTTGGGCTACGAAGGGTTGGCAACGTCGACGACCCGACGCACAGCGTGGCCGGATACTACACCGTCTACCAGATCGAATCGTTGCCATTTCCGATACCTGTCTGCTCCAGTGCCTCGTCGACATGGCCGAAACCGTTGAGCGACTGTGCCCGATAGCCCAACAGGTAGGCTCGAACAAACGGATCCACTGCGGTGGAGAGTACGGCATCATAAAATGCGACGGCCTCGGCCAGACGACGCTGCTGAAACAGCTGCAGACCCTGCATGAAATGCCGATCCAGTTCTTCCTGAGGTACCGCGGATACGTGCAATGCATCCCGTTAGGCGCGAAAGTGCTCGAGCGCCCTCGCCACACGCTCGACCACGTCACTCCACCGCCCCGGCTCCGACTGCCGGAACAGCCGTGCCTGCGGATACCACGGCGAATCGTCGCGATCCGCCAGCCAGCGCCAGCAACCATCGAAGCGCGACAGGATCCAGACCGGCTTGCCCAATGCGCCCGCCACGTGCGCCACCGACGTATCGACGGTAATCACGAGATCCAGATGGGCGATGATCGCCGCCGTATCCGCGAAGTCGCGCACGTGCTCCATCGGATCGACCGGACGAAGCGACGACGGAATCGTGTCGATCTGCCGACGAGTCGTTTCGCCCTTCTGCAAGCTCACGAAGCTCACCCCCGGGATCGCCAGGAGCGGCAGATACGCGCTTGCCGGAAGCGAACGCCGGCGGTCCGTTGCATGTGCCTGCGCCTGATCGGGGCGCGGATCGCCGGCCCAGACCAGCCCGACCTTCAAGCCGCCTGCCGGGACGCAGCACCGCCAGTGCTCGACGAGCGGCGCGGGCAGGTGCAGATAGGGCATCGCCGCGGGTATCGTGTCGAGCGTCGTTCCGCACCGCAGCGGAAGACTCATGATCGGGACGGCATAGTCGTGCGCCGGCAGTGCCGATACCTCGTCAAGCCCGATACAACGATCCACGCCGTCGACCGTGGCGATCAGGCGCATCAACGCTGGTGGACACACCACGGTCAGCCATGACACGCCTCGCTGCTTCAGCAGCGGTGCATAGCGCGCGAATTGCACGACATCGCCGAGCCCCTGCTCCGGCCAGACGACGAGCGATTTCCCGTCGAGCGACTCGCCCTGCCAGAGCGGCGCGGGCAGATCCGGCAGAACGTGATCCGACGCGTTGTCGCTCCAATCCGGAGACGGCTGGTAGCGTGCCTCGTAGCGCCGCCACCCCTCTTCGTATTGCCCCATCGCCAGCAGCACCAGGCTCAGGTTGAACGCGGTCACCACGCGAGCGGGATCGAGCGTCAGCGCATGCCTCAGCGCATCGGTGGCCTCGTTCAGGCGACCGGCGTCGTGCAGCAGGCGCCCGAGGTTGTTCCACCCCTGAGCAAACGACGGATCGTACGCGAGCATTTCGCGGTAACACGCTTCGGCTTCGCCATATCGCTGCTGGGCAAACAGCAGGTTACCGAGATTGCCCCGCGCATCGCGGTGGTCGGGTTTCAGCGAGAGCGCTCGCCGAAAGCCGGTTTCGGCCTCCGATGATTGTCCGAGCTTGTGAAGCAACAGGCCGAAATTGTTCAGCACCGCCGCGTCGTCTGGCTCGATTCCGAGCGATTCCAGGTAATGGCGCTCCGCCTCTTCGTGTCGCCCGCTCTCCTGAAGCAGTGCCGCCAGATTGGCATGGACCGCCGCATCACCCGGACGGATGGCAATGGCCTCGCGAAATACGCGTTCGGCTTCGGTACGCCGGCCGGTGAACTGCAGCAGCAACCCAAGCCTGCGGAGCACCGTGCCATGGCCGGGATGGGATGCCAGCACATGGCGATAGCACGCTTCGGCTTCATCGAGGCGGTTGTCGTCGTGAAGCAGCAGACCGAGATTGCAGCGGGCATCGCCATAGTCGTCGCGGATCTCGATAGCCCGTCGGTAGCAGTGCTCGGCCTCGCGAGTGTTGCCTTCGGCTTCGAGCAGGATTCCCAGATTGCTCAACGCCTCCGCGTGCTCAGGGTGCAGTGCAATCGCAGCCCGGTAATGTCGTGCGGCATCGCCCGCCTGCCCGGCGTGATGCGCGGCGACCCCCGCGGAAAATTCCACGTGGGCCGCATTGACGCTGTGTGGATCGCTGCTCGTCACGTTGAGTTCGTTCATGCTCGGCTTGATGGATGACGCTTGCAGGCGCCGCCGGATCATTCGACCTGGCGACCTGCTTCGAAAATTCGGTGATACGGGCAACCCGACTACCACCCCTTTGTACGCGGATACGGTGTTGCGGCTGTCTCCCGGTCGGGCGCACCGCCTCAGGCCACCACCTCGACGACAAGATGTGCGATTTTTACCCGCTACGATATCCCTGTGTGACGTAAACAGGCGGTGCGATTAAGGACATTTGTTAAATAACTCAAATTCCCGCAGTTTTTCCATCGGAAGTTCGACCTGGACACCGATTTCATCCGAACGCCGGGATCGGTCGCGTTCCGGTCTCCGGGGATCCGTTCGCCAGCGGTTCGTTGCTCCGCCCGTGCGCCGTGCTCGTTGCGCGTGTCATGTGCGATGCCGCTGGCCCGCCGGATCTCATCCCGGCGCCGTGTGGAAGCAAAATCGCCCGCCTTCCGGACGCGGGAAGCCCCCTCGTTCACGCAGCCTCACCGCGCCGCGACATTGGCCTGCCCATCCTGCACGCCGATCCTCGCGAGCCCATCCTCAACCTGCGTCAAAACCGGATATGCCACACCACAGTCGTGACGATTTCATATCAGCCATCACCTTAAATAGCAGAACAACATAAAACCAACCCAAATAACATTTGTTGAATTTTTTTCAAAACAGACTCACATTAAATCAATCACGATTCCAAAAAATATTTACACCATACAGCCGCAACGCAACCCATAACCACCACCAAGCATTAAAGAAATATTCTACGAATTCACCTCCTGACAGGCCATCTCCGGCAATCCAGATGGATCCCGAGTACGCGCCCTGGCGGCACCTCATCGTCCTCCCGCACAATTTCCCGGCAAATTTCAGCGATTACTTCGTTTACATAAAACACATTTCTGTTTAGTTTTCCGCACCGGGGAAACCCGGGTATTTGTTAAGGTTTTCTATACGCGGCGCGAAGAAAAACTCGTTAGCGACTCGCTTTTTTTCTTCTTACCCTTCGTCCGTGTGCCGAACTCACCGGCACATGTCATTCATTCTTTTTAGCCGGTCATAGCCAGACTTTACTCAACATAAATTAGCAATCAACGAGGCGGGAGGTCATTTTGAAACGAACATTGATAATGTCTGCACTGGTCGCTTTGAGCACGACGGCCGTTGCTCAATACCAGGGCGCGTACTACCAGTGGCGTGACGGAAGCGACGTGAAGTGTGCGGCCAACGCGCCGAACGCCGCGTGGAAATTGATCAGTGGTCCATATTTTGACGGCGAGTGCAGCCAACTGCTGCCGAAGCGCTCCGATCTGCCCGCCCCGCCGGCTTCACCTGCGAGTGGAGGGACGTCAAATTGAAGCGCACCCGACTCGCTACCCTGCTTGGGACGATCGTGCTGGGGCTGGCCGGTTGCGGCGGCGATACCCGCTCCGACACGGCCGCGTCGCCCCCCGTGGCCGGCCAGACGGCGTCCCCGTCCACGCCGGCGACCGGGCCCGCCGATCCGTCGCCCTCGCTGATCCCGCCGAACGGCGCCACCAACCCGCCGCCTGCCGTCCAGTACGCCGGCTGCATGAACACCGGCGTCACCCCCTCGTATGAAGAACAGCGGCTCGTGAACGTGCTGCCCGGCGTCACCACGCCGTTCGCCGACCAGTTGCTCGCCGCGTCCGGCTTCGACCAGTTCGGGCCGAACTTCGTCAGCCAGCTCTGCACCGACGGTGCGATCAAATCGTTTGCCGACGCGGTACGCACGGTCAAGATTGCCGGGCAGGCGCTGTGGCAGGCAACGGTCGACCGCGTCCAGGGCAGGCAGGTGGTCGGCTCATTGCCGCAAGGCGACGACCGCATGCTCTACTGGGCGCGCCTGAAAATGACGCTGGCGCTGCGTCAATGGGTGCCGCAGGCAGCGTTGACGACCGAGCAGCGGGCTCAGCTTCAATGGGTGCTGGAACGGGCATCGCGCGGCCAGTATGCGATGAGCTTCCCGTCGGGCTCCGGCATCAAGCGGATCATCATCAGCGGGTTCGATCCGTTCACGCTGGGCACGCCGGGAGCGAACCATCCGTCCACCAACATCCGGACGGGCAATCCGTCAGGCGCTGTTGCGCTCGCGCTCAACAACCGGCAGATCAAGCTGGCCGACGGCTCGACCGCCGTGATTCAGACCTACCTGCTGCCGGTCGACTACGACCCGTTCCGCAAGGGCATGCAGGAACATACGCTCGCCCCCCTCTTCACCGGCGCCGGGCGGGTGAATGCGTCGATCACGATGAGCCAGGGCGGAGAGGGGGAATTCTGGATCGAGAACTGGCACGGCCGTTATCATGCGGCCGCCTATCCCGACAACCTCGGTACGACGATCGGCACCCCGTGGGCGGCCCCGCTGTTGCCCGGCATGCAGGACGCGGACATCTATCCGCCGGACGACGTCCTCGGCTTCGACCCGCAACCGTGGCAGGCCTATCTGCCCAAGCAGTTCACGACGACCACGCTGCCGTTCGATGCGATGATCGCGGCGAATTCCGGGGCGGCCGTCACCCTGCCGGGCGCGTCGAAACCCGGCGGGTATACGGTGATCTGGCATACGGACCATTCCGAATTCGCCGACTGCGGCGATGCGGCGAGCGTGGCGAGCTTCACCGGCTCGGACACGTATCCGCCGCCCGCCGCACCGACCGCGCCCGCGGCGCTTTCGTGCGCGCAGAACGGCGGCGGCGGAAACTACCTGTCGAACGAGAGCGGCTATCGGAATACGTTGCTGCGCGACACGCTCGCCCCCGACGGGAAGATCTTCGCGGGCCACCTGCATACCCCCGTGATGACGCACTTCTCGAACGGCGACGACGCGAAGCTGACCGATCCGATGTTCGAGTCGTATCGGGACACCATCGTCCAGCAGTCGAGCAATCTCGTCATGGCCATGGCGAAGGCCATCCCGTAGACGCCGCGACGCCCGCTTGCCGGCGCGTGCCGGGCGCCATCCGCCACGCGGCCGGCCGGGCCGTTTGTCAAATTACTTGAAGGAGCGACAACCGGCCGGCACTTTGCCGTACCATCCGCCCGTCAACCCGAGCCACGACCGTCCCGCACGGTTGTGACACCTATTTTCAGGGGCCCGAACCGGGCGCCGGCTTCATTCGAACGCGACGACCCGATCATGTTCCAGACCCCCGGAGATTCCTTCGTCAACGGCTCGCTGCTCGGCCTGTGCGTCGAGGTGCCGCTTGCCGCCCTGGTTTCTCTGGCCATGCACGGCGTCGACTGGAACGGCCCGCGCATCGCGATGCTCGTCGCCACGCCCGTGCTGATCGCGTGCATTGCACTGCTGACCCGCCCAGTCGCATTCAGCACGGTGTGGAAGCACAAGCGTTCGCCGTTCGTACTCGACGACAACGTTCGCGCGTCGATTTACGGCCGACTCAGCGGCATCGCGCTCGGCGTGGTCTTCGGCATCATGGTCGCGACGACGTTCGCCTGACCCGCGCGTGCCGGATTTCCCGGCAAAGCCCGCATCCAATCCCGTAGACGGGCACTTCGCCCCTCATCGCATCACCCCGCCGCTACCAGCGCATTGAACGACGTATCCCACAATGGCGCGACCCGGGCCGGCCCGTCGAGCACGCCGATGCGGGCAAATACGTCCGCGACCTGCTGGTGCTGCGCGACCACGTCGGGCGTCACCGGCAGCAGCGCGTAGTCTTCGCTGCGCTGGTCGAACATCGCGACGAGATCGGCAGCCGGCACGCGCGTCTCGCGGTTCTGCGCAAGCGCATAGTCGCGGAAATGCCCGTTCGCCCACGCATACGCATGCCGGAACCGCAGCAGCAGATCGCCCGTCGCCGCGCGGCGGCGCGCATCGTCGAGCGTGCGGGGATTCGCGTACACCGGAAAATTGCCCGACAGGTAGCCCTTCCCCGTCTTCAGCACCCGGGCGCCATAGCGATTGCGCGCGAGCTGGCCGTTGTAGCCGTAGATCGCCCACGCGTCGATGTCGCCGCGGTCGTATGCGGAGAGCCCGTCGGTCGGCGACAGGTTAACCGGCTGGATGTCGTCGAAGGTCAGGCCGGCTTCGGCAAGCTGGCGATACAGGAAATAGTGCGACGTCGTCGCTCGCACATAGCCGACGCGCTTGCCCTTCAGGTCCGCGATGCCGCGAATCGGCGTGTCCTTGCGCGCGAGCGTGACCTGGTTGTTCAGGTCTTCGCGCACCCGCGAGATGAACCGGACGTTGGCCTTCTGGCGGGCGGCGAACACGGCCGGAATTTCGCTGCCCGAACCGATATCGAGCGCATCCGCGTTGAGCGCCTCGATATGCAGCACGCCGTTGTTCAGCTCGCGCCAGTCGATCCGGTAAGGCGTGTCGCCGAGCCCGGCCGCCTGCAGCAGCGCGCGCCAGCCGCCCTTGTAGGTCGCGACGCGCAACGTCGTCCCGGCGAGATCGGCGGAAGCGGCCTGCGCGGCGAACGCGGCAACCGGGTTCGCCGCGACCGCGACGCCGGCCAGCAGCAGGCGGCGGCGGGCCGCCGAAATTGACGCCATCGGATGCTCCTGTCGATCAGATAGGGAATGGAACGCGAAACGGCGCGTCAATGCAGCACCGGAAACCCGTGGCGCTCGGCCAGCAGTTCGAGGATGCGGCGCGCATCGGTGACGAAACGCACGTCGCCGAGCGCCTGTGCGTCGTCCGGCGCGGGCTGGTCGCGCCCGAGCACGAGAACCGGCAGGCCCTGGTGCGCGTCGTCGAGCGCGTCGATTACCGCGGGCCGTGGCCGCTCGAAGCCAACGCGCTTCACGTCGAGGCGGCCGGCGCGGTCAGGCGCGCTCGCCAGCAGCCCTTCGATCGACAGCCCATGCGGGCAGACGAAGCGCCGGCCCGGATGCTTCGGGTCGGCAAAGCCCGGCTCCAGCAGAAACAGTACGTCGCGACTCATGTCGAATGGCTCCCGTGTGGATGGTTCGGCCGGGACGAGCGCGCGTGCGCCGGGTCCCGGCACACGCCGGCCCGCGACCGGATGCCCGACTCTACCGTTACGCATGGCACGGCCCTACCAACGTTTTACGGAATCGATATGCTCACGCGCATAGCGTATCGGCCGGCCGTCGCCTAGCGCGCCGTTGCGTAAATGCATCGCAACACGAACGGCAACTATTGCGGACATCGAACTATTTCATCGATCGATATGACGGTGCGCGTGCGTTTCCCGCGCTCGACGTTCGCGGTCCGCGCGATGCGGTCGCCGCAGCATGCGTGCCGGACGCGATCGCGGCGCAGCTGCCGGGCGGACGGCAATGCACATTACAAATCGACGGCGCAGCGAATTACAAACCACGGATCGGCCGTTCGCCGGCGTACCCGTCGTCAATAGCATCGTGATCCTCACAGACGTACCCATAAAAACAGAGGATAGTCATGATCAAAAAATCGGTAGTCCTGGGTTTGGTTTCGATCGGTTCGGTCAGTGCGTACGCGCAGAGTTCGGTCACGCTGTACGGTGTCGTCGACGCCGGCATCGCATATACGAACAATCAGGGCGGCGCGAGCAACATCCAGCAGACGAGCGGCAAGCTGAGCGGCAGCCGCTGGGGCCTGAAAGGTGCGGAGGATCTCGGCGGCGGCCTGCAGGCGGTCTTTACGCTGGAAAGCGGGTTCCGGCCGAGCGACGGCGGGCTCGGCCAGGGCGGCCGCCTGTTCGGCCGGTCCGCCTACGTGGGCCTCGCCAAGCAGGGCCTCGGCACGCTGACGTTCGGCCGTCAGTACGAGCCGATCACCGATCTCGTCGCGCAGTATTCCGGCGCGGGTTTCTGGTCGCCGGCCACGCACGTGGGCGACAACGACAACATGAACCAGAGCTTCCGGCTGAACAACGCGGTGAAGTTCCGCAGCGACACGATCGCCGGCTTCACGGCCGACCTGCTCTATGCGTTCAGCAACCAGGCCAACGGCGGCGCGGGCACGGGATTCTCGAACAACAATGCGTGGGGTGCATCGGCGAACTACGTGAACGGCCCGCTGTCGGTCGGCGGCGGCTATGTGCGGTTCAATCATCCGAATGCGACGTCGAACACGAGCGGCGCGGTGGGCGGTGCGACCTCGACCACCGGCAACGACTACAGCGGCGCGTTCTTCTACGGGCTGAACGGCGGCGTGCTCAAGCAGCAGATCGGCGCACTGGGCGCGAACTACGCGCTCGGCCGCACGACGCTCGGCGTCGCATGGAGCCACACGCAGCTCGACTATCTCGACGGCTCGTCGCGCAAGTTCAACAACTACGACGTCAACGCGCGCTACCAGATCACGCCGGCGGCCACGCTGATCGGCGTCTACACGTTCACCGACGGGCGCGCGAGCGGCCTGCCGGGCACCAGCGGCCAGACGCTGAAGCCGCGCTGGCACCAGTTCACGCTCGGGTTCGACTATGCGTTGTCGAAGCGCACCGATATCTACGTGTCAGGCATCTACCAGCTCGCGGCCGGCGATGCGAGCACGGCGACGCCGGGCGGCTACCGCAAGATCGCGGCGATCTCGAACATCGGCAGCGCGTCGTCGACGAACCGCCAGCTCGCATTCGTCAGCGGGCTGCGCGTGAAGTTCTGACGGCACGCACGTCGGGCGCGGCGCGATAAGCAAAGCGGGAATCGTTGTTTGCCGCGCGGCGCCCGGCTGTCGAGAATGGGCGTTTCCCTGCGCGCGAGCGAATGGGCGAACGGGCGGCCTTTGCAGATATCGAACAACCGCGCGGGCATCCCGACCGTCGTCATCGCCCGGCGCGCGTACCCCGCAAGGACCCCGTCATGAGCGATGCCTTCGTCGCCGCCCCGATCGCGCCGTCCCCGTTCGTCGATGTCCGCGCGCCGGCGGATTTCCCCGACAGCCCCGTCTCGCGCACCTTCGCGCAGCCGCTGATGCTCGGGCTGTTCCTGCCGATCCAGGCCGGCGGATGGAGCGCGTCGACGCTGCCGCGCTCGACCGACTGGACGTTCGACTACAACGCCGACCTGGTCGCACGCGCCGAAGCGCTCGGCTTCGATCTCGTGTTCGCGCTGTCGCAGTGGCTGCCGAAAGGCGGCTACGGCGGCGTGTTCGACGGCCAGGCGCTCGACTCGTTCATGACGCTGGCCGCGCTGACCGCACGCACCGAACGGATCATCCTCGTCGCGACGAGCCACGTGCTCTACGGGCCGTGGCATCCGCTGCATTTCGCGAAATTCACCGCGACGCTCGATCACATCTCGCGCGGGCGCTGGGGCATCAACGTCGTGACCGGCCATCGTGCGATCGAGCACGAGATGTTCGGCTGGAACAGGATCGAGCACGACCGGCGCTACGAGATGGCCGCCGAATTCCTCGACGCGGTCCAGCAGTTGTGGGCGCAACCGGACAATTTCAGCTACACGCCCGACCTGTCGAGCTGGCGGCTGGGCGGCGCATTCGTGACGCCGAAGCCGCGCTACGGGCGCCCGCTGCTGATCAACGCGACCGGTTCGGAAGCCGGCATCGCATTCGCCGCGCGCTATTCGGACATCGTGTTCGTCACGAGCCCGGCCGGCCCCGATGCCGAACGCGCGATCGACGCGCTGCCCGCACATACGGCACGCGTGAAGGCCGCCGCCGCCGCGCACGGCCGCACGATCCGCACGCTGCTCAATCCGCTCGTCATCTGCCGCGAAACGGCGGCCGAAGCGCGTGCGTACCGCGACGCGATCGTCGCGCATGCCGACGAAGGCAGCTTCCACCGCTTCGACAGCGACGCGCATGCGTGGCGCGGCGGCTTGGAGCAGCGCTCGCAGGCCGCCGCGCGCGCGATCGGCGGCAATATCTCGATCACCGGCTCGCCCGACGAAGTCGCCGAGACCATCGTGCGGCTGCACCGCGCGGGCATCGACGGCATCCAGTTGAGCTTCTACGACTTCAGGCCCGACCTCGACTTCTTCGGCGAGCGCGTGCTGCCGCTGCTGCGCGAAGCCGGCTTGCGGCGCTGACGCCGGCGCGGAAGCCTGGCGCCCCGCCGCATCGCGGCGCACGGGTATCCGCAAGCGCCGGCAACCGCCGTCAGAACACGCGCCCTTCGGTCAGGTGCGTCGTCACGCCGTTCAGTTCGTAATCGCCGATCACGCGCGCCTTGTGCAGCAGCGGGTTGTGGCTGAAGATCGTGCGCAGGTTGCGCCAGTGGCGATCGAAGTTGTGTTCGCGCGCGGTGGCCGACGCGCCGCCCACTTCGAACAGCCGCTCGGCCGCATGCAGCGCGAGCTTGCTGACGATCAGCTGCGTGCGCGCGGTCGCGAGCGCGCTGTCGAGCACGAGCGCATGCGCATCGGCGTCGCCCGCTTCGATCGCGTCGGCGGAGCGGTCGAGCGCCCGCGCGTTCTCGCGCACCAGCGCGTCGATCGCGTGACTGTGCGCGGACAGCTCGCCGACGATCTGCTGGATGAAATGATCGTCGCGCGCGGTCGGCGCCGGGCTGTGCAGCGCCGGGCGGCCGTGTGCGAGCACGTAGCGGCGCGCGTCGGCCACCACGTTGCGCACGATGCCCGCGCCCGTCGCGACCAGATGCAGCTGCCGCAAGGCGCCGCAATGACGACCGACGAGCGTCGAACCGTCGCGCGCGGCCACTTCGTCCGCGAAGACCTGCACGTCGTTCAGCAGCAGGCTGCCGCTCGCGGTCATGCGCTGGCCCATGCCGTCCCAGTCGTCGAGTACCTGCAGGCCGTCGCGCGCAACGGGCACGATCACGGCGAGTGCATCGCCCTGCTCGTCCTCCACGTTGATGCGCGCGAAATCGGCAAACGCGGTGCCCGTCGAATAGTATTTCCGGCCCGTCACGCGGTGGTGATCGCCGTCCCGGCGCAGCACGGTCGTGTTCTCGCCCGGTCGCGAGGTTCCGCGCTCGGTCGACGCGCCGCCGAAGATCGCGCCCGCCAGCACGCGCTCGAGCTGCACGTCGTTGAACGATGAGCGCGGCGACAGCCGCAGCGTCTCGGTCTGGTCGTAGTGGATGCGCAGCGCGTGCGCGAGATTCGAATCGGCGGCAGCCAGCGTCGCGATCGTGTCGAACAGGTCGACCAGCGTACCGCCCAGGCCGCCGCGCGCCGCCGGAATCCGCAGCGCGCCCAGCGCCGAGCGCCGGAAGATCGCGAAGCCTTCGAACGGCAGCTCGCGACGCGCTTCGCGCCGGGCGGCATCCTGCCCGATCGCATCCGCAAGATCGGGGAGCGCGGCAAGCGCGTCGCGCAATGCGTCGCGCGGATCGACGGCATCACGGGCAGTCATTCGGCAAGTCCTCGTTCGGAAAGGTCGGGCGCGTCGCGGCAGCGCGCGATCACGGTATCCGCAAAGTATAGGGACGCGCCCGGCGCGCGTGAAAAGCCGATTTCAGCTTACGTTATGCATGCGTCGGGATTGATCGCGCACGGCCGCTTCAGTGCTGGATGCCCCAGCGCCGCACGGTCGCGCGCTCGAGCGTGTCGAACACGAGGTTCTCGACGAGCAGACCGATCACGATGACGGCCGCCAGGCCGGCGAACACGCGATCCGTATACAGCTCGTTGCGGTTCTGGAAGATGTACCAGCCGAGCCCGCCCTGCCCCGCGCTCGCGCCAAACACGAGTTCGGCCGCGATCAGCGTGCGCCACGCAAAGGCCCAGCCGACGCGCAGCCCCGACAGGATCGACGGCAGCGCGGCCGGCACGAGGATCAGCGCGATCTGGCGCAGGCCCGTGAGGCCGTAGTTGCGCCCGGCCATCTTCAGCGTGGCCGGCACGCCCGCGAAGCCCGTGTACATGTTGAGCGCGAGCGGCCACAGCACCGCATGCACGAGCACGAACAGCAGGCTGCCCGTGCCGAGCCCGAACCACAGCAGCGCGATCGGCAGCAACGCGATCGACGGCAGCGGGTTGAACATCGACGTGAGCATCGTCAGCAGATCCCGGCCGATACGCGTCGATACCGCGAGCGACGTCAGCGCGAACGCAAGGAACACGCCGAGCGCATAGCCGCGCAACAGCACCGACATCGAGATGCCGGTCTTCACGAGCAGCTCGCCCGACTCGATGCCCTGCACGAACGCGGCCAGCGTCGCGCCGAAGGTCGGGACGAGCAGATCGTTCGCGACGACGCGCGCGACGATCTCCCATGCGGCGATCAACACGAGCGCGATGATGCTGCGGCGGAACCACCCGGCGCCGACGATGCGGCGCAGCAGCGACGCCGGCGCCGCGCGTTCGGCATCGGGCAGCGCGTCGAGCGTACGCTCGTATTCGGCGCGAACGGGCGGCAGCGGCTGCAGTGCCGGATCGAGGGTGCTCATGATGCGGCGTCCTCCGTCGTCGGTACGTTCGTTGCATCGGTATCGAACAGCAGGCGATGAATCCGCGCGACGTTGTCGCGGAAGTCGCCCGTGTCGACGTCGTCGAGCGAATGCTCGTGACTGTTCAGCTCCGCACGCACGCGGCCCGGATGCGGCGACAGCAGCAGGATCCGGTTGCCGACGACGAGCGCCTCCTCGATCGAATGCGTGACGAACAGCAGCGTGAAGCGGAATTCGTCCCACAGCCGCAGCAGTTCTTCCTGCATCTTGCGGCGCGTGAGCGCATCGAGCGCGGCGAACGGTTCGTCCATCAGCAGCACGCGCGGCTGCATCGCCAGTGCGCGTGCAATCGCGACGCGCTGTTTCATCCCGCCCGACAGCGTATGCGGATAGGCGTCGGCGAATGCGCCGAGGCCAACCTTGTCGAGATAGTGCAGCGCCCGCTCGCGCGCTTCGGCACGCGACAGCTTCGCGGCGGCACGCAACGGAAACGCGACGTTCTCGACCACCGTCTTCCACGGCGGCAACTGGTCGAATTCCTGGAACACCACGACGCGGTCGGGCCCCGGCCCGCGCACGGGCCGGCCGTCGAGCGCGATCGAACCCGAGACCGGCTCGATGAAGCCGGCGATCGCCTTCAGCAGCGTCGACTTCCCGCACCCCGACGGGCCGAGCAGCACGAAGCGGTCGCTGCCGTACACGTCGAAGCTCACCTGGTGCGTCGCGCGAACGATCCGTGCGCCGCTGCGGTATTCGAGGCTGACGCGGTCGATCGCGAGCAGGCGCTCGCTGTGTGCGCCGGCCTGCGCGGCATTCGCGGCGGGCCGGCCGGCAGCACGCGTGTCGGGCGCGGCCGGCGATGCGCCGCCGCGCGCCGCATACGGCGGCAACCAGGTTCGGAGGGAAGTGGCGTTCACGATCGAATCTCTTGCGGGGAAAGCATCAACATACGGCCCGGCATCGTACGGACCAACCATCGATTGCACATATCGAAACCGCGCCGGCGCATAAGCGTCGATCGCGGCGTCGCAACGCCGGCGCCGCTCAACTGCCGCCGGCCGTCGCCGGATCGTCGAAGAAGTAGTCGCGCCACGACTTCGGTTCGGTGCGGATCGCCCCGGTGCGATACATGAACTGCGCGAGCGGCAGCGTGTTCTGCGGCGCGGTCTTGAACTGCACCTGCGGATTGCGCAGGATCTTCAGCAGCAGCGCGCGATCGATCTTCGACGCGTTCACGCGGATATACGTGTCGGCCGCGCGCTCGGGATCGGCCGTGATCTGCCGCGCGGCATCGGCCAGCGCCGCGACGAATGCGCGGTAGGTCTTCGGATTGTCGTTGCGGAATTTCTCGGTCGCGTACAGCACCGTCGCGGAGCTCGGGCCGCCGAGCACGTCATAGGAATTCAGCACGATGTGCGCGTTCGGGTTGCCGGCAAGCTCCTGCTCCTGGAACGGCGGATTGCCGAAGTGCCCGGTGATCACGTTGCTGTTCGCGAGCATCGCGGCCGTCGCGTCCGGATGCGGGATCGCCTGCGTGAACGCGTCGAGCTTGTCGAACTGCTTGTCGCCCCACTGTTTCGCGGCCGCGTACTGCAGCACGCGCGACTGCACCGATACGCCGACCGCCGGCACCGCGATGCGATCCTTCGCGCTCAGGTCGGCAATCGTCTTCACGTTCGGGTTGCTGCTGACGAGGTAGTACGGGAAATTGCCGAGCGACGCGACGCCCTTCACGTTCTGCCGGCCCCGCGTGCGGTCCCACACGGTCAGCAGCGGCCCGACACCCGCGCCGGCGACATCGACCGCGCCGGACAGCAGCGCGTCGTTCACGGCCGCGCCGCCCGACAGCCGTACCCAGTCGACCTTGATGTCGAGGCCGGCCTTGCGTCCTTCCTTTTCGATCAGTTGCTGGTCGCGCGCGACGTTCAGCATCAGGTAGACGACGCCGAACTGCTCGGCGATGCGGATGCGGCCCTCCGCGTGCGCGGCTTGCGGGACGACTGCGCCGGCAAGCGCGAGCGCGGCGGTGAGCGTGGCCGCCAGCGCGCGGCGCGCCGGCAAGAACGAAAACGACATCGGAACTCCGGGGACGAAGAGGAGGAAAAGGCGGAGGAATGACGCGGCGCGCGGCTCAGAAAGGCGCGTCGCCTTCGATCGTCGTGCGGTACAGCTTGCGGCGCAGGTGGTCGGGCGTGCCGGCGGCGAGATGCATCAGCGAGCGGTTGTCCCAGAACACGAGATCGTGGGCACGCCACTCGTGCCGGTACTGATGTTCGGCGCGGACGCTGTGCGCGAACAGTTCGTCGAGCAGCGCGCGGCTTTCGTCGTCGGGCAGACCGACGATGCGCGTCGTGAAATGCTCGCTGACGAACAGCGCGTCGCGGCCGGTTTCCGGGTGCTTGCGCACGACCGGGTGGACGACCGCGGCCACCTGCGCGATCTGTTCGGGCGACAGGTTCGGCCGCCACGGGCTGCGCGCCTGCAGCTCCGCATAGCGCGCGAGATACGTGTGCTCGGCACGCCGCCCTGCGATCGCCCGGCGCAGGTGAGCCGGCAGCGTGTCCCATGCAAGATGCATGTTCGCGAACAGCGTGTCGCCGCCTTCCGCCGGCAGCTCCTGCGCGTGCAGCAGCGAGCCGAGGCTCGGCTTTTCCTTGTACGACAGGTCGGAGTGCCAGAAATGGCCGGCGTCGCCGAGCCCGACCGGCTTGCCGTTCTCGACGATGTTCGACACGATCAGCACCTCCGGGTGGCCGGCCAGTGCGAACTGGTGCAACACGTGAATCTGCAGCGGGCCGAAGCGGCGGCTGAACGCGATGTGCTCGTCCGGCGTGATGCGCTGGTCGCGAAACACCACCACGTGATGATCGAGATGCGCGCGATGGATGCGCGCGAAACCGTCGGCGTCGAACGGCTGCGACAGGTCGAGGCCGATCACTTCGGCGCCGAGCGGCCCGTCGAACGGCACGATGTCGAAGCGTTGCGCCGCATGGCCCGGCCGCAATGCGGGCGAAAGCCCGGCGGAACGCGATGCGGCATCGCGGATGGCGGTAATCGTCACGGCACGGCCCCTGATTCGGTCAAAACGCGAATCTACGAGTGCGTGCCGGACGGCGTCAACGAAGCGATTCCGATACGTTTATCTGCTGCAGCGATAAAGATCACTGCTCGCGCATACGGCCCGGCGGTGTGCGGTTCGCCGCGCGCGAGACGCTTCGCCCGAGACCGTCAGGATTCCGTCGGCGAATCCGGCACCCGTGCAATGCCGTCCGGATAGCAGAGCGCGATCGCCCCGTGCCGGTCGCGGATGCCCATTGGCGGTGCGGCCTCCACACTCGCGCGATCAACGCCTTCGCATACGGCCAGGTTCATGCTGGTGCGGTAGTAGACACGCCGGTCGTCGACCGCGAACGACCAGTTCAGGAAGCGCAGGCTGGCGGCATCGATCCCCGGCAACGGCTTGCGGTAGTTCTTCCCCCACAGCACGTGACCGTCCGCATCGATCAGCACGTCGTGAAAGACGCCACGCGCGGTTTCGACATCGACGCGCCCCGGCTTGGTCACGAGCTTGCCTTCGTAAAGAATCTGCGCGCCGAGCCGCGCATACCGGTAGCCGAGGCCGACCACGCCGGCCGGATCGTCGATGCCGCGCTTGCGCACGCCCGCGCAGAACAGGTGTTTCGCATCCCGCGCATACGCGCCGCCGATATGCGTGAGGCTGGCCACATCGGCCTTGACCACGATCAGATGGCTCTGCCCGTGATCGGGATAGTGAATGTCGCGCTCGACGTAGTAAGCCTGGCGTGCATCGCGATACCAGTCGCCGCCGAGCGATTCCAGCGTGGCGGCATCGCCGTCGGCGACGAGCCCTTCGCGTGCGTCGTCGTAGCGGGACAACGCACCGGCCGCGTAATGGCGCAGCCCCGACGCGTCGACCGCGAAGTTGTCGATCAGATGCCGGAAACTGCCGAGATCGAAATGGTTCAGCGCGTGATAGCGATGCCCGCTGCCGACGCGCGCCCACACGCGTTCGCCATCGGTATGGAACGGCCCGCCAAGCGGCTCAAGCGGCCCGGTTCGCGTATCACGCTGCTGCTGCGCTTCATATTCCTGCCGGCGTTGCGCCTCCTCGGCGTCGTAGATCGCCTGCTGCTCCGGCGTGACCGCGGACGCGTCCAGATACTTCTGCATGTGCAGGGTATGCAACGACTGTACGGTCGCGAGGCAGTACACCGAGTTCGGGACCGCGCGCAGATACAGCGCCCAGTCCTCGGCATCGTTCCGGTAGAACCAGTGCACCGACTCGCCGTCCCATCCGGCCGGGTCCGTGCGGGGCAGCAACGCGGCCTTGACGTCCCGGACCTTGCCGGGCACGACGAACGACAGGCTGTAGTCGCTCTTGCCGAAATCGTCGAGGCTCTCATCCTCGAACAGGCTTCGCATCAGGTTTTCGAGTTCTTGTAGTGTCATCGGGTCGTGTCGATCGGGTGACGTGCAGCAGGAAGGACAGATGTACCGCCGGCATTCTAACCATGTCGGCGTGGGTGGTCGCCCGCCGCACGGCGGCGTTGACGTGAACACGATCGTGTTGCACGACGCGCTCAAGCACCTCGGTGCCCCGGAAGCGCGTATCCACGACGAGGTGTTCGGCCGGACCTGTTTGCCGAATGACGTGGCGCGTCAGCCATATTCGTATCCGTATGGGTACGAGCCACTCGTCGGTCCTGATTTCACCTGCCCCCGTTCCCGATCGGGATCGAAATGATTGCTCTGTCGGCCCATTTGGCATTTTCGTTTCCATACGGATACGAATGAATGCCTCCTCCGCAAAGTTATGCAATACTGTTCCCGCTCAGATACGAAGCACGGAGAACGTCATGCCGGAGACCCTGTCCGTCAACACGATCGGCGCACTCGCCAACCTGATTCGCGCGGCGCGGCTCCAGCAGGGGTTCACGCGCGACGCGCTCGCGAACGCCACGGGACTCTCGCCGAAGTTCATCAGCCAGGTGGAAGCCGGGAAACCGACCGCACAGATCGGCAAGGTGCTGCTGCTGCTCGGCGAGCTGGGCGTCAGCCTGCTCGCGCAATCGTCGATCGAGATTTCGGCCGAAAACGTGCTCAAGGCCGCGCAACGCCGCAGGAGCCGACATGGCGACTAGAACGCTGATCGCCTCCGCGAACGGGCTGCGCATGGGCAGGCTGACCGACGACCGCGGCGTCTGGTCGTTTACCTACGATGCGCAGTGGCTCGCATCGCCCCTGGCGTACCCGCTGTCGCCCGCATTCGCATTACGCGCAGACACCTTCACCGACGACTCGACCGATCGCCCGGTCCAGTGGTTCTTCGACAACCTGCTGCCGGAAGAAGGCATGCGTACCTCGCTTGCGCGCGAGGCGAAAGTCGACGCCGCCGATGCATGGGGCCTGCTCGCCTACTTCGGGCGCGAATCGGCCGGTGCGCTTACGCTGCTGGCCGACGGCGAACAGGAAGCAGCAGGCAACACGCAGCCGCTTCCGCTCGACGAACTCGAGCGCCGCATCCAGGCGATGCCCGAACGCGCGCTGACGGCCACGGCCCCCAAGCGCATGTCGGCGGCCGGCGCGCAACAAAAGCTGCTGCTGATCCTGCGCGGCGATGCGCCGGACTACACGCTGCTCGAACCGGTCGGCAGCGAGCCGTCAATGCATCTGCTGAAGCCGGACATGCGCGCCGCCGGCTACCCGCATTCGGCGATCAACGAATTTTTCTGCATGAAGCTCGCGAAGCGGATGGGCCTCGACGTTCCGGACGTCCATTTCCTGCGCGCGCCGTCCGCGTGCTACGTGATCGACCGCTTCGACCGCGATACCGCGTCGGAGCCGGCCGGACGCCTGCACACGATCGATGCGATGCAGTTGCTGAACTACGATCGCGGCTTCAAGTACCAGCGCGCGAACGCGCACGAGCTCGGCCGTGCAATCGGGCGAACCAGCACGCGCGCACTCGCGCGCCTGTCGGTATTCCGCTGGACGATCTTCAATGTGGTGGTCGGCAACGGCGACGCACACCTGAAGAACCTGTCGTTCTTCGTCGATGCGCGCGGCTACCGGCTCGCGCCGTTCTACGACATCGTCAGCACGGTCGTCTATCACACGCCCACGCACCGCCCCGACCATCGCGGCGATCACTGGCCCCACTGCGAGCTGACGATGCCGCTCGGCGCCGCGACACGGTTCGCCGACATCGACACGAACGCGCTGGTTGCGTTCGGCGGCGCGCTCGGGTTCAGGGCAAAGGCGGCCGAAAGCGAGCTGCAGCGCTTTCTCGAACCGCTCGAGCGCAGCGTCGCGCAAACGCTCGATGAAGTGCGCAAGATCGCCCGCCCCGACGCCGGGGAAATCCGGCTGCTGAACTCGATCGTCGCGATGCCGATCGCGGAGATGGGCGCCGCGCTTCGAAAGGCAGCTACGCGCGAGTAGCGCGTCGCCTCCGATATCCGCACCTTCCCCGGTGCTCGCCCCGGCCTCAGCGCCGCGCCGCGAAGGCGTCGAGCCCCGTCAACGCCGCGGACCACGCCCACAGACGCGCCGCCGCCTCCGGATCGATCGCATGCGGCCGCACGCCCGATTCCTCGCTGCCGCGCGTCACCGTCGCGATGTCGCAATCCTCGCAGTAGACGCCGCCGAGATCGGCGAGGCGCGGCGACGTGGCCGCCCAGACCTGGGTGGCCGCGCCCTGCGCCGGCGTCTTGAAGGTCGGATCGACGGGCACGCCGTGCTCGTCCACCCAGCCCTGCGCCATCATTTCCTCGCGCGTCAGATGGCGCTGCAGCGGCGTCGCGATCTTGCCCGGATGCAGCGAATACGCACGGACGCCGAAGGGGGCGCCAAGCGCATCGAGCTGCACCGCGAACAGCGCGTTGGCGGTCTTCGACTGCGCGTACGCCAGCCATTTGTCGTAACCGTGCGCGAACTGAACGTCGTCCCATCGGATCGGCGACAGCCGGTGCCCGAGCGACGACACGGCGACCACGCGGGCGCCGTCGCCGTGCGCGAGCGCGGGCCACAGCAGGTTGACGAGCGCGTAGTGGCCGACGTGATTGACGGCCATCTGCGCTTCCCAGCCGGCGCCGACGCGCGTCTCGGGGCACGCCATGATGCCCGCGCTGTTGATGACGACATGCACGTTGCGTCGCGCATCGACGAACCGCGCCGCGAATGCGGCGACGCTCGCGGCGTCGGCGAGTTCGAGCGCCGCGATCTCCACGCCGGCGATGCCGCGCGTCGCGTCGCGCGCGGCATCGGCGCTCCGTGCGCCGACGACGACGTGCGCGCCGGCCTGCGCCAGCGCACGCGTCGTTTCGAGGCCAAGCCCCGAATGGCCGCCCGTGACGATGGCGGTCTTGCCGCGCAGGTCGAGGCCGGCCAGTACGTCGCTCGCCGTCGATGCGGCGTCGAATCCGGAATGAAGGGGGTGTTGCCTGCTCGTCATTGAAGGCTCCAGGAACGATGCGTGCAGTACGCGGCCGCCCATCGGTCGCGTCACGGCACGCAGTCATTCTCCGGCGGCGCACCCGGACCGTGAATGCAATAGAATCCGGTTTTTCGTCGAGATCGTCCGGAGATTGCCCGTGGACCCGCTATCGGAAGTGCTGTCGCTGCTGGAAACGCGCGACTCGTTTTTCACGGGCCTGCGGGCAGGCGGCGAGTGGGCGGTCGACATTCCGCCACCCGACGGGATCAAGTTCAACGCGGTGGTCGAAGGCAGCTGCTGGCTGACCGTCGACGGTGCGGGACCGCCCGTCCGGCTGCGCACGGGAGACTGTTTCCTGCTCGCCGCGCCGCGGGCGTTTTCGCTGGCGAGCGATCCATCCGTCACGCCCGTCCCTGCCGCCGACGTGTATCGGAATATCGAACGCGGTATCGCGCACTATGGCGAGCCGGCCGACTGCTTTCTGATCGGCGGCCGCTTCGCGTATGAAGAGGGCATGCCGCTGCTGCTCGGCAGCCTGCCGCCCGTCGTCATCGTGAGCGGCGACTCCGTACAGGCGGCGGTCCTGCGCTGGTCGCTGCAGCAGCTCGCGCAGGAATTCGGCGCGTCGTCGCCGGGCGGGTCGCTGATGGTGCGGCATCTCGGGCACATGATGCTGGTGCAGATCCTGCGGCGCTACGTGGACGACGGCGCGAACGGCGATGTCGGCTGGCTTGCCGGGTTTGCCGACTCGCGGGTCAGCGCGGCGCTGGCCGCCATTCACGCGGCGCCCGCGCAGCGCTGGACCGTCGACGCACTGGCGGCCTGCTGCCATGTATCGCGCTCGACGTTCGCACTGCACTTCAAGCGGCGGCTGGGATTCGGGCCGCTCGAATACGTGTTGCGGTGGCGGATACAGCTCGCGATGCGGGCGTTACGACGTTCGAACGCGTCGATATCGGCCGTCGCGCAAATGCTCGGCTACGACTCGGATAGCGCGTTCGGCCATGCGTTCAAGCGCATCGTGGGCTGCTCGCCGCGTGCGTATCGCCATGACGTGACGAACGCGCCCGGCAGCTAGCGCCGCGCCGCGCTTCTTCGCACGCACCATGCGGCAAACCGATCGACGCCATTCGTTCGCATCAATGGTATCGGGATAAGTATTCTTATCACAACACCACTATTTATGATCAAAACTCGCATTTACGAAAACGCCCCGCAACCCGCGGGGCGTGTCCCGCTCACCGCCCGATCGGCAACCCCGTCGGCTCGATCCAGCCGAGCTTGTACGCGATCAGCAACGACAGGAACAGCGTCACCGACAGCCCGACGCGCGCCGCGAGCGACCACGCCATCCGCTTGGATTTGCCGCGGTCGTGATTCATGAAATACAGCGCGAAGATCAAGCTCGCGATGATCATCGCGAATGCCACAGAAACCAGCAGGGTTTTCATTGCTGTTGCCTTTGAAGATCCGAATCGGCCTGAATCAGTTCGGCCAGTTTTTGCCGCTCGTCGGCGACACCGCCGACGCCCGACGCCGGCCAGTCCAGCGCGACGCCATTGCCCAGCGAATCGCGCACGAGTGCCTGGTAGCGCCGGTCGTTGATGCGGCCGTGGTCCATCGTTGCCGAGATCTCGCGCCGGAACGGCAGCGGGAAACTCGCATACGCGCGCGACAGCGCCGCATATTGTCTCGCATCGATCTCCTTCGACGATGGTATGACAGTCCAGATCACCACGGCCACGATGGCCGTGAACGGAATCGCAGTGTAGCGAAGGATGAACTTGATCGGGGTCATGAAGCGGTGGGCAGAAGGGATCGCAAGCGAGCGCCGCGCGGCAACCAGACAGCGAGCCGGCAGCACCGGACACCATTGTACTGAAAGGCCAATTCGGCCAACAGATTATGATAATGGCATTATCATCTTCATCACATGATTCGACAGACCCGGTATCCGGCGCAAGCGGCGTGCCCGCTCGCCGTCCGGCACCGGTTTTCCGTCCGTGCCCGCGATCCCGGGCGATTGACCGAAGCTCCCATGCCAGCGCAGTACTTTCGAGACCTGACAGGAAAACACCGCAGCGCGACCGCGAACCGCCAGCTCGGGTTTTCGCTCGCGTTCGTGGCCGGCGGCGCCAATGCCGGCGGCTTTCTCGCAGTCAGGCAATACACGTCGCACATGAGCGGGATCGTGTCGGCGATCGCCGACCAGACGGCGCTCGGCGACGTGCGGCTCGCGCTCGCCGGGATCAGCTCGCTGGGGTCGTTCCTAATCGGCGCCGGCTGCTCGGCGATCCTCGTCAACTGGGGGCGCCGCCGCGGCCTGCAGAGCCAGTTCATGCTGCCGCTGCTGGTCGAAGCCGCGCTGCTGCTCCTGTTCGGGCTGCTCGGCAGCCACCTCGCGCTGTGGGAAACGTTCTTCGTGCCCGTGACCGTGACGCTGCTGTGCTTCATCATGGGGCTGCAGAACGCAACGATCACGAAGCTGTCGGGCACGGAAATCCGCACGACGCACGTGACGGGCATCGTGACCGACCTCGGGATCGAGCTCGGCAAGCTGTTCTACTGGAACCGGTCGGCCATCGACGTCGACGCGCACGCGGTGATTGCCAACCGCTCGAAACTGAGGATTCACGCGACGATGCTCGCATCGTTCTTCGTCGGCGGCCTGGCCGGTGCGATCGGCTTCAAGCATGTCGGCTACGTGTCGACCGTGCCGCTCGCCGCGGTGCTCGTCGTGCTCGCCGTCGTGCCGGTGATCGACGATCTGCTCGCGCTGCTGCGCAGCAAACGCTGATCGCGCGCCTGGGCGGCGCTTTCGCGCGGCAACGCCGAAAGCGGATCGATTATAATTTGATTAACATACCGACCACCCCGCCCCGTCATGGAAACGAAAACCGCCCGCCTGACCGTCCTGATCGATCCCGCGAAGAAGGAAGCCTTCGAGATGCTCTGCTCGGAACAGGATCTTACGCCGTCGCAGGTCGTGCGGCAGTTGATCCGCGAATATCTCGACCGGCACGGCGTCACCTACAAGACCAAGAGCGCGCTCGGCAAGCGCGTGAAGTAAGCGCGGCGGCCCAGGCCGCAGCCGCTGCTCCGGTTACCCCCTCTCACGCAACGACTACGCAAGGATTACGCGCCGATCCCCCATCGTCCGTGCGACTGCGCGCGCCAGACCAGCCGCCGCGGATCGATGCCCTCCCCGTGCTTCATGCGCCTCGCGGTGGCCGCCAGTTTCAGCTCGCCGGCCTGCGTGCAGGCAAGCGCACGCTCCAGCAGGATGCGCAGCGACGGCAGCCGGCTGGCATCCTTCCAGGCGAATGCAACGAAGTTGTTGTCGTCGCCGCACGGCACCAGCGCGTACGACGAACCGAATACCGATCGCACCTGCTCGAGGTGCTGCGGCAACGCCGGATCGTCGTCCATGAAGTTGATCGCGAGCACGCCGGATGCGCTCAGGCGCTCGCGACATGCACCGAGGAATGCGGCGCCCGTACAGCGACCCCGCATGCCGTCGGCGACAAACGCATCGTGCAGGATCACGTCCGTCGTGACATCCGCCCGCGCCAGATGATCCGCGCCGTCGGCGCATACCACCCTGAATCGTGCGTCATCGGCAGGAATCCTGAACACGTCTCGTAGCGCGATCACGTCCGGATTGATCTCGACCGCGTCGATCGCCGCACCGGACAGGTGCCGGTAGCAGTACTTTGCGAGCGAGCCGCCGCCGAGCCCGAGCATGCAGATGTGCGCGGGCGCGGCCTGCAGCAGCAGAAAACCCATCATCACGCGCGTGTAGCCGAGCTCGAGCCGCAGCGGATCGCGGAGCGACATGAAGCTCTGCGTGCCGAAATGATCGAAATGCAGCGATACCGCGTGCTGCGTCTCCAGCACGAACGGCCGGCCGTCGTTCAGCGGCGTCGCCAGGAACCTGACGAACGCGTCGTAGGAAATTCGATCCTCGGCCATCTGCGGGCAACCGGGCGGGATCCGTCGCGCGTGGCGTGCGCTCAGACCTTCTTCAGGTAGCACGCCTTCAGCATGAAGCCGCCCATGTCGGTCTTGCAGTCGACTTCGTGATCGCCGCCGACGAGCCGGATGCTCTTGACCTTGGTGCCCATCTTCAGCGTGATCGACGAGCCCTTCACGCGCAAGTCCTTGATCAGCACGACGGAATCGCCGTCCGACAGCACGTTGCCGTTCGCGTCCTTGACGACGTCGCCCGCCGGTTCGTCGCCGGCTTCGGCGCCAGCGTCGGCCGACCACTCATGGCCGCAGTCGGCGCAGACGGTCAGTGCGCCGTCCGGGTAGGTGTTTTCCATCGCGCATTGCGGGCAGGCGGGGGCGTTCATTGCGGCTTCCATTCGGGGGAGTTCGGGTCGATCGAAACGATGCCGGACGCGCAGGTTGCGTGCCCGGATGCGCCGGCATTCGCCCGCCGGCAGCGCCGCGGGCCGGCATCGGCGCACACAACATTATAATGCCATTCACATGATTTGACCGATGCATTATAATCACCGCTTCGCGACAATCCGCGAACTTGAACGCGCCTTCGCCGCGGATGCCGGCATGTTCGCGCCGAATCGCATGTTCAATGCACCCGACCGGCGCGCCGCGACCCTGCGGGAAACCGCGAAACGCCGGTCGCCCGGTGTCCGCCACGCGTGCGCCGATCCTGCATTTCGCGCATTCCCGGTGCGCCGCCGGCCCGGCGCCACGCACCGATCGCAACCCCACCTGTCCGGAGGCTTTCCAGCATCGTGGCAACCGTTGTGTACGTTCAAATCGGCCCCGCCTGGAACCGCAATCGCGGCCGCACCGCGCGCGACGCGACCGTCGACGCGGCACGCCGTTTCGACAGCGACATCCAGCTGATCGCGAACGGGCACAGCAGCAACGCAAAAGACAGCGGCGCGATCGCGTCGCTGCAGGTACACGGCGGCACGTCGGCCCAGGTGCTCGCCACCGGCCCCGACGAGGAAGCGGCGCTTCAGGCGCTGCTGCCGTTGTTGCAAGCAGGTTGACGCCTGCGCCGCCGATCCCGCGGCCTCGCGCCGTCCATCCCGAAACGCCATTTCCGAGGAAGCGATGAACGACAATCTGACGTCCAACACCCCCAACCTGTCGGCCTCCGCCATCTGGGCGCTCGAACGCCTCGCCGACGTTCGCTACGGCCGCGATGCGCCGGCGCTCGGCTGGTCGATCGCGCGCGAACTCGTCAGCGCAGGGTTCGTCAGCCATCCCGCGCACGGCCGCTCCGGTGCGTCGATCACGGCCGAGGGGCGCACCTTCCTGAAAAGCCGGAAGTAACACACAGGCGGCCCGCCGGGCTCAGAACCGGTGCCGGATGCCGACGATCGCGAGCAGTTGCGAATTCGTACCGGCATCGACGTTGTACGACCCGATCACGGCCTGGGCCGCCCCGTTCCCGTTGAAGCCGTCGGCATGCTGATAGCCGACGGTCGTATAGAGATCGGTGCGCTTGCTCAGCAGATAGTCGACGCCGACGTTGACCTGGTGATAGCGCGCGGACGAATCGCCGTCCGACCATGTGAAGTTGTAGCCGACGATGGCCAGCAACGAAGGCAGCGCCTGCCATTGCGCGAATGCGGAACCGTTCCGGTAGCGCTCCGACCGCACGAACGTCGACGACGCATCGGGAAGATACTGGCTGAGGCTGAACGCCGCGCCGATCGTCACGTCGCCGATCGCATATTGCGCACCGGCGCGCGCGATCCGGATCGAACGGGCCGACGCATACGCGCGACTGGCGGCGCTTTTGAAGAACCCATCGGCCGACGACACGCCGCGTGTCGAGCGAATCGCATTGCCGTTGTCGACGTGCAGATAGCCGGCCGCGGCGCTCAGCGGACCGTCGGCATAACCGACCGCACCGGCATACACGAGGCCCGACCCCGACGCGCCGGCCACGCCGCCCG
Organism: Burkholderia pulmonis; assembly: GCF_984667975.1. Lineage (NCBI taxonomy): Bacteria > Pseudomonadati > Pseudomonadota > Betaproteobacteria > Burkholderiales > Burkholderiaceae > Burkholderia > Burkholderia pulmonis. The sequence continues at coordinate 787,437 of NZ_OZ480188.1, forward strand.
GCGAGACCATCGCCGCGACCGTCACGCCGCGCCACGTCGCACTCGTCCACTTGACCGCGTTGCTGAACGTCACGCTGCTGTCGTAGTTGTCGACGTCGCCGGGCGGCGCGAAGAGCCCGCTGAACGAGTCGGCCGTGATCGGCTGCACGAGATCCGTCACGGGATCGTTCTGCCGGCCGAGCGTCAGCTTGCCCCACCGGTCGGATGCGATACCGACGAACGCTTTCGCACCGAACAGCCGCCCTTCGTCGAGCTGGCCGGTCGCGACGTCGAAATTGTTCTCGAGCGTGAAGATCGCGTTCATCCCGCCGCCGAGATCCTCGCTGCCGGTCAATCCCCATTCGTTCGACGACAGCGCGCCCGACGACATCGACACGCGCGACTTCCCCCCTTCCGCGTGGTTCAGGTAAGCCATCCCCGTATCGATCGTGCCGTACAGCGTGACCGAACTTTCCGCGCGCGCGGCGACGGAAAGCGTGGCCGCGACGGCAGCGCCTGCAATCAGCATGCAATTTTTCATCGTGATCATGATTAAGTACTACGAATCTATTTGACCGGATGCGGGCGCGACATCGGCCGTACGCTGCGCCGGATCGCGGCATCGCGACGCTCGCGGCGCACACGCCTGGGCACGTGGCGTGTGCGCGCGAGCATCGGTCACACAGGTGCGCCCGTTACGACGGGCGCGGCTCGATCAGGATGCGTCGCAGCTGAACCGGTAACTGTCGTCGAGCTTCTTCGCCAGCACGAGCGTGCGCATGTTGAGCGCGCGCGCCGCATCGCACAGTGCGCGCTGCCCGCTTTGCGTGCGGTATTTGCCTGCGTACTCGGCGTTCAGCACCGGCTTGTTCTTCGACGTGAACACCTGGTAGCCCGGGCACTCCTTCTGCTCGTTGCATTCCTCGTTCACCGCGAAATCGAACGACGGCTCGAGCGCCGCGAGCTGATCGACATCGTTCTTCAGCCCGACCGCCAGGTTGCGCTTGTGCGCCTCGTTCGCGATGAACACGTTGAACGCATACTGATCGGTGTCCTGCAGCGGGAAGCCGGTGTCGTTGGCGTAACCGTCGACGTTGTCGGGCTCGACACCGTCGCACCCTTTCGCCACCGCACGATCGAGGCGCGCCGTCATGATGTCGCGCACGTTGCCCGAGCGGATGTCGAGCCAGCGCTCGCCTTCCCAGTCGTCGAGCTTGTTGCCCTGGTCGGATTCCTTGAACTTCGAGAAATCGGGCCGCCAGTTCTCCGAACTCCCCGCCGAGAAATAGCAGACGACCTTGCGCCCCGCCTGCTTGAGCGCCGCGATCGTCGCCGGATCGGTATCGAACAGGTCGATGTCGTAGATCGCGACGTTGTACGACGTATTGAGCTTGCCCTTGAGCTGCCATTGCCACGTATCGGACGCGGCGGGTGTCCAGTGCGACGCCGCGCGCGCGGGCGCCGCGGCCGGCAACGGTGCGGCAAAGGCCTGGGCCGACAGCGGGTCGGACGACCCGTCGCCGCAGGCCTGCAGGATCGATGCACACAGCGCGAGCGCCGCGACACAGGAAAGGTTGCGTACGGTCTTTTTCATCGAAGCATCTCCAGTGGAGGGATCGGATTGACGAAGGAACTGCGCGTTGCGGAACTGCCGGTGGCCCGGCGATGCAGGCTGCCGGGCGGTGATACGCGGTGATGCCGGGTGACACTCACGCGTCGAGCGGCTCGGCGCGCAGCAGCGCCGCATGCTCGAAGCGCAACGGGATCGCGTCGCGCCCGGGCGCGATGCGGCCGACCTCGCGATGGCCGTTCGCGTAATCGACGATCCGGTACGACCGGCCGGGCTGCAGGCCGCGCAGCGCGACCGGGCCGCTCCAGCGGTCGGCATAGAACGCGTAATGCAGCACGCCGTCCTTTTCCACGACGTGCGCCTCGGGCTTGTCGAACGCGATGTCGTACAGCTCGCCGCGGTAGCGGCCCTCGGCGAGCCGGTGCGCGTCGTAGACCTCGACCCAGTGCCGCCATGCCTGCTCGTGCTCGGGCGTCAGCAGGAACGAATCCTTCGGCTTCGGATCGACGGGCCACGTGAACTTCGTCGAGATCACGGCGCCGACGCCCACCGCCGACGCGAAATCGCGGCCGCCGTCGCTCAGTTCGACGTGGTCGCCCGCATACGCGGACGACGCGCCCATCAACGCCTTCAGCGTCTTGCCCTTGTGGCGCACCTGCCAGCTCGACAGCGGATCGGACGCGGGCGCCTGGTCGATGTAGCGCATGTTGTGGAACGCGTACGCGGTGCCGCACGGGCACACTTCGACCACCGCGTCCGGCTTGACCGCGTGCGCGGCGTCGTAGAAGGTGCGGTAGAAATCCGCGAGATGCTCGACCGACTCGTCGGGCCGCGCATGGCGGTGCGCGGGGTTGTAGCACGGCGCGACACCGTTCAGGTGCTGGCCGTCGATCTTCATCCCGTCGAAGCCCCACTCGCCGATCACCTTCTTCACGAGCGCGGCGACATGCGCCTGCGTCTTCTCGTAGGCCGGGCACAGGTAGAAGCTGTTCCACCACGTGATCGCCTGCGGCGCGCCGTCCGCGTCGAGCAGCAGCATGTCGGTGTGGTCGTGCAGCTCGTCGCTGCCCGGCGCGACCGCGAGCGGCGCGATCCAGAGCCGCGCCTTCTGCCCGCTCGCATGGATGTCGTCGACGAGCGCCTTCATGTCCGCGTCGCCGGCCGGGAATTTCGCGCGATCGGGCACCCAGTCGCCGGTCCGCCGTTGCCAGCCGTCGTCGAGCACGGCCCACTTGAAGCCGAGTTCACGCACTTTCGGCAACGTGGCGCGCACGTAGTCGACGCTGAACTGGCGCTCGTAGCCCCACGCGCACCAGATCGGCTCGTATGCGCTTGCCGGCGGCTGCGGCGAATGGAAGCCCTGCGTACCCATCATCTGCCGGTACGTGTCGAGCGCGACGAAATAGTCGCCGTCGTGCAGCATCACGAACGCGGTCGGCGTGTCGAGCGTCGCGCCCGGCGCGAGCGTGACCGTCTTCTCGCCGCGCAGGCCGAGCGCGACCTCGTTGCGCACCGCCTTCACCGGCAGCGACACCAGCCGCGGCACGGTGTCGAGATGACCGAGCGCGATGCCCTGGTCGCGCCGCCACACGTCGACGACCGGCGTGCCGCCGCCGTAGTCCGATGCGTTCATGCCCATGAAATTGCGCTGGTCGAAGCCGGCCTTCACCGGCTGCACCCAGTCGCGCCGGTCCGCATGGCTCGCGCCCGAATAGGTCCAGTAGCCGCCCGCGCCGGCGGCGGCCGGCAGCAGCCGGTGCGCGCCGACATTCCATGCGCGGATGTCGGCCGCCTGCGGGCCGACGTTGCGGAACTGCGTGTCGATCAGCGCGACGCCCGGCCGCGCTTCGAGCAGCGTGACGCGCACCGTCTTCTCGAAACCGTTCGCCGAACGCCCGACCAGCCGCAGCTGTCGCCCTGCGCCGAACACGGTCGAGACGTCGGCATGCGCGGCGTCGACGAGCGCGAAGCGATCGATCGCGCGCACCGGCCGCGTATCGGGCGCGGGGCCGTCCGAGGTCGGCGCCGGCGCGGGACCGATCAGTTGCTCGAGCGTTTCGCTCGCATCGAACCGGGTCAGCGCACGCGTGCCGCCATCGCGGCGCACGGCCAGCCGGCTGCGCATCGCCGGGTCGAACTCGATCAAGAGCCGGTCGTCACGCAGTGCGACGCGCTGCGGCTCGCCGCCGTGGGCGTCGCGCACGCCGACGCCGACCAGGATCGGGCTCGCCGCGCCGGCCGCCAGCCACTGCACGAATGCGCGCCGGGTGGTCATTGGCGCACCTCGCGACGAAGCGGCACACGCCGCGCCGGCCTGCCGGCAAGCCGGACAGGCCCGGAAAATCGAAAGGAAAAGCAAGCGTTCATACGGAATTCCTCGTGAAGAAGGGCCCTGCGCCGACGCATCCGCCTCGCGCAGATCGGCAATCTAGTTCATCTTTCGATTTCTTTCGTTTGTGGTTTACACTAATAACGAAAGAAATCGAAAGTTCGTAGATTGGCGGCTCACGACGCGTGATTCTGATATTTTTCCGTGACACGTCGTCGGAACGGCCCGCCGAACGCCTCCGGTTTTGGCTCATACGGCACAAAACGAAAGCATTCGACGGATTTGAACCCACTTCGAAAGACTGGACCGATGCAAAACAACTGGCTCGTTCACGCGCTCGTCACGACCCTGCTGTGGGGTGTGTGGGGCGCATTCACCGGCTTGCCCGCCGAGCAGGGCTTCCCCGATACGCTGATCTACGTGGTCTGGGCGTTCACGATGATTCCGCCCGCGCTGGTCGCACTCGGACGCGCCGGGTGGCGCGTGCGGCACGACCGCCGGTCGCTCGCGCTCGGGCTCGCCATCGGGCTGCTCGGCGCGGGCGGGCAGATGCTGCTGTTCCGCGCGGTCGAATCGGGGCCGCCGTATCTCGTGTTCCCGATCGTGTCGCTGTCGCCGGCGCTGACGATCGCGCTGTCGTTCCTGCTGTTGCGCGAACGCACGGGCAAGCTTGGCGTGGCCGGCATCCTGCTCGCGCTGTGCTCGCTGCCGCTGTTCGATTTCCAGTCGGGCCAGGGGCCCGCCCGGTTTGGGCTGTGGTTCGCGCTCGCGCTGCTGGTGCTCGTCGCATGGGGGCTGCAGGCGTATTTCATCAAGATCGCGAACGCGACGATGGACGCGGAATCGATCTTCTTCTACATGGCGCTGACGGGCCTGCTCTGCGTGCCGTTCGCGCTGTGGATGACCGACTTCGGCCACACGATCAACTACGGGCTCAACGGCCCGGGCCTCGCGGCCGTGATCCAGGTGCTGAATGCGATCGGCGCGCTGACGCTCGTGTATGCGTTCCGGTTCGGCAAGGCGATCGTCGTGTCGCCGCTCGTCAACGCGGGCGCGCCGCTGCTGACGTCGGTGATCTCGCTGGCCGTCACCGGCACGACGCCCACCGGCAGCAAGCTGACGGGCATCGCGCTGGCGCTGCTGGCCGCGCTGCTGCTCGCGCTGCAGCCGGAAGGCGCGGCTGCGACCCAGGCGGCGGGGGAATCGGCATGAACTATCTGCTCGATCTCGTCCGTCGTCACAAGCAGGCACCGCGTCATGCGCCGCACGGCGTACCCGCGATCGGCATCCCGTCCGTGTGCTCCGCGCATCCGGTCGCGATCGCCGCGGCGCTGCGCGAATGCGCGGCGCGCGAGCGCCCTGCGCTGATCGAAGCGACCTGCAACCAGGTCAACCAGGACGGCGGCTACACGGGCATGACGCCGCACGACTTCCGCCGCTACGTCCTCGACATCGCCGCACGCGAGGGCGTCAGCCCCGATGCGATCCTGCTCGGCGGCGACCATCTCGGCCCGAACGCATGGCGCCGGCTGCCGGCCGCGCTCGCGATGGACAAGGCCGAGACGATGGTCGCGCAATACGTGGCGGCAGGCTTCCGCAAGCTGCATCTCGATTGCTCGATGTCGTGCGCGGACGATCCGTCGCCGTTGCCCGAAACCGAGATCGCCGCGCGCGCCGTGCGCCTGTGCCGCGCCGCCGAGGCCGCGTGGGCGGCCGGTTCGGCGCGCGGCGAGGCGCCCGTCTACGTGATCGGCACCGAGGTGCCGGTACCGGGCGGTGCGCACGAGACGCTCGACACACTGGCGGTGACCGCGCCCGACGCGGCCGGCTCGACGCTCGCGCTGCATCGCGACGCGTTCGCGCGCGCCGGCCTCGACGAAGCCTGGTCGCGCGTGATCGCGATGGTCGTGCAGCCCGGCGTCGAGTTCGACCATCACAAGGTCATCGACTACGACGCCGGCAGCGCGCGTGCGCTGAGCGCGTTCATCGAGCGCGAACCCGCGCTCGTGTTCGAAGCGCATTCGACCGATTACCAGACGCCCGACAACCTCGCGCAACTCGCGCGCGATCACTTCGCGATCCTGAAGGTGGGCCCCGGCGTGACCTTCGCGATGCGCGAAACGCTGTGGGCGCTCGCCGCGATCGAGCGCGAATGGCTCGGCGGCGACGACGGCTTCATCGCGACCGTGCTCGGCGTGATGCGCAGCGAACCCGCGCACTGGCGCGACTACTACGCGGCCGGCGCGCAGCTCGAACTCGACCTCGCATACAGCCTGAGCGACCGGATCCGCTACTACTGGACCCACCCGGTCGTACAGCGCGCGTGCGCCGACCTGCTCGCGCGCCTCGATGCGTCGCCGCCGCCGCTCACGCTGGTCAGCCAGCACCTGCCGCGCCAGTACGAGGCCGTCCGCGAAGGCCGGCTCGACCTGCGCGCGAGCGCCCTGTTGCAAGACGGCACGGCCGCGGCCGTCCGTCCGTATCTTCACGCGTGTGCCGCGTGACCGACTCTCCTCAGATCTGCTCATGGAATTCTTCGACCTCGATCCCGCCGACCTCACCCGCCGCCATGCCGCCCACACGGCCCGCGAAATCGCCCAGCAACCCGACGTCTGGCCCGACGTGCATGCCGTCGTCGACGCGCAGCGCGCGGCGCTCGACGCGTTTCTCGCGCCGCTGCTCGCCGATCCCCGCCTGCGCATCGTCCTGACGGGCGCCGGCAGCTCGGCGTTCATCGGGCAATGCCTCGTGCCCGCGCTGCGGCACCGCTTCGGCGGCCGCGTCGAAGCGGTGGCCACCACCGACATCGTCGCGAACCCCGGCGACACGCTGCAGCCCGGCGTGCCGACGCTGCTGGTCTCGTTCGCGCGCTCCGGCAACAGCCCCGAAAGCGTCGCGGCCGTCGATCTCGCGGACCGCTTCGTCGACGACTGCCGCCACCTCGTGTTCACGTGCGCGGCCGACGGCTTGCTGAATCGCCGCCTCGGCGCGCATCCGCGCGCGCATGTGGTGCTGCTGCCGGAAGCGACGCACGACCAGGCGTTCGCGATGACGTCCAGTTTCAGCGGCATGCTGCTCGGCGCGGCCTGGACGTTCGGCGTAGCCGGCATGCCGGTCGGGCCGCTGGCCGACGCCGCGCGCACGTTGCTGCGCGAACAGGCGTCGCGCATCGCCGCGCACGTGCGGCAGTTGCCCGAGCGCGTCGTGTATCTCGGTAGCGGCGCGCTGCTCGGGCTCGCACGCGAAGCCGCGCTGAAGCTGCTGGAGCTGACCGACGGGCTGATCGTCGCGATGGCCGAATCGCCGCTCGGCTTCCGGCACGGCCCGAAGACGTTCCTCGACGAACGCACGCTCGTCATCGTGCTGCTGTCCGGCGATCCGCATACACGCCGCTACGATCTCGACCTGCTGCGCGAACTGCGGCGCGAAAACCGTGCGGCCGGCATACTGTCGGTCGGCGTCGCGCCGGCCGCCGGCGCGGGCATCGACGGGACGCTGCCGCCGTCCGGCGACGACCTGACCGTGCCGCTGCCGCCCGGCCTGCCCGATCTCGCCCTCGCGCCCGTCGCGCTGATCCTCGCGCAGTGCTTCGCGCTGCTCGCGTCGCTGCGGCTCGGGCTCACGCCCGACAATCCGAGCGCGTCCGGCACGGTCAATCGCGTCGTGGCCGGCGTCACCATTCATCCGTATGCGGGGCAGCCCACATGACTCCACTCTTTCTCGGCATCGACGGCGGCGGCACGAAAACCGCGTTCATGGTGATCGACCTGCAAGGCCGCGTGCGTGCGCGCCATGAAACGACCACCAGCTACTACCTCGAGATCGGCATGGACGCGCTGCGCACGCTGCTCGCCGACGGCGTGCACGCGGTGCTGGCCGCGGCGGACGTCGCGCACGACGAGATCGCGTATGCATTCGCCGGCTTGCCGGCGTACGGCGAGGACAGCCGCCTGCTGCCCGAGCTCGACGGCCTGCTCGCGCCGCTGTTCGGCCACGCGCGCTACCGGATCGGCAACGACATGGTGTGCAGCTGGGCCGGCACACTGGCCGGCGGCGACGGCATCAGCATCGTCGCCGGCACCGGGTCGATCGCGTACGGGCAGCTCGAAGGCCGTGCCGCGCGCTGCGGCGGCTGGGGCGAGATCTTCGGCGACGAGGGCTCGGCGTACTGGCTCGCCCGCGAAGGGCTTGCCGCGTTCTCGCGGATGGCCGACGGCCGCGCCGCGCGCGGGCCGCTATTCGACATCGTGCGCGCGCACTTCTCGCTCGATCACGATCTCGACCTGTGCGCGGCCGTGAATTCGGGCGCGGTGCGCAGCCGCTTCGCGCAGCTGTCGCGGCTCGTGATCGACGCGGCGCGCGCGGGCGACGCCGACGCGCACGCGCTGATCGAGCGCGCGGCGGACGAACTCGCGCAACTCGCGGCCGGTGTCGCGCACGCGCTCGACTGGCCGGCCGGCCAGCCGCTGCCCGTGTCGTATTCGGGCGGCGTGTTCAACGCGGGCGCGCTCGTGCTCGATCCGCTGCGCGATGCGCTCGCCCGCCGCGTGCCGCATGCGGTGCTCACCGCGCCGCGGCTCGGCCCGCATGTCGGCGCGGCCGTCCACGCGGCCCGGCTGGCGGGCCGGCCGCTCGATCCGTCGGCGTTGCGTGCGCTCCAGCCCGGGCAGGGGTTTTGATATCATTTCGGCTCCCTGTCTTGCCGAAATGGACATGCCCGCTCACAGAGTGCCTCCGCCGCCTGCCGTCGATCACGCGCCGTTGCTCGTCGAGGAACGCCGCCGCCTGATCTGCGAGCTGGTGCGCGAACGGGAGAAAGTCACCGTCGAGGAGCTGGCCGAGCGGTTCGGCATTTCGCTCGTCACGGTGCGCAGCGACCTGAACGCGCTCGCAGCGGCCGGCGCGGTACTGCGCACGCACGGCGGCGCGCTCGTGCTGCGCGAAAGCGACGAAGTGCCGATCGCGGTCAAGCAGAAGCTCCGTCACGCGGAGAAGGTGCGGATCGCGACGGCCGCCGCGGCGCTGATCGGCGACGGCGAAACGATCCTGCTCGACTCGGGCAGCACGACCGAGGAAATCGCGAAGCAGATCGTCACGATGAAGCTGCAGTCGCTGAACGTGATCACGAATGCGCTGAATGTGGCCGTGCTGCTCGCGGCCGCGCCGCACATCAACCTGATCATGCCCGGCGGCCAGCTCCGGCCGAACTCCTATTCGCTGTCGGGGCCGCAGGCCGTCGTCGCGCTGCAGGGGCTGTACGCGGACCGGCTGTTCCTCGGCGTCGACAGCCTCGATCCCGAGATCGGCCTGATGACGCCGCACCTGCTCGAAGCGCAACTCAATGCACAGATGCTGAAGATCTCGCGCCAGGTGATCGCGGTGGCCGATTCGTCGAAGCTGATGAAGCGCAACCTGTCGGTGATCGCGAGCGTCGAGCAGCTCGACATGCTGATCACCGACACGGGCGCCGACGCGGCCGTGGTCGACGACCTGCGCCAGCGCGGCATCGACGTGCTGACGGTCTAGCCGCCCGACGTTCACCCTCCTTTTCCGGACACCCCGATGCCGCCCGTCTCGTCCCCGCCCGTACTCGACACGCCGCGCCTCGTGCTCGAAGGCCATCCGCTCGGCGACTTCGACGCACTCGCGGCGATGTGGGCCGAGCCGGACGTCGTCGCGCACATCTTCAACGGCCAGCCGTCCGCGCCGCGCGATTCGTGGATGCGCATGCTCGCGTATCGCGGGCTGTGGCCGCTGCTCGGCTACGGTTACTGGGCAATCCGCGAAAAGGCGACGGGCCGCTACGTCGGCGATCTCGGTTTCGCGGATTTCCACCGCAACCTCGCGCCGCCGATTCGCGGCGTGCCGGAAGCCGGCTGGGCGCTCTCGACGTGGGCACACGGCAAGGGCTATGCGACCGAGGCGCTGGCAGCCGCGCTGGCGTGGCTCGATGCGCAGCAGCGATTCGAGCGCAGCGTGTGCCTGATCGCACCGACCAACGTCGCGTCGATCCGCGTCGCGGAGAAGGCCGGTTATGGCGAACCGCAGCCCATCCGCTTCAACGACGCCGATTCGTTGCTGTTCTCGCGCCCGTGCCGCTAGGCGCCGGCATGCGGCCGCGTTACTCCACGGCCGGTTCGTAGAAACGCTCGAAGAGGGCGTGGTCCATCGACCAGCAGTGTCCGCATGCGTCGAGCAGGATCCAGTCGCCCGGCTTCACCGCGCGCCAGCCCTCCGGCGTCGCGACCGCCCACGCGCCCTGATGGCGCTCCACCCGGTCATGGTCGCCCTCGACGAACCACCGTGTGGCATCGACATAGCTGGTGCGTTTTCTAAATTTCATCCCGCCACCCAAAAAAGCAAATTTCAGTGCCGTGTTGCCGGACGGGACGCGAACCGGATGCCCGTGCGGGACGGACATCGCACCGCGGCCCCATCCGCGCCGGGCGACCGCTGCGCCGCCTTCGACGGGCTCGTCGCCTGCCGCGTTTCATGCAACGCCGTCAGGCCCTCGGCGACGAGCGCCTGAAGGGTTTCGCGCGCGACGGTGGAAATCCGGACATCGAGCGCCTGCATGCGCCTGAGCGCCGACATGACCTCGTCCGGTTGATCGGCGCCAAGCGCCACCACGAACCTCGACCGTCTCTCGGCAGCGCGGACGGCCTCGCTCCAGTCGGCCTGCGCCACCGCAACTTCGATCGCGCGCGTGAGCGCATCGAGACTCCGGACGACTTGCAACGGCGTCATTTCGCCTCCCCGTCGGTCATGTTGTACGGTCCCGCCGGCCAGCCCGTCTGGAGCCGGCGCGACGCCTATCCAACCTGCACGCACGCGACGCCGTACACGCGCGACATGGCCCGACGCCGCGTCGAAGCCGGCAGCCGATGCAATCGGGAAACGGACGAAGTCACGGCGCGTCGTGCGCGCGTGTCAGGTGCGGAGGATTGTAGGGAGCAGTACGCGGCGATGATGGTAATATTTTGTAATGATATGTCGAGTAACCTTGTGTGGCCTGAGATCCGCCCGGGCGAGCGACATTCGCGACAACCCATTTCCGCAAACGTTTTCGCCTGAACGACACCCGCGCGCGCACCGTCGCCGGCACCGCGCCGGATCTCGCGTTGAACCGTTTCGACCACGGGCGCGGCCCCCTGCCGCCTGCGATGCGCTTTCCGTCCGGCGGCGGCGGTTTCCCCGTAGATCAGCTCACCGAACGATTCATATTTCATCACATTCCGTCGGAATGTTGCGCAGTATCATCCACGTCGCTTCAGCCATGACGCGTCCGGACTGGGCCTGACCGCTCGCCACTTTCCCGTTTTGCCCCCTCGTTCAGCGATGCCCATCCGAATCCTGCTCGTCGAAGACGACGCCCCTTTGTCCGCGCTGATCGCCGACTATCTGCGCAAGCATCACTACCAGGTGGACACGCTGTTCGACGGCGCCGGTGCCGTCTCCACGATCATCACGAGCCGCCCCGACCTGGTGCTGCTCGACATCAACCTGCCGGGCAAGGACGGCTTCGAGATTTGCCGCGAGGTGCGCGTGCAGTACGACGGCGTCGTCATCATGGTGACGGGCCGCGACGAGCCGTTCGACGAGCTGCTCGGCCTGGAACTGGGCGCGGACGACTTTCTGCGCAAGCCGGTCGAGCCGCGCATCCTGCTCGCACGGATCAAGGCGCAGCTGCGGCGAATCCGCCCGCCGTCGGGCGAACGCGTGCCGGATTCGCCGCAGCGATTCGTATTCGGCAAGTTCTCGATCGACCGGGCCGATCGTCGCGTGCACCTGCCCGACGGCAGCATGCCGCGCCTGACGTCGACCGAATTCGACCTGCTGTGGGCCCTCGTCTGCCGCGCCGGCGAAGTGGTCAGCCGGGAAGACCTGACGCTGCTGCTGCGCGGCATCGCGTTCGACGGGCTCGATCGTTCGATCGACGGCCGCATCTCGAAGCTGCGCCGCAAGCTGCGCGACGACGCGACCGAACCGAAGCGGATCAAGACCATCCGCTCCAGGGGCTATCAGTTCAGCAAGCACGCGTGGGAATGACGCAGCGCGCCGGCAATGGCGCCCGGCTTCGCCGCCGGGCGCGGCGCATCACGCGCCGGCAGTCTTCTCGCCTGCCGAGGTAACGGGCGACTGCGGATCGCGCGCAAGGCCTTGCGCGAACACCTTCAGGCCCTCGAGCAACGGCGTCAGCGCATCCCACAGCGCTTCGTCGTGCAGCAGCCGGTATGCGCCGCGTACGCCGGGCGCAACGTGTTCGTGCTGCGCCGGCTGCCACGCGCCGACGTGATGCAGTGCGTCGGCCGCCGCGAACACCGCCTTGCCGAACTGCTCGGGCGGAATGCGCGACAGCGCCATCAGCAGCACCGCAAGATTCTGCATGCCGCTTTGCATTCCGGGCTTGTCGAGCGCCTCGACGAACGTGTCGGCCAGCCGTGCGTTCGCGCTGACGACTTCGTTCGCAAAATGCAGAAAGCCATGCTGGTGCAGGCTGCCGAGCAGGTGTTCGAGCGCGTCGTGCGCGCTGGGCCCCGCGTGCGGAGACGTCATCTCGGGGGAAGTGCGTTCGGTCATCGGTTTTCTCCGGATGGGACGCTGCGCGGCTGTCAGGGTGGCAGCCACGCGCGCCGGATGCATGTCGTTCGTCCGTCGCCTCGGCGCCGGCAACGGCTGCCCCGGGCGCCCGGATCGCGCAGCAATCCGCGTGCCGCATCCGGACACCCGTCATCGTTGCGACGCGACACGGGCGGCGTCGACGCGTACCGCCCGCGTACCCGGCTTCGTCGGTACACGACCCGATCAGCGTACTCTCATCCGGCTTGACTTCGTCGACGCGCCGGCCGTAAATACCGTCGATGACTGGCGCCGGAAATCGGTACCCGCGGCCTGCCCGGCCCGTCGCCCCGCTTCCGCCCGCGGGCGGACAGCGCCGCATCCGCCAAGACGCCAACGACAACCGCCACCGTCCCGTGACGAGACCACCGATGCAACACCAACTCCTCCGATCCCGCGTCGGCCGGCTGGTCATGCCGATGCTGCCGCTTGCGCTGTTTCCGTCGGTGAGCCACGCCGAAGCCGGTGAACTGGGCGGCATCGCAATGGCCGCGTTCGCTTTCTCGTCGACGGTGTGGGTCGTGCTGACCCTGGTGGTGGGCGGGTGGTTCCTGCGCCGGCTGTCGCTGCTGAAGCGGCTTGCGTGCACCGTGCTGTTTTTCTGCTTGCCCGCGCTGTTCGTCGGCGGCATGGCCGCCATCTATTCCGTGCGTGACGAGTACGCCAACCGGCCCGAGATCACAACCCAACCGCTGGTGGTGCTCGGTGTCACCTTCCCGCCCGGGAGTCAGGCCGACTACGACGGATCGGGCGGCTTCCTGGGCTGGGGCCCGAAAGGCACGCTGCAGTCGATTCACAGCCCGCACCCCGTCCTGCTCGGCAAGGTACCGATCGACGGCCTGATCTTCATCCCCGAGAACTGTTGCGACCGGGCCCGGGCGGAAGTCAGCGCCGGCACGATCGTCGACGGCCTGCCTTGCGGCGATGCGGTTTTCGACCTCACGCCCGCCGGGCCCGTACTGAAGTCATGCTTCGTGGCCGCGCCGGTCTTCTGGCGCGGCAACCAGCTGGCCGCCGGATCCTTCGTCGACCTGACGGCCCCGCCGAGCATGCAGGGATTGCAGGACACGAAATAGCTGCGTGCCGCGAAACCGGATGCACACGGCCTGCCCCACCGTGCGCCTCCGGTCGCCCGCCGTTACCTGCACGAATAGTTCGCCGCGTCCCGGATCGATCCCGAACCGTTGTACGTCGCCTTCGCCGGATACATGCAGACGGGCTGGCTCGCGCTGCCGTCCGCCGACGTCAGCTCGATGCGGGTCGGCGCATTCCCGTTCTCGACCCAGTTGACCAGCTGCGCATACAGGTCCTGGCGGTCGGCATGCGGCAACGGCACCGTACCGGCCGCTTGCGCAGGGCCCGCCGTCCCGTTCACGCCGCCATAGCCGCTGCAGTGGCCCATCCCCGGCACCAGGAACAACCGGTCGAACTGCTGTACGGCCGGAATGCCGCCCATCCGGCTCGCCACGCGCTCGTAGTAGTTGATGCTGCCCGACGGCGTGATCAACGGGTCGGCCAGGCCGTGATAGTGCAGCACCTTCGCACCGGACTTCACCAGCCCGGACAGGTCCGGGTTGTCGGTATTGATGTTGCCGAACGACGGCTGCAGTGCGATACCCTGGTCGTACGCATTCGCGAGGCCCGCGTAGCCCAGGCTCATCCACTTGTTCGCGCCGTTTCCGGTCGCGTTCGTGAAATCGGTACCCGCGACGGCCGGATTCTGCAGTTCCAGCGCGACCAGGTCGGTCGAGATGCTGAACGGCGACGCGCCGGCCAGCGCACCGGTCGCGGTGCCGCGCATCAGCCCGAACCACAGCTGGTTGCTCGCGAGCGACGTGCCCGTGCCGATGTCTGTGGCCGGAGCCGGCACCGAGCCGTCGCGCGTCATCCCGTACCAGGTCTTGTTCATCGCCGTCGCCTGCGCGGCCGTCACGCACGCGGCCGTCGCGTTCGTGCCGGTCACCGCGCCGATCTTCACGCCCGCGCACAGCACGTTCGCATCCTGCGTTGGATCGTAGCGGCACTGCGCCGGGTCCGTCAGGTAGCCGAGATGCTGGCCGCCAACCGAATCGCATGCGCTGACGGCCGCGCCCGACAGCAGCGACTGCTGCGCGTCGGTCAGCGTGACGCCGCCGAGATCGCTTTGCGCGACGACCTGCGGATAAAGCTCGCCCGTAATGAACTTCGACCAGTTGAAAGCCGGCGCGCCGTTCAGATAGCCGTCGTAATCGGACGGGTTGTTCTGCACCTCGTTGTAGCCCTGCCGGCCGCCCGTCGAACAGCCGTCCCAGTACGCATACTTCTGCGGCGCCGCGTAGTACGCGGCGACCAGCGCCTTCGTCTTCAGCGCCAGCTCGTGCAGGCTGCGCTGCGCGAAATCGCCCCACAGCGTCGTGTTGATCGTGCCGTCGGGATTCATCGCGAACGACCCGTTCGGGACGGCATGCCCGGTATCCGTCGTGCCGACCGCCGCGCCCTCGGTGGCCGCGATCGTCGCGGCGCCCGGCACGCCGCCTGCGCTCGCGATCTGCGTCGGGTCGTCGTACGCGCCGCCCTGCCAGCCGCCGCCGCCGAGGTTGTGGATCCGGTGATTCCAGTTCGCCGGCGCAGGCAGCCAGATTTCCATGCCGATGCCGGCCGACGTCGACGGAGCGCCCGCCGGCCCCGCGTTGCCCGGGCCAACGTTCAGCTTGACGAGACACAGGTCGCTGCCCGCGACGGGTGTCGCCGGCGTGGCGGCCGATGCCGTCAGGACGAGCGGATCGCCGGCCTTGAACGCCTTCACCGCGATCACGGTGGTGTTCGCGTCCGGCGCGAACCGCGTTTTCATCGTGTCATTGCATTCCAGCGCGGTGGACGCCGTGCTGCCTGCCGCTGCATCCACGTCGTGGTCGTTACAGCCGGATAACGCCAGGATGCCCGTCGCGGATGCCACCGTCGCCGCCACCACCCCCAGACGCCATGCACGGCGCTCGCCGTTGCCGCCGATAGTCGATTTCATGCTGCCCCTCCGTCTTCTCTCGCGTTATGTTCGTTCTTGAAGGCGAACCGGCGCACGCCGGTTCGCCCGATACAGGTTCGAAGCGATTCGCTCAGAACATGTGGCGGATGCCTGCCATCACGCCGACCTGGTTCTGCCCCGGCGCGGGCGTCGTGCCGCCACCGCCGGCGCTGACCGTGAAGGCCGCATGCGCGCTGTTGGCGAGGTAGGCGCCTTGCAGATAGACAGCCGTCTGCTTCGACAGGAAGTAGGTGCCGCGCAGCGCGCCGAGCGTCGCACGCGCATCCTGGCCCGACACGTCGACGTGATAGATGCCGCCGTCGATCAGGAACGCGGGCGTCACGTAGTAGTTCGCGGTGAGATAGAACAGGTTCGAGTGGACGTTCGGGCCGCCCGACGAATCGGTGTCGACCCAGCGGCCGATCCAGCCACCGCCGATCTTCACGCCGAACGCGTTGACGTAGCCGTTGAGCTGCGCGCGATCGTCCTTGTCGCCGTTCGACGTCAGCGGCATCGGCTTGACGCCGTCGAAGAAGTTCGCGGCGGCCGTCGCACCGCCGCCGCGCTGCTCCTCATACGACGCGGCCGCGCCGAACGACGTCGAATCGTATTTGAGCATCGCGGACCACAGCCGGCACACGGTCGTTTCGCCGGGCGTCGGGCCTGCGCACGTGCCTTGCCCCGGCGAATTGCCGGTGCCGGCCGAATCGCGGCCGAACGAATACATCGCGCCCGCCGTCAGCCCGCCAAACTTGCCGCGCCACGCAACCGCATTGTCGGCACGGCCGTTCGGGATGTATGCGTCGAGCGACGGCAAGCCGTAGATGTTCGGGCCGAGCAGGTCGGCATCGAGCACCGCGTAATACGTCATCGTGTACTGGCGGCCGAACGACAGCGTGCCGTACGGGCTTTCGATGCCGACCCAGCTTTGCCGGCCGAACAGCCGCCCGCCCTGCCCCATCGTGCCGCTGCCGACGTTGAACCCGCTCTCGAGCGCGAACACGGCCTTGTAGCCGCCGCCGAGATCCTCCGATCCGCGCAGCCCCCAGCGCGACGGCAACTCGCCGGTGATCGAGGGCATGCGCACGATGCCCTTGCCGTCGGCATTGGCGTGCGACACGTATTCGACGCCGGTGTCGATGACGCCGTACAGCGTCACGCTGCTTTGCGCCGAAGCGGCCGTCGCGAATCCGAGCAAGGCTCCGCCTGCGAGATGCTGAAATCTCATTCCGTCTCCAAACATTGATATGGGGTATGTCTTGTTGATTCGATGTACTGATCAGTCATCCGGAATTTCCGGATCGAACGACCGGGCAGATCGATACGTCACGCGAATCGAACGCCGGTCAAAAGGGAAGGTGATCGGGGGCGTCTCCTTGTTGCATGGTTCCGTTCGGGCTTGCAACCTGTTTGCGGCGATAGTAGCGACCGCAAAATGACGAGTCCAACACCGAATGGGTATCAGTTCATATCTGCGAGGTATGCACCGGCTCGCCGCCCTCCTTTGGTGCGCGACATTTTCGATGCATCACAAATCGCTCTGCAAGCCGAACTAATTTTTACGAAAAACCGGTCACGCTCGCGTCTCAGCTGCCATAGAATGGCGATACCCTTTCACGCCTTACACCCTTTCTCCCCATTCGACGCCAACGAACATGGAGCTACGCCATCTGCGCTATTTCGTTGCGGTCGCCGAGGAGCGCAGCTTCACGCGCGCCGCGCAAAGGCTGCATATCGCCCAGCCGCCGTTGAGCCGGCAGATCCAGCAGCTCGAACAGCTGCTCGGCGCGCTGCTGTTCGAGCGCGAATCGCGCCCGCTGAAACTCACCGAGACCGGCCGCTTCTTTCATCAGCATGCCGTGCAGTTGCTCGCGCAAACGGCCGAGCTCGAATCGATGACGCGCCGCGTCGGCAAGATCGAGCGCAGCCTGTCGGTGGGTTTCGTCGGCTCGACGCTGTACGGGATGCTGCCGAAGGTGATTCGCCGTTATCGTCAGCTGCATGCGGAGGTCGAGCTGAGCCTGCACGAGATGTCGACGATGGACCAGATCAAGGCGCTCAAGGAAGGCCGCATCGACGTGGGCTTCGGGCGCATCCGGCTCAACGACCCGAGCGTGCGCCGCGTCGTGCTGCGCGAGGAGCCGCTGATCGCGGCACTGCCGCTCGGCCACCGGCTGTGCGCCGCGCATGCCGCGCTGTCGCTGCACGACCTGCTCGACGAAACGCTGATCGTGTTTCCGAACGCGCCGCGACCGAGCTACGCGGACCAGGTGCTCGCCGCGTTCCACGATCGTGCGCTCAAGCCGGCGCGCGTGCTGGAGACGCGCGAGCTGCAGATCGCGCTCGGGCTCGTCGCGGCGGGCGAAGGCGTGTCGATCGTGCCGACGAGCGTGTACGGGCTCAAGCGCGACGACGTGTCCTATCACGAACTGGACGATGCGAGGCTCGTGTCGCCGATCATCATGAGCATGCGCATGCTCGACGAATCCGACGACATCGAACGCATGCTGCGGCTCATCTACGACCTGTACGACGAACACGGGATGACATACCTGCCGCCCGCGGACCGCGACGATCCGGCCTCGCGCGCCTGAGCGGGCGCCAGGCCGCGAGGCAGCGCCGCGCTCAGTCCGCCAGCACGGCCACCGCCTTGACCTCGACGATATAGCCGGGCGAACCGCCCAGCATGTGCGCGCCGACGGCCGTCCAGGCCGGCCTCGGATGCGCGCTGAAATAGCGGTCGCGCACCTGCATGAACAGCGGCAGGTCGCGCATGTCGGTATGGAACGTCGTCAGGTCGACCACGTCATCGAACGATGCGCCGGCCGCCTCCAGCACACGCTTCAGGTTCTCGAACGCCTGCACGATCTGCGCTTCGCGCCCCTCGACGAGCTGCATCGCCGCATCGCGGCCGATCTGGCCGGATACGTACAGCGTATCGCCGATCTTCAGGCCCGGCGCATAGCCGATTTTCTCGTACACTGCTTCCATTCCCGCCGGAACGATGGCTTTGCGTTCACGCATGGATGTCTCCGTGGCCGGCCGATTCGCGCCGGCCGTCTGGTTGTCGATGAAGGGGGTCGATGAGCAACGGCATGCCGTTCAGCCCGTATCGCCGCCCGCGACCGGCAGCACCGTGCCGGTGATGTAGCTCGCTTCGTCGGACGCGAGGAACAGGATCGGCGCGATCTGCTCGTCGAGGCTGCCGTAGCGCTTGAAGTACGTCGATGCCGTCACCTGCCGCACCGCCTCGCCCATCCACGCCTGTTCCTGTTCGGTGTCGCCGGCCGCATTGCGCGGCACGCGGCGCGGCGGCGCGCTGGTGCCGCCCGGCGCGGTGGCCACGACGCGGATGTTGTGTTCCGCATACTCCATCGCGAGCGCCGAGGTCAGCGCGTTGACGCCGCCTTTCGCCGCCGAATACGGCACGCGGCGGATACCGCGCGTCGCATTCGACGAGACGTTGACGATCGTGCCGCCGCCGCGCGCGATCAGGTGCGGCAGCACCGCGTGGCACGTATAGAGCGTCGGCATCAGCGAGCGGCGGATTTCCGCGTCGATCTGGGCCGGCTCGAACTCGGCGAACGGACGCATGCGGATCGCGCCGCCGACGCCGTTGATCAGGATGTCGATGCCGCCGAACCTCTGCACCGCGCAGGCAATCGCCGCGTGCGCGCCTTCGTACGTTTCGAGATCGGCGACGAAGCCCGCCGTCTCCGCCTGAGGCGCTTCGGCCGCCACGTCGGCGACAAAATCCGCGCGATCGACGAACAGCACCCTGCCGCCCTCGGCCGCCGCGCGCAGCGCGACGCCGCGACCGATGCCCTGTGCCGCGCCCGTGACGACGACGACCTTGCCGGAGAATCGTTGCATGGTCATGCCGCCTTTGCCGTGACGTTGGGGGTGAACTTCTCGTAGTGGAAGCTGTTCGGCTTCACGCCTTCGTCGTCGAAGTACTTGCGCACCGCGTCGACCATCGGCGGCGGCCCGCACAGATACACGTCGACGTCGCCGTCGTTCAGCGCATCGGCCGGAATGTGCTGCGTGACCCAGCCCTTGCGCGGATGATTCGATCCGGTATCCGCAATGACCGTCGCGAAGCTGAAATTCGGCAGCTTCGCCGCGTAGGCCTCGATCGCATCGACCAGCACGAGATCGAGGTCGCGCGTCACGCCGTAGATCAGGTGCACCTTCTGCTGCGACCCGCTGCGCGCCAGCGCCTCCAGCATCGACAGGAACGGCGCGAGGCCCGTGCCGCCGGCGAGGAACAGCAGCGGCCGCTGCACGTCGCGCAGGTAGAAGCTGCCGAGCGGGCCGTGCAGCTCCAGCGTGTCGCCCGGCTGCGCCGATTCGAGCCACGTGCTCATCACGCCGCCGGGAATCTTCTTGATCAGGAAGCTGACCTTCGCGTCGGCCGGCGCCGACGAGAACGAATAGGAGCGGTGCTGGCCGCTCGCCGGCACGTCGATGTTCACGTACTGGCCCGGCAGGAACACGGGCGCGGCCGCGCCGACGTCGAGTTCGAGCACGACGGCCGCATCGTTGTGCTGCTCGACCTTCGTGACCGTCGCGGCGAAGCCGCTCTGCCCCGTCTTGCACGCGACCGACGACGTCGGCACCGCGATCACGCAATCGCTTTGCGGCACCATCTGGCACGTCAGCACGAGGCCGCCGTCCTTTTCGTCCTCGGTGAGCGCGTCGTCGATGTAGTCGTCGCCGAGGTCGTAGCGGCCGCTTTCGGCGCGGCACTTGCAGGTGCCGCACACGCCGTCGGAGCAATCCATCGGCAGGTTGATCTTCGCGCGGAAGGCCGCGTCGAGAACCTTCTCGCCGGCCTTGCAATCGATGAAGCGGGTTACCCCGTCCTCGAAATTCAGTGCAATCTTGTAGCTGGACATGGCGTCACCTCCACTTCCTTTCATGACAAAGCAACGGGCGTCAGACGTGATAGACGTCGAGCACCTGCCGGATGTAGTCGTTCTTCAGCACGATCTTCTTGTGCGAAATCAGCAGCGCATCGCCCGCCCGGCGCAACGTGACGAACATCGTGCCGAAGAAGTGATCGGTCACGCGGTAGCGGTGGTTCAGCGTGTGAAAGTTGTAGCGCACGTCGACTTCGTCGTCGCGCTCGGCCAGCACCTCGACGTTCGTCACGTTGTGGCTGGTGCGCGGCTCGGGCGTCGACGCGCCGCTGCGCTCGGTCTTGATCCGGAACACGCGATCTTCGAGGCCGCCGCGGTCCGGGTAGTACATCAGCGAGATCTGGCGCTGGTGATCGTCGGTCGGCCGGTCGTCGTCGTCCCACGCAGGCATCCAGTACGTGACGTCCTCCGTGTAGCAGGTCAGCCATTCGTCCCACTCGCGATCGTCGAGCAGGCGCGCTTCGCGATACAGCGCCGCGCAAAGGGTCCGGTAATCGAAGCTCATGCCGCCACCTCCCCGCGTTCCTTCTTCAGCGCATCGCGCATCACGTGCACCCAGTGCTCGTGCTGGCACACGAACAGTCCTTCGTCCTCGCTGCGCTCGCCGGAAATGCGCGGGTTCAGCCCCATCTTCGTCGCGTTCTCGTCCGGCCCGTCGACCCACAGCGGCGCGCCGCGCGACAGGTCGTTCCACATCGCCGTGATGCCCGCATAGCCGGCCTGGCACGCGCGGAACTCCTCGAGGTCGTCGGCGGTGCCCATGCCCGTCACGTTGAAGAAATCCTCGTACTGGCGGATGCGGACCGTGCGGTCGGCTTCGCTCTCGCCCTTCGGCGCGAAGCAGAAGATCGTGACTTCGGTCTTGTCGACGCCGAGCGGCCGCACCACGCGGATCTGCGTGCTGAACTGGTCCATCAGGAACACGTTCGGGTACACGCACAGGTTGCGCGTCTGGTTCACGATGAAATCGGCCTGCACGTCGCCGACGCGCGCGCGGATCTCGTCGCGGTGCTGATACACGGGCCGCACTTCGGGGTTCATCGTCTGCGTCCACAGCAGGATGTGGCCGTTGTCGAAGCCGTACACGCCCGCGACCGACTTGCTCCAGCTGTTCGCGTCGACGGCCTTGGTGCCTTCTTCCTTGCGGCGGCCCATCGTCGCCGCGTAGTTCCAGTGCACGGTGCTGACGTGGTAGCCGTCGCAGCCGTTCTCCATCTGCATCTTCCAGTTGCCTTCGTAGATGTAGGACGAGTTGCCGCGCAACACCTCGAGCCCGTCCGGCGCCTGGTCGACGATCTGGTCGATGATCACGCGCGCTTCGCCGAGGTAGTCCTCGAGCGGCTGCACGTCGGCGCTGAGGCTGCCGAACAGGAAGCCGCGATAGTTCGCGAAGCGCGCGACCTTCTTCAGGTCGTGCGAGCCGTGCGTGTTGAACTGCACGGGGTACTCGGTCGTCTTCTCGTCCTTCACCTTCAGCAGCTTGCCGGTGTTCGAGAAGGTCCAGCCGTGGAACGGGCACGTGAAGCTGCCCTTGTTGCCGTGCTTGCGACGGCACAGCATCGCGCCCTTGTGGGCGCACGCATTGATGACCGCGTGCAGTTCGCCCGTCTTGTCGCGCGTGATCACGATCGGCTGGCGGCCGATCCATGTCGTGTAGTAGTCGTTGTTGGCCGGAATCTGGCTTTCGTGCGCCAGGTACACCCAGTTGCCCTCGAAGATGTGCTTCATCTCGAGCTCGTACAGTTCCTCGTTCGTGAAGATGTCGCGGCGGCAGCGGAAGACGCCGGCTTCCCTGTCGTCCTGCACCGCGGTGGCGAGCAGGTGATCCAGTTCGTTGGGGTGGTCGATCGTGGCGGACATGATGGCTCCTTCCATGCGCGTGCCGCGTCCTGCAAGCACGCTCGCATCGGTATCGGTTGAATCTCGCGGGAACCCTTCCGGCGGCGGCGCCTGCGCGCCGCGCCGGCGGGCGGTTATGCGTTCGCGGCGGCGCGCAGGCGGTGGACGACCTGGTTGTCCTTGCCCTGCACCCGCGGCGTCAGCACGAAGTTGAACTCGATGTCCTGGTAAGCATCGGCCTTCATGCCGAGCGCCGTGCCGCCGGTCTTGTCGACCACGGGCGGAATCAGCTCCTCGCGCGTCGCATACGCGAAGTCATCCCAGATCAGCGGATCGCCGTCGATGTTGAACTGCGTCGTCAGCTTGCGGTGATCGTCGCTGGCGACGAAGAAGTGCACGTGCGCGGGACGGTTGCCGTGGCGGCCGAGGCCGTCCAGCAGCAGCTGCGTCGCGCCTTGCGGCGGGCAGCCGTAGCCGACCGGCATCAGCGTGTGGAATGCGTACTTGCCGTCGGCGCCCGTCTTCACCGCGCCGCGCAGGTTGAAGTCGGTCTGCGCGCCGGTCGGGTCGAAGTGCGAGTAGAAGCCCTTCGAATTCGCGTGCCAGCATTCGACCACCGCGCCCGCAACCGGCTTGCCGTCGAGGCCCGTGACCGTGCCGTGGATCACGAGCGGGCCCGCGCCTTCGTCCGCGTCGAGGTCGATCTTCGACACGCCGTCGCGCACCGGTGCGCCGGCCACATACAGCGGCCCTTCGATCGTGCGCGGCGTGCCGCCGTCGAGGCCGACGGCCTTGTCCTCGGCGTCCATCCGGATGTCGAGAAACTTCTCGAGGCCGAGGCCGGCCGCGAGCAGCGCCGCTTCGCCATCCTGACCGAGCTTGTTCAGGTAGTTGACGCCGGCCCACACTTCGT
The DNA here is from genome assembly GCF_984667975.1 of Burkholderia pulmonis. NCBI lineage: Bacteria > Pseudomonadati > Pseudomonadota > Betaproteobacteria > Burkholderiales > Burkholderiaceae > Burkholderia > Burkholderia pulmonis. Next base: position 810,609 of record NZ_OZ480188.1, read on the forward strand.
CGGGCGTGATGTCGAGATCGTCGATCGCCTTGAACAGGTCGCCGAGCAGGCGCAGCACGACCTGCTGCGTGCGCGCGTTGCCGCCCTTCGTGCCGCTCTCGCCTGCGTTCGACGCGGCCTTCAGCAGATCCTGCACTTCCCGGGTTTCGAAAACTTTGACGCTCATGATGGTGTCTCCACGTGTATTGGGGGGAATGACGGCCTTGCCTGACTCGGGCTACCGCGTGGCTCTCGTGAGCCCATCGCGGGTGAATCGCCTGACTTTGTCTTCGTCGAGTTCAATGCCGAGACCGGGGCCGTCCGGCACGGTCAGTGCGAAGTCGCTGTAATCCAGCGGCTGCGTCAGGATTTCTTCGGTGATCAGCAGCGGCCCGAACAGTTCGGTGCCCCACTGCAGGTTCGCGAAACTCGCGAACAGGTGCGCGGACGCCACCGTGCTGAACGCGCCTTCGAGCATCGTGCCGCCGTACAGCTCGATGCCGGCGGCATCGGCGATCGCGGCCACGCGCTGCGCGGCGAAGAGGCCGCCGCTCTGCTCGATCTTGATCGCGAACACGTCCGCGCCGTGATGCTTCGCGATGTCGAATGCGCTGTCGGGGCCCTGCAGGATTTCGTCGGCCATCAGCGCGACCGGGAAGCGGCGCATCAGGCGCGCCAGCGCCGCGGCCGACGCAACCGGCTGTTCGACCAGTTCGCAGCCCGCATCGGCCAGCGCGGGAATCGCACGTGCGGCCTGCGTTTCGCTCCACGCCATGTTCACGTCGACGCGTACCGACGCGCGATCGCCGACGGCCTGCTTGATCTCGGCCACGTGCCGGATATCCGCCTCCGGCGATTTCGCGCCGATCTTCAGCTTGAATACGTTGTGGCGGCGCAGCTCGAGCATCCGCTCGGCTTCGGCGATGTCGGTGGACGTGTCGCCCGACGCGAGCGTCCATGCCACGGGCAGGCGATCGCGCCGGCGGCCGCCGAGCAGCTCGCTGACCGGCACGCCGAGCCGCTTGCCATGCGCGTCGAGCAGCGCGGTTTCGAGCGCGCTCTTCGCGAAGTGGTTGACCTTCGCGAGCTTGCCGAGGAAGGCCATCAGCGTCTGGATGCGTGTTGCGTCGCGGCCGACGATCGCCGGGGCAAGGTACGCGTCGATCGCGAGTTTCATCGCTTCGGGGCTTTCCGGGCCGTAGGCCATGCCGGCAATCGTCGTGCCTTCGCCGAGACCCGCCACGCCGTCGCTGCAGAACACCTTCACGAGCATCAGCGTCTGGCCGTGCATCGTCGCCACCGACAGCTTGTGCGGGCGGATCGTCGGCAGATCGACGAGGCGGGTTTCGATGCGTTCGATGGTGACGGTGGACATGGGGCACGCTGCGTGGGGGCTGTTCATGGAACGGATTTATACGCGGCGGAGAAATGGAGCGTCCAATACTTTTGGGCTGAACTTTTGATACCTGGTCGGTATTGAAATCGCGCTCAGCACGCGGAATACTGCGGTGCACCATACCTGTTTTGGCTAGGTATGCGGGCTGAGAGGCTTGATGGAGCGCGGTTGGGCGGATTCGAGGTGTCGCTTGGGCGGGGGCGCGCGGCGGCGGCTTGTGGCAGCGGGAAAACCGGCCGAAACCGGCGGCCCGCCGAGTCGATCAGGGTTTTCCTGAGGGGGAAAATGGTGGGGCTGGCCGTCCGGCTTTCGGCTTTCGGCTTCGGCTTCGGTTTCTGCGAACAACCGGAAGGAATCGGGGAGGCGGATGTCGACGTTCGGTGTCGATGCCTGTCGTTCGTCAGCAACTGACGGGCGATATCGGCCAATAGCGGACACTCTGCAGGCGCTTCCCCATTACGTCCGCTCCGACATGTATCGCGCGGGTGGAGAGCCCAATTTTTTACGGAACATCGAGACGAAGCTGCTTGCGCTCTCGTAGCCGAGGTCATCGGAGACTTGCTGCACCGATGCGCCGGCACCCAGCCACTGTACGGCCAACATGAGGTGAAGCTGCTGTCGCCATCGACCGAAACTCATGCCCGTTTGACTGCTGAGTGCACGCGCCATCGTGCGTTCACTCATGCCGACTCGTCGCGCCCACGTCGCCATCGTACTCCGGTCGGCGGGATTGGCCGTGATCATATCGACCATTCCACGCAGTCGCCTGTCCGTCGGCATCGGCAGATGAAGGTTGCCGAGCGGCGCGATGGCGATTTCATCCAGAAGCAGCGTGACAAGATGGGTTTCAATGCCGCCGCTCTCATACATCGTTGGCAGGCTGGCAGAGCGGATAAGCAGTTCACGCAATAGCGGTGTTGCGGTAAGGGCGCAACACGTCGACGGCAGGTCCGATGCGACACTCGGGTCGATGAAGGCGACATAGCACTCGAGCGTGCCGGCGGCGACGAACTTATGCACGACGCCACCCGGCACCCAGATCGCGCTGTGTGGCGGCACGATCCACAAACCGCCATCCACTTCACACGTTAGCACTCCTTGCATCGCAAGCAACAGTTCGCCCTTGCGATGGTGATGAAAGCCCATTTCCTTCCGTTCGGGATATAAGGCGACTGCCTTTTCATCGAGCGCTTTCATGTCGAAACCGGTCGCACCCACTGTCACCACTGGACGAGGCACATCGTCGGGGTCCAACCATTCGGCCGGATCTGACAACTGGCTAAGGACTGGCATGGAATTGAGCCGTATTTTTGATTGGCAAGAATTCCACATATTTTGGCCATATTTCCTGATGCCGCCAAGGGCAAGGCTCTTTAGCATCGCCCTTGGACAGTGACGGACTGCTTGAACGGGAATAGCCCCGTCATCGTCCGTCAAAAATCTCCGAACCTTTTCCACCCATGCCAAGCCATGAACTCACTCAACACCGAACGCGTCGCTCAGACCTTGCAGCACATGTTTGTACAAGCCAAACAAGCCGATCGTGAGCTGGCCGCACAGTTCAGCGAGGCCGACCAGCCGGAGCAAATGTTGGCCGACGCCATCGCAAAACATTTCACCGAAGAACGTCGGGACGTGCGTGGCTTCTACCACGGCTATGTCGACAACTTCCTGAACGTAACACCGGAATATGGGCACTTTCTTTACCAGTGCGCACGCGCGAGCAAGGCAACGCGGATTGTCGAGTTTGGGACATCGATGGGCGTATCCACCGTGTATCTGGCAGCAGCATTGCGTGACAACGGCGGTGGTCATTTGATCGGGAGTGAACTGGAGCCCAGCAAAGCGGAACGCGCGCGTGCCCACCTCGCAGCGGCAGGCCTCGTCGAGATGGTCGACATCCGCGTGGGTGATGCTCGTCAAACGCTCGCCGATGTGCATGGCGAGGTCGATCTGTTGTTGCTGGACGGGGCGTTTAGCCTCTATCTGCCGGTGTTGAAGTTGATCGAACCACATTTGAAAAACGGTGCGCTGATTCTGGCGGAGAACGCGCTCGATCACGAGAACCCTTACCTCGAATACGTCCGCGATCCCGCGAACGGCTATCTGTCGCAACCCATCCCGATCAACCCAGGTCGGGGCAACGAATTCACCGTCGTCACACGATGAGTCGGCACGTATTCGACTTCAGCGCGCGACATCACGATTACCGGCACGGGCCGAATGACAGGTCCGTCGCGCGCTGAACGTCCGTTTTGAAGAAATGCAAAGGGCTGCTCAGCGTCGGTCACTGCACCTCGCGGACGTCGGCAAGCGGCCAGGAAGGGACAGTCGACGCACATGGCCAGATCGTCGACAATCCTCACGGCTAGACGCTAGGTAGCGCTTTACAGCGCTCGCGCCCATTCATTCCCCGGGTGGAGTACATCGAGGCAATCTTTCAGCCAGGCGCGTTCGATAACCGGCAGTTTGTGCAACGCTCTCTGGAAATCTTGCTGGTCTTTTGGGCGCCGATCCCTAGCCTTGAAAAGAAGTACGGCGGAAGGGTTCAGATAAGGGATGTCGTCAGCGGTTCTCATCACCATTTCGGCGCGAGGTCGCTTGAACGATGGATCTCTCTTGTAGGCCCAGAATTCGTTGGTTCCCGGCTCGATCATCATATCGATTCGCCAACATTCCAAAGCGCGGTCAAAACCCCAGAATTGCATAACCTCTGCTGGCGGATGCTGGTCTGCCGGCAGACTTGCGACCACGCCAGCGTGGGCAGTGTAGAACTCCAAATCACTGAACGCCCGACGAAAGCTGCTGAAATTCTCTCGCAATATTGTGAATTCCAGATCGCCATGTTCGCGAGTCTGCGCGCCGTGCCAAAGATCGAGGGCCCATCCACCTGCGATGCACCAAGGCAAACCTATACCGCTCAACCGTTGAGCCAGTTCAGCCGGTTGCCACGCATTCCATGCTTCCTGGTCCGGTATGTCCGCTTGAGTGTTCATCGTTTCGGAGCGCCCTTTTGCTTCGGAGCTTCGGATTTTCTCACAAGGCAATCGGCGCGCATGGTTCACAAATGCAGGCGGCTTATGCCTGTCGCATGAGACCGTGAGCGGCCAATATGCGACGTTCGACAGCCAGTCGTAGATTGGCGACAATTGGCAGACGCTCGTACCGAACAGACGCATAAACATGACCCGCCCGCCCCGTTCGCCTGACCTGATCGTAAACTTTGCCCTGACAGCGCTCAGAACAGATGGCTCGCCGAAGTACGTGATTTCTGGTTACAGACCAATCTACAAGGTAAAGCCCGATTTCTGGTCGTCTGCCCACCACGAATTCATAGATGCTTCCCGCGTTGAGACAGGACAGCAGGCTCACGCGGAGGTGTGGCTTCTCTCACCACAAGCTTACCCCCACACCTTTTGGATTGGTCGACGCATCGAAGTAGCGGAGGGTGCAAGGCTTATCGGAACAACTGATGTTCTACAAGTCCTCAATCCCTTGCTTGAATCGAGCAGCCCTTCCACCATGGATCGTGAGATAGAGATCCCTGGTGGAATTACGAATGAAGAGCGTTGGCGCAAGAATTGTCGAATGATTCACGCTAGCGCGTCAGATTTTCTCGAAGGTCGTCTGGGTGTCATTGAAACAGCGAGGGCCATGCTGCCATTAGCAAGATGGACCAAGGTCGAAGAAGAACCAGTATTTCAATTATTCAATGCGATCGCGTCGGAGACCGACGACCTGCCTGTTGGCGAAGTTAGAGCCTACTGGGCGCCTGAAGCTTTAGCGCGAGAGGATGTCCGTATCCGGGCGGCTGAAGCGCAGTGGAACGATAGAGTGCGATCCGTAGCCGAGCAACTGGTCGAGCGATACCATTGGACCATCGTCCCGGCGGACTCTTCTCGGTGTGAAGAATGAAAGACGCGGTGTAGTGCAATAGAGCCACATCAGGCGGGTTCCGGCCACTTACGGTCGTTCAATAACCCGGAAATATAGCGACAATATCTGCATAAAAGTCCGAGAGAGACGACTGTTCATGGCATGCCCCTTCGGTGCGCACCGACGCGTCGATTTCACTTGCACCTGACGCTACGTCAGCTTCTATGGTTGACACCGACGACTGAGAAAGCAATGCGACTAAAAATCGGCGAACTGGCGAAGAAGGCGGGGGTGAGCGTCCGGGCTTTGCATCACTACGACGCAATCGGGCTACTGTCGCCCTCGCAGCGCACCGACGGTGGCGCGCGCCTGTATGGGCGGGACGATCTCACGCGGCTGCATCGTATCGAGGCGCTGAAACGGTTCGGGTATTCGCTTCCGGACATCAAAGCCAGCCTCGATGGTCAACTGGCCGGCGTACCGCTAGAGCTTTTGCAGCGCCAGATCAAGGAGCTCAACGCGCAGGCATTGCGTGCGCAGCGCCTCAGTCGTCACTTGCAACACATCGTGGACATGATCGCCGCCGGCAGCGAGACCACGGCGGTCGACTGGCTGAACGCTCTGGAGCTGATGAACATGTACCAAAAGCACCTAGATGACGACGAACTCGACGCGCTGATGGCATCCGGGCCGAATACGGTGCCGCCAATGGATCCATCATGGACCGGGCTCATCGACGAGGTCCGCGTTGCCGTGCAGCAGGCCCTACCGACGGAAAGCGATGCTGCCCAGGCATTAGCCTGGCGCTGGATCCGGCTGGTGATCCGAATGACCCGCAATGACCCGGCGCTTGCGACCAAGTTGATGATGATGCAACTGGGCGAGCCGCGCGCCCGGGATATCGTCGGAATTACGGTGGAGATGCTGGAATGGATCGACGAAGCGTTCACGCACGCGCGCTGTTCGCTGTTCGCGAGGTACCTCGATCCGGGGCAGATCGACGAGGTGCGGACTCGGCAGTTCGCGACGACGAAAAGTCGGGCCTGGCCGGCGCTGGTGGTCGAATTGCGGGCACAAATGGAGGCAGGCGTCAGCGCCAACGCCGCACCGGTGCAGGCGATCGTCACGCGCTGGCAGCAGCTGTTTCGCGACAGCTTCTGCGGGGATGACGCAGTCCTGGAAGCGCGCGTGCGCGATGTTTTGATGCGTGAACCGGATCTGCAACTCGGAGTCGGCCTCGATGATGCTCTGTTGGCCTATCTGCACAAGGCGCATATCGTTGGCCAAGACATGACACCGCTCAACGCCGGACCGAAGCCGAGCGCGTTGATGGTGGCGTCGCAGCGGGCCGCGCATCAGCTGCTTGAGCGGCCGTTGGTGCTTGACGATCCCGTTGCACTGACCATCCTCGGCACCTCCGAAGCGCAGGCTTTGCGTGACAACATCGACAAGTTCCGCCATCCGACGGCGGTGGGACTGCGCAGTTCGGTGGTTGTACGCAGCCGGCTTGCCGACGACGCATGGGCCGACGCAATCGAACGCGGGATTCGCCAGTATGTGGTCCTCGGCGCGGGACTCGATACCAGCGCGTACCGGCATCCCGATGCACCGGGTCGTATCTTCGAGGTCGACCTGCCGACGACGCAGGTGTGGAAGCGATCGCGCCTGCGGGAAGTTGGCATTGCAGTGCCACCGTCGCTGCATTTCGTGCCAGTCGACTTCGAGCACGTCGGTCTTGCAGAGGGTCTCGCGCGGGCCGGTTTCGATGCGGGAGCGCCGGCCATGTTCAGTTGGCTCGGCGTGGCGATGTATCTCGACGAGTCCGCCGTCAATGAGACCTTGCGCTTTATTGCCCGCTGTGCCAAAGGAAGCGCGGTCCTGTTCGAATATGCGATGCCGCTGTCCAGTTTGCCGCCAATCATGCGTATCGCGATGGAGCAGTTGACGGCGCAGTTCGCCGAACGCGGCGAGCCGTGGAAGAGCTTCTTTGAACCGGCCGCCCTGGTCGAGATGTTGATTGCGTTGGGCTTCAGCCATAGCAACACCTGGACTCCGGACGAGTTGAACCAGCGCTATCTCGCGAACCGCACCGACGGACTGCATATCGGCGTGGCACCCACGCGTCTGGTTCTGGCAACCGTTTGAAAGTGCTCCCAGGTCGCACAACTCATTCCTCGATCCAGATAAGCCCGCCTTTTGCCTCGACCACGTGCCGGTCTCCAACGTCTGCTTCGGGGAACATTGAAGGACCGCTGTGGGTCGAGTTCTGCCGGACGCGGACCGATCAAGGGCGGCCTACTCCGCAAGGTTGACGTCGGACCGGGATCGGCCAGGAACCGTCGTTCATTCGCACCGTCGGTCAGACACTCAGGCGTCGGTTTCTCTCCGGACCAGGTCATTCAATGCGCAATCGCGAAGTGCTGCTCGCTGGCCTTCGCGAACATTGAGGGAACTGAGTCAATGAGGCAACTACAGGGCGTTTTCCAGGCATTCGCACTACCGCGGCGGCAAAAGGCAGGGATCACCGCCAGAGGATCCGTATTTTCAACCCGTAGCTGCAAGCCGGGTCAGCAAACTGTCCGGTTGCCCGCGGGTGACATAACGCGCGATTGCCTCAACTCCGCGCAGCCTTTGCCGCTTCACTCAAGCAGGCGCGAAACAGCGCGGTGGCCGGCGTGTCGTCGGCATCGGCACGCCATGTGGTGCTGACCGGGCCGAGCGCGGCACCGAGGCGCAATGGCAGGATCTTCAGCGCACCGGCCTCCTCGTGATGCCGCGCCAGCGAGCGCGGCAGCAGACCCAGCACCGGATACGTCTGCAGCATGCCCACGTTGGCGTCGATCACCACCGACTCGATGGTGTTGAGCGGCGTTCCCACGCCATGCATCTCCAGCACCGACAGCAGGTGCCGATGCATCGGCGCGCCGGCGCTCGGCAGGATCCACGCCAGCCCGGCCAGGTCGGCCCACTTGATGCGTTTGCGGCCCGCCAGCGGGTGCGTGCGCGCCACCACGATAACCGTCGGGTCGTCGAACAGCGGCTCGCTGGTGAATTCCGGCGCGGCGAGTCCACGCGCCAGGCGACCCACGATCATGTCGATCTGACCCGCACGCAGCGCCGGCACGAGTTGATCGAGCGTGCCTTCGTGCAAGCACACCGTAGCGGTCGGTGAGCGCTGCTTGAACAGCGCCACGGCCGTCGGCAGCAGGATCGGCGCAGCCACCGACAGCACACCCACCTCAACGCGACCGCCGATGCCGCTGGTCATCGCGTGCAGTTCCTCGCTGGCACGCTGCGCGTGCAGCAACAGTTCGCGCGCGTGGCGGATCAGACACTCGCCGTAGGCCGTGGGCCGGATGCGGCGGCCATCACGCTCGAACAGCGGCACGCCGATACCCTTTTCCATTTCGTTGAGCATCTTCGAGACGGCCGGCTGCGTCACGTGCAGCGCGTCGGCGACCTTGCCGACCGTCTGGCGATCGGCCAGTGCCACGAGCAACTGCAGGTGCCGCAGCTTCAACTGGCGGGAAAAATAGCTCTCGATCGCGCTGCGTTCGAGCGACGCGCCGGACGATGCGGAGTCCATCGATTCATAACCTTTATTTCATGATTTGAAGGCAATATCTCATTGGACGGTAACGATGTAAATCCACACAATCATCATCGCTTGCCCCTGGACAGCCCTGAGCGCCCAGACGGCAACGACAACAACTCAGACACGAGACATAGCAGGCGCCCACCCAGGAGTCCGGCCGCCGACAGGAGGATTCCACCATGCCAGCCAGCCACGCCCTGCCCCGCGCCAACCGCCGAGCGATCGTCGCCGCCACCATCGGCAACGCATTCGAGTGGTACGACTTCATCGTCTTCGGCTTCCTGTCGGTGATCATCGCGCGGCAGTTCTTTCCATCGTCGAACCCGACGGTATCGATGCTGCTGTCCACCGCGACGTTCGGCAGTGCGTTCCTGATGCGACCGATCGGCGGCATCCTGCTGGGCATCTACGCCGACCGTGCCGGGCGCAAGGCCGCGCTGTCGCTGGTGATCCTGCTGATGACACTGTCCTCGGCGATGATGGCGCTCACACCTGGTTACGCGACGCTCGGCATCGCCGCGCCCATCATCGTGGTGCTGGCGCGACTGCTGCAGGGCCTGTCGGCCGGCGGCGAGTTCGGCAGTGCCACAGCGATGCTGATCGAATACGCGCCACCTCATCGGCGCGGCTTCTACGGAAGCTGGCAGAACTTCGGCCAGTTCGTCGCCGCGGTGACAGCCGCGCTGATGGGTGCCCTGGTCACGCGCGGGCTGAGCGCCAGCGCACTCGATGCGTGGGGTTGGCGCGTGCCGTTCCTGTTCGGCATGCTAATCGGTCCGGTCGGTTTCTATATCCGCACCCGGCTGCACGAGCCGCCGGCCTGTCAGGACGCCAACGACGACGTGCGCGCCGCCGTGCCTGGCAAGCCTAGCTCGACGCTCGCCACGGTCTGGCGCGAACATCAGGCGGCGCTATGGATCGCGTTCGGGCTGGTCATCGCCAGTTCGGTCGCCCAATATGTGCTCAACGTGTACCTGCCGATGTATGCGGTGAGCCAGCTGAAGCTGCCGGTGTCCGTACCGTTCATCGTGCTGATGGTCACCGGCACGCTGCGCATGATCCTGATTCCGCTGTTCGGGCTGCTGTCTGATCGCATCGGGCGCAAACCAGTGATGGGCGCCTCGATGGCACTGTACGTGCTGACCATCTACCCGCTGTTCCTTTGGCTCGTCGCCGCGCCGAGCCTGCCGAGATTGCTCGCGGCCGAGGTAGTGTTCGCAGTGCTGATGGCTGCAGCGCTGGGCCCTGCGTCGACTGCGCTGGCCGAACTGTTCCCCGCGCAGGTGCGCGCCACGGGCCTGTCAATTTCCTACAACGTGGCCACCACGCTGTTCGGCGGCTTCTCGCCGTTTCTCGTCACCTGGCTGATCAGCTCAACCGGCGACAAAATGATGCCGGCCTACTTCGTGACGGTGGCGATGCTTATCGGTCTCATCGCATTGTGGCCGATGCCCGACCTGACGCGTCGCGCGACCGGCATACGGTTCGGCGCCAGCAATGGCCCGTCGTCGGGCTGAATGTCGCCGCCTCATTTCAATTCGGATACCTACGATGTCATCGATCCGCAACGTGCTTTTCGTAATGTGTGACCAGCTGCGGGCGGACCACCTGTCGTGCTATGGGCATCCCTACCTGGCCACCCCCAATATCGACGGTCTGGCCCGGCGTGGCGTGAAATTCGAGCGCGCGTTCGTCCAGTCCGGTGTGTGCGGTCCGTCGCGAATGTCGTTCTACACAGGACGCTATGTTGCCAGCCATGGCGCGACGTGGAACCGCGTGCCACTGTCGATCGACGAAATCACACTGGGCGAATACCTTGCCGCGCGCGACATGAAGCTGGCGCTGGTTGGCAAGACGCACATGATGCCGGACAACCACGGCCTGAAGCGCTTGCACCTGGACGGCGGCAATGCGCTTGGCGCGCTGCTGCGCGAGGGCCATTTCACGCTGGTCGACCGCTACGACGGCCACCACGCCGAACCTGCCGGCGGCTACGCTGAATATCTTCGCCAACACGGCTACGCAAGCGACGATCCGTGGACAGACTTTGTGATCTCGGCCGAAGACGAACAGGGCCGCATCGTCAGCGGCTGGCACATGCGCAATGCGCACCTGCCCGCACGCGTGCGCGAAGCCGACTCCGAAACAGCCTATACCACCGACCAGGCGATTCGTTTCATCGAACGCCAGGGCGATACGCCGTGGGCGATGCACCTGTCGTATGTCAAGCCTCACTGGCCGTACATGGCACCAGCGCCGTACCACAACAAGTACACACTCGAACAATGCCTGCCGGTGCGGCGCGCTGTGCGTGAGCGCGAAGCGCCACACCCGGTGACGGGAGCCTACTTCCAGCAGGAGGAATGCGCCAATTTCATGCGCGACGAGGTCATCGCCAAGGTGCGGCCGGCTTACCAGGGCCTGATAAGCCAGCTCGACGATCATCTTGGGCGACTGTGGGAAACGCTCGACAGGCTTGGACGCTGGAAGGACACGCTCATCGTCTTCACCGCCGACCACGGCGACTTCCTCGGCGATCACTGGCTTGGCGAGAAGGAATTGTTCTACGACACCGTGCAGCGCGTGCCGTATATCGTCTACGATCCGTCACCCGAGGCCGACGCCACGCGCGGCCGCAGCGACGCACGCTTCGTCGAGGCCATCGACACCGTGCCGACGCTCCTGGACGCGCTGGGTATACCCATTCCCGATCATCGCATTGAAGGTCGCTCGCTGCTTGCGCTTACGCGCAACGCCGGAACGCAAGCGCCTTGGCGAGATGCGGTCTACTCCGAGCTTGATTACGCCTATCGGCAGGCTCGCCAGATCCTCGGCCGCCGCCCCGACGCATGCCGCGGTTGGATGGTTCGCACCGACGCGTGGAAATACATTCACTGGGACGGCTTCGCGCCGCAACTCTTTGACCTGTGCAACGACCCCGACGAATTCGTCGACCTCGGCACCGACCCGACGTTTGACAACGTGCGACAAGCCATGCGCGAGCGCCTGCTGGCTTGGTCCATCGGACTGCGCAATCGCACCACCGTCATGCATGATGACGTCGAGCGCGGCACACATCAGTACAAGAACGCTGGGGTGTTCTATGGGGTGTGGTAGACGGCCGAGGCGAAGTCCGGTTCGCGCGGCGAAGCAGACAATCCGGCGGAGATAGGCGAGCGGCAACTTCGACCGAGTGGACTCCTTGCCCCAAGACGCCGGCGTGAGTGGCCGGACCACATCGTTAGCTGCCCTTGCACGCCCAACCGCGCGACCGGCGGCAGTGGGTCGGTCACTACCGCTCCGACAAAGCGTGAGCGCAGGATTGCGCGCCGAGCCGTCAGATACGACACACGTCGCACAACACCAGCCATAACCTGCCGTGTCACCAAACAGCGTGCGGCAACAACCCGCACACCCCGCACGCCGACTGTTCAGTTTCCGCACACAACCTCGCAGACACCCCCCACCCCACGCGCCCTCCACGGCTGGGAAGAAACCCGGATAGCCCCGCTTCGCCGCGCCCGCCTAACCTCGCGCGCATGCCGGTCGACGCCCAGGCAAGCACCCCGATCCGGCTGATCCGAATTCCTCAGGAGCGTACATGGATAGCAGCAGCAACACCGCACTCTTCGACACCGACATCTGGCGCGGCAAGACCTTCAACGGACGCTGGCACGCAAGCGCGCACGCGGCCGACGTGATCGAACCCGCGACCGGCACCACGCTCGGCCGCATCGGCGTCGCCGACAGCGCGGCCATCGCCGAAGCCGCCGCGGCCGCACATCACGCACAGCCCGCGTGGTTCGCGCTGCCCTACGACGAGCGCGCGGCGGTGCTGCGTCGCGCGGCAGCCGCCGCCGAAGTGCATTTCGACGCGATCGTCGACTGGCTCGTGCGCGAAAGCGGCTCGACGCGCGCGAAAGCGTCGTTCGAAACGTCGATCACGATCAAGGCGCTGCACGAAGCCGCCGGGTTGCCGTCGCGCGCGGCCGGCGAAGTGCTGCCGTCGGCAGCCGGCCGGCTGTCGCTCGCGCGGCGCCGCCCGCGCGGCGTGGTCGGCGTGATCTCGCCGTTCAACTTCCCGCTGTATCTCGCGATACGCGCGGTCGCGCCGGCGCTCGCGCTCGGCAACGCAGTCGTGCTGAAGCCCGATCCGCGCACCGCCGTGTGCGGCGGCGTCGCGATCGCGCGCATGTTCGAACTTGCCGGCTTGCCGGAAGGCGTGCTGCACGTGCTGCCCGGCGACGGCGCGGCCGGCGCGGCGCTGGTCGCCGATCCGCACATCGCGATGATCCAGTTCACCGGCTCCACCGCGGCCGGGCGCAAGGTCGGCGAAGCGGCGGGCCGCCATCTGAAAAAGGTGTCGCTCGAGCTCGGCGGCAAGAATTCGATGATCGTGCTCGACGACGCCGACCTCGATCGCGCCGTTGCCAACACCGCATGGGGCGCGTATCTGCATCAAGGCCAGATCTGCATGGCGACCGGCCGCGTGCTCGTGCAACGCGCCATTCACGACCGCTTCGTCGCGAAGCTCGTCGAGAAGGCACGAAGCCTGCGCGTCGGCGACCCGGCCACCGGCGATGTCGGCCTCGGCCCGCTGATCGACGCCGCGCAACGCGACCATGCGGCGAGCGTGGTCGACGCGGCCCGACGCGCGGGCGCCCGCGTCGAGACGGGCGGCGACCATCACGGCCTGTTTTTCGAGCCGACCGTGCTGAGCGGCGTCGCGCCGGGCAATCCGGCGTTCGAAGAGGAAATCTTCGGGCCGGTCGCGATCGTCGTGCCGTTCGATACCGACGAAGACGCGATCGCACTCGCGAACCGGACCGAATACGGGCTGTCGATGGCGATCCTGTCCGCCGACGTCGGCCGCGCGCTGAGGATCGGCGAGCGCTTGAACACGGGGCTGCTGCACATCAATGACCAGACGGTCAACGACGAAGTGATCAACCCGTTCGGCGGCGTCGGCGCCTCGGGCAATGGCTCGAGCATCGGCGGGGCGGCAAACTGGGAGGAATTCACCCAGTGGCAGTGGCTGACGATCAAGGGCGAAGCGCCGCTGTACCCGATCTGACGAGGAGACCGACCATGTACACCGAAAACGATACACGCGCCGTCACCGCGGCCGTCGCGCGCGCCGCCGGCGCGCCCTTCTCGATCGAACCGGCGCGGATCCGCGCGCCGCGCGGCGACGAAGTGCTGGTGCGCGTCGTCGCGACCGGCTTGTGCCATACCGACCTGATCGTGCGCGACCAGTACTACCCGGTACCGCTACCGGCCGTGCTCGGTCACGAAGGCGCCGGCGTGGTGGAGGCGGTCGGCCCGAATGTGAAAACGCTCGCCGCCGGCGATCACGTCGTGCTGACCTACGGCGCGTGCGGCCACTGCGCATCGTGCGCCGGCGGTCACGGCGCGTATTGCCGGCAGTTCTTCGCGCTGAACTTCGGCGGCGCCGATGGCGACGGGCAGACGGCCATCCGCGACGCGGCCGGACAACCGCTGCACGATCATTTCTTCGCGCAGTCGTCGTTCGCGAGCTACGCGCTCGCACGCGAGAACAACGCCATCAAGGTGCCGAAGGAAGCGCCGCTCGAACTGCTCGGCCCGCTCGGCTGCGGAATCCAGACCGGCGCGGGCGCCGTCATCCATTCGCTCGCGGTGCGCACCGGCAGCAGCTTCGCGAGCTTCGGCGCGGGCGCGGTCGGCATGAGCGCCGTGATGGCCGCGCGCATCGCCGGCGCCACCACCATCATCGCCGTCGACATCGTGCCGTCGCGGCTCGCGCTCGCGCTGGAGTTGGGCGCAACGCACGCGATCAACAGCCGGGAAGTCGACGTCGTCGGCACGATCCGCGAGATCACCGGCGGCGGCGTCGACTACGCGCTCGAATCGACCGGGCTGCCGGCCGTGCTGTCGCAAGGGATCGACGCGCTCGGCTCGCGCGGCGCGATGGGCGTGGTCGGCGCGCCGAAGCTCGGCACGAAGGCCGAATTCGACGTGAACAGCCTGCTGCTCGGGGGCCATACGATCCGCGGCATCGTCGAAGGCGACAGCGTGCCGCAGACGTTCATTCCGCAACTCGTGCAGTTGCACCTGCAAGGCCGGTTTCCGTTCGACCGGCTGGTGAAGTTCTATCCGCTCGAGCAGATCAACCAGGCCGCCGAGGACAGCAACAAAGGCATCACGCTCAAGCCGATCCTGCGGTTGCCGCACTAGACGCGGGCGCGGGCGCCGCCGGCCGCCCGCCGATGCCAGGCGGCGCCACGCGATGGGCACGACAATACCCGGCTTCGGGCACCGGGCTATATTACGCATTCGCGCGACACGCCGGGCCGGCACGCCCGGCCCGACCATTCGACCTCACCTGGAGCGCAGCGTGAATACGGCCCCTGAATCCCCTGCACGACCGGTCGATCTCGACCGGCTCCGCGCCCGCTTTGCCGCGGGCGAGCCGCTGCCGGAAACAGCGTTGCCGGCCACCGTCGCGCGCTCGTGGCTGCGCTCGCGCGACGCCGGGCTCGGACCATGGCAAACCGCTCGCTATGAAATGCAGCGCGAGCGCGACGAATCGCGCGCGGACCGGCTGCTCATCCGCTGCGTCGCGCAGGAGATCGAGCCGCTGTGGGCCGCATTCGGCGGTACCGACTGGACGATCATGTGCGTCAATCCGCACGGCACGATCGTCCATGCGCGGCGCAGCCCGCAATGCGACGACGCGCTGCTGACGCCGATCGTCGCCGGACGCCGGATTGTCGAGCCGAACATCGGCACGACCGCGCCGAGCTGCGTGATTCACGATGGCGCCGAGACCATCGTCACGGGCGCGCAGCATTATCTCCACGAGCTGTCCCGGGTGTTCTGTCTCGCGGTGCCGCTGGTGGGTTTCGACGGAGAAGTGATCGGCGCGCTCGACATCACCGGAGTCGGCAGGCGCAACGTCGTGCAGTTGCGCGAACAGTTTCGTCACGCGGCGCTGTCCGCCGAGCAGCGCCTGTATGCGCTGCTGCGCGACTGCCATCTGCTGCAGGTCCAGCATGACGCGCGCTGGCTCGGCACCCCACTCGCCGGCGTCATTGCGCTCGACGAAGCGGGCCGCGTACGTGCGGTGAGCCGGCTGGCGCGCCGGATGCTCGACCTCCCGGCCGCCGGGCCGGTGGCCCCGTACGATCTCCGGCGACTGTTTCCCGGCGCGACGCCCGTGCAGCAGCGCCGTTTGCTGATACCGGCACGCACGCCGCAGCGGATCGCGCGCGACGATGGCAGCCATGTGTGGGTGCGCACCCTGCGTGCGCCGCTCGACCGGGCGACGATCGCGCGCCATGCCGATGTGCTGGAAGACGCAGCCGACGTGTGCCGCACGGCACCGGCCGCCGCCGCTCAGGCGAGCCTGCACGAACAGTCGCTCGACGCGATCCGGCGCGCGCTCGACGAGCACGACGGCAATGTGTCGGCGGCCGCGCGGCGGCTCGGCATTTCACGCACGACGCTGTATGCGAAACTTCGCCAGCTCGATGCGGCAGGGATCAGGCACGACGGACCGCATTGACGATTCCCGATGAAGCGCGAGCCGTGTGGCGATGGCGCCCGGACCTGTTCACGCCAATGAGGGGCTTGCGCTGATCCTGAGCCGCTGCCCGCCGCTCATGAAGCCGCCACGCGATTGACACCCTTGACCGTTACGACGCGCCGCCGGCACCCGGGAAGCCGGCCAGCCGGCCTTCCACCCCGTACCCGTCGTCCGGCGCCGGCAGCCGCCCGAGCACCCGTTCGACCTCCAGCGCGACCGCGATGAGTTCTCGATCGGTGCCGGCCGCGCCATCCAGCGCCAGGCCGACCGGCAGACCGGCCGCCGTCAGGCCGGCCGGCACGGTCATGCCCGGTACGCCCGCATTGCTGCCGGGCTCGGTATTCCTGATGTAGGTCTGGAACACCGACACGGTCCCGCCGTTGAGGATCATCGCGTCGCCCGACGGGATCGGGCACGCGGTCGCGATCGTGGTCGGAAACGCCAGCGCGTCGGCGCCGCTGTCGGCGAGGCACTGCCGGTACGCGGCGCGCGACCGCGTCCGCCGGTCGAGCGCGGTGCGGTAAGCGGTTTCGGCAATGCCGTCGGGGCCGGTGACATGGCGGGCGATCCGCGCGACGTCCGGGCTCCCCACGTTCGCGACGATGTCGTCGACCGACAGGTCGTAGCCGTTCTCGACCAGATACGCGTGCATCGACGCCCGGAACTCGTACATCGCGATGACGGCCGGCTCGTCGTCGAAGAAGCCCGGGTAGTCGTTCAGGTCGATATCGACGCACTCGAATCCCGCCTGCTCCAGCTTCGCCACCGCGGCCTGCGCGACCGCATCGACATCCGGCGCGAGGCCGCGCCAGAACGTCGTGCGCGGAAGCGCGAGACGCACGGGACGCGCCGCGCTGCGCGCCGGGGTCGACAGCGCCGCCGCGTCGCCGGCCAGGATCGCGTCGAGCAGCGCGATGTCCTCGACCGACCGGGCCATCGGGCCGACGGTGTCGCGCGTGCGGGAAATCGGCGCGACGCCGCCCTGCGGGTAACGCCCCACCGTCGGCCGAAGGCCGACCGCACCGCACAGCGCGGCCGGAATCCGGACCGACCCGCCGGTGTCCGTGCCGAGCGCGGCTGGGACCACGCCTGCGCCGACCAGCGCGCCCGAGCCGCTGCTGCTGCCGCCCGGAATCCGGTCGAAATCGTACGGGTTGCGCACCGCGCCCGTCACACGGTTGTTGCCCGACACGCCGAACGCGAGCTCGTGCAGGTTCGCCTTGCCCGCGATCAGCGCGCCCTGCGCCAGCAGCCGCGCGACGACCGGAGCATGCTGCGGCGGCACGCGATTGTGCAGCGCCAGCGTGCCGTTGCCGGTCGGCAGGCAGGCGGTGTCGATGTTGTCCTTGATCGCGATCGGCAGGCCGAGCAGCATGCGCGGCGCGGCCGACCTCGCGAGATCGCGGTCGCAGCGGGCGGCTTCGGCGAGCAGCCGCGCGTCGTCGACGCACGTGAAGCCGTTCAGGTAACGCCAGCGCGCGTGCCGCTCGATCAGTGCATACGCGTATTCGACACAGGAAAACGCCCGGCGCAGGATCGCGTGCCGGGCTTCGGTGAGCGTCAGGGAACCCAGGGTGGTCATGGTCGGCCTACCTCGTAACAGGAGATCGTCACAAGGTAGGCCGCGCCGATTTTGACGGCCATCATCACAATGGATGACCCCGGGCCGCCCGCGGCACGACGCTCACGCCATCGCGGCCGCCAGGCTCGCGCGGTTGGCGACGCCTTTCTTCGCCATCACGCGCCGCAGGTGCGTGCGGACCGTCGACAGCCCGATCCCCAGCGTGCGCGCGACGTCCTTGTCGGTGTAGCCGGCCGCGACGAGCCGCGCGACGTCGCTCTCGCGTCCGGTCAGCCCCGCGCACGCATGCCGCCGCCTCAGCAGCGCACGCCGGAAAAACGGCTCGATGCCGTTCAGCAGCAGCTTGTCGCGCTCGGCGAAGTCGGGCCGCCCCTGCGCGCGCCAGATGCGCAGGTCGCCGACGTGCGTCGCGCCGTCGAACGCATAGACGTTGATCCCGTGGTGCATGCCGCCACGGCTCAGGAAATCGCTGTAGAACGCGGTGCGCTCCAGGTCGCGCCGGCTCATCACCTCGTCGACGCAGGTCGCCACACGGCGTGCGCACAGTGGCGGCGTGACCGGGTCGATGTGCTGGAACCACGCTTCGTACCGTACGATCTGCGACGGATCGAGGTTGTACGAGCAACCGTTGCGCCAGAGCCCGGTCTGCTCGTCGCACTCGAACGACGCCGCGAAATCCGCGCGGATCAGTTGCGTGATCTCGGGCAGTACGACGGTCCTCACGTCGACAATCGGCGCCAGCGCTTCCAGGCGGGCCACGATGTCGCCGAACAGCCGGAGTTCGGCCGGCGTGATATCGGCCGCGGAAAGGTTCATGACGCCGCCGCGACCGATGCCTGCCATTGCGCGGCCACGCCCGCATGATCCTTGATCCTGAAGGCGGAACCGTCCTGCACGTGGACCCAGCCGAGCGTGCGCTCGGCCGGCGGCCTGCCGTCGTCGTCCGTCGCGATCTTGACGATCGCCTGCGCACGGATATGCACGAGCCCGTCCGGATAGTCGGACGACGGGTTCGCGAGCGTCACCGTCACGAACGGCCCGAGATCGCGCAGGAGCCGGGCCACCGGCGGGGCGTCGGCCACCAGCAGCGAGCCGCCCTTCACGCGGTCGTCCACACGGATGGCCGTGCTGTCCGGCCGCCGCTGCGCGGCGGTCGGCTGCGACATCCACAGCACGTGCACCGGGTTGAGATAGACCACATCGGGGTCGCCCATTGCGTCGCGGGTTTCGATCCGGGGTATCGGCATGCAGGGTCTCCAGTCGGACATCAGGCATCGCTCGCGGGTGCGGCGGCACCGTGATGATGCCGCAATATGCCGGCATTCGGCCCGTCATTCCGACGAATGACGCGACCGCCCGTGGCCAGGCAGCCGCGCCACGCGCCCGTTACTGCTTGACGGGTGCCGCGATGCCGTCGATATCGGGCGCCCAGCCCGTCGGATTGGAGAACATCAGCGTGTTGGCGCTGCCCTGCCTGAACGCACCCGTCACGGTCAGCGTCGACACGTTCCCCCACCCGCCCGTCGACGGGAACGACACGGAAACCGGCGCCGCCCCGTCGAAACTGAGCTGCGCGCTGCGCGGCGCCGAATCGCCGTTCACGTAAGCGATCGGGACGCTGTACGTCCCGTCGGCCGCGACCGAGATGCCGTTGATCGTCAGCGTGCCGTTGCTGGTCCCGTCGCCGTTGCCGATGTAGCCGACGTCCTGCCCGCCCGAGCACGCGCCGCACGACGACACGCGCGCCGCCCCGCCGAGCGTGTTGACGGCCGCCTCGGCCTCGTACGCCAGCGGCGGCGGCGGCGGGACTTTCACCGGCCCGGCCACCACGGCGATCGACGTGACCTCCGGCGCCGGCGTCGTGCCGTCGACGCTCGACAGCGTCAGCGTGTTCTGCCCGGCCGTGAGGTTGACGAACGCCGTAACCGTGCCGACCGCGTTGCCCGTGGGCGGAAACGCGAGCGTCGTGCCGTTGCCGCCGTTCGCGCCCAGTTGCGCCTTGACGGTTTCCGTACCGGCATTGAGGTACGCGATCTGGATGTAGCCACCGGCCGTTTGCGACGTCACGTTGTCGAACGTCACCGTACCCAGCCCCGTCACCTTCTTTCCGCTTGCACACGCCGCGCAGTCCGCCACAGTCGCGCCGCCCGACAGCGTGCCCGGCAGGAACGTCGTCGACGCGAGGTCGGTGCCGCTCAACACGAGCATCGCGGTACCGCCCGCCGGCACGGCCGCGACCGTGTACGAACCGGTGGCCGCGCCGAGATCCTTGTGCGCCCAGACATCGCGAACGGTGGCCGACGTGCCCGCGGCGAAACCCAGTTGCTGCCACGTGACCGTCATGTCGCTTGCCGCGGTACCGTTGTTGAACAGCAGCACCGCGCGTTTGCCTGCGCCGGCCAGCAATTTCGCCCACACCTGCTGCCCGTTGGCGTCCGCGACCTTCAAGCCTTGCAGGCCCAGCGTGTCCTGGTCGATCGCGATCAGCTCGGGATTGGTCAGCAGGCTCACCGTATCGCCCGACAGCGACTTCGACAGGTCGTTGCCGAGG
Organism: Burkholderia pulmonis; assembly: GCF_984667975.1. Lineage (NCBI taxonomy): Bacteria > Pseudomonadati > Pseudomonadota > Betaproteobacteria > Burkholderiales > Burkholderiaceae > Burkholderia > Burkholderia pulmonis. The sequence goes on from NZ_OZ480188.1 coordinate 831,155, forward strand.
ATCATCGGCGCGCCGGCAATGGCCCACAGATTCACGTGCGCAAGATCGTTCGCGGCCGTCATGCCCATGCCGGCCACCATCATGTCCGGATCGTTGTAGTAGCCGGTGTGCTGCCCTTCAGGGTGATAGTTGCCGTTGAAATTGCCGAGCACGGAACTGAATTTGGGCACGCCGCTTCCCGGCCCGTAGATGTCGCCCGTGGTCCGCCACGACGTCGCGATGCCCGCGCCCCAGTCCCACGGCCCCAGGTTGTTGTCGGGGTATCCGCTCTTGCCGAGCGTGCCCCAGTCGCACATGTTCAGCACCAGCAGTTTTCCGGTGGCCGCGTAGGCTTTCTGGATCGCCTGCGAGATCGCCGTATACGCCTGCTGCGGATCGTATCCGGCCGCACTGCCGCCGCACCAGTCGACCTTGACGAAGTCGTAGCCCCATTGCGCGAACTGCAGGAAATCGTGGTCGTAGTGCGCGTAGTCGCTGCCGACGAAATGCGTGCCGTTCGTGTTGCCGCAGCCCTGCGGCCCGGAATCGATATAGATGCCGGCCTTCAGCCCCTTGCCGTGAATGTAGTCGGCCATCGCCTTCATCCCGCCCGGCCACTGGTTGGTCGGATTGCCGTTCATGTCGACGTTGAGAATGAAATTGCCGTTCGCATCGCGCTTCCTGGACGTCCACCAGCCTTCGTCGATATTCACGTACTGGTACTTGTTGCCCGTCGCGAGGTTCGCATTCAGCGCGGCCAGCCCGTCGGCCTGCGCCTTGATTGTGTCGAAGCTGACGTTTTCCTCGAGGCTGTTCCACGACGACCAGCCCATCGGCGGCGGATTCACCGCGATCTGCTGCAATGCCGTCGGCGACGTGGCCGGGGTGCCGGTGCCGCCGGGCGTCGACGTCGTGCCGCTGGGCGACGTCGCGCCAGTCGCCGACGTGGCCGGCGACGAACCGACGTCGTCGCCGCCGCATGCCGACAGCCCGATTGCTGCCGCAACGAAGCACATCATCAATAATCCTAAATGATTTCTGCCCTTCATCTCCGTCTCCCGATTGTTGTGAATGACGCACGTCAGTCCGCTTCGTACGCGTACGCAGATTAATGACGTTCGTTTCCCTGTTTCAATCTTTGCAGCATGCGATCAAATATTGGGAGACAACGCTTTTCCGCCCGGGAATCCCGCGATTTTTTAATGATTTAAATAATTGGCGGCGAAAACCCACTCTTTGGCAATCAGGCCGACGATACGGAAACAATCCGGACGGTTATTGCAGGTTTACCGTGAAACCGGTGGTGGACGCCGCTTCGCGGCGAGACTTACTGCGCCGCGGCCGCCACGTCCCGTTTCGCGTGAAGCCGCAACGCGATCCACGCGACCCCGACCGCGAACGCGCCGACCACGCCGCCGAACGTGCCGATCCACGGCAGCCCGTAGCCGCTCGCGATATGGTTGCCGAGCAGCGCACCGGCGCCGATGCCGACGTTGTACAGCCCGGAATAGATCGACACGGCCAGGTCGGTCGCCTCCGGCGCCAGCTTCAGCACCCATGCCTGCATCGCCAGCCCGAAGCAGACGATCGCGCCGCCCCACACCAGCGTATGCACGGACAGCGTGACGATGTTCAGCGCGCACGGGAACAGGATCAGCAGGCAGCCCGACAGCGCGACGATCGACGCCAGCAGGAAATCGTCCGGCCGGTGCGGATAGATGCGATTGAAGCAGATCGCGGCCGGCAGGCCGGCCACGCCGAACAGGATCAGCACGTACGTGATCCGGCTGCTGCTCGCGTGATTGACGCTCTGGACGAACGGTTCGATGTACGTGTACGACGTGAAGTGCGCGGACACGACGAGCACGGTGATCGCATACAGCGCGACCAGCGCCGGCTTGCGCAGGAACATGCCGATGCTGCTCAGCGATCCGGCGCCCTGGCTCGGCAGGACCGGCAACGTGGCGCGCAGCACCAGCGCCGCACCGCCTGCGGCGCCCGCGATGATCAGGAACGTGATGCGCCAGCCGAACGCCTCGCCGATCACGCGCCCGAGCGGTATGCCGGCGACCATCGCGACCGCCGAGCCCATCGCGATCAGGCTGAGCGCACGGCTCTTGCGGTCGCTTGGCGCGAGCCGCACGGCGAGCGGAACGGAAATCGACCAGAACACCGCATGCGCGCATGCGATGCCGAGCCGTCCGATCATCAGCACCGTGAAATTCCACGCGACGCCGGTCACGATGTGGCTGCCGATGAACACCAGCAGCGCGCCGACCAGCAGCTTGCGGCGCTCGACGTGACGCGTGACGAACGTCAGCGGCAGCGACACGACGGCGACGGCCCATGCGTAGATCGTCAGCATCAGGCCGACGGCGGTCGGCTCCATGTGCAGGCTGTCGCCGATCGCGCTGAGCAGCGCGACGGGCACGAATTCGGTGGTGTTGAAGATGAAGGCCGTGAGGGCGAGGGCCAGTACGCCCCACCACGAGTGCCTGGAACTGACGGCGTCCGGTGTTGCCATGCGTGGAATCGACGAGACGAGGGTTGGGGGCGCGTGCGACGCGGACACGGCTCGACCAGCCCGGCCCCGCGCATCGGCGCGATTGTACCAGCGGCACATGACACGTCGCCGCGCGGCGCGGCGTCGGGACATGGCGATGACACGGCGGTGCGCCGATAATGTGTCGTCCAGGGTTTTCGCGGACTTTTCGCGGGCGATACACCCGACCGTCGTCGGGCCAGGAGGATTCACATGCGCATTGAAACGTCATTTCTGTTCGATCTCGACGGCACGCTCGTCGACAGCGTCTATCAGCACGTGCTCGCGTGGAAGGAAGCACTCGATGCCGAAGGCATCGAACTGTCGGTGTGGCGCATCCACCGCAAGATCGGGATGAGCGGCGGCCTGTTCCTGAACCAGTTGCTGCGCGAGACGGCGGGCGACATCGACGCCGAGCGCGTCGAGCGGCTCGCGCGGCTGCATGCGGCCACCTACCAGCGGCTGCGCGCGCAGGTCCGGCCGCTGCCGGGCGCGCGCGAGCTGCTGGCCGCGCTGTCGAACGCCGGCATCCGCTGGGCGATCGCCACCAGCGGGCGGATGGAAACGGCCGCCATCAATCTCGAGGCGCTCGGCGTCGATCCGGCCAAAAACGTCGTCGTCACGCGCGACCAGGTGAAGTATGCGAAGCCGGACCCCGACCTGTTCCTGACCGCCGCCGCGCAGCTGAACGTGCCGATCGAACACACGGTGGTGGTCGGCGACAGCATCTGGGACATGCTCGCCGCGGCCCGTTGCCGCGCGCTCGGCGTCGGGCTGCTGGCGGGCGGGTACGGCAGCGACGAGCTGGAGCGCGCCGGTGCGCTGCGCGTGTACGACGATCCGGCCGACCTGCTGTGGCATCTCGACGAGATCGCGGCGCGGCCCTGAATCGTTCGGGTTGCCGCAAGCGCCGTGGCCGGATCCGCGTCGACGTCGTCGCACCGGGCGCCCACGCAACGCGTCACCGGCACGCCGGCGTGACGCCGGTCAGTCGTCGTCCACGCGCTTGTCGATCAGGTAGCGCCCGCGCTCGACGCCCGCGAGCAGGGCCTCGTTCTCGGTGAGCCAGTCGGGGCCGTCGGCGGCCGGCGCGGCCAGCTCGATGCGTGCGCCGTCCACGTACACCTGCACCTCGTCACGCCAGGTCCCGCCGTCGTTGCGCCATGCCCACACGCGAATCTCGTGGCCGCGATACGGGTCTCGGACCTGTGCATCCTGTCGATGCTGCACGGTGGCCTCCTGTCCTTATCTGCGATGACGATGCAAAAAATGCGCGCCGCATGATCGCCGCGCACCCCGTCGGCCCTGCACGCACGTGCCGTGCCCGATACCGGCCGGCCGGCACACGGCTTGCGCCCCGCGATCGCGTCGAACCGCTGCCGGCTCCCGCCGCCTGCCCGTGAAGCACCGTGTCGTCCGGCAATTCGTACACCGATGCGCCGCCCGGACCGCACCCGCGAACCGGCTGGCCGACCTGCCGACCCTTCGTCAAGGAGCGCGTGTGAATCAAAGGACCGACCTGCTCTCATACCTCGTGACGACCCAGCTGGCCGCGCGCATGCGGTCGGGCGCATGGCTCACGACCGGTCAACTCGTCGCCGCGCAGCGCGCGTGGCTCGCGTGCCATTCCACCGAATGCGGCTGGTTGGCCCGGATCAGGATCGCGAACGCCGCCGCCACGATCGCGCAAGGAATCTATGACGTCGCGGTCGCGAACCGCGGCGCCGGCAGCAGCAAGCACGCGCGGCTCGATGCCGACTCGCCGGAACTGCACGCCCTGCGCGCACGTTGCGATGCGCTGCTGCAGCGCATCGACGGGAACGGGACCGGCGGCGGGGAATGAGCACACGACCCTCGACCGTGTAAAAACGACAGGCCGTATCGACCGGCTTTCCGTTCGCCCCTTGCCCCGCGGGGCGCCCCATGGCAGGCACGCGCGTTGCGGCGCATCGACATCACCGATCGCCGCCACCCGCGCCACGCCATGGACTCCACGCCGACCTTCGCTCCACACATTCATTTCTGCGACGCCCGCCTCGTCGGGCCGCTCGACGCGTGGCCGCAGACGTTCGCGCATATCGCGGGCATGGGTTTCGATCACGTGCTCGTCGGCGCGTTCTGGGCCGCGAGCGTCGCCGGCTTTCCGCGCCACGTCGCCGATTTCCGGCGGCCGGCCCAATCGTTCGCGACGCGCGCAAGCGCACTCGAAACCTTGTCGCGGCTCGCACAGCTCGCGCACGGCCACGGGCTGCGCCTGCTGCTCGAAGTCGTGCCCGATCGCATCGCGCGCGAGAACCCGCTGCTTACCGAGCATCCGGACTGGTATGTCGAACGCACGCACGACGACGCGCTGATCGACCCGCGCGGTACCGCGCATGCGCTGGACATCGCCCACGCGAACATTGGCAACGACGCGGCGCTCGACGCGCTGTCGGCATGGTGGTGCACGCACCTCGCGACCTTCGCCGACGCAGGCGCAGCCGGTTTCCTGATCGACGCGCCGCATCATCTGCCGGCCGACTGGTGGCCGGGCTGGCGCGCGACGTTGCGCCGCGCACGCCCGGACGTCGCGGTGCTCGCGGCCGTGCCCGGGCATGCGCGCGACGCGCTCGCGCAGCTCGACACCGCCGGGTTCGACGCGGTGTTTTCATCGGTGCGCTGGTGGGACCTGCGCGCACCGTGGTTCGCCGACGAACACCGGCTGCTGCGGCGTATCGGCTCGCCGATTGCGTTTCCCGATGCGCCCGACGGCCCGCGTCTCGCGGACGACTGGCCCGATGCACCGGACGAGCTCGTCGCCCGCGCCTATCGCCGCGCACTGTGGACGGCTGCGGCCGTCGGCACCGGCTGGCTCGTGCCGATGGGTTTCGAGCGCGGCGTCGCGGTGCCGTTGATGGCGCGCGACGCGGATGCCGCACGCTACCGTGCGGCGTTCGACGCTGCGCGTTTCGACCTGTCCGGCGCGATCGCCGACGCGAATGCGTGGCGCCGCGCGACGCCCGTCGCGGCGGCACGCGGCGAAATCGCGCAACTGAGCGCGCCGGGCGCCGCCGCGGCCACACTGCTGCGCGGCACGGGGCCATCGCTCGAACACGACGAGGCGGCACTGCTGATCGCACTGAATCCCGACCTCGACGCGCCGGCGACGGTCGATCCCGCGACGATCCTGCCCGGCGTGCCGGGCGGCTTCACGCGCGTCGTCACGCAGGACGGCGCGCAAACGCATCCGCCGGCCGCGCTCGAAGCCTTCACGCTCGAACCCGGCGCCTACGCGCTGCTGCACGCGTGGCAGGCGCCGCCCGTCACGACGCGCCCCGACGCCGCACGCGAGCGCGGCGCGCTGTCCGCCGCGCTTGCTGCCGACCGGATCGCGATCGAGCGCGTCGAACCGTCGGTCGACGGCGGCCGCTTTGCCGTCAAGCGCGTGATCGGCGAGCCGCTCGCCGTGCAGGCGTCGATCTTCACGGACGGGCACGCGCATCTCGCGGCCGCGCTCCAGTGGCGTGCCGACGGCGACGACACGTGGCGCGAGGTGCCGTTCAAAGCCGGGCCGAACGATCGCTGGCACGCCCACGTGATGCTCGACCAGCTCGGCCGGCACGCGTTTCGCGTGATCGCGTGGCGCGACGACTGGGCGTCGCTCGTCGACGACGTCGCGAAAAAGCACGCGGCCGGCCAGGACGTGACACTCGAACTGCGCGAGGCGCAGCTGCTGCTCGCGACCGCGCTCAAGCTCGCCGATCCGGCCGATCCGCGCGCGGTCACGCAAATGAAACGCCTCGTCGCCGAATTCAAGGAAGCGCCGGCCGACGCGCGACGCGCGCTGCTCGCCGCGCCGCCGCTCGCCGACGCGTTCGCGGCCCTGCGCTACCGTCCGTTCGTCACGCACGACGAAACGACCTACCCGGTCGACGTCGAGCGCCGCGCGGCACGCTTTTCAAGCTGGTACGAAATGTTTCCGCGCTCGGCGAGCGACGATTTGCACCGGCACGGCACGTTCGACGACGTGATCGCGCACCTGCCGCGTATTCGCGACATGGGGTTCGACGTGCTGTATTTCCCGCCGATCCACCCGATCGGCACGGCCGCGCGCAAGGGACGCAACAACAGCCTCATCGCCGGCCCCGACGATGTCGGCAGCCCGTACGCGATCGGCTCGCCCGACGGTGGCCACACGGCCGTGCATCCGCAGCTCGGCACGCTCGAATCGTTTCGCGCGCTGGTCGTGGCCGCGCGGGGCCAGGGGCTCGAGATCGCGCTCGATTTCGCGATCCAGTGTTCGCCCGATCACCCGTGGCTCGCCGCGCATCCGGGCTGGTTCGCGTGGCGGCCCGACGGCTCGCTGCGCTTCGCGGAAAATCCGCCCAAGCGCTACCAGGACATCGTGAACCCCGATTTCTACGCGCCGGATGCGCTACCCGACCTGTGGGTCGCGCTGCGCGACGCGGTGCTGTTCTGGGTCGACGCGGGCGTGCGGATCTTCCGCGTCGACAACCCGCACACGAAGCCGCTGCCGTTCTGGGCATGGATGATCGCGGACGTGCGCGGCCGGCATCCGGACGTCGTGTTCCTGTCCGAAGCGTTTACGCGGCCGGGCATGATGTACCGGCTTGCCAAGGTCGGCTTCTCGCAGTCGTACACGTACTTCACGTGGCGCGAGTCGAAGCGCGAATTCATCGACTACCTGACCGAGCTGACGGCCGGCCCCGCACGCGAATTCTTCCGGCCGAACTTCTTCGTCAACACGCCCGACATCAACCCGCACCACCTGCAGAACGCGCCGCGCTCGCAGTTCGTGATCCGCGCGGCGCTCGCGGCGACGCTGGCCGGTTCGTGGGGCCTGTACTCGGGTTTCGAGCTCGGCGAATCGGCGCCGCTGCCGGACAGCGAGGAATACGCGAATGCGGAGAAATACGAACTGCGCGCGCGCGACTGGAGCAAGGCCTCGCATATCGGCACCGACGTCGCGCGGCTGAACCGCGCACGGCGCGATCACCGGGCGCTGCAGACGCATCTCGGCCTCGCGTTCGTCGACGCGGACAACGACAGCGTGCTCGTGTTCGTGAAGGCGACGCCCGCGTTCGACAGCGTGGTGGTCGTCGCGATCAGCCTCGATCCGTGGCATCCGCAGGCCGCGAATTTCACGCTCGACGCGGCGCTGTGGCACGGCTTCGGGCTGGCCGACGGCGAACCGCTCGATGCGCTGGAACAGGACGCCGCGCACGCGGAAACCTGGCGCGGCCATCGCCAGTACGTCTCGCTCGATCCGCACGTGCGGCCGTACGCAATCTGGCGGCTCGCGCCGTCGCCGGGCGCCACGCGGGCGGCAGCGCCCGCACCGGACGACGCCCGCCCCTCTTCGGGAGCCCACGGATGATGAAACGCGAAGATTCCCTCGACGACGTGCGCCGCGCGCAATTCCCGTCGCTCGCGCCGGCCGGCACGCCGCGCCGGCGCCGCGCGCGCCGCCGTGCCCCCGCACTCTGCGCGGACGATCCGCTGTGGTACAAGGACGCGATCATCTACCAGGTGCACGTGAAGTCGTTCTACGACTCGAACAACGACGGCATCGGCGATTTCCCCGGCCTGATCGCGAAGCTCGACTACATCGCCGAACTCGGCGTCGACACGATCTGGCTGCTGCCGTTCTACCCGTCGCCGCGCCGCGACGACGGGTACGACATCGCCGACTACCGCGACGTGCACCCCGACTACGGCACGCTGGCCGACGTGCGGCGCTTCATCCGCGAAGCGCATGCGCGCGGCATCCGCGTGATCGCGGAACTCGTGATCAACCACACGTCCGACCAGCACCCGTGGTTCCAGCGCGCGCGCCGCGCGAAACCGGGCTCCGCGCATCGCGACTATTACATGTGGTCGGACACCGACACGAAATACGCGGGCACGCGGATCATCTTCCTCGACACCGAGACGTCGAACTGGACCCACGACCCGGTGGCCGGTCAGTACTACTGGCACCGCTTCTACTCGCACCAGCCCGACCTGAACTTCGACAATCCGGCGGTCGTGCGCGAAGTGATCCAGGTAATGCGCTTCTGGCTCGACCTCGGCATCGACGGGCTGCGGCTCGATGCGGTGCCGTACCTGGTCGCGCGCGAAGGCACGAACAACGAGAACCTGCCCGAGACGCACGCGATCCTGAAACGGATCCGCGCGACGATCGACGCCGAGTACCCGAACCGGATGCTGCTCGCGGAAGCGAACCAGTGGCCGGAAGACGTGCAGGAGTACTTCGGCGACGAGGACGAATGCCACATGGCGTTTCACTTCCCGCTGATGCCGCGCATCTACATGTCGATCGCGAGCGAGGATCGCTTCCCGATCGTCGACATCATGCGGCAGACGCCGGCGCTCGCGCCGAGCAACCAGTGGGCCGTGTTCCTGCGCAACCACGACGAGCTGACGCTCGAGATGGTGACCGATTCGGAACGCGACCTGCTGTGGCAAACCTATGCGAGCGACCGGCGCGCGCGGCTGAACCTCGGCATCCGGCGCCGGCTCGCGCCGCTGATGGAGCGCGACCGGCGCCGCATCGAGCTGATCAACTCGCTGCTGCTGTCGATGCCCGGCACGCCGGTGATCTACTACGGCGACGAGCTCGGAATGGGCGACAACATCCACCTCGGCGATCGCGACGGCGTGCGCACGCCGATGCAGTGGTCGTCGGACCGCAACGGCGGCTTCTCGCGCGCCGACCCGGAACTGCTCGTGCTGCCGCCGGTGATGGGCTCGCTGTACGGCTATGACGCGATCAACGTCGAGGCGCAGACGCGCGATCCGCATTCGCTGCTGAACTGGACGCGGCGCATCCTCGCGACCCGCCGCGCGTCGCAGGCGTTCGGGCGCGGCACGATCCGCTTCCTGCGCCCGGAGAACCGCAAGGTGCTCGCGTACCTGCGCGAACTGGACGGCCAGGACCCCGTGCTGTGCGTCGCGAACCTGTCGCGCGCATCGCAGGCGGTCGAGCTCGACCTGTCCGGATTCGCGGGCCGCGTGCCGATCGAGATGACCTCCGATTCGCCGTTTCCGCCGATCGGCCAGCTCCCGTATCTCCTCACCTTTCCGCCTTACGGGTTCCTGTGGTTCGTGCTCGCCGAGCACGGGCGCGAGCCGTCGTGGCGGCAGCCGCATGCGGAGCCGCTGCCCGAATACGTGACGCTCGTGATGCGGCGCGGCGATGCGCGGCCCGACATCGCGCAGCTGCATGCGCTCGCGCACGACGCGCTCGCGTCGTGGCTCGCGCGGCGGCGCTGGTTCGCGTCGAAGGATCGCGCAATCGGCGACGCGTGGCTGAACGTCGTCACACCGATGCCCGACGAGCCGTTCCAGTATGCGGAGGCGTGGGTGTCGGCAAGCGACGGCGGCGTCGAGCGCTACGTCGTGCCGCTGGCGGTCGCCTGGGGCGGCGAGACCTCCCATCCGCTGTTCGCGCAGCTCGCGCTCGCGCGTGTGCGGCGCGGCCATACGGTCGGCTACCTGACCGATGCGTTCGCGCTGCCGGCGTTCGCGCGCGGGATGCTGCGCAAGCTGCGCGGCGGCGCAACGGTGCCCACGTCCGACGGCGGCCGGCTCACCTTCCTGCCGGAAGACGCGCTCGCCGCGCTCGATCCGGGCGACGATGCGGACGTGCGCTGGCTCGCGGCCGAGCAAAGCAACAGCTCGCTCGTGATCGGCGACGCGATCGTGCTGAAGCTGGTGCGCAAGGTCGCGCACGGCATCCACCCGGAAGCGGAAATGAGCCGGCACCTGACGCGCATCGGCTATGCGAACACCGCGACGCTCGCCGGCGAAGTCGTACACGTCGATCCGGACGGCACGCCGCACACGGTCGCGATCCTGCAGCGCTATGTCGACAACCAGGGCGACGCATGGACGCGCTCGTTCGATTTCCTGCGGCGCGCGATCGACGAGCTCGCGCTGCCCGCCGCGGACGACGACGATCCGGCCGAAGCGGACGACGAGCCCGATGCGCTGCTCGGCTATGCGGCGTTCGCGGGCATCGTCGGCACGCGGCTCGGCCAGTTGCACGTCGCGCTCGCGCAGCCGTCCGACGATCCCGCGTTCGCGCCGGAGCACGCGACGCCCGACCACGTCGACGGCTGGTGCATGGATGCGATCGCGTCGTTCGAGCGCGCGCTCGACGTATTGCGCACGCGGCTCGACGGCCTCGATCCGGCCACACGCGCGTCGGCCGACGCATTGCTCGCGTCGCGCGACGCGGCCGTGCAGGCGCTCGGCGAGCTCGTGCCGCGCACGCTCGACGCGCACTGCACGCGGATTCACGGCGATTTCCATCTCGGCCAGGTGCTCGACGTGCAGGGCGACGCGCTGCTGATCGACTTCGAAGGCGAACCGGCCCGCCCGCTCGCCCGGCGGCGCGCGAAATCGCATCCGCTGCGCGACGTGGCCGGCCTGCTGCGCTCGCTGTCGTACGTCAGCGCGACCGCGCAGTTCGCGATCGAAAAGGCGCCGCCGCAGGCGGCCGGCCGCAAGCGCGCGCTGTTCGACCGCTTCGGGCAGGCCGCCGCCGACCGCTTCGTCGAATGCTATCGCGCGGCGGCCGACCTCGCGCCCGTGCGCTTCGTCGATCCGCGCTATGCCGATCGCCTGCTCGCGCTGTTCCTGATCGACAAGGCGTCGTACGAGCTGTGCTACGAAGCGGCGAACCGGCCCGACTGGCTGAGCGTGCCGGTCGGCGGCCTCGCGGCGCTGGTCGACCGCCTGCTCGGCGACGGCGTGCTGCCCGACGACGGAGGAACCCCATGACCGACACGCTGTTCGAACGCGCCGATATCGACGCACTGCTCGCCGGCCGCCATCCCGACCCGTTCGCGTGCCTCGGCCCGCACGAGCAGGCCGACCGGCTCGTCGTGCGGGCGCTGCTGCCCGGCGCCGAACGCGTGCGCGCGCTGTCGCCGGACGGCAACGAACTCGGCGCGCTCGCGTGTATCGATCGCGCCGGCTGCTTCGCGGGCACGATCGCGCACGACGGCGGCGCGCCCCACTACCTGCTCGCGATCGACTGGCCGGACGCGCGGCAGGTGGCCGACGATGCGTACGCGTTCGGCACGCTGCTCGACGACGCGGCGCTCGCGCGTTTCTCGGCCGGCGACCCGGCCGCCGTGCTCGACTGCCTCGGCGCAACGCCCGCGCACATCGACGACACCGACGGCGTGCGGTTCGCGGTCTGGGCGCCGAACGCGCAGCGCGTGTCGGTGGTCGGCGATTTCAACGCATGGGACGGCCGCCGCCACCCGATGCGGCTGCGGCGCCCGTCCGGCGTGTGGGAGCTGTTCGTGCCGGGTATCGGCGCGGGCGAGTCCTACAAGTACGAGCTGCGCGCAGCCGACGGGCGCGTGCTGCCGCACAAGGCCGATCCGTGCGCGCGCGCAACGGAAGCGCCGCCGCGCACCGCGTCGGTGGTCGCCGACGTCGCGACGCTCGACGCGTTCGCGTGGCACGACGACGGCTGGATGCACGCGCGGCCGCACGCCGACCGCTACCGCGTGCCGTGGTCGATTTACGAGGTGCATGCGGAGTCGTGGCAGCGCATGCCGGAGGAGATGAACCGCAGCGCGACCTGGGACGAACTGGCCGAGCGGCTGATTCCGTACGTGCAGGGCATGGGCTTCACGCACGTCGAATTCATGCCGATCGCCGAATACCCGTTCGGCGGCTCGTGGGGCTACCAGCCGCTCGCGCAGTTCGCGCCGTCCGCCCGCTTCGGGCCGGTCGACGGCTTCGCGCGGTTCGTAGACCGCGCGCATGCGGCCGGCATCGGCGTGATCGTCGACTGGGTGCCTGCGCATTTCCCGGACGATCCGCACGGCCTCGCGCAATTCGACGGCAGCGCGCTGTACGAGCACGCCGATCCGCGCGAAGGCATGCATCCCGACTGGCACACGTGCGTGTTCAATCTCGGGCGCACCGAAGTCGGTGCGTTCCTCGTCGCGTCGGCGCTCGCGTGGGCGCGCCGCTATCACGTCGACGGCATCCGCGTCGACGCGGTCGCGTCGATGCTGTACCGCGACTATTCGCGCAAGGAAGGCGAATGGGTGCCGAACGTGCACGGCGGGCGCGAGAACCTCGAATCGGTCGCGTTCCTGCGCGTGCTGAACGACACGCTGCACGGTGCGGCCGCGCCCGCCGGCGTCGTCACCGTAGCGGAGGAATCGACCGCGTGGCCGGGCGTTACCGCGCCGACCGGCGACGGCGGGCTCGGCTTCGACTTCAAGTGGAACATGGGGTGGATGCACGACACGCTCGCGTACCTGCACGAAGACCCGATCCACCGCCGCTATCACCACGACCGGATGACGTTCGGGCTCGTGTACGCGTTCTCGGAGCGCTTCGTGCTGCCGCTGTCGCACGACGAGGTCGTGCACGGCAAGGGCTCGCTCGTCGCGAAGATGCCGGGCGATGCGTGGCAGCGGCTCGCGACGCTGCGGGCGTACTTCGGCTTCATGTGGGCGCACCCGGGCAAGAAGCTGCTGTTCATGGGCAGCGAATTCGCGCAATGGGCCGAGTTCGCGCACGATGCGACGCCGCACTGGGACCTGCTCGACGCGCCCGCGCATCGCGGCGTGCAGCGGCTCGTGCGCGACCTGAACCGCGCGTACGCGGCCGAGCCCGCGCTGCATGCGCTCGACTGCCACGCGGCCGGCTTTTCCTGGCTGATCGGCGACGATCGCGACAACAGCGTGTTCGCGTTCGCGCGCCGCGACGACACCGGGCGCCTCGTCGTCGCCGTCTGCAACTTCACGCCCGTGCCGCGCGCCGGCTACCGCCTCGGGCTGCCCGCGCCCGGCCAGTGGCGCGAACTGATGAACACCGACGCCGCGCCGTACGGCGGCACCAACGCCGGCAACGACGGCGCCGTGTGGGCGGAGCCCCTGCCCGCGCACGGCGAAGCGTGGTCGGCCCTGCTGCGCCTGCCGCCGCTTGCGACGCTGTGGCTGACGCCCGCCTGATTTCCTGTGCCCTCGACACGGAGATTCGCCCCATGCCGACCGCCCTGCCCGCCCGTCTCGAATCCGGCCGATGCTATCCGCTCGGCGCGACCTGGGACGGCCTCGGGACCAATTTCGCGGTGTTTTCCGCGCATGCGCAGCGCATCCAGCTGTGCGTGTTCGATCCGACCGGCCGCAAGGAACTCGCGCGCCTCGACCTGCCCGAGTGCACCGACGAGGTGTGGCACGGCTACCTGCCCAACGCGCATCCGGGCACCGTGTACGGGTTTCGCGCGGACGGCCCGTACCAGCCGCAGAACGGTCACCGCTTCAATCCGACCAAGCTGCTGCTCGACCCGTACGCGCGCAAGCTGGTCGGCCAGTTCCGCTGGTCCGACGCGCTGTTCGGCTATCGCCTCCATTCGAATCGTGCGGACCTGTCGATGGACCGCCGCGACTCGGCGCCCGCGATGCCGAAGTGCGTGGTGGTGGACGAGGCGTTCGACTGGAGCACCGACCGGCGCCCGCGCGTCGCATGGCGCAACACGGTGATCTACGAGACGCACGTGCGCGGCGCGTCGATGCGGCGCGCCGGATTGCGCGTGCCCGAGCGCGGCACGTTCGCGGCGTTCGCGCATCCAGCGTTCATCGATCACCTGCTGTCGATCGGCGTGACGACGGTCGAATTGCTGCCGATCCACGCGTTCCTGCAGCAGCGCGCGCTCGTGAACCGCGGGCTGCGCAACTACTGGGGCTACGACACGGCCGCGTTCTTCGCGCCGGAGCCCGCGTATCTCGCGACGCGGCGGCTCGACGAAATGCGCATCGCGATCCGCCAGCTGCATGCGGCCGGCATCGAGGTCGTGCTCGACGTCGTCTACAACCACACGTGCGAAGGCAACCAGCTCGGCCCCACGCTGTCGTGGCGCGGCCTCGACAACGCGAGCTACTACCGGCTCGTGCCGGGCGACCACCGCTTTCATGTCGACGAGACGGGCTGCGGCAACACGCTGAACCTGTCACACCCGCGCGTCGTGCAGATGGTGATGGATTCGCTGCGCTACTGGGCCACCGCGTTCAACGTCGACGGGTTCCGCTTCGATCTCGGCGTCACGCTCGGCCGCGAGGAGCACGGTTTCGATCCCGGCGCGGGTTTTTTCGACGCGTTGCGGCAGGACCCGGTGCTCTCGCAGCGCAAGCTGATCACCGAGCCGTGGGATCTCGGCCCCGGCGGTTACCAGCTGGGCCGCCATCCACCCGGCTTCGCCGAATGGAACGACCGGTTTCGCGACACCGTCCGCTGCTTCTGGCGCGGCGACGCGGGCCAGCGGCCGGAGCTCGCCGCGCGGCTCGCGGGCTCGGCCGACCTGTTCAACCATCACCGGCGGCATACGTGGGCGTCGGTCAATTTCGTTACCGCGCACGACGGCTTCACGCTCGCCGATCTCGTGTCGTACTCGGCCAAGCACAACGAAGCGAACGGCGAGGACAACCGCGACGGCCGCGACGACAACTGCAGTGCGAACTGGGGCGTCGAAGGGCCGACCGGCGAGGCATCGATCCGCGACGTGCGCGCACGCGTCGCCCGCTCGATGCTCGCGACGCTGTTCACCGCGCTCGGCACGCCGATGCTCGTGGCCGGCGACGAATTCGGCCGCACGCAGCACGGCAACAACAACGCGTACTGCCAGGATAACGAACTGTCGTGGCTCGACTGGGACCTGGCGCGCGGCGACGAAGCCGTGACGCTGATGCGCTTCGTGTCGCGGCTGGCCGCGCTGCGGCGCATGTATCCGGTGATGTCGTCGCCGCGCTATCCGTCGGGCGACCGTGACGGCGCGCCGGGCATGGCCGAGATCGACTGGTTCGACGAACGCGGCGACGCGCTGACCGTGCCCGCGTGGCAGGACCGCGAGCGCCGTGCGCTGACGATGCGCCGCGTCGGCACGGGCCGCACCGGGCGCACCGAGGCGCTGCTCGTGATGCTGAACGCGTCGTCCGAGACGGTCGTGTTCGTGCCGCCCGCGCCCGTGCTCGAGTATCGCGTGCTGGTCGATACGGCCACGCCGGACGCCGGCCCGCGCACCTGGCCGGCCGACGGCCTCGATGTCGCCGCGCACGCGGCCGCGATCGCGGTCGCGGCCGTGCCGGCCGACCCATCCTGACGAGGACCGCGATGACATCCCGTTCCGACCACCCACCCCGCACGCATGCGTTCGAATCGTCGTTCGGCGCGACCTGCATCGACATCGACCGTACCCGCTTCCGGCTATGGGCGCCCGCCAGCCGCACGGCCGCCGTCGAACTGCACGACGAAAGCGAACACGCGATCCCGATGACAGCGGTCGGCGACGGCTGGTTCGAAACCGTCGCCGCATGCGGCCCCGGAGCGCTGTACCGCTACCGGCTCGACGACGGCCTCGTCGTGCCCGACCCGGCGTCGCGCTTTCAGCCCGGCGGCGTGGACGGGCCGAGCCAGGTCGTCGACCCGCATGCGTATCGCTGGCGCCACGACGCATGGCGCGGCCGCCCGTGGCACGAGACAGTGCTGTACGAGTTGCACGTCGGTGCGTGCGGCGGCTACGCGAGCGTCGAGCGGCGGCTGCCGGCGATCGCCGCGCTCGGCGTGACCGCGCTCGAGCTGATGCCCGTCAACGCGTTTCCCGGCACGCGCAACTGGGGCTACGACGGCGTGCTGCCGTTCGCGCCCGACACGTCGTACGGACGGCCCGAAGAGTTGAAGGTGCTCGTCGACACCGCGCACGGGCTCGGGCTGCAGGTGTTCCTCGACGTCGTCTACAACCACTTCGGCCCCGAAGGCAACCTGTTGCCGCGCTACGCGCCCACGTTCTTCCGAGCGGACCGGCAGACCGCCTGGGGGCCGGCGATCGACTTCTCGCGGCCGCAGACGAGCGCGTTCTTCATCGACAATGCGCTGTACTGGCTCGACGAATTCCGCTTCGACGGGCTGCGCATCGACGCCGCGCACGCGATCGACGACGACGCGTGGCTGCGCGAACTCGCGCGCCGCGTGCGCACGTACGCGGGCGACACACGCTATATCCACCTCGTGCTCGAGAACGAGCGCAATGCGGCGAGCCTGCTCGGCCCCGGCGGCTTCGACGCGCAGTGGAACGACGATTTCCACAACAGTGCACACGTGCTGCTGACCGGCGAACGGGACGGCTACTACCGCGCGTACGCCGACGCGCCGCTGCGTCATTTCGCGCGCACGCTCGGCGAGGGATTCGCGTATCAGGGCGAACCATCGCCGCTGCACGACGGCGCCGCGCGCGGCGAGCCGAGCGCCCACCTGCCGCCGACCGCGTTCGTCACGTTCCTGCAGAACCACGACCAGATCGGCAACCGCGCGTTCGGCGAACGGCTGCGTGCGCTTGCGAACGACGACGCGGTGCGCGCGGCCACCGCGCTGATGCTGCTCGCGCCGTCGATCCCGCTGCTGTTCATGGGCGAGGAAGGCGGCAGCACGCAGCCGTTCCAGTTCTTCACCGACTATCGCGGCGCGCTCGCCGATGCCGTGCGCGACGGCCGGCGCCGCGAGTTCGCGGCGTTTCCCGCATTTGCCGACGCGGCGCATCGCGACATGATTCCCGACCCCAACGATATCTCGACGTTCATCCGCTCGTCGTCGAACCATCCGCCCGACAACACCTGGCCCGACGACACCTGGCCCGACGCCACCGCATGGCAGCGCTTCTACCGCGGCGCGCTGGCCGTGCGCGCGGCGCTCGTGACGCCGCATCTGCCGGGCGTGCACGCGCTCGGCGTTGACCTGCTCGCGGGCGACGCCGACCCGCAGGCGCTCGTCGCGCGCTGGCGCCTCGGCGACGGCAGCACGCTGACGATCGCGCTGAACCTCGGTTCGCACGACGCGGCGCTGCCGGCGCTGCCGGTCGGCAAGATCGTGTTCGAGACGCCGCCGCGCGCACGCGACCGGCTGCCCGACCTGCAGCTGCCCCCGCGCGCGTGCGTCGCGTGGCGTGACGGTGCGGTCAACCACGATGCGCGGTATCACCGCGTGAACGGGCAGAGCCGATCATGACGACCGACGTCCCGATCGCAACCCTCGCGCACGCGGCCGGACTGGAAACCGACTGGACCGATGCGGGCGGCGTCGCGCGGCGGGTGAGCGACGACGCACTCGTCGCGCTCGTCGATGCGCTCGGCTGGCCGTGTGGCACGGCGATCCAGCGGGTCGACAGCGCGGCGGCGCTCGCCGACGCGACCGCATCGCCGCCGCGCATGGTGACGGGCGACGCCGGCCTGCCGCTCACGCTGCCCGCGACGATCGCACCGCCGGGCGCGCGCTTCCGGATCTCGCTCGAAACCGGCGGCCACGTGGACGGCCGCGTCGTCGGCGCGGGCGAACACGGCACGCTTCCACCGCTTTCGATGCCCGGCTATCACGCGCTCGACATCGGCGGGCAGCACATCGGGCTCGCGATCGCGCCGCCGCGTGCGCGCCCGTTCGACGCGGCCGCGCACGCACGCGACGCGGGCAACCGCTGGGGCATCGCGGCCCAGCTCTACAGCCTGCGCCGCGCCGGCGACGACGGCGCAGGCGACTACACGGCGCTCGCGCGGCTGGCCGCACAGGCCGCGCGGCACGGCGCGCAGGCCGTTGCGATCAGCCCGACGCACGCCGGCTATCCAGCCCTGCCCGCGCATGACAGCCCGTATTCGCCGTCGTCGCGGTGCTGGCACAACGTCGCCTATCTCGACTGCGACGCCGTGCCGGGCGCCGGCGCCGCGCGCGACGCACCGGCCGCGATGGCTGCGATGGCCGACGCGTCGCTGGTCGACTGGCCGCGCGTGTTGCCGATGAAGCTGCGCCGTCTGCGCGCCTGCTTCGATGCGTGGCGCGCCGGCGACGACCCGTCGCGCGATACGTACCAGCGTTTTCGCGCGGCAGGCGGCACCGCGCTCGACGCGCATGCGCGCTTTGATGCGCTGCAGGCATTCTGCATCGAGCACGGGATCGGGGCGGACTGGCGGCAGTGGCCGGCGCCGTGGCGCGTGCCGGGATCGGCGGAAGTCGATGCGTTCGCGCACGCGCATGCCGACACGATCGCGTTCCACACGTTCCTGCAATGGTGCGCGTCGCGCTCGCTCGGCGATGCGCAGCACGCGGCACGCGGCGCGGGCATGGCAACCGGGCTGATCGCCGATCTCGCGGTCGGCTCCGATCGCACGGGCAGCGACGCGTGGGCACACGGCGACACGCTGTTGCGCGGCGTGTCGCTCGGCGCGCCGCCCGACCTGTTCAACGCGGCCGGCCAGGCGTGGGGCGTGACGACCTGGACGCCCGCCGCGCTGCGCACGGACGGCTTCGTGCCGTTCGTCGAACTGCTGCGCGCCGCGTTCGCGCACGCGGGCGGCATCCGCATCGATCACGTGCTCGGCTTCGCGCGGATGTGGATCGTGCCGGACGGCGGCTCGCCGCGCGACGGCGCGTACCTGCGTTACCCGCTCGACGACCTCGTGCGGCTCGTCTCGCTCGAGGCGGCCCGCCATCGCGCGATCGCGATCGGCGAGGACCTCGGCACCGTGCCGGCCGGGTTGCGTGAACGGCTGGGCGTACAGGGGGTCGCCGGCATGCGCGTGCTGTGGTTCGAGCGCGACGCAGACGGCGGTTTCAGAGCGCCATCGGCATGGGATCGCGATGCGATCGCGATGACGTCGACGCATGACTTGCCGACCGTGTCCGGCTGGTGGCGCGGCGTCGACCTGAAGTGGCGACAGGTTGCGGCCGACGCCGCGAAGCAGCACGACGCAACCGATCCGCACGATGTGGCCGCCCCGGCGCCGGACGACGCGGGCGCGCACGATTCCGACGAAATCGTGTCAAGCGCGGGGGTCGGACACGACACCGTGCGGCGCGCGGACGCAGGCGACGCCACGCAGCCGCCCGCCCTGCCTCCCGACCTCGCCGCCGCTTACGCGGCACGCGCGACCGAACGCTCGGCGCTGTGGCGGGCGCTGCAACAGGCAGGCTGCGCCCGGGCCGGCTCGGCCATGCCGCCGGCCGATGCGCCACCGGTGAGCGCGATGCTAGCCTACGTCGCACACAGCCCGTCGCCGCTCGCGATCCTGCCGCTCGAGGATCTGCTCGCGCTCGACGCGCAGCCGAACCTGCCGGGGCCGCCATGCGGCCATCCGAACTGGCGGCAGCGGCTGCCACGCGCGATCGACACGCTGTTCGACGCGGACGTCCGCGCACGCATCGCGGCCGTCGTGCACGCGCGCCGCGCGCCGGGACGCGGGACATGACACCGCGTGCGACGCTGCGACTCCAGCTTCATGCAGGCTTCACGTTCGACGACGCGGCCGCGCACGCCGACTACTTCGCGCGGCTCGGCGTGAGCCACCTGTACCTGTCGCCGGTCGCGACGGCCGAACCCGGCTCGCTGCACGGCTACGACACCGTCGACTACGGCGTGCTCGGCGCAGAACTCGGCGGCGAAGCCGGGTTCATCCGGCTCGTCGATGCGCTGCGCGCCCGCGGCCTCGGCGTGATCGTCGACATCGTGCCGAACCACATGGGCGTCGGCGGATCGTCGAACGCCTGGTGGAACGACGTGCTCGAATGGGGGCCGGCGAGCCCGTACGCGCGCTACTTCGACATCGACTGGCATCCGCCGGATCCGGCCCTCGACGGCAAGGTGCTGCTGCCGTGCCTCGGCACGCCATACGGCGATGCGCTCGCGAGCGGCGACATCGCGCTCGGCGTCGATCCGGCCGCCGGCCGCTTCTTCGTCACGTGCCCCGGGCGGCAGTTGCCGGTCGCGCCCGCCACCTACGCCGAAATCCTGCGCATCGCGAACCGTACGGACCTGAACGCGCTTGCCGAGCGCTTCGAAGCCGCGCCGGCACGCGACAGCGCACGGCTGGCCGCCGCGCATGCGGCGCTGCGCGACCATGCGGCCGCGCACGGCCCGCATGCGCTCGACGCGGTGCTGCGTGGCGCCGATCCGCGCCACGCGCGCTCGCGCGCGCGCCTGCACCGGCTGCTCGACCGCCAGCATTACCGGCTCGCGTGGTGGCGCACGGCCGCCGACGAACTGAACTGGCGGCGCTTCTTCGACATCGCGACGCTCGCGGCCGTCCGCATCGACGACGACGCCGTGTTCGACGCCGTTCACGCGCTGCCGCTGCGCCTGCATGCGACCGGGCTCGTCGACGGCGTACGCGTCGATCACGTCGACGGCCTCGCCGATCCGCGCGCGTACTGCCGGCGGCTGGATGACCGGCTGGCCGTGCAGCGCGACACGCGACCGTACGTCGTCGTCGAGAAGATCCTCGCGCCCGGCGAAACGCTGCGCGACGACTGGGCCGTCGCCGGCACGACCGGCTACGACTTCATGAACGACGTCGGCGCGCTGCTGCACGATCCGGCCGGCGCCGAACCGCTCGCCGCGCACTGGGCGGCCGTGTCGGGCTCGTCGCGCACGTTCGCGCAGGAAGCGCTCGACGGCAAGCGGCGCGTGCTGATGCGCCAGCTCGCCGTCGAACATGCGCGCGTTGCGCGGCGGCTGCACGCGATTGCGCGTGCGTCGCCCGCGACGCGCGACGTCAGCCGGATCGCGATTCAGCGCGTACTCGGTGAACTCGCGGTGCGGCTGCCCGTGTACCGGATGTACCCGTCACCGAACGACGAACCGGCCGACGCCGACCGCCGCGTGCTCGCGCAGGCGTACGAAGGCGCACGCGCGGCCGTCGATCCGGCCGACCGGTTCGCGCTCGAGCGCGTGACCGCGTGGCTCGGCTTGCCGGTCGCGCGCGTGCCGCACGCGGATCCCGCCGCGCTGTATGCGGCGCGTGTCGCGTTCGCACAGCTCACCGCGCCGCTGGCCGCGAAGGGCGTCGAGGATACGGCCCACTATCGCTACGGCCGGCTGCTGTCGCGCAACGAGGTCGGCGCCGACGCCGGCGACTTCAGCCTGTCGCGCGGCGCATTCCATGCGCGCAACCGGCGCCGCGCGCGCACCGTGCCGCACGGGCTCGTCGCGACGGCCACGCACGATCACAAGCGCGGCGAGGACGCACGTGCGCGGCTCGCGGTGCTCAGCGAGCTGCCCGACGCGTGGCGCGCGGCGTCGCTCGACTGGTCCGCGCTGAACCTGCCCCATCGCGGCGGTGCACATCGCGACCTTGCATGGGCGCCGGGGCCGGCCGCTGAGGCGATGCTGTACCAGACGCTCGTCGGTTGCTGGCCGCCGGCGCTCGCGCCCGACGATGCGGCCGGGCTCGCCGCGCTCGCCACCCGCGTGGCGCAGTGGCAGGCGAAGGCGTTGCGCGAAGCAAAACAGCACACCGACTGGCTGGCGCCCGAGCCGGACTACGAGCACGACTGCGAAGCATTCGTCCGCGCGATCCTGACACCGCACGGCGCCGGCGATTTCGCACACCGGCTGCACGCGTTCGTCGCGCGGATCGCGCCGGCCGGCGTCGTCAACAGCCTGACGCAGACGGCGCTGCGGATCGCGTCGCCCGGCGTGCCGGATCTGTATCAGGGGACCGAATCATGGGATCACTCGCTCGTCGATCCGGACAACCGGCGTGACGTGTCGTTCGCGGCGCTGGCCGCAGAACGGGTCGACGAGCCGGTCGCGTCGTACCTGTCGACGTGGCCCGATGCGCGCGTGAAGCGGGCGCTGGTCGAGCGGATGCTCGCACTGCGTGCACGGTGGCCGGCGACGTTCGCGGATGGCGCGTACGTTCCGCTGCGCGTGAGCGGTCGGCTCGCGCGTCATGTGGTGGCGTTCGCGCGATGCGACGATACAGTGACTGTGGTGGTCGTGGCGACGCGGCTCGCGTGCCGGTTGCTGGGTGACGCGCCCGGGTTGCCGCGCGTGGAAGCTGCGCAGTGGGGCGAAACGGCGGTCGTGCTGCCGGGCGGGATCAAGGGGCGGTGGACGGACGAGTTGAATCCCGGGGAGGCGATCGATGCGCCGGAGGGTGTGCTGGCGCTTGATCGCTGTCTGGCCGAGTTGCCGGTTGCCGTGCTCGTGGCGGCGCGTGCCGGCAGTTGAATGCGACGGTGGCATTGCCGTGCCATCATCCTCCCATGGCGGCTTGCGCTTTTCGTCGCGATCGTGCGATAAGCGCCGCCCGTGTCGCCACGCGTCACGCATCACGCGTCGGTTACGTCGTTCAGGTCGATCGCATCGGATTCGGCAGCGTCATGACGCTGCACGCACTGCAAGACCGACAGTCCGTCGGCGGTCAATGCCGGCCGGTGCGCGCCCGACACGTCGTCATGCTGCATCACGATCAGGTGTTGTTCAACGAGTGCGACGACGTCGTCGCGGTCGATCTGGATCTGTTCCGGTGCATGATGCACCAGGAACAGTGCGGCAAATTCATGGGCGGTCAGCATGCTCGTTCCCCCGTTGGCGGCTGCGTGCGACGCGAATCGTGCACCGGCAACATGACAGACATGCAGGGACCATGCCAGCCGGCGTAACGCGATCGGCTTCCGCGCGCTCGGCGCCTCGCGCGATGTGGCACCGCGCGACACTGGCGAAGCGCTGCAAAGTTTTCAACGGGATGTAATGCCGGATTGCCAAGTGCGCCGATGAATCGCGACCGGATCAGGGCCGCTTCGACCGGAGCAACCCGGCCGGCGCACGGAAATAACCGCTATGCAGCACCACATCGCCGCCATTGCCGTTGGCCAGCACGTCCGCGCATGCGGCCTCGATGCGTGCGCGTCCGCGTTCGAACGCATCGCGCAGGTCGGCTTCCAGCGCAGACGGTGCGCCGAAATGATCTTCCAGCGCCTCGACCGTGATCGCGCAGGTTTGCGGCGTGCCGTCGACATCGACGATGAAGCGCAACTGCAGCGCCGCGCCGTCGAATACCGGCGGCGCATTGGCCAACGTCACGCGACGCATGGATTCGGCCGGCACCGGCGTCATGCCCCGTGCGATGCGAGGCGATCGACCAGCGCGCCGGTGAACGCGGGCAGATCGGCCGGCTTGCGGCTCGTGATCAGGTTGCCGTCGCGCACGACCTCTTCGTCCACCCACTTGCCGCCCGCGTGACGGATGTCGTCCTGCAGGCTCGGCCAGCTCGTCATCGTGCGCCCTTCGACGAGCCCCGCCGACACGAGCAGCCAGCCGCCGTGGCAGATCGCCGCGATCGGCTTGCCGGCGCCGACGGCCGCCGTCACGAATTCGCGCGCGGCCGGCAGCATCCGGATCGCATCGCCGTTCACGACGCCGCCGGGCAATACGACCGCGTCGTAGTCGCCTTCGCGCGCATCGTCGAACGTGCGGTCGACCTTCACGCGCCCGCCCTTGTCGACATGCCTGAAACCCTGGATCTCGCCGCGCTTCTGCGAAATCACGTCGACCTGCGCGCCTTCGGCCGCGAGCGCGCGTTGCGGCTCGACGAGTTCGGCCTCCTCGAAGCCGTCGACCGCGAGGATCGCTACCTTGCAATGCTCCAGCCTGCCGCTCATGAATGCCTCCGTGGGAATGGCGACACGTGTCGTGCCGTGCCGGTCGCGCAGCAATCCGCGTGCCGGGCCAATCGGCGCGATCACTGCAGACGACACGCCGCGTCGAGCATCGAGTCGGTCAGCTCGATCGTCAGCGTCGCGTTCTCGTCGGTGTCGGGAAGGCGGTCGAGCATCGCCTGCACTGTATCGTGCAGGATCGCATGCACACGCGTCCGCGTACGCTCGTCGAGATCCGCGTAGCGCTCCATGGTGTCGCAATCGAGCGCGAGCACGACCGCATGCCGCGCGATCTCCGGCGGCGGATCGGCCGCCTGCGCCCACGCCGCATGAAACATGATCCTGCCCGTCTCGACGTCGACCTGAACCGTCGTATCAAGATCGTCCGTATCGATCGACTCGCCGTCGACCTCGTCGTTCTCCAGCCAGATCCGGGAATTCGATTGCATGATGTCCTCCTCCGTGGTGGCGGAATCGCATGTCCTGCCCGCTTCCTTCAGCAAGGCCCATGCCGTCGTCGCCACCGGTTCACCCCGCATGCGATGCATGCGCCGCGGCACGCAGTTTGCGCCGCCGTTGCCCGTACTACGTCCCGATGACCCCACACGGAGCCCGCACGATGTCTACCGCTTCCGCATCCCCTCCGCACGGCAAGCGTCTCACGCGACGCGCCGGCCGCGCCCGCAGCGTCGATCCTCGACACCGCACACGCTGGTCCGGCGACGTCACGCAAACAAGCAACGCGCTCGACATCGAACCCGACATCTTCAAATCCGACGATCCTGTTGCAATCGCCGCGTCACTGAAGCATTCGGCCGAACACGGTCGCCGCCGCAAGGCGTCACCGTTCCAGTCGGCGATGTCCATGCTCAACTTCTACATGAACCGCGCTGGCCGCAATCTGCCGAAAACGCGTCGCACGACGCTCGAGCGCGCAAAACAGAAACTGCGCGAGGCATTCGGGCGCAAGCCGTGACGGCACGCGTACCCGCCGTATCGCCCCGTTTCGACCACGCACATGCATGAAACGCTTTGGTACCTGATCGTCGGCGCGGTGCTGATGACCATGGGCATCGCGACGTCCGCGCTGCGGCACCTGCCGTGCAGTGCCGCGATGATCTATCTGGCGCTCGGCGCCGCGCTCGGCCCGTCCGGTGCGGGCCTGCTGCAGCTCGACCTCGCCCGCGACGCGCGGCTGCTGCGCGAGATCGTCGAAATCGCACTGCTGGTGTCGCTGTTCGCGATCGGGTTGCGGCTGCGCGTGCCGCTGTCCGACCGGTTGTGGCTCGTGCCCTGCCGGCTCGGGCTGCTCGCGATGTGCATCACCGTCCCGCTGCTTGCCGCATGCGCGATGCTCGCGCTGGGACTCGGCTGGGCGCCCGCGTTGCTGCTTGCAGCGATCCTCGCGCCGACCGATCCCGTACTCGCGCACGACGTGCAGGTACACGATCCCGGCGATCGCGATCTCGTACGCTTCGCACTGTCGGGCGAAGGCGGGATGAACGACGGGATCGCGCTGCCGTTCGCGCTGGCCGGCCTCGCACTGTGCGGCGCGCACGACGCGACACACGAGCCGTCGCCGCTGTCCGGCGCGTTCGCGCTCGTCGCGCTGTGGGGCATCGCAGGCGCGGCCGCGATCGGCGGCGGCCTCGGTTGGGCGACGGCGAAGACGATCGGCTGGCTGCGCACGCGCCATGCAACGGCGCTCGGGCTCGAAGGCTTCTTCGCGCTTGCGCTGATCGTGCTGTCGTTCGGCGCCGCGCAGCTCGCGCACACATTCGGGTTCATTGCGGCGTTCGCGGCCGGTGTCGCGATGCGCCGCGTCGAACATCGCGCGAGCGGCGACCGTCATCCGCGCGAGGTCATCGGCCAGATCGATTCGGCGGACGTCGTCGCGACCGAGAAGCATCCCGAAAAGGCACACGCGTACATGGCCGAATCGGTACTCGGCTTCACGATCGAGCTCGAACGGATCGCGGAAGCCGTCGTGATGACGATGATCGGTAGCGTGCTCGCCACGCTGCCGGGCCCGCTGCTCACCTGGGGCATCGCCGCGCTGGCCGCCGTGCTGTTCGTCGTCGTGCGCCCGCTTGCCGTGCTGCTCGCACTTGCCGGCTCGGCCGCGTCGCCTGCGCAGCGACGGCTGATGGCGTGGTTCGGCATCCGCGGAATCGGCTCGTTCTACTACCTGCTGTTCGCGCTCGAGTACGGGCCTTCCGGCACGGTACGCTCGCTCGCGGCGCCCGTGCTGGCCGTCGTGTCGGCCTCGGTGATCGCCCACGGGATTTCCGCGACACCGTTGATGAACTGGTATCACCGGCTGCAGCAGCATCGACGGTAACGCGTTCACGATTTGCCAGGCAGCGCAGTCAGGGCGTGCGCAGCGCAGCGTCGAAGTCGGCACGCGTCACATCGAGCGCGACGGTGCATTCGATCGCCGCCTCCTCGACGCGCGGCTTGTGCTCGTCCACCGCGCGCCGCGCGCGGTCGCACAGCTGCGTGCGCACGCGCAGCCGGTCGGCCGCGTCGAGCGATGCGTAGCGCGTGATCACGTCCGGATCGAACCGCAGGTCGACCGTGCAACGCCAGTCGCGCGCGCTGGCTTCGGCCGGCACGCGCACCCACGACACCTGGATCGTCAGCCGGCCGGAGGCATCGTCCGCATGCACGACGACGGTCGACTGCGACGGAAAGCCGATCGCGAGCGCGTGTTCGAGTTCCGCGACGCGCTGCGACCGGTCGGGCGCGCCGCTCATCGTCGCACGACGCCCAGCAGCAGCGTGACCAGGAAGATCACGACGAAGATGTAGAACAGGATCTTCGCGATCTCGGCCGCGCCGGCCGCGATGCCGCCGAAGCCGAACACGGCGGCAACGATCGCGATGATGAAGAAGATGATGGCGTATCGAAGCATGGAACCCTCCTGGAGGACAGCGGTCGTCATCAAACGTCGTCGTCGGTCACGCATCGTGCTGGTGCTTCGGTTTGTCGTGCACGGGCGTGGAAGCCATTTTCTCGAGTTCTTTCTCGCTCATCGATTCGGCCATCGACTTCGCCGGCGGCTTGAGGTCCTTCATTTTCGTCCCGCCGCGCCTGGCCGACAGCGCGGCCCCCGCGGCACGCTGCTGGGCCTGGGATTTTGCTGGCATGGTGAGGCTCCTGTCGTTGGCGCGTGGGTCGACACGAGCGGCGGCACGCGCGCGGTTGAATCACTCGGGCCGTCACGCGGCGTCGCGGCGCCGCAGGTCGGCCGGCGGAATCTTCATCCCCTGGCGATACTTCGTCACCGTACGACGCGCAAGCAGGATGCCGCGGCCCGCGAGGTTTTCGGCGAGCGCGACGTCGGACAGCGGAGCGGTATGCCGCTCGGCCGCGATCATGTCGCGGATCAGCACCTTCGCGGCCGAGGCCGAGCACACCCCCTTGCCGGCCGCCTCGAGCTTGCGCGGGAAGAAGTGCTTGAACTCGAACGTGCCGTGCGGCGTCGACATGTACTTGTTGCCCGTCGCGCGCGACACGGTCGATTCGTGCAGGTCGAGTTCTTCCGCGATGTCGCGCAGCACGAGCGGCTTCATCGCGATCTCGCCGTAGCGGAAGAAATCGCGCTGCCGCGCGACGATGCATTCACCCACGCGCTGGATCGTGTCGAAGCGCTTCTGCACGTTGCGGATCAGCCAGCGCGCCTCCTGCAACTGCTGGCCGAGCGGCGAATCGCGCTCGCCGCTCGATTGCGCGAACAGCGTCGCATAGCGTTCGTGCAGGCGTGCACGCGGCAGCACGGCCGGGTTGATCGTCACGATCCACTCGTCGCGCACCTGGCGCACGATCACGTCGGGTATCACGTAATCGCCGCGCGTGCTGCCGTAGTGGTTGCCGGGGCGCGGGTCGAGCCCGCGCACCACCGCGCAGGCCGCCTGCATCGTCTGCTGGTTGCAGCCGACGCGCCGCTGGATCTCGGCCGTCTCGCGGCGCGCGAGCCGTTCGAGATGCTCGCGCGCGATCGCTTTCGCCTCCGCCAGCGCCGGCGTGCCGGCCGGAATCGCGTCGAGCTGCAGCATCAGGCATTCGGACAGCGAACGGGCGGCGATCCCCGGCCGGTCGAGCATCTGCACGAGCCGCAGCGCGACCAGGAGATCCTGCTCCGACAGCAGCAGCGCCGGGTCGGCCGCGACCAGCAGCTCGACCAGTTCCTGGCGCAGATAGCCGTCGTCGTCGAGCGCGTCAATCACGATGCGCGCGGCTTCGCGGTCGCGCCGGTTCAGCGGATAGAGCCTGAGCGCATCGTGCAGTTGCTGATGGAGCGACGGCTCGGCGGCGATCCATTCGCCGGGCGACAGGCCGCCTGCGTCGTCGCCCTGGCGGCTCGTGCCGCGCGGTGCGGGCGCGGCCGTAAAGGGCACTTCGCCGTCCGGCGGGCGGATTTCTTCGGGTGCGGGCGCCGCTTCGGGCGCGGCCGCTTCAGCCGGTTGCTCCGCCGCGTCGGCAGCGGGCTCGTCGTCGCCCTGGCCGTCTTCGAGAAACGGATTCATGTCGAGCGCCTGCCGCAACTCCTGTTGAAATTCGAGCGAGGACAACTGCAGCAGCCGCAGCGACTGCTGAAGCCTCGGCGTAAGTGCGAGATGCTGTCGCATCTGCAGCGCAAGCGAGACGGGCATCGAAAGCCTCCTGACGGTTCGGTTCGCGGTAGGTCGTATACAGGACTTACGCAGCTTTCATGCCAGTCCGGCGCAGCGCGCAGCGCCGCGGCCCTCGCGGGTTCGTACCCCGTGCCGCCGCGGCCCGGGGGCGCTTTTTTACAAGCCGGCGGCAAGTTTGGGGCACGCAATTCGCTCGCGGGAACGCGCGCCGTCGCTCGACGACTACCGGTTCGCATCGATGCAATCGGCGGCCGAGCGATGGAGAAACGCCGTGGTCAGGTCCGGCAGGTGACACAGCAGCCATGCGGCCTTGTCGCGCTCCTGCTGCAGGAGCCGCTCGCAGCAGGCGACGATCTCGGCCTCGCCGGCCGCCTGCGCGGTCGAGACGAGCGCCGTATACGCGGCGATCTCGACCTGGACGAACGCATAGCCCGCCAGCGCGCCCTTCATCACCTCGTCGACCGCCATCATGTTGCTCGCCACCTGCCCATAGCCGGCGATCTGCGCGGTCACATCCCTGAGCGCCGACGGCGCCGCGCCGAGCCGCTGGAGACACGCCTTGACGAGTGTCTGCTGGTCGCGCGTGTCGTCGAGATGCAGGCGCAGGCGATCCTGCAGGTTCGGATAGTGATCGACCCGTTTCAGTTGCGCGTGGAGCAGCGTTTCAGCCTGCCGCTCCATCGCATATGCATCGCGCAGCCAGTCTTCCAGGTGTTCGCGCGGGCTCGCCATGGCGTTCCTCCCGCCGCATCACGGTGCGGCATGCCGTACACCGCGGGGCGCGGCGCGCATGCCACCTCGCAACGCGCGTGCCGTGCGCCGGCTGCGCCGCGCTCAGTACTGCATCAGCGGCGGCGTACCCGGCAGCGGCTTGTCGTCCTGCACACCGTTCGGGCCTGGCGGCGGCACGTCGACCGGTTCGCCGCCGGCCGCGCCCTGCGGCATCATGTTGCCCGGCGACCGGCGCGTGTCGTCACGCGTATTCGCGTCCGGCATCGTCGTGGTCGACTGTGCACCGCGGCCGTCAGGCGGCGCCGGCGGGGCCGCGCGCGCACCATAGCTACCGTTCGTCGGTTGCGTGCATGCGCCCAGTGCGCATGCGGCGGCAAGCGCACACGCGCCCGCGCGTATCGTCTGGATCGTGTTCATCGACATCCTCCCTCGGATCGACGGCTCAGAGCCGGTTGAAATGAAAATCGCCCGCATACGCGGGCGGTGTGCGACGCGCCGTCATCAGGTCGACTCGCGCCGCGACGCGCACGAACGTGCCGCGCTGCCGCTCGATGTCGACGTGTTCGAACGCCGTGGATCAATGCGCATGCCGTCCGTTCGCGCTGCCCGCATGCAGGCATCGACGCAAACACGTGCGGCCTCTCGAGTTGCGCCGTGCCTTCGCTACACCGCTCGCTGCAAATCTTGCAAGCGCGCGGCTATGCGTCGTATGCGGCCATCACGAGCCACAGCTCGCGGCCGTCGTCCCTCACGCATGCGGCGAGCGCATACGGGTCCGACGGCTCGCAGGCGCGCTGCAGCGCGAAGCGCGCCGGCTCAGTCGAGCCGAACGTCTCGTCGCCGAGCGGCCGCACGTCGGCCTTGCCCTCGAACATCCGGCGCTCGGGCCGATAGATCAGCGGTTCGTGCTTCCACGTATCGAAATGGCTCTTCACCGAATCGAATCCACCGCCGCATACGTTGACCTCGTAGCGCACGCCGGGTCGCCGTTTCGGAATCGTCATCGTGCCTCCGCTGGAAGTGCGCATGCCAGGCACCGGTCGGGCCGCGCGTCATCGTCGTCGCCGTCGATATGGCAAATCGCGTGCCGCGTGCGCGCGCCGGGCACGGCCGTTGCGACACAGGCCGCTCATCGCCACCGAAACGGAGCCTCGCCATGAAGGATTCGACCCGGTCCGGCCACGACACGCCGCCGCGCGAGCGACGCACCGATCCGTCGCCGCCGCTGAAGCATCAGGACCGCACGCACACGCACCATTCGGAACGCCACATCGACCAGCAGCTCGAGGACACGTTTCCGGCGAGCGACCCGCCCGCGACCGGCGGCGTCACGCGCATCGAGCCGGATACGCCGCCCGGCACGCACGACGACGGGCCGTGGCAGGACAAGCGCGAACGCGACGACACGTAGCCGGCCGTGCGCCGGACGGCATGCGCGTTGCTGCCTTCGTCCGGCGCGTGCCGAGCCATCCGCTCCACCCAACCCGCAAGGAGAACGTCATGCATCGCGTCAACGAAATCATGTCGCAGGACGTCGTGCGTATCGCACCGACCGACTCGATCCGTCATGCCGCACAACTGATGGAGCGCTACGACATCGGCGCGCTGCCCGTATGCGACAACAACCGGCTGATCGGGATGGTGACGGACCGCGACCTCGCGGTGCGCGCGATCTCGGCCGGCAAGCCGCCGGAGACGCGGATCCACGAAGTCGCGTCGGGCCCGATCGAATGGTGCTTCGACGACGATTCGCTGGACGAGATCCAGCACTACATGGCCGACGCGCAGTTGCGCCGCCTGCCGGTCGTCGATCACGACAAGCGGCTGGTCGGCATGCTGTCGCTCGCGGACATCGCGACGCGCACGGCCGGCCCGGAGCGCGACGACGTCGCGAACACGCTCGAAGGCGTGTCGCAACCGAAGCAGACGTGACGGCGCGATCCTCGCCCGTCCCGACCACCCGCGCGACCCGCAGGGCCCGCCCCGGGCACGGTCGCGCCCCACGCAGCCTGGAGGACACCATGCAGACTTCCGATCAAGGTCAGACCCGCATCATCGGCAAGGGCGCCGCAACGGCGGCCGGCCCCGGCCCCGACGTGATGGCGGCCGATACGCTGGAAGGCGACAAGGTCTATACGACCGACGGCGACGATGTCGGCAAGATCAAGGACATCATGCTCGACGTGCGCTCCGGCCGCGTCGCCTATGCGGTGCTGTCGAGCGGCGGCATCCTCGGCATCGGCGACAAGCTGCACGCGATTCCGTGGAGCGCGCTCACGCTCGACACCGAGCGCAAGTGCTTCCTGCTGTCGGTATCGTCCGAGCGGATCCGCAACGCACCGGGGTTCGACAAGGACCACTGGCCGGCGATGGCCGATCCGCAATGGGCCGAGCCGCTGCACGATTTTTACGGCAGCGCGCCGTACTGGCGCGCCGGAGACGAGCTGGGGCTGACCGACCCGACCGAGGAACTGAACGATCCGCGCACGCGCGGCCGTCACTGATCGCCCGGTGACGCGGCGCCGGTTCGCCGGTGCCTCCGTATCGAACGCCCCGCCCGCGCGGGGCGTTTTTCGTCGTGTGGCGGTGCGTCACGCGCTTTTACAAGGTCGTGTCGATCCGATCAAGGCGTTGTCCTGGAACGCGGTGCTCGACGGCGTAGCGGCAGTGCGGATGCTCGTGATGCTGCTGTCGCAACGGCGCGACGCTGCCGGGCCGCCGGGCCGCCGGGCTGCCGGCCCGCCGCCGTCACATCATCTTGCCGCGCGAGCGCTCGGCGCGCGCCGCCTCGGCCGCCGATTCGACCTTCTTCACTTCCTCCGGCGGCGGCAGCACCGCCTTGAAACCCATCGACTCGATCCACATCTCGCGCGCCCAGCCACGCGTGTGGTACAGGTGATGATCCTCGTCGGCCTCGACCTCGTCGTGCGCGTCCTTCAGCGCCTTTGCAGCATCGCCGGCCGGCAACTGGTCGGCCGCGTAGCCGATCAGTTCCCAGTTCAGGTGGTCCTTGGTCTCGGCGAGCACCACGCATTCGGCCGCGACGATCTGCGCGACCGCCGGATCGGCCTGCTTCTGCGCCTGCTCGATCAGGTGGACCAGCGACTTCGCCGTCGCCGCGACCGCGCTGCGTCCGGGCGACTGTGCATCGGGGTCCATGCCGATCGCCTCGAACACCTTGCGCAGCACCGCCTGGTGATGCAGCGTCTCGCGATGGTATTTTTCCCATTCCCTGTGCAGGTCCTCGTCGGTCGCGCACTGCAGCGCGGCCTCGTAGATCTTCGCGCCGCCAAGCTCGGTTTCGTATGCCTGGCAGAGCAATTCGCGGATGCCTTCGTGCTTCGGTTGCCGATGGGCCATGACTGACTCTCCAAAAAAAACGGGCCGCGCACGCGGCCCGGGGTTGAACGGGCACGCGTTACCGCGCGCCCACCTTGCGTTCGAGCGCCTGCGCCATGCTCAGGTGATGCCGGAGCGTCGGCAGTGTGGCGTTCGCGAACGCGCGCAACTGCGGATCCTTGCCATCGCGCGCCTCGCCTTCGAACAGCGCGATCGCCTTGCGGTGCGCGTCGGGACCGACCGCCGCGACGTACGCGGCGTCGAAGTCGTGACCGCTCTTGCCGCGCAGCGCCTCGACGTCGGGGTCCGAGATCTGTTCGACCTGCGGCTTCATGCCCTTGCGCGCGGCAATCTCGTCGAGCTGCCTGTTCGCCTTGCCGTGATCGGTCACCATCCGCTTCGCGAAGGCGCGCACGTCCGGCGACTGCGCCTGCTTCAGCGCGAGCTGGCTCGCCTGCACTTCGGCCTTGCCGGCCATCGCGGCCTTGTCGATGAACTCCGCGTCGCCGCCCTACGGCGCCTTCGCAATCCGCGCGTCGCCCGCGCCCGGCATCGGATTGATCACGCCGTCCGGCACATGTGAATTCGATGCCGGCGGCTCGCTCGGCATCTGCGCGCGGGCGAGCCCCGACACGGCCAGCACGCCTGCGGCGAGCGCCGCGATCGTCCAGTTGGGTTGTTTCATCGGGTTCCTCCTTGCATTTGCGTGGAAGCGGCCGTTCGCGATCGTCAACCGCCAGGATCGGGCCGCCGTTCGGATGCAGCGTCCGGCCGTTCAGTTCGCCGGCCCGCCCGGCGTGGCTTCGTCAGGCCGCCGCACCGGATCGAAGTCGCGCCATTCGCCGTCCTGCCAGTCGCCTTCGACGCGCTCGATCGATGTCGCACCGGTCGCACGCAGCACGTCTTCCGCAGTCGTCACGGTATCGGGCGTGACGCGCGTCGCAAGGATCACGCCAGTCTCGGTCTGCGCGAGCGTGCCCCTGCCTTCGGCCGGCTCGCCGCGCATCCGGCCGAGCGCGCCGCCGAATGCGCCGAGATACGCGCCGGCCAGCGCACCGGCGACCGGCACGAACCAGTAGCGCAGCCCGAGCGCATAGACGATCAGCCCGACGACAATGCCGATCAGCAGCCCGCGGATCACACCGAGCACCGCGCCGCGGCCGCCTGGCTTCGCCGCGGTATCGGCATAGACGTCGCCGCCGATCGGAAAGCGCGCATGCTGGCCGCCCGGATTCAGGAAGAAGATCGACACGTCGTCCGGGCCGAACGCACGCTCGTAAAGGTGGCGCGCCCCACCTTCCGCTTCATCGAACGTCGTGAAGCGGCCTGCGACGATCATCGTCATGCTCGTCCTCCTCGTGACGGGTCGGGCGCCGCACGCAGCGACGCGCGGCGCAACGGGACGGCACTTGCATCAGCCGCCCGGGTTCCTTCGAAACCGATGCCGCCGGGCCGTACTGCGATCGGGGATCTTGCGGAGCGTGTCGAGCACGTCGCGGGCCGCGTGCGAGCATTCCGCGCACTGGCCCCCTCCGACTTGCTCGCCGGGTGGTCCATGCCCTTCGGTGCCTTCCGCTCGCCGACCGGCTCGAGCACGCCGTTCATCACCGGGCTCCTTGAGCAAAGCCCTCGATTACTCGGCCCGGATGGTCAGCTGGTCGCGCACGCCCTGCACGCCAGCGACCTGCTTCACGACGCCGACGGCCTGCGTGCGCTGCTGCTCGTCGGGCACGCTGCCGGTGAGCGTCACGGTGCCGTGCCGCGTCCTCACGTGCACGTCGCCGGACGACAGCCCGTTCGCACCGACGAGTTCGGCCTTCGCCTTCGCCGTGATCGTCGCATCGCGGATCTTCATGCCGGTAGTCGAGGTCGTCGAATGCGCGGGCGACGCCGTCGACGCAGCAGCGCTGTCGTCGCCGGCGGCGAGCACGTTCGGCGCGACGACCGCGCACGCGGTGGCGGCGGCGATCGCGACCGCCATGCCGGTGCGCGTCGCGCGATCGCGGCGGATTCGCAGGGAGCGGGCTTGCAGCTGGAACACCTTCATCGTGACCTCCTCTCGTGTGGCCGGCACGGCCGGCAAGTACACATCGACGGCGCAAGCGGCGTGCCGCGGCATCGATGCCACGGCCACGCGCCTGGCGGCGACCGGAGGCTCTTTCATCCAACGCGTTGTAATTTTGTCGATGGTCGCTTGCGCACGCGCACACGCGCGCCACCAGGCATACCGATTGCCCGGCCGGTCGAGGCGAAAAGGGACAACGGGGTGAATGCCGCGTTGCCGCCGGCAGCGGCAGGGCTGTTGCGTCAGGTGTTGCGCTTCGTCACGTGCGCGATCTTGTCCGCCAGTTCGCGCACGTCGACCGGCTTGCACAGATAGCCGTCGAACCCGGCCTCCAGCGCGCGGCGTTCATCGGCAAGGCCAGCGTGGGCGGTGACGGCCAGCACGCGCACGTCGGGCGGGCCGCTGTCGCCGTTCATCGATCCGTGCCGCAGCGCGTCCAGCAGCCAGAAGCCGTCGCCGTCGGGCATCGCGAGATCGGACAGCACGACGGTTGGCCGCATGTCGGCGGCCACCGCGAGTGCTTCGCGGCCCGACGACGCGATCGCGACGGCGGCGCCGAACGTGGTCAGCGCCGCCGTCAGGCTCGCGCGCGTGGTCGCATCGTCGTCGACGATCAGGATCCGCTGCGTATCGAGCGCGAGCCGTTCGTGATGGCCGCCCGCCTGCGCGATCCCCCATGCCATCGCGCCGGCCGGCTGCCAGCCGGCCGGCAGCGTCACCGTGAACGTCGCGCCTCGATTGCGACCCGCGCTCTCGACGGCCACGCGGCCGCCGTGCAGTTCCGCGATATGCCGCACGATCGACAGGCCGAGGCCGAGCCCGCGCCGCGACGATGCGGGCGAATCGTCCGCGCGGCGGAACATGTCGAACACGTACGGCACGAACGCCGGCGCGATCCCCTGCCCGGTGTCGGACACGGTCAGCACCACGCGCACGTCGTCGCGCGCGAGCCCGACCGTCACGCTGCCGCCGCCCGGCGTGAACTTCAGCGCGTTCGACACGAGATTCGACAGCATCTGCCGCAGCCGCTCGGCATCGCCCGACACGACACAGGTGGCCACCGTGCAATCGAATTCGAGCACGATGCCGGTCGACGACGCTGCCGTCTGGAACGCGCCGACCGAATCGGAGAACAGCCGCACGAGATCCACCGGCATCGCGTCGAGCCGAAGCTTGCCGGTGGCGAGCGAAGATGCGTCGAGGATGTCGCCGACCATTCTCGTCAGCGAACGCGCACTGCGGTCGATCGCGTCGATCGCCTGCTGCTGCAGCGCGTTGTCGCCCGAGTTGCGCAGCACCTCCACCCAGCCGTAGATCACGTTCAGCGGCGTGCGCAGTTCGTGCGATACCGTCGCAAGCAGCTCGTCCTTCAGTCGGTTCGACGTATCGGCCTGGTCGCGCGCATCGCGCGCGCCCTGCAGCGAACGCTGCGCGCGCAGATCGCGACGGCGCTGCGCGCCGGCTTCGCGCAGCGTCAGCGACAATGCAACGTACGCACGCGCCTCGCCGCGCACCGGGCACGCCGACACGGTCGCGCGAAAACGCCGGCCGTCGCGCCGCACGCACAGCAGATCGACCGGACCGACCGCATCGCGCATGTCGTCGAACGCTTCGGCAAACGGCTTGCGTTTCAGCCAGCGCATCGCGATCAGCGATTCGAACGCGCGCCCGCGCGCATCGCTTTCGGCGTAGCCGAACATGCGTTGCGCGGCCGGATTCCAGCTGACGACGCGGCCGTCGGCGTCGATGCCGACGATCGCGTCAGGCGACGCGTCGACGACGGCGCGTTGCAAGCGCGACGCATCGGCCCGCGAGCGATCGACGCCGGCATCGCGCAACAGCAGGACGGCGCCGTCGATGTTGCCGTCCGCATCGCCGAGCGGGGACGCCACCTCGACCACCGGCACCGGCTCGCCGCCGCCCGTCTGCAACCAGTGACGATCCGACACGACGCCTGCGCCGCCGAGCGCCAGGTCGAGCGGGGTCGCGGCAACGCGCCGGCCGTCGCGATCGACGATCCGCAGCACGTCGCGCGCGGCACGGCCGGTCGCCTCGTCCGGCCGGCAGCCGACGAGCGTGGCCGCCGCCTCGTTGAGGTAGGTCAGCCGTCCGTTCGTATCGGTCGCAATGACGCCGTGCGGCAGCGCCTGCAGCACGGCTTCGAGCCGCCGGCGCGCGGCCGCCTCGCGCCGGCGCGCATCGTCGTTGGTGAGCCGCGCGGCACGCAGCATCGATGCAACCGCACACACGAGCGCGCACACCAGCACGAAGGTGCC
Organism: Burkholderia pulmonis; assembly: GCF_984667975.1. NCBI lineage: Bacteria > Pseudomonadati > Pseudomonadota > Betaproteobacteria > Burkholderiales > Burkholderiaceae > Burkholderia > Burkholderia pulmonis. Next base: position 868,178 of record NZ_OZ480188.1, read on the forward strand.
GAGCCGCACGAGCCGCCCGGGCAGCGGCTCCGGATAAGCCGCCGGATCGGACAGGAACAGCGTCCAGACGAGCATGCCGCTGACCACGGTCGAGGCCATGCCGAACAGGAACGACGTCGCCCACGCAGCGCCCGCGAGCAGCGGGTAGTACAGGACGAGCGGCAGGTTCACGCCGCCGAAACGGATCGCGAGCGCCTGCAGCACGGTCGCGATCGCGACCAGCATCACGGCCGTCGCGTAATTGCCGGCTCGCGCCCGCCAAATATCGCTCATCGATCGTGCTCCTGCCGGCCGGTTCGATCGCGGCGGCATCAGGAATCCGGCTTGTCCGCTTCGTCTTCCAGTTGCGCGAGACGGTTGTAGATCGTCTTCAGGCTGACGTCGAGCACCTCGGCCGCCTGCGCCTTCACGCCGCCGCATTGCGCGATCGTGCCGAGGATCAGCTTGCGATCGACCTCCTCGAGCGGCGTGCCGAACGGCACGGTGACGCGCTCCTCGTGCGAATCGACCATGTTCGACAGTTCGTCCATGATCGGCGGCGGCAGCGTGTCGATCACGTCGGCGTCGCTGAAGATGCTCGCGCGCTGCACGAAGTTGCGCAGCTCGCGCACGTTGCCGGGCCACCCATAGGTCTTCAGCGCATCACGCGCGGCCGGCGCGAAGCGCAGGCTCCGGCCGCTTTCTTCGTTGAACTGCTGCAGGAACGCATCGGCGAGCATCGGGATGTCGTCGTCGCGCTCACGCAGCGACGGCAGCGGAATCGGGAACACGTTGATCCGGTGAAACAGGTCGGGCCGCAGCTTGCCTTCCGCCATCGCGGCTTCCGGGTCGCGGTTCGTCGCGGCGACGATGCGCACGTCGACGTCGATCTCGCGCGTCGAGCCGAGCCGCGTCAGGCGCCCCGTTTCCAGCACGCGCAGCAGTTTGACCTGCGACTCGAGCGGCATCTCGGTGATCTCGTCGAGAAACAGCGTGCCGCCGTCCGCGCGTTCGAAGAAGCCCTTGTGCTGACGCTCCGCGCCGGTGAAGCTGCCGCGGTCGTGGCCGAACATCTCGCTCTCGACGAGGTTCGCGGCGATCGCGCCGCAGTTCACCGCGAGGAACGGGCCGCGGCGGCGCAGGCTCAGGTCGTGCACGGTCTGCGCGGCGAGCTCCTTGCCCGTGCCCGATTCGCCGGTCAGCAGCACCGACGCCTCGGTACGTGCGACGCGGCCAATCGCATCGTAGACGGCCTGCATCGCGGGCGAGCTGCCGAGCATGCGGCCGAAACGGCCAAGGCGCTTCAGTTCCGAGCGCAGCTCGGCGATTTCCTCATGCAGCGCGGTCGTGCGCGGCACGCGTGCAAAGATGCTGTTCAGCCGCTGCATGTTGAGCGGTTTCACGAGATAGTCGGTCGCGCCGCGCCGCAATGCGTCGATCGCGGTTTCGAGGCTCGCATGGCCGGTGGTCAACACCATTTCGCAATGCGAACGCTTCGGCAATGCATCGAACAGATCCATCCCGTTGCCGTCCGGCAGCACGAGATCGCACAGCACGAGATCGGGCGTGTTCGTCGTGACGAGCGTGCGCGCCTCTTCCAGCGTCGCCGCCGTATCGCAGGCAAGCTGCTGCGTGTGCGCGAGCGCCGCGAGCATCGAACGCGTATCCGCATCGTCTTCGACGATCAGGACATAGGGCATCGTGGCTCCTGGTGACGCGGCCCGGCGCGTGTGCCTGCCCGGGCCGCTGCGGAGAGCGGCGTAGTTCGGCCGCCGTTCGCACGGCGACACTTCACGACCGATGCGCTGGTTCGGACTGGCGCTCTCCGTTGAAAAGCGATCCTCATCAGTATAGAAGAGCCATGTCGCGCATTCGCTTCTCATCGAATAAATCTATCCATGCAGGCAGCCTGCATTGCCAGATTCAATGCGTGACAATCGGTAAGAACGTTATCCTCTTTCCACGGATCATGCGGTGCACTGCGGTCGTTTTTGCACCCTGCCCCGACGTATCCGGTCAAACTTCCCTGCTCGTCTTCTCGCATGTCGAAATCCAACGGCGACGGCACGCGGCTGTTCGGTCGCTCGCGATCGATCCAGACCCTGTTGCAGAAGGTCTCGCGCGTGGCGGTCACGCGCGCGAGCGTCCTGATCGTCGGTGAAAGCGGCGCGGGCAAGGATCTCGTCGCACGGCTGCTGCACGACATGAGCCCGCGACGGCGCGCGCCGTTCGTCCCCGTCAACTGCGGCGCCATTCCGCGCGACATCGCGGAGTCGCATCTGTTCGGTCACGAGAAGGGCAGCTTCACCGGTGCGATTGCCCAGCATGTGGGCATGTTCGAAGCCGCGCGCGGCGGCACGCTGTTTCTCGACGAGATCGCCGAAATGCCGGCCGAGCTGCAGGTCAAGTTGCTGCGCACGCTCGAATCGAACACGATCGTACGGGTCGGCGGCCACGAATCGATTCCGCTCGACGTCCGGATCGTCGCGGCGACCCACCATGATCCCGTCGAGGCCGTGCGCAGCGGCCGCCTGCGCGAAGACCTGTTCTACCGGATCGCGACGGTCGCGCTGCACGTGCCCGCGCTCAGGCAGCGCGAGGACGATGTCGGCGACATCGCGCTGCAGATCGTCGAGCGGCTGAATGCACGGCACCGTACGAGAAAGCGGCTGTCGACCCAGGCGATGAAGGCGCTGCGCTCCCATACGTGGCCCGGCAACGTCCGTGAACTGCGCAATGCGCTCGAGCGCGCGTTCATCCTCGCGGACGAGCAGATCGAACTGCAGTTGCCGCGCCGGCAGCCGCCGCGCGACGAAGTCCGCGACGACACGATGACGCTGCCGGTCGGCACGACGCTCGCGCACACGCAGCAACGCTTCATCGTCGCGTCGCTGCGGCATTTCAAGGGGGACAAGCCGCGCACCGCGAAAGCGCTCGGCATCAGCCTGAAGACGCTGTACAACCGCCTCGCGCTGCTGCCCGAGCACGAGCGCAATACCGCAAGCGACACCGGCAAGACGATCCCGCCCGGTCCGAAGGATTACTGAATGTACCGGACGCGGCTCGGCACGCGGCTCGGCACGCGTGGTCGGTAACGGGATGGGAGGCCCGCGTCGGTCGGGTCAGTGCAAATCACCTGCCACCGTTGCCGACTCGCGTGGCGTCTGCGTCCGCCGCCGGCCGGCCCCTATCTGCAACTTCATTGCAGTTTTTTCGCGTACGACTCCCACAGGCTGTACCGCGCTATGCGTCGGTGCCCCCCCGAGCCGCCGGGGTCCTCCGATTCGTCCGCGCGGTCCGGCCCGCTCAGCCGCTCGGTACGGTCCGGTTCGATATCGGCGCTTTCGTGGAGCGTCGAATCGCCGTCCGCCGATGCGCGCTCACCGGTGCCCGTCCGGTCCGTATCGCTGTCGAGCGGCGAGTCGATGTCGAACGGATGACGCCCCGCGCCGGCCGTATCGCTGCCGCTGTCGGACGAGTCGCCCGGCCCCAGCGCGCAGCCATCGCGCCCGCGCCGTGCGTTGTCCTCGTCCGGGCCAACCGGTTCGTTGTCGGGGTTCAGCGTGCTGTTCATGTCGGCCTCCTTGCCTGGAATGCCGCGCCGCGGGCGGCCGGCGGTCACGGCGCGGCGGACGGCCTGCCGGATGGCCCGCGCAATCGGCATGCCGCATCGCGGCCGTCCGCCGGTACGCGGGCCGGCAATCGCCCTTATCCGGTCACGCGGCACGGCCGATGCGCACCCGTTGATCAGCCGGATCGAGTTCCCTTATGCTTCCGGGGTGCCAATCCGATTTGTGTTGCTGCGGCGGGACAGGGTTCGCCCGCCCGCCTTCGACCAGCCGCTCCGATGACGAAAGACGACGCCGATCCTCGCTCGCAACCGCCGCCACACGGGTCCCCCGAGGCGCGCGACCTGCTGCACCGCTTCGCCGAGTTCCGTTTCCAGACCGTGGTCGAATCGATCACCGACTACGCGGTGTTCATGCTCGATCCGTACGGTAACGTCGCGACCTGGAATGCGGGCGCGCAGCGCATCAAGGGCTATCGCGCGACCGAGATCGTCGGCCATCACTTCTCGCGCTTCTATCCGCCCGAAGCGATCGCGGCAGGCCGGCCGTCGCACGGGCTTCGCGAGGCCGCCACGCACGGCCATTTCGAGGACGAAGGCTGGCGCGTACGCCAGGACGGCTCGCAGTTCTGGGCGAGCGTGACGATCACGGCGGTACACGATCACGCGGACCAGCTGTGCGGCTTCATCAAGATCACGCGCGACATGACCGAGCGCAAGCGGCTCGAGGAGCTCGAAGCGTCGACGCACCGGCTCAGCGTGTTCATCGCGATGCTCGCGCACGAGCTGCGCAACCACCTCGCACCGCTGCGCCATTCGGTCAGTGTCCTGCAGAGCCTGCCCGATCCGGCGCCCGCACTCGTACAGTGCCGCGATGCCGTGGATCGTCAGATCGGTCAACTGACGCGGCTCGTCGACGACCTGCTCGACGTCGGGCGCATCACGGCCGGCAAGGTCGAACTCGACGACCGCCCCGTCACCGTGCGCGACATCGTGTGTCGCGGCGTCGAAAGCATCCAGCCGAAGCTCGCCGCGCGCGGGCAGCACATCCGCGTCGATCTGCCGGCCGATTCCGTGGTGCTGCACGGCGACGATGCGCGGCTCGTCCAGGTGTTGCACAACCTGCTCGACAATGCGTCGAAATTCTCGCCGCCCGGTGGACGAATCGACATCGGCGCACGCACGGAAGGGCCGCTCGTCGCGATCCAGGTCGCCGATCACGGTGTCGGCATCGCATCCGACGCGCTGGAAACGATCTTCGACCTGTTCGAACAGGAACGCGTGCCGGGCCGGCGGCCGTCCGACGGCTTCGGGCTCGGACTCGCGATCTGTCGATCGTTCGTCGAACTGCATGGCGGGCGGATTGCCGCGGAAAGCCGCGGGCCGGGCCACGGTGCGACGTTCACGGTGCGGCTGCCGGTCGCGCACGCGGCCCGCCAGGAGCCTGCCGCCGTGCCCAGGCCAGCCGCAACAGCAGTCGCCGCGCCGCCGGACGCCATACCGCTGCGCATCGTCATCGTCGACGACAACCGGGATTCGGCCGACACGCTTGCCGTGCTGCTGCAGGTGAAGGGGCACGCGCCGCGTGTCGCGTACCACGCCGGCGACGCACTGGCGCTCGCACGCGACTACGTCCCGCACCTGATGATCCTCGACCTGTCGATGCCCGACGTCGACGGTTTCACGCTGCTGCATGAACTGCGTGCGATCGATACGCTGGGCGCGACGACCTGCGTCGCGCTATCCGGTCATGCCAGCGCGGCCGACCTCGCGCGCACCGGACGCGAGGGCTTCGACGATCACCTCGTGAAGCCGGTGGAGATGACCGTGCTCGATGCCCTGCTGCAGCGTGTCGCACGCAAGGCCCGCCTCGATCCGTGACCGCCCGCCCGCATGCCGTCGCACGACATGCGGGCGGGTGGACGCGCGCGCGACAATTCTGTAAGCTTCGGCCCGTCGCCGGCCGCTGCGCTGCGCGACGTTTCCCCGCGTTTCCCCCGAATTCCCCGAGATCCCTATGTAGCGCCTCGCGAACCGCCCATCGTCATCCAGCCTGACCGACAGGGGGTTCGCGTACCCGCTGTGCGGGCCCGCGCGTTCGCGCGCCGGCCGTACATCGCCTTTTCGTTTTCGAAGCCGCCGCTATTGCAACCGTTGCCGCCGCGCCCGCCGTCGGGCCGCGCGCGGCCGTGCAGTGCGCCGCCTTCGCATCGAACCGCGTCCCCGGCGGCCGACTGTTCCGTCATCTGCTTCCTAGCGCCATCGCCATGCAAACCCGCTCCTTACGCAACGAATGGTTTTCCAATATCCGCGCCGATCTTCTCGCCGGCACGGTCGTTGCGCTCGCACTCATCCCCGAAGCGCTCGCGTTCTCGATCATCGCGGGCGTCGATCCGAAGGTCGGCCTCTACGCCGCGTTCAGCATCGCCGTCGTATCCGCGATCGCGGGCGGCCGCCCTGGCATGATCTCGGCCGCCACCGGCGCCGTCGCGCTCGTCATCGCGTCGCTCGTCAAAAACCACGGCGTCGAATACGTGCTCGCCACCGGCATACTCGCGGGGCTGCTGCAGATCGCCGCCGGCCTGCTGAGGCTCGGCACGCTGATGCGCTTCGTGTCGCGCTCGGTGATCACCGGCTTCGTCAATGCGCTCGCGATCCTGATCTTCCTCGCGCAACTGCCGCAACTGCACGACGTGCCTTCCTATGTGTACGCCATGGTCGCAGGCGGGCTCGCGATCATCTACCTGCTGCCGCGCGTGACGCGCGCGGTGCCGTCGCCGCTCGTGTGCATCGTAGTACTGACGGCCATCTCGATGGCGCTGCACCTGAAGCTGCCGACCGTCGGCGACATGGGGGCGTTCCCCGACCAGTTGCCGTCGTTTGCGCTGCCGCACGTACCGTTCACGCTCGACACGTTGCGCATCATCTTCCCGTATGCGGCGGGCGTCGCCGTGGTCGGCCTGCTCGAATCGCTGATGACGGCCGCGATCGTCGACGACTTCACCGACACGCCGAGCGACAAGAACCGCGAATGCCGCGGCCAGGGCGTCGCGAACATCGCGGCGGGGTTTCTCGGCGGGATGCCCGGCTGCGCGATGATCGGGCAGACCGTCATCAACATCAGATCGGGCGGGCGCGGCCGGCTGTCGACCTTCGTCGCGGGCGCGTTCCTGCTCGTGCTGGTGGTATTCCTCGGCCCGTGGGTGCGGCAGATTCCGATGGCCGCGCTCGTCGCGGTGATGATCATGGTGTCGATCAGCACGTTCAGCTGGCGCTCGCTCGCGAACCTGCGCACGCATCCGAAGAGCTCGTCGTTCGTGATGGTGGCGACCGTCGCCGCCGTGGTCGCGACCGGCAACCTCGCGATCGGCGTCGGCATCGGCGTGCTGTTGAGCGCGCTGTTCTTCGCGTCGAAAGTACAGCGCGTGCTGCGCGTCGAATCGACGCTTGATGCCGCGCGCAGCGAGCGCCGTTACGGGGTGCGCGGGCAGGTGTTCTTCGCGTCGTCGGAAGCGTTCGTGTCGGCGTTCGACTTCAAGGAGCCGGTGAAGCGGGTGCAGCTCGACCTGTCGCATGCGCACTTCTGGGACATCACCGCGATCGATGCGCTCGACCGGATCGTCCACAAGTTCCGGCGCAACGGGATCGACGTCGAGGTCGGCGGGCTGAATCGCGCGAGCGCGACGATGATCGACCGGTATGCGACGCACGACAAGGCCGGCGCGCCGGCGGACGCCGCCGCGCACTGAACCCGCAATCTCGGCCGGCGCGGGGCGAGGCGTCAGTCCGTCGCTGCCCCGATGCCGCTGCCGCCGTCGCGCGCGTTCGAAATCGCTTCGACGAGCTTCAGTTCGTCGTCGATCGACAGCGTCGTGTCGATCACGTCGCCGCCGAACGGCGCGAGCGCCGCGCTCAGCGCGTAGATGTCGAGCTGCGTCGCGGCGAGCCCGAGCGACACGGTGCCAGGGCGAGCCTTGCGCGCGACGCGATCGGTCAGCGCATCGTCCACCGGCCGCTCGCGCCATGCATCGAGCGACGATTCGATGTGCGCGACCACGCTGTCGAGCAGCGATCCGGACGACACGCGCCCGGGATCGACCGAATGCGTGCGCAACTGTCCGTCGCTCGTACACTCGACGATCACGACCCCGGCCAGCGCGACGACGTGCCGGTCGCGCAACGTTCCGAGCGCCGCCAGCGCGCGATGCACGGCCAGCAGATCGGGATAGGACAACGCAATCAGCGTATTCATCGGCGACTCCATGCAATCAAATGGCCCGGGCCCGCACGCCGCACTCAATGCGGCAGCCCGAACGCGGCCTTCAGGCTCGCGACGATCATCTGCATCGCGATCGCCGCGAGAATCATCCCCATCAGCCGCTGCGTGACCGCCGTCACGCGCGGCGACAGGTAATGGCCGATCAGCGGCGCGGACAGCAGCGAGACGGCCAGCAGCACCAGAAACGCGGCCAGCCCGAGCGCGAATGCCAGCTCCTGCCCGGTCGAGAACGCGCTGTGCCCGAGCACGATCATCGTCGCGATCGTGCCGGGGCCGACCAGCAACGGGATCGTCAGCGGATAGATCGCGACGCTGTCGGCCGTCGCCGGATCGGCGCCTTCGTCGTCGCCCGGCGCATGCTGGCGGCTCGGCGAGCCGTGCAGCATCGACAGCGCGATCAGCAGCACCAGCAGCCCGCCCGCAAGGCGGAAATCGTCGATCGTCAGGCCGAACACGTGCAGGATCGCGCCGCCCGCGACAGCCGACACGATGCAGCCGACCGTCACGCCGATCGCGGCCGTCAGCGCAACCTTGCGGCGCACGCCGTCCGCCGCACCTTCGGTCAGCGACAGGAACACCGGGATGTTCGCGATCGGGTTCATGATCGCGAACAGCGCCGCGAACACCTTGATGGAGAAAGTCAGGTCGAAGGCCACAGGGTTGCTCCCGTTTCGCGCGGCAATGCGCAGGCAGAGTCCGGCTGGTTTCCGGTGCACGGCGCGGGCCATGCTGATACGATCGACGCACCGCGTTCACGCACGATGGAGGGCCCCGACCGATGCAAGCCACCGACACCTTCATGGATCACGAGATTCGCGTCGAGGCGACGCGCAACGCGAACGGCGCATGGCTCGCGCACGTGCGGATCTTCCGCGACGGTGCGCCGGTCGACCTGCCCGCGCCCGAACTCGTCACGCCCGAATGGCTCACGTGCGACGAAGCGCTGCGCGGCGGGATCGACCAGGGGCGCGTGATCATCAGGACGCGCGACCGGTAACGGCGCACGGCGAATCGGCGGCCGGCATCGCGCAACGCGCGTCATGCTTCACGCGTCGAAATCGAGGTCGCCGATCAGGATCTCGCGGTCGCGCTGGGTCCGCGAGCTGAAATCGACCGGTAGTTCCATCTGCCATCGTTCGATCGTGACCGGCAGCGCAGCGAGATAGCGGTCGAAGCGGCTGCGGTCGGGCTCCGCCAGCAGGCCGGCGATCGCGTCGTCGCGCCACGCGAGCCGCGCATTCAGCCGGTTCGGCAGGCCCGCCGTCGACGTGAGGCCGACGACCTCGACGCAGGTCGGGCTGCCCTGCCCGTCGTGCGGCACGACGTCGACCTTCACTTCGCCGGGCCGGTACAGGCCGAGCAGGCGCGTCGCGACGCGCGACGCGAACTCGGTTTCGAAACGTGCACGGACATCGGGATTCATCTCGCCTCCACTCCAGGTTCGGATCGTGTCGTCACGCCGCTGTCACGCGGCTGCAATCTGCCGCTCGAGTGCCGCTTCCGCCTTCAGGCTGTCGAGATCGCGGCCGATCGTGACGACCGCGAGCCGCGTGTTGCCACGCCAGTACGCGATCGAGCAGTCGTGCGCGCCGAGATCGCCGTCGATCTCGACGCGATCCCATTGCTCCGCGTGCCCGACGTAGTTGATCGTCAGGTCGTAGTGCTGGCTCCAGAAAAACGGTACCGCATCGAACGGACGCTGCTGACCGAGCATGTTGCGCGCCGCGACGATGCCCTGCCGCTCGGCGACCACCCAGTGCTCGACGCGAATCCGCTCGCCCGTGAGCGGATCGGGCCAGCGCGCGATGTCGCCGGCCGCGTAGATGCCGGGCGCACTCGTCTGAAGGAAGCGGTCGACCGTCACGCCGCGCTCGACGGCCAGCCCCGCGTCCTGCGCGAGCCCGACGTTCGGATGCACACCGATGCCGACCACCACCACGTCGGCCGGCAGCACGTCGCCGGTCGACAGCGTCACGCTGTCGGGCCCGATCTGCGCGGGGGTCGCCCCGAGATGGAACACAACGCCGTGCGCTTCGTGCAGCGCCTCGACGGTGTCGCCCAGCGCGTCGCCGAGCACGCGCGCCATCGGGTGCGCATCGGGCGCGACGACCTGCACGTCGAGCCCGCGCGTGCGCAACGCAGCGGCCGCTTCGAGCCCGATGAAACTCGCGCCGACCACCACGCAGCGGCGCGCCGTTTTCAGCTTGCCGATCAGTGCATCGCAATCGGCGCTCGAGCGCAGCACCCACACGTGCGGCAGGTCGGCGCCGGGCACGCTCAGCCGGTTCGGTTCGGCGCCCGTTGCGAGCAGCAGCGCACCGTAGCCGACACGGCTGCCGTCGGCCAGCTCGACCGCCTGCTGCGCGGGATCGATCCGCACGACGCGTGCGCCGCACCGCACGTCGATCCGCTGGTCGGTATAGAACGACGGCGCACGCAATGGCAGCCAGTCGGCGTCGGCCGTGCCGGCGAGGTAATCCTTCGACAGGTTCGGCCGGTCGTAAGGCGGATGGGCATCGGCGCTCAGCAGCGTGACCGGATGCGGATAGCCTTCCTGCCGCAGCGTCACGGCCGCCGCAATCGCGGCAGCGCCGCCGCCGACGATCACGACCGACGCCGGCAGCCCCGCCGCGTTCAGTACCGGCGGCACGGCGGCCGGCCGCGCATCGACCACGACGGCGCGGCCGTCGCGGCGCTCGACGCGCCAGCACGGCAGCCCGTCGAGCGCCGGCGCGCGCTGCATCTCGCCCGTGCGCAGGCAGAACGCCGCGTGATGCCACGGACAACGAAGCGTGTCGCCGACCAGCAGGCCGTCGGCCAGCGGCGCGCCGTAGTGCGGGCAATGCGCGCCCACGGCGAACAGTTCGTCGGCGCGGCGCACGAGCAGCACCGCCGCATCGCCGACATGGCCCTCGATCATCGCGCCGTCGGCGATAGCGTCGAGCGCGATGCCTGCCGCGAGATCGGGGCGTGAAGATGAAGCATCGCTTCCAGTCATGACGTGGCTCCCGGAAAGTCAGGTAACGATCCCATTATCGACATCCCTCCTGAAAAGAACAGGTACAGACGCCCCGCAGCGCACGCAAACACGGACTGTAGCTTGTACACGATCCATGACGGGCGTAGAACGTCATCAACGTTGCGGCGCAACACGCCGGCCGCCTGCGGGGTACGTCGCGCCTCCTGCGCAATCCGCGTGCCGCCTTTCCCCTGTCGCGAGGAGTGCTGTTCGATGGCCACCGTCCTGTGCGTGCTCTACCCCGATCCCGTCGACGGCTATCCGCCGCGCTACGTGCGCGACACGATTCCGGTCATCACGCATTACGCGGACGGCCAGACCGCGCCGACGCCATCCGGCCCGCCCGGCTTCCGGCCCGGCGAACTCGTCGGCTCGGTGTCCGGCGCGCTCGGGTTGCGCGGCTATCTGGAAGCGCACGGCCACACGCTGATCGTCACGAGCGACAAGGACGGCCCCGACTCCGAATTCGAGCGCCGGTTGCCCGACGCGGACGTGGTGATCTCGCAGCCGTTCTGGCCCGCGTACCTGACGGTCGACCGGATCGCCCGCGCGCCGAAGCTGAAGCTCGCGCTGACGGCCGGGATCGGCTCCGATCACGTCGATCTGGACGCCGCCGCGCGGGCGCACGTCACTGTCGCCGAAGTCACCGGCTCGAACAGCATCAGCGTGGCCGAGCACGTGGTGATGACGACGCTCGCGCTGTTGCGCAACTACCTGCCGTCGCATGCGATCGCGCAGCAAGGCGGCTGGAACATCGCCGACTGCGTGTCGCGCAGCTACGACGTCGAAGGGATGCATTTCGGCACGGTCGGCGCGGGGCGCATCGGGCTCGCCGTGCTGCGCCGGCTGAAGCCGTTCGGCCTGTCTCTGCACTACACGCAGCGTCACCGGCTCGATGCATCGGTCGAGCAGGAACTCGGGCTCACCTATCATGCCGACGCCGCGTCGCTCGCGGGCGCCGTCGACATCGTCAACCTGCAGATCCCGCTGTATCCGTCGACCGAGCACCTGTTCAACGCGGCGATGATCGCGCGGATGAAGCGCGGCGCGTACCTGATCAACACCGCGCGTGCGAAGCTGGTCGACCGCGACGCGGTCGTGAATGCCGTCACGTCCGGGCATCTCGCCGGCTACGGCGGCGACGTGTGGTATCCGCAGCCGGCGCCGGCCGATCACCCGTGGCGCACGATGCCGTTCAACGGGATGACGCCGCACATCTCCGGCACGTCGCTGTCCGCGCAGGCGCGCTATGCGGCCGGCACGCTGGAGATCCTGCAATGCTGGTTCGACGGCACGCCGATCCGCAACGAATACCTGATCGTCGACGGCGGCACGCTCGCGGGAACGGGCGCGCAGTCGTACCGGCTGACGTGACGCTACGCACAACACGCGATGCGCGGCGGTACGTTCAGTCGACGCAGCAACCGGCGACTGCACGAGACCCCGGTCATGCGCGGGGCCCGCGTGCACTCACGCGTCGTCGACGTTGTCCGCGTAGTGGTCGATGGCAACCTTGCATTCGTCGAACACCACCGTCAGCAACGCAATGTCGTTCGATTCGACCCACTTGCGGATCTGCAGGAATTGCCCAGTGCCGAGATCGGCGATACGGGCCGGATCGTCGGTCGTCACGTCGACGATCGCGATCGCGCGGTGGCCGTTGCCGGGCAGCGGCGACAGCGTCGCCGCGATGTCGAAGCGCCGGTACGATTGATCGATGCGCATGCGGTTCTCCCGATTCGGTTGGAACGATGACGCGCTCAGCCGAGCGCCTGGCGGAACACCTTGCCGCCGAATCCCGTCACGACGTTGTCAACCGAGAACGGCGTGTCCTCCTTCGCTTCGAGGATGATCGCGACGCTGCCGGGCCCGAGCCGTGCCGCAACCGTCTCGACGAACGTGCCGTCGAGCAGCGCGTTGCCGGCCGCTTCCGCGAGAATGCCGGCGCCCGCGCCGGCCGCCATGCCGGTGACCACGCCGAGCGGCCCGGCGAGCAGGCCCAGCAGCCCGCCCGCGATCGCGCCGATCACGCCGCCCTTGAACGGCCGCGATTCGGCGTCGAGCACCGCGAGCTTGCCGTTCGCGTCCTTCTCGACGACGACGCCGTTCTCGATGTGGAATCCTTCGTTCTTCTGCGACAGCGCCTCGAAATCGTTCGCGGCCTGACGGGCCGTGTCGACGCTGGCGAACACGGCGACGATCAGTTGCTTGGTCATTCGACACCTCGCTCGGTTGGATGGCCCATTGCAGCCGGCGCACCGCATGCGGCGCGCCGGGGTTCGATTCAGATGCCGGTGGCCTCGACACGTGCGCGAGCCGCCTCGGCATACGCGTGCGCAGCCGCCTGCTGCAGCGCAGCGACGGACGGCGCGCGAGTCGGATCCGCATCATGCGCGTCGCGCGCCAGCCGGTAGGCATCCGACGCCGCATGCTGCAGTTCGATCGCCCGTTTCGTTTCGACGGAATGCATACTCATCCGGCACCCTCCTTGCAAAAACATTGCGGGCGCAACCGGTACGCCGCCCGCGCTTCACCTGCGCGCATGCGCATCGTCCTCGACATCGTCGACGTCCGCCGGAAAGCGATGCTGGCCGAAACTCAGGATCAGCACGCCGACCGCGAGCAGCACGATTCCGAAGGTCGTCATCAGCATCCGTTCGGGGCTGTCGGTCGCGCCGCGCAGGATCAGGTCGCGCGCGAGCGACGTCATCGCAATGAACAGCGGAAACCGCACGGGCAGCCGGCCGAGCCGCAGGTAGCGCACGTTCATCGCGAGCACTTCCAGATACAGGAACATCAGCAGCAGGTCGGTCAGCGACACCTCGCCCGCGAGCACGACCTTCCACGCTTCCTGCGCCATCGCGAACGCGGTCGCCAGGCCGATCACGATCAGCCCGGCCAGCTCGGCCGCGTGAAGGAAATGACCGAACCGGCGACGGACGCGCTCGGCCGGCGAGCAGGAAACGGCAGACGTATTCAAGGTGACAACCGGTGTGAAGATGCGTGGGCGGCGCCGGGCGGCGGGAAATCAGCGCAATGCGCGGGGCGATACGCGGAGCCACGCGCGGCATCGCATGCTTCCGGCCCGGGCATGCGCGCCGCGCCGGTCGCCGTGCTCGACCACCGCGACAAAAGCACGCATCGCTTCCAGCAGGTTCATCGTGACGCTCCTCGTCGGCGGCGCAGCGGAACCTAATCTACTGCACGCGGCACGCACGCTCAAGAGCACAGCGCCGCAGGCGTCAGGAGTACAGCCGGGCGGGCGCCGCGCAAAATCCGGCCCTGTTTGACGCAATCGAATGACAGATTGACGATACGTGTTCCAAAGACCCGCCGAAGCTGCTAGATTGCATGCTCGGCGACGTTACGCGGTGCGGGCAGGTCACGCGCCGGGCGGCCGGCCGCCGCTGCTGCGGCCCGTTGCGCGATGCCCGCGCAACGTCCTTCATCCGCATGTCACAAAGAGAACAGTCGCATGACACAGTTCAACCGTTCGCCTTCGCGCGCCGCGGCAACCGCGGCCCGTCCGTCCCGACATGACTGACCGGCAGGCCGCGATGCAGACAACCCCTCCCCCGCTCTCCCAGGCCGTTCACAGCACGATCACGCGCAGCGCGATCTTCCTCGTGGCGACGGTCAACCCCGGCGCCGATCACGCCGACACGATCCGGTCCTGGTGCGGCGACATCGCCGCGCTCGTGCGCTCGGTCGGCAAGCGCGTGCCGGGCGGCAACCTCACGTGCGTGTGCGGCTTCGGCGCCGATGCATGGGATGCGCTGTTCGGCGCTCCGCGCCCCGCGTCGCTGCACCCGTTCCGCGAATTCGGCGCCGGCCAGCGCGTCGCGGTCGCGACGCCCGGCGACATCCTGCTGCACATCCGCGCCGGCGCGATGGACCTGTGCTTCGAACTCGCGACGCAACTGCTCGGCGCGCTCGGCGATGCGGTGACCGTCGTCGACGAGGTGCACGGCTTCCGCAATTTCGACCAGCGCGCGATGATCGGCTTCGTCGACGGCACCGAGAACCCGGAAGGCCGCGAGGCGGTCGACTTCACGGTGATCGGCGACGAAGATGCCGAATTCACGGGCGGCAGCTACGTGATCGTGCAGAAGTACCTGCACGACATGGCCGGCTGGAACGCGCTCGCGGTCGAGACGCAGGAGCGCATCATCGGCCGCACCAAATTGTCCGACATCGAGCTCGCGCCGGACGTGAAGCCGTCGTGCTCGCACAGCTCGCTGACCACGCTCGACGAGAACGGCCAGGAAGTGAAGATCCTGCGCGACAACATGCCGTTCGGGCGCCCGGGCGCCGGCGAATTCGGCACCTATTTCATCGGCTATGCGCGCTCGCCGGCGCCGATCGAGCAGATGCTCGAGAACATGTTCGTCGGCCGCCCGCCCGGCAACTACGACCGCCTGCTCGACTACAGCCGCGCGGTCACCGGCTCGCTGTTCTTCGTGCCGTCGGCCGACCTGCTCGAAGCGCTCGCCGACCGCGCGGCGCCGGCCGCCGACGCCGCCCAACCGGAATCCACGCCGTCCGCGCCGCAGCGTGACGGCTCGCTGAACATCGGCTCGCTGAAAGGAACCCCGACTTATGAATAACCTGCACCGCGAACTCGCCCCGATCGCATCGTCCGCCTGGGAACAAATCGAGGAGGAAGTGGCGCGCACCTTCAAGCGCTCGGTGGCCGGCCGCCGCGTCGTCGACGTCGACGGCCCGGAAGGCCCCGAGCTGTCGGCCGTCGGCACCGGACACCTGCTGGAAGTCGCCGCGCCGCGCGAGCACGTGAACGCGCGGCTGCGCGAAGTGCGTACGATCGTCGAGCTCACCGTGCCGTTCGAACTGAGCCGCGCCGCGATCGACAGCGTCGAGCGCGGTGCGCGCGACGCCGACTGGCAACCGGCGAAGGAAGCCGCGCAGCGGCTCGCGTTCGCCGAAGACAACGCGATTTTCGACGGCTACCAGGCGGCCGGCATCGTCGGCATCCGCGAAGGCACGTCGAACCGCAAGCTCACGCTGCCGACCGACGTCAGCGCGTATCCGGACGCGATCAGCGATGCGCTCGAGGCACTGCGCCTCGCCGGCGTCGACGGCCCGTACTCGGTCGTGCTCGGTTCGGACGCCTACACCGCGCTCAGCGAAGCGCGCGACCAGGGCTATCCGGTCCTCGGCCATATCAAACGCATCGTCAGCGGCGAGATCATCTGGGCGCCGGCGATCAGCGGCGGCTGCGTGCTGTCCATGCGCGGCGGCGATTACGAGCTGCACCTCGGGGAAGACGTGTCGATCGGCTACACGAGCCACACCGACAAGGCTGTCCGCCTGTACCTGCGCGAAACCTTCACGTTCCTGATGCTGACGAGCGAAGCATCGGTGGCCGTGGCGCCGCAGGGCAACACGGCAGCCTGACCGCGGTTGCCTGCGCGCGCTGCCCGCCCGGGCGTCGCGCGCGACCGCCGCACTGCCGGCCGCAGGTTCGTCGCCGACCCAGCCCATCCTGCATGGAGTGTGTCATGAGCGAATCGAATGAGGCATTGCAGGCGCTGCAAGCGTCCGCCGCCACCCTGAAGCAGACGGTCGACGCGAACGCGGGCAGCCAGGCCGGCGATACCGCCGTGCTGTTTACCGTCATGTCGCTGATGCTGGCCGAGTTGCCGCCCGACACGCGCAACCTGATCGAGGATTCGTTCTCCGTCTGGGCCAATGGTCTGCCGAATGCGGCACTGTTGACCGACATGAAACAGATTGCGCGGCAGCGGCTCGCGATGACACTCGCCGGCTGATCGCGGCTCGCCGCGGTTGCGCCATGTCCGGCCCGGCCCGTGCAACCCGCCCTCGCCTTCGGCCCCCACGCACGCATCGGCTGCGGCGTGCGCGTGGCCGGTCGTGACCGGTTCGCGCCCGTTCGCCTCGCCGCTCACACGCCGCACGCCACCTTCCGCCTCGCCGGCTGCTTGCCGGCCACCGGCGCCCTGCGCGCCGATGTCGCAGCACGCGCCGCACGTGCGGCACGCCTCCCTGCCGCCAGCCATCGCGCACCGCACCCGCCGCGCACGCCCGTGCCGCCGCGCGGGCGCCCGTCTGTACTCCTTGCCACCGATTTGCATCGCCATGTGAGGGTGCAATTCACGGCCGGTCCGGCATGGAACTGTGTCTTGGATGGCCGCCTCCGATTCGCTATTTTGAACGCAGTCGAAGCGATGCCGTGGGCTCCTCGCAGCACTCGCGCTTCCTGCCCCGGCCATGCGTCACGCCGGCGCGCGCTGCGCGACCGCGCGGGCGCGGCACGCGCGCCGCCGTGCCGCACGTCGTGTGGACGCGGTCGGGACGCGCGAGCGCCGCACCGCATCGGGATTTCACCCTTCGACCCACCTTCACCGACAGGAGCCAGACCACCATGCCCGCACTTTGCGATATCTGCCACGCCCGGCCGGCCGTCGCGCGCGCAACCGTGATGCAGGACGGCGAGCGCAAGACGATCTCGATCTGCGATTACCACTTCCGTCAACTGATGCGGCATCAGAGCATGCTGAACCCGTTCGATTCGCTGCTGGGCGGCGGCGGCTCGTCGTCGCTGTTCGGCGGCGCATCCGGCGACGAATCGCCGCTCGCCGCGGAGATTCCGCGCGAATCGGTCGACCCGACCGACGCGTTCAGCGAACAGACGCTCGAACTGCTGCAGCGCGCGGCCGAGAAGGCACACGAGCTGCGCCGCAGCGAGCTCGATTCCGAACACCTGCTGTACGCGCTCGCGGACACCGACGTGTGCGCCGCGCTGCTGAAGGAACTGAAGCTGTCGCCGCAGGACATCAAGTCGTACATCGACGCGCATGCGCATACCGGCACGGCGTCCCCCGACGCACCGCTCGACAAGCTGTCGATCTCGCCGCGCGTGAAGAAGGCCGTGCAGTACGCGTTCCAGGCGTCGCGCGATCTCGGCCACTCGTACATCGGCCCCGAGCACCTGCTGATCGGGCTCGCGTCGGTGCCGGACAGCATCGCCGGCACGCTGCTGAAGAAATACGGCGTGACACCCGAGGCGCTGCGCCAGAAAGTCGTGAAAGTGGTCGGCAAGGGCGCCGAGGACGGCCGCGTCGATGCGCCGACCGGCACGCCGAACCTCGACAAGTTCGGCCGCGACCTCACCGCGATCGCACGCCAGGGCAAGCTCGACCCGGTGCTCGGCCGCGCGCAGGAGATCGAGAGCACGATCGAGGTGCTCGCGCGCCGCAAGAAGAACAACCCGGTGCTGATCGGCGAGCCGGGCGTCGGCAAGACGGCGATCGTCGAAGGGCTCGCGCAACGGATCGTCAACGGCGACGTGCCCGAAGTGCTGCGCGACAAGCGGCTCGTCGAAGTCAACATCAACTCGATGGTGGCCGGCGCGAAGTATCGCGGCGAATTCGAGGAGCGCGCGAAGCAGCTGATCGACGAAGTGACTGCCAAGCAGGACGAACTGATCCTGTTCATCGACGAGCTGCACACGATCGTCGGTGCCGGCCAGGGTGGCGGCGAAGGCGGCCTCGACATCGCGAACGTGCTGAAGCCCGCGCTCGCGCGCGGCGAGCTGAGCCTGATCGGCGCGACGACGCTCAACGAATACCAGAAGTACATCGAGAAGGATGCGGCGCTCGAACGGCGCTTCCAGCCCGTGTTCGTGCCGGAGCCGAGCGTCGAGCAGACGATCGTGATCCTGCGCGGGCTGCGCGACAGCCTCGAGGCGCACCACCAGGTGACGTTCGCCGACGACGCATTCGTCGCGGCCGCCGAATTCGCCGACCGCTACATCACGTCGCGCTTCCTGCCCGACAAGGCGATCGACCTGATCGACCAGGCCGCCGCGCGCGTGCGGATCGGTGCGACGTCGCGCCCGGTCGCCATTCAGGAAGGCGAAGCGCAGATCGCGCAACTGAAGCGCGAGCAGGACTACGCGACATCGCGCAAGCGCTTCGACGAAGCGAAGCAGTTCGAAGAGCAGATCAACGCGAAGCAGAAAGACGTCGACGAGATGATGGAGGCGTGGCAGCGCAAGACCGGCTCCGAAACGCTCGAAGTCACCGTCGAATCCGTGGCCGAGGTCGTGTCAAGACTGACCGGCATCCCGGTCTCCGAACTCACGCAGGAAGAACGCCAGAAGCTGCTGCAGATGGAAGAGCAGCTGCGCGAGCGCGTGGTCGGCCAGAGCGATGCGGTGGTCGCGGTCAGCGATGCCGTGCGGCTGTCGCGTGCAGGGCTCGGCCAGACGCACCGGCCGATCGCGACGTTCCTGTTCCTCGGGCCGACGGGCGTCGGCAAGACCGAGCTCGCGAAGGCGCTGGCGGAGACCGTGTTCGGCGACGAGCAGGCGATCATCCGCATCGACATGTCCGAGTACATGGAGCGGCACGCGGTCGCGCGGCTGATCGGCGCGCCGCCCGGCTACGTCGGCTACGACGAAGGCGGCCAGCTCACCGAGCGCGTGCGGCGCCGCCCGTACAGCGTGATCCTGCTCGACGAGATCGAGAAAGCGCATCCGGACGTCTACAACGTGCTGCTGCAGGTGTTCGACGACGGCCGGCTGACCGACGGCAAGGGCCGCGTGGTCGACTTCAGCAACACGATCATCATCGCGACGAGCAACCTCGGCGCGGCGATCATCATGGACAACCTCACGCAGCCGGAAGCCGCGCGCAAGACCGACAAGGCGATCCGCGGGGAGCTGATGCAGGTGCTGAAGGGGCATTTCCGTCCCGAGTTCCTGAACCGGATCGACGAGGTGATCGTCTTCCACGCGCTGTCGAAGGACAACATCCGCTCGATCGTGAAGATCCAGCTCGACCGCGTGGTGCGCACGGCGGCCGCGCAGGACATCACGCTCGTGATGGGCGACGCGCTCGTCGATCACCTGACCGAAGCCGGCTACCAGCCGGAGTTCGGCGCGCGCGAGCTGAAGCGCCAGATCCGCCAGACCATCGAGACACGCCTCGCGAAGGAGATCCTGGCCGACCGGCTGAAATCGGGCGACACGTGCGAGGTCGACTTCGACAAGGACAGCGACGAAGTGACGTTCAACACGCTCGCCGCGCCTGACACGAAGGGCGCGAAAGACGCGAAGAAGGACGCCGACGGCAAGGCCAAGCCGAACGGCAAGGCTGCCAAGGCATCCGGCGACGCCAAGGTGGGCGACACACCCGCCGACGCACCGCCGCCGGCCAAGGCCGGCAAGAAGTCGTCCGGCGCGAAGAAGGACGCGTCCTGAAACAACGCGTGCCTTGCAACCCCGGGCACGCATGACCGGCTCCGTCCGCGGGACGGAGCCGCCCCACGCCGCGACACGGCGCAACCGAGCCGCCCGCACCGGGTCCGGCAATTGGAGATTCACATGACAAATCGACGCGAAGTGCCAGGCATCAGGAAGTACGACGGGCCCGCCGGCGGTTGGGGCGCGCTTCGCGCGACAGCCGACGCGGTGCGCACGCAGATGGAAACCATCGAGGCGCCGATCGTGCTGATGCAAACCAACCAGCCCGACGGCTTCGACTGCCCCGGTTGCGCATGGCCCGACAAGGAACACAAGTCGACGTTCCAGTTCTGCGAGAACGGCGCGAAGGCCGTCACGTGGGAAGCAACGACCAAGCGCGTGACGCCCGGGTTCTTCGCGGCGAATACCGTGTCGTCGCTGCTGCGCCTGTCGGACTACGAACTGGAGAACATGGGCCGGCTCACGCACCCGCTCGTCTACGACCGCGCGAGCGACACGTTCCGCGCGATCGAATGGGACGACGCATTCGCGCGCATCGGCGAAGTGCTGCGCGCGTTGCCGCCCGAGCAGGTCGAGTTCTACACGTCGGGCCGTGCGTCGAACGAAGCCGCGTACCTGTACCAGCTGTTCGCACGCGAGCTCGGCACCAACAACTTCCCCGACTGCTCGAACATGTGCCACGAGCCGACCAGCGTCGGCCTGCCGCAGTCGATCGGCATCGGCAAGGGCACGGTGTCGCTGGAGGATTTCGACCACTGCGAGCTGATCATCTCGATCGGCCACAACCCCGGCACGAACCACCCGCGGATGATGGGCACGCTGCACGAGTGCTCGCGCCGCAACGTGCCGATCATCGTGTTCAACCCGCTGCGCGAGCGCGCGCTCGAGCGCTTCGCCGATCCGCAGGACATGATCGAGATGGCGTCGTTCGGCTCCACGCGCATTGCATCGACGTACTACCAGGTCGACGCGGGGGGCGACGCGGCCGCGCTGAAGGGCATCATGAAGGCGCTGCTGCAGCTCGAAGCCGAGCGCGGCGACGTGCTCGACCGCGACTTCATCGCGCAGCACACCAACGGCTTCGACGCGTTCTCGGCCGATCTCGAAGCCACGTCGTGGGACGACATCGAACGCGCGAGCGGGCTCAGCCAGGCACAGCTCGAACAGGTCGCGCTCGCGTACGCGAAGTCGAACGCGACCATCGTCACGTACGGGATGGGCGTCACGCAGCACAACAAGGGCACCGCCACCGTGCGCCTGATCGCCGACCTGCTGCTGATGCGCGGCAACATCGGCAAGCCGGGCGCCGGCGTATGCCCGCTACGCGGCCATTCAAACGTGCAGGGCAACCGCACGGTCGGCATCACCGAGAAGCCGTCGGCCGAATTCCTGAAGAAGATCGAGGATGTGTGCGGCTTCACGCCGCCCGCGCATCACGGGCACGACGCCGTGCAGGCAATGCAGGCGATGATCGACGGCACCGCGAAGGCGCTGCTGTGCCTCGGCGGCAATTTCGCGGTGGCGCTGCCCGATCCCGAACTGTCGTTCCCGGCGATGGCGAAGCTCGACCTGAGCGTGCATCTCGGCACGAAGCTGAACCGTTCGCACCTGCTGGTCGGCAAGGAAACCTTCATCCTGCCGGTGCTCGGCCGCACCGAGCTCGACATGCAGGCCACCGGCCGGCAGTCGATCACCGTCGAGGATTCGATGTCGATGGTCCACGCGTCGGCCGGCAAGCTCAAGCCGGCGTCCGACCAGTTGCGCTCGGAGCCCGCGATCGTCGCGGGGATCGCGCACGCGACGCTGCCGGACAGCAAGGTCGCGTGGCTCGACCTGGTTGCCGACTACGACCGCATCCGCGACCTGATCGACCGCACGGTGTCCGGCTTCGAGGCGTTCAACGCACGCATCCGCACGCCGGGCGGCTTCCGCCTGCCGCTGCCGCCTACCGAGCGCGTGTGGCCGACGCCGACGGGCAAGGCGATGTTCTCGGTCTACAAGGGGGTGAAGGAAGACGCGGACGTGCTCGGCGCCGAGCAGGTGCTGCGCCTGATCACGCTGCGCAGCCACGACCAGTACAACACGACGATCTACGGGCTCGACGACCGCTATCGCGGCGTGTTCGGGCGGCGTGACGTGCTGTTCATGAACACGGCCGATCTCGCGAAGTACGGGCTCGAACACGGCGACCTCGTCGACATCGAGACCATCACCGCGTCGGGCCGCACGCTGCGCCTCGAGAAGATCACCGCGATCGAGTACGACATCGCGCCGGGGTCGGTCGGTGCTTACTATCCGGAAGCGAATGTGCTCGTGCCGCTCGACTACATCGACAAGGAAAGCGGCACGCCGTCGTACAAGTCGGTGCCGGTGCGCGTCGCGCGCTCGGCGCTCGTCTGATGCCATGGCAGTCTCGCGCCGGGTAGTCGACCGCGAGCCTGCTCCCTTCCTTCCATCGGTCGCCGCCACGTCGACATCGACGCGGCGGCCCGCCCTTCTTACTGCACCGCCGTCGGCGGCAGATGCGCGCCGCCCTGCCGGCGCCGATACGCGCTGTCGCGCGTCGCGAGCCAGTAGTACAGCGGCGACGTCAGCAGCAAACCCACGACCCACGACAGGTCCGCGCCGCCCAGATGCGCGGGAATCGGGCCCGCGTACATCGGCGTGTTCATGAACGGAATCTGCACGAGGATGCCGATCGCGTACGCGAGCAGCGCCTGCGGATTGAAGCGGCCGTAGATCCCGCCGTCCGCCATGAAGATCGACTGGATGTCGTACTTGCCCTTGTGGATCACGTAGAAGTCGATCAGGTTGATCGCCGTCCACGGCACCAGCACGACGAGCAGCGCGAGCACGAGATCCACGAGATTGCCGATGAAGTTCGTCGACGCGCCGATCGCCGCGTAGCAGCACCCGACGAAGATCACGACCGACACCACCGCACGCGCCTTCGCGGTCGGAATCCACTTGTACGCGAACGTCTGCACCGACGTGATCACCGCGAGCACCGCGCCGTACAGGTTCAGCGCGTTGTGGCTGATCACGCTCAGCAGGAACAGCACGAGCATCAGCGGGCCGAGCGGTCCCGTCGCCTGCTTGACCGCGTCCATCGTGTCCGCGCCGGCCGGCACCGCGAGCACCGCGACCGCGCCGAAGATGAACGCGAGCGTCGAGCCGATCGTGCAGCCGAGATAGGTCGCCCAGAACGTCGACGCGACGCCGACGTTTTCCGGCAGGTAGCGCGAATAGTCCGACACGTACGGCGCGAACGCGATCTGCCACAGCGCCGACAGCGACACGGTCGCGAGCCAGCCGGCGAAATCGAAGCCGCCGCGCGTCAGGAAATCGTCGGTCGTCACGTGCGTGAGGATCATCCAGAAGCCGACGACGATGCCGATGCCGAGCACCCACGTGCCGATGCGGTTCAGGATGTGGATGAACCGGTAGCCGACGATGCCGATCAGCCCGGAACCCACCGCGCCGATCACGATGCCGACGGGCACCGGCACCGACGACGCGATGCCGTGCACCGACTTGCCGGCGAGCACGATGTTCGACGCGAAAAAGCCGACGTACATCACCGCCGCGATCACCGTGACGAGCAGCGCGCCCCACGAGCCGAACTGCGCGCGGCTCTGGATCATCTGCGGGATGCCCATCTGCGGCCCCTGCGCCGAATGCAGCGCCATCAGCACGCCGCCGACCGCCTGGCCGACGATGATCGCGACGATGCCCCACATCAGGTTCAGGTGGAAAATCTGCACGCCGAGCGCGCCGGTCACGATCGGCAGCGGCGCGATGTTGCCGCCGAACCAGAGCGTGAACAGGTCGCGCACCTTGCCGTGGCGTTCCGCGGGCGGCACGTAGCCGATCGTGTGCTTCTCTATCATCGGGGACGCATTGCGTTCCGCGTTCGTCATGGTGATGTCTCCTGTCCTGCGCGGCGATGCGCGCTTGCCGTTTCCGCCGGCGCGCGTCGGGGTGCGCACCGGCAATCGGGTCCGGATACGCGAGCGACGACGCGCCGCGTGCACGCGCGGCGGTGTCGAACGAAGCGGCGCATGCGCGGCATCCGGGGACGGATGAAATGTCCCGCCGGCGCATGCGCGGCCTCGCCGCGATCCAGGTTGGAGACGATGGTGCGCCACGTGCACGGGGGCCGGAAAATACTAAAAATATTTCCGGGACATACGAAAAAGCTCTGCAGCGGAAATGCCGGCGCCGAGCGACTTCAGGTAAGGTTCCAGGGTCTGTTTCCATATGAAAACAGACCCTGACCATGGACGGATTGCGCGCCGCGGCGGCCCGCCGGCGCGCGTATCAGAGGTGCTTGTGGCTCACTACACTTTGCGGCAACTGAAATACTTCATCACGACGGTCGAATCCGGCAGCGTCGCCGAGGCATCGCGCCAGCTCTTCATCGCTCAGCCGTCGATCTCCAGCGCGATCAAGGGGCTGGAGGAAAGCTTCGGCGTGAAGCTGTTCATCCGCCATCACGCGCAGGGCGTGTCGCTGACGCCGAGCGGCACGCGCTTCTACCGGAAGGCGCAGGAGCTGCTGCGCATCGCGCACGAATTCGAACAGAACGCACTCGCCGACAACGACGTGATCACCGGGCAGATCGACATCGGCTGCTTCGAGACGGTCGCGCCGCTCTACCTGCCGCAACTGATCGCCGGCTTTCGCGAGCGCTACCCGGGCGTGAACATCCGGCTGCGCGACGGCGACCAGCAGGAACTCGTGCAGGGCCTGACGTCCGGCACCTTCGATCTCGCGCTCATGTACGACCACGATCTCGACGGCACGATCGAAACCGAACCGCTGATGCCGCCGCAACAGCCGTACGTGCTGTTGCCGGAAAACCACCGCTTCGCAGGCCAGACACACGTGTCGCTGCGCGACCTGTGCGTCGAGCCGATGATCCTGCTCGACGTGCAGCCGAGCCGCACGTACTTCGTCAGCCTGTTCCATGAGCTCGGGCTCACACCGAACATCGTGTTCGGCTCGCCGTCGATCGAGATGGTGCGCGGGATGGTCGGACAGGGGTTCGGCTTCTCGCTGCTCGTCACGCGCCCGCACTCGGAATACACGTACGACGGCCAGCGCGTCGTGACGATCGGCCTCAGCGAAACCGTGAGCCCGTCGGGGCTCGTGAGCGCACGGCTGAAGCGCGGCCAGCTCACGAAGCAGGCGCAGTCGTTCGTCGATTTCTGCCGCGAGCGGCTCGCGCAGATCGTCGCGGAATCGGCACGTTAAGAAAAGGAAAACGCACGCGCCGCGGGAGCCGGTGCGTGCGTATTGGCCGCCCGTTCAGGCGGCTGAAGACAGATAGGCAACCAGACGAGACAGCATCGCGTCGCAACCATGCAGCTGTTCGAGCGTGACGAATTCGTCGGGCTTGTGCCCCTGGTCCATGCTGCCGGGCCCGCACACCACGGTCGGAATGCCGGCCTGACCGAACAGCCCGCCCTCGGTGCCGAATGCCACCGTGCCGAACGCATCCGAGCCGCTCAGCATCGCGAGCAGGCGCGCAGCCTCGCTGTCCGGCGCGGTCGCCAGCCCCGGATAGGCGCCCAGTGGCTCCAGCTGAATGTCGGTATCGGGCTGCACCGCGCGCATCCTCGGCAACAGTTCGGATTCCGCATAGTCCTGCAGCTTCCTCGGCACGTCGTGCGCATCGAAATCCGGCAGCGCGCGCACCTCGAAATCGAACTCGCATTCGGCCGGCACGATGTTCAGCGCGCGGCCACCCTTGATCAGCCCCGTCTGCACGGTCGAGAACGGCGGGTCGAAACGGCTGTCGTGCCGTTCGGGCCGCGCGAGCGCCGCGCCGATCTCGCCGAGCCGGCCGATCAGCTTCGCCGCGTAGTCGATTGCGTTGACGCCCGACGGCGCGTACGCCGAGTGGCACGCCGCGCCCTTCACGTGGCAGCGCATCGCGAGCTTGCCCTTGTGGCCAAGCACCGGTTTCAGTTCGGTCGGCTCGCCGATCACGCACAGCCGCGGACGGTGCTCGCGCGCGGCCAGTTGTTCGAGCATCGGCCGCACGCCGAGGCAACCGACTTCCTCGTCGTACGAGAACGCCAGGTGCACCGGCAGGCCCAGCGGCCGCGAGACGAACGCCGGAACGGCCGCGAGCACCGACGCGATGAAGCCCTTCATGTCGGCCGTGCCGCGCCCGTACAGGCGGCCGTCGCGCTCGGTCAGCCGGAACGGCTCGATCGTCCACGCCTGCCCGTCGACCGGCACCACGTCGGTATGGCCCGACAACGCGATGCCGCCGCGATCGCGCGGGCCGATCGTCGCGTAAAGGCTCGCCTTCGTGCGTTCCGCGTTGTAGAACAGTTCGCTCGCCACGCCGAAGCCTTCGAGATAGTCGCGGATGAAGCCGATCATCTCGAGGTTCGAATCGCGGCTGACCGTCGCGAAACCGATCAGCCGTTCGAGCAGCACACGGCTCGACGTATCACTCATCGCCCGGCACTCCGTAGCTCGGCGCGGCGGTCGGGTTCAGCGCGCGCGTCTGGTAATCCTGCATCTGCGGCCGATACGCGCGCCAGAGCGCATCGAGCTGCCCGACCGGATCCGTATCGGCCCAGTCGACGCGCAGGTCGACGATCGGCCAGGTCACGTCGCCGGCCACCTTCAGCGCGGCCGAATGCACCGGCCCGGCCTCGCCGCCGGCCGCCATCGCCGCGTGCATCGCGGCCAGCAGGCGATCGGCGAGCAGGCCCGGCGCCTGTTCGAAGGCCCGCACCATCGCGTCGATCACGGCCGGCGCGGCGAGCAGGTTGCCGGCTGCCACGCATTGTTCGCCCTGCACCGCGTGGTGCGTGCCGAGCGCTTCCTTGCCGGTGAAGCACGCCGTGTGTCCCTGCCCGTCGATCACCGTGACCTGCCGGTACTGGCTCCAGCCGTTCGCGTTCAACGCCCGGTCGAGCGCCGCGGCCGGTGCAAGCTGGTCGTGCTCGATCAGGTCGAGGATCTGCGGGCCGAGCGCCGGCAGCGTGATGTTCTGCGTCGCGACCGCGCCGACGCCCGCGCGCACCCAGGGGCAGCGCGCGCCGACCGCGATGCTCGACGAGCTGATCGCGATCCCGAGCTGGCCCGTCTCCGGGCAGCGCCCGACGATGGAGAAAGTCATGTCGCCTCCTATACGCGGTTCGGTTGCCAGTTGTCCGGGATCACCGCGATCACGTCGATCTCCATCAGCCACTGCGGCTGACCGAGCGCGGACACGACGAGCCCCGTCGAGATCGGAAACACGCCCTTCAGCCACTTGCCGACCTCCTGGTACACGGGCTCGCGATAGCGCGGGTCGGTCAGGTAGGTCGTCGTCTTCACGATATGCGTGATGTCGCTGCCGGCTTCCGCGAGCAGTTGCGTGACGTTCTTCATTGCCTGCTCGGCCTGCGCGCGCGGATCGCCGAGGCCGATCAGGTTGCCGTCGAAATCGGTGCCGACCTGGCCGCGTACGTAGACGGTGTTGCCGGCCCGCACGGCCTGGCACAGGTCGTTGTCGAGCGTCTGGTTCGGGTAGGTATCCTTCGTGTTGAACATGCGGATACGCGTATGGGTAGGCTGGCTCATCGAAATCCTTCGAGTGTCGGTGGGTTCGCCCGCTGCGCCGGAAGCCGTCGCGGCGCAGCGGGTCGTGTCTGTTCGTCAGCGGGTCAGTTCGTCGCTTCCGCGAGCGGGCGTGTATCGGCCGATACCTGCGGTGCGGCCGCGCGGTGCTGCGACGCATCGTGGTACGCGAGGTACTTGCGCTGCGTGACGATGTGATCGGCGATGTGCTTCGCGTCGTGCCACACGCCCCAGATGAAGCTGGAGCCGCGCCGCGACAGCCACGGCAGCCCGAGGAAATAGATGCCGGGCTCCTTCGACACGCCGCGCTGGTGTTGCGGCTTGCCGTTCGGCGCGAACGCGTCGACGTTCAGCCAGCCGTAGTCGACTGCATAGCCCGTCGCCCACACGATCGACGTGACGCCTGCGCCGGCGAGATCGAGCGCGAGGATCAGATGCGCGACGCACTCGGGGTTCGGCAGGATGCGCCGTGCTTCCGGTTCTTCCGGCAGGTCGAGGCCGTTGCGTGTCGCATAGGCGTCGGCCGCGTCGAGCAGCGACAGGTAGTTCTCGTCGCCACGGGCGAGATTGACCGCGAGATCGCGCTCGAACACGGCCACGCCGCCGTCGAACGACTTCGTCAGCCCGACGAGCGTCACGCCCTGGTTCGCGAGCGCACGGAAATCGACCGTGTGGCCGCCGCGCGCGCCGCTCACCGCGATCGTCACGTGTTCGCGGCCGGGCGTCGCGACTTCCTTGTCCCATTCGCCAAGCACGCCGAGCCACCAGCAGAAGTCGCGGCCGCGATACGCACGCGGCGGCCGATCGTGCGGCCCGACCGACAGGTAGACCTGCCGGCCCGCGCGCTGCAGCTCGTCGGCGATCTGCACGCCCGACGAGCCGGCGCCGACCACCAGCACCGCGCCTTCGGGAAGCTGGGCCGGATTGCGATAGTCGGCGGAGTGGAGCTGCACGAGGCGCGCGTCGTCCGGCGCGATCGGCGGAATCACCGGGCGCTGGAACGGCCCCGTCGCGACGACCACGCGGTTCGCCTCGATCGTGCCGTCGGAGGTTTCCACGACGAAGCCCGGCTTGCCCGCGTTGCGCACGACGTTCTTCACGTCGACGCCCGTGCGGATCGGCGCGTCGAACTTGCGCGCATACGCTTCGAAGTAGTCCGCCACCTGGTCTTTCGATGCGAACGCATCGGGATCGAGACCGTCGAATTCGAGCCCCGGGAAACGGTCGTGCCACGCCGGGCCGTTCGCGACCAGCGAATCCCAGCGCCCCGTGCGCCAGCGTTCGGCGATGCGGCTGCGCTCCAGCACGAGATGGGGCACGCCCAGCTTGCCCAGGTGCTCGCTCATGGCCACGCCGGCCTGCCCGGCGCCGACGACGAGCGTATCGATTGAGGTTGTTTCGACTGCCACGGCTGTCTCCTTCTGAAGTGCGGCTCGGCGCGACGCTCGTGCTGTCGCGTGAGTGGGAATGGAGACATTCTGCTGACAGGCCGCCGGGGGCGAAATGATGATTTTTGTTGGTGTTGATGAACAAAAAGCTGGGGCGGGCGGAGTGACTGGCGGCGCCGGCCGGCTACCCGGGCGGGCGCTCGCCCTCCCCGCTGCCCGGAGTGGCAAGCCCCGCCCGCTGGCGCCGCGCGAACGATCCGCGCCGTGCGTCGCGCCTACGCCGCCGGATTCACGTTACGGAAGCGCGGGCCGTAAAACACCGGCTTCGACAGGTCCGTATAGCTTCGCAGGTACGCGAACTCGTCCGGATACAGCGTATCCAGCCGCGCGAGCGCGGCCGGCGGCACCGGGTGGCGCAGGATGTTGAAGCACGACAGCACCCGCAGATCCACCATCCCGTGCACCGCCGCGCCGAGCGACTTCCACGAGCCGCCTGGAGGGCCGTTCCACACGACGTCGAGCGTCGCGAGAATCGTCGAGAACCCGGTATCGAATGCCTGGAGGTCGGTGCTCACCGCGGCCTGGTTCGGATCGAGCGCGAGCAGTGCCGCGTAGCCGTCGCGCGGCACCGCGAGCGTGTTGACGACCACCGGCGCGGCGATCGCGGTGCCGGAAAAGAATTGCGGCTCGGTCTGCCGGTCGAATGGCACCGGCGGCACCGGCACCTGATAGCACGCGCCGTAATACAGCTCGGCGAAGCGCGCGTAGTGCGACTTTTCTCCTTCGAACGCGCCGGGCGTCAGCACGTCGCCCTTGCCCGCCCCTTCGCCCTGCGCGAGGATCTCGTCGATGCCCGCATGGAACGCGTCGACGGGATCGGTATCGGGCGAGCACGTCACCGTCGTGAAGCCGATATCGTCGCCGACCTGGTTCGACGTGCCGCCCGCCTTCACGGCAGCCCGCACCGCGTCGGCGTTGCGGGTGATCGCCGCACGGATGCCCGCGTAGAACGCCGCGATCGTCGGATAGGTTTCGGCCCGCCCAAGCAGCTTCAGCAGGAATGCCGGCATCTCGATCCGCATGAAATTCTTCAGCTGCGGCTTCGAATACTGCGCGAGTCCGACCTTCAGGTCGGGCTCCGTGCCGCCCGGCAGGCCATGCACCGGATAGTCGATACGGATGCCGCGAAACTGCGGCGTACCGCCCAGCGCGGCGAGCAGGTTGGACACGATGGCCATGTGCACCATCTCTTCCATCACGACGCTGCGGATCGCGTTGTACGCCGAATAGTTCTGCACTTCGAGCGAGAACATCGCGGACAGATAGAGCGGCAAGGTCGCGTATTCGAGCTCGATGGCGCTCTGCAGCGCGGTCTTGATCCAGGCCAGATCGCGATCCGCCGGCGATACGGTGCTCGGGTTCATGGCGTTTCTCCTGTCGGTCGGCGTCAATGGAACAGCACGTAGGAGGTGTCGCCGAGTCGGTACGGCACGACCCGGGCCGCGCCCGACGGTGTCGTGGTCGAGCCCGCCGGCGTCCAGCCGAGGCAGTCGGCGTGGATCCGGTAGACGGCCGTCGTGCCGTCCTGCGCGATGTACGTGATCAGGTACGGCTCGCCATGCGCCCACGGCACGCAGGCCGCGCTGCTGATGCGCAGCGCGTCGGGCAGCTGGTTCTGCAGATAGCTGCCGACCTCGACGGTGCCGAGGGCGGGATTGTCCTGGATGTGGTCGATGTTGACGTTGAGCTTCGCCGTATTGATCTTGAAGAAAAAATTGGCGCCGCCGAGCTGGAAGAACGAGAACTGCGTCCAGCCTTTCGCCCACTGGTGATACCAGACGTTGAGCGCGAGCAGCGGCGGCACGCCGCCCGTCGACGCCGGCGTCACGGTCACACTGAAGTTGGCGACCTGCCCGGTGTTCACGTCGTAGCCGAGCAGGTACTGCTGGCCGAGCGACGTGTACGGCACGACGTCGGTGAAGTTGTGCGTGGGCGTGTTGCGCGGCAGTGCGAACGTATACGGCGGCGAGGTCGCGAGCCCGTCCCTGACCGTGAAGAAACCGAACGTGCCGGTATCCGCACGGTACGTGAGCAGGTAGTGAACGTTACCCAGCACGAAGGTATCGACACTGTCCCACGGCCCACCCGACAGGTCGAGCTTCGCGTCGACCGCGCTCACCCACGGCGCCTGCCCGGTCAACGCGTAGGCGTCCGTCTTCTGCGTGGCCTTGTCGTACGCGACCAGATGGGTCCGCTCGCCGGTCCGCAGCACCGTGAAGCTGCTGTAGCCGGCGGGCAGCTGCGCACCGCTCCATACCTGTTCCAGCGCCACCTGGTCCGATCCGTTGACCGGACTGATCGAATAGATGCTGCTCATATGCATGCGCTCCTCTGGCAATGAACGATCGAACGAGCGGCGCCGTGCCGGCTCAGGTGATCGATTCGACGTAAATCGGAATCGGCGCGGGATTCGCGCCGTCGACCTGGAAATAACCGAGCCGGGCCGGCTGCCCGGCCCCCCTCAGTTCGAGCAGCTGGAAGCCGCGGTTGTACCAGCCGTCCGTCAGGCCGAGCGTCAGGTCCGGCCGCTGCAGCGGAACCGGGAATTTCTGCGCGTAAGGCGCTTCGCTTTCCTGAACGGGGATCGCGCTGTGTCCCGCGCAGCGCCCCTTGGGCAGCGGCTTGAAGATCTGCGCGGCATCGCCGTCGCCCGTCGGCCAGTCGGCCGGCCGGTAGCCGTCCGCGAAAATGCCGAGATTGTGCTCGTGGCCCCAGATCCACGCGGCCACCCGGTCGCCGAACGTCGCGCCGAACTGCCGCCAGAGCGCGGTGTCCACCCACGCGCGGTTGAAGTCGGCCGGATCCGGCGCATCCGATCCCGCCAGCGGCCGCTGCGCGATACCGCAGACGTCGAGCGCCGAATACAGCTGGTGATGCGACAGCAGGATCGAGCGGCCGGGAAACTGCGCGAGCTTGTCGAGATGCCACGCGAGTTCGTCGGGGCGCACGAACACCTGGTCGACCGGCGCGGTCGGGTCGCGGCGCGGCAGGTCGGCGAGCGACGCGTGACGGAAATACGGGTTGACGTCGGCGGGCCAGTGCGCGCTCGCCGCCGCGCCGGCGGTGTCGACCGGGCCGATGTGCAGCCGCTCGAGCGTCGCCTGCTGCGCCGACGCCGCGACATTCATGTAGTGCCCGTGATAACCGGTGTCGAGCCCGAGAAACTGCCAGCCGTCGTCGGCGCTGCGCAGACAGAAATAGCTGGCGGCCTGCCGCTGCGACGGCTGGTCGATCAGCGCGCCGGAATCGAGCGCCTGCAGGTATGCGACTGCGCCGGTGAAATACTCGTGGTTGCCCGGCACCGTGAAGAACGGCACGCGCTGCTTTTCGCTGCGCATCACCGCGCGCACCAGGCCAACCAGCCGGTGCTCGGTCTCGAAGTGCGTGCCGGAGAAATAGACATCGCCGAGATGCAGGATCGCGTCGGGCTCGAACTTCAGTGCGGCGACCAGCACCGCGGCGGCCACGTCCGTCCCGGTGCCGATGTCGCCGACGATCGCGATCCGCGCGCGCGCCGGCAGCCGCCACTCGATCACGCCGTAGCCGAGGTCGCCGTTGCCGGGGCCGGGCGCCTGCCATGACCGGTACTGCGGCTCGCCCCCTTTGTGGAACGGGTACTGCCAGTAGTACTTGTAGTACTGCACATACATCTGCTGCCACAGCGGATTGCCGAATTTGTACGCCTGCGTCTGCCGTTCCAGGTCGCGCTCGATGTCGGCCGCGCCGGCAATGTGCGCATGCGCGCGCCGGTGGTGCAGGTACGACAGATAGGCTTGCACCGCTGCCTCGTCGTCGCTGTCCGCCGCCGGCGGGTCGAGCGGCAGGTTGTCGTGCATCGCGCGGCAATAGCGGTCGGTGGCGTCGACGAGCGGATGCCCGCAATCGATCGCGGCGGCGGGATCGTGCTCCGCGCCGAGCGCGTGCGCGAGCACCTCGGCCACGCACGACTTCCACAACGCGAGATGCGGTGCCTCGAAATGCTCGATCGGCTTCATCACGCCTCCGGCTCGCGCGGCGCGGCGCGCGATGCGCGGGGCCGCGCAAACTGCAGGTTGAGGCTGCTGTCCTGCGTCAGATCGAGGCCCGGCCAGTCGTCCCACAGCCCCGCCGGCAGCGCGAGCGGTCGCGGAGCCGCCTGCAGCACCGGCGTCGTCAGCGCGGCGAGCCCGTCGAGCGCGGCATCGAGCGGCACGTCCGCATCCGTGCCGTGCACCCATGCAACCGCGTAATCGTTGCCGCAGCACACCAGCGCGCCGTCGATGCCTGCCGGCGGTCGCGCGTGCAGCGCCGCCGCCCACGCATGCGCCGCCGCGAGGAAATCCGCGGCGTTCAGATCCGCGCGGCGCGCCCCCACCAGATGCCGGACGCTCCCGAGCATCCAGTCTGCCGGCCGGTCGAGCAGGAAGTACGGCTGCTCGGCCTGCAATGCACCGCTCGCGGCGCTCAACGCGACCGGCACCTCGGGCAGCTTGCTGCGCGCCATGTCGTACACGTCGCCGTGCAGGTTCTGGTAGATCCGCACCGCGATCGCCTTGGTCGCGCGATCGTGCGATTGCGGCGTGGCCCAGAACATCAGCGCGGTCTGGTCGGGCACGGCGGGCGGTTTGCCGGCTTGCGGCACCATCGTCGGCAGGTACGCGCGCAGGCCGACCGGCGGTTGCAGCAGCGCGCATGCGGGCACGAACACGCTCCCGAGAAATTGCGCGAACTGCGCGTAGCCGAGCGTGGGCGACCGGAACCCCCGCCACACATACACCGCGTCCGGCGCGACCGGAAAGGATTCCTCGGGCGAGTTCATCCGCGCGCCTCCCGCTCGAACTGAAGGTTGAAACTGCTGCCGGCGCGCACGTCCATGCCCGCCCATTCGTCCCACAACCCGATCGGCAGGAAGGTCGGCGCCGGTGCGAACGTCTCGTTCCAGCCGGTCAGCAACGGCTGCAGCAGCGGGATGCCGGAGGCCCCCTGCGCGGCCCCCACCGCCACCGGCCCCAGCTCCCAATACACGAGATAGTCGGTGCCGATGCACGCGATCGCCCCGTCGAGCGGCACGCGCTTGCCGATCTCGGCCAGCACGTTCGCGACCGACGCACGGAACGACGCGGGATCGACCGCAGCCGGGCGCGCCGCCACCACGTGCCGGACCGCGCCATGCATCCAGTCGGCCGGCTGGTCGAACAGAAAGACCGGCTGGTCGACCGTGAGCGTGCCGGCGAACCGCACCGGGAAATCGGCGCGGCTCTGGTTGTCCTGCGTCAGGTACACCCCGCCGTGCGTGAGCGTGTAGGTCCGCACCGCGAGCCGGGTGAAGCCGTTCCAGTAGGTCGACTGCGATTCCCAGAACAGGATCGCGGTCTCGTCGGGCGCCGTATCGGGCTTGCCCGGCAGCCCGGCCGGCACGGTCGGCGTGTACGAATACAGGCCCGCGTCGATCTGCATCTTCACGGTAGCCGGCACGAACACCGTGCCGAGCTTGTTCATGAACTGGTCGAGTGCCAGCGACGGCAGCCGGAAGCCGCGCCAGACCCGCACCGCGTCGGGTGGGACGAGCCGGCGGGCGGCAAGATCCTGTTCGCTCATTGCGGTTCTCCCGATGCGGAAACAGTGGCGGGCCCGTCCGGGCGCAGCGCGGCGACGGCGAATGGCACCGCCGGCTTGCCGGTCCTGACGACCGAGTCGGCGACCTTCGCGAGCCAGCCGGCCGGCGGCGGCGTCTCGCTCGTCTTGCCGTAGCGGCATTCGTTCGGGAACTGCCAGTGCCGGTTGACGCAGAACTGACACGAGCCTTGCGTGCGGCCGAGATAGCCGCCGGTCGCGGTGTCCTGCCACGCTAGCTGGCCGTGCGCGTACATATCCTCCAGCACCGAAGCCATCAACGCATGCGGTTCGACGTAGTACGGCTCGAGCGTGCGACTGGCCTCCGGATACTGATGTGCGAGCCAGGCCCGCGCCGCGGCCGCCGCATCGGCGTTGGACGGCAACTGGATCGCAGTGTAGTCGCCGGGGTAACGCGAATCGGGCGGAACGACCGTGAAGCCGTTGGCCGGCACCAGCGCCGCGACGCAGGCCGGCTGCGCCTGCGCGAACGACGCCCAGGCGTCCGGGCTCAGCCGGTACTGCGCGAGGAAATTGCTGTTGTACGAGAAATGCGGTGTGATGACGAGGCGCGTGCGGCTCTGGTAACGCTGGCCATCGATCGTCACGTCGAGATCGATATAGGCCGGATGCGCAGGATCAGTCGTTTCACGCAGCAGCGTGTAATCCTTGTCGGCCGGATGCGTCGAGATCGGCGGATCGCGCTTCACATGCGCGCCGAACGCCGAGTAGAACATGTTCCAGCTCGACTGGCTGACCACATAGAGCACCGCAGGCCGCGTCTGCACCATCTGCTTGATCGCCCACGCATTGCGGCTCACGCAGTTGTCGACGATGGTCGCGATGCTCGCCGCGCTGCCGCCGAGAAAGCCGGCGTTCCAGTGTGGCGACGCGCACGCGACCATGTCCAGCTGGCACACGTCCTCGCCCACGCGCAGCGACGCGGTCGGATGCCCCTTCCGCAGCACGCCCTCGAACTGATCGAGCACCGGGACGAACTGCATGTAATAGCCCTGGGGCTGCTGCAGCACTTCGACCTGGATGCCTTCGGGCACCGACACCTGCGCGACGAGCACATCACCTTTCTCGAAGCGGTTGCGCGGCGGATACGGATCGAACAGCAGCACGTACGGAAACTCGCCCTGCTTGCCCGGCACGGCGACCACCGTATCGGTCGCGTCGCCGTCGTAGCGCACCGTGATGGTCCAGGCCGCGCTCGAATTGGCGCGGGTCGCCGCCGTCACCACCCCGCCGCGCGGCGCGACGACCTGCCCTTCCGGCAACATGAAGCGCCGCACGAAATCGAGATCCAGCTTTTCCTGGTAGACGCTTCGGTAGCGGTAGTACCACGCATACTTCGCCCACGCATTGGTGTCGTCGTCGGACGAGAAATCCGGATAGCACCATGCCGCCCCCGTCTGGCCCGGCAGGAACGCGGTCAGGTTCGGATTGATGCCGATCGTCATGATCGGCGCCTTGCGGCATCCGTCGATCACCTCGCCGTTCGGAAACGCGGGCGGCCGCGTGCGCCCCAGCACCCACGGCGACGCACCGTTGTAGCCGGCGCTCGCCGCGTACGGCACGTTGACGTCGAAGTCGAACGCCGTATACGGGCCGTAGGTGCGTTGCTTCAGATCCTCGGGCCAGAAGAACGAGCAGGTGCCGCACGCCCGCACCTGGAACGCCAGCTGGACTTCGAGCGGATCCTGCGCATCGTGCGGGACATGGCCGCGGCTCGGGTTGTAGACCGCCGAGCCTTCGCCCGCGATCGTCGCCCACGTGGCCAGCGCCCCGTTGTAACTGGTCAGCATGCCGAACGTGGTATAGATCAGCCCAGACCAGTCGGCGCGGGTCGCATCGGCGATCGTCTTGCCCTGCCGGGTGTGTTTCGGCACGACCGGATCCGAGATGTTGCGGACGCATGCAAAGCGCACGCCGAGCCGGTTCGCTTCCTGCGCGATGATGGCGTCGTCCATTTCCAGGCACGAGTACGCGTCCGCGCGCCGGCCCTCCGCGATGTAGTAGAAGTCCGTCGTAAGCAGCGGCGTGTCCTTGAGCGGCAGGACCGCCGGCTTATTCAGGCACGCCGGTCGCAACGCGTCGTTGAGCAGATCGTCGAGCGTCAGTTCGCTCAGGCCCGGATCGTTCGGATGCTGTGCCTTCAACTGGTCGAACAGGCTCTGCAGCGACTGCTCCGTCACGACCTGGTCCATCCGGAACAGCAATTCGCGCTCCACGTCGCCGAGCAGTGCCGTCGACGGGTACCAGGTCGGGCAGCGCGCCATGTTGCCGCCGTCGGGGCTCGCCGTGTTCTGCGGCCGTTGCAACTCGAGCAGCGTCGCGTTGGCGACGACCGTATCGCCGAGCCGCTGATCGGTGCGCGCGCCGCCGGCCGTGCCGATCGT
This sequence comes from Burkholderia pulmonis, assembly GCF_984667975.1. Lineage (NCBI taxonomy): Bacteria > Pseudomonadati > Pseudomonadota > Betaproteobacteria > Burkholderiales > Burkholderiaceae > Burkholderia > Burkholderia pulmonis. The sequence goes on from NZ_OZ480188.1 coordinate 905,302, forward strand.
GTAGATCCGGTCCGGCTGCGCATCCTCGACGATGCAGCGGATCATCGCCGCGAGGCCATCCAGCCACGGCGCATGCGCCAGATGCGCATTCGACTTGAACAGCAGCACGTTCCAGGGACGCCCCGACCGGTCGACAATCCGCACCATCTGGAACTGCCCCCACAGCGTGCCCGACTGCGTGTCGGCGGAATAGCCGGACGCCCCGCGACTGTACGGCAGCCAGCCATCGCGCCAGCCGTATTGCGACGGATCGCCGACGGTGTCGCTGTTTACGAACACGTGATCGAGCGCGAACCATTCGGCGCTCGTCCACGTCAGGATCACGATGTCGGCGCGCGGCAGCGGATCGTACGGTGTGCGAGCGCCCGATGCGATGCGCACCGGCGCCGACTGGCCGATCTTCTGCCAGTCGACGGGCGGCAGCTTCGGACTCGCGCGCGACACGAATTCCGGCGCGATGTCGGTGAGGCGGGTCAGGGTCGAAGCGAGTGTGTCCGGCAAGATATTCGCATTCATGGCGAGACTCCGGGAAGAAAGGGGACAGCAGGTTTTTTTAAGTTGAACCATCAGCGGTGATGGTGCGCACGGGCGTCACGACGCCGGCGCGGTGTGCGTCGCCTGGATCATCGCGAGCGCCTGTGCGCTGGTCTTGCCGGGCGGCGGAATGATCAGGTCCGTCTGCGACAGCGCTTTCCACAGCACCGGATCCTGGAGCGCGATCGTGCCGCCGCCGCGCTTCTCCTGCGACACCATCCGGTTGATGTCGCCGACGCACACCCAGTTGTCGGTCGTCGTGATGCCCCACTTCGCGTGGTCCTGGGTTTCCGGCCAGGCCCACGGCGCGCCGAGCTTGCGCAGGTCGATGTACTTGATGTCGAAGGTCTTGTGTACGCCGTCGCTGTCGAGGATCGGCGGGATCTTGCCGCGGATCCAGGTCTCGACGTCCATGTCGGCGCCGAGCGTGGGGCCGACGAGATCGTTCCAGAAATCCTTGCCCCACTTGCGGTTCTTCGCGATCACCTTGAACGGCGCACCGCCGCGCGTGCTCAGCGGCACCACGCTGGAATCGCCGGGCGTCGTCACGCTGAGCGGCTTGGTCAGCAGGACCAGCGGATGATTGGCCGGCAGGTTCGCGGTGCGCGGCAGGTACACCTGCGGCTGCTGGTTCAGCGCCATCTGCGCGGCCAGCTTGCCGGCCGTGTCGAGATCGAGGCTCAGGCACATGAACGTCTGCCCGTACAACGGCGTCGGCACGCCGGGTTCGGCCGGGCTCGCATACTTCGGCCACGAATGCAGCAGCCAGAAGGCGGAATCAGAAGCCGTGTCGAACGCGATGATGCCCTTCGTATGGCCGAGCGTATCGTTGTTGCTGCGATCGGCGTCAGCCGGCATCTCGTCGTTGTAGAGCACCCAGCCGAACGTCCCGGCCGGATTGCCGAACACCGCATCGAGCGTGTTGAACAGTGCGCCCTGCTTGTCGTTCATCAGGTTCGGTGATTGGGTGAACTTGCCCACCGTGCGGTCGTAATACGCGTATTCGTAGCCGGTGGCGCCCGAGCTGTTCGGGCCGCCGACGAGTTTCGGTACCTTGTACGCAAACCATGCATCGACCGGTTGATTCTGTTCGTCGCGCGCTGAAATGCTCATGGTGTTCCCCGTTGCTTCAAGATGCCGTCCGTGCGGCAATCGGCGTCCGGTACGACGGCGCGCCGTTCCTTTCAAGTCCACGCTCGTTGCCCCGAGCCGGCGCGAACGCCCTGCCGTGCGTCGCGCAACGCCCGATGCGGCCATCCGCGGGCAAGCAGTTGCCCCGCGCACGCCGGCCCATGCCGTTGCGCTCCATTCGCTCGTCGCCGGATGCGGGGTCCTTCTTGCTGAAGTTGACTCACGCCACGATCATGTTTCGTCGAATACGGCCTCCGGTTTATTTTTTGTCATCCTAAGTAATATGGCTGTTCCTGTTGTGTAAGCAGTCTTTCAACGACACCTCTCCGAGTACGGCGCGATCGCTCAGTGCGTAGAGCGCCAGCATGCTGACCAGCATCGCAACCGCCACGCCGCTCGCGTCCCAGCACAGCCCGATACCGAACGCCAATGCCTTGATCGCGGTCATACCGAGTGCCATGACGAGCAACATCGCCGTACATTCAAGCGCGACCCGAACCGGAGCCGGAACCAGCATGCGTACCGTGCCGCGTCGATGCCCGCCCTTGCGGTCGGTATCGCGCCGGATCAACAGCGCCGGCATGGTCAGCATCGACATCGGAAAACATTGAAGACGGAACACGAGCGTATTTCACATGGCACCGGCATCGAGCGCTCCTTCGCAGATGTCGGGGATCGCCTCGGGCCGGGCGCGCAGCGCATCGAGCGTCGATCCCGCGCAGATCGCGGCCGTGCACCAGCGCATCGACCGCTGCGCACACCTGCCGGGTGACCCGCTTCCCGTCGCGTCGCCGGCGATGCCGCAGGCCGCCGCGCCGATGCCGTTCCATATCCCGCTGGAAGGGGCGCCGGGCAGCCTGATCGGCAAGTCGCAGGTCAGGAAACCGAGGAACGCGAACGCCAGCCCGCCGCGCACGCGTTCGGACCTCGAAGGCATGGCGATGCGCAGGCCCGATCCCGGCACCTGCGCGGATCGCGTCCGTCACCGTTGCCGGACGCCTGGCCGGGTCGGCCGGCGATGCAGTCGGAGCTGTCATGGCCGTTCAGGCAGGATCTCGCATGGCCGCATACCACGAGCACACCACCCCGGCCGGCGAGACGCCGCTGTCGCCGCGGAACGGTTCGCCGTGCAAGCCGCCGATCTTGAAGAACGAGTTCGGATCGTCGGGCGGCAATTCCTTGATGCCTTTCCACGCGCGCATCACGTCTTCCAGCGGCTTTTTGTTGCCTTTGCGATATTCGGCTTGCAGCGATTCGATCGACGGACGAACTCTGACTCCAGGTCCGTTATTCATGATGTGCCCGGTCTCCTTCGTGGGTGGCGTTACGATTTGGCCGCCAGGTCTTGAACGTAAGCAGGTAATTAATAAAGAAATCCAAGCTCGCTTTCAATTGAATTGGATTGATTAAAATATCGCGCGGCATTTTGAAAGTATTAATCGGCGGGCCATGGGCAGGCCCGCGTGGTCACCTGATCGCCTCCATGGGTGGCGTGGACACGCGCAACAGGCACAACGCGCCTGCTGAAAGGGGGCTGCGCCTTCAGATCGTAGGGATGCCGTGGTGAATCGATGCCGATTCGGCAGGCACGAATGCCTGGCAAAGTAGCCGAGATACCCCGATAGCGTTTTATCCTGATTTGGTATGAGTAAATAAAGCAGATGGAATTGTTTTTATCAAGAACAAGGCGAGCGGAATTATCAAAAAAAATCCGCGCAATGAAGTGGATTCCGGCCCGTTTAATTTTGAGAAATAATCTCGATCATCTACGACGAGATCGTAAAGAACCGACACCGGATAATCACTGGTACGTAACGACGTTTATTGATGCAATCGGCCGACGGGATCCTTACGATCGTCCGCTGTCGCTCGGCTGTTGCAATCGATTCCGGCCGGGAAAGCGTCGTGAGTCGAACTGCGTGACGGTGCGGGTGCCGTGAACGTGCGTCTCCGGCGAGCTCGGTTCGCGTCGCGGGAGCGGATGAAAACGCGCGGGCGACACGGAAGGCGGGATCGCGACATGGGGTCGACGGGATCCCGGGCAAGCAGCATCCCGGCCATTCGACTGCGGCCTGACGCCCCATCCCCGACCATTCCTGCCCGTGCCGTTCGAACCGGCGCCCGCGCGCGCAGCGGGCACCGGTTTCAACGGATCATGCCGACTTCACGTTGGTCCATGCGTCGGTGCCCTTCTGATACTGCATCACGCCCCCGTGAATTCGCACCCGCAGGTTGCCATCCGGCACCTGCACCCAGTCCATCATGTCGAGGCTCATCATCAGCCCGGCGAAGAAATCCTGCAGCTCTTGCGACTGGCTGCCCTGCCAGAGGTCGATGCGCCCGAGGCATGCTCGCATGTCACCGCTCTGCTGCATGATCGTCTCGACCTGTCCGGCGACATTCGCCGTCGAATCGTAGACCTTCGTACCGTCGGCGCTGACGATCGACAGATGGATCGCTCGCACCATCGTCGGCTGGCCCGGCGTCTGCTCGACGAGCGCGATGCAGCTCGTCATCGGGCCGAAATCGATTTCCGTCGCATCGCCCCAGGTGCGCTCGCCAACCACCAGCGGCGCGGGACCTTGTACGTCGTGAATGATGTAGGACATGGGTTTCTCACTTGATTGGACAGGACTGCCGGTAGCGGGCCGCGACGTGTTCGAGAGAATGAACGTGCGCCGGTCCCGCCGCTCACATCCCGCATCGGGCCTGACGGCCCGGCGGGTCGTGTCGATTGATGCTTTGTCGCTGTACGCCCGGAAGGCCATCGCACGGCGTTCACGCGGCATGATTGCCCGCGACGTTCGTCCTCGCTGCAATCCTCCCGTCGCGAGGACGATGGCGCGCGCATCGATTCAATGCGGATCGCTTCGCGTCGCGCCGCCGGCGCCGCGCTACGCGCCCTTCTTGTCCAGCAGCGCCTGATACTTCTGCAGGCTGTCGTCGATCCTGTCGAGTGCGACACTCGCGGCCTCCCCTTCGATCGCTTCCGCGGCACCCGCGACGATCGCCGCGGTCGCGACGAACAGGTCCGTCAACAGCAGGCCCACCGCATCCATCGCCATGCCGGTCACGTTCTCGTCGACGGTCTTCTGCGCCAGATCCTTCATCAGCACGCTCTTCCCCGCGATCGCCAGCGACGTCGTCGCCTCGAAGTAGTTGGCCGCCGCCTGCGCGACCATGCCGCCCGCCTGCGTGATCATCATGTTCGGGCCGACGGCGATCTGCGTCGTCGCGTACGAGGCCGCCTCCGCGTTGATCGCCTGCACGGTCTGCAGCGCCGGGTCCCCGGGCCCGGTCGCGATCTGGTTCGGCGCCTTCAGCGCATCGGTGAACCTGCGCAGCCGGTTGATCGGCCACGCGCGCGCGCCGCGCGGCGACGCCATGCTGTGCGGCACGACATCTTCCGGCGTCGCTGCTTCGTCTGCGGCGCCTGCGACATCGTCCGGCGCCTGCGTCGTGCCGTCACCGCGTCCGCCCAAAAGTCCTTTCATGTTCATGATTCAGGTATCCCGAGAGTCATCGCGTCCTAATGCGTGGAACCCGTTTGCGGCCCGGCCGCTGGAACATGCGGCGTGCCGCCCGACGCGCCGCCCGATGCCCCCTTCGGCGAGGCCTCGACGGACAGGATCATCGCCACCGCCTTCGACACGACGGCGTTCGAAATCTGGTTCAGCGCTGCCTGCTGCTGCGTCATGTTCTGCGCCGAGATGCCCACGGCCTGGCTGAACATCTGGTAAAGCGTGCCCAGCGCCTGGGCCGGCGATCCCGCGACGACGCTGACGTTGGTCTGCGTCAGCGCGTCGGTAATCTGCTCATTGACTTTGTCTGCCACGAGGCCTCCTCGGATCTCGGCTCCGGCATGCGATTGAAGAAACGGGCGGGCCGGCAGGCCATCGACGCCGCGCATGCCGTTAGGAACGCTGCATGCGTACGTTCGTGAACGCGCTCACGCGAGTTCCTCGCGCAACTTCTTGCGCAGCAGTTCGACGCGCTTTCGGGCAAGCGGCTCGTTGATCCCGAGCGTCGCCGCGATGTGCAGATAGGGCCGGTCCTCCTCGAACTTCAGCGTGAACAGCATCTGCTGCTGGGCGGGGAGCGTGGACAGCGCCTGCTCGAGACGCAGCAACTGCTGCCGGAGCAGCAGCTGCTGCTCCACCGACGGCGCATGGCCGGCCAGCTCGACGGTGTGATCGTCGTCCCAGCCCGGGTCGAATTCGAGCATGCCGCTTTCGCGGATACGGCGGCGCGCGCCATCGAGGAACGCGTGATTCAGCGCCAGAAAGAGAAAGCCGGACAGGTTCCGGACGCGCTCGGGCGAGCGCAGCAGGTATATGTGGACCTTGAGCGCGGTATCGGAGAGCAGTTCGTCGGCACGGTGGATATCGCCCTTGCACAACAGGCGCGCGCGGCGCCGCAACTTCCCCTGCATTTCCCGCCACGTGCGATCGAGCTGCTGCGCCGGAGACTCGGGCGTCGGGGCAGCGTGCTGGTTCGAGGTTGTCATCCCGTGCCTTCCTTTTTTATGGAAAACACAGAATCGATTCGATGCCGAGAACGACGCTGTTACCCGCGTAACACCGTTATAACGATAATCGGTTTCGGTAAATTTTCTTGATTATTATGAACGGAAATTTAAATCTCCCGGCATAGCCCGACCCATCGTTTCACGCGCGTTGCCGGGCCTGAATAACGGCATTGCGATGAAAAACAACGACTGCCGCCACGACGCATCCGTGCGCCGGCATGCTGCTGTCCGTGTCGATCGGCCAGGCACGCGCGCTACCAGAATGCCGCCCTGTCCGGACAGCGCGCCGATTATCCCGATATTTTCATTATTCAATTTTCACGCCATGCCAAAGGCAGCGTTTTTCGCTAGGTGGCTGCATCGTCAAACAACCTCGCGCGGAAAACATGCCTGCCCTTGCTAACGCTCCAACGCTGCGCAATATACCGATACTGACCGATCTCCCGGAAAGCCTGCTCGCGCACATCGAGCGCCATGTCACACCCTGGCCCGAACACGGTAATCGCCTGCTGTTCTTCAAGGGGGATCCGGGCGATTTCGTTGCGTTCGTGCACCGTGGCAGCGTCTACAAGACGCTGCACGAACCCGGCGGGCGCGAGATCATTCTCGGCCACTCGATGCCGGGCGAACTCATCGGCGAAAACACGCTGATTCGCGCACACCGACGCAATTTCACCGCGCAGTTAAGCCCCGATTGCCGCATTTCGCTGCTGTATCGCCAGTACTTCGCCCCGTTGCTGGCCAATGCGGAATTCATGGGGCGCATCCACGAGCAGCTGTGCCGGCACCTCCAGCAGCTGAGCGACTTCGTCGAATCGGCGTGCCTGTACCGGCTCGACGCCAGGCTCGCGCGCCATCTGCTGAACCGCATGCAAGGAAACGATCTCGAGGTGCCGCTGCCGGAGAACCAGAGCATCCTTGCCGCGATGCTCAATGTCAGCCGGCCGCGACTGAACAGCAGCCTGCAGAAGATGCAGCGCGACGGCCTGATCCGGCTGCACGAGCACGGTGTGACGATCAAGAAGCCGGAGCAGCTCCGCTACATCGTCGACGCCAATTGACGCGCCGGCAAACACGGCGTCGTGCCGCGGCGCGGGGAGATTGCGCGCGCCGGGTGGCGGCGCGCGTCGACGGTCAGCCGCGCCAGTGGCCGATGGCGTTCATCAACTGTGCGACGGCGGCCAGCTGGGCCGTAAAGCTGTCGTTCGACGCCCGCGCCGCGCTGGCCTGCGCCACCGGCGAACCGGCATAGAGCTGCATGATGCCGACGGTCGTGGCGGCGAGGTTGGACGCCGCCTGGTTCGCCTGCATCTGCACCGCGTTGTGAAGCAGGATCGCGGACGCGTGGCTGTTCGACTGCATGAGCGTGCCCAAGGCCACGGCGGGCGCTTCGCCCACCACCTTGACGTTGGCTTGCGTGACTGCATCGGTGATCGCGGGGGAGACCTGTTCCGGCATGTCTTTGCTCCTGGTTGGCTCGCCGCCGCGGCGCAGTCACGGCGAAAGCATGAGTGAGTGGATCGGTCGACGAGGCGGGCTGCACGGCGTCGTCGATGTACCGCGAGGCGCCCGCCGTCGCGCGCGTCGACACGACGTCAAGCGCCGGGCGGCGGCCACCGCGATCGGGGCCGCCGCCCGGCGTCGACGCCGCGTTACGCGTCAGGCAGCGAGCGCCTTGCTGAGCGCGAGCACATCGGCCAGCACGGACAGCACGCCGTTCGAGCCGATTTCCGTGGCGGCCGCGCCGGCGCTCGCCGGTCCGAGCGTGTACAGCTGCATCGTGCCGACGTTCGTCGAGGTCGGCAGCTGCACCGCCGACTGCGACTGCTGCTGCACGGCGTTCTCGAACAGCACGCTGAGCGAATGGCTCTGGGCCTGGTACAGCGAGCCCGTTGCCATCGCGGGCGCTTCGCCGACCACCTTGACGTTGGTCTGCGTGACCGCGTCGGTGATCGCGGCGTTGACCGCGCAGGTCTTGCAATTGCAGGGATCTTTCGGGTCTGCCGGATCTTTCGGGTCAGTCGGATCTTTCGTGTCGCCAGCCATCGTATTTCTCCTGGTTCACGAACGGGCGCCGCATCGAATCGGCCCTGCCCGTTCTGTCGGTTGCTCCGGAACACCGCGCGGCACCACTGTTCAGGCACCGGCGGTCATGCTGCGGATCCGCGGCACGGCGGCGGCATTGGCGGCGCGTGCCGCTTGCGCCGCCGCTCAACCACGGCGTTGCGATCCCGCGTTACGGCCGCACTGCCTTCCCGATCGCGATCACGTCGGCCAGAATGGAAATGATCCCGTTCGCGCCGATTTCCGTGGCGGCCGCGCCCGCGCTTTCCGGCCCGATCGTGTAGAGCTGCATCGTCCCCACGTTCGTCGACGTTTGCGACTGGATCGCGGCCTGCGACTGCTGCTGCACCGCGTTCTCGAACAGGATGCTGAGCGAATGGCTCTGGGCCTGGTACAGCGAGCCCATCGCCATTGCCGGCGCTTCCGCGACCACCTTGACGTTGACCTGTGTGACCGCATCGGTAATCGCGGGATTGACCTGGCACACTTGACACGTATCAGCCATTTGTTGCTCCTTGGTTCACGTAGTTGAGAGGTCGCACATCGGGGCCGGCCGGTTTCGCGTTCGGCCGCATGACCCGCGTGCTACTCCATGGACGCTGCACCGGGCGTATCGTGAACGGCGGCGGTGGCGGCCGCGGTCGATTCGGCCGATTCGGCCGGACCGGCGCCGAGGCCATGCAACCGTTCCTCCATCGCGTCGAGCCTGATCGCGAGCCGTTCGGCGAGCGAATCGACGTATTGCCGGAAGCATGCTTCGATTTCCTGACGGATGAGGCCCGTCAGCTGTTCGCCGATCATCGCCAGCGCCTCGCGGGTGCTGTCCTGGATCTCGGGCGCGCCGGATGCCTGCGCATCGCCCTGCGGCTCGTGTGCGTCGAGTACGCCCGACACTTTCCGCTGTTCCGACGCCAGCATGCCGAGGGTCGTCTCGTTCTGCGTGTCGATCGTCTGCAGGATGCCGCGCATCTTCTCGTACGCCTTCTGCTGGTTGAGCTGCATGAAATGCTTGACCTGCTCGCGTGCCTCCCGCCGGGTTTTCAGCTGCGGCAACGGCGCATTCGCGGCGCTCGCCTGCGGGGCCGGGCCGGCGGCAGCGGCCGGCTGGTTCCCCTGCCGGCTCGGCAGCCGCTCCAGAAGTGCCTGTTCCTCGCCCGGCGCGAGGGGCCGGCCCAGCCGCTTCTCCGCGAACTGCCGCAGCAGCGGGTCGAGTGCTTCTTGGCTCATGGCTCAGCCCTCCTCGATATCGGCTCGCGGCGCCAGTGTGTGCGGTTCGGGTTCGGACGGACGCAGGACCACGGCGCCCTGGTCGACGTGCGGCAATGGATATCGCATGGTGTTCTCCGGGAATGGGATGCGTGACGGCCGTGCCGGAAATTTCGGCAGGACCGCTGCAAGGACGCACCGTGCGACGTGGCCGTGAAGTCAGTCGTCGTCGCGCGCAGGCGGCGTGGGTCGTGGGTCCGATTTCGCCGACGCTCGGGCCGCGCGTGAAAACGCTCGTCGGCCGGACTACGCGCTGTTCGGGGGGAAGAGCAGCGTGCCTGCGGCCACGACCATTCCCGACAATTCTTGACTGTGTCCAGGCCACCGAACTGATAGGATGCCGGTCGCCTCGACACGAACGCCCGGCACCGGACATTCAACCGTCCCCTTTTTCAAGGCCTCGCGACTGCTAAACTTTCGTCCGCGCCCGGACAACCCCGCGCACCGAATCACCCCGCAGCCCCCGTCAAGCCCGTCACACCTCGGCGTCGCCAAGACCGACCCGTTGCAGCAACCGTTGGAGTGGCGCACCCCGCGCCTGCAAGCATGAAGAAACCTGAGCAGCCTATCCCCCACTCGCGCGACAAAGACCGAACGCCTTTGGTCCGCGCCGGCGCGTTGCTGCTGATGGCCGGCCTGCTTTACCTGCTGTGGCCGTCCGCCGAAACCGCCTACCTCGCGATGGAGTCGGTGATCCGCTGACGCACACGGCCGGCCGCGCACTTGCGCTATACTGGCGCGATGGAAATCCAACCTGCCTCGCCGATCGTGCATTGCTGGTGGCGCGCCTGACCCAGGCGGCCCGTTTCCTTTTGCATGTCCCAAACGTGATGCCGCCAGCCATGGCGGCATTTGCGTTTCTGCACTGACCTCATGGCTGGCGGCTTCGATAACCCGGAACCCATGTCCACCATGACCCACCCGACCCGCCCGATCATCCTCACCGGCGACCGCACGACCGGCCCGCTGCATCTCGGCCACTACATCGGCTCGCTGCGCGCACGCGTGCAGATGCAGCACGAAGCGAAGCAATTCCTGCTGCTCGCCGATACGCAGGCGCTGACCGACAACATGGGTCGCCGTCAGCGCGTCACCGAAAACGTGATCGAGGTCGCGCTCGACTATCTCGCGGTCGGCATCGACCCGGCGATCTCGACCATCGTCGTGCAGTCGCAGGTGCCCGAGCTTGCCGAGCTGTCGCAATACCTGCTCAACCTCGTCACGGTCGCGCGCCTCGAACGCAATCCGACCATCAAGGAAGAGATCCGCCTGCGCGGGTTCGAACGCGACATCCCCGCCGGCTTCCTGACCTACCCGGTGAGCCAGGCAGCCGACATCACCGCGTTCAAGGCGACGCACGTGCCCGTCGGCGACGATCAGCTCCCGATGATCGAACAGACCAACGAACTCGTGCGCCGCTTCAACGCGACCGTCGATCGAAGCGTGCTGGTGGAATGCGAGGCCGTGCTGTCGTCGGTCACGCGGCTGCCGGGGATCGACGGCAAGGCGAAGATGAGCAAGTCGCTCGGCAATGCGATCACGCTCGGCTCGACGCCGGACGAGATCACGCAGGCCGTGAAGGACATGTACACCGATCCGAACCACCTGCGCGTGAGCGACCCCGGACAGGTCGAGGGCAATGTCGTGTTCACGTTCCTCGATGCATTCGAGCCGGACGTGGCGAAGGTCGACGAGTTGAAGGCGCACTATCGCCGCGGCGGGCTCGGCGACAGCGTCGTCAAGCGCGTGCTGAACGAGCGGCTGCAGGCGCTGATCGAGCCGATCCGCACGCGCCGTCGCGAGTTCGAAGCCGACAAGGCCGAGGTGATGGCGATCCTGAAGCGCGGCACGCTGCACGCGCGGGAAGTGGCCGGTGCGACGATCGCCGAGGTGAAGGGTGCGATGGGGCTCACGTATTTCGATTGAGCGGCACCGTCATGGCCGCTCGCGCTCCGGCGGAGCGGCATGACACACGGCGTCGATCCGGTTGCCGGCCGGGTCGATCAAAGCAACGATCGTCACGCGCCTTCGCGCTCGTCATAGGCTTGCCGCGCCTGTTCGATCTCGTCCAGATGGTTGATCGACCAATCGTAGACGGCACCGAATGGCACCTGCAGCGTGCGCCCCAATCCGGTAATCGAATATTCGACCGCAACCGGCGAAGCGTTGATCACTTCGCGCGCAATCAGGCCATTACGTTCGAGACGCCGCAACGCCTGCGTGAGCGCCTTGTGCGTGACACCCTCCAGACGCCGCTTGATCTCGTTGAAGCGCGTGGGCTTCTCCGACAGCAGCGTGAGAATCATCACCGACCACTTATTGGCCACCTGATCGAAAAACGATCGCGCGGCGCAGTCCGCAAAGAATACTGCGTCAACTTCACAGGCCATCCCGGTATCCTCCAGTATATCTACGCACTTCGTGGTGCGTAATTGACCGCAGATATCCGACGTATACCATAGGTGTCACCTCAATAGCGCCGAGCCCTGGATCGCAAATGCGCTGCCGGCATGCACGCCGGATTGCCTGGCTCGACACCTCGGAGAATGCGGAATGGAAGCAAACCTGGACAATCCGTTGGCAGTCGATGGAGCCGGTTTCGCCGGCACGGCGATTGAATCCGCGGCACGTCTTTATTCAACGGATATCGGCAGCGGCAGGAACGTGATGCTCCTGCACGGCTGGACCTGCGACGCCGACGACTGGCGCGGGCAAGTACCCTGCTTCGCGCAAAAGTATCACACCGTGACCGTCGAACTGCGCGGACATGGAAGGTCCGAGGTGATGCCCTCCGGCGCGTATTCACCGGAGGATTATGTCGCCGACATCGAGTCGCTGATCACGACGCGCTACTCGGGCGAACCCTTCATTCTGGTCGCGCATTCGATGGGCGGCCAGATTGCGGCCCGCCTCGCGGCGCGCCGGCCCGAGCTGGTCCGCGCCATCGTCTCCATTGACGGCGCACTCGGATTCTCGAACGAAGCCGCCGAAGTTTTTGCAACCATCGCAAACGACATGAACGGGGAAGATGCTCGCGGCGTGGTCGCGGCGTTTTTCGAACACGCCTACGGCCCCCGCACCGATCCGGCGCACAAGCGCCTGCACGCCAACCGGCTTCAGTCGGTGCCGTTGCACGTCATTCGCGAATCCTTTGCGCCTTTGTTCTTCGGCGCAGGTCAGGTCGGGATTGGCGAAGCAAGCGCAACGTTATGCACGGGCCTGACGGTACCCGTCTACCACCTGTGCATCGATCCCGCGCAGGCCGACCGCATGCGGCCATGGTTCTCTCACCCGAAGTCGAAGGTGCAGGTGTGGTCCGACGCGGGTCACTGGATCATGCAGGATCGCCAGGACGACGTGAACGCCGCCGTGACTTCGTGGATCGATTCGCTGTAGACCACGCCCCCATCCAAGCTCGGGAATGCCCATGTCGAATCTTGACGTCCTGTTCAGCCCCTGTCGTCTGCACACGCTTGATCTGCCGAATCGCGTGGTAATGGCACCGATGACGCGATCGATGTCGCCCGGCGGCGTGCCCACCGCCGACATGGCTGCTTACTATCGTCGCCGCGCCGAACACGGCGTGGGTCTCATCATCACGGAAGCCACCGGAATCGACCGCCCGGCTGCGTTGAACGAGCCGGACATGCCTCGCTTTCATGGCGAAACGGCGCTCGCCGGCTGGAAAACGATCGTGGACGAAGTCCACGCAGCAGGCGGGCGGATCGCACCGCAACTCATGCATGTAGGCCAGAAGCGCTCGAATGCGGCGTCCGGCTGGATACCGCCCGCGCCCTGCGAGAGTCCTTCGGGTCTTGCCTTGACGGGACAGCCGGCCGGTCGGCCGATGACCGATGCGGACATCGCGCACACCATCGACGCCTTCGCACGGGCGGCGGCCGACGCCGAACGAATCGGATTCGACGGAATCGAGTTGCACGGTGCGCACAACTACCTCATCAACCAGTTCTTCTCCGAGGATTTGAATCTGCGCAGCGCCCCGTATGGCGGCCCGACACTTCTCGCGCGCTCGCGCTTTGCGATTGAAGTGCTGAAGTCGATCCGCGCCGTCGTGAGCCGCGACTTCCCGGTCATTCTCCGCCTGTCGCAATGGAAGCCGAAGGATTTCAACGCACGTCTCGCGGCAACGCCGCAGGTACTGGAGCAGTGGCTGGGCGCGCTCGTCGACGCAGGCGCTGACGCCTTCCATCTCTCTCAGCAGCAGTTCTGGCAGGCGGCTTTCCCCGAAGTTCATCCGGAGCTGAATCTGGCGGCCTGGGCGAAGAAGCTCACGGGCGTGACCGCCATTACGGTGGGCTCGGTTGGATTGACGAGCGACGTCTATGCATCGTTCGCCGGCAAGCACGCGCAAACGGCATCGCTCGACGGCCTGCTGGAACGGCTGGCGCGTGAGGAGTTCGATCTCGTCGCGGTCGGACGCCCGTTGCTTCAGGACGCAGCCTGGCTCGACAAGGTTCGCGAGAACCGTCTCGAGGCCATTGCCGACTTCACGCCCGCGGCCTTCGCCACGCTGAGCTAGCTATTGCACGAACGCGCCGGCAGCGTCCTGTCGATGTCGCACCGGCTTCCTAGTCCACTCCGCCGATGTCGCCCCCCCCCCGCGCACCCGCTATCGTTCTCCCGTCCTCCACACAGTCACGACACCATGACGCCACAGGAAACGATCGACCGGCTGGAAATCCAGGATCTGCTCACGCGCTACTGCCACGCGGTCGACCGCCGCGACTGGCCGGAATTCGAGCGCCTCTTTGCGAGCAACGCGCGGCTCGACTACGCGGCATTCGGCGGCCCCGTCGGCAGCCGCACGGAAATCGCGGCCTATCTGGAACGGATGACCTCGGCGATGCGCGGCACGCAGCACACGATCTCGACGTCGCTGCCGATCGTCGACGGCGACGCCGCCACCGCGCGAACGGCCGGCCAGGTGATGATGGTGTCGGCCGACGAAGCCGGCGCCGATCGCGTGTGCTTCGTCGGGCTGTGGTATCGCGACTTGCTGGTGCGAACCGAATGCGGGTGGCGCATCCGGAGCCGCATGCAGGAGCGCAGCTGGATGCACAACGCGCCGCCGGAGGCGGCGCGCTGAACAGGGCCGCGCGGCGCGTTACTTCATCTGCATCAGCTGAATCAGGTTTCCGCACGTGTCGTCGATGATCGCGACGCGCACGGGCCCCGCGTCCATCGGCGCCAGCGTGAACCGTACGCCGTGCGCCGTGAGCCGCGCGAACTCGCCGTCGAGATCGTCGACCTGGAACGATGCGGCCGGAATGCCGTCCTCGTACAACGCCTGCTTGTAGGGCCCCACCGCACGATGGTTGCTCGGCTCGAGCAGCAGCTCGGTGCCGTCCGGCTGATCCGCCGACACCACGGTCAGCCAGCGGAACTCGCCCACCGGCACGTTGTTCTTCAGCCTGAACCCGAGCTTGTCGGTATAGAACGTCAACGCCTTGTCCTGGTCGTCGACAAAGATACTCGTCACGTAGATTCGCATGTCATGCTCTCCTGAAGCGGCGGCCGGCGCCTGCCGCTATTCTTCGTCGAAATCGATGACAAACGCATAACCGTCGTCGATCAGCTTGCGCAGGTAGCCGTCGAAATCGTCGGCGATCACCGCATAGCTGTCGGGGTCATGCAGGAAACGCACGACCTGCCCGACCTTGCCGCCGGGCGCCGGCTCGAAATCGACATAAAGCTGCGACGTGCCGCCGTTGTTCATGCAATGCGAGAAGCACAGCCGCCGGCTCATCGGCAATGCGATGTCGATGCGCGGATCGACGAGTTCGCCGTCGTCGTTCGCGTCGTCGCCGTAGATCTCCGCGATGCTGTCGCGGTACTTCGCACCTTCCTCGAGCATCTGTGCGGCCGACAGCAGGTAGTAAGGATATTCGTGGACGTCCGAGCCCAGCGCGTACACGTTGATCGTCGTGCCGCCGTAGTCGCGCCAGTAGGTGCCGTCGAGCTTGCCGAGCAGTTCGAGCAGGCTGGCCGGGCACTGCGGATACGCCGTGCGCAGCGCGTCGAGCTGCGCGGGCGGCGCGCCCGTGGCGACGGCAAGCGCCGTGTTGTCGGCATCGGGCAGCGCGGCGCGCAGGCCGGCGAGATAGGTATCGACGAGGGTCATCGCGAAGTATCCGGGAAACGGGCAAGCGCCATTCTAGCGCCCGCCGCCGCCCTGCATGACCGCTTTGCGTCGCCGGCCTACGTGATCTGGTACGTCGACACCGGCACGAATTCCTCCGGCACCGGCCGGTCGCCAAGTTCGAGCACCGACCGCTCGATCGTGCGCGTCATCGCATCGAGCGCGAGCGCATTCGGCGCAAGACCGAACGGCTCGGCCACTTCGTTCGCGATCGCTTCGAGCGCGATCAGCGTGTACGAGATGAACACGCAGATCAGCGGCGTGAAGAACTCCGTCGAATCGACGAGCCCGAACGGCAGCAGCACGCAATACGCATAGACGGTGCGATGCAGCAGCACGCTGTACGAGAACGGGATCGGCGTCGACAGGATGCGCTCGCAACCGCCGACCGACTTGCCGAGCTCGTCAAGCTGCGTCTCGAACATCCAGCAGGTCGCGTCGCTGCCGGGTACGCGGCCCAGCGCGCGGACGATGCCGCCGCGCAGTTCGTCGAGAATCGCGACCGGCTTGAAGCATTTGCCGCCCAGCGCGGCCGTGCGCTCCGCGCCGAGAATGCGCCGCAGGTCGTCGGTCGGATCGGTATGGCGCAGCTGATGCTTCAGCGCATACGTGAACGCGATCAGCAGATCGGCGAGCCGGTTGCGCTCGGCGCCGCCGACGCTGTCGGGCAGGTAGCGGTTCAGTTGCGACGTCACGGTGCGCGCGGCGATCAGCAGGTTGCCCCACAGATGCCGCGCCTCCTTGAAGCGCTCGAAGCTCGCATTGTTGCGAAACGCGAGGAAGATCGCGAGCGCGAGCCCGAACAGCGTGAACGGCGCGGTGTTGAGCGGAATCTTCTCGCCGAAGATGCGCCCGTTCGTGAACACCGCCAGCGTGCTGACGATCGCCATGAACACGAGCTGCGGAATGATCGATTGCAGCACGGAGCCATTCCATACGAACAGCATCCTGAGCCAGTTTTGTCGTGGTCTGACGATCATGGTGTTTTCTCGACTGCCGAAGGAATACGCGACAAGGCGCGCCCGATGCGCAGCGGCCCGCGCGTGGCGGGCCGCATTCGGACGAGTACCGTGCCGGGCGCCGCGCTGCGCGTGATGATACGCCCGCGCACGCCGCGCCCCGTCACATCGCTTGCCGCTCAGTGATAGCCGATGTCGCCCTCGCGCACCTTGCCGCGGAACACGCGGTACTGCATCGCGTTGTACACGAGGATGATCGGCAACACGACCACGGTGCCGACGAGCGCGAACAGCTGGCTCGAATGGCTCGACGACGCATCCCAGATCGTCAGCGACGGCGGCACGATGTTCGGCCAGATGCTGATCACGAGCCCGGTGTAGCCGAGGAACACGAGCGCGAGCGTCAGCAGGAACGGCGTGGCCTCGTGCTCACGCTTCACCGTGTGGAAGATGCCCCCCACGCATGCGACGACGAGGATCGGCACCGGCAGGAACCAGCCGAGGTTGCCGCTGCCGAACCAGCGGTGCGCGACGGCCGGCAGCCCGATCACGGTCCACAGGCTCACGACGCCCATCACCGCGAGCAGCACGCCCGCGAGCGGCTTCATCAGCAGCCGCATCTTGCGCTGCAGCTCGCCGTCGACCTTCAGGATCAGCCAGCCGCAGCCGAGCGTCGCGTACGTGACGAGCACGCCGATCCCGCAGAGCAGGCTGAACGGCGACAGCCAGTCGAACGGCCCGCCCGCGAACTGGTGGTTCTCGATTTTGATCCCCTGCAGCAGCGAACCGAGCACGATTCCCTGGCAGAACGCGGCGAGCGCCGAGCCGCCGATGAACGCGAGATCCCACATGTGTTGCGTGCGGGTGGCCTTCGCGCGCAGCTCGAACGCCGCGCCCCGGAAGATCAGGCCGACCAGCATCAGCACCAGCGGCAGGTAGTTCGCGGGCAGCAGCGTCGAGTACACGACCGGGAACGCGCCATAGAGGCCCGCGCCGCCGAGCACGAGGAATGTCTCGTTGCCGTCCCATACCGGCGCGACGGTGTCGAGCATCACCTGGCGCTCGGCCTTCGCATCGAAGAACGGAAACAGCAGGCCGATGCCGAGATCGAAGCCGTCCAGCATCACGTAGATGAACACGCCGAGGCCGATGATCGCGGCCCATACGACAGGAAGATCGATGTGCATGGCTTACTCCGCTTCGGTGACGTTCAGCGGCGTGGACAGCGCGCTCTTGCGCAGCCCCGGATGCCGGTGCAGCTCGATGTAGCCGGCCTGCGCAGCCGGCCCGCGCTTCATCAGTTTCATCATGTAGTAAATACCCGTCCCGAATACCAGGAAGTAGACGACCACGAAGATCAGCAGCGACACGCCGACCTGCTGCGCGCTCAGCGGCGAGACCGAATCGATGGTGCGCAGCACGCCGTACACGGTCCACGGCTGCCGCCCGACCTCGGTCGTGATCCAGCCGGCCAGCAGCGCGACGATGCCCGACGGCCCCATCGCCACCACGAACCACTGGAACCAGCGCGTCTCGTACAGGCGTCCGCCCTTTCTCAGCAGCAGCCCGAGCAGCGCGGTCAGCAGCATCAGCATCCCGAGGCCGGCCATGATCCGGAACGTCCAGAAGATGATCGGCGAATACGGGCGATCCTGCGGCGGGAATTCCTTCAGCCCGCGAATCTCGCCGTCCCAGCTGTGCGTGAGGATCAGGCTGCCGAGGTGCGGCACCTGGATCGCATAGCGGGTGGTTTCGGCCTGCATGTCGGGCAGCCCGACGAGGTTCAGCGCGGTGCCGCCCTTCTCGGTTTCCCACAGCCCTTCGATCGCCGCGATCTTCGCCGGCTGGTATTCGCGCGTGTTCAGGCCGTGCGCATCGCCGACGACGATCTGCACCGGCGCGAGCACCAGCAGCATCCACAGCGCCATCGAGAAGCTGCGCTTCACCGGCTCGTCGCGACGGCCCTTCAGCAGGTGCCATGCGCCGCACGCGGCGACGATGAAGCCCGCGACGATGAACGCCGCGATCGTCATGTGCGCGAGACGGTACGGGAACGACGGATTGAAGACGATCTTGAACCAGTCGACCGGCACGACGAGGCCGTTCTCGATCTTGTAGCCCTGCGGGGTCTGCATGAAGCTGTTCGACGCGAGGATCCAGAACGTCGAGATCAGCGTGCCGACCGCGACCATCAGCGTCGCGAAGAAATGCGCGCGCGGGCTGACGCGTTGCCAGCCGAACAGCATCACGCCGAGGAAGCCGGCTTCCAGGAAGAACGCCGTCAATACTTCATACGTCAGCAGCGGCCCGGTGATGTTGCCCGCGACGCGCGAGAAGCCGGCCCAGTTGGTGCCGAACTCGTACGCCATCACGACGCCGGAGACCACCCCCATCCCGAAGCCGATCGCGAAGATCTTCGACCAGAACTGGAACATGGATTTGTAGGCGGCATCGCCGGTGACGAGATAGCGCCATTCCAGCACCGCCAGGAAGCTCGCCATGCCGATGCTGATCGCGGGGAACACGATGTGGAACGACACCGTGAAGGCGAATTGCAGGCGTGCGAGATGGAACGCATCGAAGATTTCCATGACCGTAATTTGCTCGTGGTTGTGAGGACGACCGCCCGAAGCAGGAAATCGCGCGACGGCTTGGCGACAACACATGCGAACACAACCGGTCACTCGCATGGCATCGAAGCGTGAATGACGATATCGCGTTTGCCACGATACTCGCAATCGCTCGAACGTGCGCCGAAACTGTGCTGCTGCCGCTGCCGAAGATGTGTGCACGGAAAACACATTTCGTGCCTGCGGGATGGTCAGCTGTACTGCTTTCCACGTTGCGGCGCTGTGCCTCCGGCGCGCTGTTCACCTCCCTTAACATGTTATGCAACGCCTGCCCGCAGCGGTAGGGCGCCCTCGGGCGCCCGCCCGGCAGCATCGAATCCCGTCGTTCGGCGCATGCGCCGGACCCGGCCGGCCCGCCGGCCGCCCCGCCTGGAGAACACCGCATGGAGCCCTGCACCCGCCGCGACGATCCGACCGGCAGCACCGCGTGTCATGTGACACGCCATCGTGCCGGCGACGCGCGCGACACCGTCGACCGCGTCGTCGACGAAACCCCGGTTGCACTCGTATTCAACGGCATCTCGCACACGGTCATGATGGCCACGCCGATCGACCTCGATGCGTTCGGCCTCGGCTTCGCGCTGAGCGAAGGCATCGTCGAGCGCGCGTCCGACGTGTTCGACATCGAAAGCGAATGCCGGCCCAGCAGCGCCGAAGTGCGGCTCACCGTGTCGCAGCAGGCGTTCATGGCGCTGAAGGCGCACCGCCGCGCGCTGGCCGGCCGCACGGGCTGCGGCGTATGCGGCATCGAAAGCATCGCGCAGCTCGACCTGCACCCGCCGCGCATCGCGGCCGCCGGCGCGGCGGCCGGCATCGGCGCCGACGCGATTGCACACGCCGCGCGCACGCTGCCGGCCCACCAGACACTGATGCGCGAGACGGGCGGCATCCACGCGGCCGCCTGGTGCGACCACGACGGCGCCGTGCTCGACGTGTTCGAGGACGTCGGCCGCCACAACGCGCTCGACAAGCTGATCGGCCGGCTCGCACGACGCCGTACCGACCTGCACGCGGGCTTCGTGTTCCTGTCGAGCCGCGCGAGCTACGAGCTGGTGCGCAAGGCCGCGCGGGTCGGCATCCCGATGATCGCGACGATCTCGGCACCGACATCGCTCGCGATCGACGTCGCCCGCGAAGCCGGCGTGCGGCTCGTCGGCTTCTGCCGCAACGACGGTTTCGTCGAATACGTGTCGCCCGCCGCCGCCCACCCTGACCAACCGGCGCCTGCACCCGCGCAACCGGCCTTCTCGTCATGAAACACCTGTTCGATTTCGATACCGCGCAGCAGCAATTCGCCGGTGCGTTCGCGCGATCCGGCGCCACCGCCACCCTGCCGATCGAGGAAGCAGCCGGCCACGTGCTGGCCGCACCGCTGACGGCCGTGCTCGACCAGCCGCCGGTCGATCAGAGCGCGATGGACGGCTACGCAGTGCGTCACGCGGATCTTGCACACGGCGAGCCGCTGCACGTCGCGCAGCGCTGCTATGCGGGCGACACGCCGGCGCCGCTGGCCGCGCGCACGGCCGCGCGCATCTTCACCGGCAGCCTGATCCCGCCCGGCGCCGACACCGTCGTGATGCAGGAGCACGCACGCGAACAGGACGGCTGGGTTGCGTTCGATGCGCCGCAGCGCAACGGGTCGCATATCCGCCGCCGCGGCGAGGAAGTGCGGGCGGGCGATCTGCTGATGCCGGCCGGCGTGCGGATGGGCGCGATGCACATCGGCGTCGCCGCGGCGCAGGGGTTCGCGCGCATCGACGTGCGCCCGGCGCTGCGTGTCGGCATCCTGACGACCGGCGACGAGCTCGTCGCGTGCGGCCAGCCGCGCGCGCCGCAGCAGATCTACAACAGCAACGGGCCGATGCTCGCCGCACTGGTTGAAGGCACCGGCGCCGCCGTCGCGATGCGCCTGCACGCGGCCGATACGGCGCCGGCCGTCGATCGTGCGCTGCGCGATCTGCACGCGCACTGCGACCTGGTGATCTGCGTGGGCGGCGCATCGGTCGGCGACAAGGATCTGCTGCGCCCCGCGCTGACCGCGCTCGGCGCGTCGTTCATCGTCGCCGGCGTGCGGATGAAGCCCGGCAAGCCGGTCGCGCTCGCACGGCTCGATGCGCGGCCCGTGGCGCTGCTGCCCGGCAATCCGGGCGCCGCGATGACGGCGTTCGCGCTGTTCGTCGCGCCGCTGATCCGCTGCCTGCAGGGGCGCGGCGCGTGCCTGCCGGTCGTGCCGTCGTTGCCGATCGACAGCCAGTTCGAACCCGATGCGCAGCGCGAACGCTTCGTGCGCGTGCGGTGCACGATCGGTGTAGATGGCGCGCCCGTGCTCGACACGCTGCGCCAGCAAGGCGCCGGCACGCTGCAGTCGCTCGTGCAGGCGAGCGGGCTCGCGCGGCTGCCGGCCGGGCGGCACATCGCGCGCGGCGACGCGGTTCCGTATTACGAATTCGCGCACTGGCTCGCATGAGCACGCCGCCGGATACCCGCCCGATGCCGCGCACTCGCTCCCTTCACCGCAGATGTCGCGCGCTCCGTCCGGCGAACTGTATTCCTGCCATTCGGGCGCGATTGTGTCTCTGCCGGACAAACCCGGCGGACTATGCTCACGATGAGGCTCGTCACGACCTGTGCGCCGATACGTCGGCACACGCACGGCCGGCCGGCGACGCCCCTCCGCTTACTTCATGCAGGCCGACGACCCGATCGTGAATGCCATCGTTTCCGCCGCGCCGGCCGCCGCCGTTTCATCCGGCGGCGCAGCGCCCGGCGCCTTTACCCGCACGTCCGACACGCTCGGCCGCCCGTTGCGCGACCTGCGCCTGTCCGTCATCGACCAGTGCAATTTCCGCTGCGGCTACTGCATGCCGCGCGAAAGTTTCGGCGCCGATTACGCATTCATGCCGTCGTCCGAACGCTTGTCGTTCGCACAACTGGAAAAGATCGCGCGCGCCTTCACGTCGCTCGGCGTCGAGAAGATCCGCATCACCGGCGGCGAGCCGCTGCTGCGCCGCAACCTCGAAGCGCTGATCGAACGGCTTGCCGCACTGACGACCGTCAACGGCAAACCGGTCGAGATCGCATTGACGACCAACGGTTCGCTGCTCGCCGCGAAAGCGCGCACGTTGCGCGATGCCGGGCTGTCGCGCGTGACCGTGAGCCTCGATGCGCTCGACGACGCGGTATTCCGCCGGATGAGCGACGCCGACGTGCCCGTGTCGCGCGTGCTGGCCGGCATCGAGGCCGCGCACGCGGCCGGGCTCGCGCCGGTCAAGGTCAACGCGGTGATCGAGCGCGGCGTGAACGACGACCAGATCCTGCCGCTCGTGCGCCACTTCCGGCGGTCGGGCGTGGCCGTGCGCTTCATCGAATACATGGATGTCGGCGGCGCGAGCTTCTGGTCCGGCGACAAGGTCGTGCCGGCCGCGCGGATGCGCGAGCTGATCGACGCGCACTATCCGCTCGTGCTCGTCGGCGAACCGGGGCACGACGCCACCGCGATCCGTTGCGCGCACATCGACGGCGCGGGCGAAGTCGGCTTCATCGCGAGCGTGTCGCATCCGTTCTGCGGCACCTGTTCCCGCGCACGCGTGTCGGCCGACGGCCGGCTTTATACGTGCCTGTTCGCGATGCAAGGCACCGACCTGCGGCCGTGGCTCGGCGACGCGGCGTCGACCGGCGACCTTGCCGCCGCCGTGCGCGAGCGCTGGGCGCAGCGCGACGACCGTTATTCCGAGCGCCGGGCCGCACGGCCGGCCCGCGCATCGGGCAAGACCTATCCGACCGTGCGCATGTCGCTGGTCGGCGGCTGACGGCCCGCCGCGCGACACAGGATGCGCCGCCTACTGGAGAACCTGTCATGACGACTTTCACCGAATCCCGCGCCGGGCTGCCGGACGATCCGCTGCGTGCCGGCAGCCATCTTCCTCCTGTCGACGCATCCGATCATCACCCCGTACCGGCCCCGTCGATTTCGGCCGGCTTCGAAGTGCGCGTGCAGTACGCGCCGATCGACGCAGGCGCGGAGCTCGCGCCGATCGTTCGCAATCCGAATGTCGGAGCGGTCGTGAACTTCCTCGGCGTCGTGCGCAAGGAAGGCGACGTCGACGACGTCGTCGCGCTGGAAGTCGAGCACTACCCGACGATGACCGAACAGGCGCTCTGGAGCATCGTCGAGGAAGCCAGCGCGCGCTGGCGGCTCGAAGCGGTCAAGATCGTGCATCGCGTCGGCCGCATCCCGCTCGGCCAGGCCGTCGTGCTGGTCGCGGTCGCCGCCGCGCATCGCGCGTGCGCGTTCGATGCGTGCGAATTCCTGATGGATTTCCTGAAAACCCACGCGCCGTTCTGGAAGAAGGAGATCCGTCACGACGGCGAATCCGGCTGGGTCGAGGCGAAGGCACACGACGACCAGGCGATGCGGCGCTGGGGCTGACCGCATCCGCTTCGCATTCTCCGATTCCACCGATCCTGCTCAAGACTTCGCCATGAAACTGACGATCAAATACTTCGCGAGCATTCGCGAACAGCTCGATCTCGACGAGGAAACCGTCGAGTTCGATGCACGCGAGCTCACCGTCGACGCACTGCGCAGCACGCTGGCCGCGCGCGACGCGCGCAGCGCGGATGCGCTGCGGTTGGACCGCCCCGTGCGGGCCGCCGTCAACCTCGAGATGGTGACCGGGGCATTCGTCGTGCGGGAGGATAGCGAAGTCGCGTTCTTTCCGCCGGTGACGGGCGGCTGACGCCACGGACATCGGGCGCTGTTGCGTACCGACTTCGACGCGCCGGTCCGCCCCGACGGGTTCGTGCTGCGCCGCTCGGACGAGCCGTCGCGCGACTGACGGCGGTCGATGCGCCAGCCGTCGACCGCCCAAAAGACGAAGCCGGCACCAGGCCGGCTTCGTCGTTCGAGCCTGTTCGCGCGCCCGGTCAGCGTGCGCCGCCCGACACGTCGAACACCACCTTGCTCGTCGTCTGCCCCGCTTCCAGCGCGCGCTCGGCATCGGCCACGCGCGCCAACGGCCAGGTATCGACGTCGATCAGCGGCTCATTGGCCAGCCATTCGTCGATGAACCCTTCGGCAGCCTTGAGTTCCGGCGTTCCCCACCACGCAAGGGTCGAAAACGGCAGGATCGAGATGCCGTCGTACGTGATCGACGCCGTGTCGACGATGGGCATCTGGTCACTGCCCTGGTAGCCGAAGAGCACCCAGCGCCCGCGCTTGCGGATCACCCGCATGTCGGCCTCGATGGTCGCACCCGCGACGCCATTGAACGAAACGTCGACCCCGCCGCCCTGCTGCCCCATCACCGCGAACCCGGTCGCTTTCGGCCCGCAGATGCGGTTGATCTCTTTGACATAGTCATGCGTCTTTCGGTTGATGACATGGTCGCATCCATTCGCGTGCAGCAGTTCGGCCTTCTCCTCCGAACTGCAGATGCCGATGACCCGCACGTTCCGGAAGCGCCGCTTGAGGATCTGGAGCACGAGCAGGCCGACGCCGCCGGCCGCGCTGTGCAGCAGGACCGTTTCGTTCTCCTGCACCTTGGCCCAGACGTACACCATCAGGTAGGCCGCACGCATGTTCACCGGGTACGCGAGGGCCCGGTCGAGCGGAACGGCGTCCGGGATCGGCTGTACCGCCGCGGCATCCGCCAGCACGTACTCGGCAAAGCCCCCCTCCGACACCATGCTGAACACCTTTTGACCCGCGCGGATACCCTCGACGCCGTCGCCGACCTGGTCGATTTCGCCCGTTACCTCCTGCCCCGCGATGAACGGCGGTTGGCGATGCCGGGACGGACGCCCGTTGCGCTGCATGATGTCACCCCACCGCAGGCCGGCATAGGCAACCTTGATTCGCACCTGCCCGGGCCCGGCGGTCGGTGCAGGGACATCGACGAGTTCGAAGTTGTCGACCGATCCGTAGTCGTTCAAATGAATGGCTCGCACTGCTTGTTCTCCTTAAAAGTCATCGCGCGCATCAACTTGCGCACACTCGGGCGTCAAGACGCCCTCCCGAATACCGATTCATTGCAAGGCTTTGCTGAACGCCACGAACACCCGGGTCATCGACAGGGTGTTCCGCGAATAAACCGGAAAATTCACCTTCAATTTCACGCTCGCCTTCCATTCGGGAATGTCGAACGCGACGATCGGGCCGACAGCCGCCGCGACCAGACGCTTTCCCGTTCCGGTGGCGGGCAAGCCGTTCTGCATGTCATCCGCCCATTGGCGTGCGTAGTACCCGGCCACCCCGTATTGCCACCGCCCCGTCCGCTCGGTGATCGCACCGTCGAAATCGAAAACCGGACCCGTTTGATAGTTGGTGGCATGGTTGTATGAGCAAAAATCGAAGAACACATGCCCACTGAACTCGAGGCCATCGCCGAGAAAATTCGGCCCGGTCAGATAGGTCGCAGCCGCATTGGGGATGTAGAAAAAGACGTTGTGCCCCGGCGTTGCGAGCTGCGTCGTGTTGTATTTTCCTGTCGGGAACATCATCGAATACGACAGTTTCACCGTCAGCCCATAAGGCAGCTTCGGCAACGGCCGATCGACTGCCGCCGATTCGCCGAACGTCCCCAGATATTTGCTCCATGAAAACAGTTCCACATACGTATCCGAAATGCCCCGGAAATATTCGTGGCGGTGGTTGAGTGACATATACGAGTCATTCGCCGCCATTTGCACGCCTGACGCCACCGTTCCACCGAGCAGCTTGAACGGATAGACGTAAAGCAGGCCGATACCGCCGAGCGCCGCGGTAGCGTGAGCCTGCACGGGACTGGCATTGGCGTTGTTGTCGTTGAGCTGCGACGCCGAGCCGACACCCGCCACCACACCGAAATAAAACCCGGGAACCGGCGGCAAATAGGCATTTCTGATATCCGTTCCACCAACGGGCCCTCCGAAAAACTGCCCTTCCGCGCCAAACGTCGGATTGGACAATGCCGCTGCGCACAATGCGCCTATGCTAAAAATCCTCCTCATCACATCTGTCTCCAATTTTATTTAATATGACAAAACTCACCGTTGCGAAATATCCCGGCTCAAAACGACCGGGTAATAGCGCCACGTCTTTCTCACACTTCAAAAATCAGAAAAGCATCCGATCCATTTCATCGGATTACTAGTCGCCAATTACCGATTCGATAGATTGACGGACCAGGCAGTCAATGAAGATCCTGGTCTCGCCACCGACTTTGAATTAGTCATCCAGAATATCTGGCTGCGAAGCCCTCAAAGACTTGCCGTCTTGCACACTCCGGAATCGCTACCTGTGCCCTCAGACCTGAAGCATGCCGCCGTCGTACAGGATCGACTGCCCCGTCATCCCGCGGGATCCTGGCGATGCGAGCCACGCGACCATGCTGCCGATCTCGTCCGGCGAGATCATCCTGCCGATCGGAATCCGGGATTCCACGTCACGCGACATCGCGTCGCGGGTCACGCCCTTCATGCGGGCATGGTCGTCGAACAGATGTTCCGCCATCTCGGTATCCACGAGGCCCGGGCAGACCGCATTGACCCGGACGCCGCCCCGCGCCACTTCGAGCGCCACACAACGGGTCAGGCCGACCAACGCGTGCTTGCTGACGTTGTAGGCGCTCTGGTTGACGGACCCCCACTTCCCCGCCGTCGATGCGATGTTGACGATGCACCCCGTTTGCCGTGCCAGCATCCCGGGCAGCGCAGCCTGCATGAGATTGACGCAACCGGTCACGTTGGTGCGGAACAGGGCTTCGAAATCGAGCGCCTCGTACTCGAGGAACGGCGCTGCCTTGTAGATGCCCGCGCTGTTCACCAGGACATCCAGATGCCCCCACCGGGCGCACAGATCATCGACGAGTACCTGACATCCTTCGCGGTCCGTGACATCCAGCCGTTGCACATGAACGTCTCCGGCCGCCGCCCGCAATTCCGATTGCGCGTGATGAAGGCGGTCGACGTTGCGGCCCGCGATGCACACGATGGCGCCCTCGCCGACGAGTGCGCGGGCGGCGGCAAGCCCGATTCCGCTCGCCCCGCCTGAG
Source organism: Burkholderia pulmonis (assembly GCF_984667975.1). NCBI lineage: Bacteria > Pseudomonadati > Pseudomonadota > Betaproteobacteria > Burkholderiales > Burkholderiaceae > Burkholderia > Burkholderia pulmonis. The sequence goes on from NZ_OZ480188.1 coordinate 932,607, forward strand.
ATCAGCGCTGTCGTTCCCTGAAGCGAACCCATGTCAGATCCTCCTGCCGCTGGCTTGCCAGTAGCGCGTCCGGATGTCCCTTTTCAGCACCTTTCCGTTCGGACTGCGCGGCAGTTCCGGCCAGACCTCGACCGTCTTGGGCGCCTTGACGCTGCCGAGACGCGCACGACACACGGCGAGAATGGCTTCGGGATCGAGGACACTGCCGGGCTTGGGTTGCACGACGCACTTGACGGCTTCCCCCCATTTCTCGTCCGGCACACCGATGACCGCGCAATCCTGGACACCGTCGAGCGCCCACACGACCTGCTCGACCTCCGACGGATAGATGTTGAAGCCGCCTGAAATGATCATGTCCTTCAGGCGGTCGACGATATAGACGTATCCGTCGGCGTCCATGTAGCCCACGTCACCGGTTCGAAGCCATCCATCGCACCATGCCTGGCGCGTAGCCTCGTCGTTCTTGTAGTAGGCGTCCATCAGCAACGGCCCGCGAACCTGGATCTCTCCCGTCTGATGCGGGCCCAGATCCTGCCCGTCGTCCGACGCGATCCGGATGTCCGCCAGCAGCGCTGGCCGGCCGCAACTGCGCATGCGGTTGCGCAGGCCCGGATCGGCAGGCACGTGATCGTCGGGTGCAAGAAACGTGCAGGCGGTCGGCGCCTCGGTCTGTCCGTATGCCTGCGTCATCACCGGACCGAAGACATCGATGGCCTCTTCGATCTTCTCGACCGAGGCCGGCGCCGCGCCGTACAGGAAGTACGCCAGCGAGCTGTAGTCGTACTGGCGCACGTCAGGGTGCGCCAGCATCATGTAGAGCGCCGTCGGCGGCAGGAACAGATGGGTGACCCGATGGTGCTCGATGCTGCGCATCACGGTTTGCGCGTCGAATCCGTCGAGAATCACATGGGTCGCCCCTTGCGCCGTGAGGATGATGGACAGTGCGCCGGCCGAGTGCGTGAGCGGCGCGACGACGAGGTGAACGACGGGCTTGCGGGCCGGAAGCGCGGCGGTGACATTGGCGATCTGGGTGATCCAGCTGAGGTTGCTGTGCATCACGCCCTTCGGTTTTCCCGTCGTTCCGCCCGTCGGAAAAATGGACACCAGCTGCCGCGCGTCGTATCGCTCCGCCTGATCGCATGCCGGCACCTCATCCATCGGCTCGCCCGGCGAATCGATTCCTTCGTCGCCCATCGCGATGAAATGCTTCACGCGCGTTGCGCGTCGCCGGTACTCGTCGGCGACGTCTTTCAGGCGATCGTGATACAGGACCACATCCACATCGAAGTGCTCGAGGATGTACATGTTCTCCTCGACACCGTTGCGCGGATTCAGCGGAACCCAGACCGCACCGACACGGTTGATCGCATACATGCACACGAGCGCCACTGCGCAATTTGGCGCATAGAAGGACACCTTCGTCCCGGCCCGCACGCCCATTTTCATCAGCGTCGAGCCCATCGCCAGGCTTCTGTCGCGCGCCTGGGCATACGTGACGACCCCGGCGCCATCGATACAGAAGGCCCGCTGCGGATGAATCCGCGCACCTCGATCAAGAAAATCAACGATTCTCATTTCTCTTGCCTATAAGTACAACTAAGAGTCGATTCGTTCAAAAATCGATACCACGGCAACCCCCTCCTCGATTCCCAGCCAGCCGCCGCCGTTTTCCTGAAGGGCGATGCGTGCACCCGCCACCTGCCGCTCGCCGGCCGCGCCCCTCAACTGCCGGGTCAGCTCGAAGATCTGGGCGAGCCCGGTTGCACCGATCGGGTGACCGCGGCTCTCGAGCCCGCCCGACGGGTTCACGGGAATACGCCCGCCCAGCCGCGTCGCCCCCGATTCGGCGAGGATGCCCCCTTCGCCGAACCGGCAGAGCCCGAGTTGCTCGGTCACGGCAAGCTCGCCGAACGCGGTGGCGTCGTGGACTTCCGCAACGTCGATGTCCTCCGGGCCGATACCCGCCGACTCGTATGCCTGCCTCGACGCGCGGCGTACCGCACTGTTCTCGAAGTCGTGCCAGTCACGCTCGATCCCGGACACCAGCTCGGACGCACGGACTTTGACACGCGGCCCGCGCAGACCCAATCGGGCCGCTCCCCGCTCGGTACACAGCACCGCCGCGGCGGCGCCGTCCGACAGCGGCGAGCACATGGGCACCGTCAGCGGATAGCTCAGTGCGCGGCCGTTCAGCACCTCGTCGACGGTGAACGGCTTGCGGAATTGCGAACGCGCGTTGTGCACCGAATGTTCGTGATTCTTCGCCGCGATCACCGCCATTTGCCGCTGCGTCGATCCGAACGTCTTCATGTGCGCGCGGCACATCATCGAATACAGATCCATGAACGCCGTCCGCCGCCCGAGCACCTCGCCTGGAGGCGGGGGCGTTCCCAGGGCCTCGAGACGAGCGACCGTGGCCTCGATGTCGTGGATGTCCATCCCGCCCCTGAACGCCCCCATCACGCGCTCGTTGAGTGCATCGTCGTCGTAGATCATTTTCTCGACACCCACCGCGAGCACGATGTCCGCGGCACCGGAGCGAAGAAAGTTCACGGCCAGCCAGAACGCGGTCGATGCCGAAGCGCACGCATTCTCGACGTTGACAATCGGGATACCCTCCAGGCCGGCTGCCCGCAGCGCAATCTGCCCGGGGATATTGGCCTGCCCTTCGACCACGTCCTGAACCGCATTCGAGAAAAACGCCGCGCGAACATGTTCCGCACCCGCGCCGGCATCCGACATCGCTTCGCGAACCGCCTCCGTGGTCAACTGCTTCACGGTGCTGGACGGACGACGCGAGAAAGGCGTCATGCCGACACCGGCAATCAATATGGATTCCATACCGTTAATCCTGTTCGTCGAGAAATGCGACCACGCGGGCGGGCGCCGCGCTCGTCCCAACCAGCTTGATCGGGAAGAATCCGACCATGAAACCCGCAGAAGGCAGCGCGCCCAGGTTGTGCATCTGCTGCACGATGAAGGCCTCCTTTTCCTGGATCGCGAAGTGCCCGTCCCAGATTGCGGAGCCGTCACCCGTTGCCTGAAACAGCTTTTTCATCGCTGGAAACGGACGGTCCCAGCCCGGCGCATCGGTCCCTAGCACTTTGGCACCGGCGTTCGCGAGGAACAGCGTGCCCTCGCGGGACATGCCCGGGTATGACCACCAGTCGGGATCGGCAGGGGAATACGCCTCCTGCCCGGTGCGGAGGATCACCGCATCGCCGGCCTGAATGGGCCGCCCGACGGCATCGATCGCGCGCTGCAGTTCATCGACCGTGTAGGCGTCGTTTCTTCGCGGGTAGGGGCGCATGTCGAGCACGATCCCGGGGCAGAACAGCTCGTCCAGATCGATCTCGTGGATCTTCCGGGCCGGCCGTCCTTCCACGATGTTTCCGCTGTGATACGGCGCATCGACGTGCGTGCCGCAATGCGAGTTCATGTCGGTCATGAACTCTTCGCCCCAGCCCTCGCCGGACGGCAGGTCGTGCTGCGCGCAGCAGAAGATGGACATCATCCGCTCGCGGCCTTTTCCCTCTGGCCGGTTGAACTGGATCTCCGGGGCAATGACGTTGGCCATTGCGCGCAGCTCCGGAGGAATCAGCTCCCTCAATTGCGGATCGATAGGACGGGTCAGACAAACCAAGCGTGGCATGACTTCACTCCCAGGCGTGACAGGTGCGGAGATTCGCGACATCGTTCGACGCGTGCCGCGCAAACACAAAGCGCCCGGATTCCCGGAAGCACCCCGCAGGCGGCTATCCCCAACGATGTTTGGTACCATTAATGACTGAACGGTACCATTACAGCACACGCATGGTACCAAGTAAACACATTTGGTACCGACAGGCGCCAGGATATTCCCCGATGAAGAAAGTGACCCAAGACGACGCATTTCTCCGTGAGCTGTTGAATCTCTTCCTGGACGAGGGGTACAGCCAGCTCACCGTCGGGGAAATCGCCGCACGGCTTCGTTGTTCGCGGCGAAGGCTGTATGACGTGGCAGATACCAAGGAAGCACTCTTCTGCGTGGTGATGCAGCAGTTCTTCTCCAGCAAGCTCGAAGAGGGACAGACGGCAGGCGCCGGCGAGACCGACCTGACCAGGGTCCTCGTCGACTATGTGAACGTGGGGGTTCGGGCGGCCGGCCGGATGGGCGCCGCGTGTCAGCGCGATCTCGAGGCGCTGGAACAGGGAAGAGCCTTGTTCGACCAGTATCGGGAAGCACGCTCGGTTCGCATGCGCCAGTTGATCGAGGATGGCGTGGCGCAACGCATCTTCGTGCCCTGCCATGCGGAAGTCGTGACCCAGGCGCTCAGCGGCGCCGCGGCGTATGTCCGCCAACCCGAATTCCTGGCCAAAGCCGGGCTGAGCGTCGACGAGGCACTCGAGGAATGCTGTCGCGTTCTGCTGGGCGGGCTGCTCAACACCCGGGGCGCCGGGCTGCCGGGCCCTGCGTCCGCGAACTGAATATCGCGGACGACGAACCGGGATGCCGCTGCATCCCGGCGGCTATCGCCGCTTGAACCGACGCGCGCCGCCGAGCATCCCGTCGGCGATGAATGCCGCGAGCATTCTGGTTTTTCTGGTGACGTCGATGTTTCGAAACTTCCCGCCGGAAAGACGTTCGACGCGCCGGTCGAACACGCTCATGACGAGCGCCCCGACAGCGAAGTGATAGCTCCAGTGCAGGTACTCGTCCGGCACGCCGGGCAGCGCCTGCTTCACCGCCGCGATGAACGCCCGCGCGACCGGGTCGTAGTATTCCTCGATGATGCCGCGCGCTTCTTCCTGGGGATCGGACACCTCTCGCACCACCAGCAACGCATAGTTGCGGCCTTCGGGCGTTGCGTAACTCTTCACGACCGGCGACACGAAAGCCGTGGCAATTTTCAGCAGCGCATCGGGATCGTCGAAATCGACGACCTTGTCGAGCAGTCGTCGCCGTTCGTCGAACAGCGTCCGCCGGTATTCGAATATCGACTGGTACAGGCCCAGTTTGGTCTCGAAGTGATACACGATCAGCGGGAGGCCGACATCGGCCTCCTTCGCGATGTCCCGCATCGACACGCCGTGATAGCCGTCAGCCGCAAACAGCCGCTCCGCGGTCAACAGAATCCGTTCGCGCTTTTCGATCTCCGGCTTCGCCGCCGCCTTCCTGCCCGGACGCTTTCCGTCACTCGGTGCCACCTTGCTCATGAGCCTCTTCCTCGTTCTGCATGAGCGCGATTCTATCCCAGGCCGGATAGCCTGACTGTTCGTACGATCAGTCATTCATCACCGATCACGTCGTAACGAATTCCGGAATCCGTCACGCACCGCTGACAGGACGGCGACATCCGTTCCTCGTTTACCACGGTAAAAATTGACTGTACGATCGTACAGTCAGTGTGTAGCATTGGTTGCCCGGAACGCGTCTCGACAGCATCCCTTCGATACCGCGCCGCGTCGATCCCGGTTCCCGATCGCCTGATGGAACGCCCCGTCGCAAGCCCATGTGCCGTGTCGACTGCGTCGCATCCGGCTGATTCACCTATCGATCGCAGCCATCGCGACCGCTTCCGATACAACCGAACGAGCCGACTCGCCCCACCGGCGCCACTGACCACCAAGAGGTATCCGAACATGACCCGACGCTTCGTCGATCTCTCGATCTATCTGGAAAACGACGTCATTTCCGACCCGCCCGGGTATGGCCCGAAGATTCAGTACCTGGCCCACCAGGAAACGGCCAGGGACGTGACGGCGTTCTTTCCCGGGATGCAGACCGCCGACCTGCCCGACAGCGAAGGATGGGCGATCGAACACGTTCAGCTCAGCACGCACAACGGCACCCATCTCGACGCGCCCTACCACTTCCACAGCACGATGAACCGGTCGACAGGCCAGCATGAGCCGTCGATCACGATCGACGAAGTGCCGCTGGAATGGTGTTTCCAGCCTGGCGTGAAGCTCGACTTCACCGGCTTCGACGATGGCTACGTCGTCACGGCCGACGATGTCGAAGCGGAACTTCGTCGCATCGATCACGCGCTCGAGCCGCTGGAGATCGTTGTCATCAACACGCGCGCAGGCAAGCGCTACGGTCAGCCGGACTACGTTTCCTCCGGGTGCGGGATGGGCCTCGACGCAACGATGTACCTCCTCGAGCGCGGCGTGCGCCTCACGGGGACGGACGGCTGGAGCTGGGACGCTCCGTTCGTGCATACGGCCAGGAAATATGCCGACACGCGCGACCCTTCGCTGATCTGGGAGGGCCACAAGGCCGGCCGCAACATCGGCTACTGCCACCTGGAGAAACTGCACAACCTGGAAGTCCTCCCGCCGCACGGCTTCTTCATCTCCTGCTTCCCGCACAAGATCCGCGGCGCGTCCGCAGGGTGGACGCGGGCAGTGGCCATTTTTGACGACTCACTCTCGGCCGCAGGCTGATCCGTCCACCCATCCCCTTTCCTGAAGGTGTCCATGGAACTGAATCACACACACGACGCGTCTCGCCGGAGCTGGCTCGCGCAGGCCAATACGGCCGATACCGACTTCCCGTTGCAGAACCTGCCGCTCTGCGTCTTCCGACGGGCCGGCAGCGACCACGCGTGGCGCGGCGGCGTGGGAATCGGCGATCAGATCGTCGATCTCGTCGCCGTGGGGCAACTGATCGGGCTCGAAGGTCTGGCGGCGGAGGCGATACACGCAGCGTCCGGGCCGACACTCAATGCGCTGCTGGACATGGGCCCCGACGCCTGGCAAGCACTGCGCCATACGCTGTTCCGGCTGCTCGAGGCGGGCAGCAGCGTCGAGACGCTCATGCGCGAAACCCTCGTCCCGCAAATCGACGCTGAATATGCGGTGCCCGTGCGAATCGGCGACTACACCGATTTCTACACGTCGCTCGATCACGCACTGAATGTCAGCCGCCCGCTCGGCATGACCGTCGGCGAAAATTTCGACTGGCTGCCCATTGCCTACCACGGCCGGGTCTCGTCGATCGGCGTGAGCGGCCAGCACGTCTACCGGCCGACCGGGCAGTATCGCGACGGGCAATCCGCTTCGCCGGTCTATGGCCCCTGTCGCAAGCTGGACTATGAACTCGAGATCGGCGCGGTGATCGGCACCGGCAACGCTCGGGGCCGGTCCATCCCGCTGACACACGCCCAGCAGCACATCTTCGGGCTGTGCCTGCTCAACGACTGGTCGGCACGCGATATCCAGTCATGGGAGATGCAACCGCTCGGGCCGTTCCTCGCCAAGAATTTCGCCACCACGATTTCACCGTGGCTGGTGACCCTGGAAGCGCTGCTGCCGTATCGTACGACCTGGTCGCGTGCGCCCGACCGGCCTCAGCCGATGGAATACCTGAGTGCGAAAGGCAATGCCGACAGCGGCGCATTCGACATCCAGCTCGAGGCGTCAATCCTCAGCGCGAGCCAGCTCGCGAATGGCGCCCGGCCCCGGACGCTGACGCGAACCAGCTTCCGGCACCAGCACTGGACGCTCGGGCAAATGATCGCCCACCACACGGTCGGCGGATGCAATCTGCAAAGCGGCGACCTGCTGGGAAGCGGCACCATTTCAGGGCCGTCGGCAAGCGAAGCCGGCGCGTTGCTCGAGTTGACGGTCGCGGGAACGAAGCGCGTCGACATCGGCAACGGCGAACATCGCTTCTATCTCGAGGACGGCGATACGGTCGTATTCCGCGGCTGGTGCGAGCGGGAGGGCTATGCCCGCATCGGGCTCGGCGTGAACTACGGCACCGTCCTGCCGATGCCCGGCACCGAATAGACACGCACCGCGCGGGAGAGCCGGTAGCGGCCCGGTCGATACCGGACCCGATGCCAGAAGCGGCGTGTCGACGCCGCTTCTGGCACGTGCTGCGCGATGCAGGCCGGCCACCTGCGGGGCCGGTCGGCCACGGCCGTGCGACCCGTGCGTCAATGCAGCCACTTCATCACGATCGTCGCCAGCACGACCATCGCCGCGCCGCCGATGCGCGTCGAGATCTGCGCGAACGGCATCAGCCCCATCCGGTTCGACGACGACAGGATCGCGACGTCACCCGTGCCGCCCAGCCCGCTGTGGCACGCGGTGATGATCGCGGATTCCACCGGATACATCTTCAGCGCGGCGCCGACGAAGAACCCGGACACCACCATCGCGATCACGATCGACGCGCAGATCACGAAATAGCCCGGCGAGAACGCGCCGACGAGCTTGTCCCACGACACGAACAGCGTGCCGAGCCCGACGAGGATCGCGAACGTCAGGTTCGTCGACATGAACTTGTACATCTGGTACGCGCCGGTTTCCATCGACTCGGGAATCGCGCGGCACACCTTCAGCACGGCCGCCGCGACGATCATCAGCACGGGGCCCGGGATGCCGGTGAGCGGCGCCAGCAACCCGCCGAGGATGAACAGCGTGCACGCGAGCAGCAGGCCGAACCCCATCAGCCGCAGGTCGAGATCGGCCTCGGCCTTTTGCGCGGCAAGCAGTTCACGGTCTTCGCCGGTCTTCACCAGCAGGCCGTCGCCGCTGTAGCCGCGGTGCTTTTCGCCGAAACGCTTCAGTACGCCGCTCGCGAGGATCGCGACGACGTTGCCGATCAGCGCGGCCGGCACCATCATCGCGATCAGGTGCCCCTGTGCGGCACCGGTGATCTCCGAATAACCGATCGACAGCGGCAGGATGCCTTCGCCGATGCCGCCGCCGAGGATCGGCATCACGATGTAGAAGAACGTGTGCTGCGGGTCGTAGCCGAACGCGAGACCGACGGCGATCCCCGCCGCGATCGCGGCCACGGTGCCGACGAGGAGCGGCACGAACATCTTGAGGAAGCCCTGGATCAGGATCTTCCGGTTCATCCCGAGCATGCTCCCGGCCACCAGGCACGCGATGTACAGATACTGAAGGTTCGCCGTCTTCATCGTGACCGTGATCGCCTTGAGGGTCGCGTCGTCCATCAGCTTGTAACCGAGCAGCGCCGACGGTACGAACAGGCACAGGATCGCGGGGCCGCCGATATGCCGGAACACCGGAATCCGGCGGCCGATCTCGCCGAGCAGCAGCCCGGACAGCATCAGCACCGCGAAGCCGCCGATCATGTCGTTCGGCAGCCGTTTCGTGACGGCTGCCAGGATCGTGACGAGCGCGATCGCGACGAACATCGGCAGCGGCATCCCGCCGATCTTCAGGTTCAGCAGCGACGATAGTCGCGTCGCTTGCGGCAGGTTCGCCGGTACGGGGGAAGCGTCCATTTCATGTCTCCAATTTTGTGTTTGTCGGGTGCCACTTCATCGGGGGCCGCCGGCGTTGCAGCGCGCGCAGCCGGCCCCGTGTTGCGAGCGTCAACGCATCACTTTCAAACTTCGCGCTGCTGCTTCGGCAAATCGATCTTCATCCACGGGTGGGCTGCGTGATGGCGTGCCTCGAACGCATCGATCGCGGCGCCGTCGGCGAGCGTCATGCCGATCATGTCGAGTCCTTCGACGAACATGCGCTTTTGCCGCTCGGGCAGATCGAACGGGTACTCGACCCCGTCTGCAGTCCTGACGACCTGGCGCAGCACGTCGATCGTCAGCGTGCTCGTGGCCGGCTCGCCGGCCTGGTCGACGAGCTTGGCCACCACGGCCGGATCGAGCATCACCAGCAACAGCCGGTTGTTCAGCGCGTTGAAGTAGAAGATTTCGCCGAAGCTCGGGGCGATCACCGCGTCGAAGCCCGCCTGCTGCAGGCCCCACACCGCATGTTCGCGGCTGGACCCGCACCCGAAGTTGGTGCCGGCCACGAGGATGCGCGCCCCCCGATACGCGGGGCGGTTCAGCACGAAGTCCGGCCGCGGCGTGCCCGAACCGTCGTGACGCAGGTCGTACAGCACGCCGCGTGCGAGCCCCGACTTGTCGATGCCGAACAGGAACTGCTTCGGCATGATCTGGTCGGTGTCGAGATTGTTCAGCGGCAGCGGTGCCGCGATGCCGGTCACGAAAGCATGCTCACGCATGGTCGAACTCCTTGCGTACGTCGACGATGCGGCCGGCCAGCGCGGCGGCGGCGGCCATCGCCGGACTCATCAGGTGGGTGCGGGCGCCGCGACCCTGGCGGCCCTCGAAATTGCGGTTCGTCGTCGATGCGCAGCGCTGGCCGGGCGCGAGGATGTCGTCGTTCATCGCGAGGCACATCGAGCAGCCGGGCTGGCGCCATTCGAAGCCGGCGTCGATCAGCGTGCGCGCGATCCCTTCGCGCTCGGCCTGCTCGCGCACCGCGACCGAACCCGGCACGACCATCGCCCGCACCGTCCGTGCCACCGTGCGGCCGCGCACGACGTCCGCGACGGCACGCAAGTCTTCGATCCGCGCATTCGTGCACGAGCCGATGAATACGTGGTCGACGGCCAGGCCGTCGATCGGCTGCCCGGCGTCGAGCCCCATGTAGTCGAGCGCCTTGCGTGCGTTGTCGCGTTCGAGCGGGTCGGCCGACAGCGCCGGAATGCGCGCGGTGATCGCGATCGCCTGGTCGGGGCTCGTGCCCCAGGTCACGAACGGCGCGACATCCGCGGCATCGAAGCGATGCGTGACGTCGAATGGTGCATCGGCGTCGGATTTCAGCTGCATCCACTGTGTCGCGGCTGCGTCGATCTGCGCCGCCGACAGGTCGCGAATCCGCTCCCGGACGTAGGCGACCGTCGTATCGTCGGGCGCGATCAGCGCGCCGCGCGCGCCGGCTTCCACCGTCATGTTGCACAGGGTCATCCGCGCTTCGGCGCTCAGCGCGTCGATCGCGGGCCCGTCGTATTCGACGACGAAACCGCGGGCGCCCTGCGCGCCGATCTTCGAGATGATGTAGAGAACGAGATCCTTCGACGTGGTGCCGGCGGGCAGCGTGCCGTCCACGTGAATGCGCATGTCGCGCGCGACGCGGTACACGAGCGTCTGCGTCGCGAGCACATGCTCGACCTCCGACGTGCCGATGCCGAAACCGAGCGCGCCCAGCGCGCCGTACGTCGTCGTGTGGCTGTCGCCGCACAGCACGACCATGCCCGGCCGGATCAGGCCGATCTCGGGCGCGACCACGTGCTCGATGCCCTGTTCGGCGTCCTGCACGTCGAACAGGTGAATGCCGTGCCGGCGGCAGTTGCGCGTGAAGTTGGCGGCCTGGCCGGCCGCCGCGTCGATGACGATCGTACGCTTGTCCAGCGGAACGGGATGCGTCGGGATCACGTGATCGACGATGCCCATCTGCTTTTCCGGGCAGCGCACCGGCAGGTTCTTTTCCGCGAGCCCCGCGAACGCCTGCGGGCTCGTGTACTCGTTCATGATGTGCAGGTCGGCGTACAGCACGACATGCTGTGCATCGACGCGGAACACCGTGTGGCTCGCCACGATCTTCCGGTAAAGCGTCTGTCCCATCGTTCCTCCGTCTTGCTTGCGAAAACGCCCTGGTCCGGACGTTTCCGAAAGTGTAATTTGGAGGGTGACGCCTTAAAATGAGGCGCAGCTTAACCCATTATTAAATGAAACTTTAAGATGGACCCGATCGCAGACCTCGAATTCTTCGCGCGACTCGTCACGCACGGCAGCCTGTCGGCGCTCGCGCGCGACCTCGGCGTGACGCCGCCGGCCGTCAGCGCGCGGCTCAACCAGATCGAGCGGCGCCTCGGCGTGAAGCTGCTGAACCGCACCACGCGGCGGCTGGCGATGACCAACGAAGGCGAGGTGTACCTCGCGACGGGCTCGAAGCTGCTGGAACAGGTGCACGAACTCGAGCGCACGGTGTCGAGCAGCCGCAACCAGCCGCAGGGCCTGTTGAAGGTCAATGCGACGTTCGGCTTCGGGCGCCGCCACATCGTGCCCGCGCTGTCGGCATTCCGCGCTCGCCACCCGGACGTCGAGATCCAGCTCGAACTCACCGACCGCCCGATGAACCTCGGCGAGTTCGCGTACGACGTGGGCATCCGGTTCGGCGAACTGCCCGATCAGCGCGTGGTGGGGCGCCGGCTCGCGGCAAACCGGCGTTTCGTCTGCGCATCGCCCGGCTACCTGAAGGCGAACGGCGTGCCGATGGTGCCCGGCGACCTGCGCGGCCACCGCTGCATCGTGCTGCGCGAGAACGACACTGCGTATGGCACGTGGCACTTCACGAAGGGCAAGCGCCATGAGCTCGTCAAGGTGCATGGCGCGATGAGCAGCAACGACGGCGAAGCGACGCTGCGCTGGGCGATCGACGAGCACGGCGTGCTCGTGCGGTCCGAGTGGGATGCGCAGCCGTTCATCGACTCGGGCGCACTGACGCGCGTGCTCGCGGACTGGTCGTTGCCGCCGTCGGATATCTACGCGGTGTATCCGGAGCGGCTCAACCTGTCGGCGAAGGTGCGTGTGTTCATCGATTTCCTCATCGAGTATCTCGGGCGACAAGCGTGACGGAGGCCGTGCCGGCCGTCCCGCAAAAAAACCAAGCCGGCACCAGGCCGGCTTCGTCGTCGACGCACCGCGTACCGCGTCGTTCCGCTCACCGCATGCATGAAGCGGCCAGCTTGCCGACCGTGATCACGGCCTGCTCGATCGCCGGCGACCACGGGCTGCTGTAGTTCAGGCGGATGAAATTCCGGTAGTTGTCGGTGATCGAGAACATGTAGCCGGGCCCGATCGTGATCCCTTCCTCCAGCGCGAGCTGGTACAGCCGCATCGCGTCGACCTGCGCGGGCAACTCGACCCACAGCACGTAGCCGCCCGCCGGGCTCGAAATGCGCGTGCCCTCCGGGAAGAAGCGCGACACCATCGCGCGCATCAGGTTCGCCTGCTGCGCATACGCCTTGCGCAGGCGCCGCAGGTGATGCTCGTAGCCGTCGCGCTCGAGGAACTCCGCGATCGCGAGCTGCGGCAGCGACGGCGTCGCGAGCGTGTTCAGGAACTTCAGTTTCTCGACCTGATCGCGATAACGGCCCGGCAGCGCCCAGCCGATCCGGTACGCGGCCGTCAGGCTCTTCGAGAACGACGAGCAATGCAGCACGATTCCGGTCCGGTCGTAGGACTTCAGCGAGCTCGGATGCGAATCGCCGAAATACAGTTCGTTATACACACCGTTCTCGATCAGCGGCATGCCGGCCTTCGTCGCGAATTCGACCAGTTCGCGCTTGCGCTCGTCGGGCATCTGGAAGCCGAGCGGATTCTGGAAGTTCGGCATCACCATGCACGCGGCGATCGGCTGCGACTTCGCGATCGCGGCCAGCGCCGCGATGTCGATCCCGTATTCCGGATGCGTCGCGACCTCGATCGCCTTCATTCCCATCCGCTCGATCGCGTGCAGCATCGCGTAGAACGTCGGCGATTCCACCGCGATCGTGTCGCCCGGCTTCGCCACCGCCTGCAGGCACAGGTTGATCGCCTCCGTCGCGCCGACCGTCACGATGATCTCGTTCGGGTCCACCGGCATCCCGTTTTCCAGGTAGCGGCGTGCGATCTGCCGGATCAGCCGCGGATGGCCGGGTGGCAGCCCGTCCGTCACGCCCCACAGCGATTTGTCGCGGCCGGCCGCATACGCGTAGCGGTTCAGCTTCTCGAACGGGAACAGGCTCGGGTCCGGGTACGGCGAGCCGAGCGGCACCGCGTCGTCCGTGCCGATCGAGCGCAGCGTGGACAGCACGAGCCGGCTCACGTCGACCGACGACGAGATCGCGATCGGCTTCGACGGCCGCAGCTCGCGCACCGGCGCGTGGCTGTCGTCGCGGCGCAGGTTCACGAAATAGCCCGATTGCGGCCGGCTTTCGAGCAGCCCGCGGCTTTCCAGCAGCAGGTACGCATGCAGCACGGTCGTGATGCTGATCCGGTGCTGCTGGCTCGCCTGCCGCACCGACGGAATCCGGTCGCCGTGCCGGTACACGCCCTGGCGGATCAGGCGCTCGATGTCGTCCGCGAGTTTTTCATACAGTTTCATCGTGCGTCTCCCGCCGGCATGCGCAACCGCGCCGCCATGCCTCGCGCGTCCGATACGCACGTGTTCCGCCCGCCGACCGGGCCGTCGTGATTCCTGATCTTTCCCTCCGGTTTTGCCTTTTCCATCGCACTGGCTCTCTCTTGAAAATGCGCCGACAGGGTTCCGGTACAGCTGGATCTGCGGCACTGTGCACTTGATGATTAAATCTTAAGAGCAGAACAGTTGGCGGCGAGTACACACATCGATCTTGCGAACAAGAGTACAGTTCGGCGCGATTCGCGCATGGCGGGAAAACTGTACGTCTTATGAAATGGCCGGACGGCGGGAAACCTTGCGCAACGCGGCCGAACCGGCCTGAAATGCCCGCCGCGCGGGCATTCGTCCGACTGTCCCGATCGGGGTGCAATACTGTGCGACCGCACGGTTTTCATTGCCGGAGTCCAACCATGCCGCACACGATCGAACGAACAGCCGGCCTCGGCGGCCCGATCCGCGCCGCCCGACAAGTACAGATCAAATGGCGCCAGAACGAATCCGCCGGTCACGCCGACGTCCGCGCCTCGCACGCGCACGCCGTCGGCAAGGAACCCCTACATGACTGATCGCGATCTCCCCGCGCGGCTCGTCGCGCGCCTGACCGGCACGACCGACCATCCGCGCTTCACCGGCGCACCGATCGACCTGTCGGCGCTCGACCCGCACACGCTCGGTGCGGCGTGGCCGGCACTGCGTCGCGCCGAGCACGAGATCATGCTGCGCGACCACGCATACGACGACCCGCGCGCCGAATTCGCGCGCTGGCTGCGCGGGCAGATCGACGCGCTCGGCCTCGTGCCGCTCGTCGACGCCGATGCGGCGCTCGAGCTGTTCCGCGACATTCCGCCCGGCGGATGGAAACGCGCGCTGGAGGACCTGCCCTGCCTCAACACGCTGCCGTCGCCTGCGCTGCAGGCCGAACTCGCCCGCATCGCGGGCGAACCGGAAGACGGCGAGATCCGCACGAAATCCGCGTATGGCGCGTATGCGCTCGACTGGTTCGCCGGCCGCCGCGACTTCTCGGCCCGGCACGACACGTATGCACAGGCGCTGGCGGATTCACCGTTTCGCGTGAGTGAACTGAACGTACTGCCCGAACTCGGCCCGGCGTCGCTGCTCGCACTCGCCGTGACGGACAACGGCTATTTCGCACCGAAGCGGCTGTGGCTCGACGCCAGCGATCCGGCCGTCACGCTCGCGGAAGACGCCGCGTATGTCGCCTTCGCGCACGACACGCTGGCCGAGGCAGCCAGACAGATCGCGGCCCTTCATGCCGGTGCCGTGCCGTACGAAGCCGACGGCGCGTTCACGATCGACGACGCGCAGGTCGTCGCGCGCGCCGTGCGCGTGGCCGCCTATCGCGACGAAGCGTGGTTGCGCCCGCTGATCGGGCCGTTGCTGGCGGGCGTCTGCGTCGCGCCGACGGCCGCGAAGACAGCGCCGTCGCAATCGCTCGCGATCGCGCTCGGCCATGCGATCGAGACGATCCCGACACCCGAGAGCGTGCGTGCGCTGCGCGACGCGCTGGCCGCGGTGCGTCATGCGGGCGTGCAGAAAAAGCTGGCGCGCAACCTGAAACCGGCCGAGCGCGCACTGGGCGAGCGGCCGCATACCGCGCTGCGGATGACGCTCGACGCGAAGCCCGACAAGAAGCAGCTCGCGATGCTCGCCACCTGCATGGAGGCCGGCTTCTGGCAGCCGATGACGCTCGGTCACGCCGAATGGCGCGAGCGGCTCGTCGATGCGCCGGCCGGCGCCGCATTCTCCGCGCGGATGATCTGGCAAGCGCTCGGCCGCGATGGCGCGGTGCAGTCGTTCATGCCCGACATCGCGAAAGGCAAGGTCGTGCTCCGCGATGCGGCCGGGCACGCATGCGAGATCGCCGAAGACAGCGACATCCGGCTATGGCATCCGCTGCTGGCCGACGCGGACGAACGGCTCGCGTGGCAGCGCGCGATCGTCGGCCGGTCGCTGCGGCAACCGGTCAGACAGGCATTCCGCGAGTACTACGTACCGGCCGATGACGACGCGTCGGCCAGCGATTCCGCGATGTTCGAAGGTCATGTGCTGTCGAGCCGGCCGCTGCTCGGCGTCGCGCGCCGCGAAGGCTGGTCGATCCGCGCGTACGACGACGGGCTCGTCCGCGAATTCGGCGACGTACGCGCGACCTTCCTCGTCGATGCGCGGCTCTATCCCGGTTCGGAAAGCCACGGCACGTCGCGGCGATTGCATGTCGAGCGCCGGCGCGAGCGACGCTGGGTGCCGCTGCCGATCGGCGAAATCGACCCCGTCGTGTTCTCGGAAGTGGCGCGCGCGGTCGACCTGCTCGTCAGCGTGGCCGCGTTCGCGCTCGACGACGACGCGACGCGCGCGGCCACCGCCGCGCTCACGACGGACCCGGTCCGCCAGCGCGACCTCGAAACCGAACGCCGGCACCACCTGAACCGGTTGTCGGATCTGCCGCTGGGCGTGATGGCGCGGCATCGCAAACACGTGCTGTCGCTCGTGTTCGCGGAACCGGTTGCGCAGGGGAAGATTACGATCGACGATCGCCACGTGCGCGTCGGCGCGTGGTCGGTGCATTGCGCGACCGGCCGCGTGACGCGCGACGGCGAGCCCGTCGACGCGACGATCGCGCCGCCGCCGTCGCCGCTGCGGGCAGTGCCGTGGCTGCCCTACGACGAGGCGCTGCTGCAGCGGATCGTTGACGTCGTCGCGGATCTGCTCGACTGAGCGGCGATTCGACAGCAGACGGCAGCCTACCGCGCCGCCTGCTGCCGCTGCACCTCCTGCGCTTTCATCTGCAGATAGGCACCGCGCTCGACTTCGTGCAGTTGCTGCGGATACTGCTCGGTCGCATCGAACCAGCGCGCGAGGCGCTGGTCGAGCGGTTTGTCGAGCGTCGCGAGATACGTGTCGATCGCAAGGTAGTAGCGCATCGTGTTGCGCTCCAGCAGCCCGCGCACGCCGCCGATGTACTGCGGCTGCGCGGCCGATGCGCCGATGTTCGTGAACCCGACCTTGTCGCTGCCGACCGTCGCGAGGTAGGTCTTCATCGCCATCCGGCCGACCGTACCGAAGCCATACGAATACGTGAAGTGCAGGAACGTGCGCGACCCGCCCACCGGCACGGCCTCCAGCGCAATCCGGTAATCCTTCGTGCCCATCGGGCCGCTGTCGGCGGTCAGGTCGACCTGGAAATAGTCGGGCGTCGCGGCCGCCACGCGATAGCGGAACTGCACGCGATAGGTGTCCGACAGCTTCTGCTGGATCTTGCGGCCGAGGTTCACGTCGAGCACCGGGCCGTTGCTGCCGCTCGACGCATGACAGTACTTCGTGTTCAGGTGCAGGATCAGCACCGCGCACCAGTTCGCCGGGCCCTGCGCGGGATCGTCGAGCTGGCCGCTCACCACCGCGAACGGATAATCGACCACCGCGTAGATGTCGCCCTTCAGCGAAGACGACGCCTCGGCCGATTCGATGTAAAGCGGCCGGTGAAACGCGTTGTCCTTCAGTTGCGCGCCGAGGCTGTGATAACGATCGAGCAGCGCGGCCGCGCCGTTCGCGCCATCGGCGCCGAACGACAGCGCGCTCCAGCCGATACACAGGGCCGCGACGAGCGCGTGCCACGCGCGGCGGGCACGCCACGTGCCGCGCTGATGCTCGGATGTCTCCATTCTTGTGCTCCCTGGCGCGCGATGGCCGCGCGCATGTGTCACAGAATACGCCTGCGTGTCGCGCATCGCCGCTATCGGTTGCGCTTGACCGGCAGCGGCAGTTGCGCGGCGGTGATCCGGATCAGCGCCGACAGCCATTCGCGGTCGTCCCAGCGATCGCCGGTGATGACAAGGTGCGGCTTCGCGGCCGGATACGGCGGAGCCTCGTCGCAAGCGCCGAGATACGCGCGCCCTTCGGGCGTCGGCTTGACGAACAGCCGATCGTCGCAGACAAGCGCCACCATCCTGCCGTCGCAATAGATGCCGTATTCGCCGAACATCTTGCGGGCCGAGACCGTGCCGGCCGCCGCGATCTGCTCGACGATGAAATCGACCGTGCCCTGGCTCGATGCCATCCGCTGCTCCTTGTAAAAAAATTTATGACCGCCGGGTGCGCCGACCGTTCCGCTTCCTCGGCGGATACACTACGTCAACCCCCGCACGTGACGCATTCATCGGCGGAAAACGCATGCCGGCGCGAATGCACGGCCCCTCCCTGCCAACAATTTCCTGACACACCTGACAGTTACATCGCGGCGCGATGAATCGTCCAATAACGCTTCACAAAAATTCGGCTTCGATCACGCGCCAGGAGAGCGGCGCCGGCCGCCAGGCCGGGCATGGGTGTACCCCGAAGCATCACCACGAGGAATTCGATGAGCGTATCCGCCCGCAGTCCCGCATGGCTCAGGCAAGCCTATGAACCATGCCGGCGTCTCGTTCCCGGCGCGATGCTGAGCGAGTCGATCCCGATCGACGAAGCGGCGTTGCGCGTCACGGCGGAGGACATCCTCGCCCCGGACGACGTTCCGTCCGTTCCGCTGGCCGCCTGCGACGGCTACGCGCTGCGTGCGGCCGATACGGCAACCGCCTCTCGCCGCGAACCCGTCGAGCTCGCTTGCGACCTCAGGCTGGGCCCGCTGGCGTCGCGCACGGCAAGCCCGGCCGCCCGCGCGCTCGGCGAACGGCAAGCGGTCAACATTCCGGCATACGTCGCGATGCCGGATCACGCCGACACGGTTGCGCCGAATGCCGAGCATCGGTGGCTCGACTCGAACACGGGCGCACGCCTGCGGTTTCACGCGCCGCTGGCGGAAGGACAGCACGTGATCGCCATCGGCAGTGAATTCCGGAAAGGACAGGTGCTGCTCGCGAAAGGGATGCGGATCACGCCCGCACGGCAGGCCGCGCTGATAGCGGCAGGTGTACGCGACGTTGCCGTCACGAGGCGGCCGCGTGTCGGCGTCGTGATCGCCGGTTACGATGTAGCGCCGCCGGGCCACGCGCGCGAACCGTGGCAGCGATTCGACTCGATGGGCCCCTATCTGCGCGCGGTGCTGCGGCAATGGGGTTACGACGTCCCGACCGTCGACTATCTGCCGTTGCCTTCGGCAGATTCGTCGTCGCCCGAGAGTCAGCACGACGAACGGGCCTTCAAGCAGCAGCTGGTCGCGCTTTCCAGCCGCTACGACCTGATCGTCGGCGCCGGGTTGCCGGCCGGTGCGCCATTCGGGATTCGCGGCCTGAATGCGCAGATGATGTACCCGAACGACCGGGCGACGGTCCAGGTCAAGCAGTCTCCCGGCGAACGCTTCAATGTCGGACGCAGCGAAAACCGCTCGCCCCCGACGAAGTGGACCGTCGAATCCACGAGGCCGGACGGCTTCGTCTACCGGACCGAGTTGCGCACCAGCTACGACCAGGCCGTGCTGGTCAACCTGCCGGGCCACACGAGCGGCGTCGCCGTGCTGCTGCATGCGATCGTCCCGCACGTGCTCGACTTGCTGGAGCACGTGGCGACGCCGGGGCCGCATTGGGAAACCGCGCTGACCACGCATGACATCGAGCCCGATGCCGAATCCAACGGGATGCGATGGGGCAACCTGTCCGGCACCGAACGCGGCGAATCGCGGGTCGGCCTGCTGCCGTTCCAGGGTGACGGCCCCGTTCGCGGCGTGGCCGAAGCCGATGTGCTCGTCGCGATCCCGGCGGGCGTCGATGTGCTGCCGGCCGGTACGTCGGTGCTGTTCCTGCGGCTGGACGGCACGGGGGCACGCACATCACGCATCGACGTGACGGCGAACGATACCGCGCAGGTCCCTCCGCAGTCGCCGCAGCCCGAACCCGCACCCTGCGAATCCGTTGCCGACGCAACCATGGCCGACGTTCGCGAAGCATGGAAACGTATCGAACACGCGATCGCCATCCATCCCGCCAGCTTGCCGGGCGGCCTGAACGGGCCGGCCGGCGATCCTGCGATTGCCGAACTGCAAACCGCTCTGCGTGCGACGCTGCCGGACGACCTGATCGCCAGCCTCCGGTTGCACGACGGACAGGCGGATCCCGACGCCGTGTTCGCCGAGAGCGATGCGTTGCTGAGCGCGCAGCAGATCGTCGCGCAATGGTCGATCTGGCAGAAACTGGTTTCCGCCGGCGACTTCGACGACATGACGTCGGAACCCGACGCCGGCATCCGCGACGACTGGTACAACCTCAAGTGGATTCCGTTCACGCACGACGGCAGCGGCAACCATCTGTGCGTCGACCTCGATCCCGCGGCAGGCGGCGTGGCCGGCCAGGTGATCCGCGTGTGGCACGACGACGAGCTGCGCGAACGCGTCGCGTCCAGCTATGCGGAATGGCTCGCGGGCGTGGCCGCGGAGCGCGGCGGCCGGTCAGGCGCCTGAACGGCCGGAGAAAATGGGCCCGGGCGTCTTACCGAAGCCAGCGCTCGCCGCTCGACCGCTCCGCGCACATGCGTTTGTCGAAGCGCTCGGCCCGGATGATGGACATCCCGCGCTTTCGCCTTCGATGAGCGTCGGCGCCATTCGGCGCATCGGCTCTCGAAGGTGTTTTCTCCCGCGCCGCATGACCGGGTTCGAACGTCATGCCGGCGTGCCTCTCACGGTACGGCCTGACGAGTCGGCGGCGCCGTCAGCGATGCGGCCCGGCCATGCCCGAACGACCAGTCTTCGGCACCGGTCGTGCCGATGACCACCATCACGTCCGCGGGCCGGATACCGGGGCTGTCCGCGAGCCGCTCGACGAGTCTCGCGTAGAACGCCGCTTTAACCGCAGGACTGCGCACTCGCCCCGCCGTGATGTGGAACATGACGAAATCATCGGTACGCGGCCCGCCACCGTAGTCCCGGTCATAGACCAGTTCACCCGGCCGGCACTGCTGAAAGATCTGGAAGCAATCCCCGGCCGGCACCTCGAACGTTTGCTCGAGCGCCTCCTGCAAGCTCCTCGAAATCGCCGCCAACCAGTCGGCGGGCTTACCGTCCAGCAACGCAATGCGTGCGTAAGGCATCGGACACCTCTCCGTTATTCGGGCAGCGCGGCGAGCGCATTGATCGCGGATGCCGCGGCGGGCCATCCGGCGTAGAACGCGAGGTGGGTAATCAGTTCTCCCAGCTCGTCTTTCGTGACGCCGTTGGCGATGGCTCTCTGCAGGTGTCCGGGCAGTTGCTCGGGACGATAGAGGGCCGTGAGCGCGGCAACGGTGGCAATGCTGCGCTCCCGTGGCGAAAGCTCGGGGCGCTGCCAGACATCGCCAAAGAGCACGTCTTCGCTCAGCTGAGCGAGCTTTGGAGCGAATCGAGTGATTTTTTCCAGATCGGAGGCGGGTTTGGCCATCAGTGCACCTGTGGTGGGGATTGATGGTGTTCAGTCTAGCCAGCCACGCGCATGCTGAATATTTGAAATATCTGAATCGACGATCCGGTTTTTTCGAACGATCGACATTCGCCCGATATCGGTGGATCTCGACGTGCGCCGTCGTTTCGCAACCGGTGTCGAACCCGGAGCGTGCAACCGAAAAAGCACGATGAACAGGCTGGTCAGGACGTTCGAAAGCGCCCACGGTACGCGCCCGGGCTCAGCCCGACCCGCTCCTTGAACAACCTGCAGAACGAACTCACGTCGCGATAGCCGACCTTCACTGCGACCTCCTCGATACTCAGGTCGCTCGCCTCGAACAGCCCACGCGCCGCCTCGATTCTCAGGCTCTGCAAATAACGCAGCGGTGTCTGGTCCAGCGCGGCCTGGAAGCGCCGGATGAGGGTCCGCTCGCTCACGTCGAGTTCGCTCGCGAGCGCGGACATCCGGATCTCCTTCGCCATGCTCTTCTGCAACCGGTGCTGCGCGCGATGAACCAGCGAATCGCCATGAACCTTGTCGGCAAGCAACGGGAGATACGGCGTTTGCCGCGTCTGGCTGACGTCGATGAGCATGGTTTTCGCGCAGAGCGACGCAATCGTCGGCCCCGACAGACGCTCGATGATGTGAATGGTCTGCAGCAGATAGGATGCCGATGCACCGGCGCAAATCAGGCGATCGACTTCGGTCAGCACGGGTTCGACCTGAAGCTTCACGCGGGGAAACCTCGCGCGAAACTGGTCGGCGAGCCACCACGTCGTCGTCGCCGATCGTCCGTCCAGGAGGCCGGTCTTCGCCAGGATGAAGGTGCCGGTGCAGTTTGCCGCGACGCAGGCGCCGGCGTTCCATTGCGTGATCAGCCAGTCGCACGCCATCGATTGACTCGCCAGCAGCCTGTCGAACGCCTTGTGCCCCGCATAGTGCGCACTCGGGACGAAGACCAGGTCGAAGCGCTGCCGCGGGCGGATCGGTTGCGTATTGATCTCCAGACCATTGCTGGTCCTGACCGGACCGCCATGTTGCGACACGAAATGCCACTCGTAGCGCGCGCCTGCTTCCCCGTGCTGCCGCCTCAGGTGCGAGTTCGCCACCTGAAGGATGTCGGCGAAGCCCCCCAGGCTGAAGGCATAGCAATTTTCGTAGGCGAGGATGGCTGCGCGGTGCATGTCGGATTTCGCAAAGTATTTGTCACTTCCGCCAATTTACAGCAGCGCGCGGCGCGACGAAACTTTCGATACGAAGTCGCGCTTTACGCCCGACACCGTTGTTCCAGCCGGTATCCATTACCCTCTCGCCACGAGGCCCGCTTCCATGAAAGTCCTGATCGTCCACGCGCATCCCGAACCGCAGTCATTCTGCACGGCACTCAAAACCACGGCAGTCGATGTGCTCAAGGATGCCGGGCACGAAGTAGACGTGTCGGATCTCTACGCGATGGGCTTCAATCCCGTCGCATCGGCGGACGACTTCGGCACGCGCGCCAATCCCGACTACTGCGTCTATGCACTCGAGCAGCGGCATGGCGTGTCCAGCGGCACTATCGCTTCGGACATCAAGGACGAGCTCGAGAAGCTCATGCGATGCGACTTGCTCATCCTGAACTTCCCGCTGTTCTGGTTCTCGACCCCGGCGATACTGAAGGGATGGATCGATCGGGTGCTCGTCTCCGGTCCCGTTTATGGCGGCATGCGCTTCTACAATCGCGGCGGCCTGCGCGGCAAGCGTGCCGTCGTGAGTGTCACGCTGGGCGGACAGGCCCACATGTTCGCCGACGATGGCGTGCACGGGCCACTCGAGGACATGCTGCGACCGTTGCTGCAGGGCACCCTCGGCTATACCGGGCTCGATGTGCTCGCGCCGTTCGTGGCCTGGCACGTGCCGTATGTCACGCACGACGTGCGACTCGACTACCTGGCCGCCTGGCGAAGCCGCCTGTCGTCGCTCGCGACGGAAGCGCCGCTTGCATTCCCGAGTCTCGACGACTTCGACGAACGTCTGCATCCGGTCGACGGCACAACCCCGGCGATCGAAACACGCTAGATAACGCGCGCACATGGCAGAAAGTGCGGGAGAAATGACCTTGCGACGGCGCGTGCGCGGCGCGATGCTACAGGCCGCTCATGCCTTCGAGGGATCGTGATGGCCACCCCGCCGTTCATCGTCGTATTCGCCTTGTTCGATCACGTCACGCAGCTCGATTTCACTGGGCCGGATGAAGTGTTCTGGCGCCTTCCGGGTGCACGGATTCACCGCGCTTCCGTTCGCGGCGGATCGATCCGCGCGGACAGCGGCCTCGCCATTGCGGAGGTCGGGCGGCTGGCCGACATCGCGCACGCGGACCTCGTCTGCGTGCCAGGCGGGCTCGGCGTGATCGATGCGATCGCCGACGATGCGTTCGTTCGCGAGGTGCGCCGGCTCGCACAGGGTGCCCGCTATGTGACGTCCGTGTGCAGCGGGTCGCTGGTGCTCGGCGCGGCCGGGTTGCTGCAAGGCCGACGCGCTGCGTGCCACTGGGCGTGGCGCAACCTGCTGCCGCCGTTCGGTGCGATCGTCGACGAAGGGCGCGTGGTGCGCGACGGCCGGATCGTCACGGGTGGCGGCGTGACTGCCGGCATCGACATGGCGCTCGCGGTGATGGCCGACGTTGCCGGCGCGGAATATGCGCAGGCGGTGCAGCTCGGCATCGAATATGCACCGGAGCCGCCGTTCGACTGCGGGCGCCCCGAACTCGCCGCGCCGGACGTGCTCGCGTCGGTCTCCGCGCTGTTCGAGCGCGTGCGGCCCGATCGTCATGCGGTCGTCGCGCATGCGGCGCGGCAACTCGCGCAACGGGACGACAGCGCACGCTAGGGCAGCCGCTGCCCGCCACACGCAACGCCGCTACTTGTCCGCTGCAAACGCACTCGACATCTGCCGTGCGCGCTTCACGTCGTCGCCGTGCAGGTAAATCGACGTCGTCGAGATCGACGCATGCCGCAGGTTGTCGCGCACGGTCGTCAACTCGGCCCCGCGCGCCAGCGCATGCGTCGCATGCGTATGCCGCATCCAGTGCGGGCTCGCCTGTCGCAGCTTCTGCGCGAGCGCCGGGTTGTCGGCATCGACGGCATCGGCCGTCTGTGCGAAAAACCGCTGCATCACCTTCCACAGCCGCACGCTCGTGATCGCAGCACCATCATCCTCCGCGAGGCTCGCAATCAGCGGCGTATCCGGCCGCCAGCGCGCGGGCGTGACCGGCAACCGCCTGGCGACCAGGTAGCGATCGAGCGCGGTGCGCGCAAGCGGCGGCAGCGCGACACGTGCGGCCTTGCCGCCCTTGCCGATCACCTTCAGCCACGCGTCGCCGTGTGCGTCCGTCTCGATGCCGCCAAGCGTCGCGCCGACCAGCTCGCTCGCGCGCAGCCCGGTCGCATAGCCGAAATCGAGAATGAAGCGCAGCCGTTGCGCGGCGGCCGGCGTCCAGCCCGACTGCGGCGCGCCGGTAGCCGTGCGCTTGTGGAATTCGAGCCCGTCGGCGATCGTGCGGACCAGCAGCCACTCGCCTTCGGTGAACGCATGCGACGTGTCGAGTGCGCTCGCGCCGCGCGTATCGCGCACCTTCACGCCCGCGAACGGATTCGCGAGCAGGTAGCGCTGCTCGATCAGCCAGCGGAACAGCGCACCGAGCACCGACAGCGTGTACGCCGCCGACCGCGCGGACAGCGCGCCCGAGAACGGCCGCCAGTCGGGCGCGCCGCGCGGCCGCACGGGCCCGACCCAGCGTTCGTGCGGCGTCGGGCGCCGGATGAATGCGCGATACGCGACCGCATCCTCGGTCGTCAGCGACGACAGCGCGCGCCCGCGCTCGACGATCGCCCACAGGATCAGCCGCTCGGCCTCCTTGCGGTACGCACGCCGCGTCGCGGCCGATTCATGCAGCGACAGCCACGCGTGCACGGCCGCGTAGTCGTTGTCCGCATCGAGCGTGCTGGTCGCGCGCGGTGCGCGGAACGTGCCGGCCGAGCCGTCGACCTCGTGCGGCAGCTTCAGGTGCTCCCACGGCACGATGCTGCCGCGCGGCGTCGCGGCGATCAGCGCGCGCGCCCGCTCCGTCAGCTCCGGATGCGCGGCAAAGAACGCCTCGATGCGCCGCGCGCCGGCCACGCCGAGGCCCGCGATCGCGCTCCACCATTGACGCCGGCGCGGAATCCGCACCGTCAGATCGGCGAGTGTCGCGATCCCGTGCGCACGCAATGCGACGACCGCACGCGCCGGCAGCCACAGACCGACGTCGTCGCTGATCTGCGGAAGCGGCGCGCGCGCATGACGCAGCAGGCCGATTGCATCGGTTGCCGCTTTCGCGTCCCGTAAACGCTCACCGTCGGCATGATCGAGCCGTTCCGCGAGATCGGGCCGGCCGGCCTGCCGCGCGACGCGCACGAGGCGGCGCCGAAGCGCGCCGATCACGCCGCGCGCCGACCGCCCGTCGCCGAGCCGGTCGGGCAGGTAGCGCTCGACGGCCTGGCGTACGGTCATGCCCGCGTACCACGCACGCAGCGCGGCCAGTTCGTCGGCATCGGGAAAGCCTGCCGGCGCAGGCGCGGAATCAGGGGAAGGCGGTGAGGCGAGGCGCGGTTTCATGGGCGCCAGTGTGACAGAAGCGTGCGCGGCCGGATACGCCGGGCGCGCCCTGCCGACCGGGACGACGTGCCGGCGCGATACCGATTCCTCCCGGCATCGCGCCAGCGCATCGATCGACGCCCGTCAGCCCGTGACCGGCGTGCGCCGCACTTCCGACAGATAGATGAGGATCAGCGACACCCACACGATCCCGTACAGGAACATGAAGCAGGTCGTGCGCACGCGCAGCAGGTCGAGCAGCACGCCGAACAGGATCGGCAGCAGGAAGCCGCCGAGCCCGCCCGCGAGCCCGACGATGCCCGTGACGACGCCCATGTTGTCCGCGAAATCGTCGGCCACGTACTTGAAGGTCGACGCCATCCCGAGCGCGAACACCGCGCCGAGCACGAAGGTGATCGCGACGAAGCCGGCCACCGGCATCGACACGTTCAGCGTCGCGGTGCCGTCGATCGTGTGGATCACGAAGTCGGTCGCCGGATACGACAGCAGGAACAGCGCGATCCACGCGACCCACAGCCCCCACCACGTGACCGCATGCGCGCCGAAGCGGTCGGACAGCGCGCCGCCGAGCGCGCGCAGCACCGAGCCCGGCAGCGAGAAGCCGGCCGCGAACGCGGACGCCATCACGAGCGACATCCCGTACTCGCTTTTCAGGTACTGCGGAATCCACAGCGACAGCGCGGTGAAGCCGCCGAACGTGATCGAGTAGTACTGGCAGAGCCGCCACACGCGCGGGTCGCGCAGCACCTTGAACGCGTCGAGCATCGACCCGCCGCGCTTGCCCGCGCCCGGATCGGGCGCCGACGCGAACCAGAAGATCAGCGCCGTGACGAGCAGCGCGACCGCGTAGATGCGCGGCACGACGCGCCAGCCGTACGCATCGAGCAGCAGCGGCGTGACGAACAGGTTGACGGCCGCGCCGACCGTGCCCGCGCCGAACACGCCCATCGCGAGCCCGCGCCGCTGCGGCGGGAAGAAGCGCGCGACGTACGGCGTGCCGACCGCGAACGACGCGCCGACGCAGCCGAGGAACAGGCCGATCAGCAGGAACTGCCACAGCTGGGTCGCGTAGCTGACGATATAGACGGGCACCGCGCACACGACGAGCAGCACCGTCATCACGATGCGGCCGCCGAAGCGGTCGGTCCACGTGCCGAGCGGCAAGCGCATCAGCGCGCCGGTCAGCACCGGCGTCGACGTGAGCAGCCCGAACTCCGTGCTGTTCAGCCCGAGGTCGGTGCGCAGCTGCACGCCGAGCACGCCGAACATCATCCACACGACGAAACACACCATGAACGCGAGCGTGCTCGCCGCCAGCACCGACCACGCACGCAGCGGGATGGCCGGCACGTCCGCGACCGCCGCGGCATTACCTTGTTGAGTTGCCATACGCAAGACTCCGTTACTGGACCAGCGGCCCGTTCGCGCCGTCGAATGCGACGCCTTCGACACGCGCGTCGCCCGCGAGAATCGCCACGTACTGCCGCATCGCCCGCTGCCGCACCCGTTCCGACAGGTACGCCGCGATCTGGCCGGCGGCTTCGTCGAACGGCACCGCGTCGCCCTCCACGCGGCGCTCGATGCGCACGATGTGGAAGCCGAAGCGCGTGTTGACGAGTTTCGGCAGCACGCCGATCCCGTCGGTATCGAACAGCGCCGCCTCGAATTCCGGCACCGTGTCGCCGCGCAGCAGCTGCCCGAGGCTGCCGCCGACCTCCGCCGACGGGCAGTTCGACGACGCCCGTGCGACCGCTTCGAACGTATCGGGCGCGGCCACGACTTCGGCGAGCGCCCGTTCCGCGCGCTGCCGCAGCGGCGCGAGCGGCACGCGGTCGGTCATCGCGAACAGCACGTGGCTCGCATAGACGATGTCGTTGCGGCGAAAGCGCGCCGGGTGCTGCGCGTAATAGCGCTCGCAATCCGCGCGATCGGGTTCGGGCACGTGCGTGAGCTCGCGTTCGAGCAACGCGTCGACGGCCGCGTCGTCGAGCGGCGCACCTTCGTCGAGCAGCGCGAGCGATACCGCGCGCTGCCGCAGCAGCTCGCGCACCGCGAGCGAACGCCGCGCCGCGTCGAGCGGATCGGAGGCCTCGCCGTGGTGGGCGGCCTCGGCCGCGATCGCATCGTCGCCGATCGCGACACCGTTGATGCGCAGGGCGACCGGCGCATCGGAGAGAACGTCGTTCATGCGGCCTCCTCAGCGCTTGCGCACGAGCTGGTACGGACGGATCAGGTACGCGACCGACGCGATCCCGCTCCAGATATGCACCATCCGCGTGAACGGCGACACGAGGAAGATCGTGAAGCCGAGCAGGATGTGCAGCCGGTACGTCAGCGGCACGCCGACGAGCAGGCTCGCGATGTCCGGCCGGAACGTGACGACGCCCTTCACGTAATCGGTGAGCTGCTCGAACATCGCGCCGTCCATGTGGCGCGTCGACAGCACGACGGTGCCGAGCCCGAGCGCGAGCTGCACCCACAGCATCAGCACGATCAGGATGTCCGACTTGCGGCTGTTGCGGCGGATGCGCGGGTCGCCCAGGCGCCGCCAGATCAGGATCGTGAGCCCGATGATCGCCGCGACGCCGGCCGCGCCACCCGCCACCATCGCGACGAGCTGGTGCCCGGACGCCGACAGGAACGGCGACACGAGCCAGTGCGGCGCGAGGAAGCCGCCGAAATGCCCGAGCACGACGACCAGCACGCCCCAGTGGAACAGGTTGCTGCCGAGCCGCAGCATGCCGTGGCGCAGCAGCTGCGACGAATCGCTTTTCCACGTGTACTGCTCGCGGTCGAAGCGGATCAGGCTGCCGACCAGCAACACGGCCAGGCAGATGTACGGGTAGATCCCGAACAGGAACTGATGCAAGTAAGCGTTCATGTCTTTCCCCAGTTGGGCCCGCGCTTACGCGCCGCGGGCCGGCCGCTTGTCGTGGAACCGCACCGTCTGCTCCGCCGGCGTCGCCGCGCCGACGAAGCGCACGGCCTCGTCCGCATACGACGCGTCGAGCGCGCGGTAGTCGTCGGCGCTCGGCCGCTCGGCGGCCACGTCGTCGGCGGCCGCATCCGGCGCGTCGGCCGGCGAGAGGCCGGCCATCGGCAGCAGCGCACCGACGACGAAGCTGTAATGGCTGCCGCGCTGCGAAAGCTGCCCGGCCAGCGCGCGCAGGATCTCGCCGGTTTCGGCGAGCAGCTTGCGGGCGTCGGGCGCCGGCAGCCGCGACAGGTATTCGAGGAACACCGGCAGGTAGTCGGGCAGTTCGCCCTGGTTCAGGAACAGCCCGTGCCGCTCGTACATCTGCAGCAGGTCGACCATCGCCTGCCCGCGGTCGCGCGATTCGCCGTGCACGTGCTCGAACAGGTACAGCGACGTCGCGCGGCCACGATCGAACAGGCCGACGTAGTTCTCCTGCAGCGTCAGCAGGTCGCGCTCGCGCACATACGCAAAGAACCGATCGAGACCCGCGCGCACCGGCTTCGGCACGCGCGCGCGGTCGCGCAGGTGCGCGTCGATCGAGTCGAGCGAGGCGACGAGCGAGGCGTCGGGATAGTCGAGCAGCGCCGCGAGCGCCGCATAGGTCGGATCGGATGCGGTGCTCGTCATCGGGAAGCCTCGTGGATCGGGATCGTCTTGTTGCCCTTCTTCGGGCTGAACAGGCTCGCTTCGGAGCGGCCGTCCGAGCAGCCGTTGCCGAACGAGAAGCCGCACGACGCGCGCAGGTCGTAGGCGTTCTCCGCGTACTCGCGATGCGTGGTCGGGATCACGAAGCGATCCTCGTAGTTCGCGATCGCGAGATAGCGGTACATCTCCTCGACCTGTGCGAGCGACAGCCCGACCTGGTCGAGCACGCCGCGCGCGTCGATGCCGTCCACGTGGCGCGCCCGCATGAACGCGCGCATCGCGAGCAGCCGTTCGAGCGCGAGCTTCACGGGCGCCTCGTCGCCGGCCGTCAGCAGGTTCGCGAGATAGCGCAGCGGAATGCGCAGCGATTCGACGTCCGGCAGATAGCCGTTCATCCCGAGCGCACCGCTGTTCGCGGCCGAGTTGATCGGCGACAGCGGCGGCACGTACCACACCATCGGCAGCGTCCGGTACTCCGGATGCAGCGGGAACGCGATCTTCCAGTCGATCGCCATCTTGTAGGTCGGCGAACGCCGCGCGGCATCGATCCACGCAGCCGGCACGCCGTCGCGCTCGGCCTGCGCGATCACGGCCGGATCGTCCGGGTCGAGGAACAGCGACAGTTGCGCCTCGTACAGGTCCTGCTCGTTCTCCACGCTGGCCGCCTCGCTGATCCGGTCGGCGTCGTACAGCAGCACGCCGAGATAGCGGATGCGGCCCACGCAGGTTTCCGAGCACACGGTGGGCTGGCCGGCCTCGATGCGCGGATAGCAGAAGATGCACTTCTCGGCCTTGCCGCTCTGCCAGTTGTAGTAGATCTTCTTGTACGGGCAGCCCGACACGCACATGCGCCAGCCGCGGCACTTGTCCTGGTCGATCAGCACGATGCCGTCTTCCTCGCGCTTGTAGATCGAGCCCGACGGGCACGCCGCGACGCACGCCGGGTTCAGGCAGTGCTCGCACAGGCGCGGCAGGTACATCATGAAGGTGTTCTCGAACTGCCCGTAGATGTCCTTCTGCACGTTCTCGAAGTTGTAGTCCTTCGCGCGCTTCTCGAATTCGCCGCCGAGGATTTCCTCCCAGTTCGGCCCCCACTCGATCTTCTCGAGCCGCTGGCCGCTGATCACCGAACGCGGCCGCGCAACCGGCATCGCGCGCGTGTTGCCGGCTTCCTGCAGGTGCGCGTAGTCGAACGTGAACGGCTCGTAGTAATCGTCGATCTCGGGCAGATGCGGGTTCGCGAAGATCTGCGCGAGCAGTCGCCACTTGCCGCCGAGGCGCGGTTCGATCTTGCCGTCCGCGCGCCGCTGCCAGCCGCCGCGCCAGCGGTCCTGGTTCTCCCAGTCCTTCGGATAGCCGATGCCCGGTTTCGTCTCGACGTTGTTGAACCACGCGTATTCCATCCCTTCGCGGCTCGTCCACACGTTCTTGCAGGTCACCGAGCAGGTATGACACCCGATGCACTTGTCGAGGTTCAGCACCATCGCGATCTGTGCGCGTACCTTCATGACGTTTCTCCTTCGCGGGCACCCTGTGTCACCGTTGCGGCGTCTTCACCGTCGAGCCAGTCGATCTTGTTCATCTTGCGCACGATCAGGAATTCGTCGCGATTCGAGCCCACCGTGCCGTAGTAGTTGAAGCCGTACGCGAGCTGCGCGTAGCCGCCGATCATGTGCGTCGGCTTCAGCGCGATGCGCGTGACCGAGTTGTGGATGCCGCCGCGCGTGCCGGTGATCTCGGAGCCCGGCGTGTTCACGATCTTCTCCTGCGCGTGGTACATCATCACCATCCCGGACGGGATCCGCTGGCTGACGACGGCCCGCGCGCACAACGCGCCGTTCGAGTTGTAGCACTCGATCCAGTCGTTATCGACCGCGCCGATCGCCTTCGCGTCGTCCTCCGACATCCACACGATCGGACCGCCGCGCGACAGCGTCAGCATCAGCAGGTTGTCCGTGTACGTGCTGTGGATCCCCCACTTCTGGTGCGGCGTCAGGAAGTTCAGCACGCGCTCGGGGTTGCCGTTCGAACGCGTACCGAGCATGTGCGCGTAACTGCCCGTATCGACCGGCGGCTTGTACGCGCACAGCGATTCGCCGAAGGCGCGCATCCACGCATGATCCTGGTAGAGCTGCTGGCGGCCCGTCATCGTGCGCCACGGCACCAGTTCGTGCACGTTCACATAGCCGGCGTTGTACGACACGTGCTCGGATTCGATCCCGCTCCACGTCGGCGACGAGATGATCTTGCGCGGCTGCGCCTGGATGTCGCGGAAGCGGATCTTCTCGTCGGCACGCGCGGCGGCGAGGTGCGTGTGATCGATGCCCGTGATGCCGGACAGCGCGCGCCACGCCTTCACCGCCACTTCGCCATTGGTCTCGGGCGCAAGCGCGAGGATCACCTCGGCCGCGTCGAGCGCCGTATCGATGCGCGGGCGCCCTTGCGCGGCGCCGTCGGCCACCTTGTAGTTCAGCTCGCCGAGCAGCTTCACTTCGTCCTTCGTATCCCAGCCGATGCCCTTGCCGCCGTTGCCAAGCGTGTCCATCAGCGGCCCGAGCGACGTGAAGCGCGCATACGTACTCGGATAGTCGCGCTCGACGACGGTCACGGTCGGCATCGTGCGGCCCGGCACCGGCTCGCATTCGCCAAGCTTCCAGTCCTGCACGTCGAACGGCTGCGCAAGCTCGCCCGGCGTGTCGTGCGCGATCGGCGCGAGCACGACGTCGCGTTCGATGCCGAGATGCCCGTCGCACAATTCGGAGAAGCGCTTCGCGATCCCCTTGAAGATCTCCCAGTCGCTCTTCGATTCCCATGCGGGATCGACGGCCGCCGACAGCGGGTGGATGAACGGGTGCATGTCGGACGTGTTCATGTCGTCCTTCTCGTACCACGTCGCAGTCGGCAGCACGACGTCCGAATACATGCAGGTCGTCGACATCCGGAAATCGAGCGTCACGAGCAGGTCGAGCTTGCCGCGCGGCGCTTCGTCGTGCCACGTCACTTCCTCGGGCCGCGTGCCGCCGGTCGCGCCGAGATCCTCGCCCTGCACACCGTTGGTCGTGCCGAGCAGGTGCTTCAGAAAATACTCGTGGCCCTTGCCCGACGAGCCGAGCAGGTTCGAGCGCCACACGAACAGGTTGCGCGGGAAGTTGCCGGGCGCATCGGGATCCTCGCTCGCCAGCTTCAGCGTGCCGGCCTTCAGCTGCTGCGCGATGTCGGCGCCCGCGTGCGCGGGATCGGCGAGCGCCGCACCGACCTTCAGCGGGTTCACCGCGAGCTGCGGCGCGGACGGCAGCCAGCCCATCCGTTCGGCACGCACGTTGTAGTCGATCGGCGCGCCGTGGAACTTCGACTTGTCCGCGAGCGGCGACAGCAGCGTGGCCGGGTCCATCGGGTCGTAGCGCCACTGGTCGGTGTGCGCATAGAAGAACGACGTCGCGTTCATCTGGCGCGGCGGGCGGCTCCAGTCGAGCGCGCCCGACAGCGCCGTCCAGCCCGTCTGCGGCCGCAGCTTCTCCTGGCCCACGTAGTGCGACCAGCCGCCGCCCGGCTTGCCGATGCAGCCGCACATGATCAGCATGTTCATGATCGCGCGGTACGACATGTCCATGTGGAACCAGTGATTGATCCCGGCGCCGATGATCACCATCGACTTGCCCTGCGTCTTGTGCGCGTTCTCCGCGAACTGCCGCGCGACCGAGATCACGTCCGCGCGCTTCACGCCGGTGATCGTTTCCTGCCAGGCCGGCGTGTACGGCAGGTCGTCGTCGTAGCTCGCGGCCACGTCGCGGCCGCCGAGCCCCTGGTCGAGCCCGTAGTTCGCGACGAACAGGTCGTAGACGGTCGCGACCAGCATGTCGCCGTTGCGCGTCGCGATGCGCCGCACGCCGATCCGGCGCGACAGCTCGGACGCGTGCTGCGTCGAGTTGAAGTGCGCGTGCGGCTGGTTGCCGAAGTACGGGAACAGCACGTCGACCACGTCGTCGTGCTCGGCCGTGCACGACAGCCGCGGCGACAGCGCCGCGCCCTTCGACGTCTCGCCGCGCAGGTTCCACTTGCCCTTGTCGGCGTCGTCCTGCTGCCCCCAGCGGAACCCGATCGAGCCGACCGGCACGACGAACTCGCCGTTCGCGTCGTCGATCATCACGGTCTTCCAGTCGGGATGCGCGGCTTCGTCGAGCGCGTCGTCGAAGTCCGACGCGCGCACGAGGCGCTCGGGCACGTAGCCGTCGCCGTGCGGCACGAGGCGCACGAGGCACGGCATGTCGGTGTAGCGCTTGCAGTAGTCGACGAAGTAGCCGCTCTGTCCGGCCAGATGGAATTCCTTCAGGATCACGTGGCCCATCGCGAGCGCGAGCGCCGCGTCGGTGCCCTGCTTCGGGTGCAGCCACAGATCGCCGAACTTCGCGCCTTCCGAGTAATCGGGAAACACCGACACGACCTTGGTGCCGCGATAACGCGCCTCGACGAGGAAGTGCGCATCCGGCGTGCGCGTCTGCGGGACATTGGAGCCCCACATCATGATGAACGTCGAGTTGTACCAGTCGGCCGATTCCGGCACGTCGGTCTGCTCGCCCCAGGTCTGCGGCGACGCGGGCGGCAGGTCGCAATACCAGTCGTAGAAGCTCAGGCACACGCCGCCGATCAGCGACAGGTAGCGGGAGCCCGCCGCGTACGACACCATCGACATCGCGGGAATCGGCGAGAAGCCGACCACGCGATCGGGGCCGTGCCGCTCGACCGTGTGCACGTTGGCCGCCGCGACGATCTCGTTGACCTCGTCCCAGCTCGCGCGCACGAAGCCGCCGAGCCCGCGCCGGCTCTGGTACGAACGGCGCGCTTCATCGTCGTCGACGATCGAGCGCCATGCCTCGACGGGGCCGAGCGTGCGGCGACGTTCGCGCCACAGCTTCACGAGCGCGCTGCGCACGAGCGGATGCTTGAGGCGGTTCGCGCTGTACAGGTACCAGGAATAGGACGCGCCGCGCGAACAGCCGCGCGGTTCGTGGTTCGGCATGTCGGGACGCGTGCGCGGATAGTCGGTCTGCTGGGTTTCCCACGTGACGATCCCGCCTTTCACGTAGACCTTCCACGAGCACGAACCCGTGCAGTTCACGCCGTGGGTCGAGCGGACGATCTTGTCGTGCTGCCAGCGCATCCGGTAACCGTCTTCCCATTTGCGGTCTTCGTCGGTGACGGCGCCGTGTCCGTCGGAAAAGCGTGGCCTCGTGGTGGAGAAATAACGCAATCTATCCAGGAAATGGCTCATGGGGATCTCGTTTTTCCGGTCTTTTGGCAGACCCTGATTATTTAAGGAGGTGAAATACCGGTTGTAAAGGACGATCGAATTTCGATCATTCCGTCCTTCTCACCGTGGTCGAACCCATTGTCGGATCGATCGGCATATCACCTCTTGATACAAATCACGGTATCGTTCATCAATCCGCAACAATCAAACCAAATGGGGATCGATCGCCCCGCGCGGCCTGTTATGCTGCGCACTGCATTCCCGCGTCGCCCTCCCGTGTCCGTCATGCATCCCGTGACGACGGGCGGGCGCCGCATCGAATTGCACTGGACGATCCGATCCGCCGCATCGGGATTCGCCAACCGCAGCCGGCCGTTTATCAAAGACTGCGCGGTTCGTTCAGTGCATTTCCGGCCGTCGGACCATCGCACCATCACATACAAGAACCGCAATTTCATGACATCCCGCCTTCTCGCCGCGCTCGTTGCCGCGGCCTTGAGTTGCATCGCCCTGCCCGCCGCCCACGCGCGCACCTACCTCGCGCCGACGGTGTCGCTCGGCAAGGGGGCTTACGTTCACCAGTTCGTGCTGCGCGACCCCGTCACGCAACAGCCGCTGCCGAACGCGCGCTACCGGCTGTTCCTGCCCGGCCAGGTCATCGCGGGGCTGCCCGTCAAGCCGGACGAGCACGACAGCGTGATCTTCGGCACCACCGACGCGGCCGGCCGCACGGTCAGGATCCGGCTGCCGAAACTGCATCCGCAGAAGCAGTGGGTGTTCAATCCGATCGTCGGCAACGGCGACCTGGGCGAATCGTTCCGGCTGGTCGACCCGGGCGGCAAGGCATCGCTCGGCCGCTTCCCGTACGTGCTGGACGTGGAGAACGAATATCTGGCGTGCGGCCATTCGGATGCGAACGGCTACACCTACTACGCGCAGTCGCGCACGCCGCGGAACGTCAATCTTTACGTCGGCATGCTGGAAGGGTCGGCCGACACCGACTGGTGCGCGGGCCCGGGGCTGGCCATCGCGAACAGCGCGAACGAGCCCGGCATGCCGGACCTGTACACGCAGTATCTCGGCACGCTGGTCGCCAACGGCGACCGGATCAGCAGCGAATTGCGGCAGCAGATCGCCGCCAAGCTGCTGTCGCTCGCGATCGCCGAACGCGACGCGGGCCGCGTGGCCGCCGTGCTCGATCTCGACAGGATTCCGGACGATCGCCTGAACGACATCGGCTATCGGCTCGTCGACGCGGGCGTCGAGGTCGATCGCGGGCTCGCGATGATCGACGCGCATCTCGCGAAGTCGCCGGGCGATGCGTATGCGCTCGACAGCAAGGGCTGGGCGCTGTATCGCCTCGGTCGCAACGACGAGGCGCTCACGTGGTTCGACCGCTCGATCGCGATCTTCGCGAAGGACAGTGACGACGACGTGCGCGAAGCCCATGCAACCGGGCTGACGCACAAGGGTGAGGTGCTGTGGAAGCTGGGGCGCCAGGATGAAGCGCGCGACGCATTCGCGCAGGCGCGGAAGATTCAGCCGAAGAACGCGGAGCTGGCGGAAACGGTGAAGCGGCTGAACGTCCCGAGCGGACAGGACGA
Organism: Burkholderia pulmonis; assembly: GCF_984667975.1. Lineage (NCBI taxonomy): Bacteria > Pseudomonadati > Pseudomonadota > Betaproteobacteria > Burkholderiales > Burkholderiaceae > Burkholderia > Burkholderia pulmonis. The sequence continues at coordinate 969,030 of NZ_OZ480188.1, forward strand.
CGCGAAGGCGCCGGGTACGGCAAGCGACTAGGTGAAATCAACGCCCGGCAACGGCTGTTGCCGGTCTTTCGCGAAACGGTGGCCGGACACGGCCGACGTCGCCGGCGGTGCGCGTCCGTGTCACGACTCGCCTTTCGCGCCCGGATTGAGCATCACGACGAAGCCGGCCACCCCGACGATCAGCGCGATCGCGCCGCCGCGCAGCGCCATCGCTTCGTCGAACAGGAGCCCCGTCACGACGGCCATCATTCCGGCGAGCGATACGAACACGGCGATCGCCGCGACGACGATGCGGTACTGGCGGCGTATCATCACGCGCCCGCCGCGTCAGGCTGCCGCGGCCGGCTCGTCGGCGTCGTCGCCGCGAATCAGCAGCACCGGGCACCTCGAGCCGCGCACGAAGCGCTCGGCGACGCTGCCGAGCAGCACGCGCCGGATGCCGCGCCGCCCGTGCGTGCCGACCACCGCGAGATCGATCCCGCGCTCCTTCACGTAGCGCTGCAGGCGCTCCGAGATGTCCTCGCCGATGCTCTCGGTCTCGACGAGCTCGGCTTCGCCGTTCGCGCCGGCCAGCGCGATGACCTGCTCGGCTTCGCGCAGCACCTTGCGCCCGTCGTCGCGGATCTCCTCGACGAGCGCATGCGGATCGAAACGCCCCGCGTACGTGAACAGCACCGACTTGTCGACCACATACACGGCGCTGACGTGCGTGTCGCCCGCCAGCGCCACCTTCACGGCCTCGGCAAGCGCCTGTTTCGACGACGCGCTGCCGTCGACGGCCACCATGATCTTCTTGTACATGCGAACCTCGCTGGGGTGAGCTGCCGCGCGCTCCAGCGCGCGCGGCCATGTCACCATCATCGGCCGACGGCCGGTCCGGATGTTGACGACGATCAAGGCGGCGGACGTCCGGCCTGCGACCGGACGACGCGGGCGCCGCGCATCGACGCCCGCGCCCGGGCCGTCATCGCACGTGCGGCGCGCGGTATTTGTGCTGGTCGAACCCGCTGTCGCGCAACCACGCGCCGGCGACCGCGTCCACGTCCTGCCCGGCGAACGGCAAGACCGTGTCGGGCTCGGCGCCGTGATGATAGTTCGGCCCGGTGAACTCCGGATCCGCCGCATAACCGAAGTACGCGTTGCCGCTCCACACGATGTTCGCGTAGCTGCCTTGCGCGTTCTTCGTCCGGTAGATCGCGCCGCTGTCCGATGCGTTGTAGAAGCGGTTGTCCGTCACCTGGAATGCGTTCGCATAACTGAGGTTCTCGACGATCGGCGTCACCAGCCCCGGCGTGCGCGTGATCACGACGTTGTCGCGCACGACGGAATCGGCCGACCCCGCAGCGGAGACGATCCGCCGCTTGTCGTTCAGGCTCAGGTTGTGCTCGACGATCGCACCCGTCTCCTGCGCGACGTGGCCGAGCCCGTCGGAACCGCATCCGCAGAACAGCATCAGTCCGCCGTCGTTGTCGTGGCTGAAGTTCGCGGCCACGCGCGTATTGCGCGTACCGAGATCGGCGTCGAACGCCATCCCGTCGCCGGCCTCGATGTTGTTCTGCAGCCGCACGCCGTTGACTTCGTTGTACCGGAACAGCGCATCGTCGGTGTTGATCGCCCATGCGCCGGCGCTGTTGCCCGGTGCGCGCATCCAGACGTCGTACAGGTGGTTCGCCTCGACCTTCGGCGCGGTCGCGGTACGCACGATGATGCCGTCGCCGCCGATGTTGTGGATCAGGTTGTTGCGGAACACCACGCGCGTCATCGGGAAATACTCCGATGCGGCCTGCGTGGCCGGGTTCGTCAGGTAGGCCGGATTGCCCTTGTACGGCGGATAGTCGCCGCACGGCGCGCCGCCCTCGCGGCACATCCATGCGGAACGGGTCGACAGCGCGACCGCGTCGACGTTGTAGATTTCGCTGTTCTCGACCGCGATGTCGTCGAAACCGGTCGGCTTCTCCTTCGTGCCGACGACCTCGTTGTCGCGCGTCACCTCGAACAGCATCCCGCCGGTCGTCTTGTACGAGCCGACCGTATTGCTCGCGACGTCCTTCAGATAACCGCGCACGTGATGCACGTAGACGTCGTCGACGTGATAGTGGCTGCCCGTGCCGTAATCCTCGAGCCGCACATACAGCCCGAGACGGCCGCCGACGGTCGTCGCATCGTTGGTCAGCTCGAGCGACCGGATATCCCAGTACTGCGTGTTGTACAGATAGATCGCCGCGCGATTCACGGTCGGGTTGTCCGACTTGCACAGCGAGTAATAGCCGCTGAATCCGCTCGGGGTCTTGTGCTGCTCGGTGATCGACTGGTCGGGGTCGGCCGTCGCATCCGCGCAGCCGGCCGCGATGACGGGGCGCTGCGCCTTCGGGTCGCCGTACGCGTCGACGACGATGGGCGCGCCGGCCGCGCCGGTGCTGCCCGCCGCGGGCGTGAAGCTGCCGTTGCAGGTCGTGCCGCGCTTGAACAGCACGTGCGTGCCGGGCGCGAGCACGATCCGGTTCAGCGTCGCGAGATCGTGGATCGGATTCGCCGGGGTGCCGAGCGTCGCGGGCGATCCCGTTCCGGCCGCGCCGAGCGAACAGTCGACGTGCAGCGTGCCAGGCGTCGCGCCGGCCGCCTGCCCGTCAACCGATGCAGCGGCAAGCTGCTGCCCCGCCACGCCGTCCGGCGATTCTCCGCCGCCGCATGCTGCAAGCGCGCCGATCAGCGGCGCCGCGACAATCTTCCAGTGTTTCAACGTCAGTCTCCCGAAATATTGCATTCATTGGCCGGCACCGGATCGACCGCGGGTCGATTCATGCGCCGTCCGCCCATTCCGGCAGCCGGCTCGTCGAGACGAACCGGCGCCCCCTCGCTTGCCGCGGGCAGCAACCCCGCCCGCTCGGCCAGCACCCACAGGCCGGCTGCCGCCGCGCCGTCGATCGTGTCGACGGGCGGCCAGCCGAACAGCGATGCCGCATGCCGGTAACGCGCGCACAGCGCACCATCGCCGATCAGCATCGGTCGCGGGGCGCCTGCGCTTGCCTCGGCGGCCGGCCCGTCGCCTTCCGCGGCCAGCCCTGCCAGTTCATGCCCGATCAGCACGCCGGACAGGTAGTCGGCCTGCTCGTCGGGCGCCAGTTCGCCGGCCAGCAGCCGCGCACGACTGCCGAAGATCGTCGCAAGCAGCCCCGTCGCATGGCCGGCCTGCGCGGCACGCACGCCGCGCTCGAATGCGTCGCGCGCGAACGCGGCCGACGGCCACATCGTGCGGCCGAGCAGGCTGTGCGCGCACAGCAGCGCATACAGCTCGCCCGTCATGAACGTGCGGAAGCACTCGATGCGCGAGCCGCGCACGGCCACCCACTTCGAATGCGTGCCCGGCAGCCCGATCCACCGCGCAGGCGCCGCCGCGTGCGCCGTGCCGCCCGCGTGCAGCGCGCCGACGATCTGCGTTTCCTCACCGCGCATCACGTTCGCGAGTTCGCCGCGCTGGATCAGCCCCGGCACGATGTGCACGGCCGTGCCGCGCCGCGCGCGCACCGCCTGCAGCGACGCGCCGAGCCGCGCCGCATCGATCGGCACGTCCGCATACGGCGCCTCGCGCCAGCCCTGCGCGCTGCCGACCATGCCGGCCGCGACGACCGGCAACACCGGCCACGCATCCAGCCACGCGCCGCACACGTCCTCGAATGCGCCGTCGCACGCGTCGGCCATCGCGACACCCGCGCCGCCGATCTGCATCACGCCCTTCGGCGCCGCGCGTTCGTCGAGCACCGTGCGCGCATCCGCCATCAGGTACGCGCGCAGCGACGTGGTGCCCCAGTCGAGCGCGATCAGGCGCGGCAGCGGTGCCGGCCCGCCGGAACGTGGTATTGCCTCTTGCATAGGATTCCTCTGTTTGACGATTGCGGCTCGTGGCTTCGATCGGCTTCGATCAGAAGAGCGTCTCGATCCCCGCGTAGACGCCCGTCTGTCCGTGCCCCGGCATCGGCGATGCGCCCAGCCCGCTGCCGTTGCCGAGCCCCGGCGACTGCGGATTCACGCCCAGGTTCGCGTTCGCGCTGTTGAACACGTGCGCGGCCGTCGCATACAGGAACGTGCGCTTGGACAGGTCGTACATCGTGCCGAGGCCGAGGATCGTCGAGCGCCCTTCGCCGCTGTGATCGGCGGTCCATTGGCCCGCGTCGATCTTCATCGAATAGACGGCGCCCTGCAGATGCAGGAACGGCGTCGCGTCGTACGTCACGCCGCCCCAGTAGTAGTTCGCGGTGCGCGACAGGCCGGCCGGCGTGTCGGGCGCGCTGTAGCGCGTATAGCCGAGCTGCACCAGCGCGGGACCGAAGCGCTGGCGCACGCCGATGAACGCTTCCTGCGATGCGGTGAACAGGTTGTCCTCGCGGCCGTACTGGTTGCGGATCTCGTTCCAGATGGCGCGCACCTCGAAGTCGCCCTGCGTATAGGCCACCGTCGCGCCGTCGGACAGGCCCGTCGCGCCCACGTTGTTCGGCGAGCCGCGCAGCCAGCCGTTCGAGCTGTTGCCGAGGTTCGCCTGCAGCCCGAACGAGAAGCCGCCGAACTTCGGCGATTCGTAGCGGATCCCGTTCGACAGCTTCGGACCATTGCGATACGACGTCAGCGACTCGACCGAATAGTTTTCCTCGAGCAGCGGGTCGTACGACCAGATGTAGCTGTTGATGAACGAACCCTGCCCGAGCCGCAGGAAACCGTAGCGCTCGTTCTTCAGCCCGATCCACGCGCCGCGCTGGAACAGCACGCCGCCGCCGTAGTTGCCGTTCGCCGCGTTGATCGACGACTCGAGCCAGAACACCGCCTGGTTGCCGCCGCCGAGATCCTCCTTGCCGGTGATGCCGAGGATGCTCGTCCCCCAGTCGTTGCCCTCCGAGAAGCGCGAACCCGTCGAATGCGGGCCGTTCTGCACGCCGCTCAGGTACTGCACGTCGCCGCCGACCCGCCCCCACACGGTGACGCTCGATTGAGCCTGCGCCACGGCCGGCACCGCCAGGGCCAGCGCCGCGATCCACCCATACTGTCGCATCAAGATCTCCTCCTGCTTTTCGTCTGATTTGGGAAAACGATTTCCCTCGACAGCAAAAAAATTTCGCGGCGGTTGTCGTGCGTGGTTTTCCGCTACGTTTCGAACGGAAGGCGCGCGTGCTATGCTCGCGAAAAGGGAAAGCGTTTTCATTGTCGGCGCACGATTGCGCTTTTTCAAGAAAATTCTGGCCCTCCAAGGGATACTACCGAGTCCGGCCGTCCGGCACGCCACCCACGCTGCCGCATGGCCGCCGCCGCCGGTGCGCATGCTATGCTCGCCGGCAAATTGCACTGACATTCACTTTCATCGTGGCCAAGATCAACGAAGTCGCCGCCGCTGCCGGCGTCTCCATCGGAACCGTCTCGAAGTTCATCAACAAGACGAAGCGCTTCTCGCCGGACGTCGAGCGGCGCATCGCCGAGGCGATCGAGCAGCTCGGCTACGAGTCGAATCCGCTCGCGCGCTCGATGGCCACCGGCCAGACCGGCGCGGTCGGCGTCGTGATCCAGGACATCCTCAACCCGTACTTCACCGCGATGGTCAAGGGCGTGAACCGCATCGCCCAGCGCAACGATTTCGTCGTCCTGATCGTCGATGCCGACGAGAACCGCAAGGGCGAACGGCCGGCGCTGACGAAGCTGAGCCGGCGCGTCGACGGGCTGATCCTGAACACCAGCATGCCCGACGACGACCTGCGCTGGACCGCGAGCCTCGGCAAGCCGGTCGTCGCGGTCGGCTCCGCACCGCGCGACGGCCTGCTCACGCTGTACTCCGATGCGCTCCGCGCGGGCGAGATGCTCGCGCAGCACCTGCTGATGGAGAAATACCAGCGCTTCGCGTACATCAGCCTGCCGAACGCACGCGGCGACGACGAGCGCCGCGCCGGCGCCGAGCAGGTGCTCGCGCGTGCCGGCCTGCCATTGCGCACGTTCAGCGTGCCGCGTGCAACGGTGGCCGACGGCGAGCGCGTGTGCGCGTCGGTGATGCTGTCGTCCGAGCCGCCCGACGCGGTGATCTGCTACAACGACATGATCGCGGCCGGTTTCATCAAGGAAGCCGAACGGCTCGGCATCGCGATCCCGCACGACGTCGCCGTGTGCGGCTTCGACAACCTCGAACTCGGCAAGCTCACGTCGCCCACGCTGACGTCGATCGACACCGAAACCGAGCGCGCCGGCGAAATCGCGATGACGACACTGCTCGACGCGCTCGCGGGCAAGTCGCCCGATCCGCACACGATGCTCGAGGCGCGGCTCGTCGTGCGCGAATCGACGGTGCGGCCGCGCGACGCGCGCCGCCGCTGACCGGCGGTTTCGCCCGCGCCCCCTTCCGGTCAACGCGGCGTAACCACCGCCGCTTCCCCGAGCCAGGCACGCGCGACGCAGTGCTGTTCGAGCCCGGCGACACCCGGGCGCGTCTCGAACAGGCTGCCCGCGAGCGGCCCGCGCAGCAGCCCGTCCGCGCTCACGTTGACCGACGCCGACGTGACGAACAGCGTCGCGCGATCGGCCCCGCCGAACGCGACGCTCGTCGGCCGCTGCACCGGTATCTCGACGACCCGGTCGAGCGCGCCGTCCGGCGCGTAGCGATGCAGCCGCCAGCCGTCCCAGATCGCCGACCACACGCCGCCTTCCGCATCGACCGCGAGCCCGTCCGGCACCCCGCGCGCGTCGCCGAACGTCGCAAACGGCCGCGCGCTCGACAACTGCCCGGCGGCGACGTCGAAGTCGTACGCGAAGATCGTGCGGCGGCCGGAATCGGTCACGTACATCGTCGCACCGTCCGGGCTCCAGCCCATTCCGTTCGCACAGGCGAAGCCGGCAACCGCGACGCGCGACGCGCGTGCGTGCTCGAAACAATGCAGATCGCCGGGGCCGTCGCCGTCGTCAGCCATCGTGCCGACCCAGAAGCGGCCGCGTGCGTCGACCGCGCCGTCGTTGTAGCGGAGCGACGGCCGCGCGTGCGCGGCGTCGGCCAGCCGCTCGAGCGTGCCGTGCTCGGGGTCGAACAGGTGCAGGCCGCTCTTCAGCGCGACGAGCAGCCGCCCGTCGTCGACGCCGGCGACGCAGCCGGCCAGCTCCGGGAGCAGCCAGAAGCCCGTCTGCCCGTGGCCGGGCGTGTAGCGGTAGAGCGCGGTGCGCTTGATGTCGATCCAGTAGAGCGACGCCGAGCGTTCGCACCAGAGCGGGCCCTCACCCAGGATCGCATTCGCGCCCTGTACCAGTTTTACTGTCGTCATCGAAATTCTGTTTTATGCATGCGTTCGGCCGCCCGCCGGTGCGGCGGGCGGAACCTGCAGGGAGCCGGTCTTACAGCGCGCGGCCCGCGTCGTCGAAGAAGTGCGCGTGCCGCATGTCGACGCGCACGCCGACCGGCTGCCCCGACGCGACCGTGTAGGCATCGCGGTTCTGCCGCACCGACAGCAGCCGGTCGTGGCCCGCGAGTTCGACATAGACGATGGTCGCGTCGCCCAGGTGCTCGGCGTGCGTGACGCGGCCGTCGAGCCCCGTGCCGGGCGCACCGACCGTGAGGTTCTCCGGCCGGATGCCGAGCTGCAGCGAGCCCGCCGGCCACGTGCGCGACGCGTCCGGCGTCGCCGCGAGCGAGCCGCCCGGTACGTCGAAGCGCGGCGCGTCGGCGCCGCCTTGTGCGCGGCACGGCAGGAAGTTCATCGACGGCGAGCCGAGGAACGACGCGACGAAATGGTTCGCCGGCTGCTCGTACAGCGACAGCGGCGAGCCGACCTGCTCGATGCGTCCGCCGTTGAACACCGCGATCCGGTCGCCGAGCGTCATCGCCTCGACCTGGTCGTGCGTGACGTAGATCATCGTGCTGCCGAGCTCGCGATGCAGCCGCGCGAGTTCGAGCCGCATCCCGCCGCGCAGCGCCGCATCGAGGTTCGACAGCGGTTCGTCGAACAGGAACACGCCCGGCTTGCGCACGATCGCGCGGCCGATCGCGACGCGCTGCCGCTGGCCGCCCGACAGCGCCTTCGGCTTGCGGTCGAGCAGCGCGGACAGCCGCAACGCTTCGGCCGCCTGCCCGACGCGCGTGCGCGTCTCGGCCGCGTCGACGCCCGCGAGCTTCAGCCCGAACGCCATGTTCTCGAACACCGTCATGTGCGGATACAGCGCGTAGTTCTGGAACACCATCGCGAGCCCGCGCTTCGCGGCCGGCACGTCGTTGACGCGGCGGCCGTCGATCAGCAGGTCGCCCGACGTGATCTCCTCGAGCCCCGCGAGCATCCGCAACATCGTCGACTTGCCGCAGCCCGACGGGCCGACGAACACCATGAATTCGCCGTCCTCGATGTCGAGGCTGACGTCCTTGATCACATCCGCGCCGTCGTCGTAACGCTTGCGGATCTGTTTGAGCGACACACTTGCCATGATTGCGTTTCTCCTCGTCCGTTCGTTGCGCTCACCATTCGGCGACCGAACCATCCTCGCGGCGCCACACCGGGTTGCGCCAGCGGTGCCCGATCGCGGCGGCTTCCCTCACCTTCTCCTCATCGATCTCGACGCCGAGCCCCGGCGCATCCGGACGCGCGACGTAGCCCGCGTCGAACGCGAACGGGATGCCGCGCGTGTACGCATACATCGCGTTGTCGTCGTGATAGGCCACATTGGTCGACTGCTCCTGGATGAACGCGTTCGGCGTGCAGAAATCGATCTGCAGCGACGCCGCGAGCGTCAGCGGGCCGAGCGGGCAATGCGGCGCAACCGCGACGTCGTACGCCTCCGCCATCGCCGCGATCTTGCGCAGCTCCCAGATGCCGCCGGTATGGCTCACGTCGGGCTGCACGATGTCGACGACACCTTCCTGCAGCAGCTCCTTGAACTGCCAGCGCGTGAATAGCCGTTCGCCCGTCGCGAGCGGCACCGCACAGTCGCGCGCGACTTCGCGCAGCGCGTCGTTGTGCTCGGGCAGCAGCAATTCCTCGTAGAACATCGGGTCGAACGGCGCGAGCGCTTTCGCCAATGCCTTCGCGACCGGGCGGCGCACGCGGCCGTGGAAATCGATGCCGAGCCCCACTTCCTTGCCGATCGCGTCGCGCACCGTGCCGAAACGCGCGACCGCGCGATCGATCGCCGCCGGCGATTCGATCCAGTCGGTCGCGTTGACGACGCCCATCTTCAGCGCGGTGTAGCCGGCCTCGACGAGCTGCCGCGCGTTCGCGGCCATCTCTTCGGGCGTGTCGCCCTTCACGTGTGCATAGACCCGTGCCTTGTCGCGCACCGGGCCACCGAGCAGGTCGTAGACGGGCACGCCGAGCGCACGCGCCTTGATGTCCCACAGTGCCTGCTCGATGCCCGAGATCGCGCTCGTCAGGATCGGGCCGCCGCGATAGAAGCCGCCGCGATACATGACCTGGAACAAATCTTCGATGTGGCGCGGATCGCGGCCGATCAGATAGTCTGCGAGTTCGTGCACGGCGGCCGCGGTCGTGGCCGCGCGCCCTTCGACGATCGGCTCGCCCCAGCCGGCCAGCCCTTCGTCGGTGCTGACCTTCACGAACTGCCAGCGCGGCGCGACCGCGAATGTTTCGATTTCGGTGATCTTCATGAGGAGGAACGGGTACGGTTGAACAGCAATGCCGACATGCCGTTGTCGGCAACGAGATCCGCGCCGGCGATGCCGGTCGCCGCGTCCGACAGCAGGAACGCGGCGATCCGGCCGATATCCGTCGGCTCGTTGATGCGCTGCGCGGGATGCAGCGCGCGATAGGCGTCGAGCAGCGCGGGATCGCGCTCGAGCGCCGCGCCGATCGGCGCATTCAGCGTGAAGCCGGGGCTCAGCGTGTTGACGCGGATGCGCTGCGGCGCGAGGCTCGTCGCCATCGCACGCGACATCGCGACGATGCCGCCCTTGGTCGCCGCGTACATCTCGAAGCCCGGCACGCTCGCGCCCGCATGGTTCGACGCGATGTTGACGATCGCGCCGCCGCCGGCCCGCGCGATGCGCGGCGCCGCGAGCTGCGCGCACTGGAACATCGAGCGCAGGTTGGTGCGGTACAGGCGGTCGCAGTCGTCGAGCGAGAACGCATCGAACGGGCCGTGCAGCGTGACGCCCGCGTTGTTCACGAGCCCGTCGAGGCGGCCGTGATGCGCATCGACGCGCTCGAACAGCGCGACGACGCTCGCCGGGTCCGCGACGTCGGTCTCGACGAACAGCGCGTCGCGGCCGCCGAGCCGTTCGCGCACCGCATCGGCGCGCGCGGCATTCTTCTCCGCGACGACCACCTGCGCGCCGCATTGCGCAAGCACTTCGACGATGCCGAGGCCGATGCCGTCGCCGCCGCCGGTGACGACGACCACGCGGCCGTCGAGCGATTCGAATGGATTCATGGTGTCACCCCTTGACCGCGCCAGCCGTGATGCCCGCGACGATCCTGCGCTGGAGAATGAAGAACAGCACGAGCAGCGGCAGCGTGCCCATCACGGCCGCCGGGAACAGCTTGGTCGGGTCGATGTCGTTGGTGCCGATGAAACGGAACACCGCGACCGTGATCGTGAACTTCGACGAGTCGGTCAGGAACAGCAGCGGATAGACGAGGTCGTTCCACACCGACAGCGTGACGAACATCGCGAGCGTGCCCGTGATCGGCCGCAGCAGCGGCAGCACGATGTACCAGTACACCTGCAGCGGGCTGCAGCCGTCCATCACCGCCGCTTCCTCCAGTTCGAGCGGAATCCGCTTCAGGAAGCTCGTGTAGAAGAACACGCCGAGCGGAAGGCTCTGCACGGTGTACGCGAGCACGACGCCGAGGTACGTGTTGAGCAGGTGCAGGTCGCGGAACAGCACGTAGAGCGGCGTCAGGCTGACGAACATCGGGATCGTCAGGCCGAGCGTCAGCACGATGTAGACGGCGGTCGACAGCCGTCCCTTCACGCGGGCCAGCGGATAGGCGGCGAGCGACGACAGCAGCGCGACGAGGAACGTGACCGCGAGCGTGATGCCGATCGTGTTCGCGACGCTGCGCCAGTAGTTCATCTGCGTGAACACGGCCGCGTAGTTGCCGAAGAACACGTGGTCGGGCAGCCCGAGCGGGCGCGCAATGATGTCGTCGCCGGTGCGCAGCGACATCAGCACCATGTAGATCGTCGGCAGCAGCACGATCGCGACGATCGCGATCGCGGCGACGAGCCGCGCGAAGCCCGGCACGCGGCGCAGCAGCGCGCCCGCGCGCAGCCCGCCGCCCGACGTGCCGGCGGGGGGATGGTCCGCATGAAAGCGTTGACGGATGACGTTCACAGGTTGTCCTCCCGGCGGCGCAGGATCGTGTTCTGGGTGGTTGCGACCACCACGACGATCGCGAGCATGATCATCGACAGCGCGCTCGCGAAGCCGAACTTGTAGTCGTTGAACAGGCTGTGGAAGATCTGCAGCCCGAGCGTCGTCGTCGCGCCGTCCGGCCCGCCGTTGGTCAGCACCAGCGGCAGCTCGAAGGTCTTCAGCGTGCCGATCGTGCTCAGCGTGATGTTCACGGTGAACGCCGGCGCGAGCAGCGGCAGGTCGATGCGCGTGAAGCGCACCCACGCGTTCGCGCCGTCGAGCTTCGCCGCGTCGTGCAGTTCCGACGGAATGTTCAGGTAGCCGGCCAGGAAGATCGCCGTCGAATAGCCGACGTACATCCACACGTGCACGGCCGTGACGGCCGGCAGCGTGACCGACGGATCGCCGAGCCATACCTGCTGCAGCGCGTCCAGATGCACGAGATGCAGCAGCTCGTTGATGCCGCCGCCGAGCGGCGAGTACAGGTATTCCCACACGAACCCGGCGATCACCGCCGAGAACATGCTCGGCACGAGCAGCCCGACCCGCAGCGCGCCGCGCAGCCGCGGCAGCGAGAACAGCAGCGCCGCGAACAGCAGCCCGAGCCCGTTCTGCACGATCACGACGATCGCCGCATACGCGAACGTGACGACGAGCGTATGCAGGCTCGCGGGATCGCGAAACGCGGCCGCGTAGTTCGCGAGCCCGATCCAGTGCGCGTCACCCACGCCGGAGAAATCCGTCAGGCTCATTCGCGCCGCCTTGAACAGCGGATACAGGCTCAGCAGCGCGTACAGCGCGAGCGCCGGCGCGGCGCACCACAGCAAGGTCCGGTTGCGCTTCATCGCGCACCTCCTTCGTCGAACCGCACCGCGCACCAGCGCGCGGCACGGCAAATGTCAGCGGACGGACGGTTCATCGCGCGGCCGCATCCCAGCGGGCAAGCAGCTTCGCCGGGTCCTGCCCGATGTCGAGGAAATACGCGGACATCGAATTCCAGATCGCCGTGAACAGCGCGCCGGTCCACACGCCCTTCGGATACAGCACGACGTGCCCGTTCTTCTGCGCGGCCGCGTACGGCTGCGCCTGCTGCGGCATCGCGTCGGTGCCACCCTCGAACGGGCTGAACCCGGCTTCCGCGTCGAGGAACTGGCGGTCGTTGTCGGGGCGCGCCCAGAACGCGAGCCACTTCTTCGCGGCGTCGGCCTGATGCGATGCCGCGTTGATCGCCCATGCGGTGCCGAGCATGTCGAGCGCGACGGGCCCGTTGCCGGACACGAGCGCCGGCAGCGGCGCGAACTGGAACGACAGCCCCTTCGTCGCGCTGAACTTCGCGATGTTCCAGGCACCCTGCGGCATCATCGCGACGCGGCCGGCCTGGAACTCGGTCAACCCCGTGCTCCACGCGCTCACGCCGTTGTTCAGGCGCGGCACGAAGCACTTCGCGTCCGCGAGCACTTTCAGCGCGGCCATCGACTGCCTGAACGCCGGATCGGCCGCGAAACGCGCGCTGCCCGCGCCGACGAACGATTCGGCGCGCGCATCCGCGTCGCCGCCGCCGGCCGCGAGCCCGGACGCGATCACGAGCGCCGCGGGCGCCCAGCCTTCCTTCGCGGGCAGCAACATCGGCGTGACGCCGGCCGCCGCCAGCTTCCCGCACGCGGCCTTCAGCTGGTCGACGTCGGTCGGCACCGTCGCGATGCCCGCACGCTTGAGGAGATCGAGGTTCGCGAACAGGCCGATGCCGACCAGCTCCATCGGCAGCATGTAGGTCTTGCCGCCGATCTGCGTATGGGTGCGCACGCCGCGCCAGATCGACGGCACCCATTTCTCGCCGCTCAGGTCCAGCAACTGGTGCGCGCCCTGCCACTGCCGCATCAGCTCACGGTCGACCATCAGCACGTCGGGCCCGTTGCCGCCCTGCAGCCGCGACGACACGACCGTCGTCGTGTCGTTGCGCGACATGTACTCGAACTTGACCTTGATGTCGGGGTTTTCCTTCTCGAACTTTGCGATCAGCGCCGCCATGTTGGCGGGCTCGGCGCCGCCGCCCTTCCAGCCCGTCACGTCGAGCGTGACCGGCGCGGCGCACACCTGCGCCGCCAGCACTGAAAGGACTGCGAAAGTTGCCGCTCGAAGCCTGTTGAACATCTGCTGTCTCCACGTTGTTGTCGAACCGTTGCGTACGGCCAGTGGCGTGCGGCAATCGGATGTGCGGCATGCAGCCGCGATCCGTCGCACGGAACGCCCGCGTTTCCCGTCGTCCGATTCATTTGGGAAAGCGCTTTCCCTATTGTGTCGTACAACCCGCCCGGCTTGCAAGCGCTGGCGTGAAGCGATCGTCTAGGGGATATCCCGAGGGCAGGCTGGATCAGGGCAGCGGCTCGTCCGCTGCCGACGCAGACACCCGTACGGGATGCGATTCCGGCTGCCGGATTCGTGCGTCTGTCGCGTTCGGCGGCAGCGGAACGTGTCGGTTATCGATAACGATATGTTATATCATTTCAATTTGATGAAACCCGATGCGACATTCCGCTGCCACGGCAGCAACGTCGACGAATGAACGGGCGTGACGAGACCAACGAGCCGACGATGAACATAAGATTCCTGGAGACCTTCCTGCTCTGCGCACAACTGAGAAAGGTCTCGCTGGTCGCGATGACCTTGAACGCCACCGAGCCCGCCATCATCGCGCGCATCGCGGCGATGGAGAGCCTGCTTTCCATGCGCCTGCTCACCAAGCGGCGTGGCGGCCTGCTCGAACTGACCACCGAAGGGCAGGCACTCCTGCAGCACGCCCAGCACGTCGTCGACGCGTATGAAATCTTCCGCAAGTCGGCGGAGTGCGTGCTGCAGCAGAAGACGCCCGTCCGGCTCGGCGTCGGCGCGATCATTTCAGGCCTGTATCTCGAGCGGATCCTGAGCGCTCTCCGGGTTCGATCTCCGGACCTGGATCTCTCTGTCGTCTTCGCGCAGACCGAAGATATCGGGCCCAGGTACCTGAATGGCGATGTCGAGATCGGCATCCAGATGATGGAAATGGGCGGCGACGGGTACGTCAACCAGCCTTTGTGCAGCGTTCGCTACCGGTGGGTCATGAGCCCCCGTTACCGGCTGAAAGCGACCTTCGACGGAACGATGAAGACGATCAGCGACGAGCACCTGCTGCTGCCGCCCGTCCGGTCTCCGCTCTTTCACGAAATCCACGAGCATTTCCGCAAGCATGGGCAAACGCCCGCGACCTTTTCCAACATACCGCTCGAGGTCATCATTCAGAACGCCTGTGCGGGCATGGGTATCGCGTTGCTGCCCGCGGAATTCGTCGGGAACGAGATCCGGGCGGGCAAGCTGACGATCCTGGAATCCGACGCACCCGATCTCGCGATCCCGTATTACGTGACCTACAGGACCGGCGACCATACGGCGTTCCTTCAATCGCTGGCCCGGCTCGTCAGGCACGCTGTCGGGCATGAGGTTCGTCTCCCGGCAGCCGGATCGACACACGCCGAAACCTTGTGTGAAGACGAGATCTGACAGGGCCATCACGGCCGTGCCGCGCCTGCGGATCAGGCCCGAACGCGAACACGTCACGTTTCACCGGAATAAAAATTTCCGTTACTCAGGTTAACGAAAGATTTTCTTCAAGTCTCCATCGACCCGTTTTCGTAGAATCGGTGTCCCCGATCCCGATCATGAAACGTAGTTCGTTTTCCTGATCGAATGAATAATGGAGATTGATGAAATTGAAGCGATTCACGCCAGCCATCCTTTCCATCGTCATGCCGCTGATGCTTTCCGCATGCGGCGGAGACAATCAGCAGCAGAACGACGCAAGCGATCGCCTGGGACTCGACGGCTCGGCCGTGGTTTTCGTGAACTACGGCCAGAAAGCGGCTTTCTTCACGACGTCGATCGGCCAGTTTGATCTGCTCGCCAAATCCAATCCGCTGTTCGACATCACGAAGGGGCTTCCGGCGGATGCCGATTCGCCCAGCGTGCGCGTGCGCATCAAGTCGGGCGACGTGCAGTTCAACTTCCGGCAGGACGGAGACGCGTCCGGCACGCAGTATCTCAGCCCGCTGTTCAAGGCCGCCGCAGGGCACCGATACGACGTGATCGCCTATCCGTCTGACACTGGTGTCGAGTACAAGATCGTCGACGATCCGTACGACAGAAGCCTGGCCGACAAGCACCCGTACCTGCGAATCGTCAACGGCCCGCGGGCCGGCTATCGCGTCTGCCTGACGCAGGGCAGCGAGGCAGACCCCTGCAGCGTGAACCAGGTCATCCTGTCGCCCAGGCAGGCATGGCCCGAAAGCGGCAGCAACGGCTTTGCGCTGAAGTCCGGTACGTACCGCGTCGTCGTGGCCGATCCGGACAACGGAAACGTGCTGCTCGACACCAGGACGGATTTGTCCGCGGCCGACAGCGACGACATCGTGCTGATGATCGGTGCCAATGCGAACGGCCTGCCCTCGCTGGTCAGCCTGAACGCCAGGAACGAGGTGAAGCGCTTCGCCGGGACCGTGACGCCATCGGCAACGCCGGCAGCAGCCCCGACCGCTTCCTGATCCGACGCCACCGCTGTCGGGCCCACGCGGGAAGGACGCGCGGCGCTTTCGGCGCAACGCGCCTTCCCGCGCACTTGTACCGGGCGCGCGCCCCCTTCCCGATTTCGCTGCGCGATCACGCGATCCGGCGAAATCCGAACCCAGCGTTCACCGTCATGACCATTTCGAGCCGCCTCTACCTCGCCTTCACCCTGTTCGCGCTTGCGCTCTGCGCCAGCGGCATCGCAGCCATCGCGCTGCTGTCGCATTCCCAGTCGCGATTCGAGTACATCCACGAGAACACGCTGCCGAGCGTCCGGGATCTCGACAAGTCCATCGCCGCGGCCACGGCCGTACGCCGCGCGCTGTACCAGCTCGTGCTCTCGTCGAATTCGAGCCGAAGCGCCGAAGCCGGCCCCGACCTGCCGACGCTGATCGAACGCGTCCGCAAGTCGATCGACTACTACGAAGCGCATGACATCTCCGACGACGCCGATCGCCGGATGACCGAGCTGAGCCGGACCGATCTCGCCGCGTTCCAGACGCAGTTGCCGATCCTGCTGACGGCATCCGGACAACACGACATCGCCCATGCGATAGCGATACTCGCCGACGAAACGGCCGGCCCCAGCGCGGCCCTGTCGAAGCTCATCGACGATCTCACCATCCAGATCGACTACAACGTGAAGCTCGGCGAAAACCTCCGGATCGAGAACCACCGGGCGTTCACGCTGGCAACGTGGAGCATGTCGATCGGCGTCCTGGGTGTCCTGATCGTCGTCGGCGGATCGGTCGGGCAGGTCGTGCATGGCATCGGCCGCAGCCTGGCCAGCCTGCAGGACACGATGAAACGCATGCGTGGCACGCTGGACCTCACGTACGTCGCGCGCATCGAGCGGATGGACGAGATCGGACACATCACGACGGAGTTCAACACGCTGATCGAACGCGTCAGGCACGCCATGTGCGCCGTCGCGGACGCGGCCGATCACGTCCGGGCGACGGCCCGGGAAATCTCCAACGCGAGCGCCTATCTGTCCACGCGTACCGAGCAGCAGGCCGCGTCGCTCGAAGAAACCGCGTCGAGCATGGGCGAACTGACCGCCCGGGTACGACAGAACGCCGACAGCGCACGACAGGCCAGCGGGCTCGCCACCCGCGCGGCCCGGACAGCCGGCAGCGGCAACGATGCGGTATGCGCGATGGTGGAAACGATGAAGCGGATCAACGAGGGATCCGCACGCATCGTGAAGATCACCAGCGTCATCGAGCACATCGCCTTTCAGACCAACCTACTCGCGCTGAACGCCGCGGTGGAAGCCGCGCGCGCAGGCAAGCACGGCCTCGGCTTCGCGGTGGTCACCAGCGAGGTGCGCGGGCTGGCAAAGAGCACGTCGCTCGCCGCGCGCGAGATCAAGACACTGATCGACTCGTCCGTGCGAATGGCGCAGGACGGTCTGCGCCAGGCCACGGATGCCGGCCTGACAATCAACGAGGTCAAGGCGTCGATCGGCCGGGTGTCCGATTTCATCGGCGAAATTACCGCCGCATCGGATGAGCAGAGCCGCGGCATCGAGCAGATCGGTCAGGCCGTCAATCAGATGGATGCGACGACCCAACAGAACGCGGCCCTGGTCGAGGAAGCCGCAGCAGCCGCGCAATCGCTCTACCATCACGCGCGCCTTCTCGAAGACGCGATTTCGGCCTTCAGGATCGACACCGCCGTCGTCGGCAAGGCGCGCGGCGGGCCGCATGCCGCGCACCGTCTCGCGGCCCTAGCTTCCACCGCGTCGTAATGCAGGCAGGCCGGCGGGCAGACGGACAAGTCGGCCGGGAGACGCGCTCCACCTTCCTCGATCGCGCGGCGCGATGGTTTGGCCCGTCGTGCGGTACGCCTTCGGCGCCGACGCCCGACACGCCCGGAAAGCCGGCATGCGCGTGGCGTGCAGTCGCACCGCCGGCCTGCATTTCACCGGCACTCCGGGCCGGTTGCCGTGTTCCTCCCTGAGCGCGATGGAACAGCCGTCGCGCCGAAGGCGCTATCATCGGATGTGCGACTTTCGTCCGGCCCCTTTTTGCCGGCCCCACTTTCAACTCGCTCAACCGACATGACAACGACCACCGAACGCGTGGACGGCGCCGCCCAGCATCTCGTCGCCGCCCGCCATGCCGGCTCGCCCGGCCCGCTGTTGCCCGATGCGCTGCGCCCCGACGATATCGACACCGCGCTCGCGATCCAGCAGCGCGTGGCCGACCTGCTCGGCGAACCCGTTGGCGGCTGGAAATGCGCGCTGCCGCCTCCCGACCGCGTGATCCTCGCGCCGATCTTCGCATCGACGATCCGCGAAGCCGATGCGCCGTACCGCGTCGTCGGCGGCCCGATCGTGCGGATCGAACCGGAAATCGCGTTCGTGCTCGATCGCGACCTGCCCGCGCGCGCGCAGCCGTACGAGGAAAGCGACGTGCGCGCGGCGATCCGCGAAGTGCGCGTCGTGCTCGAAGTGCTCGGCTGCCGCTATGCGGAGCCGGCGCGCGCGTCGAAGTTCGAGCTGCTGGCCGACGGGCAGTTCAACCAGGGGCTGTGCGTCGGCCCGGTCGTGCCCGACGGGCTGAACGTGCCGCTCGCGACGCTGGCGCTGTCGTTCGAAGGCGCGCTGAACCGCACGATCGACGGCCGCCATCCGGACGGCGATCCGCTGAAGCCGCTCGTGTGGCTCGTCAACTTCCTCGCGTCGCGCGGCGAAGCCGTGCGCGCCGGCCAGATCGTGACGACCGGTTCGTACGCGGGTGCGATCGACGTGCCGCTCGGCGATGCGCTGACGGTCCGCTTCGGCGAGCTCGGCAGCCTGTCGGTCACGCTGACGGCGTGACGGATCAGGTGCGGGGCTGCCCGGCCTTGCGCGGCGGCAGCGTCATGGCCGCCACGCCCGCGACCACGCATCCGAGTCCCAGCCAGGCCGACATCGACAGCGATTCGCCGAGCATCACGATGCTGATGCCGACGCCGATCGGCACGCGCAGATAGGCCTGTGCAGTCGTGCCGACCGATCCGAGCGTCTGCACGAGCCGGAAGTAGATGACGAACGCCAGCGCCGTCGAGAAGATCGCGAGCGCGGCAAGCGCCAGCAGCGATTGCGACGACGGATGCAGCGTCCACGGCCGGTCGACGACGATGCTCGCCGGCACCAGCACGAGCGCGCCGACGACGAGCGAGCCCGCGGCCGGCGCGGCGGGCGACAGCCCCTTGAACGAGCGTCCGTAGATCGCGGCGCCCGCGTAGCAGACGGTCGCCGCGACAATCGCCAGTTGCGGCACGAGTTGCCGCCCCAGTCCGTCGAGCGCGCTGACGCCGACCACCAGTGCAATGCCGACGAGCCCCGCGACGACGCCGAACATTTTTCGCGGCGTCAACGCTTCATGGCGGGTGATCAGCCAGGTGCCGACGAACGCAAGCACGGGGGAAGCAGAATTGAGGATCGTCGCAAGGCCGGCTTCGACCGAACGCTCAGCCCATGCGATCAGCGTGAACGGCACGACGCTGTTCAGCAACGCTTGCACGAAGAAGCGCCGCCATACCGCCGGCTCGCGCGGCATCGGAATGCGCCGGACACCCATCCACAGCAGCAGTACGAAGCCCGCGATCAAGGTCCGCGCGGCAATCAGCGTCAGCGGCGGAATCGTCTCGACGCCGATCCGGATGAACGTGTAGGACGCGCCCCATAACGTCGAAAGCGTGACGAGCAGGAGCAGGTCCGTGACGGCGGGCGGGCTGCGGGGCGTGGCTGGCTGCATGTCGGATCGCTCGCGTTCGCGGTCTGGGACGGGTCGGTGTCGCCCCGTTCGCGCCAGGCCGCACATGCGGATTATCGCGGCGGCCAAATGCGGATGCTTCAGCCTCGCGCGAAATGTGGATTGCCAGTTGCATGGCCTCGCCGGCGGGCATTCGATTATCCTTGGACGACATGGCGTTCCGGACGAACCACGACTACGGCAACGGAGTGACTTCAATGGGTGAAACGACCGGCCCGCTCAAGGCCGCCGCCCGCTACCGGGCAGCAAGCGACCAGGACATCGACGCGCTCGTTCGACTGGTCAATTCGGCCTACCGCCCGACGACGGCCGCGGCCGGCTGGACGCACGAAGCCGCGCTCGTCGACGGCCCGCGGATCACGGCGTCGCAGCTCGCCGAAACGTTGCGGGCACCGCACGTCGTGTTACTGGTAGCGGAAATGGATGGCGAGATTGCCGGCTGCATCGAGGTGAGGAACGAAGAAGACGTCGCCTATATCGGCACGCTGGCCGTCTCGCCGTCGATACAGAACGGCGGGCTCGGCAAGGCGTTGCTGAACGAAGCCGAGCAATTCGCGAGCCGGCGCTGGCAGATCGGAACCGCCGTCATGGTCGTCCTGTCGGCCCGCCAGGAACTGATCGCGTTCTACCTGCGCCGCGGCTACACACGAACGGGCGAGCGGATGCGCTACCCGCTGGACGCCGGCGTGGGCATGCCGCGCGACGCCGACCTGACGATCGAGACACTGACCAAAGACCTCCGACACGGCTGACATCGTGTGCGATCGCATCGCGTGCCGCCGCCGTAGCCCTGTGATCGATCCGTTGAGCCCCGCCGTGATAACGTTGCACATCATCGCGCGCTCCGGCCCGAATGCCGTACACGCGAACCGCCTTCACGCCCAAGCCCGCCATGTCGCTGACACCGCTGCCCGCCCTGCTCGACGAAACCCTGCGCACCGTCGCGCGCCGTTACCGGCTGCCGCCGCTCGACGGCGCGTCGTCGCTGACCGATGCGACGAACCCGGCCACCGCGCTGGCGATCGTGATCGAGGCGGCGCGCAGCATGCGGGCAGACGGCCGCGCGCCCGGCGCGGAATTGCGGCAACGCTTCATCGGCGCACTCGCGCAGATGATCCGCGACGCAATGGACCCGCACGCCGGCGATCCGTCGTTCCAGGCGTCGGTGCTGCGTCACGATGCACCGAGCGTGCGCGAATACGCGTCGCTGGCCGCACACGCCGAACAGGACCGGCGCGCGCTTCACTCGGCCGTCAATGCGATCGCGCATCCGGCCAAGCTCGAGCGCAGCGCCCACGCATGGCAACGCGACGGCCTGGCAACGCTGCATGCGGCCGCGACCGCCGCATCGTGGGCCGATCTGCATGCCGCGCTGACGCAACTGCTCGCATTGCCCGACATGGCGGGAGACGCCACGTTCGAACAGGACATCGTCAAGCTCAAGGACAGCCCCGCGCTCGAACGCATGCTGCGCCTCGATGCACTGGCAGCGGACGCGGACGTGCATCGATACCGCGCGCTATGGGTTCGCCAGGGGCCGCTCGAAGGCAGCACGATCGCCGTTGCGCAGGGCGCCGCTTCCCAGCAGCGCGGCGCGGCCGTCGAAGCATTGGCCGCCCAGGCGCTCGATGCATTGGCGCACAGGCTCGACGCGGTGGACGAGCAGCGTACCTACCGGGTGGTCACGTCGATGCGCGTACCGTCGTCGATCCCGGGCCGGCACGACCGCGCGAAAACCGAATGGGACGCGATCCTGCTCGAACGCGCGCGCGGCAGCGACCCGGCATCCGCGTGGAACGTGCGTTTTCTCGTCGAGGCGAAGGCGTCCGCCGATGCCGCGACGACCGATCTGCCGCGGCTGCTGCGCGGCCTGAACCTGCTCGCGCAGGCCGATCCCGACACGGTCTATGCGTTCGAGACGCACCAGGGCACGGTGCGCGTGCAGGGCGCATCGCTGCGCGCCTTGGCGAACGACGACACGACGCTGCAACAGGAAGTGCTCTATTGCTGCGATGCGTCCGCGGACGCGACGCCGCGCCTGCTGGGTGCCGCCAGCCGGATGCAGCTGCTGTCGGCGCAGGCGAGCCTCGAATACGCGAGCGCGCTCGCGCAGCAGCCGGATGCCGATCCGGACGGCCTCGGCGTCGTGTGGCACGCGCTGCTGACCCTGCCGCAATGGCATGCGGTGCTGCATCAATACCCGTCGTTGCGGCAGGTCCGCGAACTGATGGTGGCCATCGACGACCTGCGGGCCGCGATCGACGACACGGACGAAGACGGCGTCGCCAGCAGCGTGTGCGCGTGACGGACGAGCGGCACGCCCCGCTCGGCGGGTAAGCATGCCGGACGGCAGCGTCCATGGCCGGATGTCGGTCGCTGCCGGCTGCCTCCTGATTCAGGCAGCCGGGATTCAACGCGGCGTTACGTCTGCACCGAGCGAGCGTCCATTCGCCGGGCCGACGCATGCCGGCGGCCGTCACGGCCCGTGAGGTACGATACGCGCCGGGGCAAAGCGCCCCCTGAGAGATCCGGCCATCGCGGCCCCCTACCCAGCACAAGAAAAATGCGAAGAAACCCCTTGCTGCACCGAAACCTGTTCGCCGCGCTGGCGGCCAGCCTGCTCTGGACGCCGGCCGCCCACGCCAGCGGGGACGACGGCTGCTACGTGCCGAACACGCTCCGGCAGACGTCCTATTCGTGCGGCAACGTGCCGATCCTGACGCCCGCCAACGACACACGCGTCAACGCGATGCTGATGATGGTCGACAGCGGCAAGGTCGCGCAGGTGTTTCCGGACCCGAAGACCATCCCGGCGAAAGACCGGATCAACCAGATCGTCGTGCCGTTCCCGATGGATTTCTCCGGATGGATCTTCATCGGCCAGAAGGAACCCGACAAGACCGGCAGCGCGGCGGACGCCGATGCATCGTCGAACCGGTACGCCGACGGCGAAGGCAGCATCTGCCGCAGCATGGGCTCGGGCACGGACGCGTTCAACGACGCGCTGGGCGGCGCCGGCGGCCTTCCCGCCGACGAGGCCGCACGCCTGCGCGCGGCACGCGCCGACATCGCGCAGAAGACCTGTGCCGCGGGCGGCGCGAGCGCCGCGTGGACGAAGCCGCCGGTCAAGTCGTCGCTCGGCCAGCAGTTCGCCGCGTATCTCGACGGCACGAACGCGTTCTACCGTGCCGATTTCCTCACCGCGACCCGCGCGTTCGCGAACGCATCGCACAGCACGGACCCGTGGCTGAAGGAAACCGGCCTCTACATGACCGGACGCGCGCAGTTGAACGCCGCGCAGGCCAACGCGTTCGACAACG
Organism: Burkholderia pulmonis; assembly: GCF_984667975.1. Taxonomy (NCBI): domain Bacteria; kingdom Pseudomonadati; phylum Pseudomonadota; class Betaproteobacteria; order Burkholderiales; family Burkholderiaceae; genus Burkholderia; species Burkholderia pulmonis. The sequence continues at coordinate 992,027 of NZ_OZ480188.1, forward strand.
ACAGCCCGACGCCGTCGCGCGCACGCGTGACGAAGGTGTCGCTCGACGCCGCGAACACGGTGTTCAGCACTTATCTGAAGGTGTATCCGCAGGGGCGCTATGCGACCTCTGCGACGGGGCTGCTGCGGCGTGTCGCGTGGCTCGGCGGCAACGTCACGCAGCAGGCCGACCTGTACGGCCACGCGCTCGCGCGCTGGTCGCCGGCGACGTCGAACGTGCCGTTGATGCAGCTGGCGAACGAACTCGACAGCAAGCTGCTGTTCGGACCGGACTTCGACGCGCGCCAGATCCAGTCGCCGACCGTGCTCGCCACCGTCGACCTGCTGCGCATGCGCGTGTCGGACAGCACCGATTCGACCCGCAAGCCGATCACGCTGGACGAGCTGCAGGCGCAGAAGCCGCGCTTCGCGAACGCGCCCGCGCTGTACGACTACCTGCTTGCGACCTGGTATGTCCAGATCGGGCACAAGCCGGATGCCGCGCTCGACCTGCTGCCGCAGACGCCCGCCGCGCCGCTCGACTACTTCGGGCTGAGCCAGCAGGCGCTGCGCGCGTTCGCACTGGAAGACAGCGGCCAGAACGACAAGGCCCGCCAGCTGTGGCGCGACCTGATCCCGCTCGCGAAATTCCGCTTCCAGCGCGAAATGCTGGAACTCGCGCTCGCGATCAACCTGGAACAGGCCGGGCTCGTCAACGACGCGTTCGCCGACGATTCGCTCGTGCAGAACGCGGCGATCCGCGCGGTGCTGCTGCAACGCACGGCCAATGCGGACCTGCTGCGCGCGCAGGCACAGAACCAGGCGACCGGCAGCGCGCTGCGCGACACCGCGCTGTACACGCTGCTGTACAAGGAGCTCACGCGCTCGCACTACGCGGACTTCATCGCCGACGCCGCACTGGTGCCCGGCGCGCCCGCCGATCCGTTGAAGCCGTTCATCGCTGCCGGCGCGAAGAACGAAGACGGCTACGCGTGCCTGTCCGCGCACGACATCGCCGCGACGCTGCAGCAGAATCCGGCCGATCCGAAAGGCCTGAACTGCCTCGCCGATTTCGTGCGGCTGCATCCGCCCGCATCGGGCCTCGAAAGCGATCCGGTGCCGCCGTGGATCCGCAATGCGTCGAACGCGGCTGCGTCGCGCGTGCCGCCGACGCTCGGCGCGGCGCCGTCGCAGTTCGCGGGCAAGCCGTTCGAGCGGATGTCGAGCTACGTGACGGTGATGGCCGATGCGCAGGCGAACCCGAACGACCGCGCGTACGCGTTCTATCGCGCGATCAAGTGCTATGCGCCGGGCGGCTCCAACGAATGCGGCGGCAAGGACGTGCCGAAGAATACGCGCAAGCGCTGGTTCGATACGCTGAAGACCGCCTATCCGGGCAGCCCGTGGGCACAGAAACTGCGCTACTACTGGTAAGCGCCGCATGAAGCGCTTCGCGTGCATCGCGCTGCTGCTGGCCGCACGCGTCGCGCTGGCCGGCACCGTCGACGCCGCGCAGTACGACGCGTTCTGGCTGTGGGCGGGCGTGAAGCCGCAGGCGGTCGTGCGTAGCGCACGCGCCGTCTACGTGCTGCAAGGGCAGATCGAGGCGTCGCCGCGCGACGAGTCGCAGGTGCGCGTGATCGCGCAGGGCGTCGCGCTGCCGCCCGCGCCCGATGCGCGCGTGTGGCTCGTCTATCGCGCGCATACGCTGCGCTGGACGCCGCGCGTCACGCAGATCATGCTCGCGCAGCTCGAGCGCTGGCGGGCGTCCGGCCGCACGATCGCCGGCATCCAGATCGATTTCGACGCGGGTACGCGCCACCTGCAGGATTACCTCGCCTTCCTGCGCACGCTGCGCGAGACCTTGCCCGCCGATTGCCGGCTGAGCATCACGGGGCTGCTCGACTGGAGCAGCCGCATCGATACCGACCAGGTCAACCAGCTCAGGGGCATCGTCGACGAAGTGGTCGTGCAGACCTACCAGGGCCGCAGCACGATCCCCGACTACGCGGCCTACCTGCCGCGCGTCGCGAAGCTGCAGTTGCCGTTTCGCATCGGCGTGATCCAGGGCGGCGAGTGGGACGCGCCGCCCTACCTCGCGTCGAATCCGTGGTTCCGCGGCTACGTCGTGTTCCTGCGCAACGGCTGACGGGCAGCATCGCGGTGGCGTCGATCCCGGCCACGGCTACCCGAGAAGCCGCGATGCCGTCCGGACGATCTCGGCCGCGAACGCATTGATCGTCGGGTGATTGCGCTCGCCGCGGCGATATGCGACATAAATCCTGCGGTGCACCTCCGGCTTCAGCCTGATCCACACCACGCCGGCCGGCGCGCGCAGCACCCTGAGCCCGGGGGCGATCGACACCGAACAGCCGGCGGCCACCATTGCTTCGACCATCTCGGATCCGTGGCATCGGGCATTGATCCGGGGCTCGTATCCGGCACGGCGGCACAAGTCGGTCACAAAGCCGCCGAACGTGCTCCAGGTCGATTCCATCGCCCAGGTTTCATGCTTGAGATCGGCGATCGTCAGCGATGCCCGTTTGCTCAATCGATGGTCGGTCGCGACCGCCACGTACAGCACATCCTCGGCCAAAGACACGATCTCGACGCTTTCCCGGCTGTCGCCCGCCGCGATCGACAGATCGTCGATCAGGGCGACGTCCACGCGCCACGATCGCAGCGCCGCGATCGCATCGATCGGCTCCAGCTCCTCGAGCGCGACCTCGAGACGCGGAAACGCCAGCCGCAACGCCTTGACCGTATCGGGAAGCACCAGCGAAGCGATCGACGGGAACGCGGCAACGCGAACCTCGCCCGCTATCTCGCGACGCAGCCCCGCCAGTTCCGAACGGGCCTCGTCCAGCACAACCATCACCCGCTCGGCATGCCCCACCAGCGCAAGACCGGCCGGCGTCAGCCTGACCCCGCGCCCGATCCGCTCCGTCAGCTTGACCCCGGCCTCGTCCTCCAGTTGCGCGATCTGCTGCGACACCGCCGATGGCGTCAGGAACAGTACGTCGGCAGCAGCGGCCATCGTGCCGCATCTCGCCAGCGCCAGGAGCGCGCGCAATCGTCCGACCTCCATCCTCGCCTCCATCTTGGCCAATTGAACAGAATGGCTAATGTATTACCGAATAAACAATAAATATACGTAAGCATATCTGTTGTCTAGATTCGTGATTGACAGCCCCGGAGCCCCAGCCCCGGAAGCGGATGCCTCAACACCGCGTCCGGCCGATTGCGCCACTTGCAAGCAACTTCCATGGGTTCGTTATGTTCACACTTCTTTTCAGGCGGATTACCCGCTGGCTCGAGCTCACCGAACAACGCCGAAATGCCGACTATCTCGCCGGAGCACACGACCTTGCCGATCTGGAGCGCCGAATGCGCTCGCTGGAACGATGACGCCGGTGGACGAAAACACCTGGGGGCGGCATTGACACCGATCGCCCACGGCGGACCGGCTAGCCTCGTCTGCCATGCGTTTCGCGCGCCGATGCCGTCTGCCCGCGCCGCTGCAGCGGCGCGCGTCAGCATGACCTGCCACCGCCGGTAATTGCCGCCGCATGGCAATGGTTTGCACGCGCCTCCCACATATTGCAATTCCACGCGCGCATCATTACACTCCGAACATCGGATCAAGAATATTGGATCCAATATTCATCAAAGCCACACAGCGAGCGCATCCACATCGGTCGAATATCGAACACCCGGCCGGTCAATGCCGCGCACTGTCTTTCCGTTGTGCCCTGACGTTCCATTCCATCACCAAAAATCATCGACCTGAGAGGATCGCATGCTGAACCAGAGCCGCCGCAACGAGCTTCGTGCCGAAATCGACAATCGACTCGACGGGTATATCGAACGGATCTACGCGGAAATTCCTTATGCGACACACCAGCGCGACGCGGCAAAAATCGACCTCGAGTACTACAAGCGCCACAGCATCGAGACGCCAATCCGGATCAAGCTGAAGCGCACGATCGACTCGCTGGTCATTCACTATTTCACCAAGACGAATCCGCGCGCTGCCAAGGAATGGGCGAAGTACACCGATGATGAAATGCTGCACGGGCACATGTTCGCGAAGGACATCGAACGCCTGTGGGGGCTGTCGTTCGAGGAAGTGATGGCCCATCAGCCGCTGCTCGCGACCCAGCTTCTCAACGGCTACTTCTATTTTCATCTGGAGTATGAAGGCCCGATGGCGGCCATCGCGTCGGCCTACTTCCTCGAATATGTGACGGCCAAGACACAACCGGTGTGGCTCGACAACCTGGAGCGGGCCCTCGGCAAGGAAGCCGTCACGGGCGCGAGGGCGCACGTCGCCGTCGATCTCAACGAGGATCACGACGGCTTCGTGTGGGACACGCTCATGCATACCGTCCGGACGGAAGACGATGTCGCCCGTCTGAAGCAACATATCGAGAACATCTACGGCCTGTTCTGCGCCTACCTCGAAGAGGTCTATCAGACCACCGCCGGGCGCAACGACGGCCAGGCCGCCGCATCGGTATCACGGGCCGCGATCCGGCATGCACAGGGCGCCGCCGCATGAGCGTCATATCCGACTACACGACGCCCCCGCTGGAGGCGGCGTCGCTCCTGCGTCGGCATGCCGAGATCCTGCGCCAGCCCGGCCTGCCCGCGACACTGCCGATGGTGTCCGGCCGTGCCGCGGCCGTCCGGGCGAAGCTGCTCGAGCATGCGCTCCAGTGGGTCGCCAGATGCATCGTCCAGGGGAGCGACGATCGCAGCGCAGTCCAGTTCAGGGCGGTGCGCCAGCGTAACGATTGGGATGCCATCCGCGCCTTGCGCCGCGACGTCTATGCCGCCACGATTCCCTATATGCTGACCGTCCTGGACGAGACGGGGGCGGACGAGTACGACCACCGTTCGATCGTATTCGGCGTATGGCTGCGCGGTCGTGCAATCGCGACCGTCCGGTACACGCAATGGCCGTTCGAAGTCACGCGCTACGTGTCGACAGCCACGCTCGCATGCTCCGTGCCGCTGGAAGCATGCGATCAAACACTCGAATTTTCCCGGTTGCTCGTGGCGCCTGATGCGGGCGTCAATCGCCTGATGCCCGCGCTCATTACCTACTCGGGCCTGACGATCCTGTTCAATACGTCGTTCCGGCGTTACACCGGCTACGCCAAGCTGGCCGTCGTGCGCAAGCTGAACCGCTTCCATTGCTCGACGGGGCCCCAGACGTTCCGGATTCCTGAGCGCGGGGATCACGAATACGCGCTCGTGATCGGCGATTTCCTGACCGACGCCCGTCATTTCGTCAAGCGCACGTTCAAGTTCGCGCCCGTCGTCAATTTGCTGTCACGCCTGCTGCCGAGGTCCTGACCATGGATACCACCCAGCACCGGCCGTTCATGGACGGCAAGTTCAAGGGCCTGTGGGACTCGATCAGGAATTCGCCCTATCCGCTCCATTACACGTTGCGCTGGCCGCTCTATTTCTACAGCCCGTCCGCACGCAACCGTTCGGGCCTCAAGCCGCTACCCGCGCGGTTCGAGCATCCGGATGCGGCGCGCATCCCGCCCGACGAGACCGTGAAACTCCTGTTCGGCGGCGACATCATGGTGCTCAACGGCGATCGGCCGCCGTCGCTCTGTCCGGCGCTGCGCAACCTGATCGGCGCAAGCGACCTGTTCGTCGCGAGCCTCGAAGCGCCGATCGGGGCGCACGATCCCAGGCCCGACATTCGCTACACGTTCAAGTTTCACATGCCGCTGTCATTCCTCGAGGCCATCCGGCAGCAAACCGACCTGCCGTTCGACAAATGGGTGCTGACGACCGCCAACAATCACGCCGGCGATGTCGGTGCCGACGGATTCGAGCAGTCGATCCGCACGCTGGAGGATGCCGGGGTCCGGCATGTCGGCCTGACCGGCGACGACGACCCCTATCGCACACTATCGGCCAAGGGCATGAACCTGGGATTTGCCGCATGGACCCACTGGCTCAACCGCGACCTCGGTGCGGCCAACGGCGCGCTGACGACCCAGCACGGCATTGCCGAACGCTTTGCACAGGCGGACAAGGCCCGGGCCGGAATCGATTTCCTGATCGGCCTGCCGCACTGGGAATACGAGTTCCAGCACTTCCCGCAGCGCTCGACGCGACGTCTGGCGCAGCAACTGCTCGCTCAGGGCGCCGACCTGATCGTGGGATCGCACCCCCACGTCCTGCAGCCGTACGAGAAGACGGGAAACGGCTACTGCTTCTATTCGCTCGGCAACTTCTGCGGACTCGGCATCGCCTGGCCGGCCAAGATCATTTCCCTGCTGGAAGTGCACGTGGCGCGAACCGGCGCGAACCAGGCCGCAAGCATCGTCCGCTTCCAGTTACACCACTTCTATCAGGTGCACCGGGATGACGAGATCGAGATCGTCGCGTTCGACGACATCCCCGAGCCGCTACGCGCCCGCGCCCTCAAGCGCGTCGCTCGCGTCGTCGATCACGCGGCCGTCGCTCGGCCGACCGGGGGCGATTGACGATGCGCCCGACCATCGCCACCATCCATCTCGACGCGCTCAGGCATAACCTCGACGTCGCGCGACGCCTGGCCGGCCAGGCGCGCGTGATGGCCATGCTCAAGGCCAACGCATACGGCCACGGCCTGCTCGCATGCGCGTCCGCATTCGCGCAAGCCGACGAGTTCGGCGTGATCGAGCTCGACGCCGCGCTGGCGCTGCGCCACTCGGGCTGCCGCAAGCCGATCCTGTTGCTCGACGGATACTACGAGCCGCGCGAAATCCGGACCTTCTTCGACTACAACTTGTCGCCGGTGCTGCACTGCCAGGAACAGATCGAGATGCTCTCGGCATTCGACGCCCCCGGCCGGCTCGACGTGTTCCTGAAGATCAACAGCGGGATGAACCGCCTCGGCTTCGACGTGGCCGTCATACCGGCCGTGCTCAAGCGGGTTCGATCGCTACGCTGCGTCGCGCGGATCGTGTTCATGACGCACTTCGCCTGCGCGGACGGCAAACGCGGTGTCGAATACCAGATGGACCAACTGGCCCGGATAGCCGTCACGCCCGATGCGTGGTCGATGGCCAATTCGGCTGCGCTGATGGCTCATCCGCGCGCCGGCGACGACATCGTGCGCCCGGGCATCATGCTCTATGGCTCGACGCCGCTGGAAGGCTACCGCGCCGCCGCGCTCGACCTTGCGCCCGCCATGACGCTGGAATCGCAGATCATCGGCGTGCAGACGCTGTCGCGCGGCGAAACCGTCGGCTACGGCGCGACCTACCAGTGCGCATCGGCGATGCGGCTCGGGATCGTCGCGTGCGGCTACGGCGACGGCTACCCACGCCACGCCGGCACCGGCGCACCCGTGGGCGTCGACGGCCGGATCACGACGACGGTTGGCCGGATCTCGATGGACAAGCTGGCCATCGACATCACGAACCTGCCGGACGCACGGGTCGGCACCCGGGTCGAACTCTGGGGCAAACACGTGTCCGTGGATAGCGTCGCCGAACATGCGGGGACAAGCGGATACGAGCTGCTGAGCGCCGTCACGGCACGCGTGCCTCGCGTCACCTCGGACGCGGGGCCGCGCGACACGCACCGCCCCGCCATTGCCACCTACTGTCACTGACCGATTCTTATGATCCGCTTCGACGAATATCGTCGCCACGACGCGGTCGGGCTCGCCCGGCTCGTCGCATCGGGGGAGCTGCAGGCCTCGGAGTTGCTCGACGCCGCCATCGGCCGGGCCGACGAGGTCAACGAAAAGCTGAATGCGATTGTCACGCCCATGCACACGCTGGCGCGTGAACGCGCACGCGGCCCGCGGCATGGCCCGCTTGCGGGCGTGCCGTTTCTGCTCAAGGACCTGCGGCAGGACTATGAGGGCGTGGTGACGACCAACGGTTGCAAGGCGTTGAAAGCGGCCGCGCGCAAGGCCCCGGCGCATTCGTCCATTACCGCGCGGTGGCTCGACGCGGGTCTCGTCGTGCTAGGCAAAACCAATACGTCCGAATTTGGCTCGAAGGGAACGACGGAACCCGATGCATGGGGGCCGACCCGCAACCCGTGGGATCTGTCGCTCTCCGCGGGCGGATCATCCGGCGGCGCCTGCGCGGCGGTCTCGGCGGGCATCGTGCCGGTCGCCGGCGCGAGCGATGCGGGCGGCTCGATTCGCATCCCCGCGTCCTATTGCGGCTTGTTCGGCCTCAAGCCCGGCCGCGGACGCACGCCGATGGGGCCCGCCGTGTCCGAGATCATGCACGGCGCCGCCGCGCAACACGTCGTGTCGCGTTCCGTGCGGGACAGCGCTGCGTGCCTCGATGCGACGAACGGCCACGAGCCGAACGCGCTGTTCCGGATCGCGGCGCCGGAGCGCCCCTATCGCGACGAGGTCGACCGCGACTGCGAACCGTTGCGGATCGGATTGAGCCACCGGTCGCCCGTCGCCGCGTCGGTCGACGAAGAGGCCGTGCGCGCCGTCGAGCAGGCCGGCAACCTGCTCCAGGCGCTCGGCCACCACGTCGAATGGGCCGAGCCACAAATCGACGGCGCGCAGATGGGCCGCGACTTCACGAACATCTGGTTCGCCTATTGTGCATCGATGGTGCGCCAGATCCAGCGCGAATTCGCCGTGAACGATTCGGGCTTCGAACCCGACACGCTCATCATGGCGGCCTTCGGTCGTGCGATGCCCGCGACCGACTATGTCGAGAGCTACATGCGGCTGAACGACTATGCGCGTGCGCTCGGCGAATTCCATCGGCGTTACGACGTGCTGGTCACGCCGACTGTCGCGATGCGCACACCGCGCGTCGGCGAACTCGCGACGCCACGATCGCAGCAACGGATTCTCAACGCAATCGACGCGCTGGGCTTGACGCGGGCCGTGCTGCATTCGGCAATCGTGCGGCGGGTCGTGCTGAAGAATCTCGCGCGCGTGCCATACACGCAACTCGCGAATCTGACGGGCGTTCCGTCGATGTCGGTTCCGCTGCACTGGACCGACGACCATCTGCCGTGGGGTGTGCAGTTCGTCGCGCCGCACGGCTCGGAGGGCATGCTGTTCAGGCTTGCCGCACAACTGGAGCGCGCGAAACCCTGGTTCGACCGGGTACCCGCCATCTGATCACCGTCGCGACGGAGCACACCATGAAGACGAACGAATCGCGCGGGCTCGCGCTCGGCACCCTCGGCATGCTCATTTTCAGCCTGACGCTGCCCATGACCCATATCGTGGTTGCGGAAATGAACCCGTTCCTCAACGGCCTCGGGCGGGCGGAGGTGGCAGCCGTACTGGCCGCGGTGGTGCTCCGGTTCCGGCGCGCCCCGCTCCCGACCCGCCGCCAGTTCGGCACGCTCGTCGTGGCCGCGCTGGGCGTGGTGGCCGGTTTCCCGGTTCTCTCGGCACTCGCCATGCATTTCGTCCCGCCGGCGCACGGGGCAATGATCAACGGCCTGATGCCGTTCGCCGTCGCGGCCTACGCCTACCTGTTCGGCGGCGAACGGCCGTCTGCCGGCTTCTGGGCCTGCGCGGCCACCGGCAGCGCGATCGTCCTGTTCTACGCGATGGTCGACGGCGGCGGCGCGCTGGCGGCCGGCGATCTGCTAATGGTCGGCGCCGTCGTCGTGGGCGGCCTCGGCTATGCCGCCGGCGGCAAACTCGCGCGCGAATTGGGCGGCTGGCAGGTGATCTGCTGGTCGCTCGTCATCGCTGCCCCGGTGTTGGCACTCCCGACCGGGTGGCTGGTGATGCATGACTGGCATCCGCTCAGCACGGGAGCATGGCTTGCGTTTGCGTACGTCGCCGTCGGCTCCCAGTTTCTCGGCTTCTTCGCATGGTATGCGGGGCTCGGGATCGGCGGCGTGGCGCGCGTCGGACAGGTGCAGCTGCTGCAGGCCTTCGTGACCATCGGCCTGTCCGCCCTGCTGTTCGGCGAACGGATTCCGCCGATCGCGTGGCCGTGCGCACTCGCCGTCGCAGTGACCGTGCTGCTCGGCAAGCGCATGGTGATCCACATCCGCCCGGCGCAACGGACGAGCTAGGACCGCCCGGGCCGCGCTTGCGCCAGCCCGGCACAGCGTGTATCGTCCAGATCGTCAATTTTCAGGATGTTGGATCCAGGCATCATGCAAGCCCGTTCCAAAGAGGATGACCAGCGCCTCGTCGTCAATCCGCGTGGCTATGTCACCGCAACCGAATTCGCCGCGCAAACCATCCGGCAGCACATTCTCGATGGCACGCTGTCCGACGGCACGCCGCTGCGCCAGGACGAATTGGCCGAACAGATGCAGCTGAGCCGCATGCCGATCCGCGAAGCATTGCGATTGCTCGAGGTGGAGGGCCTGGTCGATTTCCAGCCGCGCAAGGGCGCCATCGTCGCGTCGCTGTCTCCGGACGACATCATGGAAATCTACGAGCTTCGTGCGCAGCTCGAATCGTATGCGCTGCGCGCGTCGCTTCCGCACCTGTCCGCGGACGCGCTGGCCCACGCCGAAAAACTGCAGCGGGACATCGAAACGCATCCCGACCCCGTGCAGACGGGCGCGCTCAATCTCGAGTTTCATCTCACGCTGTATTCGGGCGTCGAGCGCAAGCGGACCATCGCCTTCCTCGCCTCGCTGAGCCGGAGCGTCGATCGCTACCTGCGCCTTCTGATGAGCCAGCTGGGATACGCAGGCAAATCGAACAAGGAGCACCGCACGCTGCTTCGACTGTGCCGCAAGGGCGACGTGGACGCCGCATGCGACCTGCTGCGCGAGCACCTGCTCGAAGGCGGCACCGCGCTTGCGGATTTCGTCCGGAAACGCCAGGCCGGAGAGTCGCAACAGGCGTAGCGCGACGCGCGCCGCCTCGCGGGCCCGCTCACGCCCGGCGGTACGCGTCGCCCAGCGCGTCCACGATGTCGCGCTCCAGATCCGCCACATCCTCCATGCCGACGTAAAGGCGCAAATACAGCGCATCGCGCGGCGCGACGGGAAAGACGCGCTCCCGGTTCGGGGCCACCGCATTCACCAGGCTCGTGTCTCCTCCCCAGCCGTAGCCGTGGCGAAACACCCGGAAACGCGACAACAGGTCGCGCACGTGGCCAGCGTCATCCACGGGGCAACGCACGGTCAGCAGGCTGTTCGCCCCGCGAAAATCCCGCTCCCAAAGAGCCCGCTGGCCGGACTCGCGATGCGCCGGATGGAACACGCACGCTGCGCCGACCATGCCGGCGATCCGGTGCAGCAAGCGCTCGGCACTCGCCGACTGATGCGCGAGACGCAGGCGGAGATTCGGTAGCCCCGCCGCGATTCGCGCCGCCGCATCGGGCGCAATCGTCGCGCCGACAAGCGCACCGAAATTCGTGCAGTCGGCGTGCAGCGCGGCATCGTTCGTCAGCACGGCACCACCCGACACCCCCATCGGCGCACCGTGATACTTCGACAGCGAAAGCACGACGCAATCCACCAGACCGGTGCGAAACCCGTTGAAAAGCGTCGATGCCGACCACGTGTTGTCGAGCACCGTCACGATGCCGCGCGCGCGACACAGGCGCGCCATCGCGGCAACATCCTGGATTTCGAACAGCATCGATCCCGGCGATTCGAAGAAGACGGCCTTCGTCTCCGGCGACAGCCGCGCCTCGAAGGCCGCCACATCCGTTGCCGGAAAGTAGCGAACCGATACGCCTGCCCGCGCGCACACCTGATCAAACAACCAGCGCGTCGTATACGTGACGCTGTCGGTCACGAGCACCTCGTCGCCGGGGCGGGCAAGCACCGACATCACCGCATGAATCGCGGCCTGTCCCGACGGAAACAGCGCGCAATGGCCGGCGTCCTCCAGCATGCAAAGGTTGTCGGCCAGCGCGAATGTCGTCGGGGTCCCGACCGAGCCGTAGTAAAACGCGTCGGCCCGTCCCGCAGACCGCCGCGTGAGCGACGCCTTGTCGATCGGCAGCATTCGCTCGGGCGTATCGAACAGCACGGTCGTGGCCTGGATGGATTGCGGCACCGGCAGCGCCACGCCGTCATACAACCGGACGCAATTGCGATCGACGAGATGCGTTGCGGGTAGCAGGCGTTCGCTCATTGCAGCACCACCGGCGCGCTGCTGACGGTTGCGTGCGATCGTGCGCGAGCGGGATCGCGCACGAAGTGCTGCATCATGTCGACGACTTCGCGAACTTCGTCCACCGTCGGCGCCCCCACACCCGTCATCGGATAGCGCCCTGACGCTTCGCCGAAATGGCGAAACAGATCGAGCAGCTCGCCCTCCGGGGTCGGCCAGTCGAGATAGTCGTAGTTCGCTCCCCCGTCGTAGCCCTGCAACGGATGCTGAACCGCCCAGTTGAAACTGACGGGATGCGGCGCGCCATAGTTGGCGCGCAGCGTGACCAGCGCGTCGAGCAACATGCGCCGATTCTCGCGCGACTCGCCCAGCCCGAAGAGAATCGCGCCCCCGCAACGGATGTCGGCGTCGCGAAGAAAGGACAACGCCTCCACGATGCGCTCCAGCCACGCCCGCTGCCCGCGCGTGTCCTTGCTCATTCCGCCGATTTCCGCGGGAATCAGGGTTTCGATGCCGACGAACAGGTAGCGCAGCCCCAGACGCCGAAGACGCAGCAGCACCTCCTTGCGCGCGAGGATGAGATCGATCGTCAGTTGCGCGCCGAAATGAAGATCGAGCGGCGCCTGCTCGATACGGGTCGCCAAACGCTCGAGCAGCTTCGTACTGCCGCCGAGCAGGACGGAATCCTCCACGAAGGCGCTGGCCCGGAACAGCGCATGATCTTCCTGAACCACCGCGACGGTGTCGGCCAGTTGCCGATAGAGGCGATCCGCGCTGTTGCGCAGGTCGCGCGGCTGCCCCGTCACGACGCTCGATTCGCTGCAGAACGCGCAGCCGTAAATGCAACCGCGCCCCGTGTCGCTGCTGACGTGCGCGGTCAACCGGCCGTCGAATACATCGAACCCGCTCGACAGACCGAATGCGTGCACCGGCGAAGGCAATTCACCATAGTCGAACGGCAATCGGGCGCTGACGCCGACATGAATCGAACCCTCGTGCAGATAGCCTGCGATCCAGTCGCCCGGTGTCGCGCGTTGCTCGAGCATTCGCACGAACTCCCCGGCCCGGCCCGGCAGGTCGTCGCGCGCCTGCGCCACGCATTCGCCCAGTTCGGCGATCACGTATTCTCCGTCACCTGACACGACCAGATCGAACACCGGCGGGATCTTGCCTTCCGCCATCAATCGCAACGGCGACGCGGAATGATGACGAACCTGACTGCGGTGGCGCAACGGCGTATCCCCGACATACATCGTCTCGCACGCGTGGCGCCCGCCCAGCACGACAAGCGCATCGTCGCCCAGCACACGCTTCGCCATGCGGGCGCACTCGATCGCCCCGCGCATGCAGATCGTCATTGCGCCGATCAGGACGAGATTCGGCCGCTCCCTGCGCAGCAGCGCCTCGAACCGGGGCAGTTCGTCGGCCGACTCCATCAGCACGCAGCGGGCTCGCCGCGATGCGCGCGGGCCGCGCCAGTTGCTGTCGGCCCAGGCCGACCCTGCCTGCTCCGTGCGCGCCGCGGCGAGCCTGCACGCGTTGTACAGGCTCGCCGGATCCCGGCTGTTCAATGTCGACGCGCCCTTCTCGCCGCTCGGCGACTCCGGCGCCGCTACGGCGACAACTCTCAGGCTCCGCACGGTATCTGAATCCTCGTACTCGTGACTGGCCGGCTCGGCGCCCTGCGCGGCGCCGGCCGATCCTTTTTGTCGTGAGAATCAGGCGCGACCTGCGGCAGCGCCGATTCTTCGGCTTGCGTTACATCTTGACTTCGTCGAGGAACACCTTCTTGCCGTTCCGATAGCCGTACAGCGAGATCACGCCGTGCTTCAGGTCGCCCTTCGCGTCGAAGGTCGTCGTGCCGATCACGCCCGCGTAATTCGTCGTCGGCATCGCGGCGAGGATCTTCGCGGGCGCCGTCGAATTCGCGCGTTTCATCGCATCGACGATGATGTAGACGGCGTCGTAGGCAAACGGTGCGTCGAACTTGATCACCTGGCCGAAGCGCTTCTGATACCTCGTCAGGAACGCCGCGCCGCCCGGCATCTTCTCGAGCGACGCACCCGCCTGCGAACACACGACGTTGGCCGCCGCGTCGCCCGCGAGTTCGGACAGCTGCTCGGTACACACGCCATCACCCGCCACGATCTTCGCGCGCAGGCCGAGCTGCCGCGCCTGCTTGGCGAACGGGCCGCCCGTCGCATCCATCCCGCCATACATGATGACGTCGGGATTCTCGCCCTTGATCTTGGTCAGGATCGCGCGAAAATCGACCGCCTTGTCGTTCGTCGCATCGTGCGACACGACCTTCATGCCCAGCGCACCCGCCTTCTTCTCGAATTCGTTCGCGAGACTCTGGCCGTACGCGGTCGAATCGTCGACCACGGCGACGCGCTTGAAGCCGCTCGACTGCGCATAGTTGGCGAGCGCGGGCCCCTGCTGCGCGTCGGTCGCGACGACCCGGTAAGTCGTCTTGAAGCCCTGCAGCGTGTAGGCCGGGTTGGTCGCCGACGGCGTGATCTGCACGATGCCCGCGTCGCTGTAGATTCTCGACGCCGGAATCGACGTGCCCGAGTTCAGGTGCCCGACGACCGCAACGACCTTGTCGTCGACGAGCTTCTGCGCGATCTGCGTGGCCTGGCGCGGGTCGGCCGCGTCGTCCTGCGCGTCGAGTTGCAGCGTGATCTTCTGACCGCCGATCGTGAGGCCCTTGGCATTGATTTCCTCCACCGCGAGACGCGCGCCGTTTTCATTGTCCTTGCCCAGGTGCGCAATACCGCCCGTCAGCGGTTCGACGCTGCCGATCTTCACGACCTGATCCGCCAGCGCGTCCGACGCGGCGACCGCCGTCAGGATCGCCGCCACGCCAAGCATCGTCATCCGACGCGTTTCGATTCGTTGCTGTTGCTTCATCTGAAAGATTCCAACCATGAGAAAAATAAATGTCCTGACGATGGCGCCGGGTTCGGCACGGCCGTCATGCTGTCAGCGATTGCTCGCGAGCCGCTTCGAACAGCGGCGCAAACGTGTCGACGATGATCGACAGCGCCGCGTCGCTGCGGCCCGAATCGAGCGGCGCGTTGAACTCGGCCACCTCGAACCCGGCGAGCTGCTCGGCCGGAATCGCGGCGAAGATCTCGCGCAGCTGCGCCGGCAGCAGGCCGTCGGGGACGTCATAGTCGGCCGGGACGTAACCCGGCTCCAGCACGTCCCAGTCGACGTGAATCCAGATCGGCGCGCCGTCGACGGCTGCCAGGACCGCCTGCGGCGTCGCCTCGGCCGGCGGGATGATCCGGACGCCAGCGCGCCGCAGCAATTCGCGCTCGGCGTCATCGATATCGCGTGCGCCGACCAGCACGACCTGCTCGGGGCGCAGGCCGGCGCCGTGACCGCTTTCCCAGAGCCCGCACGCGGCCGCGAGCACCATACCGCCGAGATAGCCCGTTCCGGTCGTCTCCGGCGTATTGAAGTCACCGTGCGCATCGATCCACAGAACAACCGCGTCCGGATGATGGCGTGCCGCGACCGGCAGCGACGCGAGGCTGGCGGAGCAGGTGTTCGAAACCAGCACCGGACGATTGCCGCGCCGGATACTCGCATCGATCGCATGCGACAGTCCGGTGAGCGTTTCCTTCGCCTGCGGCAGGCTGACGCGCCAGTCATCGACCGCGGGCGGCGACGGCTGCCCGACGGACTGACTCGCGATACCGTAACGGCGCTCGAATGCCTGCGCGGTGCGTGCGGCCCCCACGATCGTCCGTGCGGTCTTGTCGGCCACACGGCCCTGGGAAACGATGAGATCGACTTTCATGGCTCATGCCCTCGAAAAGATGATTGAACAGCGAATGGATCGAAATCAGGACTTCAGCAACGCGTCCAGCACCCGGGCGAACCGCGCGGCCCCGTGTTCGGCGAACGGCAGTGAAAGCGATGGCTCGCAAATGTCCAGCTCCAGCAGCATCGGTTTGCCGTCGTCGTCGCGGATCAGGTCGACACGCGCATAGAGCAGCGGTCGATCGAGCCCCAGGCAGGCGACCGTCGCGTCGAGAATCTCCAGCGCGACGGCCTGCTCGTCGTCATCCGCCACGCGGGCGGAGCGGAACTCGGGGGTCGGCCCGTTGACGGTGCCGTCCTGCATGAGCAATGCGCCCTTGCGGATCGCATGGCTGTATTCGTGGTTGTAGAAAACCATGTCGGTTTCGCCGCGACGATCGACCGACGCCAGATAAGGTTGCAGGATCACGCTGCTCCCTTCGCCGTGCAGCCGCTCGATATGGCCGACCGCCTCCGGCATCAGGGCCTTGGCATAGCGCTTGACGTTCTTCGAGTACGAACCGATCGTCGGCTTGACGACGAACTCGTCCATTGCCGGATACGCGCGCACAAACGCGTGCAACGCCTCCGTGGCCGACTCGCCCGGTTCGACGAAGCGACTCGGCACGACCGAAACGCCGCGTGCGGCGAGATCGGCCAGATAGTGCTTGTCGGTCGCCCAGCGCGCCACCGACAGCGGGTTCACGAGGTTCGTGACCGCCGCGACGCGCTCGCACCATGCCAGGAACGCATCGCGGCGTTCCGTGTAATCCCACGTCGATCGCAATACGACATAGGCATAGCGCGACCAGTCAACCGACAGGTCGTCCCACGCGCACACCGTGGTGTCGAGATCGCGTGCGTGGCAGGCGGCCAGCAGCAGCGGCATGTCGTCGTCGTTCGGAAGATCGGTGATCGACGTAGCCAGGGCAAGCTTCTTCATGAATCGATTCCAGTGTTGATACGACGGGCGCGAACCGTTGCGCCCTAGTTGTCGAGACAGCCTTCGAAAACGAATGCGGCGGGCCCGGTCATCGCGACCGGCTCGGCCGCGCTCGGCCATGCGACACGCAAGTCACCGCCGGGCATGGCGACGCACACCTGTCGATCGATGCGCCCCATGCGCATCAGCAGCGCGGCGGCGGCGCATGCGCCGCTGCCGCATGCGAGTGTTTCTCCCGCCCCGAACTCGTACACGCGCAGGCGCACGAGCTCGCGCGACACGATCTCCACGAACCCCACGTTCACGGAGATCGGAAATCTGTCCGAGCCCTGCATCAGTCGACCGATCCGGTCGACGGGCGCGACCTCGATGTCGTCGACTTCGATCAGCGCATGCGGGTTGCCCATCGATGCCGCGGCAAAGCGGACGCGCGTGCCGTCGTCGAACGCCATGTCGTACCACGATTGCTCGGCCCCGAAATCCAGCATCGGGATCGCCGCCGGCTCGAATCGCGGCACGCCGAGCGTGACCCGGAACGTCTGCTCGTCCAGCACGTCGATCTCGTGCGTGCCGCTCGGACTGTCGAGTTCGAAGCGCGGCCCTCGCGCCAGGCCCGCCCGTATCGCCCACGCGGCCACGCAGCGCGCGCCGTTTCCGCACAGCGTCGACTGCAGGCCTTCTCCGGTCCAGATACGGAACGAGGCGGCCGCCGTCGCGCTGCGAGGCGCCTCGACGCCGAGAATCAGGTCGCAACCGACGCCGCGATGGCGGTCGGCCAGCCTGCGGCACAGTTCTGGCGAAGGCGCGGCGGCATCGCGCAGGTCGAGCACGACGAAATCATTGCCGGCGCCATGCATCTTGCTGAAACGTAATGTGTGTGGAAGCAACGACTTTTCCTTGGCAGGGGGATCGTGACGAATCGATCGGGATTCGCACCGGCGCGACACGCGCGCGCCGGTGCGACACGCGAACGCGTTCCGCGGCGCGGTCGTGCGCGACAGCTACCAGGGCACCGGCTCGCCCATATGAACGTACCGTCCGCTCGGCCCGTCCGCGTCGAGCAGCGCCATCGCAACGCTGGTGCTTGCGCCGGCCTCGACGTCGATCGCACCGTCGCCATCGTTCATGTCGGTGCGGGTGTAGCCGGGATGCACGGCATTGACCTTGATCGGCGTATCGCGCAGCTCGAATGCCAGGTGCACCGTCCAGGAATTGATCGCGCTCTTCGACGCGCTATAGGCCGGAAGCGACTTGAATTTTTCGCTGTATGCGTACGATTCCGGATCGCTGTGCATGCCCAGCGACGCGAGAAGACTCGACACGTTGACGATGCGCCCCGCAGCGGACTTTCGGATCAGCGGCAAAAACGCCTGCGTCACCGAAACGACGCCAAACAGATTGGTCTCGAACGTTTCCCGCCACTGATGCAGCGGCTGCTCCGACGGTTGCTTGCCATACTCTTCTATCCGGATCCCGGCGTTGTTGACCAGGATGTCAAGACAGCCATACTCGCGCGCGACGGCTGCCGCGGCACTCGCAATGCTGGCCGCATCGGTTACGTCGAGCTGGTACCCGACGACATCGTGCCCCGCGTCGCGCAGCCGGCGCGCCGCCTCTTCGGCCCGGCCGCGGTCGCGTCCGGCGAGCAGCACGCGGACGCCGCTTGCGCCAAGCTGGCGAACGGTCTCGAGTCCGATACCGCGCGTGGCACCGGTGACAAGGGCTATCCTGGATGACGGGTTTGACATATCACGCACTCACTATTAATGACCGGTAACGAGGTGTATGGAGCGGCCGACGATCGAATCTCGATCGCCTATGCGGCCGCGCCGACGCGTACGCGACGCTCCGAGCGCAGCTCCAGCGAAGCAAGGAACTCCCCCACCACCGGGCCGAAGCGGCCGATGTCGACCAAAAACGCATCGTGCCCCTGCGGCGAATCGAGCGGAACGAACGTCGCGTCGATCCCGCCGGCGCGCAGCCCCTCGAAAATCTGCCGCTGTTGCTGCAACGGAAACAGGATGTCGGTCTGTACGCCGATCACCAGCGCCTTGTGGAGTTGAAGTTGCGACAGCGCTTCCTCGACGCTGCAGCCGCAGGAATCGCCAAGATCGAACCAGTCCATGCTGCGGCTGAGATACAGGTAGCAGTTCGGGTCGTAGTCGCGGACGAAGCGCTGCGCATGCCGTTCAAGGTATCGCTCCACCTCGAACTCGACACCGAAAGGATCGGGATCCTGATCGGCGTCGCGCCCGTCATCGAAGCGCATACGTCCGAACCGGCATTCCCACTCAAGTGCCGAACGGTAGCTGATGACCCCGAGCTTGCGCGCGATCGCCATCCCGCTCTCGGGATAGCTGTCGTCGTCGTACGCCCCCTGATTCCAGTGCGGGTCGAGCCGGATCGCCTCGCGCTGCAGCGACCGCACGGAGATCGAGAACGGCAATGCGCGTGCCGCGCCGGAGATGTTGATGTGGCTGTGCGCCAGATCCGGATGGCGGGCCAGAAGCGACAGCGCACTCATGCCGCCCATCGAGTTTCCGATCACGCAGGCCAGGCGCTCGATCCCGAGCGCGCGCACCGCGTAGGCCGCCGCATCCGCGATGTCCTCCACGCAAAGATCGGGGAACTCCAGACGATACGTATCACCCGTGCGAGGATCGATCGATGCCGGGCCCGTCGAGCCTTTGCAGCTGCCGAGCGAGTTCACGCAGATGACGTACCATCGATCGGTATCGATTGCCTTGCCCGGCCCCAGCATGCCTTCCCACCAGCCCGCCGATCGGTCGAACGCATTCGCCGCAACGTGTGCGCTCGGCGACAAACCGGGGAGTATCAGGATGACGTTGCTTCTCGCCTGATTCGGTTTGCCCCAGCATTCGTACGCGATGCGTCCGCCCAGGATCGAGCCACCGCGATTCATGCGGAATTGAGCCGGCAGACCGACGAAGCGGGTCGCAGGTGAAATGAATTCGCTCATGCGTGTTGCCCAGTATGCGGAGGTTTGCCGGCGGATATCCCGACTTCGACGATCAGCGATCCAGCGACGCCAGCCATTCGTCATCCGAACCTTCGTTCACCCCTTCCAGCAGGAAGGTCGACAGGTATCGTTCGCCGGTATCCGGCAGCATCGCGAGCAGTACCGAACCTTCCGGCGCGCTTTGCGCGACCCGAAGCGCGGTGGCGACCGTGGCTCCCGCGGAAAGCCCCACGAAGATGCCTTCCTCGGCCGCCAGGCGGCGGGCGGTATCGCGCCCCTCCACCTCGTCAGCAAGCACCAGCTCGTCGATCACGCTGCGGTCGAGCACGCTCGGAACGAAATTCGGCGCCCAGCCGGAGATCTGGTGCAGGTTCCACGCCTGCCCGGACAGAACGGCTGCGTTGGCAGGCTCCGCTGCAATGACACGCACTTCCGGGCGCGCACGCTTCAGCATCTGCCCCACCCCCGTCAGCGTTCCCGTCGTGCCAAATCCGGTCACGAAGTAATCGAGTTTCTTCCCGGCAAAATCGCCGAGAATCTCCGACGCGGTGGTCTCACGGTGATAGGCGGGATTAGCGGGATTGTCGAACTGCCGCGCCCGAAACCATCCGTGCTTCTCCGCCAGCGCGTCAGCGATGCGGTTTCCGCCGCTTGACCCTTCGGCAGCGGGGAACAGGATCACCTTGCCGCCATATGCCCGCATCAGCTTGCGCCGCTCGACCGAGTACGAATCCGCCATCACCGCGACGAACTTGTAGCCGCGCGCCGCGGCCACCATCGCCAGCGCGATGCCGACATTGCCGGACGTGCATTCGACGATGGTGTCGCCCGGCTTGAGCAGGCCCTTCGCTTCGGCATCGAGCACGACGGCGAGCGCAAGACGATCTTTGACGGAACCGCCCGGATTGAACGATTCGACCTTGACATAAAGCTTGACGTGTTTTGGCGGAAGGCGGTGCAGCTTGACGATGGGGGTACGGCCGATCGTGTCGAGAATGTTGTCGTAAAGTGGCATAAGCGGTTTCTTAAAGGCCCTGTTGGAGAGGCTGAAACTTCGGATTCTGCTGGGCACCTCGCTCCGCCGGCCCATCGCGGATCCGGTAGACACGAAACGCTGAAACGACAACGCGCCATCACGCCTGAATCAGGCAATCCCGACACGCGCCGCGACAAAAAGACACCACCGGATCTCCGCTGGATCCCGCATACCGGCCGCGCATCGCATCCGGCGGGCCGCTGCTTTCAAATGATTCACGATGATACCAATCGGTATCTTTTATATTAGTAGGGTATTCCCGTATCGGGCGCATCACCTACATTTGCTCGATACAGGCGCCCTACGCACCGGTTCCAGACAATAAAAGCCACCCCGGGCGCGGCGTGCACACGGCCCCACATTGAACACGTTTTCGGATTTTTACGCAGTTTTGAACGCATTTTTATTAACAATGGATCCGATTCCATGGCGACACGGAGCAGCATCCCGTCCGGCCTCATACTCCCTTTCGTATCTCTAAAATTGAATTGACAAGCCCATTTCCATGATTCATGATCCACCAAAATGATACTTACCAGTATCTTTACAAAAAGCGGTCTCCGAACGCATCCCATAGAGAAACCGGTTCGACGCGCCTGCTTCCTACAGGAAGCAGGCGCGTGGACGATGCCGGACGGTTGCCGAAAAAGTCACGCCACCCGGGATACCACTTGACTGTCATGCACGCGTCGATGCGAAGCACGCCAGCAGGTCGCCGTCAGCCAGATGTGCAAATCAATGCGAGCAATGTGAAATGAGTCTTGAAATCTCGTTCCTGTCGTATGTGCAGTACATCGAACCGATCCTGGCGGCACTCGGCCCGGTGGTCATGCTCCAATCCATGCTGATCGACCAGGCAATGTCTGCGCCGCGGCTCCAGCTCACACGCGTCGAACGCAGCGCGGCAAGACGCCGGGCCGTCTCGCCCTAAGGTCGGTCACCGGCCAGGCCCGGTCGAACTCCCTTCCAGACGTATTCCGGCACCGTCGGTGCGGTGCAGGCATTGCCGCCGAATTTCCACTCATCTCGCTAGAACGAGAGCATCCGTATGACTCGACCACTTGTCGCCAATATCGATTGGCATGCATTGCGCTCGAATATCAATCTGGCAAAACAGAAGGTCGACCAGGGCAGCGTCATGGCCGTCGTCAAGGCGAACGCCTATGGTCATGGCGTCAAGGACGTCATCGATGCATTCAACGACATCGATGCGTTTGCGGTGTCTTCGATCGACGAGGCGGTCTCGCTGCGCGAGACAACGGCGAAACCGATCGTCCTGCTCGAGGGCCCCTTCTCGCCGGCCGAAGTCGACGTCATCGTCGGCAATCGATTCTCTCCCGTCCTGCACGCTCGCGAGCAGGTCGAGTGGATGCTGCGCGGCGCGGCAGGAAAGGCCCGGGTGTGGATCAAGCTCGACACCGGCATGAACCGCCTGGGCTTCGCGGGAGGTGACGCCGAGCACACGATCGCCCGGCTGGAGGCTGCCGGAATCGAGGTTATCGGCGTGATGAGCCACCTGTCCAACGCCGACACGCCCGCCGACCCGTTCACGGCCGAACAATACGATCGCTTCCGAAAACTGGCCATCGCGGGAAAGCACGTTTCGATCTCGAATTCGGCAGGAATCCTCAGAGGCATGAGCCTGTTCCGTGAATACATCCGCCCCGGAATCATGCTCTACGGCGTCAGCCCGTTCGCCACCACCAGCGCCCCGGAAATCGGCCTGAAGCCGGTGATGAACCTGACCAGCGAGTTGATCGCCGTTCGGGAGTGCGTCGCGGGGCAACGCATCGGGTACGGAAACGAAACCGTCTGCAGGTCGAACATGAAGATCGGTGTGATCGCATGCGGTTACGCGGACGGATACCCGAGGCAGGCGCAACCGGGAACGCCCGTCCTCGTCGGCGGCCGGCGCGCCGCGCTGATAGGCCGCGTATGCATGGACATGCTGCTCGTGGACATCACCGACATCCCCGATGCCGGCGTAGGCAGCCACGTGGTCCTGTGGGGCAAGGATCTTCCCGTCGAACGCGTTGCTGCCTGTGCGTCGACGATAGCAAATGATTTGTTGAGCGGTATCACGGCACGCGTTCCCCGGAACGTATTGAAACACTAACCCAGAGATTAGATATGCTGATTTGCGGTCTTAAGCTTACGCACGATGGTGCGGTCGCGCTCCTTGACGATGATCGTCTCGTCTTCAGCGTCGAGATCGAGAAGCTGGACAACAGCCCACGATACAGCTCCATCAAGAGCCTCGATTCGGTTGTCAGGATACTTGGCGATTTCGGCTACCAGGTCGACGATGTCGACGAATGGGTCATCGACGGCTGGGACGGCGTGGAAATCGGCACCGCGACCGTTTCCGACGGCAGCTTCGAGCAGGTTCTCACGCTTGCGCCTTATCACGAAGGCGACGGCTCGCTGTTCCGGCACGCGTACTCAGGCGAATTCACGATCGCCGGCAAACGCAAGCCGTTCACGAGCTATCTGCATGTTGCAGGCCATCTGGTCGGCACCTACATGACCAGTGCGTTCGCGAAGCGCGCCGAGCCGGCCTTCGGCGTCGTCTGGGACGGCGGCATGTTTCCACGGCTCTATCACTTCGATCCGGCCAGCAACGCAATCGAGGCAGGCGGGCCGGTATTTCCGCTGATCGGCCACTTCTACGCGACCGCCGCGCATCATTTCGGCCCGTACAAGAAATCGGAGCAGGCCGGCACCGCGAGCGACCTCTCGGTCGCCGGGAAGCTGATGGCCTATATCGCACTGGGCAAGAGCAATCCGGCCGTCGTGCGACTGCTCGCCGAGTTGTACGCGGTCAATTTCTCCGCGAATACGGAAGAGGTCCGACAGTATCTGCGGACGGTCGGCGGATGGGGCACGTCGGTCGAACCGTCGATGAAACATGTCCACAAGTTCTTCCTGGATGTTGCAAAGGCCCTTGACGGCCTGCAGGTGCCGGACGAGGACGTACTCGCCTCCGTGCACGAATTCCTCGAGGAACTGCTCGTCAATCAGGTGACGAGCCGGATCGTGGAATGGAAGGGCAACGGCAAATGGAATCTGTGCTTTGCCGGCGGCTGCGCACTGAACATCAAGTGGAACAGCGCATTGCGCGCACACCCGCTTTTCAACGATGTCTGGGTTCCGCCGTTTCCGAACGATTCGGGTTCCGCGCTCGGCACGGCCGCGACGCACCTCATGCAGACGCGGAAAATTTCGGCGCTGAACTGGCACCCGCGCCTTGGTCCCGCACTGGTGCCGACAACGGCGATCCCGGACGGATGGCAGGCGACGCCCTGTACGCCGAAGGCCCTCGCCGCCATCCTGCATGCCGAAGGCAAGCCGGTCGTGATGCTCAACGGTCGCGCCGAACTCGGCCCGCGCGCACTCGGCGGCCGCAGCATCATCGCCGCGGCGACCGACCCGGCAATGAAGGATCTCCTGAACGAAGTCAAGGATCGCGAACGTTTCCGCCCGGTCGCGCCGCTCTGCCTCACCGAGGAAGCGCCGCACATCTTCGATCCGGGCACGCCCGATCCGCACATGCTGTTCGACCACTATGTCCGCGAAGACTGGGTCGCAAAAATTCCGGCGGTGCTGCACCTCGACGGAACGGCGCGCCTGCAGACCGTCAACACGGAAGATGACCCCGTACTCGAGGAGATCCTCCGCGAATACTTCTCGCTCAGCGGCGTTCCCGTGCTCTGCAATACGAGCGCGAACTACAACGGTCGCGGCTTCTTCCCGGATGTCGCGTCGGCCATGCAATGGGGACGCATCGATCTGATCTGGAGTGACGGCCTGCTGTATCGCAAGACGCACCCGTAATCACTCGCGCAGCCCCACTCCTCAACCATCGCATCGACCGAGGCTATCGTGTCCAAGACTCTTCCCGTCGCGCAACCCGCTGTCGCACCGGCCGAAACATCCGCCGGAAGCGGGATCTGGCTGGGCATCGCAGGCATGCTGTGCTTCAGCCTGACCCTGCCGGCGACGAAACTGGCGGTCACCTCGGTCGACGCGCTGACCGTGGGGCTCGGTCGATCGCTCGTCGCGCTCCCGTTCGCGCTCGTCGCGCTCGTGCTGTCGCGCGGCGGGTGGCCGCCGAGGTCGGCCATCGCACGGTTGTCGCTCGTCGTCGCCGGCAACATCTTCGGCTTTCCGGTCTTCTCCGCGTTGGCCGTATCCCATTCCTCCGCGGCGCACGCCGCGGTGATCTTCGGCACCATGCCGTTCGCCACGGCGCTCGCAGGCGCGCTGCGTGCGCGCGAACGCATGCCGTCCAGGTTCTGGCTCTTTTCCGCGGCCGGAGCGGCCATCACCGCACTGTTCAGTTTCGACAGCCAGCGAAGCGGGGCGATCGGCCTGGGCGATCTGTATGCGTGCATCGCGGTGGCGCTCGGGAGCCTCGGCTACGCAGAAGGGGCGATTCTCGCCCGCCGGTTTGGCCCGATGCGCGTGCAGGCGTGGGCACTGATGCTCGGCGCGCCACCGGTCGCGGTACTCGTGACCTGGCTGGTCGCGACCCGCGGGCTGCACCTCGATCCGCGGGCATGCGCCGGGCTGTTGTACATCGGCGCATTCAGTTCGTTTCTCGGCTTCATCCCGTGGAATGCGGGCCTCGCCCGGGGGGGTGTCGCGCGCGTGGGCCAGATCCTGCTGTTACAGCCGATCTGCACGATCGCGTGGTCGTTCCTCCTGCTTCACGAAAACGTCGACGGCAAGACGCTGCTGTCCGCGGTTGCCGTGTGCCTGTGCGCCACGCTTGCCATCAGAGCCCGGTACAAGGCGTCGGGCTCGCATTGATCCCGGCAACGACTGCCGCGCGGCGTGCCGAAACCGGCGCCCGCATTCGCCCGGGGCGTGACCGCGCCGGGCACGCCATCAACGACACGCTTTCATTCTGGACCCTTCGATGACGACCACCGCATGGAATCCACCACGAACGCAACCGTGGGTGATCAGGGAGACCGTCTGCTTCAACGGCCTGACCCATTCATTCGAACGCTGCGATCTGGAGATCGCCGGACGCTGGATCATCGGCATCGTTCCACCGGGCACGTCCAGGCAGCGGATCGGTTTCGACGGATCGACGCTGGTGTGCGCGCCCGGCGTGATCGACGTCGACTCCGGCCGCATGGAAGCCGACGACTCGCGATCCCCCGGCCTCGCCCGCTGCATCACGACTGCCGGACTTCCGAGCGTCTCCCCGTGCGCCACGGATCGATGGCCCGATCGCGTCGACGCCGAAGCGACCGCGCGACACGATGAACTCGGGATCGCAATCTGCAAGCTGACCCAGCCGATGGCAGCCCCCCGTTCCGTCGTCCCCGTGGTTTCCTGTCAGGATCTGCTGTCCGCGTCGTCGCTGCTCGAATTCGTCTCCCTGTCGCACGTGGCCGGAACACGCCTCGGGATCCGGCTTGCGTCGTCGCCGGACGGCGCCGGCGAATTTCGCGAGCGATTCTGCCGTTCGGAAATCAACCTTCTCGCGTATCTGCAGTTGTTGCGCGAGCAGGTGACATTGTTTGCGTTGCCCCGGCTCGCGCGCGGCGACCGTGCGACGCTCGCGGCCGCCACGTGCCCGATCGCGGTCGCACTGACGTCCGGCTCCCGCATTGGCGCGCTGTGGCGCGAGCACGGCGCGCAGTTGCAGCACGGAAAACTGGCGTTGTCGGGGCTGAGCGGCACCGCTGCCGTCGCAAGCGCGGGCCGCCACACGCCGACGCTGTCGTTGCCGGCCGATTTCGCCGACCACCCCGCCCATGTCCTGAACCGGATCGTCGACGCCATCACGGTATCCGCTGCGGCCGCGCTGGGTGTCTACGACACGGGCATGCTGCGGCCCGGCATGAAGGCCGATATTGGCCTGTTCCCGGACGAGTCGGGATCGATCGGCCGGGACGGTAGCATAGGACTCCTGACAATGATGACATCGCTCGAGCCCGATTCGGTGCTGATCGAAGGCGCGTTCGCTCGGCACGTCGACCGGCGCCCGGCCAGCAACAGCGACATATACAGCCTGCCGAAGGCTGGCTGACGGCCGCGCCACCGGCCGCATCCGGGTCCGGCCGGCCCGACATGCGACCACCGCGCGCCTGTCCGATGTTCCTCGTATTGCAGCACTGCGTTTGATTCACCCGATCGTCACGACACAAGAACCACCAACCAATCATCGTGAAAGGACAAACTGCATGAGCCGCTCTTCTCTCGCAACGGAAGAATTCATCCCGACGATGTCCGGCGAATGCCGGAATCCCGGCAAGCTCGTCTCGCAGAACCGAATCATCGAAACCGGGCACGACTGGCATCGGTCCGTGCTTGCCGATATCGAAGCCCGTCTGGACGAATCCGGCGATTTCCCCTGCGTGTTCTCCAGAAACGCGTTCCAGAAGGGGCTGCTGCGCTTCATCTTCGTCGACTCGCTCGACCCGGCCGGTATCGCCGGCCTCGCCGAAGGCCTGACGGAATACGTGGACATTTCCAACGCATGGGACGGCAGTCTGGCCACCGCGTATCCGCTGATCGTCGCGTTCTCGCTGGACCTCATCCGGTCGCGCTCGCTGGGGGAATATCACGCGTTTGGCTGGCGCGTGCTCCAGAAGCTCCACGAGGTCGACCCGGCGCCCTGGCCGGAAGGTGTCGGCAAGGATCCCGACTCCCCGTCGTGGTCGATGTGCTTCAACGGCATGCCGATCTTCTGCAACATGAGTCACCCGGCGCATCACGTGCGCCGCAGCCGCAATCTCGGCGAACACTTCATCTTCGTCATCAACCCGCGCGAACGCTTCGACAGCGTCGCAGGCGACACGCCGCCCGGTCGTCGCGTCCGCGCCAATATCCGCAATCGCATCCTCCGCTACGACGGCACGCCGCATTCCCCGCAGCTCGCTTCGTATGGTGCCGGTGGCATCGAGTGGTGGCAGTACGAGATCGCGGAGGAAAACGTCGATCGTACGGACAAGTGTCCATTCGCATTCAGGAAGACCTGACCCGCACCGGCGCCGCCGGACAAGGCCGCCCCGACTGCGGGGCAAGGGCCGTTCAGGCGCGGCCGGTGCGCCCCATTCATTCGAAGGAATCCTTGTTCATGTCGCAAACCACTGTCAAAAGCGCGTCCAGCACATCGAGACGCATCCCGATCGGGATCGTCGGCACGGCGTTCTGCCTGTTCCTCATCTCGGGAGCGGTCAACCTGCAAGCGCCGCTCTACGGCCTTTACGCGTCCGCCGGCAGCTACGGTGCAGGTTTCGCCGCAGCGGCCTTCGCCTGCTACGTCGGCGGCCTCGTTCCGATGCTCATCATGCTGGGCGGGCTGTCGGACAGGATCGGCCGCAAGCTGCCGCTTTGCGCCGCGCTGGCGCTGGCCATGAGCGCCACCGTGGTGCTGATCGTCGAGCCCACGCTCGGCGCCGTGGCAGTCTCCCGGCTCCTGCTCGGGATGGCGGTCGGGCTGATGTCCGGTGCGGGCACGGCATTCGTGACCGAACAGCTGCCACCGGACGCGTCGGCGACATTCGGTGCGTCCGTGGTCGCGGCCAGCACGTCGCTCGGATTCGGGCTCGGCCCGTTGCTGACGTCGATGTGGCCGCCCCGAATCGTCACTGACGTGCCGGTCACCTATCTCGCCTACCTGCCCGTCGCGTTCGCCGGCATCGTCCTGCTTGCGCTGATGCGCGAAACCGGAACGGCACGTGCATCGGCACGCTGGCTCCGGTTGCCGACGTTTCCCGCCGGCGGTGTCGTGTACGGCGTCGCCATTGCGACGGCATGGGCCGCCAGCGGCGCAATCATCGCGGTCGTTCCGCTTCAGCTCGCGAAGATCGGTCTTGAACGCTGGTCGGGCATGGTCGACTTCCTGATCATCTGCCCCGGCCTGATCGGCGTCTGGATCGGCAGGCGCCTGTCGCCGCGGGCAGCCGTCTCGATCGGCCTTGTCCTCGCGCCGCTCGGCTACGTGATGACGGTCGCGGGCGTGATTCGGGTCGATGCGGCGCTGACGCTGGCCGGATCAGCGATCGCCGGCGTCGCATGCTATGGCCTGACCTACCTCGGCGGCCTGTCGGCGACGCTGAGCCTTGCGCCGCCCGAAGACAAGGCGCGCGCCAGCGCAGGGTTCTTCCTGTTCGCCTATTTCGGCTTCAGCGTTCCGGTCGTCGTGCTCGGCTTCCTCGGCGACCACATCGGCGCATCGCGCGCGTTGATCCTGTCCGCGGCCGTCATCGTCGGCGCCGCGCTGGCCACGCTGGCATGCATCGCGCGGCAGCGGGCACCCCGGTAAGTCCGTACCGGGCCAGCCCGGCAACACCGCCGATCCGGCCGCACGGCCGGATCGGTGGATCCTCGAACGATCAACCCTGGATATCGTTTCAGCAATGAGGCATACCTACTGGCTTCCGCTCGTCGTCCTGTCGGCGATCTCGAGCCTGTCCTTTCTGTTTACGCGATCGGTTTCACATACGCTGTCCCCAATCTTCACGGCGGACATCCGCGCCCTGCTGGGCGGCGCATGCGTCATCGCTTACTCGATCGCCACGCGTGTCCGGCTCGACTGGCGCGCGAACTTCATCCCGTACCTCGTCATCGGCTGCCTCAACTTCGCGCTGCCGTTCTTTCTCTATTCATACGCTGCGCGCTATCTGCCCGTCGCTTATCTTGCGATCCTGAATGCCACCGCCCCGATGTTCGGCGCGATCATCTCCGCGTGGTTCCTGCAGGACAAGTTCGCCTGGACCGGCAGCGTCGGGCTGCTGTTCGGCCTGGCGGGCGTCGCCATCATCTGCGAAACCGGGTTCCGTCACCAGGCCGACACCGATTTCCTGAAAGGATCCCTTGCGTGCATCGCTGGCGCGCTCAGCTATGCACTCGCCGGTACTTACGTGCGCCGTCGCGCCGCCCATCTTTCGGCCGCCGCCATCTCGGGAGGAACGCAGTTCCTCGCGGGGCTGCTGATGGCTCCACTCGCGGCCGCCAGCCTGCCGGTTACCCCGGTGCCGGCTGCCGCGATCGTCAGCCTGGTGATGCTGGCGGTCGTCAACAGCGCGATCGCCTACCTGCTCTACTTCCGTCTCGTGCTGGCCATCGGCGCCACCCGCACGCTGACGATCACATTTCTCGCACCGGCATTTTCCGCAATCTGGGGCTTCATGTTCTTCGGGGAGCGCGTATCCGAGCGGATGATCGCCGGCTCGTTGTTCGTGCTGCTCTCCGTTTATCTGGTGAACCATCAACCGAGGCCTGTCCCGGCACTGGGGAAGAACACATGACCACGACCTGCCGCGACCACGAGCATCTGCGCAACGGCAACACCTATTTCGGCGGCTGCGACTACCTTGGCCTGTCGCAGCACGAACGCGTCAAGCAAGCCGTCATTGCCGCGATCGAAACCTACGGCATCAGCGTCGGCGCCGCGCGGCTGACATCGGGAACATCGGCCGTGCACCTGGAAGTCGAGGCGTCGCTCGCGAGATATACGCGGACCGCGCGTGCCCTGCTTCTACCGAGCGGATACCTGGCCAACGTCGCGGTGGTCCAGGCGCTCGCAGGCATGTGCGACCGGTTCCTGTGCGCGGGTAACGCCCACCCGAGTTTTCTTGACGGCACCGGTACCGCCCCGCTCACGACTTTCGACGACTACGCGTCGTTGTGCGCGGCACTGTCGGAATATGAACGCAGACAGGCTCCTTACTGCATCTACGTCGACGCCGTGGACCCGATAACCGGCGAGCAGGCGCCCGTCCGGGAATTGCTCTCGCTCGTTCGCCACGGCTATCTGCTGCTGGACCAGTCCCACGGCTTCGGGCTCCCCGGCGACGATCCGGACGGCAGCCCCGCACCGAACGTCATCGTCACCAGCAGCCTGAGCAAGGTCGTCGGTTTGCATGGCGGATTCGTCGCGGGCGACGCATCGATCATCGACCGGATCGTCGGACACTCGTCAGCGTTCCGGTGCGCCACGCCGCTGCCGCCGGCCATTTGCTACGGCATCGCCCAGGCGCTGACGCTGTGCGGCAGCGGCACCCTCTGGCACGCGCTGAGCGCGAACATCCACCGCCTGCGCGAACGCGTGCCGGAACTCGCCGCCGGGAACCAGCCGTTACGGCCGATCGTCGCGCTCAAAGCCTTCAGAAGCAAGGACGCGCAAGCCGTGCATCGGCATCTTCTGGATCACGAAATATTCGTGCCGTACATCGAGAACTACAACGGTGCGGATCGCCTGCTGCGGCTGGCCATTCGAGCGAATCATTCCGGCGCGGAAATCGACCGCCTCGCCGCCGCACTGCACGCGCTTTGACGTCGCCCCTTCTTTCAACTGAAACGAACCCATGAGCACCTACGAGATCGACACCTACGGCGACCACTTCTCGACGGAGTACGACCGCGTCTACGCCAGCTTTCCGCCCTATCCCGGCCAGATCGAGTTCCTGCGCCGCAAGGCCCGGTCGCGGCGGGCGCTCGAACTCGGTGCCGGCACCGGCCGCATCGCCATTCCGCTTTGCGAGGCGGGTGTCCCGGTGCTGGGCATCGATTCGTCCCGGAAGATGCTGGACGTGCTCGCGACACGTGGCAACGGACTGCCGATCGACGCACTGCAGGCCGATGCGGCGGATTTCACGTGCGGCACCGAGCGCTTCAATCTCGCTTTCGCCGTCTTCAATTTCCTGTTCCTGCTGCCATCGCGCGCCGCACAGCTGAACTGCTTCAAAAGCGTTGCGAATGCCCTCGAGGACGACGGCGAGTTCGTGATCGAAACCTTCGTCCCCATTCCGGACACGTATTTGCCGGACGGCCCCAATCCCGGCTATTTCCCGGCCAAGTCGGGCGTTTCCGTGCGCTCCGTCGACGATGCGCAAATCTCGCTCTTTACCTCCGTCAACGACGCCCAGAAGAAGATCTGGACGATCCAGGAAGTCATGCTCAGCCCGGAAAACGGCATCCGGTTCCTGCCGTGCGTGATGCACTACATGGCCCCTGATGAGATCGATGCACTCGCCCGTGAAGCAGGATTCGTCCTCGCGCAACGATTCGAGGACTGGTCGGAAACGCCCTTTTCCGCATCAAGCCGCAAACATGTCTCGGTGTACACGCTCAGTCGAGCCGCGCACTGAAGTCGAGCCCGCCGCTGCCACGCGGCCGAGGCTTCACCACCTTGCCGGAGTTGTCATGAATCGTCTTGAAATCACCGAAAAGATCATCGCCGCGAAAGTATCGTCCGGAATCACCTGGGCGGAGGTCGCGACGCAGGTCGGTCTCAGCAAGGAATGCACGACGGCCGCGTGCCTCGGCCAGATGACGCTGAATACACTGCAGGCCGGCATCGTCGCGGAAGTCTTCGGCCTGACCGCGGAAGAAGCGAAGTGGCTGACCGTCACCCCGTCCCGGGGCTCGCTGGATGCCGCGATCCCGAGCGATCCGCTGATCTATCGCTTCTACGAGCTCGTCAACGTGTACGGCACGACGTTCAAGGCGCTCATCCACGAGGAATTCGGCGACGGCATCATGAGCGCAATCGACTTCAGGATGGATCTGCAGCGCGAGCATCACGCGGGTGGCGACCGCGTTCGCATCGTGATGAGCGGGAAATTCCTCCCGTATACACCCTACTGACGCCTACCCGCCCGATACCGATCCAGGAAACCCATCATGCGAATCGCGATTCTCACCTTCGACGGGTTCAACGAACTCGACTCGTTCATTGCGCTGTCGATCCTCAGCCGCGTCCAGCACCCTGACTGGCACGTATCGCTGTCCGGGCCGGCCGCGCGCGCCCGGTCGATGAACGGTGTCGTCGTCGACACGCCGACGTCCCTTCGTGATGCCCGTGGCGCAGACGCAGTCATCGTCGGCAGCGGCGTACTGACGCGCGACATCGTCGCCGATGCCGCGCTGATGGAAGAACTGCGCTTCGATCCGGCGCGACAGTTGCTGGCCGCGCAGTGCTCGGGCACGCTCATTCTGGCCAAGCTCGGGCACCTGTCCGGCGTACCGGCCTGCACCGACCTGATCACCAGCCCGTGGGTCCGGGACGCGGGCGTCGATACGCTGAACCAGCCGTTCTTCGCACGCGGCAACGTGGCGACCGCCGGCGGCTGTCTCGCGTCGCACTATCTCGCCACGTGGATCATCGCGCGCCTCGCAGGCGTCGAAGCCGCAGAGCGCGCGCTTCGCTACGTCGTGCCTGTCGGCGAAATCGACGAATACATCGTGCGAGCCGTCGGTCATGTCACGCCATTCCTGCACGGCACGGCCGTGGGTGATCTGGCCAGCGGCGCGCCGACGGGACGCGCCTGCGTTTGACGAACGGGCCCGGACGTGCGGCGAAACCGTCGCGTCCGCTCGATTCCTCGCATCGGCGCATGCGCCGGACCAAAGTCACAACGCCCGGCCGTGCTTGGCTATAATCCGGGTACGATTAGGTTGAGGAATGCATCGCATGGCCAAGAATTCCAAACGTCAAGCGATCGTCGATACGGCGACACGATTGTTTACGCAGCACGGTTATCACGCGGTGGGAACCGACCGTATCATCGAAGAAGCCGGCGTGGCCAAAATGACCCTGTTCCGGAATTTTCCGACCAAGAACGATCTGATTTCCGAGGTTCTCACTCAGCGGGCACACAGCGCACTCAGTTCGATTGCCAGTTCGGTCGCAACCCGGAACACGCCGATCGAGCGGCTCCAGGCCGTGTTTGCATGGCACGAGCGCTGGTTCAAGGCGCGCGATTTCAGCGGCTGCATGTTCACCAGCGCACTGTCCGAGTTTCATTCCGAGTCTGGCGAAATCATCCGGATCTCGACGACACAAAAAATCCAGCTGCGCCTGTTCATCCAGAACCTCCTGCTCGATCTCGTGCCGCCGGCCATGATCGAGTCGACCGCGCGCCAGATTGTGATGCTGCTCGACGGCGCGACCCTGTCCGCCGTGGTTGGCGACACGGAACACGCGGCCGACGACGCCTGGCAGGCAACGGAACGCCTGCTGCAGACGGCTTCGCAAACGTCCGTTACCCCGACCGCAGGCAAGCGGAAGAAGACCTGATCGCCAGGCGTCGCCCATCACTGCGTCATGCCGACCAGCCGCGCCAGCAGCGCATCGTAATAATCGTTGCAGGTCGCCATTCTGAGCGACGCGCCCAGCAGAATGTCGCCCGCCACCGTCGGCGTCTCGTTGACGATCGGCACGATCACGTTCGACAACCACCCTTCGCCATGAATCACGTCGATCGTCACGTGTTCGTCGTAGTAGTCCAGTTCGGCGTCGCGTCCAAGCCCGACGCGCCGGCATCCTCGCGCCAGTTTCTCGTACTGTGACGGATCGAGCAGTTCGGTCATTGCCATGATGCCCAGCAATTTGAAATAGTGCTGTCGGTTCACGCATGCCAGCATGAAAAGGTTGTATCCCGCGAGCCCCTGCCAGCCGAGTTCGCCCGCATGATTGTCCAGCCCGTTGCCTGCCCCGACGACGTTCAGCAGGTTCCGGAACAGGCTCACGTGACTGCGCGCACCTTCCCCGCGCCCCGATTCGTCCCAGAAGTTCTGCGCCAGCTCACGTCGTACGCCTTCTCGCGATCCGATCATCGAGTAGAGCAGCAAGTCGAAGAAGCGAATGTTCAGTGCGCTGTCGCTCTTGAAGAATGCGACGATCTGATCGAGTGACGCGTCCTTCTCCAGAAAATCGAACAGCGGATGCGATGCCACCGGATGCCGCGCCCACAGGTTCTTCAACGCTTGCGTCAACGCCTCGCCGTCGAGTGCATCGGCGCCGCCGCTGCCCAGATGGCGCTGTTCGTGCTCGATCCACGTCCGCTCGATGCACCTGCGCACGCGCGTCAGCGACGGATTGAACTGATTGACCGCGCGCGGCGATGTACCGTCGACCACATGCAGCTCATACAGCAGGAACAGCGCGCGATGCACGGCCTTCATGACGTCCGGGTCGCGCTCCACGAATGCACGGTCAAGCACGTCACGGACCCGTTTCAGGAAGATCCCCTCCCACTCCGCATGCATCTCGACCTGCTCTTCGAGCATTGCGTTGTCGATCAATTCAGATACCGCTTCGTCTATCTCAAGAGACAGGGAAGCGAGCAGCGGCCCCGGCAATACCGCCATATCAGCAAAAACGTCCCTCTGGAATTGCGCCTCGATCATGGTCATTCCTTTCTTATTTCGTGTCAGATTATAAATTTATGTGATAGGAGGGAGACGAACCGGAGGCACCGGATTACCCGACGCATAGCCGCTGAAATGCTTGATTTACATGGAGAAACGCCAATTCATCGCCAGCCCGCCATTCGAATCCGGGGACGAGGATACAGAAGACGAAATTCAAAACCAAGTGATTCGGGAATATTCCCGGGATACGACATGGCAACTTGTCCGTACGCGCCCCTCCAGAGAGGCCGTGCCATTCGCTTTCCCGACTTGAATACTTATACTAATCAGTATCTATATGAACGGTGCGCCGACGGGCCGGCACCGATGCGCCGCGGCGGGCGCCGCGATGCAACACACCGGAATCCGGTGCGGCGCATCGGGCGCGCGCAGGCGCAGACTGCATTCGCCGGCCCGCTGCGGCCGGCGATTCCGACGCGGCCCGCCGAAGCGGGCCTGCGCCGACACCGTTAAGCCTGCACGAACGCCAGCAAATCGGCGTTCAGCACGTCCGCGTTGACCGTCAGCATCCCGTGCGAATACCCCGGGTAGGTCTTGAGCGTGCCGTTCTTCAGCAGCTTGACCGACTTCAGCGCGGAATCGGCGATCGGTACGATCTGGTCGTCTTCGCCGTGCAGCACGAGGGTCGGGACGGAAATCGACTTCAGGTCGCCCGTCTGGTCGGTTTCCGAAAACGCCTTGATGCCGTCGTAGTGCGCCTTCGCGCTGCCTTCCATCCCCTGCCGCCACCAGTTGCGGATCACGCCCTGATGCACGGTCGCGCCTTCGCGGTTGAAACCGTAGAACGGGCCGCTCGGCACATCGAGGAAAAATTGCGCGCGATTGTCGGCAAGCGCTTTCCGGAAGCCGTCGAACACTTCGAGCGGCAGGCCGTCGGGGTTCGATTCCGTTTTCAGCATCAGCGGCGGCACCGCGCTGACCAGCACGGCCTTCGCGACGCGGCCGGCCGGCTCGCCGTGCTTCGCGACGTAGCGGGCCACTTCGCCGCCGCCCGTCGAGTGGCCGATGTGCACCGCATTGCGCAGGTCGAGCGCTTCGACGACCGCGAACGCATCCGCAGCGTAGTGATCCATGTCGTGGCCGTCCGAGACTTGTGCCGAGCGGCCGTGGCCGCGCCGGTCGTGCGCGATCACGCGATAGCCCTTCTGGACGAAGAACAGCATCTGCGCGTCCCAGTCGTCGCCGGACAGCGGCCAGCCGTGGTGGAACATGATGGGCTGCGCGTCCTTCGGGCCCCAGTCCTTGTAGAAGATCTCGACGTGATCCTTCGTGGTGACGTATGGCATCGCAGTGCTCCTGTGAAGTGGATGAACGTGGCGTACTGGCCTACAGTCATTATCGGACATTATTGTGAAACCACGATGCCATGACAGACCGCGACGGCCGATCATCCACCGGCAGGAAATGAACGACGACGCCCCGCCGCACGTCAGCCGTCCGTCGACACCGTCAACGCCTCCCACGCGCGGATTTCGTCGTCCAGCGCCGCCAGTTTGTTCCGCACGAGCCGCAGCGCATCGCTGCCGAGCAACAGGTGCGCGGGCGGGTGTTCCGATGCGATGACGGCCAGCATCGCCCGCGCGGCCTTCGCAGGGTCGCCCGGCTGCTTGCCGCTCCGTTCCTCGCGCGCCTGGCGGATCGGATCGAACAGCGTGTCGTAGTCGGCGATCGAGCGCGGCGTGCGCGCCATCGAGCGGCCGGCCCAGTCGGTGCGGAACGAGCCCGGCGCGACGGCCGTCACCGCGATGCCGAACGGCTCGAGTTCCTTGCCGAGCGATTCGGAAATGCCCTCCAGCGCGAACTTGCTGCCGCAGTAGTACGCGATGCCCGGCATCGTGATGTGACCGCCCATCGACGTGATGTTCAGGATGTGGCCGCGGCGGCGTTCGCGCATGAACGGCACGACGGCCTTCATCATCGCGACCGCGCCGAACACGTTCACGTCGAACTGCCGCCGCATCTCCGCGAGCGGCGCCTCTTCCATGATCCCTTCGTGCCCGTAGCCGGCGTTGTTCACCAGCACGTCGACGGGCCCGACGTTCGCCTCGATGTCCGCGACGACGCCGTCGATGCGATCGAAGTCGGTCACGTCGAGAACGCGCGCGACCGCCGCCTGCGCGGACAACACTTCGAACGCGCGCTTTGCTTCTTCACTTCGCACCGTACCGACCACCGTGTGGCCAGCCGCCAGCGCTTCCTGGGCCAGCGCGCGGCCGAAGCCGCTGCTGACGCCGGTGATGAGCATGATGTTGCCGGATGTCATGTGAGTCTCTCCCGAATGTCGATTGAAGCGTGCATACTAGTCTGACGAACGACACCGAATAAGCCAGATTCCGCTGATTTTCTTGCACAAAACTATGAGTTCCGCCTCCGCCCCTGCCCGCCCTCCCGCGCCGTCGCCGCGCGACCGCAAGCGCCTCGTCACGCTGCTGCGCGGGCTGGCGCCCGATGAAGGCTACAACCTGACGGCGCTGCCGAGCGTGCGCATCCTGCGCTCGAACCGCACGCTGTCGCGCACGCCGGTGCTGTACGACCCGGGCATCGTGATCGTGTGCCAGGGATGCAAGCGCGGCTACTTCGGCGGCGAGCGCTATCTGTACGACGAACATCATTACCTGGCCGTCTCCGTACCCGTCCCGTTCAGCATGGAAACCGACGCGACGCCCGAGCGCCCGCTGCTCGCGCTGTACCTGCACCTCGATTTCACGCTGGCCGCCGAACTCGCCGCGCAGATCGACCGCGAAGGCATCGCGGAACCCGTGCAGGCGCCGAAGAGCATGATGTCGACACCGATGGACGAAGCGATGCACGCGTCGGTGCTGAGGTTCGTCGATGCGATGCAGCGGCCGCTCGACGCCGCGGTGCTCGGCCCGGCGCTGCTGCGCGAACTGTATTTCCGCGTGCTCACCGGCGCGCAGGGCAATGCGATGCGCAGCGCGCTGGCGATGCGCGGACAATTCGGCCGGATCGGCCGGTCGCTGCGCGTGATCCATGCCGATTACGCGCAGCCGCTCGACGTGTCACAACTGGCCGATGAAGCCGGCATGAGCGTGCCGAGCTTCCACAGTCACTTCAAGGCGATCACGCAGGTGTCGCCGATGCAGTACCTGAAATCGACGCGCCTGCATCAGGCGCGATTGTTGATGGTGCGTCGGGACCTGACGGCGGAAGCGGCCGGTTATGCGGTCGGCTATACGAGCCCGTCGCAGTTCAGCCGGGAATTCAAGCGTCTGTTCGGCCTCACGCCGGCGAAGGAAACGCAGCGCATGCGCGCAAGCTTCGCGATTCCGGAGGCGTTCGAGGATGCGGTGTTCGTGTCGTCGCATTGACGCGCACCGGCATCCGGCCGCGACGCACGCGCTCATCGTTCGGCGTCGAGCACGAGACCGGCCACCGACTTCAGGATGAATGCGGTCACGCCCCAGATGTCCTGCGGCTGGTCCGCCCAGTACCAGCCGCCCGCGCGTTCGCCGTCGGCGTATTGCCGCGGCAGATCCGGGTTCAGCAGCGCGGAAAACGGGAACTCGAAGATCTCCTCGACCTCGGCCGGCGCGGCCTCCCATGCGGCGGCTTCCGCCACGATGCCGATCACCGGAAAGATCGCGTGATGGCGCTTGCGGGTCTTGTGAATCGGCAGGCAGCCGATCACCTGCACCGCACCGGGATCGAGGCCGATTTCCTCGAACGCTTCGCGCAGCGCCGTCGCGCCGATACCGGCGTCGGACTCCGCCGGGCGCCCGCCCGGGAAGCTCACGTGCGACGCATATTCGCTGAGCCCCGACGAACGTTTGGTCAGCAGGATCGTCGGCTCGCGCCGCGTGACGATCGCGACCAGGACAGCGGAGCATTTCCACTGGCCGTCGTCGTCCGCGAGAGATTGCCTGGCCGTCGGCCAGTCCGTTTCGGCGGGCATCCCGATGCCTTGCACACCGCGCACGATCGTATCCAGAGCGGCCTGTGGCGAATCGGCCTGCGCCTCGCCGGCGTTCGGGACGCTTCCGTCGGATTCCATGTCTTCCTCCTGCATGCCTGAACCAGCAGCGCTGAGCGACACTGAACCCGACACGTGTGGCATGGGCACGGCGTCGTTGTCTTGAAACCGGGTGAACGCGTATTCGTCCGCGATCGTCTGCCCGGGCACGAAAATCTTCGCTGTCGTCGAGAACGGTTGAATGCGCGGGCCGGATCCCCGTCGGCGAATCGGAGCCACCTGATGATGCACGAAATACGAGATTCCGGCCGGCCACGAACGCAGGCTCCGTCCGCACCCGACCGGCAGGCGACGGCTTGCCGTGGCGGTGCGAAGCGGTGGCGGACAACCTCGGGGCGATAGTGGCAAAATTCGACGACCGGTCGTCCGACCCTGTCCCCCTGCGATCGAACCGGTCGTCACGCCGCCCGGCACGCAGGGCGCCCCCACACGAGATGCCAATGACCCCGTATGCCTTCCGCCTGCTGAATGTCTTCGCCGAATCGACGTTCGGCGGCAACCCGCTGTGCGTGTTCGAGGACGCTCGCGGCATGGGCGACGCGACCATGCAGGCGCTGGCCGTGCAGTTCAACCTGTCCGAGACGACCTTCGTGCTGCCGTCGGAGCGTGCGCACGCACGCGTACGCATCTTCACGCCCGGCTACGAGATGGCCTTCGCGGGCCACCCGACGCTCGGCACCGCGCACGTCGTGCGCGACCTGCAGGAAGCGGGCGACGCACTCTCGCTCGAATTCAAGGCGGGCGTCGTCGCCGTCAATGCGCACGACGACGTGTGGACGTTCACCGCGCCGTACGCCGGCATGCCGAAAACGGCACCGTGCGAACTGTCCGATGGACAGACGGCGGCACTGCTGGGGCTGGCCGAAGACGATCTGCTCGCGCCGCCGCTCTGGGTCGACACGGGTGCCGACCAGTTGCTGGTCGCGCTCAAGGATCCCGCCGCCGTGCGGCGCGCGCGGCCCGACAGCGCCCGCCTCGACATCTGGCCGCCAAGCAGTCTCGGCCGCAAGACCGTCTACGTGTTCGCGTTCGACGCCGAGCGCCCGGGGACGGTGGTGTCCCGCTACTTCTTCGTGAAGCAGGGCGGCGTGTCGGAAGATCCGGGCACAGGGTCGGCCTGCGCGAATCTGGGCGGCTGGCTGCTGGCCAGCGGATACGATCTGCCTGCCGCGTTTCAGGTCGAACAGGGCGACGCCGTCGGCCGGCCTTGCCGGCTGCGGCTGACGGTCGGTGCAGACGGCGCAATCGGCGTCGGCGGGCACGTGATCGAGATCGGGCGCGGCGTGATCAACGTGTGACGGCAGCCGACGGACATGCCACCGCACGCTCACGAGCCGATCGCCGCCATGAACGCCCTCGCCCCCGACCTTGCCCGCACGCTGCGCGCGTCCTGCGACGCGTGCTTCGGCACGGCCGCCGTCTGGCCGCTCGTCGAGCGCGCGTACGGCGAACCGCAGCGCTTCTACCACACGCTCGCGCATCTGGCCGAGCTGTTCGACCATCTCGCGCCGTATCGTACGGAGCCGCTGTGGCCGGCCATCGAGCTGGCGGTATGGGCGCACGATGTCGTCTACGCGACGACGCTGCCCGACTACGCGGACAACGAGGCACGCAGCGCGCAATGGCTCGTGCAGGTCACGGACGCGCATTGCGACGCGCCGTGGTTGCACGCGCATGCGTCGCATGTGTCCGCCGCCCATGCTTTCGTGCTTGCGACGAAATCGCACCGGCTGCCCGATAACGTCGCGTCCACGCCGGAATTGCAACGCGCGGGGCAGATTTTTCTCGACGCCGATCTCGCGATCCTGGCAGCCGCGCCCGACCGGCTTCGCGAATACGATCGCGCGATCGCCCGCGAGTGGGCGCAGGATCCCGATGCACCGTCGGCAGCCTTTCGCGCCGGGCGCAGGCAGGCGCTCGAACATCTGCGCGGGCAGACCCCGCTGTTTCGATCGGCGGAATTCGCGCCGCTCACGCCGCTGGCGCAACGCAATCTCGATGCGCTGATCGCCGCATACGCATAAGCGGCCCGTCCGGACGCGTCCGCATCGCCTCCATCTCTTGACCGAGCCCGTCCGGCGCGCCCGGTGAACCGGCATGTGCGTTCACGTCGCTCGACTTCCCGGTAGCCGCACCCCGCACTCACGGGGAATCCATGTCGTCACCCCGGACGACATCCAGCCCCAAATCCCGCCGACACCTCGATTCCAGCCCGCCCCGCCAGACGTACTCCATAAGAAGTGACCCCATTAACATCACAGGATTGCATTCTCACATCAAATGTGATTTTATTATCACTCGTTGCGAACCGCCGCCGACCACGCGCGCGGCGCACCCATACCAAGGAAGAGACGCAGATGGAGACAATCGCCGTCATCGGCAGCAACATGGTCGACCTCGTGACCTATGTCGAACGCATGCCCGCCCGGGGCGAAACGCTTGAAGCGCCGAATTTCGAGCTCGGCTGCGGCGGCAAGGGCGCGAACCAGGCCGTCGCGGCCGCCCGCCTCGGCGCGCGCGTCGTGATGGTCACGAAAGTCGGCGACGACGTGTTCGCCGACAACACGATCCGCAACTTCGAGCGCGAAGGGATCGACACCACGCACGTACGCAAGGTCGCCGGCGTGCCGAGCGGCGTCGCGCCGATCTTCGTCGAACCCGATTCGAGCAACAGCATCCTGATCGTCAAGGGCGCGAACCGCCACCTGCAGCCGGCCGACATCGACGCGGCTGCGTCGACGCTCGCCGAATGCGCACTGATCGTGCTGCAGCTCGAGATCGAGCTCGACACCGTCTATCACGCGATCGCGTTCGGCGCGCGGCACGGCATTCCCGTCCTGCTGAACCCGGCGCCCGCGGTCGCCGACCTCGATTTCGAGCGGATCCGCTCCGTCGAATTCTTCGTGCCGAACGAAACCGAGCTCGCAATTGTGTCGGGCATGCCGGTCGATTCGCGCGAGAGCGCAACCCGCGCCGCCGAAGCGCTGGTCGCGCGCGGGCTGAAGCACGTGCTCGTCACGCTCGGCGACCAAGGCTCGCTGCTCGTCTCGCACGACGGCGCGCGGCATGTGCCGGGCGTCCCGGTCGACGCGCGCGACACGACGGGCGCCGGCGATGCGTACATCGGCTGCTTCGCGCGCTGCTATGCCGCGTCGCGCGACGCGGTCGACGCGATGCGCTACGCGTCCGCGTACGCCGCGCATTCGGTCACCGGCCTCGGCACGCAGAAATCGTACGCCGACGCCGCGACGTTCGAACGCTTCCTCCGCGACGCCGGCTTCTGAACGGCGCCGTTCATCGACGAGACACCCTGGGAAGGAGACACCCGTGAGCCGAGCCAGAATCGAACACACACCCGACGGCTATTACCTGAACCGCACGCCGCTCTTCGCCTTCACGCTGCTGTGCTGCCTGTTCGCGCTGTGGGGCACCGCCGCGAACCTGAACGACGTGCTGATCGCGCAGTTCAAGAAATCGTTCTTCCTGTCCGATTTCGAATCGGCGTTCGTGCAGTCCGCGTTCTATCTCGGCTACTTCTTCCTCGCGATTCCGGCCGCAACCGTCGTGAAGAAGTTCAGCTACAAGACGACGATCCTCGTCGGCCTGCTGCTCTACACGACCGGCTGCCTGCTGTTCTTCCCGGCCGCGTCGATGGCCAAGTACGGGATGTTCCTCGTCGCGCTGTTCGTGATCGCCGCCGGCCTGTCGTTCCTCGAAACGGCATCGAACTCGTACTCGACGCTGATGGGCCCGCGCGAAACCAGCACGCGGCGGCTGAACATCTCGCAGACGTTCTATCCGTTCGGCGCGATGGCCGGCGTCTACATGGGCAGCTTCCTGATCTTCAAGGAAGGCGACGCGTCGCACGCGCAGCTCGCGGCGATGTCGGCCGCCGAAGCTCACGTGCACCAGCTCGCGATGATCCAGGCCACGCTCGAACCGTACAAATGGCTGATCGTCGTGCTCGTCGCCGTGTTCATCGTGTTCGCGCTCACGCCCTACCCGGCCTGCAAGGGCAACGGCCCGGGCGCGGTCACGCACCGGATCGACGCGCGCGGCACGCTCGCACGCCTGTTCGGCAACCGGCGCTTCGTCGCGGGCGTGGTC
Organism: Burkholderia pulmonis; assembly: GCF_984667975.1. Lineage (NCBI taxonomy): Bacteria > Pseudomonadati > Pseudomonadota > Betaproteobacteria > Burkholderiales > Burkholderiaceae > Burkholderia > Burkholderia pulmonis. Next base: position 1,035,111 of record NZ_OZ480188.1, read on the forward strand.
GCGCAGTTTCTCTATGTCGGCGCGCAGGTGGGCGTGTGGAGCTTCACGATCCGGCTCGCGATGCAGATCGGCGGCCTCAACGAGCGCGGCGCATCGCACTACCTGCTCGCGACGTTCTTCGCGTTCTTCGTCGGCAAGCTGGTCGCGACGCTCGTGATGAAGCGCGTCGGCCCGGCCAAGGTGCTGATCGTCTACGGCATCCTGTGCATCGCACTGCTCGCCTACACGATCAGCGTGCACAACATCACGGCCGTCTATGCCGCCGTGTGCGTGAGCGTGTTTCTCGGCCCGTGCTGGCCGACGATCTACGGCCTGACGATCGACGGCCTCGGCAAGGACACCGAATACGGCGGCTCGATCCTCGTGATGAGCATCGTCGGCGGCGCGGTCGTGCCGCTGATCCAGGGGCTGATCTCCGATCACACCGGCGGCAACATGCAGCTCGCGTTCGTCGTGCCGCTCGCCTGCTTCGTCGTGATCGTCTACTACGGCTTCTACTGCCTGCGCCACCTGCCGGCCGCGACGCCCGACGCGGCGGCCGACGGCCACGCGCCCGCACGCTACGCCGCCACGCGCAACACGTCGGGAGCATGACCATGCGAGGCGAGATCGACCTGCGGCGCGACGACTTCCGCGAAACGCCGCGCACGCTGTACCGCACCGACGGCCTCACCGTCACCGCGTTCGCGTATCCGTCCGGCGTCGAGGCGCTGAAGCTCGAGAACCGCCGCGGCCATCTCGTCGTGCTGCCGTATCTCGGCCAGATGATCTGGGCCGCGCAGTTCGACGGTCGCGACCTGACGATGAAGCACATGTTCCGGCAGCCGAAGCGCGCGGCGTCGATCATCGACACCTACGGCTGCTTCATGTTCCACAGCGGGCTGCTGCGCAACGGCTGCCCGGGCCCGGACGACACGCACGCGCTGCACGGCGAGATGCCGTGCGCGCCGATGGACCGCGCGAGCCTCGTCGTCGGCACGGATGCGCGCGGCGCAACGGTCGAAGTGACCGGCGAGTACGAATACGTGCAGGGCTTCGGCAGCCACTACGTCGCGCGTCCGTCGGTACGGCTGGCGGAGCACGACGCGCAGATGACGATCGCGATGGACGTGACGAACCTCGGCGGCGCGCCGATGGACCTGATGTACATGGCTCATCTGAACTATGCGTACGTGCCGGGCGGACGCTTCGTGCAGCCGCTCGCGCGCGGCGGATTGCGGCTGCGCGACAGCGTGCCCGCGCACGTGAAGCCGACCGCCGCGTGGCGCGACTACACGGCCACGCTCGCACAAGAACCCGAGCGGCTCGCGACGCTCGATGCGCCGGCGCTGTACGACCCCGAGATCGTGTTCTTCATGAACGACGTGGAAACGGATGCCGACGGCGTCGCGCATTTCCGGCTCGCGCATCCGGACGGCGGCGCATTCCACACCGCGTACCGCCCGGCGCAGTTCCCGCATGCGACGCGCTGGATCCTGCACAACGCGGACCAGCAGGTCGCCGCGTTCGCCTTGCCGTCGACCTGCGAGCCCGAAGGTTACGAAGCCGAACGCCGCAAGGACCATGTCGCGACGCTCGCGCCGGGTGCGTCGCGCCGCTTCGAAGTGCTCACCGGCTACCTGAGCGCGGCGGAAGCGCACGATGCGTAACGCGAACCACAGCGCGATGAAAAGCGCGATGCACGTCCGCGCGGCATCAGGTCACGAGCGCGATCCCGTGTTCGCGGATCGCCGTTTCGTAGCGGGGGCTCAGCTGCCCGTCGGAGATCACGTAGTTGAAATCGGTCAGCTCGGCGAAATAGGCCGCACGCACTTCGTCGAACTTCGTGTGGTCGACGAGCAGGAAGCGGTTCTGCGCGCGCGCCATCACCTTCTTCTTCGCGTCGACTTCGTGGAAGTTGAAGCACGTGACGCCGCAGCGGTCGCTCACGCCGGCCGCCGAGATGAACGCCTTCGACACGCGCACCGAGTCGAGGATGCCCGTTTCGGCAACCGATTCGAACACCATGTTCTGGCGGTGATACGCGCCGCCGCACAGGATCACGTTGCAGTGCGGCTTCTGCTGCAGCTTCGCGAACACGTTCAGCGAATTGCAGACCGCCGTGAATTCGAGGTCGTCCGGGATGAAATCGACGATGAACGGCGTGGTCGAGCCGCAGTCGACGAAGATCGTGTCGCCGGTCGTCACGAACTGCGCGGCCAGCTTGCCGATGCGGCGCTTTTCCTCGGTCTGCCGGTTGTTCTCGGCGCTGATCAGGTATTCGCCGATATCGCTGCGCTGTGCCGCGAAATGGCGCGTCACGTAGCCGCCGATCAGGCTGAGGCCGTGCGGGTTGTCCGCGAGATCGCGGCGGATCGTCATTTCGGACACGCCGAACAGCTCGGCGACTTCCCTCAGATGAATCGCGTTCTGCCCTTGCAGCACGTTCATCAATGTCTTGATCCGTTCGCCCTTCTTTGTTTCCATGCCTGTATCCTGCGTGCCCGCCGCGTGAGTCGCCCGTCGTGCCGGGCGCGCAGGCCCGGCCGGAATGTCGTATTTGTAACAAACCGATGTGAAAACATCAACTTTCCGTGTGCCCTTTCCGCACACGATCCGTGGAGTCCTGACACATGCCGCTTTCCAACGCCCAGCTCGCCCAAACCATCGATCACACGCTGCTCGCGCCCGACGCGAGCGACGCGCAGATCCGCGAACTCTGCCGCCAGGCGGCCGAGCATCGCTTTTACTCGGTCTGCGTGAATTCGGCGAACGTGCCGCTCGCCGCGCGCGAGCTGGCCGATACCGGTGTGCTCGTATGCTCGGTGGTCGGCTTTCCGCTCGGCGCGGGGCTGTCCGCCGCGAAGGCATTCGAAGCCACCGCCGCGATCGAGGCCGGCGCCGGCGAGATCGACATGGTGATCAACCTCGGCGCGCTGAAGAGCGGCCGCGCCGACGACGTGAAGGCCGACATCGCCGCCGTGCACCGCGCATGCGGCGCGGTGCCGCTCAAGGTGATCCTCGAAACCGGGCTGCTGACCGACGACGAAAAGGTGCGCGTGTGCGAGATGTGCCGCGATCTCGGCGTCGCGTTCGTGAAGACGTCGACCGGGTTCGGCCACGGCGGCGCGACGCTCGCGGATGTCGCGCTGATGCGCCGCACGGTCGGCCCCGTGCTCGGCGTGAAGGCCTCGGGCGGCGTGCGCGACCGCGCGGCCGCGCTCGCGATGCTCGAAGCCGGCGCGACACGGCTCGGCACGAGCTCGGGCGTCGCGATCGTCACCGATCAGGGCAGCAGCGGATCAGGGTACTGATCCGCGGGGCCGGAATCCGGCCCGTCCGACTGACGAAGTCGCCGCGCGTCACCCGGGCGCGGGCGCGGCCTCGGCCTCCATCGGACGCGGGGCGTCAGCCGAACCGGCCACGCCCGCCACCGGCAGCAGCACCGTCACCGTCGTTCCCTGCCACGCGGCGCTGCGCACGCGGATCTCACCGCGATGGCGCTCGACGACCGCCTTCGCGAACGCCATCCCGAGCCCGACGCCCTTCGCGTCGGGCTGCCCCTGCAGGCGAAAGCGCCGGTAGCGCTCGAACAGTCTCGCCTGATCCTCGGTCGCGATGCCGTAACCGTGGTCGCGGATCACGCAGCGCACCGACGCGCGATCCTCGGCCAGCTCGACGCTGCACTCGATGCGGGTATGCGACGCGCTGTACTCGACCGCATTCCCCAGCAACTTGGCGAGCGCGCGCGACAGCAGTACCGGATCGCCGTGCACCAGCGCGTCGTCGCAGTGCGGCACGTCGTCGACGTCGATGTCCTTTTCGCTCGCGTGCGGCCAGATCTCGTCCCGCGCCTGGTTCATCAGGTCCACGAGATTGACGAGTTCGGGCGCGTACTCGCCCGCCTCGGCCCGCGACACCTGCGCAAAGCCGTCCGCCATCGCCAGCGCATGACGCGTCAGCCTGCCGATCTCGTGCAGGCGTTCGCGCAACGTGCAGTCCGGCGGGCATACCGCCGGCGCGCCGACGAGCACGACGACCGACGTCAGCGGCGCGCGCATGTCGTGCGAGAACAGCGTCAGCATGTCGTTGCGCTGCCGCTCGAGCACCTCGCGGCGGACGTACGCGCTGCGCAGCCGGTCCAGCGCGTCGTTCAGTCGGTCGATCTCGGGCCCCCTGCCCGGCACCGCGACGTGCGGTGACAACTCGCCCTGGCTCAGCGCGACGATGCCGCGGCTCAACGCATCGAGCGGCTTCGACAGCGTTCGCTGCGTGCCGCGCACGAGCAGGAACAGAATGACGATGCAGCAGGCCGCTTCGGCGGCGGACAACGCCATCCTGACGCGGGCCGCATCGCGCAGTTCGACCGCGCGCGCCCGCGTGCCGTCGATCACGCGATCGCGCAGCTGTTCCGCCGGCCGGAGGTCGCGCATGATCCGCCGCGCGAAATCCTCGGCATTCATCGCATAGCCGCCCGTGCGCCCCGCGCGGAGCGTGGCCGAGACGAGCGGCAGGAGGCTGCCGTCCATCGCATCGTTCAGCCGTGCGAAATCGTTCGCGAGCGTGGCGTCGGCGAGCTGCGGCGCAATCGCGCCGGCAATCAGCGCACGCAGTTGCACGACGCGCCCGCGCATCTGGAGAATGCGCGCGAGCCGCTCGTCGTCGAGCGGCGCGTTGCGCATCAGCGACGCGACGAACAGCGAGCCGAGACGCCCGCTGTATTCGCGCAGGTCGCCGAGCAGGTGTGCGAGCATCAGCGCGTTCGCCGTATCGGGGTGACGCATCGCGGTGCCCGCCATCACGTCGTGCGCCAAGGCCGCCGCATCGTCGGCGGCCGCGAACATCCGGTCCTGCGCGGACTGCACCTGCCACACCATGCGCGCGTCCGCCGGCTGGGCGGCGAGCGCATCGACTTCTTGCCGCGCGTCGGCCAGCTCGACGCGGATCGCTTCGATCGCGTGCAACGCGATCCCGCGCGCGGGGGCGTCGAGCACGCTCGCCTGTGCAAGGTGCGTGCGAAGCGCGTCGAGCGCCTGGTCCGAGCGCTCCCGCGATGCGCTCACGGCCACCACGTCGGGCGCCGCATCGCGCCGCCGATGCGCGAGCAGCGCGTTGGCCGGCCAGCGTTCGGCCGAGATCCGGTTCAACGCGACCATCGCGTGTTCGACCTGCTCGACGTCACGCAGATCGAGGCTCCCCTGCCGGTACTGCCGGTAGCTTTCCCAGACGTTCGTCCCGCACGCCACGGCCGTCAGCGCCACGACCAGCGCGAAGCCCGCACGCATCCGCTGCCGGATCGGGAAACCGCCTGCGTTCGCGATCCCGGCCCGGTTCTCAACGCACGCGGCCTCGGCCGCGCCGCTAGCCGGCATCGTGTTCTCCCGGTTGCCCGCGCGTCGCGACGGCGCCGCCCTCGCAGCAAGGCGTGAGCCTCGTGCACGCGTCCTGGCGCATCGCGCGTTGCGCGGCAGGGTCGACCCGCGCGGGCGCGACGGCCGCACGCTTGCCGGCGCGTGCCGGCATCCGGCACGCAACGCAGGCCCGATGGCGGCGCAGCATATAGCGATACGTCACGAAGGACGCGCCGCAATGCGTGCACGGCGCGATGTCGAGTACGCCACCATCGATGAAACGCACGAGCATCCAGGCCCGCGTCAGATCGAGCGGCGGGGCGATGCCGGCCGCGCCGCCGTGTTCGGCGTACAGCATGTAGGCCTTGATGAGCGCATCGAGCCGGGAGCAGCCCGCGTCGTTTCGCATGAAACGGTAGATGCCATGGAACAGCGACGCGTGAAGATTCGCGAACCACGTCATGTACCAGTCCGTCGAGAACGGCAGCATGCCCTTCGGGGCCGCGACACCGCGTACCTCCCGGTAAAGGCGCGCAAGACGATCGTGCGGCAGCGCACACTCGATTTCCAGCATCTGGAGCCGCGCGCCGAGCCGGATCAGCACCACCGCCTGCATCGTCCGTTGCGCGTCGTCGGCGAGGCAGTGCCGCCTGACGGGATCGGTCATGATGCGATCTCGTCGGGCAGCGCAAGGCCGGCCAGCGCCAGCGCGGTGTGAAGACGCACGATGTCGACCGGCGGCGTCGGCTGCGTCAATGCCGATATCACGCCATGCCGGCTCGGCCGCAACGCGCAGATGAGCTGCCCCGCCGAGGCGAGATCGTTCATGTGCTTCACCGACAGCGCCTCCAGTGCAACCGCGATGTCGGCGCTCACGCCGAGACGAAACATGCCGATCGCGCGATCCGACTGCAGCAGCCGCTGCGCCAGACACAGATACGACATATTCAATTCCCATATTGCGTCACTGTCGTTGGCAAGTTTCATCGTTCACCTCGATTGATGCGCGACAAGGATCAATGAGTCACCGTCAAAATGCGTGCCGATAAAATATTTATTACGAATCGTTATTACGTTATTTAAGTCCGGAATATCGGAGCCGGACAGTTCAGAACGACTCGCATCGCTTGCGTGTATCGAGCCGCGATCCAGTTCCGGCGTGCCTTCGGGTGTCGCGGGCAACATCACGGCGATGCCCGCAGCGGCCCGCATGGCGCACCCGAATTCGCCTTCATTGCAAACCGTCGTGATTGAGTCTCGGTGATATTCCGTTGAATGTAAACGCGACGTTAGGCGCAAGACAAACGCACGATAAATCAAGGGAAAGTGAGACTTTAGTATTAAGACTTTCGTCTTGTACAATCCGGTTCGCTCATCCCGAACCCGCCCCGGCCGCCCCACACAACTCATCGTTCCAATGAAAATTCTGATCGTCGACGATCACGCGATCCTGCGGGACGGCGTGGAAATGCTGCTCCGTCAGGAAGACGGCAGCACGGTCGTCGTGCAGGCGGGCAATGCGGACGACGCGATGCAGATGCTCGACCAGCACACCGACCTCGACGCGATCGTGCTCGACCTGAAACTCCAGGGCATGGACGGGCTCGAGGCCCTTGCCGTGTTCACGCAGAAGCGCCCGGGGCTGCCCGTCATCGTGCTGTCGTCGTCCGAGGATCTGGGTGCCGTGCGCCATGCATTCGCGCAGGGCGCAATGGGCTACGTCCCGAAGTCCGCCGGCCCGCGCACGCTGCTGTCCGCCATCCGGATCGCGCTCAACGGCGAACGTTACGTGCCGCCGCTCCTGCTCGACGAGCACGTCGCGCCGTCGCCCGACGGCGCCACGCCCCCGCCGCCCGCGCTGCGCGACACGACGCTGACGCAACGCCAGATCGAAGTGCTGCGCCATCTCGCGGAAGGCGTGCCGAACAAGGTCATCGCCGACAAGCTCGGCCTGTCCGAGAAGACCGTCAAGGCGCATATCACCGCGATCTTCAAGGCACTGAACGTGATCAACCGGACCCAGGCGGCCGCCGCCGGCAGGAAGGCCGGGCTCATCTGAGCGCCCGGCGCGGCGTGCCGGTCGAACGGCCCGGCGATGCGGGAGGGTGCATCGCGCGAATTGCCAACCCGGCGCGAATCGCCTAGATTTTTCTCATCGTCACCGCCAGCGGGATCGCAGATGGCCTCCACGCCTCACCCCACGGACGGCCGTGCAGCACCCGACGCACCGGCCGGCCATGACGCCCCGTTCGATCTCGCCGCGGACGTGCTCGAACGGTGGCAACGCCTCGTCGACCTGATGGCCGAGATCGTCGGCGTCCCGTCCGGGCTGATCATGCGTCATGTCGGCAACGACATCCAGGTGGTGGTGGCCAGCCGGAACGAAGCCAATCCGTTCTATCAGGGCGAATCGGCCGAACTGGCCGGCTCGGGGCTCTATTGCGAAGCCGTGATCGCGAGCGACCGCTCGCTGGTCGTGCCCGACGCGCGGCAATCACCGCAATGGCGCAACAACCCGGACCTGCGCGTCAACATGGTCTCGTATCTCGGGCTGCCGATCCACTGGCCCGACCGCACCACGTTCGGCACGATCTGCCTGCTCGACTGCAAGGAGAATGCGTACTCGGAACGGTACCTCCGGCTCGTCGAGGAATTCCGCGACCAGATCGAAATGCAGCTGCAGTTGATCGACGCGCAGCGGATCGCCGAACGCGAGCGTCAGCGCGCCGCGCAGCTCGCCGAAAACTTCCGTCGCCAAAAGGATCTCGCGACCGAGGCCTCGCATGTGAAGTCGGGCTTTCTCGCGGCCGCGAGCCACGACCTCCGCCAGCCCGTCCACGCGCTCAGCCTGTTCGTCGGTGCGTTGCGGCACGTGCAGATGCCCGCCGACGGCGTGCTGCTCGTCGAACGCATCAACGAATCCGTCAATGCGATGGACAAGCTGTTCACCGCGATCCTGGACATCTCGCGGCTCGACGCGGGCGTCGTGCCCGTGCATCGCCGGCCGTTCGCGATCGGCACGGTGCTGGAGCGCGTGTGCAGCGACGTCGCCGTCGATGCGCATGCAAAGGGATTGCAGCTGTCGTACGTGCGCAGCGCCGCGGTCATCGATTCCGATCCGGTGCTGCTCGAGCGCATCATGCGCAACCTGCTGTCGAACGCGGTGCGCTATACCGACGCCGGGCGCATCGTCGTCGGCTGCCGGCGCACGCGGACGCACGTGCGCGTGCAGGTCATCGACACCGGGCGCGGCATTCCGGCCGATCAGCAGAGCCGCGTGTTCGACGACTACTACCAGTTGACCCATCACGGCCGCGGGCACGAACAGGGCATGGGCCTCGGCCTGGCGATCGTGCGGCGCCTGGCCGAACTGCTCGATTACCCGCTGGTGCTGCGCTCCGAGCCCGGACGGGGCTCGTGCTTCGAACTGCAGGTGGCGCGAATGCCCGCGACCGCGCAGCCGCCTGCGGCCGTTGTGGACGAGATCGCCGTCGACACGGCCGCCGCGGCCGCCCACCTCGTGGTCGTGATCGACGACGAATCGGCCATTCGCACCGGGATGTCGATCCTGCTCGCGCAATGGGGCTACCGGGTCGTCGCGACCGCGTCGGCGAGCGAGGCCATCGCACGCCTGGCGTCGGACGACGTGCGCCCGACCCTGCTGATCTGCGATCTGCACCTGCACAGTGACGAGAACGGCATCGGCGCGATCACGCGGCTGCGCGACGAGTACAACGCGGCGATTCCGGCGATGCTGATCACCGGCGACACGATGGCGCGCCGACCCGGCCGGTCGAAGCACGGCGGCTTCATGCTGCTGCACAAGCCGGTGCCGAGCGACAAGCTGCGCTCGGCGATGGCGCGCCTCCTGCGCGCGCCGACGGGCGCACAGGCGCGACGCGCCGGGCCGCGCTAGCCGTGAATCGTCAACAGGTTGTATCGATGGTTCATCCGGACTGAGTCCGGGAGACCGGGAGGTCGCCAAATATGCAACCTCCCAGGAGCCCGGCTTCCGCGTCGAGAAGCGGCTTCTTGACGCTTCACCGGCCATGCGGTCCACGATGGAGATCGGCTTCGCGCCGCAGGCGTTGGTACAAGTCAGCGTGACTAGCCGCGCTGATTTTGCTTACCCGCTCAGTCGCCACACCCGACACGGCGACGCTCCCGGTCGCTACGACCCGTGTCGAAGTCGTTCCCCGCTCTTCGCGTGAAGAGAAAACCGCAACTCATTAATTTCTATAGGTAATTATTTTTTCCTGGAGAAAAATCCGTGCCTGGCTTGAAGAAGCCAACGGAAAGGAGGCACGAAAATCAAAGCCACCCTACCCATCGCGGCGATATTCCGGGGGCTTGCAATAAATGGTCACCCGACCTATAAATGTGCATTCTGCAATCCGTACCTTCGCTCGCGAGCATCGCGCCGCATGGCACCCTCGCGCCCCGGTGCAAGAACGGCGTCACGCCACGCGCACGCTCTGTTTCACTGCCGTGTCAACAGCGAGATGAAGGCTTTTTCAAGTCGCCTACGTCTGACGCCACGGACGCGTCATGACCGAGCGCGGCAAAAACACGACCAGGAGAGGAATACCATGGCAACGATCGATCATCCGGCCAGGCACAAATCAGATGTCCTCATTGTCGGCGCCGGTCTATCGGGGATGCAGGCCGCGCTCGAACTCCGACGTGCCGGGAAGCAGGTCGTGATTCTCGAGGCACGCGATCGAGTCGGTGGCCGATCGATGCCGGGAGAAATCGGCGGTCAAACGATCGACTTCGGCGGTCAATGGGTCGGTGCGTCACAAAGGCTGCTGCGCGAGCTGGCCACGGAACTCGGCGTGCCGATGTATCGCCAATATACGAAGGGCAATAACCTCATCAATATCAACGGGAAAGTTCACGCGTATTCCGGCACGCCGAAGCTCCCGTTTTTATCGATTCTGGAACTGGGCCTGACCATGCATCGGTGGAAGCGCGACATGCAGACGCTCCCCGCCGGGGCGCCGTGGCTGGCGGAGAACGCACTCCAGTGGGATGCCATGACGATCGAAGTATGGATCGAGCGGCACATGTACACTGCCGCTGCCCGCGACTTTGCCCGTCTTGTCGTCGGCGCGACCGCCTGCACCGAGACCCTGCACATATCCTATCTGTTCTTCCTGGAATGCCTGAGACAGGGAGGCGGCCTGGAAACGATGATGGGCGTCGAAGGCGGGGCGCAACAGGACAAGTTCCTTGGCGGCGCGTGGCTGATCCCGAAAAGAATGGCAGAGCAGCTGGACGGATGCATCGTGCTTGACGCACCGGTGAGCACGATCGAACAGAATGCGGACGGCGTTCGCGCGATATGCCCGCAAGGCACGTACGAGGCGAAGTATGCCATCGTCACGGCCCCTCCCGCGCTTGCATCCCGCATTCGCTTCACGCCTCCGTTGCCCGTCAAACGCGCAGGACTGCTGCGCAGAATGCAGATGGGTGCCGTCATCAAGATGCACGTGGCCTACCCCACGCCATTCTGGCGCGGCCGCAAACTCAACGGCTCGGTTGCCAGCGTCGGCCGTCATCTGGGTTTCGTGTTCGACCAGTCTCCTGAAGACGAAAGTGTCGGCGTGCTGGTGGGCTTTATCGAAGGAAACCACGCGCTCGAACTGAGCGGGCTCAGCAAGGAAGCGCGCCGCGAACATGTGATTGCCGACCTCGTGCATTACTTCGGCGACGCAGCGGCAGCCCCGCTCGACTATGCCGACTACGACTGGACGACGGATGAATGGGCGCTCGGCGGGTACGCATCCCACATGCCGCCCGGTGTTCTGACCTCGTACGGGGACAGTATTCGCGAACCGTTCGGCCGCATTCATTGGGCCGGAACCGAAACCGCGACGGAATGCATCGGCTATTTCGAAGGTGCGCTGGAGTCCGGGATCCGGACCGCCCGCGAGGTGATCCGCGTGTTGCGCTGATCCGTTGCCGGTCGACTTTCGCTTCCGGAGACCGATCGGCGCGTGCCCTCCACCGGGTCCGGGCACGCGCTCGCATCCGCGAATGGCTTCCCGCCAGGACTGGAAGCCTTCTCCGCTGATGCGATCGCTGCCGCATCGTGCAAAGACGAAGCGCCGTTCATGCCAGGCAAATGAATTTCGGCGCTTCGCTCCACCCAAAACACCGCAAGCAATACGGGCCACCTCGGCACAAGCTAGATCGCCTCTTCGTCGTCGCGCTCGATCAGGAATTCGCGGCGGTCCTTGCCACGAATCCACTCTGGTTCGCGGCCTCGCCCAGCCCACGTTCGCCCCGTCACGGGATCGAAGTACTTGGGCTTGACTGCGGCCCTCGGCCGCTCGCCGACGACTTTCCAATAACCGATCAGGTCGCTCAATGACACACCGCTGCGTTCGAGCACCTCGACCAGTTCGCGCAGATAGCGCTCCCTTTCCCGCCCCCGTATAAGCTGGATCTCGTGCTTCAGTTTGTCGAACTGGCGCAATAAGTCGGCATATGTATTCATCATGACCGGCTCCTCATCCCGACATCTTTCGTCACACCCACGCACGGTGCAATCGTTGCACACCATGTACCAAACCGTTTCATCCGCATACTCTTGCACACCGGACCGGATCTGACATCGACGGCCCTCAAAAGCAAAACCCTTCGGCTTGACGCACTCGCCCGGACATCACGTCGGCGCCAACATCCTTGCTGACGATCGGCAGGCCGGCAGACTCCGATTCGACTCCGCTCGCCTCCCGCGAACCCGCATGGCAACGAAGCACGCCCTTTCGCATCTTTCATTTACTTTACCAATCACTCAAATACTATGTCATGCGACCCATAAACATTTATACATAGCCTAATTTGGCATAGCAAGCCTCGTTAGCCACTTTTGTTTAGGATTCCATTCAGCAGACATAATTTCAGAGGTGAATCACCGGAATTTCTCATGATTTGCAATCCATACGTTATCAATCATCCAGCGTAATCGCTCCCACACGGCGCCAGCAGATAACGTCTGAATCCGGCATAGCGACCTCATCATCTCGTCGAATAATTTTTCGTAACGGAAACGACATGTAAGTCTTGCAATTTATCGGTCACTCGACCAATATCTCGACGTTCGCAACCGCATCTCTGCCGTTGCCTTTGTGGTTATTTCGGGAGATATGTGAATGTCGTCGAAATCGAAGGATTACGACGCACAAAACAAGATGCAGGCAGGCGATCATGTCCGCGAACGTACGAATGCATTTCGATCGATGCTGCCTATCGACACGCATCGTTCACTGACCGAACGTGGGCGTCAGACGACGGAGCGCATCTTGACGAGCGCAATCGAGATCCTCATCGCGGAGGGATACGGCGAGCTGAGCATGATAAAGATTGCGGCAAAGACCGGATTGGCGCTATCGAATCTGCAGCGCTATTTCCCTTCCCGTGAAGACATCTTTGTGGCAATCATCCACGCCACGCTAGTCGACTATGCGGATTCCTTCGACGAGCTACGGGCCGATACGACCGCCACATCCGAAGCACGTCTGGAGAAATTCGTTCGACTGCTGATTGAAAGCAACATGCAGTCGAAGACCCAGAGTCTTTTCGTCAACCTGTTCGCGTTGGCTCAATCTCAAGAGTTCGCGCGCCGTGCAGTCGAAGACATCTACAAATTTCAGATTCGGATGATTGGCGAGCTCGTCGCCGACATCAATCCGTCGCTGTCGCCGGACGCACTCGAACGCCGATCGGCGTTGATTTCTGCCCAAATCGAAGGACTCATGGTGTTCGTTCCCCAACGTAACCGATTTCCGCCCGACCTCAAAGGGCTGGAGGAAGACACGGTAAAGGCCATTCTGACACTTGCCACGATCCCTGATCTTTGAAGACCCGACGGGGGGAAATGGCGAAAGCAGACAATACGGATTCCATAGTTCCGTGTCGAAGGAATGTCACGGCCCGATGTTCAATCCCGTCAAGAATCGTGACCGCCGAGGAACAGCGACCCGGCAGCGACGAACCCGCCCCGCATCCGGATGCAGGATCGGGTACAGGTCACCCATGAACACCGCGAACGTCAGCAGGATCGGCAGGCAGTCGATCGCGAAGGTCAACGCCATCACCGCCCGGCACCTCGAGTGGCGCAAACTCCAACGCATAGCCGGGGTGATCGGGCATCGGTGCACGAACCGGCGAATCGCCGCGACGAGAATCGTGCGGCCTTTGCGCAGCGACGCGAGCGTCATTGCAATCACCGTCCATACCGTGGCAGACACGCTTTTATCAAACTTGCTCTTCGGAATCCGCAGGCTGCCTGATAATCCGGTCGAGTGATGCACGCAAATGGTCATCTGCAATCAGGACGGCGATGCCGTGTTGCGTCTCGACAGAAACGCCAAACGTCAGCCGCGGCCAGGATGGGCAAGCATCCACCGCCTGTTGCGTTTCAAGCTACTCCGCTTGACCGTAGCGTTCACTTGGCCGCAGGCCAATTGAATTCAACTTGCCTGCGCACTACCAGGCATGAAGGCGGCGCATCGACCAGTGTGATGGTTTCGCGCGGCCGCGACGGATTCGTATAGACGGTCACCGCACGAACGAGCGTCGTCGCGCGATAACCGGCAAGTTCCGTACGAGCCACGTCGTTACAGGTCGTCGGCGCACTCGAAATCCGCTCGACGAGAATCGCACACCCGCCCGTCGCCGCCGGCGCAGTCGTCAGCGACAACAGCGCGGCGTCCCGGCTAAAGTCCATGCCCGACAGTGAAAAGAACGGCGAGCCGTCCGGATTGGTTCTATCCCAATCGAGCATGACGTCGGCACGCGATGCGCCGGTGAACATCCGCCGGGACACCGCGTCGACTGCCGAATGGCAGCGACGAATGCCAGCCGCGGTTGCAGCCCCTGCCAGCACGGTCGGCTCCTGCATCTGCGCAATGGCAGCCGGCGGGGCCATCTGCGCACCTGCCAGATTCGACACGCCTATCAGCAGTACACCGAAAATTTTTTGCCGATAGCGGCCAGCATTCCGCACTTTCATTTCAGTCCTTTCCGTCATCGGCCCACCTCACCGCCTCGTCTTGCGCGATGCCGTTGATCACGCCGTCGCGCCCACCGGCTCATCTCACGGTACAACGAATCGACTTACATGCGTTTTGGTTCGGGCCGAATTGAATCGCTATGGCTACGGGTTCGCGTCAAGCAGGATTTCCACTCTGCGATTCTGAGCTCGCCCGCCCTCCGTTGCGTTCGACATGACCGGATCCGATTTTCCATACCCCCTGACGACGAATTGCCGGGCGTGCAACCCGTGATCGCCGAGGTAAGCCGCGATAGCAGCCGCCCTGCGTTCCGACAAGCGCTGGTTGTACGCGTCGGCACCGACGTCGTCCGTATAGCCGTTCACCGTCACGCGGTCGATCCGGGCACCCTGGACTTCGTCGATCAGCGTGTCGAGACGGGCACGCCCGTCGCTCGTCAGCGCGGCCTGATCGAATTCGAAGGTCGTATCCTCACGCAGGCTGATTTTCCTCGTCGCCGGCGACGGGGCGACAGGCGCCGCCGCTATCGGCGCCGTGCCGCATTGGAATGTCAGCTCACGCGTATTCGGCAGACGAGCGCCATCCGAGCCCAGTGCGGCCACTCCCTGCACCAAGCGGACGGGCTGCTTGTCGCAGATCTCCTCGGCCTTGCGCCGGCAGACCTGCGCGCCTTCGAGCAAACCGTAGCAGTCCACCCGATAGGCTTTATCCCCGTTGGGCAGATCGACCGACCATGCCGAGTAGGTCGGCCCGGACATCGACGAACATCCTGCCAGGAGCGCCAAAGCGATCGGCGCGAGGTTCGTTCCAAACGATTTGATCATGAAAATTGCCTCTTCAATTCTTGAATTCGCGGGTTCCCGTGACGAGACTCGAGCAACTCGGCGCATCATGACCATCGATCCTGATGCGCCGCCACCCGATGATCACCATTGGTAGCCGATACCGGCGCCGTACGTGTAGCCGGTCGTGCCGCCGCTTACGCCACCGCGCAGTTTCAGGTTGTTGGTCAGGCGCGCGGTGAAGCCGAATGCAAATGCGCTGTACCCCTGATACACGCCTGTTCCGACACCGACCATGAGCGTCTTGTTCTGGTCCACGTCCGGAATCATCGTGAGCGCGGTTGCCCCGGCGATCCCTCCATAGGCCTTGCGCGCCACGTCGTTCACCGAGCTGCCCAACGCATTCAGCTGCGACATGTTCACCGCGTCGGTCGAGTTGATACCCGGTGCGACGTTGGTGATGCGACGCTCGCTGCCGGGAGCGCCCACCGACACGGTGTTCGGCTGATCCGCAATCGAGTTCGCGCCGAGTGCCACGGCGTTGGCGGCCGACGCCGTGGCACCGGTGCCCAGCGCCACACCATTGGCCCCCGACACCAGCGACTGCGCACCGATGACCGTCGCGCCTTCCGCTGCCGCGTTGGCGCCGTTGCCGATCGCGACGCCATTCGTGCCGCCAGCCGTTGCATTCGGGCCAAGCGCCATCGCATTCAGCCCCGTCGCACCATCATTCGCGTAGTTCGCGCTCAACGTGCCGCCATCATTGACGCTGTAGTAGTGGGTCCGGGCGTTTGCGAGCGTCGTCGTGAGCGCTTGTATGCCTTGCGTGGTCGATGCGGTCGAAGTCGACAGCGACGCCAGGTTGCTGTCGGTTGACGACAGCGCGGTGGACAACGAGTTGATACCGGTCGAAGTCACGGTCGACAGCGACGTCAGGTTGCTGTTGGTCGAATTGAGCCCCGTCGACAACGAGCTGATGCTGGTCGACGTCGACGTGGACAACGAGTTGATACCGGTCGACAGCGACGAGATGTTCGATGCAGTCGACGTCGACAAACTGTTGACGGCCTGGTTCGTCGCGTAGAGCTGGCTGCCATTGACCGCGTCCGTGCTGGTGGCCGAAATCCGGCCGGCCGCGACGTTCGTGATCTGGCGTTCCGCGCCCGGTGCGCCGACGCTCACGACGCTCGTCGGATTCGCTCCGGCAAACGAGTAAGTCACGCCACCGATCGTCACAGCCGGGGTCGGATTGGGTGCCGCTGTAATCGAGCCAGTGCCCAGCGCGACATCGTTGATGTTGCTCGCAACCGCGTTCGAGCCGAAAGCCAGCGAACCCGCAGCTGCCGCCGTCGATCCATTGCCCAATGCAACCGCCCCATCTCCGCTGGCCGTGTTCGCGTTACCGAGCGCCACTGCGCCATTGCCTGTCGCCGTGTCGTTCGCACCCATCGCCACCGCGCCGGTGCCCGTCGCGATGCTCGGGTCGCCGATCGCCACTGCGCCATCACCGGACGCCGTGTTGCCGGAGCCGATCGACACCGCCATGCCGCCCGTTGCCGATGCGTTCTGGCCAATCGCGACTGCACCTGCCGATTGGGCGTTCGAGCCGTCGCCGACTGCCACGCTGCTGGCGCCCGCCGCCGACGCATTGGTGCCGGCAGCCAGCGAGTTGACACCCGTCGCACCGTCGTTGGCGTAGTTGCCCTGCTGCGTGCCGTTGTCGTTGACGCTGTAGTAGTGCGTCTTGGCCGCGTTGATCGCGGTGGAGGTCGACGTGGACAGCGACGTCACCGAGCTGTTCGTCGAGCTCAGGCCGGTGGACAGCGAACCGATGCCGGTCGACGTCGAGGTCGACAGCGACAGGATCGTGCTGTCCGTGCTGCTCAGGCCGGTCGACAGCGAGCTGATGCCGGTCGAGGTCGACGTCGACAGCGACGTCACCGAGCTATTGGTCGAGCTGAGGCCGGTGGACAACGAGTTGATACCGGTCGAGGTCGACGTGGACAGCGAGGTGATCGAGCTGTTGGCCGACGACAGACCCGTCGACGTGGAAGTCGACAATGACGTCACCGAGCTGTTGGTCGAGCTGAGGCCAGTCGACAGCGAATTGATGCCGGTTGAAGTCGACGTCGACAACGAAGTGATCGAGCTGTTCGCCGATGACAGACCCGTCGACGTGGAAGTCGACAGCGACGTCACCGAGCTGTCAGTCGAGCTCAGGCCAGTCGACAGCGAGTTGATGCCGGTCGAGGTCGACGTCGACAGCGACGTGATCGAGCTATTCGCCGACGACAGACCCGTCGACGTCAAGGTCGACAGCGACGTGACCGAGCTGTCAGTCGAGCTCAGGCCAGTCGACAGCGAGTTGATGCCGGTCGAGGTCGAGGTCGACAGCGATGTGATCGAGCTATTCGCCGATGACAGACCGGTCGACGTGGAGGTCGACAGCGACGTCACCGAGCTGTCAGTCGAGCTCAGGCCAGTCGACAGCGAGTTGATGCCAGTCGAGGTCGACGTCGACAGCGATGTGATCGAGCTATTCGCCGATGACAGACCGGTCGACGTGGAGGTCGACAGCGATGCTACCGAGCTATCGGTCGAGCTCAGGCCAGTCGACAGCGAGTTGATGCCGGTCGAGGTCGAGGTGGACAGGGACGTGATCGAGCTGTTGGCCGACGAGAGGCCGGTCGACGTGGAGGTCGACAATGACGTGACCGAGCTGTCAGTCGAGCTCAGGCCAGTCGACAGCGAGTTGATGCCAGTCGAGGTCGACGTGGACAGCGACGTGATCGAGCTGTTAGCTGACGAGAGGCCCGTCGATGTCGAAGTCGACAGCGACGTGACCGAGCTGTTGGCCGAGCTCAGGCCAGTCGACAACGAGTTGATGCCGGTTGAAGTCGAGGTGGACAGCGACGTGATCGAGCTGTTAGCTGACGAGAGGCCCGTCGATGTCGAAGTCGACAGCGACGTGACCGAGCTGTTGGCCGAGCTCAGGCCAGTCGACAACGAGTTGATGCCGGTTGAAGTCGAGGTGGACAGCGACGTGATCGAGCTGTTAGCCGACGAGAGGCCCGTCGATGTGGAAGTCGACAATGACGTGACCGAGCTGTCAGTCGAGCTCAGGCCAGTCGACAGCGAGTTGATGCCGGTCGAAGTCGAGGTGGACAGCGACGTGATCGAGCTGTTAGCCGACGAGAGGCCCGTCGACGTGGAAGTCGACAATGACGTCACCGAGCTGTCAGTCGAGCTGAGGCCAGTCGACAACGAGTTGATACCGGTCGAGGTCGACGTGGACAACGAGGTGATCGAGCTGTTCGCCGACGACAGGCCGGTCGACGTGGAAGTCGACAATGACGTCACCGAGCTGTCAGTCGAGCTGAGGCCAGTCGACAACGAGTTGATACCAGTCGAAGTCGAAGTCGACAGCGACGTGATCGAGCTGTTCGCCGACGACAGCCCCGTCGACGCGGAGGTCGACAGCGACGTCACGGTGCTGTCAGTCGAGCTCAGGCCCGTCGACAGCGAGTTGATACCAGTCGAGGTCGACGTCGACAGTGATGTAATCGAGCTATTCGCCGAGGACAGACCGGTCGACGTGGAGGTCGACAGCGACGTGACCGAACTGTTGGTGGAGCTCAGGCCGGTCGACAGCGAGTTGATACCAGTCGAGGTCGACGTCGACAGCGATGTAATCGAGCTATTCGCCGAGGACAGACCGGTCGACGTGGAGGTCGACAGCGACGTGACCGAACTGTTGGTGGAGCTCAGGCCGGTCGACAGCGAGTTGATACCAGTCGAGGTCGACGTCGACAGCGATGTAATCGAGCTATTCGCCGAGGACAGGCCCGTCGACGTGGAGGTCGACAGTGACGTCACCGAGCTGTTGGTCGAGCTCAAGCCCGTCGACAGCGAGTTAATGCCAGTCGAGGTCGACGTGGACAGCGACGTGATCGAGCTGTTGGCCGACGACAGGCCCGTCGACGTGGAGGTCGACAGCGACGTCACGGTGCTGTCAGTCGAGCTCAGGCCGGTGGACAACGAGTTGATGCCGGTCGAAGTCGAGGTGGACAGCGACGTGATCGAACTGTTGGCCGACGACAGGCCCGTCGACGTGGAGGTCGACAGCGACGTCACGGTGCTGTCAGTCGAGCTGAGGCCGGTGGACAACGAGTTGATGCCGGTCGAAGTCGAGGTGGACAGCGACGTGATCGAGCTGTTAGCCGACGACAGGCCCGTCGACGTGGAGGTCGACAGCGACGTCACGGTGCTGTCAGTCGAGCTCAGGCCGGTGGACAACGAGTTGATACCAGTCGAGGTCGAAGTCGACAGCGACGTGATCGAGCTATTAGCCGACGACAGGCCCGTCGACGTGGAGGTCGACAGCGACGTCACGGTGCTGTCAGTCGAGCTGAGGCCGGTGGACAACGAGTTGATGCCGGTCGAAGTCGAGGTGGACAGCGACGCGATCGAGCTGTTGGCCGACGACAGGCCGGTCGACGTGGAAGTCGACAGTGACGTGACTGAGCTGTCAGTCGAGCTCAGGCCGGTGGACAACGAGTTGATGCCGGTCGAGGTCGACGTGGACAGCGAAGTGATCGAGCTATTCGCCGAGGACAGACCGGTCGACGCGGAGGTCGACAGCGACGTGACCGAGCTATCGGTCGAGCTGAGGCCGGTGGACAACGAGTTGATGCCAGTTGAGGTCGACGTGGACAGCGACGTAATCGAGCTATTCGCCGACGACAAGCCGGTCGACGTCGAAGTCGACAGTGACGTGACTGAGCTATTGGTCGAGCTGAGGCCAGTCGACAGCGAGTTGATGCCGGTCGAAGTCGAGGTCGACAGCGATGAAATGGCGCTGGTCGCGGTCCCGACCTGCTGGGCGACCGAATAGAGCTGGCTGCCGTTGATCGCATCGGTACTGGTCGACGTCACTTGGCCGGCGGCGACGTTGGTGATTTGCCGTTCGTTGCCAAGGCTGCCGACGCTCACCGTGCCGACCGGTGCAGTGCCGGCGAATCCGCCGAACGTCACGCCGCCGACGGTTGCGCTGCTCGTGCCGACGGCCGAGGTGGTGGCCTGCGAGTTGGCACCAAGCGCGACGGAATTGTTCGTGCTGGCGGTGGAGCCGATGCCAAGCGCGACGGCGTCGTTCCCGCTGGAGACGGCGCCGCTGCCGATGGCGACGGCGTCGGTGCCGGTCGCGGTGCTGTCAGCGCCGGTCGAGTTCGCGTGGAAGTACTTGATGCCCTGGCTGTTGATGTTGTTGATCGCCGAGCCGACGCTGTTGGCAGTCGATGTCGTGCCGTTCGCGTTGTAAGTCGTGTATGCCGGTGCGGATACGGTCCCGGTCGCCGGGTCGTAAGTGGAGCCGCCGCCGAGTGCCGATGCAGTGCTCGTGCCGAGGTTGTTCGTCTTCGTCGTGACCGAGCTGAGGCCGGTCGACAACGAGTTGATGCCGGTCGAAGTCGAGGTGGACAGCGACGTCACCGAGCTGTTGGTCGAGCTCAAGCCCGTCGACAGCGAGTTAATGCCAGTCGAGGTCGACGTGGACAGCGAGGAGATCGAGCTATTCGCCGAGGACAGGCCCGTCGACGTGGAGGTCGACAGCGACGTGATCGAGCTGTTGGTCGAGCTCAAACCCGTCGACAGCGAGTTAATGCCAGTCGAGGTCGACGTGGACAGCGAGGAGATCGAGCTATTCGCCGAGGACAGGCCCGTCGACGTGGAGGTCGACAGTGACGTGACCGAGCTGTTGGTCGAGCTCAAGCCCGTCGACAGCGAGTTGATACCAGTCGAGGTCGACGTCGACAGCGATGTAATCGAGCTATTCGCCGAGGACAGGCCCGTCGAAGTCGAAGTCGACAGCGACGTCACCGAGCTATTGGTCGAGCTCAAGCCCGTCGACAGCGAGTTGATACCAGTCGAGGTCGATGTCGACAGCGAGCTGATCGAGCTATTCGCCGAGGACAGGCCCGTCGAAGTCGAGGTCGACAGCGACGTGACCGAGCTGTTGGTCGAGCTCAAGCCCGTCGACAGCGAGTTAATACCAGTCGAGGTCGACGTCGACAGCGATGTAATCGAGCTATTAGCCGACGACAGGCCCGTCGACGTGGAGGTCGACAGCGACGTCACCGAGCTGTTGGTCGAGCTCAAGCCCGTCGACAGCGAGTTAATGCCAGTCGAGGTCGACGTGGACAGCGAGGAGATCGAGCTATTCGCCGAGGACAGGCCCGTCGACGTGGAGGTCGACAGTGACGTCACCGAGCTGTTGGTCGAGCTCAAGCCCGTCGACAGCGAGTTAATGCCAGTCGAGGTCGACGTGGACAGCGATGTAATCGAGCTATTCGCCGAGGACAGGCCCGTCGACGTGGAAGTCGACAGCGACGTGACCGAGCTATTGGTCGAGCTCAGGCCGGTGGACAGCGAACCGATGGAGCTCGTAGCCGACGAGAGGCCGGTCGACGTGGAGGTCGACAGCGATGTGACTGAACTGTTGGTCGAGCTCAAACCCGTCGACAGCGAGTTGATACCGGTCGACGTCGACGTGGACAGCGAACTGATCGAGCTATTCGCCGACGACAGGCCCGTCGAAGTCGAGGTCGACAGGCTACCAATTGCACTCGCCGTCGTACTCATTCCGGTGCTGAGCTGTGCAACCGTGACAGCGTCCTGCGGGGCCGAGCCATCCGCGACATTGCTAATCCGGCGCAACGCAGTCGTGCTGCCGACCGAAACAGCCGAGTTCGGCGCAGCGGTGCCGGTCAAATAACCCGTCCCTGTCGGTGCGGCGCTCGCCACGCTACCGTTACCGATTGCGACGCTATTGTTATAAGCGGCAGTCGCATTGTTGCCAAGCGCAGTCGCACCGTTCCCGAGAGCTCTCGCCCCCGCGCCAATCGCCGCACTGTTAACGTTGTTCGCCGTACTGGATGCACCAAGCGCCACCGACCCCGAACTACCGCTTGCGGTCGATCCATTCCCCAGCGCCAGTGCATCCGAGCCCGACGCAATCGCCGTTGCCGCGAACGACCCGGAGTTGCCAAGCGCGATTGCCCCTTCGCCAGTGGCGGTTGCCGAGTTCCCGATCGCAACCGATCCGTTCACACCCGTCGCGCTCGCGCCCGAGCCGACGGCCACCGAGCTATTGATCGCGGTACTGGCGCTACCCAACGCAACCGAGCCCGTTCCGCTGGCCGAGTTACCGCTGCCGACCGCCACCGCACCGGTGCCGGTTGCCGTGTTGTTCGCACCTGTCGCCACTGCGCCCGTGCCCGACGCAACGCTCGGATCGCCGATCGCCACCGCTCCGTTGCCGCTTGCGGTGTTGTTGACACCGATCGATACCGCCTGCCCCCCGGTCGCAGTCGCCGATTTCCCGATCGCTACCGCACCCTGGCTATTCGAAATAGCGGAATTCCCGAGCGCCACCGCGTTTTGGGCAGTCGCATTCGCGTCCATCCCAATGGTCACCGCATATGAGCTTGACGCAACTGCCCACGGCCCAAGCGCGACAGAGAAATCTCCAGTCGACTGGGCCAGTCGACCCATCGCCAACGCACTGTTTCCCGACGACGTCGCGTTATAGCCGAGTGCGACGTTGTAATTGTTCGTCGTCGCCTGGGCATTCATGCCGATCGCAATCGAGCCGTCCACGGACGTCGTCGCGCCGCCGCCGATCGCAATCTGGCCGCCCGTCACACCATCGCCACCGGTGATGCTGCCGTTCTGTGCGCTCGTACCGATCGCGATATTCCAGGCGGTACTGGCGGCACCGCCATTATTTGCCGAACTCCCGATCGCGATAGTGCCCGTCCCACCGGCCAAAGCATTGGGGCCGAGCGCAAGCGAATTGAGTCCGGTCGCTCCGTTGTTGGTGTAGTTGCCCTGCTGCGTACCGTTGGTGTTGACGCTGTAATAATGAGCGCCGGCACTCGAGATCGCCTGTGCCACCTGATAAAGCTGGCTTCCGTTGACGGCATCCGTCGACGTCGCCGACACGTTCCCGTCTGCGACACCCAGAATCTGCCGATTGCCGATCGCCACGACACCGTTCGTCGGCGCCTGATTGACCGAGAATGTCTGGCCGCTGACCACGGCGCCCGCCGTGGTCCAGTTCGTCGTCGAGTCGGTCGCGCTTGCGGTCGAACCGGACCCAAGCGCCACGCTGTTCGCCAGCGACGCCGTTGCCGTCTTGCCGATCGCGATGGTGCTGGTGTTGTTCGCTGCAGCCTCACTGCCAAGCGCGATGGAATCCGATCCCGTCGCTTGCGCGCCCATCGTCGTATCGCCGCCGATCGCAATGGCATTGGCGCCACTGGCGAGCGTCGCGCTGGCCGCATTGCCGTTTCCGCCGAAACCCATTGCGACGGCCCCGTTTCCGGTCGCCTGCGATCCAATGCCCATCGCGGTACTGCCCGTGCCCGACGCCGTGTTGTACAGGCCGAGCGCGGTTGCTCCGGCGCCGGAAGCCGTGTTCGCGATACCGAGCGCCGTCGAGCCCGCCAGGCTCGCCAGATTGCTCATCCCAATCGCGGTCGAGCCCATGCCGAGCGCCTTGTTGCCGCACCCGCCAACAAATGAATTGAAACCCCATGCGAGGGTCGCCTGCGATCCCGTGGCGCTCGTGCCGCCGCCGGAAAAATTGCCATTCCCAGCGTATGCAATCGCCGTCCCGTTATCGGTTCCCGACGGGTACAGCGCACCCGGGTCAGTCGCTTGAGACGTTGTCCCCAGCAACCACGCCGTATTTGCGGCATTCAGCGTATTGCGCGTGGCGGTCAGGCTCAGACAGTCATCGTCGCCGGTCAGGGCAACACCCTGTGCCGCCGCGCCGATGTAGCTGTTGGCCACGCCACCGGTCATCGAGCCCGATGTGCCCAAATAGCTGGATCCCGCCGTGTCACCGCCACCGTCAACGATGCCGGCCATTACATTTGTCACACCGGAGAGAGAGAGAAACAATGCGGCGACGGCTGCGGCGAAGGCTGTTGGTCGTTGCGATCCGGCCGATGCCGGGCCGCCCGAAACCGTACACGACCTTGCCCCACTTCGCTTCGACCGCGCCAATTCAGACGTGACTACAAATGCGCCAACAGCCTTGCACCAAATTACCTTGAAAATCTTGTTCACACTGGCTCCTGCAGACACTCCGCCGGGAATGCATCAAAAAATAAATTAATAGTCCTTAATACTTGATCAATACGACAGCGAAAAATGAATCCATTCCTGCCGGCTGCCACGTCAACCACGCAGCAGTCGCCCTCCGAAACGACCTTTCGCGCTCGCCGATTTTCGTTCGGCTGCGGTCGTCCTTTCTGCGGTACCGTTGAACACGTTCGTTGTCGATCGGCGGTGATTCCGAAGATCGATCAGTGCCGCATCATGTGAGCAGGCAGGCGTGCGCCTCACCTTTCTCATGACCAGAAAAGCAGTGGGACGAATCCGATGCGAGATCGGAGCCCCTGGTGCTGGCGTCAAGATCAGTTCGCCAATACGACTTCTCAAGTCGATCGACCTGCCACGACGAGTGGTTGTCGCATCGGCAAAGCTACCGTCGACTACGAGTACATCGTGATGCGCATGTGCCGCCGGCGTTCATGCGCGGCGTCGAATTCGACACTCACCGGCCGCTGGCGGTCGTCGTATCCGTGCATGTCGTCGCAACGCGACTCCATCGATACGCTCGATCTCCACCCCACACAAACTAGTCACAAGACCTAGTCGGCTTTATACATAGCGAGATGGCGAAGAGCAACCCTTGTTAGCGGCTCGCGCTGAAATGAATTGTCAAAACCTCGATTTTTAACAATATCTAAGAGAAATTTATCAAAAATAACAAAATGAAAGCGGCATTTTCGCCAAGTCACGCTCCTGCGCAACCGTAAAACGATCGGATTGAATGCTCCTCAATCACCCTGAAACGTGCTTCATTCTTCACATAATTAGGTATATTGACCTGTTTTTGAATGCCGATGACAAACCGACGAAGTCGTCCTTCCCGGAGTGCCGGGTCGACCCTGGTGACAGGCAGGCGAAAAGCATCGTTGCACTGCAGCCCCGTCTCTATCGTTGCGGCGTGCAAGTACCACTGGCGATGACCTTCGCTACGGCACGCCCGCCGGATGCGATGGCGTCATTCATGTGGCCCGTCCAGCCTGTCGCACTCTCCACACCTGCCCAGTGAATCCGGCGCGAGGTTCGCGCAACGCCGGCCCTGCGCCACGAGCATTCCAGGCGTCGGAATGCCCACGCCCCCTGGCTCCAGGGGTCGGAAATCCAGCCTTTGTCGAGATAGCCGCCAGGCGACGCGGCTGACGGACCGAAAAAGCGTTGAAGCGACCGTACAACCGCCCGCCGCCGCTCGTCGCTGGTGGCCTGCGCTTTTTCTCGGTCAGCGCCTCCGACGAAGAAGCCGACGAGAAATCCGCGCCTATTCCCGCGCGGCGTAGCGTCCGGCCCGAACGATACGGCGTCGCTGATCGCTTCGCCGGGCCATCCCCGTTGTCGTCAGAAAAGCCGCTCATAGGCAACCAGCGCTTTGCTCATGGAGCCCGTCGGCATGCGGGAACGGCGCTGCGTATGCGCTGCCGGTACTCGATGCGTGCGGTGAGTACCGGCGCAATGGCGACAATGAAACGGAATGCCCGCACCTCACCGTGTGCATGTCTGATCGTCACCCTGGATTCGGACCGTTCGGCCGCGTAGAACGCGCGACTTCGACCCGAGCTCACCCTTCATATTCATTACAAATCAATCAGGTAAGCGCGTGCGTGCGCTGCGTCGACACCACGGTAGATGTGGTACTAGTACCAACTGCCTCTTTCACGGTTGGGTGAATTTTGCAAAAAACTCCGGTCACCCGACCGCGAAACGCCCCCGCCCTGCATGAACGCGGTAGTCGCGGGTAGCTTGCACGCGATTGGTTGGACGACCCATAATGGCGTTCCGCAAGCGCAAGGGCGGCGCCCCCTGCCAGCACCCCGGAAGAAATTCAATGCCGTCGAAAACGATGAGCCGTGACCTGAATGACCACGCCGGTGACAATGATCACGCCGATCGGCGGACCGATACATTGGCATCACTGCATTTCGCGGACGGCCCTCGCCCGCTGACCGAGCGTGGACGCCAGACGGTCAGCCGGATCCTGACGAATGCAATCGAGATTTTCGTTACTGACGGGTATGGCGAACTGAGCATGAGAAAGGTCGCGACGAAAACAGGATTGTCGCTATCCAATCTGCAGCACTACTTCCCTTCCCGCGAGAACCTTTTAGCAACGATCATCAACATCACGCTCACCGAGTATTCAAATACTTACAACGATCTTCGAGCCGACACCACACTGACGGCGGAAGCGCGACTCGAGAAGTTGGTGCGACTGTTGATCGAAGACAGCAAGCAATCGAAGACGCAGGGATTGTTCGTCAATCTCTTTGCACTGGCCCAGTCCCAGGAGTTTGCACGCAAAACCATCGAAGAAGCTTATACATCTCAGCGCTTGATGATTGGCGAGTTCGTGGCAGCGATCAACTCTACGCTATCGCCCGCTGCGCTTGCGCGAAGATCGGCGTTGATTACTGCGCAAATCGAGGGGCTCGTCGTATTCATTCCTCAACGAAACCGATTTCCGTCAGATCTCAAGGGGCTGGAAGACGACACTGTCAAGGCAGTCCTGGCGCTGGCAAAAATGCCATGACCATCGTGAACGAATCATTTCAGCCAGCAGGCAACGCGGTGTAGCCTCCTACACCTGCGCTGACCGCCGAGGCCAGTGCCGGGAACATCATGGCCGTAGCGAGCCCGGCAAGCTTCCGCGTGACCGGGCAATGCGATGCGCGGACCACGCGATGCGTCCGATTGTCTGCCTGACTCCTCCTCAAGATCGCCTCCTGAACTATCGGCGACCCTAGGTAGGCCCCATCAACGCAAGTTTAAGCATTTCGATCGCCTTCTTTCGACACTGCGTGCAAATGTTGCATCATTAAGTGCAAACCTTCCGCCACGCTTCCCGCGTCGAGAAACACCCTCTACTTCGCAGCTGGCGCACGTTCATTCCCGGCCAGTGCGCGCCCCCGACTCCGCCATCAGCTCCGCGAGCCGTTCGCGCAGCCGCGGCGCGACGAAATCGAGGAACGCGCGCAGCTTCAGCGGCATCGGCGCCTGTCCCTTGTGCACCAGGCTGACGGGCAGCGGCCGCGATTCGAACGCGTCGAGCACCACGTCGAGCGCGCGAGCGCGCAGGGCCGGCGCCACCTGGTACGACAGCACGCGGATCAGCCCCACGCCGAGCACGGCGGCATCGATGGCCGCCTCGGCCGTATTCACGGCGAAGCGCGACCGGACGGGCACCGCCAGCTCGCCCTTCTCGCCGTCGAATACCCACGCGCGCCGCGAAGCCAGCACCTCGAACGTGATGCACTGATGCTGCGCCAGATCGGCAGGCTCGACGGGCGCACCGTGTGCGGCGAGATAGGCAGGGCTCGCGCAGATCACGCGACGCACGCTGCCGACGCGCGTCGCCATGAAGCTGCTGTCGGGCAGCTCGCCGATCCGCAGCGCGACGTCGATCTGCTCTTCCATCAGATGCGTGACGCGGTCCGTCAGCACCAGCCGCACGTCGATCTCGGGATAGCGGGCGAGGAACGCGGCCACCACCGGCACGACATGCAGGCGCCCGAACACGATCGGCGCGGTGACGATCAGCTCGCCGCGCGGCGCCGCGTATTCGCCGGTGGCGGCACGCTCGGTTTCGGCGATGTCGTCGAGAATGCGCCGGCAACCGGCAACATAGGATTCGCCCGCCTCGGTCAACGACAGTTGCCGGGTCGTGCGGTGCAGCAGCCGCGTGTTCAGATAAGCCTCGAGATCCGAAATCTTGCGGCTGACCGTCGCCAGCGGAATGCCGAGCTGGCGCGCGGCGGCGGACATGCTGCCGGCATCGATCACCGCCACCAAGAGCGACATCGACTCGAGACGGTTCATGTTGCCTCTCGAATTCTGGAAAGATGATTCCAGATTTTGTTGGATTATCTTTTCCAGTGCAAGGCAGTACGCTCCTTTCACGTACCCGCCGGCGGCCTCCGCTGCCCGCGACGACCCGACCATGAAAGGAACCCGCCATGAACGAATTGCCCCTCGCCGCCGGCATGCCGCCCGCTGCCGTGCCGCATGCCGACGCATCGCGCGGCAAGATCGTCGCGATGGCTGCCATCGCCGGCGCGGTGGTCACCAATATCTACTGCACCCAGCCGATCCTTCCGCTGATCGCGCAGGACCTGCATGCGGCGCCGGCGACGGCCGACCTCGTGGCCGGCGCCGCGCTGCTCGGGTTCGCAACCGGGCTCGCGCTGCTGCTGCCGCTCGGCGACCGCTATGATCGGCGCACGCTGGTACTGGGCCAGATCGCGCTGGCCTTCGCGTTCGCGGTAGCGTCCATGCTCGCGCCCGATGTCTGGACGCTGGTCGGCTCGGCATTCGCGCTCGGCGTGGTCAGCTGCGTACCGCAGCAACTGGTGCCGTTCGCGGCCGTGATGTCGGCGCCGCATGAACGCGGACGCAACGTCGGCACGGTGGTCACCGGCATCATGGTCGGCATCCTGCTCGGCCGCGCGGTCAGCGGCGTGATCGCCGCGCACGCCGGCTGGCGCGCGGTGTACGGCGTCGAAGCCGCCGCGATGGTGCCGGTGGGGATCGCGGCCGCATGGCTGCTGCCGCGCGGCGTGCCGGGCACCACGCTGCCCTATGGCCGGCTGCTCGCTTCGCTCTGGACGCTGGCGCGCGCGCATCGGCCGATCCGCGAATCAATGCTCGTGCAGGCGCTGCTGTGGGCCGCCTTCAATGCGTTCTGGGTCAATCTCGCGGCGCTGCTCGCCGACGGGCCCTGGCACCTCGGCAGCGCGTGGGCCGGCGGCTTCGGCCTCATCGGTGCGGCGGGCGCGCTGGCCGCCACGATCGGCGGGCGCGCGTCGGACCGGATCGGCACGCGGCGCGTGATCGCGCTGGCCATCGCGATCGTGACGGTGTCCTACCTGATCCTGGCCGGCGCCGGCAGCTCGCTCGCGCTGCTCGTGATCGGCGTGGTGGTGCTCGACATCGGCGTGCAGGCCGGCCTGGTCGCGAACCAAACGCGCGCATTCGCCGCCGATCCGCAAGCGCAGGGCCGCATCAACAGCCTCTACATGACCGCGACCTTCATCGGCGGCGCGCTCGGTGCGGCGATCAGCGGCGCGTTGATGGCCCGCTTCGGCTGGCATGGCGTGGTCGCGTTCGGCATCGCGGCCGGGCTCGCCGCCGCGCTCGTGCACCGCTGGATGGGGCGGCGGTGATCCGCCGTGCGCGATGAGCGATCTCGACCGCATCCACAAGGCGCTTGCCCATCCGTTTCGACGCGACGTGCTGCGCTGGCTGAAGTCGCCGGACACGTTCGCCGGCGCCGCGCGGCTCCACTCATGCCACGGCGCACCGCTTTCGTCGATCGTGGCGCGCAGCGGGCTGTCGCAATCGACCGTCTCGGCGCACGTCGCACTGCTGCGCGACGCGGGGCTGATCGTCGCGACACCCGTCGGCCAGTGGATCTTTGTCGCCCGCAACGACCAGACCATCGCCGCATTCGTCGCACGGGTCGCCGGCGATCTGTGACCGGCCCCGCCAGATCAGGCCGACGGGCAGCGTCGTGCGTGACGCCGCGGCCCGCTCAACCGGTCCGTCGCATCGGCGCACCTTCATCGCCGCTGCTTTCGTCCTCGAGCCGCCCCGCGTAATCGCGCGCGAACTGCACCGCGATGCGGCCGGAGCGCGCACCGCGTTCGAGCGCCCACTGCAGCGCCGGTTCGCGCGCCGCGCGGATCTGGTCGGCATCGAAACCGGCCGCACCGAGACGGGTCTCGACGACGGCCAGGTACTCGTCCTGCGTGAAGCCGTAGAACGTGACCCAGATCCCGAAGCGCTCGGACAGCGAGATCCGCTCCTCGACCGCGTCGCCCGGGTGCAGCTCGCCGTTCTCCGCACGCGTGACGTTCGCGTTGTCGCTCGCCTGCTCGGGCATCAGGTGGCGACGATTGGACGTCGCGTACACCAGCACGTTCGACAGGTCGCTCGCGACCGAGCCGTCGAGCACCGTCTTGAGCCCCTTGTAGCCCGTCTCGCCGGCCTCGAACGACAGGTCGTCGCAGAACACGAGGTAGCGCTCGGGCCGCGTGCGCACCAGCTCGACGATCGCCGGCAGATCGTTCAGCCCTTCCTTGCTGACCTCGATCAGCCGCAAGCCGTGCGCCGCGAACGCATGCAGGCACGCCTTCACGATCGACGACTTGCCGGTGCCGCGCGCGCCGGTCAGCAACACGTGATTGGCCGCACACCCGCGCACGAACTGCCGCGTGTTCCGTTCGACGATCGCCGCCTGCCGGCCGACGTTGCGCAGCGCGTCGAACGCGACGAGCGCGGGCGTCGCGATCGGCTCGAGCGGCGCCGTTCGATGGCCTCCGCCGAACCCGCGCCAGCGAAACGCGACGGCCGCATCGAAATCGACGGCCGCCTGCCGACCAGTGCCCGCCATCGCTTCGAGCGCGGTCGCGATCCGTTCGAGCTGGCGCGACAGCGACGGGTCCGCAGCCGGCGCACGTCCGTCCGGCAGCGCGGCAATCAGGTCCTGCACGTCGAAACCAGCGCTCATTGGCGGACTCCCTGCGACGCACCTGCCTGGAACGGGAAGCGCTGCGCGATCGCCACGCCGACGAGCGCGACGCCACCGCCGATCAGGTGATACAGCCGCAGCGATTCGCCGAGCAGCACGATCGCGCCGCCTGCTGTCATCACGGGCAACAGGTTCATGAACATCGCGCAGCGGCTCGGGCCGAGCAGCCGCACGCCCTGCATCCACAGATACGGCAGCACCACCGACGCCAGCACGCCGGCGTACAGGATCAGCGGCACGCTCGCGCGGGTCGGCCATGCGGCCTGCGCGGGCAACCGCAGCAGCATCGGCACCATGAACACGAGCGCGGCCAGTGCCTGCACGTAGGTCGACTGCCATGCCGGCAATGCGCCAATGCGCCAGCGCTTGAGCAGCACGCCGTAAAGCGCGTACGCGGCCGACGCGGCCAGCATCAGCAGGTCGCCCGCGTGCACGCCGCGCGCGGCGATGGTCATCGGGTGCCCTTCGGCGATCAGGTAGACGACCCCCGCGAGCGACAGCACCCCGCCGCCGATCATGCCCGCGCCCGGCGGATCGCCGAGCAGCAGCGAGCTGAGCACCATCGTCATCAGCGGCACGAGCGCGGTGATGATCGCCATGTTGGTTGCGCTGGTCGTCTTCGCGGCCTCGTAGGACAGGCACTGGAACAGCGCCATCGCGAGAAAGCCGAGCACCGCGAGCTTCGGCAGGTGCGCGACGAGCACCGCGCGATTGCGCCACGCGGGGGCCAGCGTGAAGACGCTCATTAGCGCAACGGCGAGCAGCAGCCGGTAGAAGGTGATGGCCGACGGATCGATCGTCGATGCAGACAGCTTCGACACCACGACGTTGCCGGCCCACAGCGCGATCGCGCAGAAAGGAAACAGAAAAGGAGACTTGTTCATCGCGTTTGACGGATTAATATCCTGACAGGGGGATCTGGCGTGAATCGGAACGCCATCGTGCCCGTCCGCTCAACTGCCTGTCTCACGCCAAAATGTCAGGACTTGTCGCCAATCGGACATTCGTGTCCACCCAGCCCTTCGCGCACCTGCGCTACGAATCGACGCCGATGCCCGTGTCGGCGATGGCGGCGGCGTATACGCACGGCACATCGATTCCGACGCACAGCCATCGCCGCGCGCAGCTCCTCTATGCGATCGAGGGCGTGATGCACGTGCAGTCCGAAGGCGCGTCGTGGGTCGTGCCGCCCACGCGCGGCGTGTGGCTCGAAGCCGGCCTCGCCCATACCGTGCAGATGAGCGGCGACGTGCAGATGCGCACCGTGTTCGTCGAGCCGGGCGCGGTCGAGCACCTGCCCGCGCGCAGTTGCGTCGTGGAAGTGCATCCGCTGCTGCGCGAGCTGATCCTCGCCGCGGTCGACGTGCCGCTCGACTATGCGCCCGGCTCGCGCCACGATCACCTGATGCACCTGCTGCTCGCCGAAGTGACGGTCGCGCCGTTGCTGCCGCTGTACCTGCCGTGGCCGCACGACGCACGCCTGCGGACGATCTGCGACACGCTCGTCGCGACGCCCGACGACCTGCGCACGGTCGCCGCATGGGCCGACCAGCTCGGCCTGTCGGTCCGCACGCTGCATCGCGCGTTCCGGCGCGAGACGGGGCTCAGCTTCCGCCGCTGGCGCGAACAGGCGCGGCTGCTGCTCGCGCTCAAGCGCCTTGCGCACGGCGAAAAGGTGCTGACCGTCGCGATGGATCACGGCTACAGCAGCCAGAGCGCGTTCTCCGCGATGTTCAAGCGGCATTTCGGGGTGTCGCCGTCGGCGTTCTATGCGTAGCGGCGGCGCTACCGCGCCGCGAGCCCCGCGATGAAGCACGCGCACGCGGCCGCCGATGCCACCGTACGCACGTGATTCCACATCGTCCAGTCGTGCACGTAGCGCGTCCACAGCGCCGCGCCCTGCGTCGTGGCCGGATCGGCCGCGGCGAGCGCATCGTTGAGCGGCACGTTGACGGCCATCGTCACCGCGAACATGCCGAACACGTACAGCACGCCGCCCGCGACCGCGGCCATCGCGCCCGGCCGGTCGCGATTGAACAACGCGATCACGACGAGCGCGAGCGCCATCAGCGTCGTGCCGAGAAACAGCGGCATGAACGGCGAGCGCACGATGTCGACGTTGATCGCGTTCATCGCGGCCGCGCCGGCCTGAGGCGCGATCCGTCCGAGCGACGTCATCACGAACGTCGAGAACGCGAAGTACACGCCGGCCATCAGCCCGCAGCCGATGGCCGAACCCCACAGCAATGCGGAAGTCACGAGCGCGATCATGGTCAGGCGCTCCACACGCCGGTCGCGGCCGTCGCTCGCGCATAGTCGGCGAAATCGCGCGCCGGTCGCCCGAGCGTGTCCTCGATGCCGTGCGCCACCGCGCTGTTGCGGCCGTCGAGCACCACGTCGAACAGGTCGTCGAGCAGCGCGACGACCGGCTCCGGCACGCCGACTTCGCGCAACCCCGCGACGAACGCATCGTGCGGAATCTCGCGATAGGCGACCGGCCGGCCGGCGGCCCGCGCGATTTCGGCGACCGCTTCGGCGAACGTCAGCGCGCGCGGGCCCGTGACCTCGATCACGCGGCCTGCGAATCGCGCGTCGGTAAGCGCGGCTACGGCCACCTCCGCGATGTCGTCCGCATCGACGAACGGCTCCCGCACCGCGCCGGCCGGCAGCGCGACTTCGCCGGCCAGCACGCTGTCGAGCAGATAGCCCTCGGAGAAGTTCTGGTTGAACCAGCTGGCGCGCACGACGCCCCAGCCCACGCCCGACACCTGCAGCGCGGCCTCGGCCGCCTGCGCGCCCGGCTCGCCGCGTCCGGACAGCAGCACCACGCGCTCGACGCCGCTTTCACGTGCCAACCGCGCGAACCCGGCAATCGCCTCCACCGCGCCGTCGACGGCCAGGTCGGGCTGGTAGGTCACATAGGCGGCCGACACGCCGTCGAGCGCGGCGGGCCAGGTTTCCGGCGCCGTCCAGTCGAAGCGGATGGCCGACGTGCGCGACACGGGCCGCGTCGCGAGGCCGCGTGCGCGCAACCGGGCATCGACGCGGGCGCCCGTCTTGCCCGAACCGCCGACGATGAGGATGGGAAGTGCCGACATGTGCGTCTCCTTTGGTTAAAATGCGAGAATGTCTCGCGTTTCAAAAACACGATAGACTCTCGCATTATCAACGTCAAGTTTTTCCGGAGGCGGCATGGGCCGACAAAAATCGGGGCAGAACGACGAGCCCGACGCGGCGGCAGCGGACGCGCCGGCGCGCGCGCGGCTGGTGCCGACACAGCAGCGCAGCCGCGAGCGGTTCGAGCGGATCCTCGCGTGTGCGTCGGAAGTGATGATCGAGAAGGGCTGCGACGCGTTCCGGATGAGCGACATCGTCGAGCGCACGGGCATCTCGTTCGGTTCGCTGTATCAGTACTTTCCGGACAAGGCGGCCGTGATCGGCACGCTCGCGGAGCGCTACAACGCAGTCGGGCACGACTGCGTGCGGCGCGACCTCGCCGCAATGAGGACGATCGACGACCTGCACGCGACGCTCGCCCGCATCACGGACAGCTACTACCGGATGTTCGTCGACGAGCCGCTGATGCGCGACATCTGGCGCGCGACGCAGGCCGACCGCGCGCTGCAGGACCTCGACCGGGCGGACGGCGCGTTCCTGGCCGGTCTGTTCGCGGATGCGCTGGGAGAGGTGGCGCCCGACACGACCCGCGCGCAACGCAGCACATTCGCCGAGCTGATGATGATCCAGATCGCGGCGGCCGTGCGGCATGCGATCACGCTGCCGCCGAAGGCGGCGCGGCAGATTCTGGCGATGTTCAAGCGTGGGCTGCCGCGGGATCTGGCGGTGCTTGACGCGTGATGGCAATCAGCCAGAAACAGCGATCGCAAATCGAAAAAAAATCGATGACAGCCTCCGCCCAATTGGCGTCTCAGGCCGGTCAGACGTTCGGGAGCGTTCACCTTGCCATTCCCCCGGGATTTCAATGTCCGACAATCTCGCGGCAAGGTCGGTCGGAAATCGTCTCCAACGACAGCAAGTACGGCGTTACACGCGATGCGACCGTGTCACCCTACTGCTGAATCTTCGCATTCTTGAGCAGGCCGCCGATGAACTCCGCGCTCGCCTTTTCCAGCGCGAGCGCCTGGAGCTGCTGGCGGATCGTCGCCTGAGCCTGGTTGAACGACGGCACCTGCGTCGGCCGCTTCGCATCGAGTTTCACGATCGCCCGTGCGCCGTCGACCGGGATCGACTCGGCAGTCACCGCGCCGACGGGCAGCTTTTCAAGCGCCTGTGCGATCGCAACCGGCAAGCCGGATGTTTTTCCCTCAGTAGCCGGGCTCTTGTAGCTCACCCACGGCAGCTCGCCGCCGGCGTCGCGACTGGGAGCGATGCTGTACTGGCCTGCAAGTCCGTCGAACGACTTTCCTGCCTTCAGTTCGCTGAGCACGGTGGCGGCCGTCGCCGAATCCCTGACCACGATCAGACGCGGCTTGTATTCATCCTTGCCGAGCGATGCGACGATTTCGTCGTAGCGCGCCTTGACGTCCGCATCCGTGACCGGTGCCGGCTTCACGTTGTCGCGCAGGAACAGCTGCGTCTCCGCATTGGCCTTCGCCGCCTGCATCGCGGCCAGAACCTCGGGCTTGCTCCCGTAGTCGGCCTTCTCGGCTGCCTGCTGGATCAGCACGCGCGCGATCAACTGATTCTTGATCGCCTGCCGGATCGGAGGACTATCCGGTTGCTTCGAAGCCTGCAGCACCGCGCTGACTTCGGCGTCGGTAATCGGCGTCCCGTTGACGGTCGCGACCGTCGTGGTCGCCGGCGCGGCGGTCGTTTGCGCGTGCACCGGCCCCGTCAGTTGCCAGGCGATCGTGGTCGCAATCAGGATTCGATTGAGCGTCTGTTTCATGTTTCGTCTTCCTGCTGAATAAAAGGGGCGGCGGAGCGCTCTCCGCCACCCAAACCGTCCCTCCGAGGACAACACGGGACGGCACGATGATCGTTGCCCTTTAAAACGCCAGGTTCGCAGTGCCGAGCACCAGCGTCGCCTTCGAGCCCAGCGATGCCGGCCGGCATAGCTGGCGCCCGGCCAACAGTTCGCCAGATAGCTGCTTGCCATGCCACTGCCATTGCGCGCGCAGTCCTGCGCCGACGCCGGCCAGCGTCGGGAAACCCGACACTGCGATCAGGTTCGCCTTGCCCGCATCAAGAAACACATACGGCTCGACGCGCGCGTCATGCCAGGCCGGCACGTTCACCCATGCGAGCTCGTTGCGCGCATAGATCCCGCGGTCGCCGGCGATCTCGCCGGACCGGAAGCCGCGCACCGTATCCATCCCGCCCAGATAGAGCTGCTCCGAACCGTAGAGCGCCACATTCGTCCACTGCCCGCCCAGTGCGCCGCGATATGCGACCTGCACTGCGCCGAGCTTCGGCAACGGCAGTGCGTAGGTCGCAGTCGCATCGAGCTTCGTGAACTGGCTATGCGCATCCGTTTCATCGATATCGGGTGCATCGTGGTCCGCCTCGAGCCAGGGCAGTCCCTGCGACACGCCCGCGTCGAGCGTCACGTTGCCGGCCGCGTCGTTCAGCGCGAACTTGTGCAGCCAGTTCACGCCCGCGCGCAGCACCGCAAGACGCTGCGGGTCGAGGTCGATACCGTTCACGACGCGGTCGGTGCGCCGCCAGGACAGCGTCGTATCGAGGTTTACGACGTCCGCGAGCGTGCGGTCAAGCGTATAGTTCCACCCGAAAATGTGCGACAACGTGCGGCCGTAAAGCAGTGCCGTGGTGCCGACCACCTGCTGGTACTCCGAATCCGACACCGTGTAGCTGAACGTGTGGCGGCCGAACGGCACTGCGATCGAGCCGACCAGCGCGTTGCTGTCCTGACTGTCGATGTAGTTCACGCTCAACGATTCCTGCAAGCCGATCAGGTTGTCCGCTTCGATGCCTGCGCGGTAGCGCGTCACCCCCGTCGCCGAGCTCCCGTAGTTGTCGACGCCGAGCGTGGCGTAGAGACGATCGCCCGGCTTGTTGTCGATCTCGACGATCGAGTCGCCGGCGCTCTGGCCAGGCAGGATCTGCACCTGTGCCTGATTGCGCCGCAGGCGGTTGATCTGGGCGACGCCCTGGTCGATGTCGGACAGTCGCAGTGGATCACCGGGTGAGACCGGAAACGCATTCTCGTAGCCGACGTCGGTCAGCCAGCCGCCGCCGGCGGATGATTCCCCCGCCTTCAGCCGATGAACCTGCTTGCCGTTGACCACGAAATCGGCGATCCGGCCAAGCTGGATCGTCACCGTCAGCGTACCCGTCGCCAGGTTTTG
The DNA here is from genome assembly GCF_984667975.1 of Burkholderia pulmonis. Lineage (NCBI taxonomy): Bacteria > Pseudomonadati > Pseudomonadota > Betaproteobacteria > Burkholderiales > Burkholderiaceae > Burkholderia > Burkholderia pulmonis. Next base: position 1,072,269 of record NZ_OZ480188.1, read on the forward strand.
AGGGCCGAGCAGCGCGCGCGTCGTCACGAAGCCCGCGCCGACGAAGACATCGGTCAGGCGCTTGAGCAGCACGTTGATCCGGTGCGAACCCAGATCGTGGCCCGTGAACGACGCAATCGTCTCCTCCAGCCTGGCGCGTGGCACCCCGCCCGGCGGTACGAACGGCTGGCCGCCCGGCGTGCGAAGGTCGATGTGTTTGACCGGGAACGTCGGACCGGGCTCGACGATCGCCTCGACCGGCGTACCGGGTGGAATATCGAGGGTCGTTTCCGGGGTCGGCGCGATCGTGATCGATGCAGGAGGCTGTTGGAGTTGCCGCTGGCGAGCCTGCTCGCGCTGCTGGTCGATCAGTTGCTGGGCCGGGTCCTGGATCGGGCGCGCTGCGGAGAGCGGCGCGGTTTGCGCGAACGCCGGTGCCTGCAACATTGCGACGGCGGGAATCGCACCCAGCCAAATCTTGAGCGAGACGCGCATCGTCATTCCTCGCAGGCGCGGGGCATCGAGTGCCCCCTGATGAGCGTTTCAAAGCATGGCGGCGGCGCTGTCACCCGCACGAACACGAGCGCACAACCGAGCGCGAACGCGGTCAGCAACAGGATGCTCAGGATGGACCATTTCATGTCAGCGCCACCAGTAGGTCGTGAGGCCCAGATGCTGGCCAATCTCGACCGGCGTGCGCGACGGCGCGCGAAGGGTGGTCGTCGTCCCTGCGACCGACACGCCCTTGCCACCCGACAGATAGCCGCCATCGATCACCGCGTCGCCGGTCAGGCGAACGAGCCCGTCGGCCGTAAAACCACCGCCGACGTCGAACGCGATCAGCTCCGCCCATGTGCTGCCGAAGAAAGCCTTGAAGCCATGATCCTGGTTGATCGCCGAGTAACCGGTCACGCCGGTCGCATAGGTGATCGGTGCGGCAACGTTCAGGTTGCCCGTCGCGTAGACGGTGCCACCGATGTCGCTCGCCGACTTGCCAGCCTGAATGGCGATGTTGCCGCCCGACTGAATCGTTCCGCCATACGGCGTGACCGTGCTCGATGCGCTCGCATGGCAGAAGATCCAGCAGCTTTGCACGTAGCTCGCCTGGCCCGAGAACACCGCGGCATTCGTAAACGCGTTCTGCGCCGTAATCGTGATGTCGCCGGCGTTGGCTTGAATGATGCCGCCCGTGTTCGACACGTTGCGACCCGAGATCGACACGGGGCCCGCCGTCGCGGCGATATATGCGAGCTGGTCAGGGTGATTCACCGTCCCGTAGTCGACGTTCACGCCGCTCGTCGAGTGCGTGAAAAACAGGAAGCTGCCGCCGGTATCCGAATACGCGGCTGGCTGGCCGCCGTTGACACCGCCGGAATGGTCGATCTGGTTCGACACGTCGCCCTGTGCGCTCAACTTGACGCCCTGGTTCGACAGAATGCGCGCGTTGTCGTTGATGATGTTGCCCTGCGCGCTCAGCGACGCGGTGCCATTCGCGGCAAACACAATGCCGAGGTTCGACGCGCTGGAATCGTTCGTGATGTTTCCCGCAGCCGCGAGCGTTACGTTGCCGCCGATCGTCGGACCGCTTTGCGGCGTCTCGCCGGCCTGGATCACGCTGCCGGTGTTCGAAATGTTCGCCGTGCTCGTCAGGTTCACCGCCCCTGCCTGAGCCGTCACGGTAGATGGGCCCGTCGCGTCATCCGTGAGTGCGATGCCGTTCGCGGCAATCGATACGTCGTTCGCCGCGGTCACCTGAGTACCTTGCAGCGATACCGCTCCGGTCGTCGTCAACTGCACGTCGTGCGCAGCCGTGATCGAGCCGTCCGCCGCCGTGACATCGCCGGAGCTCGACACGACGACGTCGCCCGCGCTCGCATAGAGTTTGCCGAGGCTGTGCACGCCCGCGCCCTGGTCGGTGACGATCAGCTGTACGCGGCCTGCGGTGAGGCCACCGGCCGCCGTAATGTCCACCGCGATACCCTTGTTCGTCGCACCGGATGACGTGGCGCCGATCAGCCAGTCGTGGCCGTTATCCGACGGCGAGAAGCTCGTGTCGTAGGTAGCGGTGCCGCTGCCGACGATCGCGCGGATGCCGCTCGTCGAACTCGTGAAACTGTTGGTGACGGGGCCGTTGACGTTCAGTTGCCTGGCGATCAGATCGAGATTGACGAGATCGCCGGACAGGCCGCCCGGGCCGATCGTGATCGCCCCCTGATTCGTGTTCAACACGACGTTGCGCTGGATCATGCCGGGCGCGAGCGTCAGGTCGTCGAAGCTGACCTGGCCGGTCGACAGTACGACATGGCCCGCATTCACGAAGCTGCCGCCATCGACCGTGATGCCGTTCGGATTGGCCAGGATCACGTTCGCGCGCGGCCCAAGCACGTTAATTGCGCCCTGGATCAGCGACGGATTCGTGCTCGTCACCTCATTGACGATCGTGCGCGCGTTCACGCCGACGTTGTTCAGATCGGCGCCGGCTTTCGAGACGTTGAACGATGAATACGTGTTGTTCGAGACGCCGCCGACTGTCGGCGCGATGTTGACGGTTTGGTGGCCATTCAAGCCGGTCGAAACGGAAGTCGTGGTGCCGCCGTCAACCACAATGCCGGCGGCACGAACAGGGCCCGATAGTGCCGGCAAAGCTAAAAGTAGACAAAGAGATAGTCGTTTTAGGCGCATATAGAGATCAGATCATTCCAGTCGTCACACCAGCTTCAGAAGCGAGCTCCCGTTGCACAACCGCCAGCAGCGGCGCCATTCGTGACGGACGCGCCGCAGCCGAAAATTCCGCAGCCAGACAGCCGTATCGTCGCCACCGTCAACAGCACAACAAGCCGGGAATTCGCGAATCGCATCTTGTGCATGTGGATCCTTCCAATGCGACGAACGTGAATTGCGCGGCAGGTTCGCCCGACACAGATCCACCACGCAACATTCGGCTTCTCAACATCGGTAATTACCGATGCAGTTCGGGCGCGTTCGCAAGCGCCGCCTGTAACTTGCTGATCGCATCGGTTGTCGCGAGCTGTCCTGCCAAGCCATGGTTGTGCTTGAATTCGCTGAACTCGGCATGACCCTTACCGGTCACTTCCTCCTTTGCCACGGTCTGGCCGGTCGAGTCCGTCACAGTGCATGTCAACGTTACTGAAAAGTCCGTCGGTGGCCACGTCAGCAGACTGGGCGACGATGAGCTCGTCTGGATCGTAGGTGTGACGACATAGTCCAAGTGATTGGCCTGAATCGTCGCAGCGTCCGGTACGCTCTTGAGCTTTGTCACGTTACGAAAAACGTGTCCCAAGCCTACATACAACGGCAATGCGAGGTCTCGGTACGGGCGGTAAGCGACTTTGTCCCCACCTCCTCCCGGCGTGACAACCTCACTCCCGGCCTGCTCGTCCGTGATGACCAATCCCACCGTCCGCTCCAATGGCGCGGACGACAAGGCAGGGATTTTGCTCGTGTCGCCAGTCAAGGAGATTTCGTGAGCGCAACCCGACAGCGCGGCCGCAACCCCGACTGCTGCAATCATGCGAATCAATGTCATTTCGTTCTTATCCTCTTGGTCGTGTGGTTCTTGGCATCGCTACCGGATGGCCTGCTGGAACGCAGGGTCGGCATACAGTTCGCCCAACAACTTCTGTACCGCGTGCGGATACTCCTCACGCGCCTTCGGCACTGCTACATAGGCGGCAAACGACGATTCCCACTGAGTTCGCGTCCGCTTGATCTCGTCGTACCGCACGACGCCATCTCGCGTCACCACAAACCTGGCCGACACCCGCGCTTCGCCGTTCGCCACGCCCACGTCGATATCGTTCTCGAGCAACGTTGCTTTCACTTCGATCCCGCTTTGTGGCGACAACCATCCTGCCAACGTCAGTTCCTGTTTCATCGCATCGGCCAGGTACGCACTGAATGAATCCCCTACCGGAGAGCGCAACATGTTCGCGCGCAGCGGCACTGGATACCGATTGGTTGCTCCGGGCTTTGACTCGAAAGTACCCAGTTGGGCGTGCGCGGTTGGCACGTTTTTCAGCGTCTGGATGTTGTCAACGTCCGGCGAGTAAGGCGGCGCTACGATCGCACACGCCGACAAGCACGCGACCGGCACCAACATGCAAACCAGGCGTCCGACTTTCATCATCACCGATTCCGAATTCATATATTTTGACATCCTATATATTTGAATCGATCATCAATTTGATACGTTAAACGACGAATACGTGTCGTTTGAGACGCCACCGACTGCTCGCGCAATACCCATGGTCTGGTGGCCGCTACCCGCCACCGACACCGAGGTCGCCGTACCTCCGTCCGGTATGATCCCGGCTCCCCAAGCGACATCGGCGTCGATGACCCATAGCAACATCAGGTCGACCAACGCACGCCCGATTTGAATGTCCCGCCTTGCTGATCTCACTGTTCTTCCCGTCATCGTCGACACCTCATCGAGTCCTGGACATTGGCTCCAGACACGTAGTCACAACCCGATCGGTGATTGACTACAGTCACGCGACGCACGACACATCGCGTGCGCATCCGTCGGTCACGATTGCGTGATCACCTGGCCGTAAGCGACATAACCGTAGTTGGCGGAATGCAGCACATAGATGATCGATCGCTGGAAACCGTTGCTTCCGCTGATGGGGACAAACAGGATGGCCGCACTGCCGGAAAGCGGCGTACCGGCAGGCAGCTTGCAACCGGTCGAGGGCGATGCCGTCAGTACCATGTCGTACATGTTCTGATTCGAGTTCGGGGTCGCAAGCATCAGGGTTCCGCTCATGTTGCAGCCGCTCAGTGTCCCGCTCACGGTGCCATCGGATCCGATCGTGAACGACGCGGAAGACGTTGCCCACGTCCCTGTCACGCTCGCCTGAGTCACGGCAAGCGCGTTTTCCGCGTTGTAGTTCCAATTCAGAGTCGAGGACGTTCCGTTTCGGTTGATGGATCCGCTGAACGTCTGCTCGGCGGCGTAAGTACCTGAGCCCGAGTTGATCGGCTCCGTCAATCCGGTCGTGTCGTCGAACGTAACCCCGGTGTTCATCGACCACGCGTTTCCGTTCAGCGTCAAACTGGTGAAGTCATCGGACTCCACGAACGAGCCGATCGCATTAAGTGTGCTCAGGTTGTTATGAGGATCGATCAGTGCAACCGTCTGATATCCAAGGCTATTGGTGGCTGACCACACACCGATCGGACCACTGGCGGTCGCAGCCGTGGATCCCGCCTGTGGATTACTCAGAGTGGGGAGCGCCTCACCGACGGTCACGGGTTGCGAGGAGGCGACCGGCGCGCTCGCGGGCTGAGGCACGATGGGCGCCGATGCGATCGCCGGCGCGCTAGCCGAACTCGCGGGAGTGGTCGTTCCACTACCGGGAGTGGCAGCCGTGCCGCTGTTTGCACTCGATGAGCCGTCGCCGCCACCACCGCAACCGGCTACGACAAACGTCGAAATTACCCCTGCCACCAGCAAGCCAAGATATTGTTGCTTCATTGTTAGATCCTTCTATTAGGAATGCTTAGCTATTAATTCACTTTCAATGCGACTTCAACAACAAACAATCGTGCTACAACGGGCATCCCGTCTGGATCTCCCCGTCACTGCACTGCCTGCGCACGGCTCCGGAGTCCCGCATTGCCAACGTCACCCCACCACACCTGATTCATGCAACAACGCCACCTCGCTATTTCAGACGTGACGATCGGATGGTCTGCTCGGTCACGATTGGCAGCCCGGCCAACTCGGCGACACCGTTGGCCGCCTCGATGCCTACGTCCTCCGCCACGACATCGATACCATTCACGGCCGAATGCGCCGCATCCTCGACTTCGAAGTTTGCATTCGTCACATCCACCCGTGCCTTGATGTGATCTCGCCCTGCGAGAGCACCGAGCATGAAACGCGCGAGGTTCGGGCGCGTGCTGTACTCTTGGATAGTGATCCTGACCGGAATCCCCGTCGGCGACACCGGAATACCATTCTTCGCGGCCTGTTTGTCAAACGCCTCGATCATCCCGGCCTTCACGGCAGCACTCACTTCCAGCCCGCTCGAATCGACCGACGGTTCGGCGACTCCCTGCTTTAATGCCGTCTTCAGAGTCGAATCATCAGCATGCGACGCATCGATGTCCGGCTTCGTGGCAGCGCAACCGGCAAGAAGGACAAACAACCCCGCCATAGCGAGATAAACGACTTTTCTGTTTTCCATCCTCAATCCTTTTTCATAAAAAAGAAAATACCAATTCTTTATTTATGACGAACCAATGCTCACACGAGATTAATCAGATGATTAAAAATCGATCCATTGTTTTTCTTCAACCACCAATCAACGCAGGTCTATCCCGCTATTACTTCTCGATCGAATACACATCATCCACGTAAATTCTTCCGCTCGCACCTACCCGATAATTGACACCAACGACCTCACCTATAGAAAAGGTCGCCTTTGTCGAAAAAATAACGTCCCGACCATTAATACGTAAATCCAAAACACGAATAAATCCTTCGAAGCTCGATCTCTTTGGCATCACAAGGGAAACACGCTCGACTGTCGCGTATCCACGTTGAACCACAGCGCCCTTCAACCCCAGTTCCGAGTTTCTATACAGTGCGATGAATCCATAAATTAGTAACGCAACCAGCACCACCCCCAGAATCAAAGGCTTATACCATTCGTCGGCATAAATTCGAATACCAAGCCACCCTCCAGATGTGATCTTCATTTATTTATTTTTTCAGCCTTTCACTGTGCGGCTCACGCCAATTCAAGCACCTAAATTCCAGATATGCCACCGCCATATTTATCCACCACCAACATCGCGTTGCGATATTCCGATTACGCCTAGCAGCCAACACCGCCACCGTTCGTTTCGCCCATAGATTTCCGCGATCGGAAGCCTGTTTGAAAAATTCATGGGCGATATCGTAATTTCGCTCAACCCCTAACCCTTTTGCGTATAAATCCCCAAGCCTGAGCATAGACGGTGCGTAGCCTCGACTCGATCCAATTTCAAACATTTCACGAGCTTTTGTATAATTATTCCGACGCAAATAGAAATAACCAGCCTGCAGCGTCGCTACGGCAGATCCGCTATCGACAGCTCTTCTGTACCATAACTCAGCCTGCGAAAAATTTGGCCCGCCACTGATATCAGATTTATATTCAAACCAGGCTCCGAGATTCACCATACTAAATATGGAACCCTGATCGATAAGCAATTTGTATGCTGCCTCGGCCTCATAAAAATCCTGAATTGACGTAGCTCGTTCCAGAGCGGCCGTGTCCGGCTCCCTGTTCCACTCCAGCCACTCCATGGAAACCAGTCGTTTTCTCGAATTGATCATTTTGGAGGCGGATTTTTCCCAAGAGGTACAGGCACAACAAGAGGCTTAACATTTTCCTTCAGCTCTTCTTGCAACGTATCCGCTGGTAGCGTTTGCCCAAAACTGGGGTCATCAACGATGTTGCTAGGTGCCCATGGTGTAATGAAGCCGATTGCGACGAGCAGATGCTTGAGGTCATTATTTTCGACCTGATTTTCTGCCGCTGTCGCAGCTCCTGTCACATTTTTTCCAAGCGCTCCGGCAACACCAGCGCTGGTCAACATCGCGATTGCCCCAATAGCCGCTTGCTGTGCTGAATCGAGAGGCGCGCCCGTCGGATCAATCTGCTCAATTGCCCACGGCGAGAGCACGGCACTGGTGCCACCGCCCACGGCCCCCCCGGCACACCCCGTGCCTTCTGCCGCACTGGCCGCGCACCCCAATGCCGCGTGCGCAGTCACATATCCCAGTTCGCCGGACATGCCGCTGCCGAAATCACCGGCAACGCTCGCATCCCCGATTGTGTACGCGCCGGCTGCCGCTACGTCGTTGACCGCATCGTTTCGCAACGCGGTCAGGAAGCTGCCCCCACCAATACCCGTTTGCACGCCCGCCTGAATAGCTGCCTCACCCGCTATCGCAAGCGCCTGATCCGGCAACGAGCCAGCGACCGACGCCCCTGCCTGCGGCACCAGGGTGTTGCCGACGTTCTGCACGCCCGCCAGTTGCGCCAAGCTCGGCGCAGTCACGCCTTGTACCGGAGCGTCTAAGTTGAAGCCGAGCGAGTCCGTGCTCGTGTCGAACGTGATCCCGTTTGTCAGTCCCGCCGTCGCCGCGCCGATCAGCCCGTTGCGGAAATCCGCGCCCAAATTGAACTGGCCCGTGCCAACGAACTGACCCAACGCGCTCGAGGCAAAGCTGCTCAATCCAACCGCAATCATGGTGTTCGCCAGACCGCCCATAGCGAGCGAACCGCCCGCGACACTAGCGGCCGCCGTGATCGCCGAACCTTCCGCACCGGCGGCCGCCGCCGCGAATGCCGCATCTGCTGCCGCGTCGGTTGCTCCCGCCAATGACGCGATACCCGCCGAAATCTCCGGCTGCATCATGACGGCTGCGGCCACCGCCACCACCATCGAGAAAACCTGCATGAACCCAAAACCGCTGTCATCGGCGATGAGCGTCGTCTGCAAATTGTTGCTGACGCTCGACTGCACGAAGTTGCTGCCAAGCTGGTTCTTCAGATTCGCCAGCATCGCGGCGGTCGCGGCCGTGTTTTCACTGCCATCGGCATTGATCTGGGTGAGCGCCCCGCCGATCTGGTTCAGGCTCTGCACCTGCAGATCGAAGTTCGCCGCGGTCATGAAACCACCCTGCTGCACCACGGTGCCCGTGGTTTGCAACACACCCTCATCGACCTGGTTGTAAATCGTCCCGACGTTGGTCGAGCGCTGCTCGTCGGTCAGCGTGCCGGTATTCACCGTCAGGTTCTGAGCCGACACTGAACCCGTGTTGAGAATGCTGTTCGCGTAATTGAGCGCGACGTTCGTCCCCGTGATCTCGCCGTCCGCGTTCACCACCGCGTAGTTCTGCGGCAGCAGCACCTCGGGCATCAGTGCCTGCACCGTCGGGCACGCGCCGTTTCCAGTAGCCGTGCATCCCGGCTCCGGCACCGACTGCTCCACGTACCAGAGCATCGGTGCATTGATCTGCGCGAGCTGCGCCTGGCTCAGTTGCGTGCCCAGCGCGATGTTGTGTTGCTCCGCGTATTGCAGCGCCGCACCGTACAGCGCTGCCGTATCCTGATTGTTGATCGACGCCTGACCGGTGCTGTCGGTCGCGCTCGGCGTGCTATAGAAACTGCTCTTGCCGGTCGCCTCGAGCGCCGCCTGCTCAACCTGCTGCGCCTGCGTGTACGGGTCGTAGTAAAACGGCACGCTGCCCGGCTGCAGATTGGCCGGCAACGCGGCAATCAGCGCGGCCGGCGACAGCGAGCCCACCACGTCCGCCGCCGGATTGTTCGTCAGATAGGAGACCTGAACCGTCTCGCCCGAGATCGTCTTGACGGTCGTGCCGTTGGGTGCGCTCGACGTCGGCACCGTCGGCGCGACCGGCTTGCCCACGGTCTGCACACCGATCGGCGTGTTCGACGGCAGGCCCGCCGCGCCCGTTACCGAGGTCGGCTGACCAGCGAGCGTCGTCACCAGGCCCGCGCTGTTGACGGTCGTCTGCGCGGTCGACGGCGCCGCCGGCGGCCCGAGCGAAATCACCTGCCCCGACACGGCCGGCGGCGGCGTATAGACGTTCGGATTCGTCAGCCCGTTCACGAGCGTCGCGCCCGTCAGGTTCACGGTCTGGCCAATCACGTTGCCGGTGTTCGTCAGCGTCGGCGAATTCACCGCGAGCGTGTTGCCCGCCTGAATCGTGCCCGGCACGAAGTCGGGCAGCCCCACCGCATCCGGCAAGCCGGCGGGATCCTGCGGCGCACTGCTGCTGTACGCGCTACCGTACAGTTGCGCACACAACGACGGATTGTTTGCACACCCCCACGTCGCATACGGTGTCCCGTAGCGCGTGAACCCGCTGCTCCAGTACGCGGACAGGTACTGGTTGTTGCTGGCCGCACTGTTGCTGGCGTTGATCGTCACGTTGTTCAGCGCCGTGACGAGGCTCCCGGTGTTGCCAAACGTGCCGGCCGTCAGGTTGACGTTGTGGTTCGCCGTGATCGTCGCGGGGCTCGCCGACTGCACGTCGACATACGCTTCGCAGTTGTACGTGCAGCCCGTGTAGGGCGTCGCGCTGCCGTAGTTCTGGTGGATCTGTACCGGCGCGGCGATCGTGTTGGTCAGCGTCGCGGCATTGATATCGACATCGTTGCCAGCCTCGATCGCGCCCGAGGTGTTCGTCACGCTGCCCGCCTGCGTGAGCGCGGTGGGCGTCGCCGACGTATCGGATGCCGTCGTGCCGGCCCCGCCGATCACGACGTTGCGCCCGGCCACCAGGTTGCCGTAGGTGTTCGAAACCGAGCCTGCGGCGATCACGACGTCGTTACCAGCCGTGACCGTGGCGTTGGCCTGCTGATACGCATACGTCTGCGAATTCGGATTCGTCGTCGACAACGACCCGCAACCCGCGCTGTAACCCGATGCGCAGCCGGCCGTGGTCGTCATCGTGCCGATGTTCGTGCCTTGATTCGTGAAGCTCGATGCGTTGACGTGAACGTCGTTGCCGGCCGCGAGCGTGCCCGCATTGGTCAGGTTGCCGCCGGACAGGTTCAGGTTATGACCGGCGACGATCTGGCCGGTCGCTCCCTGTACCGTCGTCGATGACGTCACCGACTGCACGGTCACGGCGCTCGGCGAGTCGAACGTGAACGACGTGGGCGGCGTCGACGGGCCCACCGCGCAGAACTGCCCGTTGTCGCCGCCGCCGTTCGTGCAGCCGTACGCACCACCCGCATTGCCGCTGCCCCAGACGGATACGCCGCCCGACTTCTGCATCGACAGCAGCCCGTTCATGAACGCCGTCAGCGACGCGGTGTCGACCGTATCGGTGACCGTCGAGCTCGCCGACGAACCGCCGTTCGACAGCGACTGCACATTCAGGTTGACGTCGTGCCCCGCGCTGACGGTGCCACTCTGATTATTGAGACTGTTTGCGGTGAGATTCAGGTCGTGGCCGGCCGCGATCACCGAATTGCCTGCAACCGCACCCGTCGTTGTCGTCGTTTCGGTCACGGTCGGAATCGTCAGCGTCGTGACCGGGTAGACCGTGCCGTCGCCATTGTTGGTCGGCACCGAGCCGCCCTGCACGTACCAGAGATTGCTGGTCTGCGCGACGAACGAATTGCCGTTGTAGCCCACGACGGTCGGCACCTGAACATATTGGACGGTACCCGAGGTCGCGACCGGCGCGGATTGCGGCCCGCTCACGCCGATATAGCCCACCCCGATGTTGGTATTGTTCGCGCCGTCTGACCATCCGCTGGTCAGCGGCGGCACGATACCCGTCACCGACAGCACGCCACCGAGCGTGGCCGGCACGGTGGTCGATACCAGCGTCAGGTAGCCGCCGTCCGGGCCGATGTCGGTGATCCCGTACACCGTTTCCGTGCCGATCACGGTCGACATCAACAGCGGCGTGTTGACGATGGTTTTCGTGGTGGTCGTCGTGCTTGTCGTCGACGAAGCTGCCGAGTTGTTGACGGCCGCCGCGGTGATCGATACATCGTTGGTCGCGCTCAGCGTGCCGCCGCCGTTGTCGAGATTGCCTGACAGGTTGACGTTCAGGTTCCCGCTGCCGGCCGGGCTGTTGCTGTTGCCCGCCTTGGTGGTGCCGTTCGAATTGTCGTAACTCGTGCCCGAGATCGTCAGCGTGTTCGCCGCCTGCACGGTGCCGGCATTGGTACCCGAACCGTTGAGCGTGAGCGCGTCGTTCGCCGCGATCGTGCCGCTCGCCTGATTCGCGAGCGATCCGTTGATCGTCAGGTCGTTGCCGTTGACGGTTCCCGTATTGCCGAGCGCGCCGTTCAGGGTCAGCGAGCCCGCACCCTGGTTGATCGTGCCGGCGTTGTTGATGCCGTTGGCCGCCGAGACCGTGACGGCCGTTCCCGGCAACGTCCACGTTCCGGAGTTGTTCACCGACTGCGCGGACAGGTTGAGCCCGTTGCCGCCGTTGACGGTCCCATAGCTGGCTACCGACGGATCGAGCGTCTGGTTCGGCAGGTTCAGCGTCGCCATGTTCAGCGCGAGAATTTTTCCGTTCGTATTGTCGAACGAGCCATTGCCGCCCGTGACCGTCACGGTCGTGTTGCCGACAGCGCCGGTCGAGTTGCCGACGTCGCCCGAGAACACCATCCCGTTGGCATTGCTCAGGCTGCCCGTCGTCAGGTTCAGCGCATTCGTCGCCAGCAAGCCGCCCGAGTTGGTCGTCGTGCCCGACACGTCGACATTCGCGGTCGGCCCGTAGATCGTTCCCGAGTTGTCGAGGTTCGTTGCCGAGACATTCGCCGTCTGCAGCGACGACAGGCTGCCCGTATTCGTGACCGTAAAGCCTGAAACATTCAGGTTGCCGGCCGCCATCTGCGTGCCGACGTTCGACACCGTGCCGCCGGCGAGCGTCGCGTCGCCCTTGAACGCGGCCGTACCTCCCGTCGTCAGGCTTTGCGTGCCCGTGATGCTCGTGGCGCCGCCGACCACCGCGTTCGCGGTCGTCACGTTCGCGCCGGACAACGTCGCATTGCCGTTCACGGAGAGTGCCGGTGCGGACGCGTTGAACTTCTGATTCAACTGGCCCGCAGACGTATCGAGCGTGTTCGACGCCGTCGCGACCAGGTTGCCGCCAACCGAAACGCCCTGCGTCGTGATGTTCGTCGCCGTCAGGTTCGCGTTCTGCGACGCGATGGTCTGGCCGTTCAGCGTCAGATTCTGCCCGGCGCCCAGATTCGCGTTGCCCGCGCTCGATACCGGACCGGATGCCGTCAGGTTGCCGGCCTTCGCATTGACCGCGAGATCGCCCAGGCTCGTCACCTTGCCCTGCGTGTTCACGTCGGTGCCGGCCGTGATCGTCGTCGCCCCGCCCGAGAGCGCATCGCCCGCGAGCGTCGCACTGCCGTTCGTGGCCGTCAGTGTGCTGGCGCCGACTGTCGTGGTCGCCCCGACTGCCAGATTCTGGCCAGCGGTCGCGCTCAGGTTGTTGCCGGTCTGGATCGCGCCCGAGACGGCAACGTTGTTGCCGGCCTTCAGCGTCGTGTCGTTCGCGACATTGATCGCACCCGTGCCGTTGAGGTTGCGACCCGCCGTGACGCTCGCGTTGCCCGTGCCGTCGACCTCGAGACCGCCGTTCAGGTTCGCATCGCGCGCGGCGGCGATCGTCGTGGTCTGGCCGCTCTGGAGCGTGCCGGCGACGGTTGCGTCCTGTCCAGCGTTGATATTGACGGTGCCCGGCGTCGACACCGCACCCGCCACCGTCACGCTGCCCGCGCTCGATTCGATCGACGCATTGCCGCCGCTGTAGACCGTCCCGCCCAGGCCCACGCCTTGTTGCCCCGTCGCGTTCAATGCCCCAAGCGACACCACGTTGCCGGTCGTCGTCAACGTGCCGCCGTTGGCCGCGAGCGTCATGTTGCCGACCGACGCGGCCGCGCCCTGCACGCTGGTGTTGCCGCCCGAGCTCACGCCCAGATTCCCGCCGCTCGTCACGTTCCCGCCGAGCGTCGTGTCCTGTCCCGCCTGGATCGTCACTGCGCCGGGCGCGGAAACCGTACCGCCGAAACTCGCGTTCGTCCCCGCCGTCGCGTTGATCGTGCTGCCGCTCTGCACCGCGCCGTTCAGCGCGATGGCCTGCCCCGCATTCAGGCTGACCGCGCCCTGCGAGGACGCCATGTTGCCCTGCCCCGTGATCGAACCGCCTTGTGCGGCGATCGTCACCGGCCCCTGCGCCTGCACCGTGCCGCCGATCGTGGCGTTCTGGCCCGCCGTGACGTTGGCCGCGCCGTTCGATTGCAGGTTGCCGTTGACCGCGGCCGAGCCCGTCGTCGCCGTCACGCTCGTGTCGCCGACCGAGGACACCGCCCCGTTGACGGTCGCGTTGCGGGCGCCGGCGAGTGCGACCGTGCTACCACCCTGGACCGCGCCGTTCACCGTCAGGTCTCGTCCGGCGCTCGCCGAAATCGTACCCGGTGCGCTCAACGACGCATTGACGGTCAAATCGCCGGTGCCGGTCTGCAGCGCGAGATTCTGGCCCGACACCGAGCCGATCGTCATCGCTTTGCCCGCGTTGAGCGTCGCATTCCCGTTCGCCGACACCGAGGCGGCATTCAGGTTGCCGCCGGCCGTCATGGAAACGTTCTGCCCCGCCGACACCGCACCCGGCGCGTTGATGTCGCCGTTTGCCGCAACCGTATAGTTCTGGTTCGCGAGGCCCGTGCCGCTGATCGTCGTGTTGCCTGCGCTGGTCAGTGCGACGTTCTGGCTCGCGAACGTTTGCCCGACCGACACGTCGCCGTTCGCGTTGACGACCACGTTGCCCGCCGTCGCGGACAGCGGGCCTTGCATGTTCGCGCCGAGCCCGGCGGCATTCTGGATGATGTAGATCTGGCCGCTCGTCACCGAGCCGTACTGGCTGGCGTCGATCGCCAGGCCGTTCACGGTCGGGATCGCCGCCGCATTGTTCGGCAGTCCGTTCGATGCGGTCGTGTAGGTCATGCCCGCCGTATCCGACGTGGTCGGCGTGACGAGCTGGTTGCCGGTAATCACATTGACGCGCTGATTCGTATACAGCGGCGCGTTGATGTTGACGGTCTGTCCGATCAGGTCGAGATTGCCGACCGTTCCTTCGATGCCCGCGCCCGGCGTGCCGGTATTGCCGGCCGGCCCGTCGATCGTGATGTTGCCCGACGTCACGTTGTAGCCGACGGCGCCCGCGTTCGCAAAGCTCGTCGACGCTCCGCCGATACCCGTCAGGAATTGCGGCGTGCCGGTCGTGAGCGTGAGATTCGTGACGTTTGTCACACTCAGTCCGTTCACGCTGATGCCGTTTGGAGACGCCACGACCACAGCCGCGGGCACCCCGAAAACCTCGAGCGGACCGTATAGCGACGCCGCTGCCCCGCTTGACGTGACCTGGTTGATGATCAGCGATGCGGATCGCCCGTTCAGGTTCGGATTCGCGCCCAGCGTTCCGCCGAGCAAAGGCGAACCCGCAACGGTGCTGTTATTGAGCACCAATCCTTTCGAATCGACGTTGAACGACTGATATTGATTCAAACTCACGCCGTTTGAATTCGGCGTTGCGATGTTGACGGCAGGTATGCCCGAGCTTGTCTGGATGACGGTTGGCTGGAATGCAATCGGCGCACGCGGATCGACGATCGGCGCGGCATGCGCGGTTTGATCCATCAGAAGCACGGCGGGACTGAAATACATCACGACCGTCATGACCCAGGCGGTCGCCTTGACCCAAAGCGCCGGCGTCTCGCTGTTCAGCGAAGTACGGTCGACAAGGTTCCCCGATCTGGCCGCTTCCCGTTGAGCGTGCCGTTTCCCGATTTCGCGCATGACTCGGCGCATGACTGGTCTCTCTCTGTATTTGCCGCAGATGGTTGCACAGGAAAAAAACGGGAGATAGTCAAGAAATGTCACGGCGCGCAATCGAAGAATCACTTCGGATTACATATTGCCTTCACCACAGGGATTTTTATTTTTTATTGGAAAACAGCCAATCCGACAATCCATTTTACAAGTCAAATCACGCCGATTTCGCCTTGCGACAGGCCCTCACCCACCCGCTGAAGAGCACACTCCTTGCCCTCAAAGGCCTCGACATCGGAATCGGCATGATTTATCGTATGACTAAATAATCACGCTCTCTTTCAAAACATTTAACGACGGTCCAGAATTAACAATTTCCTCATGCCGGACAAGTCACTGCGAAGCATCAATCTCGGCATACGTTCGATCATTGAAATCAAAATCAATCTCAAAAAAATCACGATTACATGGTGAAATAAAACGCCTTTCTGTCTCTTTTCGCAAACACCGGGCGCTTGACCGGGTATCGAAAGGCGTCAGGTCCCGTCGACCGCCCCAAATGAAAAACGCGGATGGCGAGCCGCACCGGATGAATCACCTCATCCGGCACGACACACCATCCGCGTCGAGAACTGTTCAGTCCGCCGCTTACTTGCTGTAGTCGTACACCCCGTGCCCCGTCTTGCGCCCGAGCCTGCCTGCCGACACCATCTCGCGCAGCAGCGGGCACGCGCGATACTTGGGATCGCCGAAGTCCTTCACGAACACGTCCATCACAGCGAGACACACGTCGAGGCCGACGAGGTCGGCCAGCGCGAGCGGCCCGATCGGGTGGTTCGCGCCGAGCTTCATCCCCGCGTCAATCTCCTCGGCCGACGCGATGCCTTCGGCCAGCACGAAGAACGCTTCGTTGATCATCGGCACCAGGATCCGGTTCACGACGAAGCCCGGCGAATTGCGCACGCCGATCGGCGACTTGTCGAAGCGCTCGGTCAGGGCGCGCACGGCCGACGCGGTCGCGTCGCTCGTCTGCAGCCCGCGGATGATCTCGACGAGCGGCATCAGCGGCACCGGGTTGAAGAAGTGCATGCCGAGGAAACGCGACGGATCGGCGAGCGGCGCCGCGAGCGCGGTGATCGAGATCGACGACGTGTTGGTCGCGATGATCGCGTCGGCGCGCGCGACGGCCTCGATCTGCTTCAGGATGCGGGCCTTCAGCTCGACGTTCTCGGTCGCGGCTTCGATCACGATGTCGGCCGATGCGAGTTTCGCGTAGTCGGTCGACGTCGTGATGCGCGCCAGCGCCGCATCGCGGGTCGCCGCGTCGAGCTTCTCCTTCGACACGAGCCGCTCGAGGCTGCCCTTCAGCGTCGCGAGCCCCTTGTCGAGTGCGGCGTCGCTGACGTCGATCATCACGACGTTGAGTCCCGCAACGGCCGCGGTCTGCGCAATGCCGTTACCCATGGTTCCGGCGCCTACGACGCCGACGATTTCGATGGCCATGAAATTTCCTGTGTATTCGGATGCCGAGCGGTCGATTATCAGATGTTCTCGAAGATCGCAGCAATCCCCTGGCCGCCGCCGATACACATCGTCACGAGCGCGTAACGCCCGCCGATGCGCTTCAGCTCGTACAGCGCCTTGACCGTGATCAGCGCGCCGGTCGCGCCGATCGGGTGGCCGAGCGAGATGCCCGAGCCGTTCGGGTTGACCTTCGCCGGATCGAGGCCGAGCTCCTGCGTGACCGCGCAGGCCTGTGCGGCGAACGCCTCGTTTGCCTCGATCACGTCGAGATCGCTGATCTTCAGGCCCGCGCGCTCGAGCGCCTTCTGCGTGGCCGGCACCGGGCCGATGCCCATGTACGCCGGATCGACACCCGCGTGTGCATACGCGACGAGACGGGCGAGCGGCTTCACGCCCTGCGCGCGTGCAGCGTCCGCGCTCATCATCAGCACGGCTGCAGCGGCATCGTTGATGCCCGATGCGTTGCCGGCCGTCACGGTGCCGTTTTCCTTCGCGAACACCGGCTTGAGCTTCGTGAAATCGTCCACGCTCGCGTCCTGACGCACGTGCTCGTCGGTGTCGAACGCAACCTCGCCCTTCTTCGTGCGGATCGAGATCGGCAGGATCTGATCCTTGAAGCGCCCTTCCGCGATCGCGCGTGCCGCGCGACGATGCGATTCGAGCGCCAGCGCATCCTGCGCGTCGCGCGAGATGTCGTACTCGCGTGCGACGTTCTCGGCCGTCACGCCCATGTGGATCGACTGGAACGGGTCGTGCAGCGCGCCGAGCATCATGTCGACGAGCTTGCCGTCGCCCATGCGCTGGCCGAAGCGCGCGGCCGGCACCGTGTACGGCGCGCGGCTCATGCTTTCCGAACCACCGCCGATCGCGACGTCGGCATCGCCGAGCATGATCGTCTGCGCCGCCGACACGATCGCCTGCAGGCCCGACCCGCACAGGCGGTTCACCGTCAGCGCCGGCGCGTGCTGCGCGACGCCGCCGTTGATCGCCGCGACGCGCGCGAGATACATGTCCTTCGGCTCGGTGTTCACGACATGGCCGAACACGACATGGCCGACCGCATCGCCGGACACGTTCGCGCGCGACAGCACTTCGGCCACCACCTTCGCACCGAGGTCGGTCGGCGAGAAATCCTTCAGGCTGCCGCCGAAATCACCGATCGCGGTACGGACACCGCTCACCACCACGACTTCCTTCGCTGCATTGCTCATCGTTTCACTCCGGTTCGTTCGCGCCCGCGGGCGCAAGGATGCGTTGCGTTACATGTTCGGGTAATTCGGCCCACCGCCGCCTTCCGGCGTGACCCACACGATGTTCTGCGTCGGGTCCTTGATGTCGCAGGTCTTGCAGTGCACGCAGTTCTGCGCGTTGATCACCAGCCGGTCGCTGCCGTCGTCGTTCTTCACGAACTCGTACACCGCCGCCGGGCAGAAGCGCCCCTCCGGCCCCGCGTACGTGCGCAGGTTCACGTTCACCGGCACGTTCGCATCCTTCAGCGTCAGGTGCGCCGGCTGGTTCTCTTCATGGTTCGTGTTCGAGATGAACACCGACGACAGCCGGTCGAACGTCAGCTTGCCGTCCGGCTTCGGATACTCGATCGGCTGGCATTGCGACGCCGGCTTCAGCATCTCGTGGTCCGCATGCTTGTGGTGCAGCGTCCACGGCACGTTGCCGCCCATCACCTTTTGCTCGAGCCCGACCATCAGCGTGCCCAGGTACAGGCCCTTGGCCATCCACTGCTTGAAGTTGCGCGCGCGGTACAGCTCCGTGTACAACCACGACTGCTTGAACGCGTCCGGGTAGGCATTGAGCTCGTCGCTCTGGCGGCCCGCCTGCACCGCGTCGAACGCGGCGTCGGCCGCCAGCATGCCGGTCTTGATCGCCGCGTGGCTGCCCTTGATCCGCGATGCGTTCAGGAAGCCCGCGTCGTCGCCGATCAGCGCGCCGCCCGGGAACACCGTCTTCGGCAGCGACAGCAGCCCGCCCGCCGTGATCGCACGCGCGCCGTACGACACGCGCTTGCCGCCTTCCAGGAACGCGCGGATCGACGGATGCGTCTTGTAGCGCTGGAATTCCTCGAACGGCGACAGGTACGGGTTCGTGTAGCCGAGGCCCACCACGAAGCCGACCACGACCTGGTTGTTGTCCATGTGATACAGGAACGAGCCGCCGTACGTATCCGACTTCAGCGGCCAGCCGGCCGTGTGGATCACGAGGCCCGGCTTGTGCTTCGTGGGATCGATTTCCCACAGTTCCTTGATGCCGATCCCGTACGCCTGCGGCTCGGCGTTCGCGTCGAGCTTGAACGTCGAGATCAGCTGGCGGCCAAGGTGGCCGCGACAGCCTTCGGCGAACAGCGTGTATTTCGCGTGCAGTTCCATGCCGAGCTGGAAGTTCTCGGTCGGCTCGCCGTCCTTGCCCACGCCCATGTTGCCGGTCGCGACGCCCTTCACCGAGCCGTCGTCGTTGTAGAGGATCTCGGCAGCCGGGAAGCCGGGGAAGATCTCGACGCCCAGCGCCTCGGCCTGCGCCCCAAGCCAGCGCGTGACGTTGCCCAGCGAAATGACGTAGTTGCCGTGGTTCTGGAAGTTGGCGGGCAGCGCCCAGTTGGGCGTCGTGACCGCGCTTTGCTCGGACAGGAACAGGAAGCGGTCTTCCGTCACCTCGACGTCGAGCGGCGCGCCGCGTTCCTTCCAGTCGGGGAACAGTTCGTTGATCGCGCGCGGGTCCATCACCGCGCCCGACAGGATGTGCGCGCCGATCTCGGAACCCTTCTCGAGCACGCACACGCCGATCTCGGTGCCTTTCTCGGCGGCCAGCTGCTTGAGCCGGATCGCCGCCGACAGCCCGGCGGGGCCGCCGCCCACGATCACGACGTCGTATTCCATCGATTCGCGCGGGCCGTATTGCGCGAGCAAGTCCTGTGTGGTCAAAATCCTGTCTCCTCCTGCGTCCCGACCGTCAACCGGTCAGAACTGGTCTTCCGTCAACGCGAGCACGCTCTCGTTGCCCTTCGCGCCGACGATCGACGCTTCGAGCGCGCCCGCCTGCACGAGAATGTGTTCCGCGTAGCATTGCGCGATCGCGATCTTCGCGTCGAAGAACGCCGGATCGCTCGCGCGGTTCGCCTGCGCGGCCACCAGCGCGCGCGCCATCTGCCAGCCGCACAGCACCACGCCCGCCAGCTTCAGGTACGGCACGCTGCCCGCGAACACCGCGTTCGGGTCCTGCTTCACGTTCGCCACCACGTAATCCACCACCGACGACAGCGCACGCGCACCCTTCTCCAGCTGCGCCTTCATCGCTGCGGCCGCCGCGCCGTCCAGCTTGCCCAGCGCCGCCACCGTCTCGCCGATCTCCGCAAGCAGCGCCTTCGCCACCGCGCCGCCGTCGCGCATCGTCTTGCGGCCGACCAGGTCGTTCGCCTGGATCGCCGTCGTCCCTTCGTAGATCGCCAGGATCCGCGCATCGCGGTAGTACTGCGCCGCGCCCGTCTCCTCGATGAAGCCCATCCCGCCGTGCACCTGCACGCCCAGGCTCGCCACGTCGTTCACCATCTCCGTGCTCCAGCCCTTCACCACCGGCACCAGATACTCGTAGATTGCCTGATGACGCGTGCGCGTCGCCTCGTCCGAATGGCGGTGGGCAATGTCGCTATGCGCCGCTGCCACGTATGCCAGCGCCCGCGCGCCTTCGGTCAGCGCACGCATCGTGCCCAGCATCCGGCGCACGTCCGGGTGATGGATGATCGTCACCGACTGCCTGGCCGACCCGTCCACCGGGCGGCTCTGCACGCGTTCCTTCGCGAATTCCGCCGCCTTCTGGTACGCACGGTCGGCCACGCCGATCCCCTGCATCCCGACGCCGAAGCGCGCCGCGTTCATCATGATGAACATGTACTCGAGGCCGCGGTTTTCCTCGCCGATCAGATAGCCGATCGCGCCGCCGTGGTCGCCGTACTGCAGCACCGCCGTCGGGCTCGCCTTGATCCCCAGCTTGTGCTCGATCGACACGCAGTGCACGTCGTTGCGCGCACCGAGCGAGCCGTCTTCGTTGACCATGAACTTCGGCACGATGAACAGCGAGATGCCCTTCACGCCTTCCGGTGCGTTCGGCGTGCGCGCCAGCACCAGGTGGACGATGTTGTCCGCCATGTCGTGCTCGCCCCACGTGATGAAGATCTTCGTGCCGAACACCTTGTACGTGCCGTCGCCCTGCGGCTCGGCGCGCGAGCGCACCAGCGCGAGGTCGGAGCCCGCCTGCGGCTCGGTCAGGTTCATCGTGCCCGTCCATTCGCCCGAGATCAGCTTCGGCACGTAGCGCTGCTTCTGCTCGTCGGTGCCGGCGGTCAGCAGCGCCTCGATCGCGCCGTCGGTCAGCAGCGGACACAGCGCGAACGACAGGTTCGACGCGTTCAGCATCTCGATGCACGGCGTCGCGATCAGCTTGGGCAGCCCCTGGCCGTCGTACTCGGCCGGATGCTGCAGCCCCTGCCAGCCGCCTTCGACGAACTGGCGGAACGCGTCGCCGAAGCCCGGCGTCGCGGTCACGACGCCGTCCTTCCAGCTGCTCGGGTTGCGGTCGCCTTCGACGTTCAGCGGCGCCAGCACCTCGCCGCAGAATTTCGCGGACTCGTCGAGCACGGCCTGCGCCGTGTCGTAACCCGCATCCTCGAAGCCGGGCAACTGCGCAACGGCGTCGATGCCCGCGAGTTCCTTCAGCACGAACAGCATGTCCTTGACGGGGGCGTTATAGCTCATGGTCGATGTTCCAATCAGGCGGTGAATGAGGTGTACCTCGGGTGCGATACGGTAAAGCCGGCCGGACCCTGGGCGACGTGATGGCTCATCGTAATGCTGCGCTCGCCGATTCCCATTGTCATATCCGGCCCACATGGTGACAAAACCGGCCACGGCGCGTGTCGGTGACGACCCTGACTTCCCGCACCGGAAGCCCGTCTGACGGGCCTCAGCGCCCGTTCGACGGCCGTTCCGGCCGGGTCGCGAAATAACGGGCGGGCGAATCGCCTAGCGCCTTGCGGAACATCGCGATGAAATTGCTGGGCGACGCATAGCCCAGCGCATCCGACACCTCGGCCACCGGGCGGCCGCGGGCGAGCAGGTCGAGGCCGTGCGCCAGCTGCGCCT
The DNA here is from genome assembly GCF_984667975.1 of Burkholderia pulmonis. NCBI lineage: Bacteria > Pseudomonadati > Pseudomonadota > Betaproteobacteria > Burkholderiales > Burkholderiaceae > Burkholderia > Burkholderia pulmonis. Next base: position 1,094,279 of record NZ_OZ480188.1, read on the forward strand.
GCTGGCGCCATTGCGCGAAGCTCAACCCGGTTTCGGCCGCCATGAGCCGCCGCAGCGTACGCGGCGACATCGCGCCGAACGCCGCCCACGCGTCGAGCGTGCGCAGGCTGCCGGGATCGTCGAGGAGGGCCCGCGCCACGCGCGCGAGCCGCGGATCGGCGGGCATCGGCACGTGCAGCGCCTCGCGCGGCGTGCGCCGGATTTCATCGTGGATGACCGCGGCCATCCGCGCGTGCTCGGGGGCCAGCGGCGCCTGCTTGTCCCAGTCGAGCGCACGCTGCACGAGCGAGCGCAGCACCTCGCTGATGCCGATCACGCAGGGTTCGTCCGGCAGGCCCGCGCAGAACGACGGCGCGGCCAGCAACACCCAGCCGCCAAGCGCGCCGCTCACCCGGACCTTGTGCGGCATGCCGGGCGGCACCCAGCCCGCGCGATGCGGCGGCAGCAGCCACGCGCCGTGCGGCGTGTGCACGTGGATCAGCCCCGCGTCGACACACAGCACCTGACCGCGAGCATGCGCGTGCCAGTCGTACTCGCGCGTGCCGAGCCGATAGGCGCTCTGCGGATCGTCATTGCCGCGCAGCGCGATCAGCGCGGGACCGTCCAGCCATTCGCTGTAGTCGGGAAGCGTCATGTCGTCGGCGGTAGCGGCAGTGTCGTCCATGTTGGCCAGTTTACGGCATCGAGCGGCCGGATGCCGTTATCCGACTCTCGGCCCTGCACGGAACAATGCAGGTCGAACCGCGCGCCCCGCGCGGGCCAGCGGAGCGCATTCCATGCAAAACATTCACGTCGCCATCGTCGGCGCGGGCCTCGGCGGCCTGTGCGTCGCCCAGGCCCTGAAACAGGCCGGCATCGCGTTCGATGTCTACGAGCGCGATCCGGCCATCGACAGCCGGATGCAGGGCTACCGCATCCGGATCGACGCGACCGGGCAGCGCGCGCTGGCGGCCTGCCTGCCGGCCGGGCTCGACGCAATGTTCCGGGCATCGGCGTCGCAAGGCACCGGCAGCACGCGGCTCCTGACACCCCGGCTTGCGCCGGCTGGCGGACAGGCGCCCGCCGGCTGGCACACCGCACCACACACGTCGGGTGACGACACCCCTGCCGACCTGAGCGTGAACCGGCTGACCCTGCGACAGATCCTGATGGCGGGCATCGAGGATCGCGTGCATTTCGCGCACGCGGTCGAAAGCTATCGGCTGCTGCCCGACGGCCGCGCGCACGTGACGTTCGCGGGCAGTACGTCGCGGTTCGTCACGAGCGACGTGCTGGTTGGTGCAGACGGGATCCATTCGGCCATCCGCGCACAGCTCGTTCCCGCCGCCGCACCGGTCGACACAGGCAGCGTCTGCGTCTACGGCAGGACCCGGCTGGCGGCCGCCAGCCCTGAATTTGTCGAGGCCCGCGCGTTGCGCGACGCCACCACGGTGATCCTGGCCGACGGCTGCGCCGCGATTCTCGAAGACATGCGCTTCCGGACCGACCTGCGGACGCTCGCCGAACGCGCGATGCCGCACAGCCGATTCACGCCGCCGGACGACTATTTCTACTGGGCCGTGATCGGGCCGTCGAGCCGCCTCGGGCTGGACCGCGCCGACACGACGGCCGCGCTGGCGGCCCGCAACCCGACCGCGCTCCGGCATGCCGCGCGAGACTGGCACCCGGTGCTGCAGCGGCTGCTGCTCGACACGCCGCCCGACGCCGTCGCCGCGCTGCCGGTGCGCCGCGGACGCCCCGACCTGCCGCTGCCTGCCGGCCCGGTCACGCTGCTCGGCGACGCGATCCATGCGATGAGTCCCGCCGGCGGCGCGGGCGCCAATACCGCGCTCAGGGATGCCGCAGCGCTCGCGGCGCTGCTGGTCGAGCGCGACGGCGACGTCGAACACGCGCTGATGCGATATGCCGCGCAAATGCGTGCATGGGCGACCGACGCGGTCGCTGCATCGGATCGGGCCGCAGCGTTGCTGTTTGCCCGGGAATGACCCTCCATCGTCAATTGATATGGATTCCGTATCGAATGAAACGATAACGAGCCCGCCCACGAAAACACGACGCGCCTGACGCCCCTTCCGGCCGCAAGGGCAATCAAGATCGCCGCGCTCGATTCGCCCACGGTCGCCGATACGTGATCGGCCCGACACCGTCCCCGATTTGAGACAATGCGTCGCTGCTGCACCGCATGGCGGTTCGGCTGCAGCCCGAACCACACTGACAACAGGCATCGCCCCGCAACCGCCGCACGCATCCAAGCAAGCCGAGACCGTGAAACCTTCCTGCCGACGCCAGCCCGACAACGCACCGACACGTTTGCGCCTGCCGGCCGTCCTGGCCAGCTTCGCCGCCAGCCTGTCGCTGATGCTGTCCCTGCCGGCCACCGCCGCGCCGGACGCCACCCGGCTGATGATGCAGCCCGCGCCCGACACCCAGTACATCAAGGGCCGCTACTTCCTGGTTCCGCAACCGTACGCCACCGTCAAGGCGGCGCTGCAGCAGGGTTTCACGACATCGGCCCTGCGGGGGTTCCAGACGCGCGACGACACGGCCGCGCTGTCCGCGATGGAGTTCTACTGGATCCAGGTGAGCGCCAGCCATCGCCCCGAATTCCGTGCGACCCTGAGTCAGGCCACCCTCAAGCAGACGGCCCCGACACTGGATCAGGCGCTCGCACGCGGCGTCATCACCCAGGCCGAGCGCACGGCTTTCGGCAAAGCGCTCGCGCAACCGCCCGACCGTCTCGACGATACGCTCAAGCAGTTGCCGTTCCTGTCCCGGCCCGTCGAGCGCTGGTCCTTTCATCGCGCCACGGGCAGCTCGCTGATCCAGAGCGACTACGGCACCGTCATGGACATCTCGGCCATGACCGGCGACACGCCGCTGACGCTGGTCTGGTTCAGCGGCTCCGCCACCACCGTCACGCGCCACTTGCGCATGACGAGCTGCATGACCGGCGTGACCTGCTTCCCCGATCCGCACGTCGAGCGCCAGGAAACGGCCGTGGACCACGACGACCCGGCGCTGGCGAACTTCCTCGACAAGCTTGCCGGCACGATGCACGCGCTGCCGCAGGCCGACGCCGCGCGCGTCATGCAGGCCTATTTCGACGCGTACGCCGGCAACTATCCGCAGCCCGCACCGACCGTCGTGCAGTCGGACACGCTCGCGCCGACCACGCTGGCCGGCATCGACCTGCCCGCCGACGAAACCGACGTGCGCCGCTACGACAACGACGACTGGCGGCTGCTCGCGCTGCCTGACGGCAGCCTGCTGGCCTCGGGCACGGTCTCGCACCGCTACCTGCCCGCGGGCGCAGCCGTGCGGCGGCAGGTCGCCACGGGGCTGAACGGTGCGCAGGGGCTCAAAATCGCCGCTGACGGCCTGGTCTGGGCACTGGATACGCGCGCGAGCAATGCGCAGAAAGTGCTGGCGTGGCGCGCGGCCGCGAATCAGGCCACCGCCTATCCCGTCGCGGCCGCGCCCGATTTGTTCGTCGACGACTGGACGCTGCCTGCATCCGGCGGCGTCGCGCTGCGCTACGAGAACCTGGTGCTGTCCATGACGGCAGCGGGGCACTGGAGCCAGCGCAAATGGGACGCGTCGGCACGCAGTAGCGTCAGCGAGGTGCTGGATCCCGTCGCGCCGAGGGCATACAGCCCGGGCATCCACTTTGGCGACGGCCTGTTCTGGGCCGCCGACCACGACCTGTACGGCATCGATCCCGTCACCGCCCGCGTCGCGCGCGGCATTCCCGTCTCGACGGAACACCTCTTTTTCGGCAGCCACGCCGGCAACTGGGCCGTGGCGACGGCAACCGACGCGAAGGGCTTCAGCGACTTGCGCATCGTCGATCTCGACACGGGCCAGGTGCGCGCCGACCTGTCCACGCCGCCGGCCGGCGGCCTGTCCAGCGTGGCCCGCAGCGCGCGCGGCCGGCTGCTGGCGCTCAGCGGCACGGGCTCCGTCACCGTATTCGACATGACGCACGTCACCCCCGTGCTCAACCTGAAAATGCCCGCGCACTACAGCGTCGACGCGACAGCTTTCTCATGGGCGGGCGACAGGCTGTGGATCTACGCACACGACCTGGGCAACGGCGCGCCCAGCAAGCTCATCGCGTGGGACGTGCCCGCGGGATCGATCGATCCCGCACGCGGGCGCGACATCCCGGACCAGCTGCGCTGCGGGAACGGCCTGATACGCTGCCGTTAGCGCATTTGCGCGAAGCAGCGCGCCGACGGTAGCCGGCCATGGGATGGGCCGAAGGTGCCCGGTTATGGTAGCCGTCCGCGCGCGTCGGCAACGGGAACCCGCGGGCAACCGGTCACGAGCGCCCGATGCAGTTGCACCACGTTGCCGCTTCGATCGGGATCGCGCCGACACCAACACCGGCAGCGGCAGCGGCGACGTGCGCCGCCCGCATGTGCATCGGCCCGCCATGCATCGCCGATGCGTGGCGGGCCGACGGTATGCCCGAACGACGCGATTCCGGCACGGGCCCCGGGCCCGCGCCGGTCGCGCGACCGCACTCAGGAGGCTTTCAGCATGCCGAATACCTCGGTGAGCATCGACTTCGCATCGCCGAACAACATGCGGTTGTTGTCCTTGTAGAACAGCGGATTGTCGACGCCCGCATACCCCGAAGCCATGCTGCGCTTCATCACGATCGACGTCTTCGCCTTCCACACTTCCAGCACCGGCATGCCGGCGATCGGGCTCGTCGGATCGTCCTGCGCCGCCGGGTTCACGATGTCGTTCGCGCCGATCACCATCGACACGTCGGCCTCGGGGAAGTCGCCGTTGATCTCGTCCATTTCCAGCACGATGTCGTACGGCACCTTCGCTTCGGCCAGCAGCACGTTCATGTGCCCCGGCATGCGGCCCGCGACCGGGTGAATCGCGAACCGTACGTCGACGCCCTTCTCGCGCAGCAGCTTCGTCAGCTCGAACACCGTGTGCTGGGCCTGGGCCACCGCCATCCCATAGCCGGGTACGATGATCACGCGCTTCGCTTCGCGCAGCAGCTCGGCCGTTTCCGCCGCGCTCACCGCGACCGCTTCGCCGGCCGGTTGCGCCGCGCCGCCGCCGGCTGCCGCCGGTGCGCCCGCACCGCTGCCGAAGCCGCCCGCGATCACGCTGATGAAGTTGCGGTTCATCGCGCGGCACATGATGTACGACAGGATCGCACCGGACGAACCGACCAGCGCGCCGATCACGATCAGCAGGTCGTTGCCGAGCATGAAGCCGGTTGCCGCCGCCGCCCACCCCGAGTAGCTGTTGAGCATCGACACGACGACCGGCATGTCCGCCCCGCCGATCGCCATCACCATGTGCACGCCGAACAGCAGCGAGATCACGGTCATCACGACGAGCGGCAGCATGCCGTCCTGGATGCTTTCCGCATGCAGGAACGCGCGGCCGTAGTAGATCACGATCAGCAGCGCGGCCAGGTTCATCCAGTGCCGCGCCGGCAGCAGCAGCGGCTTGCCGCCGATCTTGCCCGACAGCTTGCCGAACGCGATGATCGAGCCCGCGAAGGTCACGGCGCCGATCAGGATGCCGACGTAGATCTCCACTTCGTGGATCGCCTTCTCGGCGCCGGTGAACTGCAGCGACGTGTCGATGTAGCTCGCGAAGCCGACCAGGCAGGCCGCGAGGCCGACCAGGCTGTGCATCAGCGCGACCAGTTCCGGCATCTGCGTCATCTGCACTTTCTTCGCGGCGTACAGGCCGACCGCGCCGCCGACGACGAGTGCGCCGACCACGTACGGAATGCCGGCGGCCGACACGCGCGGGCCAAGCACGGTGGCCAGCACCGCGATCAGCATGCCGATCATCCCGAGCAGGTTGCCGCGACGCGCGGTTTCAGGGTTCGCGAGGCCGCCGAGGCTGAGGATGAACAGGATCGCGGCGCCGATATAGGAGACGGTAGTCAGGTTTGAAGTCATTGTTGTCGTCCCCTTATTTGCGGAACATCGCCAGCATGCGCCGCGTGACCGCGAAGCCGCCGAACATGTTGACGGCCGTGAGCGTCAGCGCGCCCACCGCGAGCCCGAGGATCAGCCCGGACGGACGGTCGCCGGCGCTGGCCAGCTCGTCCAGCGGCGGCGCGACCTGCACGAGCGCGCCGATCGCGATGATCGACGAGATCGCGTTGGTCACGCTCATCAGCGGCGTGTGCAGCGACGGCGTGACGTTCCAGATCACCATGTAGCCGACGAAGCACGCGAGCACGAACACCGTGAAGTGCGACAGGAAGCTGGCCGGCGCGAACTGGCCGACGAACAGGAACGCCAGCGCGCCGACCGCGAACACGATCGCGAGCGCCTTGGCCGACATCGGCTCGCCGGCGTGGCCGTGGCCCTTGGACTTCGCGGGCGCGGCCGCTGCGGGCGCCGCCGGCGGCTTGGGCGCGACGACCGCCTGCTTGATCGGCGGCGGCGGCCACGTCACGTTGCCTTCCTTGATGACGGTGAGGCCGCGGATCGCGTCGTCGTCGAAGTCGACGTTGATCGTGCCGTCCTTGGCCTTGCACAGCTCCTCGACCACGCGCAGCAGGTTGGTCGCATACAGCGTGGACGACTGCCGCGACAGGCGCGACGCGAGATCCGTAAAGCCGACGATGGTCACGCCGTGGCGCACGACGGCCTCGCCGGGCACCGTGAGTTCGCAGTTGCCGCCCTGTTCGGCGGCCATGTCGACGATCACGCTGCCGGGCTTCATCGACTGCACCATCTCGGCGGTGATCAGCTTCGGCGCGGGCTTGCCGGGGATCAGCGCGGTGGTGATGATGATGTCGGCATCCTTCGCCTGCTGCGCGTACATCGCGCGCTGCGCCTGCTGGAAGCCTTCGCTCATCACCTTCGCGTAGCCGCCGCCGCCCGAGCCTTCCTCTTCGTAGTCGACCTTGACGAACTCGCCGCCCAGCGACTTGACCTGGTCGGCCACCTCGGCGCGCGTGTCGTTCGCACGCACGATCGCGCCAAGGCTCGCGGCCGTGCCGATCGCGGCCAGACCGGCCACGCCGGCGCCGGCGATGAAGATCTTGGCGGGCGGAATCTTGCCGGCCGCGGTGACCTGCCCGTTCAGGAAGCGGCCGAATGCGTGCGCGGCCTCGATCACCGCACGGTAGCCGCTGATGCTGGCCATCGACGTGAGCGCGTCCATCTTCTGGGCGCGCGACAGCGTGCGCGGCAGCGAATCGATCGCCAGCACGGTGGCCCGCTTCGCGGCCAGCTGCTGCATCAGTTCGGGGTTCTGCGCCGGCCAGACGAAGCCGATCAGCGTGCCGCCCTCGCGCATCAGCGCGACTTCGTCGCTGCCCGGCGGGCGCACCTTGAACACGATGTCGCTGCCGGACCAGAGCTCGGCCGCCGTCGCGACGATGCTGGCGCCGGCCGCGCGGTACGCGTCGTCGTCAAAGTTCGCACCGGCCCCGGCGCCGCTTTGGACGGCGACCGAAAACCCCAGCTTGATCAGTTTCTCGGCCACTTCGGGCACGGTCGCTACGCGCCGTTCGCCGGTGGCTGCCTCCAGAGGAATCCCAATCTGTAATGTCATATTATGAAAGATGGGTGATGGCCATCGCGAAGCGCTCGGGCCGGTGCGTCAAGTTACCAGAATCACGTGCCTGTTTCGAAATCCGCGTGCGGCCCGCGACGGCATCGCCGACGGGAGCCGGACCGGGCGGCCGGCCGCGAACGCCGGCCTCCCGGTGCACTACATCTGCCGCCGGTAAGTCCCCGGCGTACTCCCTGTCCAGTGCCGGAACGCGCGATGGAACGCACTCGGGTCGTCGAAGCCGATATCGGCGCCGATCGCCGCGATCGTGTCGGGCGTGTCGGTCAGCCGCTGGATCGCGATATCGCGCCGCAGTTCGTCCTTCAGCACCTGGAACGTCGTTCCTTCGGCGGCCAGGTGCCGGCTCAGCGTGCGCACCGAACAATGCAGGTGCTCGGCCGCGTGGTCGATCACGGGCAGGTCGGGCAGCGCCGCCGACAGGTACTGCCGCACGCGATGGCACACGAGCTGTTCGCTGAACGATTCGAAGATCCAGTCGCCGGGCGCCCGCGCAAGAAACTTGCGCAGGTTGCGCTTGCTCTGCCGGATCGGCGCGGCGAGGTAGTCCGCGCTGAAGCGCATCAGCGTGCGCTCGCAGTCGAACTTCACGGAGCCGGTGAAGAAATAGAGGTGATCGACCGCATGGCGCGGCCGCGGGCACGCGAACTCGATCTGCAGCAGCGGGATCTTCTGCCCGATCAGCCAGGAGCACACGCCGTGCACGAGCTTGAGCATCAGTTCCTGGCCGAGCGCGCCGATCGGGCCGACGGCATCGTTCGGCCGCAGCAGCACCTGCGCGACGAGGTCGTCGCGCTTCGACTCGACGAAGAAGTCGTCGAGCAGGATGTGGAAGAATTGTCCGAAACGATGCAGTGTCGTTTCGAGGTTGCGCGCATCGAGCAGGCTCAGGCACAGGTACTTCAGCGTGCCGCCGCGCAGCGGGCGCGAGAAGATGCCGGGCATCTCGTCGTCGAGATCGATCGCGAGCGTGCGGTACAGCGTCGAGAACTGTTCCTCGGTCACGCGCGCATGCGGCTCGCCGAGCAGCTCGATCGGAATGCCCGCGCCGCGCAGGTAGCGCTCGACCACGTCGCGCTGCGCGCCCGCGCTCGCGAGAAAGCCGTTGACGAGCGAGATCGGCACCGTCGCGCTCGGCGACGGCAACGCACGCCCGGGCAGGGCGGGAAGTGAATCTGAGCCGGTCATCGCGTCCCCGTCGGTCGAACCGCTCGCATTGTACTTGAGCGGCCCGCGCGTCATCCCCGGTGCCTTCGGCGCGCGAGGCCGCGCCGCCATCGCCGCGCGGCGCGTCGGCGCCATCAGTCGGTGCGGCTGAGTTCACGGCGCAGGATCTTGCCGACCGTGGACTTCGGCAGCCGGTCGACGAAGCGGACGATCTTCGGCACCTTGTAGGCCGCGAGGCTCGCGCGGCAATGCTCGACGAGCTGCGCCTCCGTCACGCCGGCATCCGGCGCGAGCACCACGAACAGCTTGACGGCCTCGCCCGTGCGCGGGTCCGGCACGCCGATGCACGCGCATTCGGCCACACCCGGCAGCGCGGTCGCGACGGCTTCCACTTCGTTCGGGTACACGTTGAAACCCGACACGATGATCATGTCCTTCTTGCGGTCGACGATCCGCAGGAAGCCGGCCTCGTCGAACACGCCGACGTCGCCGGTACGGAAATACCCGTCCGCGGTAAACGCGGCCGCGTTTGCTTCCGGCTTCTGCCAGTAGCCGCCCATCACCTGCGGCCCCTGCACGCAGATCTCGCCCGCTTCGCCGATCGCCACCTCGCGATCCTGGTCGTCGAGCAGCTTCACGTCGGTCGACGGCAGCGGCAGGCCCGTGGTGCCCGTGAACGAATCGATCGACTGCGGGTTGAACGACACGACCGGCGACGTTTCCGACAGCCCGTAGCCCTCGCGGATGAAATTGCCCGTCACGGCCTTCCAGCGCGACGAGATCACGTCGATCACCGCCGCGCCGCCGCCCGCCGACAGCTTCAGCCGCGACCAGTCGACTTCATTCAGGCGCGGATGGCCGGCAAGGCCCGCATACAGCGTGTTCACGCCGACGAACACCGTCGGCCGCGCGGCCTTCAGCACGTCGATGAACCCGTCCATGTCGCGCGGGTTCGCAACGAGCCAGTTCTGCGCGCCGATCGCGAAGTAGGACAGGAAATTCACCGTCAGCGCGAAGATGTGATAGAGCGGGATCGCCGTGACGACGACCTCCTCGCCCGGCTCGCGCGCGGCCGGCACGATCGCCGCGAACTGTTCGATGTTCGCGACGAGGTTGCGGTGCGACAGCGCCGCACCCTTCGACAGGCCGGTCGTGCCGCCCGTGTATTGCAGCAGCAACAGGTCCGCGCCACCCAGCGCAACCGGCTCGAATGCGAGCGATTCGCCGGCGGCTATCGCATCCGCGAGCGCGATCGACCCGGGCGGCAGTGCGTCGCACGTGCCGGCCGGCGCATCGACGACGCCGAGATCACCGCGCCCCACGCTCAGCACGGTGCGCACGCGCGTACCGCCGACCACGTCGGCGAACGTGCCCATCGATCCGCCGCAGACGACGGCCACCTCGACACCCGCGTCGTTGAGCTGATGCTCGAGCTCGCGCGCGGTGTAGTGCGGATTCACGTTGACCTGGATCGCGCCGATCTTCGCGACGGCGACGAACGCGACCGGAAACGCAAGCACGTTGGGCAGCATCACGGCCACGCGGTCGCCCTTGCGGACGCCGACGACCTGCTGCAGATACGCGGCCAGCGCGGTCGACAGCCGGTCGACGTCGGCATAGGTGAGCGTGCGGCCGAGCGCATGGAACGCCGGACGGTCGGCGAAGCGGCGCATCGCGTCGTCCAGCAGCGCGCTTACGGAAGGATGGCGATCGGCGTCGATCTCGGCGGGGATCGAGCCGTACGACCCGGTCCAGTGTCTCTTCGTCATGTCTCACTCCTGGGGGACGGCGCACCCGTAGCACACCGTTCTCGCGGCGGCCTGCACGCCGGAAGGACGCGGGCCGTCGCCTGACCGGCGACTATCGCCCGCGCGACGCGCTTTGCAAATGATCCCGACGGCCGAAAAGATGATCGAAACGGACACGCGGGGGGCGCACTTGTCTAGGCAACCTCGCTTGCCGCCGCGCGCCGCGGCATATTCCGCAGCGCGGATTGCAAAGCATCAAGCGGCATGGCATGGCCCGCCGCCCGTCTGCATAATCGACGCTCTCCCTTCATTCGTCGAGAAGATGCAGCCGCTTTCCCTCGCCCCCGCCGACACCTTCGCGTCCGTTCGATTCCTGCTGACCGACATGGACGAGACCCTCACCCATCAGGGCCGCCTGGCCGCGCAGACCTATGCCGCACTCGAGCGGCTGCAGGCGCACGGTATCCGCGTGATACCCGTGACTGCCGCGCCGGCAGGCTGGTGCGACCAGATGGCGCGCATGTGGCCGGTCGACGGCGTGATTGCGGAGAACGGCGGACTCTTCATGCGGCGCAGCCCGGACGGACACGGCGTTGAACGCCGCTACTGGCATGCGGACGACGCGCTCGCCGATGCGCGCGACGCACGCCGGCGTATCGCGCAGCATGTCGAGGCGATCGTACCCGCTGCACGCGTCGCCGACGACCAGGACTTCAGGTTGACGTCGCTCGCCTACGCACGCACCGGCACCGACCGGGATCACCGGATACTCGACGCGCTGGTCGCGGCCGGCGCTGACGTGACCATCAACAACCTGTGGGTGCTCGGCTGGGTCGGCGGGTACGACAAGCTGTCGATGTCGCTGCGCGTGCTGTCGGACACGTACGGCGTCGACGCCGACGCAGCGCCGGCGTGCGTCGCCTATTCCGGCGATTCCACCAACGATGCGCCGATGTTCGGCTATTTCACGCACACGGCCGGCATGAGCACCGTGGTCGAGTATCTGCGGCAACTGCCCGCCCTGCCGCGCTGGATCACGCAGGGCTCCGGCGGCAGCGGATTCGTCGAGTTCGCCGACGCGATCCTGCGTGCCCGCCCGGGCAATCAGCGCTGACCGGCCCGGCGGTCCGACTATCGCGTTACTAGCATGAACAACATACGGGATCGGGCGATTCCTGTCGCCGGCCGCGCCTGATACGATCGCTTCGCTTCCGGTTCGCGCCGGCCGACCGCGCCGCAGCCGCCACCGATGAAGCCGACGCCTCCGCACGACGGATCGCGTCCGTATCGTCGCCCCATCGCGCCGGCCGATCAATTCCCGTCATGATAAGGATTCCTCTGAAACTGCCGCAGATACCGGCAGGACATGGAATCGAGAACAGAAACAGAACCGATCATCCCGTCAATCAACCAATCGATCAAAGGTCATTCGTCATGGCAGAACGCATCTCGTTTGGACAACTCCCCGCCCGGCTGCTCGACGTCGTGCTCAATGTCGAGGAATACGCGAACCACACCGGTCACGATTTCAAGCTCGTCGAACTGGTGCGGGCACGCGTGTCGCAGCTGAACGGCTGCGCGTATTGCCTCGACCGCCACATCAAGGAGGGCATCCACGCCGGCGAGGATCCGCTGCGCTACAACCTGCTGCCCGTGTGGCACGAGACCCCGGACCTCTACAACCCGAAGGAACAGGCGGCGCTGCGCTGGGCCGAAGCGCTCACGCTGATCAGCGAGCACACGATCGACGACGCGCTCGTCGCCGCGACGCGCGAGCACTTCGATCGCGATGAACTGGCGACGCTCACGCTGATCGTCGCGCAGATCAATACGTGGAACCGGCTCGCGAAGCCGTTCGCGTGGCCGGCCGGCGTGTTCCAGGCCGGTTGACGCGGATCGAAGCCGGGCGCGCCGGGTAACACCGGCGCGCGCATCAGGGTGAACCCTATGGCGCATGGCATCATTCCCGAGCAGAATTGCGTGCCGTAAACGATATCGATTCGGACGCAGGATCCCGCCATGCCGCGCAGTGCGCTCTTGAACCCGACGGCCGCCCGCGCAGCCCGCCTGCCGGACGCCGCACCCGCCCACGCGCTGCGCGAGCAGCGCTTCACGCCGGCCAAGCTGGCCGTGCTGCTCGACGTGGCGGCCCAGGCCGGCCTCGATCCGGCCGCCGTGCTCGACGGCACCGGCCTCGCGCCGGCCGACGTCGCGGATCCGTTCACGCTCACGTCGCCGCTGCAGTTCCTGACGGCCGCACGCAATGCGATCGGCCGGTACGACGGCACCGATCTCGGCGTGCGCGTCGGCCGCCTGCTGCATGCGTCGAGCTACGGGATGTACGGCTACGCGATGCTGTGCTCGGAATCGCTCGAGCGCGCATTCGATTCCGCCGTCAAATATCACCGGCTCGCGAACGGCATGCTCTCGATCCGCTGGGTCGAACAGGGCGATACCGCATCGTGGCTGTTTCCGGACCGGCACGAAGTCGGGCTGCCCGATCTCGACGAGCCGCTGTACCGCTTCCTGATCGACATGCAGTTCGCGCTGCACGTGACGATCATCAAGGACGTGATGGGGGCGTGGTGCGTGCCGGCGCGCGCGCAGTTCGCACAGCCGGAGCCGCCGCACGCGGCGGCGCTCGCCGATGCGCTCGAATGCCCGATCGCCTTCGACCAGCCGCATCACGTGCTCAGCTATCCGGCGGCCTGGCTCACGCGCGCGCCGCAGCTCGCGAACCCGATCACCGCCGCGCAGGTGTCGTCGCACTGCGCGAGCCTGCTCGAGGAATTGCGCAGCCAGGCCGGCGTCACGCGGCGCGTGTACCAGGAACTCACGCGCACGCCCGGACAGTTTCCGGACATCGACGCGATCGCGGACAGCCTGTGCATGACCTCGCGCACGCTGCGCCGCAAGCTCGAAGCCGAAGGCACGTCGTACAGCGAGTTGCTGACGAGCGTGCGCAAGGCGCTCGCGATCGACTACCTCAGCACGACCACGCTCAGCACCGAGGACATCGCGCTGACGCTCGGCTTCAGCGATGCGGTCGGCTTCCGGCACGCATTCAAGCGCTGGACCGGCACGACGCCGAGCGACGTGCGGCGCAAGCGCGGCGGGTAAGCGCGGCGCATGCCGCCGCCTCTGGCGGTCAGCGCGGGTCGCCGGGTGCCGGCGACGCCACCGTCAGCGCAAACTCGAACACCGCGCCGCGCCCGGCCCGGTCGACGAGCCGAATGCCGCTGCCGTTGAGCGCCAGCATCCGGTGCACGATCAGCAGGCCGAGCCCGCCGCTCGTCGCCGCCGCGCCGCTGATCGGCCGCTGCGGCCGCTGGAACAGCCCTTCGCGGCGCGCCGCCGGGATCCCTTCGCCGGTATCCGACACGGTCACGACCACGCGATCGCCCTGCGGCTCCAGCGCAACCTCGACCTCGCCGTGCGAAGGCGTGTGCCGCAGCGCGTTGTCGAGCAGGTTGGTCAGCACGCGCTCGATCATCCCGAGGTCGGCCGACACGACCGGCACGCGCGGCGGGATCCGCGCATGCAGCGCGACGCCGCGCGCCTGTGCGGCCAGTTCGAACTTCTGGAACACGTCCTGCACGAGATCGACGAGCGAGAACGGCTCGCGCTCGGCCTGCACGCTGCCCGATTCGAGCCGCGCGAGTTCGAACAGCGCCTGCGCGAGCCGGCCGACCTTCGCGCTCTGCGCGAGCGCGATCGACAGGTAGCGCCGCCGCTCGGGCTCGGCGAGCGTATCGGCCTTCAGCGACAGCGTCTCGAGGTAGCCGTGCAGCGACGTGAGCGGCGTGCGCAGGTCGTGCGAGATGTTCGTGATCAGTTCGCGCCGCTGCTGGTCCTGGCGCGTCAGCGCGCGCCACTGGTCGCCGATCCGGTCAGCCATCTGCGCGAACGCGGATTCGAGCACCGCGATGTCGTCGCCGCGCCGGCCCGGCGGCGAACGCGGCACCGGCGGCTGGGTGTCGGGCCTGCCGTTCGCGTCGAAGCCGCGCATCGCGTCCGTCAGCCGGCGCAGCGGGCGCGTGATGAAGCTGAACGCGGTAAGGCCCGCGAGCAGGCCGAGCAGCGCGACAAGCGCCATCGACCACAGCGTAGTACGCAGCACGTTGCCGGCGTCGACGCGTGCGGCAAGCCGGTCGTGCGCTTCACCGAGCAGCACCACGTAGATGTAGCCCGACGGCGGCTGCCCGGCGCGCTGCAGCGGCGCGGCGCTGAATACCTTGCGCGCATCGGGGCTGCGCGGATCGTCGCCGAGGATCGGCAGCGGCTGGCCCGCGATGAAGCGCTGCACGGGCGCGAGATCGACGCGGTCGCGCTTCACGTGGCCGGGCGGCGCATCGTCGCCCTCGATGCGCCCCGCGTTGTCGAGCAGGTACACCTCGACGCTCGGGTTCACGCCCATCAACTGGCCGAACAGCGTGCGCACGGCGTCAGGGCGCAGCCCGTTCGCATCCATCAGCGGCGCGCTGTTGGCGATGTTGGCGGCCAGGTCGCGCGACAGCCCCTGCACGACCTCCTTCTCGCGCATGTCGTTCGCACGGATCTGCAGCCACGCCGACGCGCCCGAGCACGCGAGCAGCAGGATCGAGAACACGAGCGACAGCCGCTGGGTGAGCGTGAGCTTCATCATGCGTCCCGCTGGCCCGGCGCGGCGAGCTTGTAGCCGCGTCCCCACACGGTGAGGATCCGCACGGGCTCGGCCGGGTCGGTCTCGATCTTCGCGCGCAGCCGGTTGATGTGGGTGTTGACCGTGTGCTCGTAGCCTTCGTGCTGGTAGCCCCATACGGCATTGAGCAGGTCCATCCGCGAGAACACCTTGCCCGGATGCCGCGCGAAGAAATACAGCAGGTCGAATTCGCGCGGCGTCAGGTCGATGCGCGCGCCGTCGACGCTCGCCTCGCGCGCGATCGGATCGATCGCGAGCCCCGCGACGTCGAGCGTGCCGGCATCGATCCGCGAATCGCGGGCGAGCGCGTCGACGCGCCGCAGCAGCGCCTTCACGCGCGCGACGAGTTCGAGCACCGAGAACGGCTTCGCCAGGTAGTCGTCGGCGCCGAGCTCGAGGCCGAGGATCCGGTGCACCTCGCTCGATCGTGCGCTCGTGATGATGATCGGCGTGTAGCGCGTCATCGCGCGGGCGCGCCGGCAGATTTCGAGGCCGTCGACGCCCGGCAGCATCAGGTCGAGGATCAGCGCATCCCAACCGCCCTGCTCCAGCAGGCGCAGCCCTTCGGCGCCGTCGGCGCTGTGCACGACTTCGTAACGCTCGTCGCGCAGGTGCAGGCTCAGCACGTCGGCGATGTCGGCGTCGTCCTCGACGATCAGGATGCGTTTCGGTTGGTCCATGGCGGTGGGCGTCGGCGCGTCGGAACGGGGCTCGGTAACGGTTGTCGGCGGGCGTTCGGCGGCCCGGGGCGAATCGCGGCGGAAGGCCGCGGTGCCGTCATTGTGCAAAATTTTGCGACGGCGAGTGATCACATTTAGTTTAACTTTCCGTGGCGCATGAGTGACGAACCCGGGCCGGCAAGGCTTTCCCATCCGGCCCTTGAACGGGATGGCTGATCGTTCGTCACGCTTGCCAGCGTGAATACGGGAATCCGCCGCCGGCCCACATGCGCGCGGCGTGCCTGTCCGATGACGGCCGGACCGGGCCGCGCGACGTCTCCTGCCCTGCCCCTGCGCCAAACGCTCAAGCGTGACGGATCTCGCTGTTCTGCGTCATCGCTTCGACGAAGTGATCCGCCGGCATCGGACGCCCGAGCAGGAAGCCCTGCAGCGAGTTGCAGCCCAGTTTGGTCAGGAACTGCTGCTGCGCCGTCGTTTCGACGCCCTCCGCGACGATCTTCAGGCCGAGTGCCCGGCCGAGCGCGACGATCGCGGAAATGATCGCCGCATCTTCGGTATCGTGTTCGAGATCCCGGATGAATCCGCGGTCGATCTTGAGCTCGCTGGCCGGCAGGCGCTTGAGATAGAGCAGGCTCGAATACCCCGTTCCGAAGTCATCGATGGAAATGCGCACGCCCATGTCGTGAAGCTGCTGCAGGATTCTCAGGCTGGCATCCGCATCGCGCATCGCGGTCGATTCGGTCACCTCCAGCGTCAGGCAGTGCGGCTCCAGCGCGTGCCGCTGCAAGGCGGCCTGCACGACCCGGATCAGGCTCGCGTGACCGAACTGCAACGGCGACAGGTTGACGGCCATCGTCCAGTCGGTCCGGCCTGCGTCGCGCCACACGCGCATCTGCCGGCACGCCTCGTCCAGCACCCATTCGCCGATCGGCACGATCAAGCCGGTCTTTTCCGCGATGCCGATGAACTGGTCGGGCGAGATGAGGCCGCGGGTCGGGTGCATCCACCGCAAGAGCGCCTCGACGCCGATGATCGGCCCGTGAACCTCGAACTTCGGCTGGTAATGCAGGATCAGTTCGCGCCGCTCCAGCGCCAGGCGGAGTTCCTGCACGATTTTCAGGTGCTCGCGCACATTCGCGTTCATCGACGCTTCGAAGAAACAATACGCGTTGCGGCCGAGCGCCTTGGCGTGATACATCGCGGCATCGGCGTTGGTCATCAGGTCGCGGAAATCGCCGCCGTTGCCCGGATACAGCGCAATGCCGATGCTGGCCGACACGCGCAAATCGTGTTCGGACACATGGAACGGTTCGCGGATCACCGCCAATACCTTGTCCGCCACGTCGGCCGCGTCCGCGGGTTCGTCCACCGACACGACCAGCACGAATTCGTCGCCCCCCAGACGCGCCATCGTGTCCTGCGCGCGCAGGTTCGCACCAATGCGCCGCGCCACGTCGACCAGCAGCAGATCGCCGACATGATGACCATAGGCGTCGTTGACCGCCTTGAATCCATCGAGATCCATGAACATCAGCGCGAAACACCCGTTCTCGCGGTCCGTGCTCTGGATCGCCTGATCGATCCGGTCTTCGAGCAGCACGCGATTGGGGAGCTTGGTGAGGTTGTCGTGCAGCGCCAGGTACGTCAGCTCCTGGTTGGCTTCGGCCAGCGACGTCGCCAGGACCGACGTGCGGGATTCCAGACGCAGGTCGAGGATGGAAACGACCAGCGCGATCGCGAGGATGGCCAGCGTGGCCACGACGATGACGAGCGCGAGCCAGCCGGCATCCAGGCGGGAGCTGGCTGCGCCGCAGATACTGCCCAGCGGGAACCGGGCGGCGGCCATCCCGGTGTAGTGCATGCCGGCGATGGCGGCTCCCATCAAGACCGCGGACGCCAGGTTGAGCAGCCGCACGCGGGTCGAGTGGGTGCGCCGGATGAAGACGATCCACAGCACGGCGCCCGATGCGACCACGGCAATCGCGACCGACAGGCACACGAGCAACGGGTCGTACTGGATGCCCGGCGACATGCGCATCGAAGCCATGCCCGTGTAATGCATGCCCGCGACGCCGGCCCCCATCAACATCGCGCCGCCACCCAGCCGGTGCCACTTCAGCGTGTCCCGGCAGACGAGCCGGAGTGCAAGCGTGGAGCACGCGATGGCGATCAGCAGCGACAGCAACGTGATGGCCGGATCGTATCCAATCGGAATCGGCAGCGCGAAGGAAAGCATGCCGACGAAATGCATCGACCAGATGCCCGTGCCCATCACGCTGCCCCCGCCGACCAGCCACCAGCGCGCGGCCTGCCCCTGGGCAGTCTTGATTCGCCCGGCCATGTCCAGCACGGTGTAGGACGCCAGGATGGCGATCAGGAGCGAAAGGAGAACGAGCAACAGGTTGTAACTGGTCGGAAGCATTGTTATTGACAGATCGTTTTCAATTTGGCGACGACGAGACCGCCAACGAGAAAGGTTCTTCACGGATTCGCGCGAAGGTCGGCCACGAATGAAAGACCGTGCCCGCAGGAATGAACGGGGCGGGCGCCTGATCCGGCGATTGCAGCGACGACCGCCTTCAGCGCCCGGTCACGAACCTGACGCCCGGGCCGGCGAGGGCCGCCGCCGGCGATTGTACGGGTATCCGGTTACGTGCTATCGGGCGACCGTGCGCCGCGTGGGGGCTTCGGCACACGCCTGAAGCGGGGCACAGGCGAACCCGTATGCACGGATTCGTGCAGGCGCAGTCCAATTTTGCATGCCATTTGTGAACCGAAATACGGCTGAATACTTTCGTGGCTGACCGTGCCCGTCGCGATCGTCCGCGCGTCGTCGCCGGGCGGAGGGCGCGGACAGACCCTGATCGCCACGCGATCAGGTTGAACGCGATCACGCAAGCGCACAAGGACACAGTCATGGCATCGATTCCCGACCCGTCGCCGACCGGCGAAACCGACAAACGCAGCTGGCTCGAATCCCACGAGGCCGGCTATCACAAGACCCTCGGCAATCGGCAGGTTCAGATGATCGCCATTGGCGGGGCCATCGGCACCGGCCTCTTCCTCGGGGCCGGCGCGCGACTGCAGGCCGCGGGGCCGGCGCTCGCGATCGTCTACCTGGTGTGCGGCGTGTTCTCGTTCCTGATCCTGCGCGCGCTCGGCGAACTCGTGATGCATCGCCCGAGCAGCGGCAGCTTCGTATCGTACGCGCGCGAGTTTCTCGGCGAGAAAGCGTCGTTCGTTGCCGGCTGGATGTATTTCCTGAACTGGGCGATGACGGGCATCGTCGACATCACCGCCGTCGCGCTCTACATGCATTACTGGACGCCGTTCGCGGGCGTGCCGCAGTGGATCTTCGCGCTCGTCGCGCTGTGCATCGTCGCGACGATGAACCTGATCGGCGTGAAGTGGTTCGCCGAGATGGAATTCTGGTTCGCGTTGATCAAGGTCGCCGCGATCGTCCTGTTCCTCGGCATCGGCGCCGCGATTCTCGGCACCGGCGGGCACGTCGCCGGCCACGATACCGGCCTGCACCTGATCACCGACAACGGCGGCCTGTTTCCGCACGGCCTGATGCCCGCGCTCGTGCTCGTGCAAGGCGTGGTGTTCGCGTTCGCGGGGGTCGAACTGGTCGGCACGGCCGCCGGCGAATGCAAGGATGCGCGCAAGGTACTGCCGCGCGCGATCAACAGCGTGATCTGGCGTATCGCGCTCTTCTACGTGGCGTCGGTCGTGATGCTCGTATGCCTGCTGCCGTGGAGTGCATACCGGGCCGGGCAGAGCCCGTTCGTCACGTTCTTCGGCGCGCTCGGCGTGCCCGGGATCGGCTCGGTGATGAACCTGGTCGTGCTGACTGCCGCGCTGTCGAGCCTCAACTCGGGGCTGTACTCGACCGGGCGCGTGCTGCGCTCGCTGTCGATGGGCGGCTCCGCCCCCGCGTTCCTCGGACGAATGAGCGCGGCGTCGGTGCCGTACGCGGGCATCCTCGTGACGGTCTCCATCTATGTGGTCGGCGTGCTGCTCAACTACCTCGTGCCGTCGAGCGTGTTCGAGATCGTGCTGAACGTCGCCTCGCTCGGCATCATCAGCACGTGGGGCTTCATCATCGTCTGCCAGATGAAGTTCCGCGCCGCGGTCAGGCGCGGCGAGGCGGACGACGTATCGTTCCGGATGCCCGGCGCACCCGTGACCTCGTGGCTCACGCTGCTGTTCCTGCTCGGCGTGCTGGTATTGATGGCGTTCGACTATCCGAACGGGACGTGGACGATCGCATCGATCCCGCTGGTCGCGCTGCTGCTCGTGGCCGGCTGGCGATGGTTGAGCGGACGCACGCGGCGCACGTCGCTCACGCCGACGATTCCGTCGGTAGCGCTCACGCAGAACGTGCTCGAGCAACGCGACCGCTGAACGTCCGCGCGGCGACTCGCGGGCACGGACGGCGTCGCGCGGGCCTGACGGCGGCCATCCGCGCACCGTCGTCCGCGTCACCCTCGCGCTGCGCGTTGCCGCGCCCTCGCCGCGCCGCAAACACTTTCCGCGCGATCCCGCGGCCCGTCCTCATCCCGTCCTCATCCCCGCCCCTCGCCACGACGACGACACGTATGCCGTCGTCCTGCGCGTCGCTCACGCAATCGGTGTCGGCAACCGGCACGTCGCTGCCGGTCCAGCGTTCGACGATCTCCCACCCGCTTGCCTGCGTGTGCGCAAACCTTCGCGAATACGTGTCGCAGGTTCGCGATTTCCTGAATCCTTGCCTTCCCGGCCGGACCGCAACTCAGCGGGTCGGTGACGATTGTCGTCGGCGCGCCGGGGCGACGAGCCTGTACGCGCTTGACGGCCCATTTCGGCATGCAGGGGGGCTTGCCCGGATTGAAACGAATCGAATTCAGGCTGCATTGCGAATCATTTCAATTACATTTGTATGAATAAATAACATCTTCGAAATTACGTCTCCGCCGACGCGATCAAACCTGTGCGCGACACATGATTCAGCACCGCATTACGTGGATTGCAAAATTTCTTCATGTAATAAATGCGAATCACGACGTGTCATCGGAGTGCGTGATACCTTTTCGGCGAATAACCAGAAAAATAATCCGAACGGATCAGGAGAGAGGAGTCAATGACCCAGGGCCGCAACACGATTGGACGAGGTACGCCGTGACGCATCGGGCAAACGATGTCATCGAATTGCCGCGTGCACGCGATGCCAATCACTTTCTTTCTTCACTGGACGAAGCCAGCTACCGGACACTGGCGCCGCACATGCGGCTCGTTCGCATCGAGACCGGTCGTGTGCTGTATGACGTCGACGTGAATCTCGAATCCGTTTATTTTCCCGTGACGACGGCCGTTTCCATCCAGTCCCTGCTGACAAGCAAAACGACGCTCGGCGTGGCGGAGATCGGTCGCGAAGGGGTGATCTGCGCCGACGTCATTGGCGGCGACAGTGCGATGCCCCGTCGGGTCGTCGTCTATCGCGGCGGATTCGCCTATCGGATCGACACGGATCGCTTTGCACACGTCTGCGACGCAACGGCGGCCATGCGCTGGCTGGTATTCCTGGGTGTCCAGATCGTGCTCGCCCAAATCAAACAGACCCTGTTCTGCAGCCGCCACCACTGCATACAACATCAACTCTGTCGATGGCTGCTGATTGCGCACGAGCGCACGCGGAGCATCGAAATCCCGGTGACGCACGGAATGCTGGGGCAGATCCTCGGCGCGCGGCGCGAAACCGTCTCCTCGGCCGCCCTGGCGCTTCAGCAAGTCGGCCTCATCCGGCAGCATCGCGGCCTGATCGTCCTGGTCAATCTGGCGAATCTCGAACAGGCCGCCTGCAACTGTCATCGGCTCGTCCGGGATGAAGTGCGCCGTTGCCTGGGCACGGGCGCCCCCCTGCCGGCGGTATCGGCAAGCCAGTCGCGGGAAATCTAGCCGATTTCATTCTGGATACCTGGCCATGTGGATCAGGACGACCGGGGCACCATGCGATCCCGGGCATCCCCGGCAATCCCCAGGACGGTGACGTCGAGAATAATCATAAACGGGCAGTGCCTGGTGTATGGAAAACATCTCTAGATTCAGGATCCGGAATCAGCGCAGCTTATTCCGCGCATGGCCATGGAGCCCGGCATTGGGGATTTTCCCGATCATTGCCGTGGTCGTCGTGCTGGCGGGATTTGTCGTTGTGAGCCTGATCATCGTCATGTCTCTACGCGTCTATGTCGGTGGAGAAAGCAACTGGTCAAAAGCCCAGAAGGACGAAATCATTCTTTTAATGCGCTACGGTGAAACCGGAGACGAAAAGCTATTTAATGAATACGCGACGATCGACGACAGGCTCCGGCACCTGAGCGTTGCCCGCGAGGCCATGATCGCCTCGCCGCCCGACCGAGCGCTCGCCCAGCAGGCGATGATCAATGCCGGCATCAATCGGGCCGATGCGGCCGTCGCCGTGTGGTTCTATCCGGTTCTGAGCAGCTTCGCACACATGGATGTCGCTCTGCGGTACTGGGAAGACGCCGATCGCGAACTGATCCGGCTGCATGACGTCGCCGGCGAGTGGCAGGCGGCCGTGCTGGCCGGCAATGTCCGGAACCGCAGCAGCTTCGGCCAGCGGATCTGGGACATCAACGCACGCATCGCGCCCCTGCCGAAGCGGTTCTCCGACGAGCTGAACGCGGAATTCCGTTCGGCGGTCATCCAACTGTTTCTGTCATACATCGCGGCGTCGCTGCTCATCGTGGTCCTGTCGATCCGCTGGGCCGGTCGGGCGCAACATCAGCAGATGTCGATGCAGACCGAACTCGACCGAAGCCAGGCACTGGCGGAAGCCGCGCTCCGTTCGGTTGCCGATGCGATCATCACGATCGGCTTGACGAGCGGCATCGAGACGGTCAACCCGGCGGCCGAGCACTTGCTGGGCGCAACCTCGAAGCGTTGCGTCGGCCAACCCGTCGACGACGTACTGGACCTGATCGATACATCGACCGGCATGTCGATCAAGCTGTTGCCTTCGCTGAGCAACAGCGGCGACAGCACGTTCACGCGCGACCTCGAGCTGATTCGCCGAAGCGGTACCCGTGTGGCGGTCAGGGCGTCGCTGTCCAGGATGAACAGTACAACCGGCCGCTGCGTCGGCTACGTGCTGATCATGCGCGACATGACACGCGAGCATCAGCTGATCGAAACGCTCACGTGGCAAGCGTCGCATGACGCGTTGACCGGGTTGATCAATCGTACTGAATTCGAACGGCACCTCGGCGAAGTGCTGGTGCGGCGCCAGCCGGCCACACTGCTGGTGCTCGATCTGGACGGCTTCAAGGAAGTCAACGACGTCTGCGGCCATGCGGCCGGCGACGCGCTGCTGCGGGATGTGACGGCGGTGTTCCAGCGCTGCCTCGGCAGCGACGACACATTCGGCCGGCTCGGCGGCGACGAGTTCGGCATTCTGCTCGCCGCAACCCGGGATGGCAGATCGGAGCACGGCAAGGCCGAGCAGTTGCGTGCCAGCCTGGAGAATTTTACGTTCAGTCGGGACGGCGAGCATTTCAAGCTGAGCGTCAGCATCGGCATGCTGGATCTCGCATGCTCGCCCGAAAGCGTCGAACGGACCATGCAGCTCGCGGACGCGGCCTGCTATGTCGCGAAGGATCGCGGCCGCAACCGCGTGCACGTGGCGGACCAGCATGACATGCATTCGGGACGCCAGGCGTACCACATGCAATGGAGCCGCCGCGTCAATGCCGCGCTCGAATCGAACGCGTTCCAGCTTTACGCGCAGGGCATCGTGCCGATCCAGCCGACGCAAGCGAACCGGCAGCGTGTCGAGATCCTGCTGCGTATTCCCGACGTCGACGGAAAACTGATTTCACCGGTGTTCCTGCCCGCGGCCGAACGGTACGGTCAGATGACGACGATCGACCGGTGGGTGGTACGAACCGTCATCCGGAGGCTGGCCCGAGCCGCGCGACCCGGCGATGTCGAGTGCAACGTGAATCTGTCGGCCATGTCGATCAGCGACGATCGATTCGTCGAATTCGTGACGGCCGAGCTGTCTTCTTCGGGGCTCGACCCGTCGCTGCTGTGCTTCGAGATCACGGAAACGAGCGCGGTTCACAACCTGGAAGTGGCGTCGCGCTTCATGCACGAACTGCGCGACCTCGGGTGCTGCTTCGCGCTCGACGACTTCGGCGCCGGCATGTCGTCGTTTGCGTACCTGAGAAAACTGCCGATCGACTACCTGAAGATCGATGGCGGCCTTGTATCCGGCATGAAGACCGACCGCGTCAAGCACGGCATCGTGTGTGCCATCAACGATATCGCCCATCTGATGCAGTACCGGACCGTCGCCGAGCACGTCGAGGATGCGGAGACGGCGGAGATGCTGCGCCTGCTGGGCATCGACTACTGCCAGGGGTACCACTTCAGCCTGCCGGCACCGTGGCAGGAAGAGACAATTCAACCTCATGGAGACAAGGAATGACGGTTCCGTTCGAGTTGACGGGCGATCTGATGGATTTGGGCAACTACCCGGCCTGGGTGCGCGAGATGGTGGGTGCGACGGACGAACTACGCGAGCGCGTACGAGCGCATCCGGTATTCGCCGAAATGAGCAAGGGCCGGCTGAAACCGTCGCAATTGCAGACGTTCTTCGTGACCGGCTGGGCGGTGGTCAGCCAGTTTCCGGAATACATGGCGATGAACCTGCTCAAGACGGCGGCGTTCCGTTCGCGCGGTGAAGAGAAGGCGCGGCGCTACCTGATCCGCAATATCCGCGTGGAGCAGAATCACGTCGATCACTGGATCAACTGGGCAGCCGAATCAGGCGTGTCCGCCGAGACGCTCCTGCACGGCACGGCGCCGCTCGCCGGCTTCTCGCTGAGCCACTGGTGCTGGAAGAGCAGCAACACGGATCCGCTCGCCGCCAGCATGGCGGCCACCAACTATGCGATCGAAGGCATCACGGGCGAATGGAGCGCCGCGCTGTGTGCCACGCAGTACGAAACGCAGTTCGATCCGGCGGTGCGCCGCCGTGCCATGCGCTGGCTCGCGTTGCACGCGAGCTATGACGACCGTCACCCGTGGGAAGCGCTCGACATCGTGACGACGCTGCTCGGGCAATCGCCGTCGGCCGCGCAGGTCAGGGAGGTCGGGCAGTCAGTCCGCAAGAGCCTCGATTATTTCCTGACAAGTCTCGACTGTTGCCTGCATGCGTAACCGCTGTCTACCGTCAGCCCGTCCGGCCGACGTGATCCGGGGGCCCGGCCATCTGGGCCGCCATTGCGTCAGCCCGGTTCGCCATGATCGACCAGATACTCGTCGTTGAGCCCGACTCGGGCATGCGCGACAGGCTGCGCGCGTGCCTGCACGGCTATCGGTTCGACACGTCGACACTGCACGACGCTTCGATGCTGCTGACGCACGTCGACAGGCGCCCGCCGTCGCTGATCGTGCTGCGGGTCGGCGATCCGGTCGCCCGCGCGTACGCCGCGCTCCAGGCGTTGCGCGAAGCCGGCCACGACATGCCGGTGATCGTGCTGAGCGACTCGGCGTCGATCGCCGACAAGGTCGTCGCGCTCGAGACTGGCGCCGACGACTACCTGGTCGATCCGTTCGACCTGATGGAGTTCGTGGCACGCGTGCGCCGCGCGGCGCATCGCTATCGCTCGTCCCCTTCCGGCTCGCACGGGCAGCCCGCAAGACGCACACCGTACCGGTTCGGCGAGATCGAGGTGGATTTCGTGAACCGGCGGGCAACGCGAGCGGGAATCGATCTCGGACTGCGCGCGAGCGAGTTCGCGCTGCTCGACGTGTTCGTTTCTCATCCGATGCGCGTGCTGTCCCGCACGGAGATCCAGTCGTTACTGGGACAACGCGCGGAGAGTCGATCCGTGCACGCGCTGGCCGTGCTGGTGTTCCGGTTACGCGGCGTCGTCGAGCAGGCGACCGGCGATTACCACTACATCCGGACTGTCCGCGGGAAAGGATACGTTTTCACGCCCGCCGGCGAGCAAAACGGCGACAGCCCGGACGACGCCACCTGACCCGCGCCGAAATCGGCCCGGGAAACCCGGGGGATCCAGCCCCGGACGCGCGAACAAGCCGTGTGCGCTGACTGATGCGCCGCCCGTGAACCGGCACGCCGCTATTTGCCCGGTGCGCTGTCCCTCCGGGGCCGATCGGTGCGTAAGCGGAATTCCCGGTGACGGCGGCGCTTGCCTCCTCACCAAAACCGGATGCGTCGGGCGTGCAGGCCACGGGAATCCGTATCTCGACACCCTCGTCCGAGGGTCGATCCGCGCGGCCCGCCGCTCACTCGAACCGGCACGCCGCGCGCGGCAGCGCCGCAAGCGTATCGCTCGACCATTTCAGAATGCCGTCGAAATTGGCCTGGTTGTCCGCCGGACAGAAATCGGCGAGCGTCATGCCGTCCGGGCGCGTGTACTCGACGTTGAACACGGCCTTGTTCAGCGTGACGAAACTCGCGTAGCCGTCGCACTCGTGGAACCTGTTGCACTGTTCGTTGAGCGCCCAGTCGGCGACCTTCGCCATCGCGGTGGCGATCCCCGAGCCGTTCTTGAGCCCCATCGACATCCCCCGATCGTGCGCGGCGGCGATCAGCGCCGTGTTGTAACGCAACTGGTCATCGCGCGTCAGCGGAAAACCCGTTTCCTGCCGATAGCTGTCGTCCAGATCCGGTTCGATGCCGTCGCAGCCCTTCTTCTTCGCCCGATCGAGACGCGCCAGCATCAGGGGCATCAGGATCGTCGTCTGGCGGATGTCCAGCCAGCGCTCATGATCCTCGTATCCTTCGACCGGGTTGCCGAGCACGCTGTCGGGAAACCGGCCCGCATCGCTGCGGCCGTCTTCGCGGCCGCCGGTTTCCATGTAGCAGACGACGTAGATGCCCTTTGCCTTCAGGCGCTGGATCGTCGCCGCATCGGTCTGCTCCATGTCGACGTCGAACATCTTGCGGGGATTGTTCACGCCGTCGAGCACGGTCTCGTTGATCGTGTTGCCGTCGATCTGCCATTGCCAGCTCGTGCCGGGTACGAGCGGCTTCCATGCCGTGGCCGGCGACGCGCGCGTGGCGGCCGCCGCGATGGCGGTGCCCGGTGCGGACGCGTCCCCGTCGCCGCCGCATGCGGCAAGCAACAGCATCAGCGCGATTGAAGCGAGCGATCTTGCAGACATGGCGAATCCTTGGCTTTATTGGCGGCGTGTCGGGATGCGAGGCGGCGAGGCAAAGACGGGCAGCGGGATGCAGGCAGGGCATCGGCCGATGCCGGGGTGGTACGGGAATCCGGGAGGTGCGTCCGAATGGTAGGCAGGAACCTCGAGTCGATCTGTTCCGATTTGTCGACTTTTGTGGATGCAGCGGCGCCAAACGGCCCCGCATCACGAACACGGAGAGCGCACCAAAGAAGAAGTGGCGGCTCGCGAAATACGCCGGAGGACAAGAGCAATCCGCTCCGTCCCGTTGATCCTTCAGCGGACGCGCCCCGATGACCGCCCGCCTTCGCGCTCGACGATGCCGCGCGCCGCGTCGCGCGTCACGCTTGGTACGGCCCGTCTCCCGCCACCCGGTAGCGGAAATACTGCTTGTCGACCCACTCGACGCCGCGTCGCCCGTCGCCGAGCATCTCGCTCATCTCGTTCTGCACCCGCACCGAGCCGAACGGCTCGAACCCGAGCCGCTGGTAGAGCCGGTGCGCGGCAAGCGCATTGCCGTTGCTGCGCACGATGATGTCGCGGTAGCCGGGCGCAGCCTCGCCGACGCAGCACCGCACCAGCGCCTCGCCGAGCCCGCGCGAACGCCAGTCCGGAGCAACCGCCAGCTCGGCGATCGACATCACGGGCCCGCTGCCGAGCGTCGCGCGCAGCGACACCGGCAATTTGCGGTCGTAGCCCGCATCGGCCGACAGCAGGAAACCGGCCAGCGCGTCGCCGGCCACCCACAGATGGCAACGCGCGGCATGCTCGGTGAACAGTCCATAGATCCAGCCGCGCTCCGCCGCCTCGTCCAGGTAGTGCCCGGCATACGGCCCCGTCGTAAACGCGTCCATGTACAGCGCGAGCACCTGCCGCTCCCACGCGTGGAACAGGCCGATTCCGCCGGAACGAATCTCGCTCGTCGTCATCCCGCCCTCCTACCAGTCGAGCTGATAGGCCGTGCTCACCAGCAGCGACGAGCACAGCGTGGCCAGCTTCACGAGCGGCAGCCCGGCCGGATCGAAGCCGTAGTTCGGATAGAAATACTGGCCGAGCCCCTGCACCTGCCGCTCGATCACGATCACGCGACGATCGCGCGGCGCCGTCTCGATGATCCGTTCGACGATCTCCACCTTGTTCTCGATATGAATCGACAGGATGACGATGTCGCACGCACCGTAGTCGTACGCCGCGCCGTCCGCGTGAACCATCTCGATCGCCGCGCGGCGATAGCGCGCGGGGTGCGCTGCGCACAGGTGATCGACGAACCGCTCGCCGGTCCTGAGCGACTCCTCGCTGAGATCCAGCCCGACGATGCGGGCGCCGCTGAACGACTGCATGAACAGGAGCGACAGCGGCATCCCGCCGGAGCCGACCATCGCCACCGTCGAATCGGCGGACATGTCCGACAGGAAGATCTCGGTTCGCGCGAGCAGCCGGTAGATCTCCGCGTAGTACTCCTTGATGATCAGGAGCAGCCCTTCGCTCGACGGCCCGGCGCGCAGCACGTCGCTCATCTGCCGCTCGAAGCGGACCTCGTTGTCGAGCGACAGCGCCTGAAAGCGTTTCATGTACTCGCGCACCGTCGCGTCGCGCAGGAAGCGCTCGGTCTCGTTCGCATCGAGCACCGGGGACAGCAGGTAGTTGCGGATCAGCAGCGTCTTCGCGAAACACGCGCGCAGGTCGTGCCGGTCGGGCGAGACGAACATCTCGTCGATCCAGCGATGGATCTGCGTCTTCACGAAGTCGATGCGGTGCTGGGTATCGTTGGCCGCGCAATGCGGCGCAAGCGGCAGGTTGGTCAGCATGTCGGTGTCGATCCAATCTCGGGTTGAGGGGCGCCGGCGAGCCGGCGTCAGATCCAGGCCTTCGGCAGCGCGGCGAGGCGTTCGCGCGCGACCGGCCGGGTCTGGCCGAACGGCGGGTGCGCCCGCTTCTGCAACGCGTGCGCGAGCATCGTCGGCATCCGTGCGAACAGGAACACCGGCGTGGCCAGCACGGCGGGCACGCCCAGTTCGAGCAGGATCGCCGCGGCGGCCGAATCGATGTTCGGCGGCAGACCGCGCAAGTCCTGCATCGCACCGCATACGGCCCGGTACGCATCGAACGCCGCGCCGTCGACACCCAGCCGCACCGCGTGGCGCTCGAGCGCGGCCGGCCGCGGATCGCACTCGAGCAGCGGATGGCCGAAGCCGGGAATCCGGTCGCCCGCCTGCACGCGCTGCGCGACGCGATCGCGAATCTCCGCGGACGGTCGGCCGACGAGGCTCGCGAAAAACCGCGTCGCGTCGCTGCACGCTCCCACGTGCGCGGAACCGCTGCCCGTCAGGCCCGCGATCAGGTTCAGGTCGATGCTCGCGTAGGTGCTCGCCGAGAAGCGCGGCAGCGCGATGGTCGGCGCGACGAGACCGAAGCCGCCATGCAGCGCCACCAGCAGCACGTCGAACAGGCGGGCCTGTGCATCGCGCGATTCGCCGCCGCACAGGCAGTCCAGCACCGATGCGCTGAAACCGCGCGCGGCGTCCGTCGGCCGCAGCCGGGCCGGCGCCTCGTCGTCCACCGCGCGCCACACCGCCAGCAGGCGCGGCAATGCGGCGACGATGCCCAGGCCCGTCGCCACGTCGTCGTCCTGCCCGATGCCCGACAACGCGTCGGGCCACGCAACCGGCCGCGCCTGCGGCCCGGCGGCCAGCCCGGCCGCGATCGCCGCGACGAGGAACACCTCGGGCCGGCGCTGACGGCGGGCCAGTTGCGTGGCGAGCAGGCCGTCGTCGGACGGCCCGTCGTCGGCCAGCCGCGCCGCCAGTGCGCGGTCGAGGGCGCGCACGTCACCCGAGTCCGGCATCCGGCCCGCGAGCACGTGCAGGATCGCGGCAGTGAAATCGACGGACTCGATCAGCTGCAGCAGATCGACGCCGCGTACCGACAGCCGGTCGGGCGAGATCGACACCGCATCGATCTCGCCTTCGTCGCGTGCAGCGCGCGGACGGGCGGCGTCCGGCGCCGGAAGGTCGTGATCGGTTCGCATCGGCAATGCTCCGCTTACTGCCGTGCCGGTTTCGCGATCAGCACCTCGAAGCCGATCGCGAGCATCCCCGACCCCTTCGATACGCTGGCGTGCTCGCCGATACCGGCTTCATGCAGGTGTCCGACCGATTCCGCGACCGTGAACTTGCCGTCGAGATGGACCGGATGAACGCCCGCGGCCGCGCGCCGCTCGTTGAAGAACGCGAGCGCCTCCGGCGCCGGATCGCTGCAGGGTTCGTGAATCAGCGCGAAACCGCCGGGCGCCAGCGTGCGGAAGATCTCCCGGTACGCGCCGACCGGGTCGGCCCAGTGATGCACGACCGAACGGCCGATCACCGCGACGAACGTGCCGTCGTCGAACGGCAGCGCGTGGACGTCGCCCGCGCGGATCGCGATCCGTCCTTCCAGCCCTTCAACGCGCACGTTCTGCTCGGCGCGCTGCACCATGTCGTCGTAGTAGTCGACCCCGACGAAGCCCAGCGGCGCGAGCGACGGGACGCGGGCCAGCTCGATCAGCGTACGCGCGGTACCGGTGCCGACATCGAGCAAGCTGCCCGATGCGATGCGCCGCTGCGCGAGCTCGTGCTCGACGCGCTGCACCAGATTGCGGTTCCATTCGAGCGTGAACGTGTCGACATAGTGATCGTAGGTGTCGGCGTTGACTTCGGCGGGGGTGTTGGTACGCATGCAGGTCTCCAGTCGTGAGGTCTAGGGGTACAACGGTCGTGGAATCATCCGGCTGCGGGGCGTGCGCCGGCCGGAGGTGCGGCAGGCGCGGCGCCGAGCCTGCGCATGAGCCGCAGGAAAATCGTCAGATACACGGCCTGGCGCACGACGCTCACGCCCGCGAGCAGCGCGAACAGCTGGGTGAGCGCGAGATGGTGCGTGACGCCGAGGTAGATCGCACCCGGGGTGACGATCCATGAAAAGAACAGTCCGAGCGCCATCGCGCGCGCCGGGCGTTCGAGAATCTGGAAGCAGCCCGTCACGAGGTTCGTCAGCAGATAGCTGAAGACGAACAGCGGCACGTAGTCGAGCAGCGCGGTCGCGACCGCGATCACGCCGGCGTCGGACGCGAGAAAACGCAGCGCGAACGAGCGCAGCAGGAAGAACGCGATGCTGATCGCCGCGGTGAACAGCACGCCCAGCAGCATCACCGACTGCAGGGCCGCGCGGGACGGCGCACGGCTGCGCACGAGATGGCCGATCCGGATCATGAACACCATGCTCAGGCCCTTGATGAGGATGAATCCGATCGTCATCAGCTCGAAGCCGATGCCGTAACCGCCGATCGCGCGCACGCCGTAGCGGGCGATCAGCGAATAGACGGCCGTATTCGCGAGAAAGGTCAGCGCCTCGAGTGCGGCCGAGGGCAGGAAGATGCGCAGCAGCCGGCGCTGCGTCGGCCATTGCACGCCGGGGCGCGGCAGCACGACCTGCTCGCGGCGCAGCCGCGGGCGGATGCAGCGGACGCACCAGCCGAGATACAGGCTCTTGGTGATCCACGAGGTCAGCGCGAGGCCGAACAGCTGCAGCGACGGATGCTGGCCGAACAGCCCGAACACGAGCAGCGGATCGAGGACGTTGTTGACCACGCCGCATGCGATGCTGATGCGGGCGGGCGACTTGGTGTCGCCGTACGTGCGCATCGCCGCGGAAAGCGCGGTGCTGAGCAGCGTGAGCGGAAAGCTGCCGATCACGAGCGCGTAGTAGCCGAACATGCGTTCGCCGTGAAAATGGCCGCCGGAAATGAACGTCATCAGCGGCGCCCGCGTGCCGATCAGCACCAGCACGACCAGCACGCCGATCGCGCCCGCGAACACCAGGCTCTGCACGAACAGCCGGCCCTGGTCCTCGCGCGGCGCCTTGGCGAACACCGCGACGAACGACTCCTCGAAGCTCTTGCCGAGCAGGAACAGGAACGTCGCCACGCTGCCGTTGACGAGCGCGAGCAGCGCCATGTCCTCCGCCGGCAGGTCGCGAATCCAGCGATAGTCGAACAGCGTCATGCAGTAGCCGAAAATCGACGACAGCACCATCGGATAGAGCATCAGCCAGGTCGCGCGCACCTCGGCCGCGAACTGCCGCATGCGGTCGGCCCGCGACGCGCGCGTCGAAGCCAACGCAGCGGACGCAGCGGACGCGGCAGGCGCGGCGGTAGCGCGATCGTCAGACATGGACATGCCTCTCGTCGATCAGGCGCGGCAGCTTCTGGCGCGCGGAGAAGCGCAATGCGTCCCGACCGAGCACGTCGAGGCGGCCTTCGCCCTTGTCGATGCATTCGCGCACGTCCTCGATCTCGAGCAGCACGCCCGCGAGCCGTGACGCGAGCGGCACGAGCTCGTCGTCGCCCAGGTCCAGCGCGACCGTCAGGCAATCGCGCCCGTGCGCGTCGGCGGCCAGGCGAAACTGGCAATCGAGCGGCCGGCCGACGCACGCCGCCAGCCGCTGCGCCAGCAGCTCGGTGCTGACCAGGTTGCCCGCGAACTTGAAGCGCTGATCGGTCCGGCCCTCCAGCACGACGACCGAGCCGCCCTCGCCGCACGTGCAGCGCACCGACGGCCCGACGCGCACGCGATCGCCGATCCGGTAGCGCAGCATCGCGAGGCCCGGGTTCGCGCGGCTCGTCACCAGGAGTTGCCCGTCCTCCTCCTCGAGGAAGAACCAGTCGTCGAGCACGTGGTAATGCCCTTCCGCGCAGCGCGGCGTGTGATAGCCGAGAAAGCCCGTTTCGGTCGCGCCGTACAGCCCGAAGAATGCGACATCGCGCCAGCGCCGCCGCACGATCTCGCGCTTGCGCCCGGTGAACGCCTCGCCGGTATAGAGAATCTTCGTCACGTCGAGATCGACACCGTGTGCATCGAGCAGCCGCAGGCATTGCAGCACGCTCGTCGGCGTGCCGACCAAAACGTTGGGGCGGGCGCGGCCGATCAGGTTCAGCATCGCGGGCAAATCGGCGCCGTATGCATCCAGCCGCCCGATCGGGAGTACGTTCGCGCCGATCGCTTCCAGCAGCCGGTTCACGCCGTCGTACAGCGTGGAAAAGCCGCCGGCGGTAAACAGGTTCGCCACCCGGTCGGTCGGCGCGATCGCCGTGCCCGCCAGCGCGTTCGCGAGCGCCCGGCCGTAGGTCGTGTCGGGGCGCCTGCGCGCCGGCGCGTTGAGCAGCAGCTTGACCTCGCCGCTCGTGCCCGACGTGGTGTAGAACGTGGCGCCGGCGAGACCGTCGTGATCGAGGCGGTCCAGCACGCGCCGCTTCAGGTCGTCGGCCGTCTCGATCGCGACCTGCGTGCGGAAGGCCGCGTAGCTGGCCACGCCCGTCGGCAGCAAACGCGCATAGCGGGCATCGTACGAAAGCGCTTCGCTCACGGCGGAGGAATCGAAGCGGGTCGTGCGCTCGGACATCGTGGGCTCCAGGTTCAGGCCGCGGTCACGCGCTTTCGCGCAGGAGACGCAATGAGATCTTGCCGGTGCTCGTGACCGGAAGGTCGTCGACGAACAGCACGTCGGCGATGCGCGGATACAGCGGGAACGCGGCCCGGTAGCGGCTCAGGATGCGCGCCTTGAAATCCACGTCCGCACCGGCCGGCGTCAGGCCGGGCACGACGAACACCGTCAGCGCGCCGGTCTGCGGATCGGCGAGAAAATAGCTCTTCGCGATGTCGTCGAACGCATCGAAATGCTGGTGCAGCAGGCTGACGTTGATGAGCCGGCCGTTGCACTTGACCGTCTCGTCCCGGCGGCCGACCCAGAACACCACACCGTCGTCGCGGCGGAACACCAGGTCGCCGGATTCCAGCGTCGTGAACCGCCGCAGGCTGCCGTCGGGCAGCAGATAGCCGTGCATCGCATACGGCGTCCGGTAAAGCAGATGGCCGGGCTCGCCGGGGGCGCACGGCCGGCCCTGCGCGTCGACGATCGATAGCTCGATGCGCGGGTCGATCGGGCGGCCCGGCGCGAGGACACCTTCGAAGCAGTACGAATCGACGTGCGGCAGGTCGTCCGGCGTGAGCGGCAGCGCGAAGATCCGCGGCCCCGATTCGGTCTGGCCGAAGTTGTTCCACACGCAGGCGCCGAGCGCGAGCAGGCGGCGCACCTGCGCCGCGTAGATGCGGTCGGATGCATTGAGCACGACGACGCCGTCGAACCGCATGCCCGGCGTCGCCTCGGCCAGGTCGCACACGCGCTCGGCGATGCTGCGGATCAGCGGCACGAAGCGGATCCGGCCGCTACCCAGGTAGCCGAGCACCTCGTGCGCGGTCAGCGACGCCCGTTCGAGCCAGACGGTCGCGCCGGCCAGCAGGCCGTTCATCATCGTCGAGAAGCCGTACATGTAGTGCGTGGGGAACATGCACAGCACGCCGTCGCCGGGCTGCACGCCCAGATAGCGGCCGACCGCCAGCGCATTCTCGACGAGCTGCGCTTCGTCGTAGACGACCAGCTTCGGCGCGCTCGTCGTGCCCGACGTCATGAAGACGATCTGCGCGCGCGGCGCGCCGGGCTCGGCCCACGCGAACGCGTCGGGCCCGGACGCTTCGGCATCGGCCATGGCCGGATCGAGCACGACGACCGGCAGCCCGTCGCACGCGATCGACCGCGTCGCGACGACCGCGAGCGCATCGAGCCGGTACTGGCACAGCGCGGCGGACAGCATCTTCGGGTCGCACAGGACGATCCGGCAGCCGAGCGTCGACGCGAGCAGCGTGAACAGAAAATAGTCGAACCCCGAGAAGCCGACCGCGATCAGGCAACCGCGCCCGCGCAGGTGCGGCTCCAGCGTGCCGAGCGCGCGCCGGGCAGCCCTCAGCCGTGCGCGCAGGTCTTCCGCCGTCAGGCGCGCCCCGTGCAGCACGATCTGCCAGTTCGCCTCCCGGGCAAGCAGCGACGCGAACTTCATGCGGCGGCTCCTTCCAGCACGAGGGAGGCCGCGAGGCCGCCCATGCCGAACGAATTCTTGAGCACGCGCCGCGCATCGCTCGGCGTCGGGGCGCGCACCACGTTGACGGGGCATTCCTGCGCCTGCTCGTCGAGGTTGATGGTCGCCGGAATGAAGCGCTCCCGCAGCCCGATCGCCGTGTTCAGCACTTCCATCGCGCCCGCCGTCGCGATCAGGTGGCCGTGCTGCGACTTGTTGGCGGTGACGGGCATCCCGGGCCGCGTCGGGAAGATCGCGCGGATCGCCTCGGATTCATGCTTGTCGTTGAGCACCGTCGACGTCCCGTGCGCGTTGACGTAGTCGATATCGGCCGGCGCACATCCCGCATCGTCGAGCGCCCGCTGCATCGCGAGCCGCATCTCGAGCGACTGCAGGTGCGGGATGACGATGTGCTCGGCGGCCAGGCTTGCCCCGTAGCCGGCCACGCGCGCGAGCGGCGTATCGCCCCGGGCGCGCACGGCCGATTCGCGCTCGATCAGGAACAGCACCGCGCCTTCCGCGAGCACGAAGCCCGAGCGACGCACGTCGAACGGCCGCGACCGGTGCCGGGGATCGAGATTCAGGTCGGTCGAGATCACGTCGAGCGATTCGAGCCGCGCGAGATTGAGCGGATTGACCTTGCCCGACACGCCGCCGACGATGGCCGCGTCCACCCGCCCCTGGCGCAGCGCGAGCATGCCCATGCCGATCGCCTGCAGCGACGCGGAGCACAGGCCCACGTGCGCGAGCGCGCAGCCGCTGAACGGAATGTGGCGATGAATCGCGCCGAACACGGAGGTTGCGTCGCCGCTCACGAACTCGCTCATGCGCATGTGCGACACGAGCACGCGGATCAGCGCGTCGCGCGATTTGTCGCCGTTGACCTTGTCGACGAGCTCGAGCGCGCTCTGCACGTCGGTGGCCGGTACGTCGACGCCGACCAGGCAGCCGATGCGCTCCGGCGCGTAGTCGCGCACGACGAACGGCGCCTGCGCGAGCAGCCGCGCGGCGGCGAGATCGCCGTACAGCTGTTCGGTCGCGATCCGTCGCGACGAAGGCCAGCGCACGCGCTCATTGCCTTCGTCGGGAACGCCCGCGTGCTGGGTCGTATAGGTCGAGCAATCGAACTTCTCGATCTTCCGGATGCCGGAGCGGCCTTCGCGCAGCGCGGCATGCAGTTCGTCGTAGCTGCCGCCGAGCGGCGTGACGGCGCCGAATGCACTGATGACGATTGCGTCCGATCGCGATTTCATCGCCCCACCCCGCTCAGCTTGCGCACCAGGATCGCACCGAGACCCGACGACACGCCGATGCCGTTGACCAGCACCGGCGCGCCGACCGGGATGGCCGGGTCCGCGATCGCGAGGACCAGGTCGATCAGGTTGTTCGCCCGGCCGGTATAGCCGACATGCGGCTTGTACGCGTGCACGACGGCGTTCGGCCACGCATGCTGCACGGCATTGCGCTCCGCCTTGCCGAGCGACGGTTCGCCGTTCTGGTACAGCACGACGTGCGGCACGCCGAGCGCGGCCTCGCCGGGAAAGCGGGCGAACAGCTTCGACCAGTCGGTGCTCGACACGGACGTGTCGGGCTTGTACAGCGAATGCACGTCGAGCACCTGCGCGCAGGGTGTACACCCGTCGCGCGGCGTGCGTT
Organism: Burkholderia pulmonis; assembly: GCF_984667975.1. Taxonomy (NCBI): domain Bacteria; kingdom Pseudomonadati; phylum Pseudomonadota; class Betaproteobacteria; order Burkholderiales; family Burkholderiaceae; genus Burkholderia; species Burkholderia pulmonis. The sequence goes on from NZ_OZ480188.1 coordinate 1,130,945, forward strand.
CGACGACGGCGCCGACGGCCCCGAACGCGGGCACGATGCCGACCGGGTGCGACGTCGTGCGCAGCAGGCCCATCTTCTCGAACGCCGCGACGTTGTCGGCCGACGTCATGTCGCCGACGGCCGCGATGACCGCCCGGTCGATCGCGCCGCCCTCGATCTGCCGGTGCGCTTCCTCGAGCGCGCACAGGCTGGTCAGCGACATCCGTTGCAGCGGATAGCCTTCGCCGCGCAGCGCGAACAGCTTCGATATCTGGTACAGCGCGTTGGTGGTCAGCAGGCGCAGCATGTCGAGCGGATTCAGGTCCGCCTTTACCTCGCCGAAGTAGCCGCAGCCGTCGAGGCCGTGACGCGCGTGCAGCGGCGTGAGCACGGCCATCGTCGCGTCCTCGCCCTCGACCCCCGTGAATACCGCGAACCGCTCGCGCTCTTCGTCCGTGTAGGGCCGGCCGGCCGATGCCGCGTCGAACGCCTCGGCCGCCACCTGCAGCGCGAGACGCGAGCCCGGATTCAGCAGCGAACGATCCTCGCGCGCCATGCGCTGCACGAGCGGAAACGGCAGGTTGGCGCGCACGTAGTCGCCGGGCTTCTCGGCCGGCGCGAGCGGCGCGCGCGCGGCGAAGTCGACGTCCAGCAGCGACGCGATGTCGGGAAAAGCGGCCGTCGCGATGCCGAGGCCGGTGATGTACGACATGGCAAGTCCCCATTCACGTGAGTCGAAAACCGGGCGGGCGCGCGATGCCGCGCCGCGCGGTGCGGCGTTCCCGCGGCGCGGTCGGAATGCCCGGGTCAGCTGAACTGCGCGATGCGGCGCTCGATGTAGTTCACCGAGAAGTGCTCGTAGAGATCCTGCAGGCTGCATTTCTCGTGACCGTTCCAGCTCATCACGTCGCACACCTGGCGCCAGCCGGCCTCGGTCCACTCGGTGCCGGTGTGGCATTGCGGATCGAGCAGCATCCGGTTGAACGGCCACAGGTTTTCGAGGCTGATGCGGTTGTCCACCTTGTCCTTGAGCTCGTAGCACAGGTCGACGTAGTCGATCGAGCTCATGTTCAGCTCGCGGAACAGCGACGCGGAGTCGGCCACCTGTTCGGGACCGCTCAGATAGAGGATTTGCGCGACGATGTTCTTGATGTCTTCCTTCATGGTCCACTCTCCTTGATTCACTGGGTCAGCCACTGATGTTTTCGCCATTGCCGAGATCGACGACGCTTCCCGTCGTTGCGAGCGAGCCGTTCGCGAGCAGCAGGACCGTGCGCGCGACCTGGTCGGGCTCGAGGATCTTGCGCATCGGAATCTGGTGGTAGAACGCCGCGGCGTCCTGCGACGCGAGAAAACGCTCGAACAGGTCGGAGCGCACGAACCCCGGCGCAACCGCGTTGACGCGCACGCCGAAGCGCGCCATCTCGAGCGCGAGCGTTTTCGTGAAGCGCTCGATCGCCGCCTTCGACGCGCCGTATGCGCCGTTGCCGGTCTTCGGCTTGCGCGCGGCGATCGACGACACGTTGACGATCGCGCCGCGCCGGCGCGACTGCATCCCGTCGCCGAACGCATGGCAAAACGCCATCGTCGCGCCGAGGTTGATCCGCAGCGTTTCCCAGTAGCGGGCGAACGGGCTGCCGATCAGCAGCGCATCGTCGTTGACGCCCGCGTTGTTCACGAGCACGTCGACGGCCGCTTCCGCGTTCACGTGGTCGGCGAACGCCTGCACGGCGTCCCAGTCGCCGCCGTCGACCCGAAAGCCGCGCGCCGCGCCGTCGTACGCGCGCTCCAGTGCATCGGCCAGTTCCGGATTCGATCGGTAGGTGAAGTAGACGGTGTGGCCGTCGGCGATCAGCGCGTCGACGATCGCGCGCCCGATCCCGCGGGTGCCGCCCGTGACGATGGCTAGCTTCGTCATGCGGCGTGCTCCCAGCTGAGGATGCCGTCCATCACGCCCTGCCCTTTGGCATTGCGCAGCTCGACGTGCGCGGTGGTGCGCGCCCCGTCCTGCTGCAGGCGCCGCAGGCGCGCGGTCAGGCGCTCGCCCGGCCGTACCGGGCAGATGAAGCTGATCTTGCGGAGCGTGAGCGCCGGAGTCGGCCGGTTCGCCGCGAGGCCGAGCGCGTCGAACAGCATCGTGATCGCCAGGCTGAGGCTGAACGAACCGGGCAGCACGGGAAACTGCTCGAAGTGCTCGTCGAAGAGCGGCGCGGCGCTCGCCACGTCGATCACGCCGAACTGATCGCCGGTGATCGTGGCCGCCGGCGTTGCGACGGCGGGCATCATGGCCGGTCTCCCGGCGCGGCCGACACGGGCAGGCGGGCCGGCATCAGCGCGACGAACACGGTCCCCGATGCGACGGCCGGATACATGCCGGCATCGGCGTCGCGCGCCGACACCTCGACGCGATATCCGTCGCCGTGTTTCGCGACGGTGCCGGCCAGCGCCAGCCGCGGATAGCCGTCGACGCGGTGCAGCGTCAGCTCGCGCAGCTGCGCCGGCACCATCAGCGCCGGCTCGCCGTGCATCGTGCGCGCCGCCTTGACCGCGAACTGGTGCAGCGCCTCGATGACGAGCAGCGCCGGCTGTGCGCTCGACCAGTCGTCATACCGCCGCGGATCCGCGTCGCCCGCGAAACGCGCGGGATCGGACGGATCGCGGATCACGCGACAAAGGGCAAGAAAGCCAGGCCGCGCCGTCTCGCTCCCCCTCTCAAACCTGGTATGGCTCATTTTTATGCCTTGTTATGTCTGTGTTTTGGCTTCTCGCACCCCGGTGACCGCTCTCACGTCGGCCGATGTCGTGCGGATCAAGTGCTGATCGGCTGCGAGTGTATCGATTCGTCGCCGAAAGAAACGATCATGCGACCAATTGCAGAAACGGGCGACGAACCGCGCGTGGGGCCGATGGAATGCAACGCGGTCGCGCGGCCGCCGACGGGCCGCGACCGGCTCGCCGCACCGCTGCGCGGCAGCGCTCGCCGACGGCCGCCGTTCGTCGCGAAGGAATGCCGTTCGTCCGCGCGTTCCGCCGTTCGTCGCACTGCGCAATACGGGGCCGCGGTTCCCGCTAAGGTGGCGACATCGATCGAATACCCTGGGAGGTGTCCGTGTTGGCGGCCAGCTTGAGTCATGTCACGAAAACCTATGGAACCGGCCCGCTCGCGGTCGCGGCGGCCGACGATGCGTCGCTCGATATTCTCGCGAACCGCTTCACGGTGCTGTCGGGCCCGTCCGGCAGCGGCAAGACGACGTTGCTCAACCTGCTCGGCGGCATCGATCGCCCGACGCGCGGCGCCATCACCGTCGCGGGCGAGCGAATCGACGCGATGCGCGAGAACGCGCTGGCCGATTTCCGCGCGCGCCACGTCGGGTTCGTGTTCCAGTCGTTCAACCTGCTGCCCGTGTTCAGCGCGTTCGAGAACGTCGAATATCCGCTGACCCTGCTGGGCGTCGCCCGCGCGCGGCGACGCGAACGGGTGCTCGCGCTGCTCGACGCCGTCGGCATGGGCGACAAGGCGAATCGCCGGCCCGGCCAGTTGTCGGGCGGCCAGCAGCAGCGCGTCGCGATCGCGCGCGCGCTCGTCACCGAGCCGGCGCTCGTGCTGGCCGACGAGCCCACCGCCAACCTGGACAGCGCGACGGGCGCGACCATCATCGCGCTGATGCGCACGATGCAGCGCGAGCGCGCGACATCGTTCGTGTTCTCGTCGCACGACCCGCAAGTCGTCGCCGCCGCGGACGACGTCGCGATGATCCGCGACGGCCGCGTCGTCGAAACCCGCTCCGCCGCCCCGCACGAGGAGGCCTGCCAATGAGCCTCTGGGTTCTCGCCTTCCGCAACCTGCTGCGCAACCGCCGCCGCTCGTCGACGACGCTGCTCGCGATGGTCGTCGGCCTGACCGCCATCCTGCTGTTCGGCGGCTATGCGCGCGACATCAATTACGGACTCCAGACCAGCTACGTGCGCCAGGGCGGCCATCTGCAGATCCAGCACCGCGACTACTTCCTGTACGGCAGCGGCGACCCCGTCTCGTACGGGATCGCCGACTACCGGAAGATCATCGACACCGTGCTCGGCGATCCGGAGCTCGCGCGCGAGGTGACGGTCGTGACGCCGGTGCTGACGATCAACGGCATCGCCGGCAACTTCGCGGCGGGCGTATCGCGCACCGTCTCGGGCAGCGGGATCGTCGTGGCCGACCAGAACCGGATGCGGCAGTGGAACGACTACGGCTTCGCCGACCGGGCGACGCCTCTCGCGCTGACCGGCAGCGCCGCGAATGCCGCCGTGATCGGCACGGGCGTCGCGCGCGTGCTGCGCCTGTGCGACGCGCTGCGGGTGCCCGATTGCCGCGATCCGGTGACGGCCGCCCCGGCCGGCGCGTCGGACCTGCCCGACGACATCGCGTCGCTGTCGCAGGCCGAGGCCGCCGCGAAACCCGTGCACCGCAGCGGGCTCGCCCGTCTCGAACTGCTGACGTCGAATGCGTACGGCGCACCGAACGTCGCCGAACTGTCGGTGATCGCGGCGCAGAAGCAAGGCGTCAAGCAGATCGACGACATGTTCGTGCAGGTGCACCTGCCGCAGGCGCAGCAGCTCGTCTACGGCAGCGGCCCGAATGCGAAGGTGACTTCCATCGTCGTGCAACTGAAGCACACGGCCGATCTGCCGGCCGCACGCGCACGCATCCGGACGCTGCTGCGCACCCGGCTCGCGGGCGAGCCGCTCGAGGTGCTCGGCTTCGCGACGCTGAATCCGCAATACGGCCAGGTCACCGGCATGTTCGGCGCGATCTTCGGCTTCATCGCGGTGCTGATCGCCACGATCGTGCTGTTCACGGTCGGCAACACCATGAACATGGCCGTGATGGAGCGCACGCACGAGATCGGCACGCTGCGCGCACTCGGCCTGCGCGGTGCCGGCATTCGGCGCCTGTTCGTCTGCGAAGGGTGCCTGCTCGGCCTGTGCGGCGCGGTTGCGGGCACCGTCCTCGCGCTCGCGGCGGGTGTCGCGATCAACCGCGCCGGCCTGCACTGGACGCCGCCCGGACAGACCGATCCGGTCGCGCTGTCGGTACGCGTGTGGGGCGAGTTCGGGATGATCGCGCGCTACGCGCTCGGCGTGACGGTGGTCGCGACGCTCTCGGCCTGGCTGCCCGCGCACCGTGCTGCCCGCCTGCCGATCGTCGACGCGCTGCGTTTCGCCTGACCAGGAGCCGCCACCATGAGATTTCCGATCCGGATCGTGCGCGCCGCCGCGATGCTGCTCGCGATCGCCGCCACCGCGGCCGCGGCCGCGGACCCGTCGGCGCAACAGCTGCTCGCGCAAAGCGACGCGGTGCGCAACCCCGACAAGCCGTTCGGCCTGACGACGACGCTGCTCGAATTTCGCAACGGACAGCAGACGGACGCCGAGGTGCTGAAGATCTACTCGAAAGCGGACCCGGCAACCCGCCAGTTCCGCACGCTGGTGCAGTTCGTCGCGCCGGCTCGCGACGCGAACAAGCTGATGCTGAAGAACGGCAACGACCTGTGGTTCTACGATCCGTCGAGCCAGGCCAGCGTACGGATCTCGCCGCAACAGCGCCTGCTCGGCCAGGCCGCGAACGGCGACGTCGTGACCGTCAACTGGGCAAGCGACTACGACGCGTCGCTCGCGGGCGAGGAGAACGTGGCGGACGGCGAGCACCAGACCCGGCACTGCTACCGGCTGCGCCTGACGGCGCGCGCGCCGGACGTCACGTACCACGCGATCGACCTGTGGATCGCGAGCGACACGAAGCGGCCGGTCAAGGCGCGCTTCTTCGCGGCAAGCGGCAGCGTGCTGAAGATTGCGTACTACCGGCACTACCAGGATCAGCTGGGCGCGGCGCGGCCGACGGAAACCGTCATCATCGACGGGCTCGATCCCGGCTGGGTCACGGTGATGCGCTACTCCGACTACGCGTGGCGCGACATTCCGGACGCGTGGCTGCAGCGCGCGTACCTGTCGCGCTTCAAGGCCGACTAGACGATGGCGCGATCCCGGATCGCCGTGCTGGTCTGCGCGGCGGGCCTCGCGACCGCGCAGGCCGCGCTCGCGGCCGACGACGCGGACGGCGACGCGCTGCGGCTCGCCGACACGGCGACGGCGGCGCCCGTGACGCCGAGCAACTGGCGCGGCACGTTCGAGGCGGCCGTCGCGAACTACACGGCAGCGAGCCAGACCGGGCCCGTGACGCTCAACGACAACGCGCGCGTGTCGAACACCCTGTCGTACGACGGCACGTTCGGCAACTGGCGGGCAATCGTTTCGAATCGCTTCGATGCGGGATGGCGCGCGGGCACGTCGCAGTACAACGCGGTCGACACGCTGAAGCAGGCCTACGTGAGCTGGCAGGCGAGCCCGAACGCGATCGTCGACGTCGGTCGCGTGAACCTGCGCGAAGGCGTCGCGTCGGGCTTCAATCCCACGGACTTCTTCAAGGCCGGCGCGCTGCGCTCGGTCGTGTCGATCGATCCCGAGAGCCTGCGCGAGAACCGGCTCGGCAGCGTGATGGCGCGCGGGCAGCTGCTGTGGAGCGGCGGCTCGATGACCGCCCTGGTGTCGCCGCGGCTCGACACGCATCCGAACGATGCGACCTTCAACCCCGATCTCGGCGCGACCAACGCGCGCACCCGCTACATGCTGAGCGGGTCGCAGCGGCTGTTCGGCAACTTCTCGCCGCAGTGGCTGCTGTACGGCGGCGAAGGCATCGCGCCGCAGCTGGGCGTGAACGCCACCACGCTGATCGACGATGCGACGGTCGGGTTCCTCGAATACGCGATCGGCCGCGGCAGCGCGGTCGCCGATTTCTCGCGGGCCGCATCGTCCTGGGCCTCGAAGCTCGCGACGGGCGTCACTCACACCTTCGCGAACAAGCTGTCGCTGACGCTCGAGTACGACTACGACGGCGCCAGCGCGAGCGCCGCCGCGTGGCGGGCGCTCCAAAATGACCCGTCGCGATACTGGCGCTATCGCGACACGGCGAGCATCGCGCAGGAGCTGATGACGCGGCGCTCGCTGTTCGTCTACGCATCGATGCCCGACGTCTTCGTCCAGCATCTGGGGCTGACCGCGATGGCGCGCTACAACCTCGACGACCACAGCTACTTCACGTGGCTCGAAGCGCGCTATCACTGGCCGCGCAGCGACTTCGCCGTGCAATGGCAGAGCAACCACGGCTCGGCGCGCAGCGTCTACGGCGCGCAGGCGCAAAGCGAGATCGTGCAGGCGATCGCGACGTTCTTCTTTTGAACCGGGAAACGAGGGAAGCGCGGCCGCCGGCACGCATCATGCAAAACGCGCCCGGCGCGATGCGTCGGGCGCGGAAGGTAGCGCGGAAGGCGGCGCGCGGGCCGCTGTCACGCGGGAACGGGCGGCGCGACCACTCGGCCCGCCGGGATCGCGGCGAGACGCGACATCCGCCCTCGCCGGCGACCCGGCCGCGCTCAGCGCGACTCGAGCGCGGACCCGCCGCCTTCGTCCGGCGCGCCGTTCGCGTGGCGGATGCAGCGCGTCACCACGTTGATCGCACGCCCGAGCGGCATGCCGACGAGCCCGCCCCACACCGCGAACGACAGGGCCGCGAACGCGCCGGTGGCCGCCCACGGCCGCGCGGTCGCGATCGCGTAATGAATGAACGTCTCGGCAACGAACGTCAGGAGCAGCGTGACCAGGAGGCTCGCGTCGCCCGGCAGGCGCACGAACATCCCTTCCGGCCCGGTCCTGAACTGCAGGCGCCAGCGGCGCGCGTGGAACCAGCCGCCCGCCGTGCCGACCACGAGCATCGCGAGGCCCGCCGCGTAGGCATCGGCGCCCGCCCGGGGAAACAGGTGGCCGAGGCTCGACAGGCCGAGACCGACAAACACGACCGGAAACAGGAGCGGACGCACGGGCCGGACTTCGCGCACGAAGCAGCGTTTCACGCCGATATAGACGAGCACGCAGAACAAGACGTAAACGTAGGTAGGGAAATGTGGCATGGTGGGTACCTGTTCGGGAGCGCCGCAACCAGCGGACATGTCGGCAACTATAGCGGCCGGCCCGACCACGCGCCGCGCTTTGCGATGAACGGTGGAAATCGACCGACGAACGGCCCTCCGGTCCGGCGAACGTCGGTGCGGACTGCCGCACACGGGTCGCAGCCGATCGCCGTTGGCAATGCCGTCGCAAATTACGCTACCATCTCCGCAATCCGCCCCTGCTCGCTGCCATGCCAAGCAAGCCGTTCGCCTTCCTGTCGTCCGAACCGCACGTCGGCCCCGCGCATCGAGGCCGCTCGCTGCTGGGTCTTTTCTGTTTCAACTCGGCGGTCGGGCTGATCTTCTGGGCGACGCGCCGCAACGAGGCGCTGCTGCCGTACCTGGTCGTCGCGAACGGCATCGGTTTCAGCGCGACGCTGCTCGGCGTCGCCATCGACAGGCTCGTGCGCGGCAAGCTCGCGCTGGTGCCGAAGATCCTGATCGTCGCGCCGGCCAGCGTATTCATCGGTTTCGAGATCGCGGCCTCCACGATCGGGCACGTCCCGCACCTGATCGGGCAAGCCGGCGTCAAGGTCTGGCTGGCCTACGGCTCGTCGTTCATCGTCGCCGGCGCAGCCTGCGCATTCGTCTCCGTGTTCGTGCAGGCCGCGCGCATGCGCACGTCGCTCGAGACGCAGCGGCGCGAGGCCGCCGAGGCGCGCCAGGCCGAAACGGCCGCGCGGCTCGCGCTGCTGCAGGCCCAGATCGAGCCGCATTTCCTGTTCAACACGCTGGCGAACGTGCAGAGCCTGATCGAACGCGATCCGGCCCGCGCCACGACGATGCTCGACAGCCTGAACCGCTACCTGCGCGCGAGCCTCGGGCGCACGCGCAAGGCCACCTCCACGCTGGGGGAAGAGCTGGAACTGGTCGAGGCGCTGCTGAAGATCGCGACGATCCGGCTCGGCGAGGAACGCCTGCGCTATGCGATCGACGTGCCGGACGCGCTGCGGGCCCTGCCGCTGTCGCCGCTCCTGCTGCAGCCGCTCGTCGAGAACGCGTTGCTGCACGGTATCGAGCCGTCGGTCGACGGCGGCGAAGTGCGCATTCGCGGCACGCGCGACGGCGGCCTGCTCGTCCTGAGCGTGAGCGACACCGGCGTGGGGCTCGGCAACGGCGGCACGAAGCTGCACGGCGGCGTGGGACTCGCGAACATTCGCGCCCGGATGATCAGTCTCTATGGCGAGCGCGGCCGCGTGTCGGTCGGCACGAATGCCGGCGCCATGCGGGGCGTGACCGCAACCTTGCAGATCCCCATTACCTGATATGCCGACAGCCCTGATCGCCGACGACGAACCCAACCTGTCCGCCGAGCTCGCCGCGCGCCTCGGTACGCTGTGGCCCGAGCTGGAGATCGTCGGGATGCCGCGCAACGGCGTCGACGCACTCGCCGAGCTGAATGCGAAGCGCCCGGATTTCGCGTTCCTCGACATCCGGATGCCCGGGATCGACGGGCTGAAGATCGCGAGCCTCGTGCCGCACGTGCACGTCGTATTCGTGACGTCCTACGACGAGTACGCGGTTCAGGCGTTCGACCAGTCGGCGATCGACTATCTGCTGAAACCCGTGACCGACGACCGCCTGCTCCGCTGCATCGTCAAGCTGCAGCGCGGCGGCCCCGCACCGACCGACACCGCGCTGCTGGCCAGCGCACAGGAGCAGCGGGATGCCGCGCCCATCCGGTGGCTGACCGTGGGCCTCCGGGACACGACCCGGCTCGTCTCGGTCGACGAGGTGCTGTATTTCCAGGCCGCGGACAAATACACGGAGGTCGTGACCGCGAGCGAGCGGCACGTGATCCGCACGCCGCTCAAGGAGATGCTGCAGCGGCTCGACACCGAGCGTTTCGCGCAGGTGCATCGCGGCGTGATCGTCGCCTATGCGGCGATCGATCACATCGAACGCGACCTGCTCGGCCGCCTGCGCATCCATTTGCACGGAAGCAGCGACGTCCTGCCCGTCAGCCGCGCGAGCGCCGGCCTCTTCAAGCAGATGTAGCGGCGCGCCCCCGGCACAGCCCGGACTCGAACCGCCGGCAGGTCACAACCAGGAACGCCCCTCCCTCCTCGGCAATCCCGGAGGCCCGCTCGAGACAGGGCGTTCCGGATCTTGATCGCCCGGCTGCCCCTCAACCATCGCACCGACGACCGTGACGCCACTCGCCGTGTTCGCGAGCGCCTGACGGAACGACGCGGTCAGCCCGCGATCGGCGTATCGATTCGACGTACCGTTGCCAAACTCGATGCCGCGAGTTCGCAATACCGGTTCGTCGCTTCGACCTTCTCATGCAGTTCGGCGTCGGACAGTAGTCGGACGATACTCGCCGGCACGCCCATGACCAGGGTTTGTGCCGGCACCTGCATTCCCGACTTGACGAATGCGCTTGCCGCCACGATGGCCGATTCGCCGATTATCGCGTCATCCATCACGACGGCGTTCATCCCGATCAGGACGTTGCGCACCAGATGGGCGCCATGTACCACGGCGCCATGGCCGACATGGGATCGTACGCCGAGCCAACAGGTCATCCCGTGCCCGACGTGCAGCGTACAGTTGTCCTGTACATTGCTGTCCTCGTCGACGCGAATGGCGCCGAAATCCCCGCGCAGCGACGCGCCCGGTCCGATATAGCAACCGCCGCCGACGATCACGTCGCCGATGATGCTCGCGCTCGGGTGGATGTACGCCGACGCATGAATGCGCGGAGCCACGCCTCGATATTCGTACAGCGCCATGGTTCGTTCAACTCCGTATCGGGATGCCGCCTGGTCAGCTGGCGTAGAGATCGGTGCCGCGCGTCTCGCGGACGCACAACAGCCCGACGATCAGCGAAGCAATCGCGATGACGATCGGATACCAGAGGCCGGAATAGATGTTGCCGTTTGCGGCGACGATCGCGAACGCCGAAGCCGGAAGAAAGCCGCCGAACCATCCGTTCCCGATGTGATACGGCAACGACATCGACGTGTAGCGGATGCGTGTCGGAAAATACTCGACGAGCATGGCGGCGATCGGCCCGTAGACCATCGTCCCGTAGATCATCAGGATCGCCAGCAGGAGAATCGCCATCGGCCAGTTGATTTTTCCGGGATCGGCCTTCATCGGATAGCCGTTGTCCTGCAGCGCACGCTGCAACGCCCGATCGAAATCGCGCGCTTGCGTGGCTGCGTCGGCAGACTTTGCGTCGTAAGACGCAATGACGCTATCACCGACGACGATCGCCGCCTTCTCGCCCGGCGCCACGGGCTCGTTCCGGTAGCTCAGGCCGGCCTTCGAAAGCGCGCTCTTGGCGATATCGCATGAACTGGTAAAGGTTGCCGTACCGACCGGATTGAACTGGAACGCGCATTCGCGAGGAAACGCCCTCACCACGATCGGCGCATTCCGTTGAGCGGTCTCCAGTGCGGGATTGATAAAGTGCGTCAGCCCCTTGAACAACGGAAAGTACGTGGCAGCCGCCAGCGTGAAACCGATCAGGATGATCGGCTTGCGTCCGATGCGATCGGACAGCGAACCGAACACGACGTAGAAAGGCGCCGAAATCACGAGTGCGATGGCGAGAACCATGTTCGACGTCGATCCGTCGAGTTTGAGCGTCTGCGTCAAAAAGAACAGCGTGTAGAACTGTCCCGTATACCAGACGACCGCCTGCCCCGCCGTCAGTCCGAACAGCACGACCAGCACCAGCCTGAGATTCTTCCATTGCCCGAATGCCTCGGCGACGGGCGCCTTCGAGCGACTGCCCTCCGCCTTCATGCGCTCGAATGCCGGCGATTCGTGCAACTGAAGACGAATCCATACCGATATCCCGAGCAACACGATCGACAGCAGGAACGGCACGCGCCATCCCCATGCCGCAAACGGCGCTTCGCCCGTCGTGGTTCGAACACTCAGGATGACGATCAGCGACAGGAACAGCCCGAGTGTCGCGGTCATCTGGATCCAGGCGGTCCACGCTCCGCGCCGGTCGTTCGGTGCATGCTCCGCGACATACGTGGCCGCACCACCGTACTCGCCGCCCAGTGCAAGGCCCTGGATCATCCGCATCGCGACAAACAGGATCGGCGATGCGATCCCGATGGTGGCGAAGCCCGGCAGCAGCCCGATCAGAAAAGTCGAGCCGCCCATCAGCACGATCGTCACGAGAAACGTATATTTGCGGCCGACCAGGTCACCCAGACGACCGAATACGATCGCCCCGAGCGGACGCACGGCGAACCCGGCGGCAAAGCTCAGCAGCGTAAAAATGAATCCCGCAGCCGGATTGACGCCCGAGAAAATGTGCTTGCTGATGAAAGTCGCCAGCGAACCCGCGAGAAAGAAGTCGTACCATTCGAATACCGTACCCAACGACGACGCGAAAACGACCCGCTTTTCTTCCCGGGACATCCGCGACGCAGGCACTGCCACATTGACTGTTGACATGTCTATCTCCTCCAAACCAATGGATCCATCGTTGTTATTTAACTTGCATGACTGGACTTTGTTGCGCGAGACACCTCCATTGACGAAACCATGACGAACCGGCACCGAAGCGTCGACGCGCGCCGGTGCCGTCCCGGGCGTCAGGCGATTCCGCCCACGCACAGATATTTCAGCTCGAGGTAGTCGTCGATGCCGTACTTCGAACCCTCGCGCCCCAGCCCGCTCTCCTTGACGCCGCCGAACGGCGCGACTTCGGTCGAGATCAAGCCCTCGTTGATGCCGACGATGCCGTATTCCAGCGCCTCGGCCACCTTCAGCACGCGACCGATATCCCGACTGTAGAAATAGGACGCGAGACCAAACTCGGTGTCGTTTGCGAGCGCGATTGCCTCGTCGTCGGTACTGAACCGGAAAACGGGGGCGACGGGACCGAACGTCTCCTCGCGAAAGATCCGCATCGCCGGGGAAACATCCGCGAGAATCGTCGGCTCGTAGTAGTTGCCGCCCTTCGGATGCGGTGTTCCACCGATCACGACACGCGCACCCTTCGATATGGCGTCGTCGACGTGCTCCCTCACCTTCGCAACGGCATGCGCGTCGATCAACGGGCCGACCGTGACGCCTTCCTCGAATCCGTCGCCGACCCGCATCGACCGCACGGCCACCGAAAGCTTTTCGATGAACGCGTCATACACGCCGTCCTGAACCAGCAGCCGGTTCGCGCATACGCAGGTCTGTCCGGCATTGCGATACTTCGATGCGATCGCACCTTTCACCGCCGCGTCGAGATCGGCATCGTCGAATACGATGAACGGTGCGTTGCCGCCCAGCTCCATCGACGCCTTCTTGACGGTGGACGCGCACTGCGCCAGCAGAACCTTGCCGATTTCCGTCGATCCGGTAAACGAGACCTTGCGGACGATCGGGCTGGTCGTCAACGCTTCGCCGATTTCCGCCGCAGCGCCGGTCACGCACGAGATCACGCCTTTCGGCACGCCTGCACGCTCCGCCAGCACGCAGAGCGCAAGGGCGGAAAACGGCGTCTGGCTCGCCGGTTTCAGGACCATCGTGCAACCGGCGGCGAGCGCCGGTCCGATCTTGCGCGTCAGCATCGCCGCCGGAAAATTCCACGGCGTGATCGCTGCGCACACGCCGATCGGTTGCTTCAGCACGACGATGCGCTTGTCGCGTGCGTGCCCCGGAATCGTATCGCCGTAGACGCGCTTGGCTTCCTCGGCAAACCATTCCAGAAACGACGCGGCATAGCCGATTTCCCCGCGGCTTTCGGCAAGCGGTTTGCCTTGCTCCGCTGTCATGATGGCCGCCAGATCCTCCTGATTCTCGATCATCAGCTCATACCAGCGGCGCAGAACCGCCGCACGCTCCTTGCCGGTGCGGGAACGCCACCCGGCCAGCGCGGCATTCGCCCCGTCGATCGCGCGCAGCGTTTCATCTCGCCCCATGCGCGGCACCGTCCCGAGCGATTGCCTCGTCGACGGATTGCGCACGTCGATCATGCCCCCTCGATCGGCGTGAATCCACTCACCCGCAATCAGGCACGCATGCCTTATCAAATCAGGATTCCGAATCGTTACATGCCCGGTTGATGAAAATGTCGACATCGATACTTCTCCCTTCAAAGGATAGGCGGGACGCGTTACGCGTCACCGTGCTCGGCCGGTTGTACGGCTTCGCGCAATTTGAACCGCATGACCTTCCCCGATCCGGTCCGCGGAATCTCCGTCGTCACATGAATCACGGACGGCACCTTGTACGCCGACAGGTGAAGACTGCAATGCGCGAGCAGCGCGGCGACGTCGACAGCACCCTCGGTGCGCTCGACGACGAACACCACCGGCACCTCGCCGAGATGGGCATGCGGCATGCCGACCACCGCGCAATCGCGAACGCCGTCGTACTCGCAGATCACCTCCTCGATCTCGGCCGGCGAGATGTTCTGCCCGCCACGAATGATCACCTCCTTGAGGCGCCCCGTGATGGTGATATAGCCATTCTCGTCGAAGCGTGCGAGGTCGCCGGTGCGATACCAGCCATTGCGCAAGGCCGCGTCGGTTTCGGCCGGCTTGTTCAGGTATCCCTTCATCACGTTGGGGCCCCGGACCAGCAATTCGCCTTCTTCGCCGATACCGACATCGCACAACGCAGCCGGTTCGACGATGCGCGCCGCCACGCCCGGCAGCGGCAGGCCGCACGAACCGAAGACTCGCGCCCCGGTCGGCCAGTTCATCGTGACCATCGTCGATGTTTCGGTAATGCCGTAGCCGTCGAGCAGCTTGAGGCCGAACAGGTTCTCGAATTCGCGATTCGTCGTGCCCGGCAGTATCGCGCCGGCCGACACGCACAACCGCAGCCCGGGCAGCGAGCCGCCCCCGCTCGCCCGCGCGGATTCAAGCAGGTAGTGGAACATCGTCGGCACGCCCGGCATGACGGTGAAGCGCCCGTCCGACAGCAGCCGCGGGATTTCGCTCGATGAATACTTCTCCATCAGGTACGCACTCGCGCCGACGGCAAGCACGGTCAGCACCGAGAAGTTCAGCGCATAGGAGTGGTACAGCGGAAGCGCGCTCAGCACGCGATCGCTGCCCGTCAGGCCGGCAATCGGCGCCCAGCATGCGGCGGCGACCCACAGCATGCCGCGCGTCGACAGCAGCACGCCCTTGGGCTTGCCGGTCGTGCCCGACGTGTAGATCACGAATGCCGGATCGTCGATCGCGTCCGGATCCGACGGCGCACTCGGCGCGCCGCGCGCCGTCGCGCGCACAAACGGCGTCCCGGCGACGGGCTGCGCCGACCACGAAACGGTCACATATTCCCTGACCGTGCCGACCGAAGCACCGATCGCGCGCAATTCCCGCTCGCGCGCATCGCTCGTCACGAGTGCCGTGCAGCCTGCATCGTCCAGCCGATACTCGATCTCCGGCGAGGTGGCGTCGTGGCTGATCGGCACGGCGATCGCGCCCGCGCGAACGCAGGCGAGACAGCTCACCACCCATTCGACCGAATTCGGCAGCACGACGGCGACGCGATCGCCGGCTTGTACGCCCGCCCGCTGGAAATGCGTCGCGAGGCGCGCGGTCATCGCCTCCAGTTCCGCATAGGTCATGGACGTCCGTGCGTCCTCGAATGCCGTCTTGTCCGGATTGCGCTCTTGATGGCGCTTCAGCAAGACATGGACAGGCACAATAAGCTCGGTGTGAATCACGTTTGTCTCCTCGAGCGTCGCCGTCGGATTCGTCAGGCGGCGCCGATGTGTCAGGTGTCGGAATGAAGGCGGGGGATTGCGCCGTCAGACCATGCTGAATCCACCGCTGATGCTGATGACCTGACCGGTAATCCAGCTTCCCTTTTCCGATGCAAGCAGGATCGCCATGGGTGCGACGTCGTGCGGCTGACCGAGACGTCGAAGCGGATACAGCTTCACCAGTCGTTCGAGATTCGCCTCGAGAAATGCCGGATCGTGTGCCGTCTCGATCAGCCCCAGCGCCAGCGCATTCGCAGTCGTGCCCGAGCGCGTTTCGCGTGCGATCGACTTCATCAGCGCGATGTTTGCCGCGCGCGCGGCCGCGCCGATCGCCAGACCGGATTCACCGACCCTCGATGAATCGCCCGTGATCGTGATGATTCGACCGCTGCCTTTGTGCCGCTCCAGATGAGGCAGCGCCGCATGCGTGCAGTTCAGTGTCCCGAACAGGCACACGTCGATCTGCTTGCGCCATTCGTCCGGGTGAGAATCGAGAAAACGCTTGCGGATGACGAGCCCCGCGTTGTTGACGAGAATGTTCAGGCCACCGAACACCTCGACGGTCTCGTCGATCATCTGGTCCACGGCCCGACGGTCCGAGATGTCGCAGCCGATCGCGAGGCCGCGACCGCCTTGCGCGCGGATCTCGTCCACGACCGATTCTGCCGCCGCCTTCGAGCCGTGATAGTTGACGACGACACTCGCGCCCTCGGCGGCCAGTCCCAGGGCAATTTCCCGGCCCACGTCCCGGGCGCCGCCGGTCACGAGCGCGACTTTTCCGTCAAGTCTGAATTCCATCTTGTTGCTCCTTGGTTGATTCAATGGGGGGATGAATGAGGCGATACAGGCGCTCGGGCGTCACCGGCAGCTCCGATATGTCGACGTTCAGCGGCGCCAGCGCATCGGTGATCGCATTCGCGATGGCTGCGGGCGAGCCGATCGTCCCGCCCTCGCCCATGCCGCGAAAGCCGCCCAGCGTATTGGGTGCCAGTTTCTCGAGGTGCACGAGATCGAACGTCGGGACTTCCGGCGCCGACGGCAGCAGGTAATCGACCAGGCTCGCGGTCAGCAACTGGCCGTCGGCGTCGTACACGACTTCTTCGAGAAGTGCCGCGCCGATGCCCTGCGCCACCGCGCCACGTGTCTGCCCCGCGACGATCAACGGATTGATCACCCGTCCGCAGTCCTCCGCGATCACGTATCGCTGAACGTGAACGCCATACGTCTCGGGATCGATTTCCACCTGAACGAGGTGCGTGGACGAACTGGTCGTGCCCACCACCGGGTCGTACACCCGACTGACGCAAAGATCCTCGCGACACGCCTGCGGCACGCGTCCCATCTGCGAATAGAGCGCCTTCGCCAGATCGGCGAACGACAGGCGCGCGTCGCGCCAGCGCACGCGAATGACGCTCTCGGCCACGTCGAGATCGTCCGGCGGCACGTCGAGCAGGTGGCCGGCAACACGCAACATCCGTGCGCGCAACTCGCGCGCTGCCAGCATTCCCGCCCCGCTGCTGATGACGGCCGTCCGGCTGGCATAACTGCCGGTACCGTGCGGCACGGCGTCGCTATTCCCGGTGATCACGCGCAAATCTTCGATGCGCGCGCCGAGTTCGTCGGCCAGCACCTGAGCGAGCGTCGTCTCGTGCCCCTGGCCATGCGATGCGCAACCGAACGATGCCGTGACCGCTCCGGTGGAATCGAGCCGGATCACGCACGTATCGGTACCGGTATTGATCGGCATGCCCGGCGACGCGGAAATGCGCGAGCCGATGCCGGACAGTTCCGCATAACAGGCGACACCGATACCGACCCAGCGGCCTGCGGCACGCGCCTGTGCCTGTGCCTGCCTCGCAGCGGAGTAGCCGAACCGTTCCTTGGCCGCCTCGAGTCCTTCGATGAACGCGGATTGATCCCATACGATGCCGACTGGCGTCCGATACGGAAACTCCTCGGGACGCACGAGATTGCGCAGCCGCAACGCCGTCGGATCCAGTCCGAGGCGCTTTGCCGCCAGATCCATCAGGCGTTCCATCGCGAATGTCGAGGTCGGGCGGCCGACGCCGCGATAAGGTCCGGTCGGCGCCTTGGGTGTCGTTACCCCGCGAACGTGTCCGTGATACGCAGGAACCCGGTACGGCCCGGGCAGAAAGCTGATGACCTGGACCGGCTCGATGCCGGCAGTCCACGGGTAGATCGAATACGCGCCCACATCGCCGATCACTTCCGCGCGCAGCCCCAGAATCCGGCCATCGCGATCCACCGCGAGTTCGGCGTCGACCCGTTCGTCGAAGGCCTGACTCGTCGACAGCATGTCCTCGAGCCGATCGGCGCACCAGCGCACCGCGCGCCCGGCCTTGCGCGCGAGGACGCATACGAGCATTTCCTCCTGATAGACCGAGGTCTTGCCGCCGAACCCCCCGCCGACATCGGGCGCGATCACCGTCAGCCGGTTGCCCGGCATGTCGAGCAGATCCGCCATCGCGTCGCGCACGATTCCCGGTATCTGGCTCGACGTGTAGAGCGTCAGGGCATCCCGGCCGGGGTCCACTTCCGCGATATAGGTGCGCGGCTCCATCGCGGTCGGCATCTTCCGGTGAAACCGGAAGCGTCCGCCCACGGTGACGGGCGCATTCGCGAATGCGTCGTCGATCTCGCCGCGCACGAACCGGCGTTCGACCAGCACGTTGCTCGTCAGGCCTTCGTGCAGCAGCGGCGCCCCGGGCTGCGCGGCCGCCTCGGCATCGGTCTCGACCGGCAGCGGTTCGTATTCGATCTCGATGGCGTCCCGCGCATCCTCGGCCAGATAGCGGCTGTCGGCGAGCACCGCGATGACGGGTTCGCCGACGAAGTGCACGACGCCGTCCGCCAGCGCATGAATCGGCGTGGGCTGATAATCAGCCATGCGCGATACCGCGACGGCCGGTTTGACGAGCCCGGCCAGATCGGCCCACGAATAGATGCCGAATACGCCGGCCATGGTCCGTGCGGCGTCGGCACGAATCGCGCGGATGCGTGCATGCGCCTGGTCGCTGCGCAAGATCGCGAGATGAAGCGCATTTCCGGCCGGCCGATCGTCGACGTAGCGGCCGAGCCCGGTAAGCAGCCGCGCGTCCTCGAATCGACGTACCGGCTGCCCGACAAATCCGCCGCGCGGCCGTTCGTGGATGCCGACATCGGCGTCCGGCGGCGCGCCCGGATCATGACGCGGCTTACTCATACGCGTGAACCCCCTTGCGAAGCGTCTCCCACTGTTGCGGATCGTGGCCGAAGATCACGCGGGCGCCCTCCCGTTCCATCCGCCGGACTTCGTTGACGGATGACAACGCGGCATCGGGGTCCCACGTATTGCGCGGCATCAGTTCATGCGTCAGGTGCGCGCGCAGGGCAACGGCATCGGCCGCCAGCAGGAAGGCCCCGTCGCGCGGCAGCGTCGCGAGCAGGCCCAGGCTCCCTGGCGTATGCCCCGGCAACGGCACCAGCAGCATCCTTCCATCGCCGAAGACGTCGCGCTCCCCGTCGACGAGTTCGGTCGGCATCGGATGCTGCCAGTCGGCGGGAATGTAGCCGCGCTGCAGCGCCTCCTCGCCCTGCGCGGCCGCCAGCTCCTTCGCATGACAGAAGAACGTCGCCCGCTTGAAGAATGCATTGCAGCCGCAGTGATCGGAGTGCAGGTGGGAGTTGACGACCACGTCGATATCGTCCGCGCCGAGCCCGAGCATCTTCAACGCCGAGATGACGTTGTCTTCCGGTCCGGCGATCGGCGTCATGGCCTTTGCCATCGCCCCCCAGCGGGCGGCGGCATCGTCGACGACCTGCGGATGGCATCCGGTATCGAACAGTACGTTTCCCTGACCATGCCGAAACAGCATGCATGCCACCGGGAGGTCGATCGTTTCGCTTCGCTCGGCGTCCGGCAGATAGACACTCTTACGCATGCGGAGCCGGCCACCATTCAGAACGTGCATTTTCATCGTTGGTCATCCTCGGCTGGCTCGGACCCGGCGGCTTGCCGCAACGCGTCGCGCGCCGTTACACAAACACGGACCGCTTCCACGATGCCCTGGTAGCCGGTACAGCGGCAAAGATTGCCGGACAGGACATCGCGAATCTCGTCGTCGGTGTCGAGCGGGTACTTCTGCAAGGCGTCGGCACAGGTTGCCAGCATGCCGGGCGTACAGAATCCGCACTGAAGGCCGTGATGTTCACGGAATGCCTCCTGCAGCGGGCTCAGCGAATCGGGCGTTCCCATGCTTTCCACGGTACGCACGTCGCAGCCGTCGGCCGAGATCGCCAGAATCAGGCAGGACCGCACGCTGTCGCCGTCGACGATCACCGTGCAGGCACCGCATACGCCATGCTCGCAACCGACGTGCGTGCCGGTCAGCGACAGGTGCTGCCGCAAGAAATCGGACAGAAGCAGGCGAGGTTCGACGCTGCGCTCGACGACCGTGCCGTTGACGATCATCCAGACCTGCTTGCCGGCCATGTCATGTTCGGTCATTGCGCGACTCCCGAAGCACGGCGCCATGCGCTGCGGATCGCGCGCCGCGCCAGCACGCCCGCGAGATGGCAGCGGTATGCCGGCGACGCATGCAGATCCAGAGCGGGGGAAAGGCCGTCGCACGCGGCTTCCGCCGCCGCCTCCACGAGCGCGTCGGACAATGGTTTGCCGCGCAGAACCGCTTCCGAATCACTGCGCCGCAACGGCGTGTCTCCCACCCCCATCATCGCGACGCGTGCTTCGTGAATCACGCCGCCGCGGACATCCAGCAGCACGCCCACGGCGGCCAGTGCGAAGTCGCCCGCGCGACGCGAGAATTCCTCGAAACACCAGCCGGTCCCGGGCTTCACACCCGGAAAATCGACGCGAATGACCATCTCGTCATCGTCGAGCATCGTCGTGAGCGGCGCGATGAAGAAATCGGCCGCCGCGATCCTGCGCTCGCCGCGCATCGAACGCACGACGAGCGTCGCATCCAGCAGTCGCGCCAGCATCGGCAGCTCGGCGGCCGGATCGGCATGCGACAGGCTTCCGCCGATCGTGCCGCGATTGCGGATCGCCAGGTGGGCGACATGACGCATCGTGTCCGGAATGATCGGAAAGCATCGCGCAACCTGGCGCGACGTCTCGAGCACGCGATGACGCGTCAGCGCACCCACGCTGAGCCCGCCGTCCTCCCGCTCCCGCACATAGTCGAGTTCGACCAGTTTGCGGATATCGACGATCAGCGCGGGGCGGACCACGCGAAAATTCAGCATCGGCATCAGGCTTTGGCCGCCGGCCATCAATTTCGCATCGCCGCGGCAGGCCGCCAGCGCGGCGATCGCCTCGGCGACGGAGTCCGGGCAACAATAATCAAACGGTGCCGGTTTCATCGGATCCTCCGTCAACGCCCCTGGAATTTCGCCGTGCGCTTCTCGGCGAATGCGGCCCGGCCTTCCCGGTAATCGTCGCTGCTCGCCGCTGCCGCGATCATCGCTTCGGCCCGATCGAGATTCAGTGCACCGGTTCCCGTCGCCATCCCGTTCAGCAGGTATTTCGCACCTGCCAGGCTCAACGGTGCGTTGACTGCCATCGATCTGGCGAACGCCCGCGCATCGGCCATCGGGTCAAGCAGCCTTGCCCGCGGCTGGCGGCCGGTCGCGCGCTGCCACCACGAAACCGGGGCAACCTGCGCGTCGTCTCCCGCGAGACGGTCGACGAAGCCGATGTCCCGTGCCGCGCGCGCGTCGAATCGCTCGGCGCCGTAGAGAATCTTCTTTGCTTGCGACACCCCTACCAGCGACAACAACTTGCGCGTTCCCCGCACACCGTAGACGATGGACAGGCGCGCCGCCGGGATGCCGAATACGGCGTCATGTGCCGCGAAGCGGAAATCGCACGACATCGCGACGTGCGCACCGCCGCCCAGGCAGTAGCCTCGCAATACGGCGATGGTCGGCTTCGAGATATTGGCGATCGCATCACAGCAGGCATCCACTGCAATCTCGTACGCATTCGCCTGGCCCGCGTCGGCACGCACTCTATCGAACTCCGAAATATCGGCGCCGGCGCAGAAGTCGTCGCCCGCGCCTGTCAGCAACACCGCACGCACGTCGGGATTGCGTTCGAGTGCGGCCATGACCGACGGCATCGCGAGCCACATCCCGTATGTCATCGCATTGCGGCTGCGCGGCCGGTTCAACGTGACGACCGCGATCTGATCGGCGATCCACACCTTGATCTTCTCGGTCATCAATGCATCCACCACCTCCGCCTGGAGATCGGCCAACGCGGTCGCAGGTCCGCTGTCCGCCCCGGAGGGGGGAGCCTGCGGCGCAGCGACGTCGGCGGTTTCCGTGCGTTGCCGGGGTGACGCGGGTTCGACGGCGACGGCCGATTCCGCATGAGCCGGCGCAACGGCCGGACGCTCGATCGACACGGCCGCCATCAGTGCATCGACGCCCGTCGTCGTCGAAGGCGCCACCTGTTCGCCGCTGGCCACTTTCGTGTCGACCTGCCTGGCGAACAGGTCGAAGAAGTCGTCCGCCGACTTGCGCGCCGCCGCATCGATCATCCGCGAACCCAGCTGCGCCAGCTTGCCGCCGACGTTTGCCTTGACGCCGTATCGAAGCAGCGTGACATCCTGCTCCAGCGCCTCGAGCGCCACGTCGATATCGGCACGTGCGAAACCTGCCGCGCCGCCGGAACCTTCACCCGTCAGCGTGTAGCTGACGGGGGCTGCGATATTGGATAGCGTCACCTTGCCGGCGAACCGCGCCTTGATCGGCCCGACTTTCGACACGACCGTCGCGGTAAATTCGTTGTCGGCGCTCTTCTCGAGCACTTCGCATCCCGGGATGCTGGCCTGCAGCACCGCCGGATCATTGAGTGCGTCCCACACGGCTTCACGGGACGCCTGCAACCGTGCCTCTCCTGCCATTTCCATTTGCGCTCTCCTCCAGGACACCTGTCGCGATCGGCGCGTCAGGCCATCAACGACTGCAAGACTTTCCGGACATCGTGCGGAACCGGCACGGGGCCACTCGTTGCTCGATCGACATAGACGTGTACGAACTCGCCGACAGCAGAAGCCGTGTCGGCATCGTTGCGAAACAACGCGATCTCGTAGCGCACGCTGCTGTTGCCCAGATGCACGACCTTCATGCCCGCATGAACGACGTCGGGAAATCCGATCGACGAGAAGTAGGTGCAACGGGTCTCGACCACGAGACCGATAGCAGGACTGGTCGCGATGTCCAGCACACCGGATTCGATCAGCTGCCGATTGACCGCGGTATCGAAGTACGCGTAATAGACGACGTTGTTGACATGCCCATAGGCGTCGTTGTCGGCCCAGCGGGTCTGGATGGCGGTGAAATGCGGATACTGGGCGCGACGCGACGGCATTTTCCTTTCGCTCACAGAACCTCCTCGTATAGCGACGCCGCGTCTTGCAGGGACATCTCCCGCGGGTTGTTCACGAGCAGGCGGGTTTGGCGCATGGCGTCCTCGGCCAGCGTCGGGATGTCACCGCGGTCAATGCCGACGTCCGACAGCCGGGTCGGCAAGCCGAGCAACTTCGGCAACGCAGTCAAATGCTCGACCAGTGCGTTCGCACGCGTACTTGCGTTTCCCGTGACGTCGGGCATCAGGACGGCGGCAAGCTCCGCATACCGGTCGGCGGCCGCATCGAGGTTGAAGCGCATGACTGCCGGAAGGACGAGCGAGTTCGACAGCCCGTGCGGAACGTGAAAGCGTGCGCCTACCGGATAGGCCAGCGCATGAACACCTGCTACGGGGGCATTGGCGAACGCGAGGCCGGCCAGCATCGCGCCGAGCAGCATTGCCTGGCGCGCATCACGATTGGCGCCATTGGCACAGGCCTCGCCAATGTTGGCGCCGAGCAGACGCAGCGCCTCCTTCGCGAGACAATCGGAGACAGGATTCTTCAGGCGCTTGCTGGTGTACGCCTCGATCGCGTGCACCATTGCGTCGATGCCGGTTGCCGCGGTGACGGCGGGCGGCAGGCTCATCGTCAGATCCGCGTCGAGCACCGCGATGTCCGGCAGCAGAACCGGCGAGACCACCCCCTTCTTTTCTCCGGCGCCGGTCGTCACGATCGAAATCGGCGTGACCTCGGATCCCGTTCCCGCAGTCGTAGGCAGCAACACCAGCGGCAACCGCGGCCCCTTCGCCACGCCGACGCCGTAGACGTCGTCGAGCTTTTCGGTCCGGTGCGCGAGCAGCGCCACCAGTTTCGCGACGTCGAGCGAACTGCCGCCGCCGATGCCGACCACGCATTCGGCCCCGGCAGCCATCGCCGCATCGGCCGCGCCGTTCACCACGTGGGCCGGCGGATCGGCCTCGACGTCCGCGTACACCGATACGTCCATGCCGGCTGCCTCGAGACTGTCAAGAACCGGCTTCACCAGCCCGTTGTCGACGATGCCGCGGTCCGTCACGAGAAAGACCGAGCGACAACCCAGCCTGCCGACGATTTCCCCGAGTCGCGACGAGGCACCGGCCTCGACGATCGTCGACCTGTTCGACTGAAACTCAAATGCGTTCAATTTTTCTCCTCCACCCGATCACGGAATCGCGGAATCGACGACGATGTCGCGACGCTCACTTAACTTGCATAAGTGGACTATAGTGAGCCGAATTCTGATTTGCAAGCCCCTTGTTCGACAACTTGTGACGTATGAAGAAACGGGATAATTCAATCGGTATTTCCCAATTTATTCACACCTTCCGAGCGAATTCGTTGGTCACGCCCGCGTCGGGGCGCGGTCGCTCAAATGCAGCTTCGTCAACGCAGACGTCGCTTGCATTTTCTATACCCTTTTGATCAAGTGCCGCGTATGCCGACACGGCTGACGTCTGCTGCGAGGCTGAATCGGGACGCGAACGCAAGCGGCATTGCGCGGCAATCCGTGTGCGCGACCGGATGCGCCCGGCGACACGTGCAGTCGACCGGAAGCGTTGAACGATGAGGAAGAGAAAGAAGAGGATGACGATGCAAATCGTCACGCACGCGCGGCCCGCCGGCGCGACGCGAGCGGGACGCACAGTCGGCTTTCGGTTCGGCTATACGGGAAGATGGCCGCCGCCATGCCGCGAATCGAGCTGCCGCCGCCCACCCACCGCGGCGCGACACCGCATCGGGCAGCGCGAGTCAGACGACGTCGAGTTCGACCGGCAACGCGTACCGCATGACGTATGACATCTCCCGTGGATCGAGTTCGGCGCCGCATCTGTCGCATGCGACGATCGCATGGAAATCGTGGTCGCACTCCCGATGCCGGAGTGTCAACGGCGCTTTCCCGCCAGAAAGCCACTTGTCGCCCCAAGCCATCATGACCAGCATCGACCCATACAGGTCGCGACCCATTTCGGTCAACCGGTACTCATAGCGCTTCGGCTTCTCCTGGTACAGCCGCTTTTCCGCGATCCCCTGCTCCACGAGCCGCTGCAGCCGATCCGACAGGATGTTGGTGGCGATCCCCAGTCGCGACTGAAACTCGTCGAAGCGTCGAACACCGTAGAAGAATTCCCGAATCACGAGGAAGCTCCAGCGGTCGCCGATGATCTGCAGCGTCCGGGCGACCGAGCATGGCCGAACGCGTTCGAGGACGCTCACATCCGAATTCCGGCGCGAACGCTTGTGCTCGACGCTACGCTCCTCACTGCCGGCCCCCGGCCCGTCACGATAGTGAACGGACCTCGCGTCGATGCCGGCGTGGCAGTGCGAGCACACGACGCGTGGCACGCAATCGCATCGGCAGGTCTTGTGAATCAGTTTCAACGGCGGCGGCGCGTCGCCCGCCAGCCAGCGGTCGCCGAAGGCCAGCAGCGCAATCATCGTCGCGTACAGGTCGCGGCCCTGTTCCGTGAAACGGTACTCGTGCCGGGCACCGCCTGTCGACGGAAGCTGTTTCTTCAGTATGCCCAGGGTCGTGAATTTCTTGAGCCGCTCCACCAGCGTGGTACGCGGAACCTGCAGGATGCTCTGGAACTGCTCGAATCGCCTGACGCCGAAAAAGCATTCTCGCAGCACCAGGAAGCCCCACGCATCCGACAGTATCTCGACGGTTCTCGCAACCGATGAATAGCGCTCGATCGATGCAAAGCGCGCATCCGAAGCACTGTGGCTCGACGATTCGAGCATGGTGGGTTTAGCCATAAGTTCATCGAAAAAATGTCTGCTGCCATGCGCGCAACACAGGTGCGCGCACGCCTATTCGACCCGTTGCGGCACCGATGGCGCTTCGCGAAGCGCGTGCGACTGCACGACCGGCACGCCGTAACGGTGCGACGTCATCTCCGCCATGATGGCCACCGCGATCTCCGGCGGCGTCCTGGCGCCGATGTGAAGCCCGATCGGACCATGAAGCGCTGCAACCTGCGTGTCGGTCAGGTCGAACAGCTTGAGCCGTTCCCGACGCTTCGCGTTATTCGCACGCGAGCCGACCGCTCCCACGTAGAACGCCGGCGATTTGAGCGCCTCGATCAACGCCAGGTCGTCGATCTTCGGATCATGCGTCAGCGCCACCACCGCCGTGTTCGGATCCAGGCCGATTCGCTCGATCAGGTCGTCGGGCATTTCGCGGAATACTTCAGTATGGGGCACGGACCATTCCCGGAGGTACTCTTCACGCGGGTCGCAAACGATGACGCGATAGCCCAGCGCCACCGCCATCCGCGCAACATATTCGGACAGTTGCCCGGCGCCGATGATCAGCAGGCGATGACTCGGTCCGTAACATGCGCGCAACGACACGCCGTCGAATGAAGTCTGGTCCGTCACATCGACAGGCCACACGTCAGCCTCACCGGTCTCGGCATTCACGGTCCGGATCGCCACCCGGCCACGCCTGACCCACTCCAACGCATCATCCAGGCGCGACAACGCTCGAACCGGCTCCACAAGAATCATCAGTGTGCCACCGCATGGAAGACCGAAGCGATGCGCGTCGTCCGCCGAGAGGCCGTAGGTTACAACAGTCGGCACCGAGCCCGAGAATCCGACGCGCCACACGCGCTCGATCAGATCGTCCTCGAGACATCCGCCCGATATCGAGCCCTTCACCGCGCCGTCGTCTCGCAGCGCGACCATCGCGCCAATCGGGCGAGGCGCCGAGCCCCACGTCTTCAAAACCGTGCCGAGCATCACTGCGCGCCCCTCGCGGCGCCACGTGACGACAGTTTCCAGTACCTCTCGATCCATGCTGTCCAACGCGGTTTCCCTCCACGACACTGCTACAGTACGTCAATCAGTTCATTTATGCAAGTAACTTGGATTTGAGCCCCGCCGCAAATCGTAATAAGGTCGCGTCCACTATTCTTCGACTTCCTCGACATGAAGACTGCTGGAAGCCGGCTCAGCCGGAATCGCGACATGCTCCGCGCCGATGCGCCGTCCGAATCGGCAAGCGATCAACCTCTCGATATGTCCTGCCTGCACAGCACGATCGGCTATGCGATCCGGTGTGCACGGAGGGTCGCCTTTCAGGACCGCTACGAGTCCGGTGGGCAATATGAAGTCGGTCCGACCGGCTTTTTGTGCCTGCTCTGGTCGCGGATCGTCGCGGTGCGTTGCAATCGCGAATCGCAAAAGCGCGGCGCGCCACGCGCCCTCACATCGTCCCGGCCATCGATCAGCTCGAGTGGCGCAGTCTTGCCAGGCGCATGCGCTCCGACCGCGACTGCCGTGCGAGATGAATCCATCTGACACGGGAAGCGTGATGTCGCTCGCCGTCCTGAAAAGGAGGTTCGCCAAGCATCGGCAGGATTGAAGCGAGCGATCTTGCCGACATGGCGAAACCTTTGCGTTCCTGGCGGTTTGTCAGGCGGCGAGGCAAAGACGGGCAGCAGGACGTGGGCGGCACATCTGCCGATGCCGCGGTGGTACGGGAATGCGCGGGGCGCATCCGGACGGCAGTCGGGAACACCGCGCCGATCTGTTCCGACCTGTCGATTTTTGCCGGCGCGGCGGCGGCCGCGATCCTGCAGATCAGGACGTATTTGAACGGCAGTTGCCGGCCAAATACGTCCCCGACCATTCCTCAGGTTGCCGGTCGTGGAAATGGGAAACCACGGGAACCCTCCCCGCAATGATCCGGACGGGCCTCGTGGTTTCCTCCCGGGTCACGCTTCGTTCATTGTCCCGGCGCCAGGTCGCTGGCAAACCGGTTCGTATAACCAAGCGTACCGACACCGCCGATGGAGTTGCACGTCGACGATGCGGCGCCGGGCGGGCAATCGACGTCACGGTCGAACGACCAGAAGTGGACACCCACGAGCCCATTCTGTTTCACGAACTGCGCAACGGTGTCTGCATCCGCCGGCGTAAAGGTTTCGCCGGCCACATCGTTGCCGCCGATCATCGGCGTCAGCTCGATCTGGCTGTACGGCACACCCCAGTGATCGTGCAGGTTCATCGCCGCCTGGATCGCCGACTGCCCCATCTGGCAGGTGCCGTTCGCGACCACGCAGTTCCCCGCCCCGGCCGACCCGTAGTCCATCGTCATCAGGTCGATGGTGTAGTTCTTCAGGCCGGCTGCCTGGATGGCCTGCATGACCCAGTCGCCATACACGTTGAAGCTGTCGGGTGCGCTGGCGCCCCAGGAACTGGCCGTGGTCGCGCCCTGCTGGGAAGGTGCCAGCGTCGCCAGCGTGAAGCTGAAGCGCAGGCCGGGATAATTCTGCTGGGCGACTGCCACGCGCTGAACCAGATCGTTGATCACCTGTTGCGTCTGCCCGCCCTCGATATCGAAATCGATCCCGATGAGGTTGCTCGATGCATAACGATTGATGAAGTTCGTCATGCCCGCATCCGTCCCGCACGTGAACATGCCGGCTGCGCCGCCGGTGGAAATCACGTAATTCACGTTGGCTGCGGTGAACAGCGGCACATTGGCGGCCGCCATCGCACCGCCGTCGACGCCCGCCCAGTTCTCGCTGCCGCATTCTCCGGTCGCAAACGCGAGCGTCATCGTACGTACCCCCGCCGGCAGCACCGACAACACCGGGCTCAACTGACCCGTCACGTTCGTCGAGATGACGTTCGTGTTCCAGTTCATCGAAATCGTCGCGTCCTTGTACGGGCTATAAACGAATGCCGGCGCCGTGCCGGTAGCCGCCCCGGCCGCCGTGGCAACGCCCGTGCCGAAAGACGACCATGCCAGCAGAAGCGCCAGCGCACCCTTCAAGGTCGATCGCTGCATGAATCCGGATTGGTTGCTCTTCATTTTCATGTCCTCATCGTGTTTGACGCATTACCGGCACCGGTCCTTCACGTAAGCCATGCCGGGAAATATTTCGGGAAGGTGCGCTTCGTCCACGCGTGCGTAGCCGAAACCCGCCACGCGACATGGACTGCAAGCGCCCGAATAATTAATATGTAATACTTAATAAAAACCGTAATCAAATCCCCCCGGGACGTCCCTACCCGGTGACCAGGTCATACCTTCACAGCCGTGTAACTGCCTGCGGCGCCGCTCGCAATATCGTCAAAACTGGCTGCACGGGATGTGCATCGCTACGCCAGGCATGGAAAGCAACGCAAATGAAAGCGAAGCCGCATGTGACATACGGTCAGTTTCATTTCTCGAACCCTGCCTTTCCGTCATTAGTCCATGGTTCCCCCCTTTCGATGGACAAAGCTCCGCCCATGTCGAATTCAAAAAAATTCGACCTTACAAATTGTCACCTGAAGACAAATTCCGATATTGATTCTGTTTTTATATCAACGACGTGAAACGCGACGACTTCGGTCAATACCGATGAAGCAGGTCATACCTCACGTCCGCGCAAGACCAGAGGCCCTCAACAACGCAATGCCGCGGTATCGCGACGATCCCATCCGGCACCCGCACTTCAACTGGTCTGCTACTGGTTATACTACATAATCATCCGGCATCAACCCCGGAATCGATTACCTTCGACAATATCGGAATCCGAAACATTCAATCGATTGCATTTCCAGATTGAAATTTTCGCCATTCGGCAATTCAAACAGATATCTCGCAGCCATGCGGCTCATTGTTCAAATCAGCGAAATTCAGGCGATGCGATCGTGCGTCATCGTATTGAAAGCCGCCCCGCCATGAGGTCATGGTTACCGTTCCGGTAACGGGTGGCCCGGGTGCACGCCAGGCTCATGCTGGTTGCCTGCTCGCCGGTGGTCAGCAACACCTGTAGGGGTGCCTGTCGATGGATGGAGGGGGGTGCACTGCGGTTCTTCGGCGTGAACGTCATCGCGCTGGCCGCGCGCCGCATCCGTTCGCCGGTGATGACGATCGACGGTATTGCGGTAACGTCGTTCGTACTGCCCTCGCTTGCATTCAATCCATGACGGCCCGGGCTCCGCCGGGCGCGTCATGTCGCAGCAGTATCAGAATGGGCTGCGTGTCGTATCGCCATTGGTGAACGTTGCGTCGACGACCTGATAGAACGCCATCGCCGTATCCGCCACTTCCCAGACCGCGAGGATCACGTGGTAACCGCTACGCATCGGCAGCCGGCATTGATGAATCGTCGGCTGCTGCGGCACCAGGTTCGCGTTCGGATCCCAGTATGGCTGGCCGGGATTCTGGATCGTGCAGAACGGCGTGGGCTCGAACTGCGCGCGCGTCAGCTTTTCCGACGGATTCCAGTCGGCGCGCGTAATGAAGTAGTTCCAGCGACGCGTCTTGTGCACGGCGCTGAATTCCCATTTGAAATTCTGCAACGCGCCCGGACGTAACGGGATCTTCTGCCAGCGGCCCGGCGACTGCTCGTTCAGCACGGGCAGCGGGCCGTTCGTGCTGGCGCCGGCGATTTCGCCGTCCAGCGGCGGCGCGGCATTCTTCGCGTCGGCCGGCGCGAACGGATCCGACAGGCCGCTTTGCGTCGCGGGGAAGAACTTGCCGTTCTCCATCGCGTTCGCGTGCCATGCGTCGATCTGGCAGTTCGGGTTCTGGCCTTGCGTGCACAGCACGATGCGCGAAGGCGGCTCGGTCAAGCGGCCATGCGCGTGAGCGCCGGCTGCTGCGGCCAGTAGCGCCACGCCAGCCAACGCGCGCGGCATCACGGAAGCAACGTATCTGCGGATGATCTGATTCATGAGCCCTCATGGCATTGATGTCGGAATGGATGTGCGCATATCGAGCCCGCCGCAAGATCCTGGATCGGGATTCCTGTCGACGCGTCGCCTCGCGCGCTGATCGGTAAAAGCAGAGGTCGAATTCAATCGCGGCAGGCGATGATCAATCGCCGCCATTTCTGACAAATTACTTTCACCGACCTGAACCTTATCTTCAAAAATCGGAAAAATAAACTTCCCGCATTGATAGTTTTTTAATTCACATCAAACATCCGAATCGTTTTTTATTTCAACCGGCTTTGGTTCGACTTCAATTTCCGTATTGAATAAAACGTCAAACTATCCGGCAGATCGTTACGGATGGTTCGGCAGGCGGATTTGCGTGCGGTCGGCAACAAGGCGATGATCGTGCCGCTCAGCGCTGCGCCGGCACCGGCGGCTCGCCCGCCGTCGTCGCGTTGCGCGCCCAGTCGGCGAACTCGGTGTCGTAGCGATTGCCGATGTACGCGAGATAGTTTGCGTAGCCGTCGTAATCGCCCACCCGGAAGCGCGACACGATCGTGTCGACGTCCGCGCGATGGCGCTCGAACATGAAGCGCGTCGCCATGTAGCCCCACCGGTACGCGCGCGTGACGTAGTCACTCGACGAGTAACGCGTGCCGAGCACGTCCGAGAACCGGTACGCGCCCGTGCGCACCGCGTCGATCGACTCCTGGTTGTCGTTCTTTCTCGACAGATACTCGGCGACGCCTTCGATCCACCACACGGTCGGCTTTGCGGTGCTCACCGAGAAGTCGCCCGCCATGTCGTAGCGGCCGTCGAGATAGTGCGTGAACTCGTGCTCGAGGTTCCACACCTTGAACTCGGGCCGCAGCCACGATGCCTCGTGCGCGATGAAGCGCGCCTGGTTGCCGGGCGCGGACGGATCGCCCTCGAGATACATGCCGCCGTTGTCGGTGCTGATGCCGTAGATCACCGACGCGTATTTTCGGTAGTTCGCGTAGTCATCGAAAATGACGAGCTCGATCGTGTCGTTGCGATCGCCCGCGACCGGCTTGCGCCCGGTCTTCATCATCCGGTGGAAGTAGTCGTCCTGCCGTGCGACCGCCGTGCAGACCGACTGCAGCTGCGGCATCGTCATGTCCTGCGCGAGAATGCGCACGCCCGCGTTGCAAGCGTAGCGATTCGAGAGCACCGCGTCGGCCAGCCGCTTCTTGTAGTCGCAGGTTCCGTAATCCGCGCAGTTGCCCGAATCGCCGTAGTCGACCGCTTCCGCCGCCGCGAGCCAGAGATCGCTGTCCGCGCCCGTCATGCTCGTCGACGCGAGCATGTCCTGGATCATTTTCTTCACGCGCGGCTTCTGCGTCGGATAGCGAAGGAAGCGAAACGTCTCGCGCGCCGCGTCGGCCAGCTGATAGGCGGCGCGCGTGTTCGACAGGCTCGCACGGTTCGCGGTGACGAAGCGGTTGAGCGTCTCCGGGAGCGTCGCGTCGCTGTCGAGCATCGGCTGCGCGCCGCTGCGCTGGTGCGCGTAGAAGAACACCGTGAGCAAACCGGTGAAGGCACCCGCCGCACTGTTCTGCAGCAGCGGCGCCGCCGCCTGCGGATTCGCCGCGCTCACGGTGTAGGACGCGATACGGTTCTTCAGCGTCGGCAGGTAGTACGCTTCGTCCCGCATGTTCGTGATGAGCTTCATCAGCTCGTTCGCGGTGCTCGGCGCACGCGAATTGTCGCGATAGAGCGCATCGCCCTCCAGGCTTTGCCTGATATACGGGCGCAGCGACACCGCGAGATCCGGAATCGGGTTGGCAATGCCCGATACATCATATTGGTAATAAGCGGAGCGCAGATAGATCAGCAGGTTGACCAGGATAAAATTGCTCGCGTCGTATTTATAGATTTCCTGCACGAAACGACTCGCGACGGCGTGCACGTTTTCGGCATTGAAAATCTGCGCGGCCTGCGCTTTGTCGACCGAGAACAGGCCGTAGTGGCATTCGTAATCGGGAAGATTCGCGATGTAATCGGCGAGCGCCGCGCCGCGATACCGGGTCATCACCGACATGTCGCGGCAATCGGCGCCCGACGGGCTGCGCTTGTTGCGCGTGGCAGGCTGCTTCAACTGCGACGGCTTGGTCAGCGCCGCGCGATCCTGCTGGCTGAGCGGCAGGTTGTACTGGGCCTGTTCGGGCGACACCGGCAGATTCTGCGGTACGCGAGGCATGCGCGCCTGTTTTTGTTGCGTCGTCTGAGACGGCTCGGTATTGGCCGACGCGGCGCCGGCCAGCCCCACGAATACCGAAAACGCGACGATGGCCGACCAACGGCGGTTATTTTGACGCACCTCGTTAATGGTCACTTCATTTTCTCTTGGTTGTTTTTGATAAACCAAGATATAACATTACATATTGTAATGTCAATTTAATCGACATGCATCAGATAACCGTTAATTAGCTTTACTATTCGTCAATTAAAATCTATTTCCGAAACAATTCAGTCGAGCGACAACGCGCATGCATCGCTGCCGGCGGACTGTATTCGGCAAGCCGCTTGCGCACGCTGTCGTCGGCCTTCTGCCGATCGGGTCGCTGCGGATCGCGGTGCCCGAGATCACGATCGTCGACCGTCACGTCGATCTCGCGCTCGAGCACTTCGCGGCCTGAATGTAGCGGCGCTTGCCCTCACCCGACCGAATTGTTGCGGGTCGCCCCGCTATGCATACGCCGCGTGCCGCTCGGCGCCGATTTCGGCAACCGGCGTCGTACCCAGCTTGCGCACAATCAGCATCGCGATCTCCAGCGACTGCTCGTAGTTCAACCTCGGATCGACGGTCGACTTGTAAGCGCGGGCCAGATCGGTCTCCGTCAGATTGCGCGCGCCGCCCAGGCATTCGGTCACGTCTTCCCCGGTCAGCTCCAGATGCACGCCGCCCAGATGCGTGCCGCAGGCGGCATGAATGTCGAAGGCAGCCTCGAGCTCGGCGTGGATGTTCTCGAAGCGCCGTGTCTTCACGCCGCCCGGGGTCGTTTCGCCGTTGCCGTGCATCGGATCGCAGCACCACAAGACACGCCGGCCCTCGGTCTTGACGGCATGCAGATGCTTCGGCAACTCCGCCTCGATCTTCGCCGCGCCCATGCGCGTGATGAGCGTCAAGCGGCCGGCCTCGTTCGTGGGGTTCAGCGCGTCGATCGTGCGCAGCAACTGGTCGGTGCTCAACCCGGGCCCGATTTTCAGGCCGATCGGATTGCGGATACCGGAGCAATATTCGACATGCGCGCCGTCCAGCTGCGCGGTGCGCATGCCGATCCACGGAAAATGCGTCGACAGGTTGAACCAGCCCCAATGCCGATGCACTTGCCGCGCCATCGCCTCTTCGTAGTTCAACAGCAGGACCTCGTGCGACGTGTAGAAATCGACTCTCGCATCGCTGCCGGACGGCTCGCCCGCGAGCGCCTCCATGAAGCGCAGCGATTCGCCGATCGAGTGCGTCATCTTGCGATACTCGCCATAAAGCGGCGAATGCGAGGCCCAGGCCAGATCCCAATGTTCGGGGTGGTGCAGATCGGCAAAACCGGCATCGCTCAGCGCGCGCACGAAATTCATCGTCAGCGCCGATCTGGAATGTGCCTCGAGCAGGCGCTGCGGGTCGGGCTCGCGCGCGTCTTTCGTAAAGGCGCTGGCGTTGACGATGTCGCCTCGGTAGCAAGGCAGCGTCACGCCGTCGCGCGTTTCGGTATCCGCCGAGCGCGGCTTGGCGTACTGGCCGGCAAAGCGGCCGACCCGCACCACCGGCAGCATCAAGCCATGCACGAGCACCAGGCTCATCTGCATCAGCACCTTGAGCCGATTGGCGATGATCGGCGCCGTGCAATCGGCGAAGCTTTCCGCGCAGTCGCCGCCCTGCAGCAAGAAGCATCGTCCCGCCGCAGCGTCTGCGAGCTTGCGTTTGAGCGTCAGCACTTCCCATGCGGCGACGAGCGGCGGCAGTGCTTGCAGCTGTGTCAGGGCGCGATCGAGCGCCGCCGCATCGCGATAAGCCGGTTGTTGCAACGCCGGCTTCGTCTTCCAGGAAGCCGGCGTCCAATTCTCGGCCACACGCGCCGAAGAGAGATTGCATTCCACAGTTCCACTCCCATGATGAAATGCTGACGATCGAACGGGTGTCGTCGCCCGGCATGCAAGCGACGCCCACGCTCCGTACCGCTACAGCTTGACGAGCACCGTGCCCAGATAACGTCCGCTGGACGTGTCGCACAACGCGCTCGGCGCGTTATCGAGGCCGTCGATCACCGTATGCGGGAACACGATCTCGCCGGCGCGCAGCCACTGCGCGAAGCGCTCGAACCATTCGCCCTTCGCCTCCGGATTGTCGTCGGCGCTGTAGCCCCGCATCGTGATCCGCTTGAGGAGAAATTGAACGGTATCGATTTCGGCGGGCGCGGTCCGACCCGTTCCCGTCGCGGCAAGCTGGCCCGACAGCGCGCCGAGGATCAGGAAGCGCGCCCCTTCGCGGGCGGCCGTGACGGCCGCCTGCAATTGTTCGCCGCCGACCGAATCGATCAGGACGTCGATGCCGCCCTGCGCCGCTTCGAGCAACTGCTCTGCGAACGGCGTGCTGTCGCCACGCATGACGGCGGCGTCATATCCAAGCTCGGAAACCAGGCGTCGTGCCTTGTCGCGCGAACTCGTGCTGCCGATCACGCGCCCCGCTCCCAGCCGACGCGCGATCTGTCCGGCCATCGCGCCGATCGCGCCGGCCGCGCTCGTGACGAACACCGTGTCGCCCGGACGGATCGGCACGCCGCGCGTCAGCGCCGCGTAGGCGGTCCAGCCGTGCCCCAGGTAGCCGAGATAGCCGGCGGGCTCCGGCAGCGCCTCGCCGACGCGCTGACAGCCCCACGTGGGCACCACCGCGTAGTCCCGCCACCCGTGGAAGTGCGTGACGATGTCGCCGGACGAAAACCCGCTGCCGGCGGGCGCGTTCACCACCTCGCCGAGCGCTTCGCCCATCAGCGCGTCACCCGCCGACAAACACGGGAACGGCACACCGGGCACATCTTCCGCGCCTTCGCTGATCATCGCGCGCAACGAAGCCGAGACCAGGAAATAGCGATTGCGCACCAGCACGTCGCCCGGGCCGGCCGCCGGCGCGACGGCGGTGACGATTTCGAAATCGTCCGGTGTCGGCAGGCCCTTGAGCTTCGCCTTCAGGCGCACGTCGCGCCGCATGGGAATCGACGGATTCATGATTCGCTCCCGCCGGGCGCCGCGCGCGTCGATGAGGCGAACCAGCCGGCCGGGATGCGCGCGACGCTGCGGCCGTAGGCTATCGCCGGGTCGTCCGAGGCATGCACGGTCGCTGTCCAGCCGTATCGGCCGAGCCAGTCGCGCACATCGTCGCGGGACGAGAGCCAACGAGCGCCCTGCGATTCGACGCGCGCACGGGCTTCCTTGCCCTCGTCGCTCATCATGCGCGCAGCGAGATGCTCGAGCATGAGCGCGCTGCCCGGTGCCGACAGGTCGGCCACCTGACGGATCAGCGCATCGCAGTCCGTGTCGCTCAGATACATCAGCAGCCCTTCGATGAGCCAGATCGTGGGCTTGGCGGGATCGAAGCCGGCCGCGCGCAACGGGCTCGCCCAATCCGAGGTCAGATCGGCGACGAGCGGCCGCCAATCGCACTGCAGCGGCAACCCGGACTGCTTCATGAGCTCGCGCTTGAAGGCGATGATGTCGTCGAGATCGAGCTCGAACCAGCGCGTGCCGGACGGACACGCCAGGCGCGCCACGCGGCCGTCCATGCCGGCGGCCAGCGTGACGACCTGCTGTATTCCGCGGCTCAGGTTCGCGACAATGGCATCGTCGAAGTAGCGTGTTCGGACGACGAAATATTGCGGAAAGTTCGCGCGCCGCGCGACTTCGCTGACGTGCTCATGCGTCGGCGTGCCGGCCAGGTGCTCGATCAGCGCCGCGGCGAACGGATCGTGAAACAACGCATCCGGGCGCTGGCTTTCGGCATGACGTTGCCAGGCAATGAACAGTGCGGTTTGGCCGACGCCAACCGGAATATCGAAAGTAGACACAGACAGGTTCCTTATCCGCAAGAGAATCAAGGTTGGAGTTGCGTGGTTTTCCAATCGTCGCCATCGCGTTCGTACCTGAGGCGCCGGTGAAGCCGGTCGGAGCTGGCGGCCCAGAATTCCATCTCGTGAGGCTCGAGCCGATAGCCGACGAAGCGCGGCGGCCGCGGCAACGCGACGCCGAGCGCGAGCAGCTCGGTGGCGTGCGCGAGCAGCGCTTCGCGGTCGACGAGCTCGTCGCTCTGGTGCGAGGCGCTCGACATCGCATGCATCGGCACCGAGCGTCCGAACCAGAGCTTGTCGTTCTCGCTTTCCTCGAGCGGAACCGCCTGGCCGGAAATCATGATCTGCTGCCCGGTTTCGCGCCAGTACAGCAAGCCCGAGGCCCAGCCCGTCTCCGTGAGTTCGCGGCCTTTTCGGCTCGTCGAATGCGTGCAGAAGATCACGCCGCGGTCGTCGATCGAGGAGAACGCGATGATGCGCGAAGACATGCGTCCATCGGACGTGGCGGTCGCGAGCGCGAGTGCCTTGGGCTCGCGGACGTGCGCGTCATCGGCCGCCGCGAGCCAGCGCTTGAGCAGCGCGATCGGCTCGGACGGCGGGTCGTCATATTCGGGGAACAGGACGTCGACGCGTCCCGTGAGGCTTTCGAATCGACTGGTGTTCATGGCAATGTTTTCGTGATGGCAAAAAGACGGGCGCGACGCTAGACGCCCAGGCGACCGCGCGCGACGACGACCCCGTGACCGCTGACCTGGACCGCCTCGAT
Organism: Burkholderia pulmonis; assembly: GCF_984667975.1. Taxonomy (NCBI): domain Bacteria; kingdom Pseudomonadati; phylum Pseudomonadota; class Betaproteobacteria; order Burkholderiales; family Burkholderiaceae; genus Burkholderia; species Burkholderia pulmonis. The sequence continues at coordinate 1,168,579 of NZ_OZ480188.1, forward strand.
GCCGTGCTCCGAGCCGTGCACCAGCGCATGCATGTGCGAGGGGCGCTTAATCTCGACGCCTTGGAGAAGGTGCAGCGGCTCGCCCCACGAAATCAGTCCGTGGCGGGCCAGGTGAATGGCGATGGGACCGGCGGCGGAGCCCGTCGCCGCATCCTCCACGACGCCGTAGGCCGGCGAGAACATCCGGCAGCGCCAGTGGTCGCCCGCCGGGGCCAGGCACATGGCCGACATATCCTCGAACTCGGCCAACGCGCGATGGTCCGGATGCACGTCGGAAAGCGCGGAGGCGTCGGGCAACGTGACGAACACGTGGCGCGGGCCGTTTCGATAGGCTTCCACGGGCAACACGGACGCCTCGACGCCGAGCGCTTCGAGCAGACGCTCGGCCCGATCAAAGCGCGTCCACGTCGGGATCGGCTGCTGCATGGTGACGTAAGCCTCGCCGGGCGCATCGGATCGCACATCGAACGGCACGAGCCCCATGCCCGTCTCGAACACGAAGCGGTCCTGCGCCTTGACGTGCCTGAGTGCCACGGCCGTGCCCAGCAACGGATGGCCCGCGAACGGCAGCTCGTTGACCGGCGTAAAGATGCGCACGTGCACGTCGCCGCCCTGCTTCGGCGGCATCACGAACACCACTTCCGACAGATTCATTTCGCGGGCGATCCGCTGCATGCGCTCCGCCGGCAGCGGAACGTCGACCAGGAAGACGGCAACCGGGTTGCCTTCGAGCGGCGTGCGCGTGAAGGCGTCGACGACGATGTAGTCGATCGGATGCGACGCATGGATCGGCGCCGCCGCGTGTGTATTCGCGTGCGATGCTGCCGGTTCGAGCGCGTGCATGCGCGCCGCGATCTCACCGCTCGCGGCGCTGGCCTCCACCGAGAAGCGCAGCCGCTCGGCAACCGGCAAGCCGATCAGCGCCTGCGCGTCGTTCGGCGGCAGCAGATGCGCGGGCGGACGCTCGCCGTCCCAGAGCATGATCGCGCCCCAGCGATTCTTGTCTGCGTCGGCGATCCAATGCTTCTCGCGCAAGCCCGGCACGTTCGACCAGCGCGCGAGGGTGCTGTCGTCCACGCGCGCCTTCAGCGATTCGATACTCTGCCCGGAACCGTCGAGGTTCCACCAAACGATGTCGACAATCATGAAACGCGTGTCCTGTAGGGTTCTATAAAAGGCGTGAAGAGTCGTCAGGCCGTCAACGCTGTCATGCGTTTTTCACGGCGTATCGCGTGTGTGATGGCTTCGCCGAGAATGCGCGGCCCGTCGACGGTCAAGACCGATTCGGCGTGGAATTGCATCGAGCTGAACGTTGGACCGCGCAAGGCATGCACTTCGCCCGTGCGCGGATCGCGGCTGATGGCCAGCGCACCGACGCCGTCGATGTCCATTTCGTCCCGGACGGTCCGTGCGACATACGTGTTGTAAAAGCCCACGCGTTCACGCTGGCCGAACAGATCGATCTCGACCTGGATGCCCTGATTGGGCACCTCGCGCCGCACGAGCGGAATGCCGAGGATGGCGTTCAGGATCTGATGGCTCAGGCAGACGGCCATGAACGGCTTGCCCTCGTCGATGAGATGCCGCAGCCACGCGTAGAGGCGGGCGATGCGCGGATCGCCGGCGTCGCTCGGGTCCCCCGGGCCCGGCCCCATGACGACGATGTCGTAACGCGCAAGGTCCACCGCGTCGTGAACGCCGCACACTTCGGTGGCGAGGCCGAGCGACGACAGTTGCTGGGCGATCATCGCCGTGAAGTGATCTTCGGCGTCGATGATGAGCGCGCGGCAGCCGCTCAACTCGGCCAACTCATCGGCCATCTCGCCTTGTCGCCCGCCATACGGCCGAAACCAGAAGTCCGCGATGCCTTCGTTGCGCTCGCGCAGCGCCGCCTGCACCGATGGATGCTGTCCGAGCGCCGGGCCGGCTTCCGGCGGATCGAATGCGTTCGATAGCGCGGCCACCTTCGCATGCGTTTCCATGACTTCCGATACCGCGTCCGAATGCCGGACGAGCGTCGAGCCGACGCCGATGCGAACGTGGCCGGCACGGTCGATCTCCGCGGTGCGGATCAGGATGGCGGAGTCGAGCGTGCGCCCGCCGCGCGCATCGCGGCCGATCAGCGCTGCAATGCCGCTGTAGTAGCCGCGGCCGGCCCGCTCGTGCCGCGCGATCACGCGGGTCGCGCTTTCGATCGGGCTGCCGGTGACCGTCGGCGCAAACATCGTTTCGCGCAGCAAGTCGCGGACATCGGCCTCCGTGTGCCCGACGATGAAATATTCGGTGTGGGCGAGCCGCGCCATCTCGCGCAAGTGCGGCCCCGTGACCTGCCCGCCGGCCGGGCAGATGCGCGCCATCATCTTGAGCTCTTCGTCGAGCACCATGTACAACTCGTCGGATTCCTTGCGATCGCCGAGAAAGGCGTTGATCCCGTCGATCGTCGGCCCGCTTTGCGGATATCGATAAGTCCCGCTGATCGGGTTCATCGTCGCGCAGCCTTCATGCAGCGTCAGGTGGCGCTCCGGCGTGGCGCCGACAAACGTGCGCTCCCCGGTGTGAATCACGAAGATCCAGTACGCGCCGACTTCCCGGCGCATCAGACGCTTGAAGACCGCCAGCGCCTTGGCGGGCGAATAGTCGTCGAGATCGCCCTCGAGCGTGCGCTTGATGACGAAGTTCGAGCCCGCGCCGGTGCCGATCTCGTCGGTGATGACGCGCTCGACGATCTCGGCGTAGGCCTCGTCGTCGATATCGAAGTGACGCTCGCCGAGCGCGGTATCGGCATCGGGAATGGCCGCGAGCGCAAGCTGCGCGGACACCGTTTCGTGCTCGTCGCAGGTGATGGCGACGAGCGGAGCGCCGTCGTCGTGTGTTGTGAAGCCGCGCTCGTGCAGCTGCCGGTATGGCACGAGCACCAGCAGCTCCTGACGGTCCGCGCCTGCCGCCGCCGGCGCGGCCAACGGAAGCTCGGCCAGGGAGGATGGATAGGAAACCGCGCCGGCGAAGACGTCGATCGTCGCGCGCTCCCCGGCGCTACCCGTCGAACGCGCGATCAACGCGAAGCTCGGCGCTTGTCCAGCGAGGACGCGATCGAAAAGGTTGCGGTTCGGAGCGGCATTCATGCCAGCGCCTCCTCGGTGCTCACCACCTTGCCGCAGCGCTGGGCCACGTATTCCAGGGCCTGGTGATGATGGTCTTCGGAAAAGTCCGCCACGCCATCGGCGACGAAGAACGGTTGAATGTCGTTCGTAAACGCATCGACGGCCGACATCATGACGCCGATGTGCGCGTAGACGCCGCACAGCATCAGCTGATCGCGACCACTCTCCCGCATGCGCTCGCGCAGGTCGGTGCGGAAAAATGCGCTATAGCGCCACTTCGTGAGCATCCAGTCGTCCGGGGACGGGCCGACGGCCTCGGCGACGTCCCGATCGGCCGGCGTCGTCTCCATGCCCGGCCCCCAAAAATCGCGCATCAAACCGCGTTCCGTCTCGGTCATGCGCCCGGGATGGGCCGTATACGCGACGGGAATACCGGCCTGCTTGCACCGTTTGCGCAGCGACGCGACATTGGTCGTCAACGTCTCGCGCAGCGTCGGCGGCAACGGCGAAAGGAAATAGTTCTGCATGTCATGAATGAGCAGCAACGCGCGCGACGGGTCGACACGCCATGACACGACATTCTCGGGCAGGCTGCTCGAATCGGGCAGCGCGTACGGTTGAATCGACGGGATACCAGCCATTCGTCTCCTCCATTGGGTATGCGTTAGCTCGGCAGGCCATCCCGGCGCACTTCGGGAACCTCGATACCCAACGAGCGGAATTGCTCGCAAGGGTTCATGAATTCGCGCTGCTCCTTGATCAGTCCGTTTTCGAAGCGGAACGAGTGAAGGAAGTGATTGCGGTAATGGCCTTGGGGGTAGCCGGGGAAAATAATCGCGCCTTCGCCGCGGCACTCGACCCAGAACCAGTTCGGGTCTTGCGTCTCGAAGATCTGGATGTCGGTCCAGACCCAGTCGGGGAAGCATTGCAGCGACCACACGGCGTGCTCGCCGAGCTTCTCGCGGCCACGAATCGCGATCGGCTGGCCGCTGTCGGTCGTCCACAGACCGCCGACGCCATCTTCCGTGAACAGCAGGTGGCGCTTGAGCCTCGCTTCGCCACGCGTGTGCATGTACTGCTCGACGATCTTGCGGTTGTGCTGCCGGGCCGCGACGTGCGCGTGATTTTCCGACTGGTTTTCGAGGGATTCGACGTCTGACATGCAAGCTCCTGAAGTCAAAGAGGGCCGCCTCGCAGGGAACCGGGAGGCCGCTTGGGATTACACGAGGTAGCTGATTTCGCGCGGATCGAGGCCGACGAGCGCGCGGCCGTAGACGAGTTGCGGAATGCCCATCCCGAAACCCGCGTGCCGGCTCGCCACGTTCAGATCGCGCCAGATCAACTGCAGCGGATTGGATTCCATGAAGGCGGCGCTGCCGTAGGCCGTCATGAGGCGATCGATGGCCTCGCGGCACAGGCGCGTGACGCGCGTCGATTCCATCCGAAAGCGCGAACGCGTCACTTCGTCGGGCAGGACGCCGGCCAGTGCATGGTGTTCGACCGTTTCGACGATGCGGCGGGCGTGCAGCTGCGCGCCGTCGATCATCATCGAAGCTTCGGCGAGATCGGTCTGGAACGCCGGCGAAACAGCCTGGCTCTTGAACGTGGACGACGCGACACGGCGCTCGTGGGCCTGATCGCGCACGAGTTCCAGCGCGGTGACGATCGCCCCGAGCTGCGGTCCGAGCAGACCGATCGACAGCAAGCCCGAGAACGCGCCGCTATATAAACGGTGCCGTTCCGACGGCAGGCGCGACCGGCCCTGCACGATCGGCGCGTAAGGCGTCACGCGATGGCGCGGAATGAACAGCCGGTTCGCCACGACCGTGTTGCTGCCGGTGCCGCGCATGCCCGTGATATGCCAGGAGTCGCGGACTTCGAGCTCGCTCATCGGCATGAGGACCAGGTTGATCGTCTCGTCGTCGGCATCGACGCCTTTCGGGATCAGCGCGCCGATCCATTCGGCATGCAGGCTGCCCGATGCATAAGCCCACTCTCCCGTCACCACGACACCGCCGTCGACGCGTTCGACCTGGGCACGCGAAGGCGCAATGATGAGCGCGGTGCGCGTGTCGCGGTTGCCGCCCCACACGTCGTCCTGCGTACTCTCGGGGAAGTGGGCGATCATGTAGTTGCCCATGTTGAGCACGCTCGTGACCCACGACGCCGAGCAGCAACCGCGCCCCAGCTCGTAGCAGACGTCGAACAGCGTGGCGGGACCCGCTTCGTAGCCGCCGAGCCGGCGCGGCGTGAAGAGCCGCATCAGCCCCGCCTCGGTCAGCGCGGCGACGGCACGCTCGGTCAGGCGGCGCCCGGTATCGGCAGCGCGCGATTCTTCCGCGAGCACGCTGGCGACTTCTGCCGCCTTCGCGATCAATTGCTCATGCTCGACCACCGATTCATCGAGCGCAATGGCGTCATGTCCGGCCGAATTCCCTTCCTGCAAGGTGCGTTCATCTGTCATTTCACGAGTCATGCACTGCGAGGTCTGTATCGTGCTCACGGCATCTCCAGAATAAACTTACAATCTTTATTGTTGAAAAATTTAAAACAATAATGGTTTAGATAAACTCAACGCTCAATTAACCAGGAAATCGAAGCAAACAAGAGCCACCATCTTTAGTGGGAACGCCCGGAATTCGGAAAATATCGCGCGACAGAAGCCATTAGATCTGCACCCAGCTTTTCCTTACCATTCAAAAAAGGCATTTTTATTTCAATGCTCTTAAGTAATGCTTACAATTTTATTTAAATCGGCCGAAAATGTCAGTCCTTCGCGAGCGACGCTGCCTCGTTGAATTCCAGTTCAAAGCCTTACTGATCGGGCCTCTCGGCGCCTCTGTACACAACGGAGCACCGCGCAAGCCTTTCAGCTTCGTCGGCACTTCAAACTCTCGATGCTATTTAGCGGGCGCCGAGCAATATCCAGCAAATCGAGCCGGGCCTTCGGCGTAAACCGGGGTCGTCAGGTTGACCGCCCCATTTAATGGCATAAATGTAAATCCCGCCCCATTATGTTGCGCATTCCGACGGCACCCATAAAGGACGGTTAAGCGTAGGATAAACTCAAGAAAGTATCACCTGTCAAACTTGACGGGGATACCCCGTCACCCCGAATGAGACTGCAATTGAAATATATTGGGAGATTATTTTAAAAATCCAGTCGACATGCCCGAAGCTGATCCATCAGTCGAGCCCGCTACCGTGCTCCGTCCGGCGCTTCGCGTCGTGCTGTCGCTGACCGACTTCGGCACCGGCCGATGGCGTCAGGCTGCCCAGGGAGGCGGTCGGGAAGCCGATCAGGGGTGCGTTTGATCTCCATGCGTTTTTCCGGATAGACACCCTTAGGCCTGGCAAGGGTTTGCCTTGCGCCTCCCAATAATTATTCCGGCGAAACAATGGGTTGGTGTCTACCCTTCGTCAACGAGGCAGAGGGCGTCTTCGCACGTGGCGGAATAGACGATGAGCACTCCGTCTAACGGCCGTTTGTTGATATGCATATCGAATTAACCAGGCGGGTTAGGACTCGGTGAAAATCAACACGGCGGTCTCGGAAAAGTTCGCTGTGTGGTCGAGCGCACGCATGCCTGGCTGCATCACTTCCTGCGCCTCCGTATCCGTTTCGAGCGACATGCCGACATCCACGAAGCCTTCCTCAAACGTGGTTGCTGCCTGATCCGCTGGAACACCTTGCAGCGGAATCAAAAGTCGCTATGAAACGGTCTCCAGGCCGGACGCCCACGCCAGTGTCCGGTGTACGCGATCCGCGGCCACCGCCCCACCCTATCAGGGTGGTTCGCCGTGCCCGCCCCCGCGCCTCAGCCGACCAGGATATACAGCGTGTTCTTCGGTTGTGCCCCGCCGGGGCCATTGCAGCACCGCAACTGCGGTCCGCTCGGCTGGCCAGGTTGGCCGGCCAGGGGATGCAAGATGCCCGGCCGGAATTCGGTAATAGCCTTATGCTCCAGTAGGTCGAAGGCGTTCTGGACCAGGTTGCCGGCCTCCTCGTAAATCGGGCACATCAGTCTGAACTGGGGCTTGAACCGCTGGTGCTGGCTCAACCGGACGTCCAGCGCGTTGGTGATGCCGATATAGAACATGCTGTATTCCGGCTTCGCGGCAAAGACGTTCAGGACCTGCCGCAAGTGCCCGAGGACGGCCTCGTGATTCACGACGCCTACCTTCAGCAAATATTTGTCGCGTGGCGCGATCAGCTGCAAACCCATGGTTGACTCCACTTGTTGCGAAGCTTCGTTCGAGGGTGGTTATCCGCGGCTCACGCCCGGGTCGAAGCGACCGGCAGTCGCCCATGCTCAAGCCGCATCCCTGACACTATACGTCGGAGGATTGCCGCCGGCCAGCCGTCATCGTGATTCTGGTCGCGGCGAACGCCAGGCCTGCCTGAAGCACCCTTTGGGTGTCCATCCGGACTCCCCGTTCGTAGACCATGCATGGACGCCCCCGGTTTGCCAAGCTTTCATTTGCGACGGTTTGAAGGTTAGGATTGCCGCCATGCATCCGGACTTTTATTCCGGCACAAGCCGGCTGTCCCTGATGGGATATGCTGGTCAAGGTCTCAGCAAAATAGCGTACTCAACGGCACGTTGGTCTACACAGATTTCCTTGACCACGGTCTCACCTGTCTCGCCATCACTTTCTGATCGCCTGAGCAATCGGTGGTTTGATGCTCCTCTAACGTTGTTGCGTTGCTTGCGTGCTGTCCCGACTACACAGCCGTATCAGCGACCGTATAGTCGGGACGGAACTCACGATCATGCGTTAGAAGTGCCCAGATAATGCGCGCGTTCTTGTTTGCCAGCGCGACGGCAGCGACATTGGCGTTGCGTCGCCTCATCAGATTGCCGAGCCAGCTGTCAACCGAGCTTTTCTTGCGCTGGGCCGCGCAGATAACCGAGCGCGCTCCGTGAATCAACAGCGTGCGTAGATAGACGTCACCTCGTTTACTGATACCCAGCAGCACATTCTTTCCCCCGCTCGAATGTTGTCGAGGCACGATTCCGAGCCAAGCGGCCATTTGCCGACCGTTATTGAAATTCTTCGCATCGCCAACACTGGCTACCATTGCACTGGCGGTGATCGGACCAATGCCGGGCACCTTCGCCAGCCTGAGACTGTCCTCGTTGCTGCGATGCCAGGCTACGATCTGTGCCTCGATCTCGTCGACCTGGCGATCAAGACCCTTAAGGTGTTCCAGTAATCGCTGCACAAGCAGCCGGAATGAGCCCGGAAGCTCATTGCTGGCATCCTCAATCAGCTCCGGTACCCGGTTCGCAATATTGGCGATCCCTTGGGGGACAATGATCCCGAACTCGGCAAGCAGTCCGCGGAGTTGATTGGCTTGCGCAGTGCGTGCCTTAACAAACCCTTGTCGGACCCGATGCAGCGCCAAAACCGCCTGTTGCTCGACGTTCTTGACCGCAACGAAACGCATGTTAGGTCTTGCGACCGCTTCGCAAATTGCCTCAGCGTCGGCCGCGTCATTCTTGTTGGTTTTCACGTAAGGCTTAACAAATTGCGGGGCTATTAACCGAACACTGTGCCCAAAGCCTTGCAGCTTGCGCGCCCAATAGTGCGCGCTACCACACGCTTCCATGCCAATAAGACAAGGCGGAAGATTGGCAAAAAATTCGCTGACATGATCGCGCCTTAGTTGCTTTTTCAGAACGGCTTTGCCGTGATCATTCACGCCGTGTACTTGCAACACGTTTTTGGCTAGGTCCAGTCCGACTGTAGTAACGTTCATGATGATGCCTCCTCCGATCACGTGGTGTTACGACACCAACTACTTTGGCACATCGATGCCGTCTCGGGTGGGGGCGTCCATCCCATTAAAATAAAGTGGTCACCGTTCGCGAAGCGAAGAGGTCACGTCTCTGGCCGACGCGCGACAGAAGAATGGAAATCCACGAAGCGTCTTGGGGTTGGTGCTCCGCACTAAAGCGGTCACCGTGCGCAGCGCTGCGAAGACCCGTGTCAGTTCCCCCAGTCACGGTCACGCGTTAAGCGAAATCCGTGTTTGAGCGGACGCTCGCGCTGTAGTGACAAGGTTCCATCCGAGCATGCAGGCGTTGCGGAAACACAATACCTCGAGAAGTGTCCGAGACCACCGCCGTGCCTTATTGGATGCGGCCGGAGGGCACTATTACATTAGCGTAATCGATGGGCACGATTAGCAGTTTTGAAGCACTTCGACACTAGCACCAAGAAAGAACGTCAATATGGGGCGCGTGGTTCCTGGGCATCGTTTCGGCTTTGCCAGGTTGGCAGCGCCAGTCTGCGCATTACCGGCGCCCCATGGGCCGCCGCGTTCCCGGCAGCACGATATCGGTCGGTACCACGACATCGGGTGTGACCCCGGCCTTGCCCGATGCAAGCAGCCGGTAGCCCTGCTCGATCAGGCCGTGCACATTCTGCCGCGCCATGATGACCGGGAAGTGAAGCAGCTCGATATAGGGGTCCCAGTCGAAGCAACCGATCGTCGTATCCTGTATCGCTTTCGACGGCAGCGTCCTCAGATAGCGCACGACGCCCTCGAACGCGATGGTCGAGTTGACGAACAGACCATGCGGCAAGTGTCCCAGGTCGGCGGCAATTCGCCCGATTTCCGCTTCGGCGATGGCCGCATCGTAGCCGCTCGGACGAATCAGGTCGGGCACGATCGGGAGGTTCCGCTCGCGCAATCCCTCGCAGAAGCCGTCGATACGCCGCTGCGTGTTGTGATCGGTCGGCACGCCGCCGATGAAACAGAACACGGGCGCCTCGGCCGTGCCCCGAGCGAGCGCGCGGTCGATCATCATGCGCGTCACGTCGAGCGCGCCGCCGAAGTTGTCGCTGACGACCGACGGTGCGCGCGTGCCCGGCAAGTCGATGTTGACGTGCGGCACGCCGGCCTGCGTGCAAAGTTCGGACAACGCATCGGGATCCGTCGCACCGGCGAGCAGCAACGCCTCCAGGTTATGGGAAATCAGCGTGCGAACGGTCTGCTGCTCGCGCTCGATGTCGCGCAGCGTGCTCACGACGATCGGGCACAGGCCCTGCGCACGCGCCTTCTCTTCGAACGCCTGCGCGAGCGAGCTGAAGAAACGGTTGTCCAGCATCGGGACGATCATACCGATCATGCCGGACCGGGAATGCCTGAGGCCGCGCGCCTGCAGGTTGATCGCATAACCGCGCTGCTCGGCGATCGCCTGGATCCGCCGAGCAGTGTCCTCGCCGATACGCCTGCGCTGCCAGGTTCCGTTCAACACTGCCGCGACCGTCGACGGCGAGATGCCCGCTTCGGACGCGATATCGTAGATCGTGGTTTTCTTGGTTGCCATGAAGCTCGAACGGGAAAGCGGAAGCCGCACATGGCACGATGATGCCACGAAGCCCGATCGCCGCGCCAACGCGTCTAGCGCTCCGTCATCATGGCCCGGTATGCGCGCTGGTCGTCATACAGGCGTTCGGACACGCAGAATTTCCGGTCGTGATAAGCCCCTGCACGCGCACCGGCCGGCTCGACGACGCGCCTGATGCGGGACATCGCGGACATCGCCGCATGCAAATCCGCATACATGCCTGCGCCCACCGACGCCAGCATCGCCGCGCCCAGCAACACCGATTCGCTTGCATCACCCAGCATCACCGGCAATCCCGTCGCGTCCGCCAGTTCAGTCAGCATGAGCGGATTCTTCGTCCCGCCGCCACACGCGAGCAGCGTATCGATCGCATAGCCGTCGCGATTGAACGCGTCGACGATGTGACGCGTACCGTACGCGATGGCCTGGATGGCGGCGAGATACAGCAGCGCCACGTCGCGCGGCTCGTTCGACAGCGGCAAACCGCTGATCATTCCGCGGATGTCCGGGTCCGCAAGCGGCGAACGGTTACCATGAAAATCCGGGCAGACATGCAGGCCGGCGGTCAGCTCGCGGATCTCGCAGCCGGCGTCGGCCGCCATCGCGAACAGCATCTCGTTCAGGAGCTCGTACACGGATTTTCCGCAGCCGCGCGCTTCCCGGTACAGGTTCACGCCGACGCTCGATGCGTCGAGCAAATGATCGATCAGCGCGCCCGCAGCCGATTGACCGCCTTCGTTGAGCCAGTACCCCGGCACCATCGCGGAAAAGTAAGGCCCCCAGACACCCCCGACGAAATGCGGATCGCGGCTTACCGCCATATGACAGTTCGAGGTCCCGGCAATGAGCGCCATCCGCTTCGCGAAATCGACCGGTGCCTGCTCGCCGCCTTCGGCGGTTGCGCCGAGGATGCCCAGTCCGCCCGCATGCGCGTCGATGATCGACGCAGCAACCGGTAATCCTTGCGGCAATCCGAGCTCTGCTGCGGCGTCGGCCGTCAGGCGGCCGACGGTTTCGCCGAGGTTCGCGACGCGCCCGCCGATGCGCGCCGCATCGTCCTCGAGCAGGACGTCCAACCCCGCATCGCGAAGAAAGGCGCGATCCCATCCGCCATCGTGCGCAAGATAGGTCCACTTGCAGGTGACCGAGCATACCGAGCGCGTCGCGCTTCCCGAGGCGCGCCAGGTCAGGAAATCCGGCAGATCGAAGAAGTAGTCGGCTGCCCGCCAGCTATCCGGCAGGTGATGCTTCAACCACATCAGCTTCGGCAACTGCATCTCCTCCGAGATCCGGCCACCGACGAAGGACAGTACCCGTGAATCGATCGCGTTGATGCGTTCGGTTTCCTCCCGTGCGCGATGATCCATCCACAGCATGACGTTGCGTCCTCGATTGCCGCTGCGGCTCACCGTCACGGGTTCGCCGGTCCGCGTGACCGCTACGAGCGAACAGGTTGCGGTAAATCCGATGCCGACCGGGCGCACGCCCGACCCGCTTGCATCGATCGCCCGGCGGACCGCGTTGCACACTGCACGCCAGATGTCGTCGGACGATTGCTCGAAGTAGTCCTGGTCGTACTGCCATTGCTCGATCGGGTGACTCTCGTGCGCATGCATCGTGCCGTGCGCATCAAACACGCCGGCCCGGGCACTGCCCGTCCCGACATCCACGGCGATCAGTACCGGTGTTGTCATTGAAGTCCTCTTGTCGAATCGCGGATAGCGTTCAGCGTTTCTCGGGGTCGAGCGCCCGCCCGAGCGCCATCGTGGCAAGCAGCACGATTCCCCAAACGGCTTCCGCGAGGAAGTTGCTGGCGCCCATCAGGTTAAGCCCCGTGGACAGGCATTGCAGTGCGAATACCGCGAGTACGACACCGGTAATCCGCCCGACACCGCCGAACGGACTCACGCCCCCCAGCACGCAGACCAGGATCGACTGCAGCAGGTAGGCGCCGCCATAGTCCGCTTTCGCGGAATTCGCGCCGGCGGCGATGACGAGGCCGGCCAGTGCCGCGCAGACCGCGCTCGTCGCGTAGGTCTTGTACAGCACGTTGCATGTGTCGATGCCGGCAAAGCGCGCCGCCAGCGGATTGGTGCCGAACAGATAGACCCTCGCGCCGAAGGCAGTCTTCGTCAGGGCCAGCCCGATCACGACGGCAACCACCACGAACAGCCAGGCGGATACAGGAACACCCATCGGCCTGCCACTGCCGATCCAGTCGAACGCCGCGGGCAGTCCCACGACCGCCGCGCCGTCGGTGATCACGAGCGCGATGCCGAGAAACACGAGGCCCGAACCCAGCGTCGCCAGTATCGGCGGCATGCCGACCCGGCCGATGAAGAAGCCGTTGATCAGCCCGCCGACTGCCGCCAGTGCCAACGCACCGGTGCAGACTGCCAGCACGACAGCGATGCTGTGTAGTGTCATCACGTCGTTCACGGCAAACAGCTTGCGCAGCGTCAACGCCGCGACAATCGACACGAGGTTCGACAACGAGATGATCGACAAGTCGATGCCGCCGGTGATCATCGGCAACGTCATCGCCAGCGCAAACAGTCCGTAAGCGGGAAGTTGCACCGCCATCGACTGCAGATTGGTACTCGTCAGGAACAGATGCGGCATGGCAACGCTCATGCCGGCGAACAGCAGCAGGTCGAGCAGGATGAGGCGCGCCACACTGGAGCGGCCCAGGCGGCCGAGATGCGTCTTGGTCGCCGTGGCGGCAGACATTGGCGCCTGGTTCGGAACGGAATCGATCATGATCGGAAGGGTTCAGGTCGAAAGGCCGGCCATTCGGCCACGCAGCGCAGAGATACCCACGCAGAACAGAATCAGCACGCCGAGCACGATGTTTTGCCACGTGGACGGCACGCCCCACAGAATCAGGTTGTTGCTCATCAGCGCAACGAACGACACGCCGATCAGCGTGCCCGCCACGGAGCCGCGTCCGCCCGTGATGCGCACGCCGCCCAGCACCACGGCCGCGATCACGAACAGCTCCTGCCCCACCAGGTCGAACGGATTCGCGGTCCGCGTCGTGGCCGCCTGCACGACGCCCGCGATGCCGGACAGCCCGCCGACGAGGCAATACACGAGGTATTGCATCGCCGCGACGGAAATGCCGATCCGCTCCGCCGAAACCTGCGACCCGCCCAGTGCATAAATGCAGCGCCCGACAACCAGCCGGTTCAACAAGAACGCGACGGCGACAGCGACCACGACCAGGACGATGAATGCCGTCGACAGCTGGTAGAGCGTGCCGTCCGATGCGCTGATACTCACCAGGTTGCCGGTGCCGAACCGCGCAAGCGCATTCGGCAAGCTCGTGATCTCGGCGGTGCCGAGCACCGTGAGCAGTACCCCGTGAAAGAGGCTGAGCGTGCCGAGCGTCACGATGAGCGTGGGCAGGCGCAGCGTGCCGATGAAAAATGCGTTGATGCCGCCCAGTGCCGCGCCGATGAGCGCGCCGAATACGAACACCCACGCGAGATGGTCGCCCAACCCGAATGCAACGACGATTCGCACCGCGCCATACATCGCGAACGCCGCGATCGCAGTAAACGATACGTCGATGCCGCCCGACACCATCACGAGCAACACGCCGAGTGCCATGATGCCCGGCACGATCGCCGAACGTGCGAGATCGAAAAGCGTGCCCACCGACAGGAACTCGGGATTGACGATGGCCGTCAGCACGCAAAATGCGGCAAGCAGAACCGTCGCCGGCAGGCTTTCTTGGTCAAGTAGCGCTTTCATGTTTGTTCTACTCCGCGAGCAGCGCGGACAGCGCCGCCTCGCTCAGGTCGGCCGACGCAACTTCCGCGGTCAGCGCGCCTCGCTTCATCACGAGCACGCGGTCACAGCAGGTCACAAGTTCGGACAGGTCGTCGGAGATCAGCAGTGTCGCGAGGCCGGATGCGGCAAAACTCCGGATCGCGTCGTGAATGTCGGCCTTCGATCCGACGTCGACGCCGACGCTCGGGCCGTTCAGGATCAGAATCGAAGGCGCCTGCGCGAGCCAGCGGGCCAGCACCACCCGCTGCTGGTTACCGCCCGACAACGTGCCGATGCCCTGCTCCGGCACGGCCTTGACGCGCAGCCGGCGCAGCCACTCATTCACCGCCGCCGACATTGCGCGCTTGCGGACATAGCCGAAATGGCTCGCGAAGCGGCCCAGCAGGCCGGCTTCCACGTTGGCCGCCACCGACCGGCCGAAGAACAAACCTTCGGACAACCGGTCTTCCGGCACGTACGCAACGCCCTGACGGATCGCCGTCTGCGGAGAATCGATCTTCACCTCCGTACCGCGAATGCGGACCGTGCCACGCGAGAGCGGCCCGAGCCCGAACAGCGCCTCCGCCAGTTCGGTGCGGCCGCCTCCCAGCCTGCCAGCGACCCCGACCACCTCGCCCTCGCGCACGCACAGCGTGACGTCGTCGAAGTCGGTGCCGCGCCCGGCCGAGACGACGTCGAGCGCAACCTTGCCGAGCCGGTCCGCCGTACCGGCCGGCCGACTCTCCGGAACGCTGCGGCCCGTCATGTGCCGCGTCAGCGACTCGGCCGTGTATTCGCTCGTCGTGCCTTCGGACACTTTTTCACCGTTGCGCAGCACGACGACGCGATCGCAGACGGAAAAAAGCTCCTGGAGCTTGTGACTCACGAACAGCACCGCCACGCCGCTGGCCTTGAGGCGCGCGACGATGTCGAGCAGGATCCGTACTTCGTGATCCGTCAGCGCGGTACTGGGCTCGTCCATGACGATCAGGCGCGCGTCGCTCGCGAGTGCTCGTGCGATAGCCGTCAACTGCTTGCCGACCACCGGGAGATCCTCGACACGCGCCTTCGACGACAGGTCGACCTGCAGCCGGTCGAGTACCTGGCGAGCGATCTCGGCAACCGCACGCGGCCGGAAGCGCCGCTCACCGCCGGCGAGCGTGCGCCCGAAAGCGATGTTCTCCTCGACGCTCAGATTGGGAAACAGCGAGAAGTCCTGGAAGATGACCTGGACGCCGGCCCGCACCGCATCGATCGGGCGCAACACCGATCGTTCCGCGCCGTCGATGACGATCCGCCCGGATGTCGGCGCATGCACGCCGGACAGGATCTTGATCAGCGTCGACTTGCCGCTGCCGTTCTCGCCGGCCAGCGCGACCGCCTCGCCCGCGTGAAAACCAAGCGTGACGTCGATCAGCGATTTCACGCCGCCGAACGACTTGCTGACCTGGTCGAGCTGAATGAAGGGTGTGTTCATGATGGACCGTGATCGGGCTCGCGCCCTGTCGGAATGAATTCGCGAGCCGGAATCAGAATGGATATTTGGCGGCGTTGTCCTTCGTGACATCGACCCACGCCTGCCCGTAGATCACACGGCCGACCACCTTCACATGCTCGTAGCCGGGCACGCCGAGGTTGTCACCGTCCTTCACCTTGCCGCCGGCGAGCACCGTCTGCGCGACCTTGTTCATCACGTAACCCGCATCGGCCGGATCCCAGAAGGAAATCAGCTTGACCGCACCGCTATTCAGGTACTGCGCGTTCTGCGACGGCAGCCCGGTCCCAACCACGCACACGCGGCTCTGCATCCCGCGCTCCTCGACCGCGCGCCCGATACCCGGCACATCCATCGACGAACTGCCCTGGAAACCCTTGATCTTCGGGTACGCGCGCAGCAGCTCGAGCGCCTTGTCGTGCGACTTCTGGCTATCGTCGTAACTTTCGTTGCGCGTACCGACCATCTGCATCTTCGGGTACTTGTCCTTCTGCCGTGCAACGGCCGCGTCGATCCATTCGTTGTGCGACTTGGATGTCAGCGTTCCGACGAAGACCGCATACTGCCCCTCCTCGTGCATGCATCGGGCGAGCTGGTCCATCAGATGTGCACCGTAGGCGGCGTTCTGGAATGCCTCGATATCGTACGTCGCGTTCTGGATGTCCGATGCCTCATGCGTGACGACCGTGATGCCGGCCGCCTGGGCCTTCTTCAGCACCGGCTCGACCGCCTCCGGCGACAGCGGCACGACCGCCAGCGCATTCGGCTTCTTGGCGATCATGTCGTTGATCATCTGAACCTGCAGCTGTGCGTCGCCTTGCGCGGGCCCGACCTGCGAGGTCTTGGCGCCGGTATCGGCGCCGTACTTCCTGACGCCCTGCTCCATCCGGTTGAACCACGGTATGCCGGAAAGCTTGACCACCGTGATGATGGTGGGCGTGCCTGCCCCGAATGCAAGCGCGGATGCCGCAAGCGCGGCAAGGGCCGTGGACTTGAGTACGACTGAACGTTTGGACATCTCGTCTCCTTCAGCGTGCGTTGGAATAGTTGGTGCAGCGGGTTCGGTCCAGCGCTTCAACTCCGCTGCACCATCGATTGTGCATGGAGTGTAGGCAACATCTGATCGGGTCGGGCATTAGGAGTTTCCCGATGGCGAAGATGTTGTTGGAAGAGGCCGTTAAAAAAGGCAGGGAAGTTCATTGCCAGGGGCCAACAACCGCGCTGCAGTCCAACTCATGGAAACTGGCGCCGTGCGGGTTCGTGAAATTCCTGGCTCAACAGCACCGCGCGTCATTGCGCTGACCTGAGGCGGAATGGTGTGACCAATCAGGAAGTGCGTCTCGCGTCGATATTATCGGTAGCTGGCCAGGCTCGACGAACGGTGGCGCGGCTGATAGCGATGTGCGCCATCGGGTCGGCGCTCGTCGTAGAACTGGCGCCAGCCAGGCCGACATCCACCGGTAGCCGAAGCGCTGCACTTCCTGAGCGACCGAAATCAGTCGCTCGCCCAAGCTCCGATTCTTCTTCGGTTGCCTGAACGTGTAGATTGCCATCCGGCGACTGAGCCTCAGTTAACAACATGCCTTGCGTGGTGAGAGCCCCGCAGGGATCTGCGCAGGGAAAATACTAACTACAACGAACTTCCCGACATCAATACAATTCGATGCACAATCGATTGTGCACCTCTATTTCCAGAGTGCGGCACATGACCATTGATGACCTTACTAAAGGTCGAATTTACTAGCGACGCATACAGCCGAGGGCATCTGGTGACAGCAGCGCGCGATGCGATCCGGGAGGCCATGGACGTCGAATTAGCCCGGGTTATCTCGACGATACGGTGACGTGTGTTGACGCGTACGAACAGCTGTTGCGCGCGTCGTTCGTGCGACGGGAGAACACAAGGACGCCGAAGAATGAACGAGACCGATCCTGAGAAAGTGGCGGACTGCAGCCGATGCGCCGAAGCCTTGCTCGGCAGGAAGCTGGGGCCACTCGCCTCACAGCATCGGCTGACGTGGTGCGGCACATTCTGGTACGACGATGCGGGGAACGAGATCGGAAATGCCGCGTGTCGTGCTGAAACCGGTCGACGGCGGCACGAGGACGACATCGCATCATGAGAAAGCAGACAAAGCCCCGAGCCGGACCTGGAAACGAACGCCTCGCTCCGTCGAGACTGAATTACTTGCCATTGCCGGCGAGATACGTGAATCACGCGTCTCTGGTCAATCACCTGGCGCTCGAAGCGTGCTGCGTTGAAGAAGGTAACAAGGACGCGTTGAACCGCATGAGCAGCGTGCTGTATCTCTGCTATCTGATCAATGAGTCGGAAAGCAGCCCGGCCCCTGTCGACGTGTTCATCGATGCGGAATCCGTGCTCGATGCGGCGGTACGGCGAGCCTGCAGGTCGGGTATCTGGCGGATCGAGCGGATCGACCTGGCCCCGCTCGCAAGGCTGTTGCTGCTACATGACGGTCAACTTGCATCGATACCGACGCGCGTGTATCTGAGTGCCGCAGAGCGACTGAATCGATTGCTGCTCGGAAAGGATCCCGTATCGCCGCTGGCACGGGGAACGGTCGTACAAAGCTCATCCGGACAGTCCATCGAATGTACGAGGCAGCAGGAGGAAGAAAATGCAAAGCAGATCTCCCGCATGCCGTAGACCATGCATGGACGCCCCCGGTTTGCCAAGCTTTCATTTGCGACGGTTCGAAGGTTGGGATTGCCGCCGTGCATCCGGACTTTAATTCCGGCACAAGCCGGCTGTCCCTGATGGGATATGCTGGTCAAGGTCTCAGCAAAATAGCGTGCTCAACGGCACGTTGGTCTACACAGATTTCCTTGACCACGGTCTCACCTGTCTCGCCATCACTTTCTGATCGCCTGAGCAATCGGTGGTTTGATGCTCCTCTAACGTTGTCGCGTTACTTGCGTGCTGTCCCGACTACACCGCCGTATCAGCATGTAGTGGTCTAATGAAGTGCGGCCAGCCGGGTGACATCCAGAACGGCAATACCGACGAAGGTCCTGATGTCGGAGAAGTACGGCTGAGCGAGACTGGCGCGTACTGTGCCCCATGCATGACAGACGGCGCGTGTGCGCCCGCGCCTCCTCGACCGTAGACTCCCGCAATGTGCTCCGCTGTGGGTCCACCGGACCGTTCAGCTCCGGTATACGAATGGCGTAGAGCGGCGCGCCCCGCGAGATTTCGTCATACCATACTTGCGTTAGCCACACCCATCAGGTGTGGCGATTCGGTCTAGCCAAAGGCATCACTTGTTTGATGCCGATCGCGTCCGACAAGTTGGCTTAGCGGGCGCCAGCAGTCTCTCGGAGGTGCTAACGATGAACTTCACCTTGCAGGTCGGCCCGAACTGGGCATCCCAGATCAGTGCCATTCGCAACAAAGTCACGGAAGACACGAATCTGATCCGGTTTGACAATACCTTTTATCGCGTCTGTCGTGACAGCGACGAGCAGTTCGCGATCACGTTATTTCCGCAGGATACGCAACAACAGAGCCTCTTGCTCCACTTGAGCATGCGCAATCTATACGTCAACCTGATCGGAGGACACGGCATGGGTCGCTACACCAGCACGCTGGAGAGTCAGCAGCTCACACTCGACGGTGCTCTCGGGCGCCTGCTCGGCAACTCAACTAAGCCGACTGACGCGACCAAGGCGGCCAACGGCGACGAGGCTCGAAGCGTCATCGTTTGGTGTGTCGCCGAATCGCTGCGCTTCAGCCATCTCGCGACAGCGGTCGGTCAAGCGATCTTCAGGAGCAGACAGTTCGCACACGGCATGTCTCCCGAGCTTCCGATTGCAACGTTCGATCGATTGGTCAAAAATTGGGCGAATACCAGCGACGCGATTTTTAATGCCCTGTCCGACGAAGCAAAGTCGATCGCGCTTCAACCACGCGCGTCTCTGTCGCCTGAGCAGCGGCAGTTCTCCGAGTCGGTGCGCCCCTCGACCGTCCATCCAGACTACCAAAGCTTTGCTCAAGCGGTGACGGTGCTCAATCGCCCGACGAGGAAGTAGGCCTGTTCTCGCGCCGCGCCGCTTCAGTCGTCACGGTCCCGATCGGCGTTGGCGCGCTGCAGTCCTTTCGTACCGATCCGGACGTGGATGATGACGAGGACGAAGCGCCGGAACCGGGCAAACACCGCCCGCGGCGTCCGGTTGAGGCTAGCCCAATTTCCGTCCCGGTCTTAGTTGGAAAATTCCGGCTCTTCGGGGCGGGCCGAATCGGCCCGATCGGTGCACTGGCGGGCGAATTCCGCCGGTGTCATCCACTGCAGCGCAGAGTGAGGGCACGCCTCGTTATAGTACTCGCGCCAGACTTCGATTTTGCGTCTGGCGTCCTCAAGCGACAAGAACCAAATTGCGTTGAGGTATTCCTCCCGGAAACGTCCGTTGAGGGATTCGCTCTTCGCGTTGTCGGGCGGCTTGCCAGGGCGCGAGAGGTCAATCTCCACGCCGTTCTCGTACGCCCATTTGCCGAGCGCCTTCGAAATGAACTCGCTGCCATTGTCTGCCTTGATATAGCGTGGAAGCGGACGATGATGCGCAAGCCCAGTCAGCGCGGCGACAACGTGCTCGCCACGCAGCGAGCCGTCGACTTCAATCGCCAAGCATTCCCGCGTGTAGTTGTCCACGATCGTGAGCGTGCGCAAGCGTCGACCATCAAACAGCGCGTCAGCGACGAAATCCATACTCCAGATTTCGTTGATTGCGCTTACCGACTGCTTCGGCTGGCGGCGCCGGGCAGACTTGTTTCGACGAGGTCGCCTGTGGCGCAACGAAAGGCGTAGTTCGCGATACACGCGTTCTACTCTCTTGTGGTTGCCTCAGCGCTCGAGAAAAGGCCTGAGCTTGTCTGCACGGCTGGGATGCATCAGCTTGCGCATCGCCTTGCTCTCAATCTGACGGATCCGCTCGCGAGTCACGTCGAACTGCTTGCCGACCTCTTCAAGCGTGTGATCGGAGCTTGTGTCGAGCCCGAATCGCATCCGCAGAACCTTGGCCTCGCGCGGCGACAACCCGGCGAGTGCCTCGTCGATCGCCGCGCGCATGTTCGCGTGAATCGCCGCCTCAGCCGGTGAACTCGCCGAGACATCCTCGATCATGTCGCCGAGCGTTGCATCGGCATCGTCACCCACCGGAGTTTCGAGCGAGACGGGTTGCCTGGCGATCTTGAGGATACCGAGCACTTTCTCCTCGGACATCTCCATACGCTTTGCCAGCACTGCGGGATGCGCTTCCTGCCCCGTCTGTTGCAAGATTTCGCGCGATATCCGGTTCAGCTTGTTGATCGTCTCGATCATGTGGACCGGCACGCGAATGGTCCGCGCCTGATCGGCGAGCGCACGCGTGACAGCCTGCCGGACCCACCAGGTCGCGTAGGTCGAGAACTTCCAGCCGCGCCGGTATTCGAATTTGTCCACGGCCTTCATCAGGCCGATATTGCCCTCCTGGATCAAATCCAGGAACTGCATGCCGCGGTTCACGTATTTCTTGGCGATTGAAATGACAAGACGAAGGTTCGCCTCGATCATTTCGCGCTTGGCCTGCCGCATTTTCAGTTCCGCGGCACTCATCTGGCGGTTGATCTGCTTGAGCTGCTGGAGCGGCAACGTGACCCGGGACTCGATGTCGACGAGTTTCTGCTGCGCCGCCTGAATCGCCGGCTGATGCCGCTCGAGCGCCGCACCAAACTGCTGCGAGGTCGTCGCCGCGCGGATAGTCCATTCGAGGTCGGTCTCGTGGCCCGGGAACGACTCGACAAACGCATCGCGCGGCATGCCGCAGCGGTCGACAGCAATCGCGAGGATGCTGCGCTCGATCGCGCGAACCTCAGTCACTTGCCCATGCACAATGGCGCACAGGCGGTCGATGGTCTTGGCAGTAAAGCGGATCGGCGCGAGTTCACGCTGGATCGCCGTGCGCACTTGCGCAGCGGCTGCGGAACGGGCATCGCCAGTGACGGGTACATCCGGCAACTGCTCGAACAGTGCACGCACGCGTGCGAACACCACAAGACTGTCGTTTGTGAGTTCTTCGAGGCGGGCCGCGTTCGCCTTCTCCGAATCCCCGGAGTCCGTTTCGACGTCGTCTTCGTCCGAATCATCGTCGGCGGCGAGTACTCCCACCTCCTCTTCTTCGGACTCCGGCGTCATTTCGCTTTCGTCGGCGTCAACACTGATGCCATCGACCAGTTCGTCGATGCGGAGTTCGCCTGCAACAATGCGGTCGACATCGGCAAGAATCGTAGACACGATCGACGGACACGCGGCAATCGCTTGAATCATGTCCTGTAGACCATCTTCGATCCGTTTCGCGACCTCGATCTCACCGGCGCGGGTCAGCAGTTCGCTGGCTCCCATCTCGCGCATGTACATCCGAACCGGATCCGTGGTGCGGCCGAATTCGGAATCGACGGTCGATAACGCGGCTTCCGCCTCCTCGTCCGCCTGATCGTCGGATGCCACGGCCGGCGCAGCGTCGGCTAACAGGAGCGCTTCGGCATCCGGCGCTTGTTCGTATACGGCCACGCCCATGTCGCTGAACGTGCTGACGATGGTGTCCATCGCCGCCGTTTGCGTAAAGTTGTCGGGCAGGTGATCGTTGATGTCCGCGTGGGTGAGATAGCCGCGCTCGCGACCGAGCGCGATCAACGCGCGCATCTGGTGCTGGCGCTCCTCATTCTGGCGCGCCAGTGACGCGATGTCCGTCGGTGTCAGGGCCTGGGCCTTTCCCTTTGACACACGGCGGTGGGCTTTTGCCGTGGTTGTGATTTCAGGGGGTGTGGAATCGTTCCGATCAGGAATTGCCAATACATGCTCCTCGACAGATGAGCCGACGATCGTCGCGAGCATAACGCCAGATGGGTTGCCTGCCGGAATGCGAACGGAATCGTGATACGCACAGATAGTCGAGGCGGGGGCGCCTCGCGCGAAATCAGTATGCGCAGCTTGTGGGGGGCGCGAATGATACCGGAATGTATTGTGCGACACAACACGTGGCCCCTTCGATTTCCATACAGTTTACCGCTGTAGCACGCTCTGGCTGCAACAAAGGAAATACGTACACTGTCCTCCGCGATATCAGCCTCATGCTTGCCTCGCAAAGCGGACTGGACATTCTCAGGCGACAAAAGATCGCCGGGCCGCACTTCAGTGGCCTTCCCGAGCAGAGACGCCTTATTGCGCGACAACTTCAGCAATTTCGCGATGTAGCCCCGCGTAGGCAACTTGCCGCACTACTCGACGAACACCAACCCTCTCCGCGCGAACGGGAGCTCGACAAACATCGGCCGCTCCCCCGCCCAAAGGCCCTTGCCGGTTGACGCCCGGACGAATTCCAGCGCCTCCCGACAAAACACCCCAACCTTCACGATTCGTTTAACTTTCCGTGAGGACTTCGACACCGGCCGCTGTCTACGATAGGCGCATGTTTTCAGGACCTGCTTCCAGGAGCCCGCCATGCCCACCCGCAGACATCTGTTGTTCGCCGGCGCCACCGGCCTCGCCGCGCTCGCGGCCCTGTCGTCCGTCGGCCGCCGCGCGCTGGTCGGCCGCGCGTTCGCCGCGCCGCCGGCCGGCGCACCGGCCGCATCTTTCGAACTCACGCTCAGCGACGCCGAATGGCATCGCCGGCTCACGCCCGCCCAATACACGATCCTGCGCGAAGCCGGCACCGAGCGGCCCTACAGCAGCCCGCTGAACGACGAGCACCGCACCGGCACGTTCGCATGCGCCGGCTGCGCCCTCCCGCTGTTCTCGTCGGCCACCAAGTTCGACAGCCATACGGGCTGGCCGAGCTTCTGGAAGCCGCTCGACCACGCGGTCGGCACCGACACCGACACCACGTTCGGCATGGTCCGCACCGAAGTGCACTGCCGCCGCTGCGGCGGCCATCTCGGCCACGTGTTCGACGACGGCCCGCAGCCGACCGGCCTGCGCTACTGCATGAACGGCCTCGCGCTCACCTTCCACCCGGCCGCCGCCTGATCCGGCCCCACTCCCGACCGACTGGAGAACGCACCATGCTGCTCATCGTCCTTGCCTATCTCGGCGGCGTGCTCACGATCCTGAGCCCGTGCATCCTGCCCGTGCTGCCGTTCGTGTTCGCGCGCGCCGACCAGCCGTTCGTGCGCACCGGCCTGCCGCTGCTCGCCGGCATGGCGCTCACGTTCGCCGTCGTCGCGACGCTTGCCGCCGTCGGCGGCGGCTGGGTCGCGCAGGCCAACCAGGCCGGCCGCTGGATCGCCATCGTGCTGCTCGCGGTGTTCGGGCTGACACTGCTGATGCCGCGCCTCGCGGAGCACCTGACGCGTCCGCTCGTCGCCGCCGGCAACCGGCTCACCGGGCTCGCGCAACGCGACGGCCGCCCGGCCGGCCCCTTGTCGTCGCTGCTGCTCGGCGTCGCGACCGGCCTGCTGTGGGCGCCGTGCGCGGGCCCGATCCTCGGGCTCGTGCTGACCGGCGCCGCGCTGCGCGGCGCGAGCGTCGGCACGACGCTGCTGCTCGTCGCGTATGCGGCCGGCGCGGCGACGTCGCTCGGCGTCGCGCTCGTGATCGGCGGCAAGGTGTTCGCCGCGATGAAACGCTCGCTCGGCGCCGGCGAATGGATCCGGCGCGGGATCGGCGCGGCGCTGCTCGCCGGTGTCGGCGCGATCGCGCTAGGCCTCGATACGGGTGCGCTCGCGCAGCTGTCGACCGTCACGACGGGCGGGCTCGAGACGAAGCTCGTCGACCGTCTCGGCGGCCGCTCGAATGGCGCGCCGGCGGCGATGGCCGCGACCGGCACTGCCACGGACAACACGGCGGGCGGCGCGATGATGGCCGCCGCAGATAGCGCACCGGCCGGCGGCGGTGCGATGGCCGGCAGCGCGATGATGCGCGCGGCAGGCGCGGCGCCGTCCGCACTGCCCGTCGAAGGCACGCTGCCGTCGCTCGACGGCGCCGTGCAGTGGCTGAACTCGCCGCCGCTGACGGCGGCCGGCCTGCGCGGCAAGGTCGTGCTGGTCGACTTCTGGACCTATTCGTGCATCAACTGCCTGCGCACGCTGCCGTACACGACCGCGTGGGCGCGCAAGTACGCGCCGTACGGGCTCGTCGTGATCGGCGTGCACGCGCCGGAGTTCGCGTTCGAGCGCGACATCGGCAACGTGAAGAAGGCCGTGCACGACCTCGGCATCGACTATCCGGTCGCGATCGACAACGGCTATTCGATCTGGCGCGCGTTCGGCAACGAGTACTGGCCCGCCCACTACTTCATCGACGCGCAAGGGCGCATCCGCCATCACCACTTCGGCGAAGGCGAATACGCGCAGTCGGAACGCGCGATCCAGTCGCTGCTCGCCGAAGCCGGCCATCCGGAAGCGCTGAACGTGCCGCTCGGGCTCACCGGCGCACCCGCGAAGGGCGCGCTCGCGGCAGCCGACAGCGCCGACGTCCGCTCTCCCGAAACCTATGTCGGCTATACGCGCGCCGAGAGCTTCGCGTCGCCGGGCGGCGCCGTGCGCGATGCGGCACACCGCTACGACGCGCCGGCCCGGCCGGATCTCAATGACTGGGGCCTCGCCGGCACCTGGAAGGTCGGCGCCGAACGTGCATCGCTCGCCGCGCCGGACGGCCGGATCGTCTACCGCTTCCATGCGCGCGACCTGCACCTGGTGCTCGGCCCGGGCGCGAACGGCCGTCCCGTGCGCTTTCGCGTGACGCTCGACGGCGCGGCGCCCGGTGCCGCGCACGGCGCCGACGTCGACGCGCAGGGCTACGGCACCGTCACCGGCCAGCGCCTGTACCAGCTCGTCCGGCAGCCGGGCGCGATCGCCGACCGCACGTTCTCGATCGAGTTTCTCGATCCCGGTGTCGATGCGTACGCATTCACTTTCGGTTGATCGCGTGCGCTGCAGCAACGTGGCCGCCGTGTTCCCCGCCCCCTTCCGAAGGAGCAAGAGATGATCCCGATCCCCACCCGCGATACCGCAGCGCGCCGACGCACGGCCATGTTGCGCCGCATCGGCGCCGTCGCCATCGCGGCCGCTGCCGTGTTCGGCTACCAGCGCATCGTCAATTCCGCGGAGCCGATGCGCACCGTGCCCGCGCCGACGCTCGACGAAACGCCCGGCACGGTGCACGAAGAAACGGCCGTGCTCGCCGGCGGCTGCTTCTGGGGCGTGCAGGGCGTGTTCGAGCACGTGAAGGGCGTGAAGCAGGTCACGGCCGGCTATGCGGGCGGCGCGTCCGAAACCGCGCACTATGCACTCGTCGGCTCGGGGCTGACGGGGCACGCGGAATCGGTTCGTATCGTCTACGATCCGACGCAGATCACGTACGGCCGCCTGCTGCAGGTGTTCTTCTCGGTCGCGCACGATCCGACCGAGCTGAACCGGCAGGGCCCCGACGAAGGATCGCAGTACCGGTCCGCGATCTTCCCGACCACCGCGCAGCAACGCGCGGTCGCGACCGCGTACATCGCACAGCTCGGCACCGCGCACGTGTATCCGGCGCCCGTCGTCACGCGCGTCGAGGCCTACAAGGGGTTCTATCCGGCCGAGGCCTATCACCAGAACTACCTCGAACTGCATCCCGACGCGCCGTACATCGCGTTCAACGATTTGCCGAAGGTCGCCGGGCTGAAGCAGCGCTTCCCGGCGCTGTACCGGTCCGACGCGGTGCTGTGGCACGAAGCCCGTTCCTGAGCGGGCGCCGTACGCGTGACGGGATACCCCCGCCGCGCGGGCATGCACGACCGGCGCGCGCCGCCCGCGGCCCGGTTTGCGCTGCATCAACGAGACCCCGGCCACCGCGCCGGGGCAAACCCGCATCGGGTCCGCGGCAGCGGACAACTTCGCGTAGACTCTCCTGATTCCCGCCGCTTCCCGCGGCGCTCGGCATTCCAGTCCAGCCAGGAGGCGTCACGCATGCTCGCAGTACCTTTGCCTGACAGCAACACCGTTGGAGAACCGTCCTCCGGCACGGCCGTGCGCGACCTGCGCCGCGTGCCCATTCATCCCGATCACTGGTACCCGCTCGCGTGGTCGCGCGAGCTCAAGCGCGGCAAGACGCTCGGCGTGCATTTCGCCGGCGAGCCGATCGTGCTCGTGCGCACCGAATCGGACGCCGTGTACGCGCTCGAAGATCGTTGCGCGCACCGCCAGGTGCCGTTGCACGCGGGCGTCGTGACCGGCGAAACGCTGCGCTGCTGCTATCACGGCTGGACCTACGCGTGCGACAGCGGCCGCTGCGTCGACGTGCCCTACCTCGGCCGCGAGCGTTTGCCCAACGGCGTGCGTGCGTATCCGTGCCGCGAGGCGCACGGGCTGATCTTCGTGTTCCCGGGCGACGCAACGCTCGCCGACGAACGCCCGTTTCCCGCGCTCGAATCGGCGGACGATCGCGCGTTCAAGACGCGCCGCTTCGGTCGCGAGGTCAAGTGCCACTACTCGTTCATGCACGAGAACCTGATGGACATGAACCATCAGTTCCTGCATCGCAAGCAGATGGGGCAGATGCGCGCGCGCTCGGTCGGCCGACGCCGCGGCGACGACTGGGTCGAGGTGGATTACACGTTCGCGCGGATGGAAGGCAAGCAGCCGGTCGGCGAAGCGCTCGTGTTCGGCGCGAGCAAGAAGCCGGCCGACCAGGCCGACAAGAGCGTGATGACGGTACGCACCGGCTACCCGTACCAGACGCTGCAGATCCGGTCGAGCGAAGGCACGCTCGTGATGGACCTGTGGATCGTCTACGTGCCGCTCGACGCCGAGCAGCGCACCAACCGCACGTTCGGACTGCTGTCGATCCACAAGCCCGGCATTCCGTTCGTGCTCGATCTCGCGTGGCCGCTGCTCGTGTGGTTCACCGAGCGCATCTTCCGCGAGGATCGCTGGATCGTCGAGCGCGAACAGGAAGCGCACGATCGCCAGGGCGCCGACTGGAACCACGAGGTGTTTCCGGTCATCAACGAACTGCGCGACCTGCTGCGCCAGTGCGGCGCACGCACCGTGATCCCGATCCGCGAAACGCGCGAAGGCGCGTGATACGCGCGCCGCGCCGCGGCGTGCGCCGCTACAGGCTGAACGCGCCCGGCAGCAACGCACGGGCCGTCGTGACTTCGACGGCCCCTTTCAGGTTGGCCAGGATCACTTCGATGTCGGGCGAACCGATCTCGATGATCACCTGACGGCACGCGCCGCACGGCGCGATCGGGCCGTCCGTGTCGCCGACGACCGCGAGCCGCGCGAAGTCGCCCGGACGGTAGCCGGCGGCGATCGCCGAGAACATCGCCGTGCGTTCCGCACAATTGCACAGTCCGTAGGATGCGTTCTCGACGTTGCAGCCGTGGAAAACCGTTCCGTCGCGCGCCTGCAGCGCCGCGCCGACCTTGAAGCGCGAATACGGCGCATACGCGCGGTCGCGCGCCGCCTTCGCCTGTTCGATCAGTTCGTCTCGTTCCATTGCGGTGGTCACTCCGGTAGTGTGCCGGGCTGCGTCGCCGCAGCCGCATTCGGTCAGCCGATCTGCTGGTAAAGGGTCGGCGGCACGTCGCCCGTCTCGCCGAGCACGTAGCTGCGCCGGACCGCGTCCACCGCATGCGCTGCCGACGCGTCGTCGCGCGCGTGCACGTAGCCGAGCGGCTCGCCGGCCTCGACGCGCTGCCCGATCTCCGCCAGCGCCGTCAGCCCGACGCTGACGTCGATCGCATCCTCCGCGCGCGTGCGGCCGCCGCCGAGCGCGACGACCGCCAGCCCAAGCGCACGGCAATCGACCCGCTGCACCATGCCGGTTGCAGGCGCCGGAACCGGCACGATCACCGCCGCCCGCGCCAGATGCCGCGCGGGTGCGTCGATCAGGTCCGCGGGGCCGCCGAGCGCCGCGACCATTCTCGCGAAGCGTTCGGCCGCCGCGCCCGAATCGAGCGCCTGCTGCAGCTTCGCGCGCGCGTGGGCGACATCGCGCGCCAGCCCGCCGGTGACGAGCAATTCTGCCGACAGCGCCATCGTCACGTCGTGCAGGCGCGCCGGACGCGACTTGCCGGTCAGGTAGTCGATCGCGCATGCGACTTCGAGTGCATTGCCCGCGCACGGCGCGAGCGACTGGTTCATGTCGGTGAGGATCGCGGTCGTCTTCATGCCGGCGCCGTTGCCGACGTCGACAATGCTGCGCGCCAGTTCCGCCGATTTCTCCGCCGTCGGCATGAACGCACCGGAGCCGACCTTGACGTCCATCACGAGCCCGTCGAGCCCCGCCGCCAGCTTCTTCGACAGGATCGACGCGGTGATCATCGCGACCGACTCGACGGTCGCCGTCACGTCGCGGATCGCATAGATGCGCTTGTCGGCCGGCGCGAGCCGCGCGGTCTGCCCGATGATCGCGACGCCGACCTCGCGCACCGTGCGGCGAAACGCGTCCGTCGCGGGCATCACGTCGTAGCCGGGAATCGCGCTGAGCTTGTCGAGCGTGCCGCCGGTGTGGCCGAGCCCGCGCCCCGAGATCATCGGCACATAGCCGCCGCAGGCGGCCACCATCGGCCCGAGCATCAGCGACACGACGTCGCCGACGCCGCCGGTCGAATGCTTGTCGATCACCGGCCCGCCGAGATCGAGCGCACGCCAGTCGAGCACGTCGCCCGAGTCGCGCTGCGCGAGCGTCAGCGCGACGCGCTCGTCGGTACTCAGGTCGTTGAAATACACGGCCATCGCGAACGCCGCCACCTGGCCCTCGGTCACGCTGCCGTCGGTCACGCCGCGCACGAACGCGGCAATCCCGTCGCGATCGAGCGGTTGCCCGTCGCGCTTCCTGCGAATGAATTCCTGCGGTAGAAACATCGTTGCCTCTCTTCGAACGGTCGGAGTCTACTGCACGCGTCAATGCAGCGAAAAGAACAGGCCGGCGATCGCCGCGCTCATCAGGTTCGACAGCGTGGCCGCCGTCAGCGCGCGCAAGCCGAGCCGCGCGACGTCCGAGCGCCGCTCGGGCGCCACCGCGCTGAAGCCGCCCGCGAGAATCGCGATCGACGAGAAGTTCGCGAAGCCGCACAGCGCGAACGATACGATCGCGAGCGTCTTCGGGTCGAGCACCTGCAGGCCGGCCGCCGCGACGTGCTCGCCGCCCTTCAGGTACGGCGACAGGTCGCCGTACGCGACGAATTCGTTGAAGATCAGTTTCTCGCCGATGAAGTTGCCGGCGAGCGTCGCATCGTGCCACGGCACGCCGATGATCCAGGCCAGCGGCGCGAACAGGTGGCCGATGATCCCCACCAGCGTGATCTGCGGAAAGCCCGCTAACGCGGCCACGCCGCCGACGATCAGGTTCATCAGCGCGATGAGCCCGACGAACGCGATCAGCATCGCGCCGACGTTGATCGCGATCCGCAGGCCGACCGACGCGCCGGACGCGGCCGCCTCGATCACGTTGGCGGCCCGCTTGTCGTCGAAATCGAGGCCGTCGACCACCACGCGGCTCGGCTCGACGGTCGGGAACAGCAGCTTGCCGAACAGCAGACCGCCCGGCACCGCCATGAACGATGCGGCGAGCAGGTATTCCATCTTCACGCCGAGGCCGGCGTAGCCGACCAGCACCGAGCCCGCGACCGACGCCATGCCGCTCGCCATCACCGTGAAGATCTCGGCGCTCGTCATGTTCCGCACGAACGGCTTCACGAGCGCGGGCATCTCGCTCTGCCCGAGGAAGATCGTCGCGACGGCCGAACATGCCTCGATGCGGCTCACGCCGAGCACTTTCGCGAGCCCCGCGCCGAGGATCGCGACGATCCACTTCATCACGCCAATGTAGTACAGCACCGAGATCAGCGCGGTGACGAAGATGATCATCGGCAGCACGCGCAGGCCGAACACGAACCCGCCGTCGCCGAACAGCTGGAACATGCGCGCGTCGACCAGCCCACCGAACACGAACGCGATACCGTGATTGCCCATGTCGAGCACGCGATTGACGCCGTTCGCCGCCGCGGCCAGCACCGCGCGGCCCGACGGCACGAACAGCACCAGCGCGCCGATCGCGAACTGCGTGAGCAGCGCGGCGATCATGGTCCGGCCGCTGACCGCGCGGCGGTTGTTCGACAGCAGATAGGCAACCAGCAACAGAAACAGCATACCGAGGAGACTGCGCAGAATATCCACCTTGTGCTCCTTTCTCACTATTTGAACTGTCCGGCGGGCGGCCCTGGGCCCGCGGCCCCTGCATGGGGTTGGTGGATGTTACTCGCTCGATATGCACGCCTGCAACGCCGAAAAAATCGTGGTCGCCAGTACCGGCGATCATTGCCTGTTTCGCGCCTCTCCAATTTGATCAGTTGTTCTATTTATTACGCAAAAACGCGCGGGGCGTGCCGTTCGCCGCTCGAACGGACACGCCCCGCATGACGCCCGCGGCTCAGCCCGCGCGTTCGACCGGATGCGGCTCGCGCAGCCGGTTCGCGATGCGGGCGGCCTCGTAGTAGCCGGCCGCAGGCGGGCGCTTCAGGTAGCGGCCCGCGCCGCGCACCGCGCGCAGCTCGCCGTCGGCCCATGCGAGCGCACCGCGCGTGAGCGTGTGCGTCGCGACGCCCTGCACCGTCATCCCCTCGAACACGTTGAAGTCGACCTGCTGGTGATGGGTCTTCACCGAGATCGTCTTCGTCGCGGCCGGATCCCATACGACAAGATCGGCATCGGCGCCGACCTGCACGGCGCCCTTGCGCGGATACAGGTTGAAGATCTGCGCGGCGTTCGTCGACGTGATCCGCACGAACTCGTTCGGCGTGATGCGGCCGTGATTCACACCGTGGTGCCACAGCACCGACATGCGATCCTCGACGCCGCCGCAACCGTTCGGAATCTTTGTGAAATCGTCGCGACCCATCGCCTTCTGCGACGCGCAGAACACGCAATGGTCGGTCGCCGTCGTGTGCAGCTGCCCCGATTGCAGCCCGCGCCACAGCGCCTCGCGATGCTCGGCCGAGCGGAACGGCGGGCTCATCACGTGCGCGGCCGCCCGCGTCCAGTCCGGGTCGCGATAGACGGCTTCGTCGATCACCAGGTGGCCCGGCAACACCTCGCCGAACACGCGCAGCCCTTCGCTGCGCGCACGCGTGATCACGTCGACCGCGTCCTTCGCCGACACGTGCACGATATACACCGGCACGCCGAGCACCTGCGCGATGCGGATCGCGCGGTTCGCGGCCTCGCCCTCGACCTCCGGCGGCCGCGACAGCGGATGCGCCTCCGGCCCCGTCATCCCGCGCGCGAGCAGCGCCTTTTGCAACTGGAACACGAGCTCGCCGTTCTCCGCGTGCACGGTCGGCAGCGCGCCGAGCTCGAGCGAACGCGTGAAGCTGTTCACGAGCACCTCGTCGTCGGCCATGATCGCGTTCTTGTACGCCATGAAGTGCTTGAAGCTCGATACGCCGTGCTCGCGCACGAGCGTGCCCATGTCGCGGTGCACGCTCTCGTCCCACCACGTCACGGCCACGTGGAAGCCGTAGTCGGAAGCGGCTTTCTCGGCCCAGCCGCGCCATTCCTGGAACGCCTCCATCAGCGGCTGCTTCGGGCTCGGGATCACGAAGTCGATGATGCTCGTCGTGCCGCCCGACAGCCCGGCGGCCGTGCCCGTGTAGAAATCGTCGCTCGCCCTCGTGCCCATGAACGGCAGTTCCATGTGCGTATGCGGATCGATGCCGCCCGGCATCACGTACTGGTCGTGCGCGTCGACGACGGTTGCGCCGGCCGGCGCGTCGATCTTCTCCGCAATCTGCAGGATCGTGCCGCCGTCCTGCGGGTCCGCGCAGAGCACGTCCGCGCGATAGGTGCGGTCCGCATCGACCACGGTGCCGCCGCGAATCAGGATTGCCATTTCGTTGCCTCCTCGTTGACTGTCGGGTGCCGCATGCCGCGCCTGCGTCACATGCCTTCGCGCGTCAGGCGCTCGCGATCTGCGCGCGCTGTCCGGCGCGCCACTTCATCCAGGTGCCGTACACGCTGGACGCCAGCACGAGGCCGACGAACCACGCGTACGTGTAGAGCGTGTTGAAGAACGCCGGCACGTTCGGGAACGACGCCGGAAATGCGGTGTGCAGGAAGCCGGGCAGGTTCGGCAGCACGCCGACCGCGAGCGCGACCAGCGCGGCCGGGTTCCAGCCGCGCGCGTAGCTGAAGCCGCCGCGCTCGTCGAACAGCGCGCGCGTGTCGAGCTGCGTGCCGCGAATCAGGAAGTAGTCGACCATCAGGATGCCCGCGACGGGCCCGAGCAGCGCCGAATAGCCGACGAGCCAGGTGAAGATGTAGCCGTCCGTCGTCGCGAGGATCTTCCACGGCATCATCACGATCGCGATCGTCGCGGTGATCATCCCGCCGGTGCGGTACGAGATGGCCTTCGGCCACAGGCTCGAGAAGTCGTAGGCGGGGCCGACGAGATTCGCGGCGAGGTTGCAGCACATCGTGTCGAGCGTGAGGATCACGAGCGCGATGCCCACGCCGATCCCCGTCATCCGGCTCGTCAGGTCGATCGGATCCCAGATCGCGTTGCCGTAGATCACGACCGTGGCCGACGTCACGACGACCGACACCACCGACAGCAGCGCCATCGGCAGCGGCAACCCGATCGACTGCCCGATCATCTGGTCGCGCTGCGAATGCGCGAAGCGCGTGAAATCGGGAATGTTCAGCGCGAGCGTCGCCCAGAAGCCGACCATCGCGGTCAGGCCCGGCCAGAACGTCGCCCAGAACAGCCCGGCCTTCTTGCCGCCGGCCGCGAACTGCGACGGCGCCGACAGCATCGAGCCGAACCCGCCCGCCTTCGACGTCGCCCACCACACGAGCGCCACGCACATCACGACCTTGATCGGCGCGGACCAGCTTTCGAGCCAGCGGATCGAATCGGTGCCGTGCCAGATGAAGTACAGCTGCAGTGCCCAGAACACGAGAAAGCACGCGAGCTGCCCGAACGAGATGCCGACGAGCGGCAGCGCCGCGCCGTGCAGCGCGTTGCCGGTCAGGATGTTCAGCAGCGTGTAGATCGCGCTGCCGCCGAGCCAGGTCTGGATGCCGTACCAGCCGCAGGCGACGATCGCGCGCAGCAGCGCCGGCAGCTTCGCCCCCTGCGTGCCGAACGACGCACGCACGAGCACCGCATAAGGAATCCCGTGCTTCGCGCCCGCATGGCCGATCAGCAGCATCGGCACGAGCACGATCAGGTTGCCGAGCAGCACCGTCGTCACCGCCTGCCACGGCGACATGCCCTCCTGGATCAGCCCGGCCGCAAGCATGTACGACGCGATGTTCATCACCATCCCGACCCACAGCGCCGCGAAGTGATACCACTTCCACGTGCGCTGCGCCGGCGTCGTCGGCGCGAGGTCGTCGTTGTACAGGCTGCCGCCCTGCGCCGCGGCGCTGTCGGGATCGGCGGGATTCGCTGCGGATTTCATCGATGGCACTCCACGAAAAACGTCAGCGCCGGCATCGTGCGATGCCGGCCCAGGGGGTAACGAAAAACGGCGGCGCAGACGATGCTGCACCGCCGGACGCCGGTCAGGCCGCCTTCGCGTGTTTCTCGGGCGGGGCCGCGGTGCCCGCACCCGCCCCGGCATCCGCGCTCGCCGGATTGTTCGGATGCGTGGTCCAGTTCGCGTAGTCGCCCGAATCGACGCGCTCCATCGTGATGCATTGCTCGACCGGACACACATGCATGCAAAGATTGCACCCGACGCACTCCGAATCGACCACTTCGAAATGCCGCACGCCGTCCTTCGTCGCCGTGATCGCCTGGTGCGACGTGTCCTCGCACGCGATGTGGCACAGCCCGCACTGGATGCAGCGGTCCTGGTCGATGCGCGCCTTGATGTCGTACTTCAGGTTCAGGTATTTCCAGTCGGTCACGTTCGGCACCGCGCAGCCGCACACGTCGTCGAGCGTCGCGTAGCCCTTCTCGTCCATCCAGTTCGACAGCCCGTCCGCGAGATCCGACACGATCCGGAAGCCGTAATGCATCGCGGCGGTGCACACCTGCACGCTGCCGGCGCCGAGCACCATGAACTCGGCCGCGTCGCGCCATGTCGAGATGCCGCCGATGCCCGAGATCGGCAGGTTCGGCGTTTCCGGATCGCGTGCGATTTCCGCGACCATGTTCAGCGCGATCGGCTTGACCGCCGGGCCGCAATAGCCGCCGTGCGTGCCCTTGCCGTCGACGGTCGGCATCGGCGCCATGTGGTCGAGATCGACCGCGACGATCGAGTTGATCGTGTTGATCAGCGACACGCCGTCGGCCCCGCCCTTGTACGCGGCGCGCGACCCCATCCGGATGTCGCTGATGTTCGGCGTGAGCTTCACGAGGCACGGCAGCTTCGTGCCTTCCTTCACCCAGCGCGTGACCATCTCGACGTATTCGGGCACCTGCCCGACCGCCGCGCCCATCCCGCGTTCGCTCATCCCGTGCGGGCAGCCGAAGTTCAGCTCCACCGCGTCGGCCCCGGTATCCTCGACGAGCGGCAGGATCCACTTCCAGTCGCGTTCGTTGCACGGCACCATCAGCGACACGATCAGCGCGCGGTCCGGCCAGTCGCGCTTCACCTGCGCGATCTCTCTCAGGTTCACGTCGAGCGGACGGTCGGTGATCAGCTCGATGTTGTTCAGCCCCGCCATGCGCTGGCCGTTCCATTGCACGGCGCCGTAGCGCGAACTGACGTTGACGACGTGCGGATCGAGCCCGAGCGTCTTCCAGACGACGCCGCCCCAGCCCGCCTCGAATGCGCGGTTGACGTTGTAGGCCTTGTCGGTCGGCGGCGCGGACGCCAGCCAGAAGGGATTCGGCGAGGTGATGCCTGCGATGGTGCAGCGAAGGTCGGCCATGTTCGGCTCCGTGAGAATGGGGTCGTGATCGGTGTGCTGCCGGTGCGCCGCGCGTTCAGGCCGCCTTCGCGTCGCGCGCGGCGAGCGCCGCGTCGATCGAAGCGGCCGCGCACTTGCCGTCCTGTACGGCCTGCACCGTGAGGTCGATGCCGTCCGTCGCCGCGCAGTCGCCGCCGGCCCACACGTCGGGCAGCGCCGTGCGCCCGTCCGCCTCCACCGCGATGCGCGTGCCGTCCGCCGTCAGCAACGCGGCGGCGACGCCGTCCGGCACCAGCGTCTGGCCGATCGCCTTCAGCACCAGGTCAGCGTCGACGGTGAAGCGCTCACCCGATGCCGCCTCGAATTCGACACCCGTCACCTGGCCGTTCGCCCCCGCGATGCGCATGGGCTTCGCGTGCGTGACGAGCGCCACGCCGCTCTTCTGCGCGAACTCGCGCTCGGCCCACGTCGCGCTCATGGCCTCCACGCCGCGTCGGTACACCATCGTCACGCGCTCGGCGCCGAGCTTGCGGCTCTGCACGGCCGCGTCGATCGCCGTATTGCCGCCGCCGATCACGACCACGCGCCGCCCGACCGGCACGTTCTCCAGCCCGTCGGCCTGCCGCACCTGCTCGATGAAATCGACCGCGTTCATCACGCCGCCCAGTTGCTCGCCGTCGATCGCGAGCGCACGCACGCCGCCGAGGCCCATCGCGAGAAATACCGCGTCGTGTTGCTCGCGCAGCGCGTCGAGCGTCACGTCCCGCCCGAGCGCGACGCCCGTTTCCAGCGTGATGCCGCCGACCGACAGCAGCCACTCGACTTCGCGCTGCGCGAAATCGTCGACCGTCTTGTACGCGGCGATCCCGTATTCGTTGAGGCCGCCTGCCTTCGGGCGCGCGTCGAACAGCGTGACGCGATGCCCGGCGAGCGCGAGCCGGTGCGCGCATGCGAGCCCGGCCGGCCCCGCGCCGACTACCGCGACATGACGGCCCGTATCGGGTGCGCGCCGGAACTGCACCGCGCCGGTCTCCATCGCCCAGTCGGTCGCATGCCGCTGCAGCGCGCCGATCGCGACCGGCTGCGCATCCTGGTGATTCCGCACGCAGGCGCCTTCGCACAGGATCTCGGTCGGGCACACGCGTGCGCACATCCCGCCGAGCGGATTCGCGGACAGAATGTCCATAGCGGCGCCTTTGAGGTTGCCGTTACCGATCTTGCGGATGAAGCTCGGGATGTCGATCTGCGTCGGACACGCCTGCACGCACGGCGCGTCATAGCAGTAATGGCAGCGGCTGGCGGCAGCCGCCGCGGCAGTCGGATCGAGCAGCGGCGCGATATCGGCGAATTCGCACGAGAGTTGCGTGGACGACAGGCGATGCGCGGCGATATCGCCGGTTGGCTTGGTGGTCATACGCGTTCCTTCGACTGAGTGGAGACAAAGCCGTCCCCGCCGGCTGCGAACGCACAGTCGGGGCGGTCATGCTGAGGAATCCTGCGGTCAGGCGATACGCAGCGTCCCGGCTGCTACGGTCGATGCGTCATGAGGCCGGCTCGCATGCGCGCGACAGCATCGCGTGCAGCAGCACGTTCGCGCCGGCCTCGATCCATGCGGGCGTCGCGTCCTCGATCTCGTTGTGGCTGATGCCGTCGACACACGGCACGAACACCATCGAAGTCGGCGCGACCTGCGCGAGGTAGCATGCGTCGTGCCCCGCGCCCGATACGATGTTGCGATGCGAGTAGCCGAAGCGATCGGCCGCGCTGCGCACGGCTTCCACGCAAGCGGCATCGAACGCGACCGGCTTGTAATAGAAAATCTGCTCGAGCTCCGTGTCGAGCCCGATACCGGCCGCGATGCGCGCGACACCGTCGCGCAGCGCGACATCCATCTTCGCGAGCACCGCATCGTCCGGATGCCGAAAGTCGACGGTGAAGAACACGCGGCCGGGAATCACGTTGCGCGAGTTCGGGTGGACCTGCATCATGCCGACTGTCGCGCAGCCGAACGGCGCATGATCGAGGCCGATCCGGTTGACGAGATCGACCACGCGCGACGCGCCGAGCAGCGCATCGCGACGGCGCGGCATCGGCGTCGGCCCCGCATGCGCTTCCTGGCCGGTGAACGTGATCTCATACCAGCGCTGCCCCTGCGCGTCGGTCACGACGCCGATCGTCTTGCATTCCGCTTCGAGAATCGGCCCCTGCTCGATATGCAGCTCGAATGCCGCATGCAGCTTGCGCCCGCCGCACGGCACGTCGCCCGCGTACCCGATGCGCGCCAGTTCCTCGCCGATCGTCTTGCCGTCCACATCCTTGCGCGACAGCCCGTATTCGAGCGAAAACACGCCGGCGAACACACCGGACGCCACCATCGCGGGCGCGAAGCGCGAGCCTTCCTCGTTGGTCCAGATCACGACCTCGACCGGATGCTCGGTCTCGATCCCGTGATCGTTGAGACTGCGAATCACCTCGAGGCCGCCGAGCACGCCGTAGATGCCGTCGAAGCGGCCGCCCGTCGGCTGGGAATCCGCGTGCGAGCCCGTGACGACCGGTGCCGCGTCGGCCACCCGGCCCGCGCGGCGCATGAATACATTGCCCATCGTATCGACCGTCACCGTGCAGCCGGCGGCCTTCGCCCAGCCGACGATCAGGTCGCGGCCGGCCTTGTCGAGATCGGTCAGCGCGAGGCGGCACACGCCGCCCTTCGGCGTCGCGCCGATCTTCGCGACTTCCATCAGGCTGTCCCACAACCGCTTGCCGTCGACCTTGATCGACGTGTCGAAAGCTGCCCGCTTCACTGTTTCCGATACCGCGTTCATTCGTATCGCTCCTGTGGGGTCGGTAATGTTTTCAGCCCGGTCTGTGCCGGTGCGTGCCATGCCGGTTTCGGCGCACATCCGCCCTTGCGTGGTGCATGCCCGGGTGGTTCGCGAAGTGCGTTGAATCCTGTCCGATTGGACAGGTTTTAGACGATCAAAATGACCAGCGCAACGTCTTTCTTGCAGGATTCGACAGAGCGAGAAACGTGCCATCGCAACGCAGCATCGCCGTACACGCATGTCATCCGCATGCGTGCGCTCGACGCGGATCAGCGGCTAGAATGAAGCCCAACGCGGCATGCCCGCCGCGCGAGGGTAACGATGAGACACGACGAGGCGGCAACCGAAGCCACCGACCGGGACGAAACGCCGGCGCCTTTGCGGCGACGCAAGGCACACATCCGCGAGTCCAACGAAGCGCATCTGCTCGCCTGTGCGGAGGCCGTTTTCGCGGAACGCGGGCTCGACGGCGCGAGCACCGCGATGATCGCGGAGCGCGCCGGATTGCCGAAAGCGAACCTGCATTACTACTTCCCGACGAAGCTCGCGCTGTACCGCCGCGTGCTCGACGACCTGTTCGAGGACTGGCATCGCGCGGCCGGCTCGTTCGAGGCCGGCGACGATCCGGTGGAAGCGATCGGCGGCTACGTGCGCGCGAAGATGGCGCTGTCGCAGCGGCGGCCGCTCGGCTCGAAGGTCTGGGCCAACGAGATCATCCACGGCGCGGAGCACATGCAGGACATCCTGTCGGAACGCGTGAAGCCGTGGTTCGACACGCGCGTGAGCGTGATCGACGGCTGGATCGCGCGCGGGCTGCTCGCGCCGATCGACGCGCATGCGCTGATGTACCTGATCTGGGCGACCACGCAGCACTACGCGGATTTCGATGCGCAGATCCGCGCACTGAGCGGCAAGCGCACATTCACGAAGAAGGCGTTCGACGCGCAAACCGAACAGGTCGTGCAGCTCGTGATTCGCGCGTGCGGCGCGGTATCGCCGAACGCGAAACCGTAGCGCAACAAGGCGATCCGCCGAATGAAAAACGGGCGACGCGCACCGCACGGGGAGGTCCCGTGCGATACGCGCCGCCCGTGTTGCCGCGTACGTACGTGCGTGCGACGTGATGCGCTGCGTTACGCGATGCGCTCGATCGCGATCGCCGTCGCTTCACCGCCACCGATGCACAGCGATGCGACGCCGCGCTTCAGGCCATAGGTCTCGAGCGCAGCCAGCAGCGTCACCATCACGCGTGCGCCCGATGCGCCGATCGGATGGCCCAGCGCGCACGCGCCGCCGTGCACGTTGACCTTCTCGTGCGGCAGATCGAGGTCGCGCATCGCGGCCATCGGCACCACCGCGAACGCTTCGTTGATCTCGAACAGGTCGACGTCGCGCAGGTTCCAGCCGGTCTTCTCCGACAGCTTGCGCAGCGCGCCGATCGGCGCGGTCGCGAACAGGCCGGGCTTGTCCGCAAACGTCGAATGCCCGACGATCACGGCCTTCGGCGTGAGGCCGAGACGCTCGGCTTCCGAGCGGCGCATCATCACCAGCGCGGCCGCGCCGTCCGAAATCGACGATGCGTTCGCGGCCGTCACCGTGCCGCCGTCGCGGAACGCCGGCTTCAGCGTCGGGATCTTGTCGAGCCTCGCCTTGCCCGGCTGCTCGTCGATCGACACGACGCTTTCCGTCTTGCCGGCCTTCACGGTCACCGGCGCGATTTCGGATACGAAATGCCCGTCCGCGATCGCGCGTTGCGCGCGTGTGAGCGACGCGATCGCGAACGCGTCCTGCGCCTCGCGCGTGAACTGGTACGCCTGCGCGCAATCCTCGGCGAACGTGCCCATCAGGCGGCCCTTCTCGTACGCGTCCTCGAGCCCGTCGAGGAACATGTGGTCGAGCACCTGCCCGTGACCCATGCGCATCCCCGCGCGCGCCTTCGGCAGCAGGTACGGCGCATTCGTCATGCTCTCCATCCCGCCTGCAACGGCCACGCCCGCCGAACCCGCCAGCAGCAGGTCATGCGCGAACATCGCCGCCTTCATCCCGGAACCGCACATCTTGTTGACCGTGGTCGCGCCCGCCGCGAGCGGCAGCCCGGCCTTCAGCGCGGCCTGCCGCGCCGGCGCCTGCCCCTGGCCGGCAGGCAGCACGCAGCCGAACACGATTTCGTCGATGCGTTCGGCCGGCACGTTCGCACGTTCCAGCGCCGCGCGAATGGCCACCGCGCCGAGGTCGCTCGCGACGGCCCCCGCCAGGTCGCCCTGAAAACCACCCATCGGCGTACGCGCCGCCCCAACGATTACGATCGGATCCTGAGTCGTCATGATTCGCTTCCTCCAGTGTCAGCGCGGTGCCATGCGCAACGCGCCATCGAGACGGATGACTTCGCCGTTCAGCATCGTGTTCTCGGCGATGTGGCGCACCAGCGCCGCAAATTCTTCCGGGCGGCCGAGCCGCGGCGGGAACGGCACGCTCTTGCCGAGTGCGTCCTGCACGTCCTGCGGCATGCCGGCCATCATCGGCGTCGCGAAAATGCCGGGCGCGACCGTCACGACGCGAATGCCGAAGCGCGCGAGTTCGCGCGCGATCGGCAGCGTCATGCCCGCCACGCCGCTCTTCGACGCCGCATACGCGGCCTGTCCGATCTGCCCGTCGAACGCGGCGACCGACGCCGTATTGACGATCACGCCGCGCTCGCCTTCCGCGTCGGCGTCCTGCGTCGACATCGCTTCGGCGGCCAGCCGGATCATGTTGAACGTGCCGACGAGGTTGATCGACACCGCGCGCGCGAAGCGCTCGAGCGAATGCGGGCCGTCGCGGCCGACAACCTTCTCGCCCGGCGCGACGCCCGCGCAATTGACGAGCCCATCGATGCGGCCGAACGCGTCGCGCGCGGCGGCGACGGCCGCCTGGCCGTCGGCTTCGCTCGTCACGTCGGTCTTCACGAAGCGTGCGGCCGCGCCGAGTTCGTTCGCGAGGCTCGCGCCCGCATCGTCATTGACGTCCAGCAGCACCGCCTTGCCGCCTTGCGCGACGACCATCCGCGCTACCGCGGCGCCGAGGCCCGAACCGGCGCCCGTAATCAGAAAAACGCGATCCTTGATATTCATTCGCAGTCCATATTCAGGGTTGAGCGGCCTTCTCGGCTTCCATCTTGCGCAACACGAAGCGCTGGATCTTGCCGCTCGGGGTTTTCGGCAGCGCGTCGACGAAGTCGATCGCGCGCGGATAGGCGTGAGCGGACAGCCGCCGCTTCACATGCAGGCTCAATTCGTCGGCCAGTTCGGGCGTGCCGTCGAAGCCTTTCGACAGGACGACGAACGCCTTCACGATCTCCGTGCGCTCGGGATCGGGCACGCCGATCACGGCCGCTTCGCTGACGGCTGGATGCTCGATCAGCGCGCTTTCCACGTCGAACGGGCCGATCCGGTAGCCGGACGACGTGATCACGTCGTCCGCGCGGCCGATGAAGCTCACGGTGCCGTCCGGCTCCAGTTCGACGTTGTCGCCGGTCCGGTAATAACCGCCCGCGATCGCCGGCGTGTCCTGCTGCCAGTAGCCGTGGAACCACAGCAACGGCGAGCGCGCGATGTCGATCGCGAGGTTGCCGGGTTCGCCGGGGCCGAGCTCGCGGCCCGCTTCGTCGAGCACCGCGACACGGTAGCCCGGCATCGCGAAGCCGGCCGAACCGACGTGCACCGCGTGTGCGAGACCGTGATGGTTGTTCACGACCATGCCGAGTTCGGTCTGGCCGTAGTGATCGTAGATCGGCGCGTCGAGCGCCGCGTCGAACCAGCGTACGACTTCCGGATTCAGCGGTTCGCCCGCGCTGCTCACCACACGCAGCTTGCCCTTCACGCGCGCCGCCGCTTCCGGCCCGGCGGCCATCAGCATCCGGTATGCGGTCGGCGAGCCGGCGAGGCTCGTGATGCCGAGCCGTTCGATCACGTCGTACGTGCTGTCGACCGTGAAGCTGCCCTCGTAGAGGGTCGTCGCATGGCCGAGCACCAGCGGGCCCGTGATCGCGTAATAGAGGCCGTATGCCCAGCCCGGATCGGCGATGTTCCAGAACCGGTCGCCTGCACGCAGATCGACTGCATCGCGCGTGTACGCGCCGAACGCGAGCAACGCGAACAGCGGCACCGGCACACCCTTCGGCAAGCCCGTCGTACCCGACGTCGACATCATCATGAACAGGTCCGACCCCTTGCGCAGCACCGGTTCGAATGCATCGGACTGCGCGTGGAGCGCCGCGCGGAAATCGATGTCGCGTTCGGGCAGCGTATCGCCCGGTTCGCACACCGT
This sequence comes from Burkholderia pulmonis, assembly GCF_984667975.1. Classification (NCBI taxonomy): domain Bacteria; kingdom Pseudomonadati; phylum Pseudomonadota; class Betaproteobacteria; order Burkholderiales; family Burkholderiaceae; genus Burkholderia; species Burkholderia pulmonis. The sequence goes on from NZ_OZ480188.1 coordinate 1,211,280, forward strand.
CGCCACCGGCGGGCAGTCGGCGATCTCGTCGAGCTTCGCGCGATTCGCCGCATTGGTCACGACGAGGCGCGCGTCGCTCATGCGCAACCGGTGCTCGATCGCCTTCGGGCCGAATGCGGTAAACAGCGGCTGGTAGACGGCGCCCGCGCGCCACGTGCCGAGGATCGTCGCGACGAGCTCCGGCGTGCGCGGCAACAGGCCGGCCACCACGTCGCCCGGCTTCACGCCCTGCGCGACGAGCAGGTTCGCGACCCGGGCCGACAACGCCTGCATCTGCGCGAACGTGAAGCGGTGGTGCTGCCCGCCGGCATCGATCCAGTCGAGCGCGACCGCGTCCGCCGTCACGTGCCGGTCGCAACATTCGACGCACGCGTTCAGGCCGCGTTCCAGGTCGCCGTGCAACTGCGCGGCGGCGGTCTCGATACTGAACCGGGCCACGGCGTCGGCGTAGGCCGGCACCGCCGGGGCGGTAGCTCCATCAGGCATGCGTGTCTCCTGTGCGTTATGACCGCCGGCGAGCCCAAGGGGCGCGACGGGGATATATCGATAGTAGACAGCCCGCACATTGCAATCAATGACAAACAGAATCTAGAATCGTGATCGCTTTTGCCATGTCGGGAGGATGCAGAAAAATGGGGCCGCAGATGATTTCGCCGGATTTCGTCGACGATGCGCTCGCGTGCCTGCGCCGGCAGCACATCGCGACGGCGCCCGTGCTGCGCGCCGCCGGCCTGCCGGCCGCCGTGCGCGAGCCCGTCACGCCGCAGCAGTACGGCCGGCTGTGGCTCGCGATCGCCGGCACGCTCGACGACGAGTTCTTCGGGCTCGCCGCGCGCCCGATGCGGCGCGGCAGCTTCACGCTGCTGTGCCACGCGGTGCTGCACGCCGGCACGCTCGACAAGGCGCTGCGGCGCGCGCTGCAGTTCCTGCGCGTGGTGCTCGACGAGCCGCACGGCGAGCTCGTCGTCGCCGACGGTCAGGCGCAGATCGTGCTGGCGCAGCCGGGCGCCCCGTACCCGGCGTTCGCGTACCGGACGTTCTGGCTGATCCTGCTCGGTGTCGCGTGCTGGCTGACCGGCCGGCGCATCCCGCTGCAGCGCATCGATTTCGCATGCCCGAGCCCCGGCCAGCGCAGCGACTATCACCAGTTCTTCGGCGTGCCCGTGCATTTCGACCGGCCCGACAGCCGGCTCGCGTTCAACGCCGCGTACCTCGCGCTGCCGACGATCCGTTCCGAGCAGGCGCTGAAGACCTTCCTGCGCGGCGCGCCCGGCAACCTGCTCGTGCGCTACCGTCACGATACCGGCTGGGTCGCCAGAACGCGCGCGCACCTGAAGGCGCTGCCGGCTGCCGAGTGGCCCGACTTCGACACGCTGGCCGTGCGCCTCGACACGACGCCCGCGACGTTGCGGCGCCGGTTGCGCAGCGAAGGGCAAAGCTTCGCGGCGATCAAGGACGAGTTGCGCGGCGCGCTCGCCCAGTCGCTGCTGCACGGGCACACGCTCAGCGTCGCCGAGATCGCGGCCGAGCTCGGCTTCACCGAGCCGAGCGCGTTTCATCGCGCGTTCCGCAAATGGACCGGCACGAGCCCCGGTGCATTCCGGCGCGACGTGCATGCAGCGAACGCGGAGCCTTGAAGCGCGAGCGGATCACGCATGTCGCGCGCGGATGACGGAGGGCCGTCCGTCATCCGACGCTGATACGATGCGAACGTTCGCGTGCTGCCCTTCGCCCCCTGAACGAACGCGGACATCCGATCAATCCTCACCGCTTCCGCTCCGATGCAAGCCACCGTCTTTTCCGATGCCGAACTAGCCGACCTGCGCGCGCACGGCATCGTGCTGTTTGCCGGCCGCGTGATCCACGACGCGCAGCCGCCGATGCCGGCCGACCAGATCGCAGCCGTGCAGGCTTGCTGTGACGGCGACATTCCGCCCGCCTTGCTGGACCTGTGGCGCATCACGGCCGGCGGCAGTCTCGACTACGACCTGACGCTGGACATGAACGGCCATGTCGAGGGGATCAGCTGGGGCGAACTGTTCTACAACGGCAGCGACGGCTACCGTGACCTGCAGGGCTGGATCGACCACGAACTCGAACGGGCCGAGGAAGCCGCCGAGGAGAACGCGCAGCCCTGGAGCGGCCGGATCGGCGTGCTGCCGTTCGGCGGATTCGAGTATTGCGACCGGATCTACATCGTGACCGAACCCGGTGCCGCGGATTGCGGCCACGTGCTCGCGTGGAAGCAGGGGCTGCCGCCCGCGTGGCGCGGCGCGATGCACGACGACGGCCTCGCGACGATCGCACCCGACCTGTACGCGGCATTCGGCGCGCTGCAGCTCCATGCCGATCCGCTGGCACCCGGCGGCGAAGGCGGCACCGGCGACATGTTGCTCGAATACGTCGACGCACGCCGCAGCGATCACGGCCTGCCGGCACCGCTGGCCGACAAGCTGATCGCGTTCTATCGCGAGGCCGTGATCGACTGGCGCACGCCGCTCGCCGACGGCACGCTCGCCGCGCAACCGGTACTCGCGCGCCACGCACTACGACAGGCGATCGACCTCGACGACGCTGCACTCACCGCACAACTCGCGTCGCTCGTCGCGAATCTCGGCACGGCAGTCGCCGGCAGTTCGATGCCGACCGACTATGGGCTGCAACGCAAGAAATTTGCCGCCGCCGCCTTGCTCGAATCGGGTGCGCCGGTCGCGCCGGATGCGCTGGCATCCGCGTCCGGCAACGTGCCCGCCGCGCTGATGCGCGCGCTGCTCGACGCCGGCGTGCAGCCGGATGCCGACGCAATGGCGCGCTGCGTGGCCGGCGGCGGCGCCGACAGCGCGCGCCTGATCGGCGCAGCCCTGTCGGCACGAGGTATCGATGCAGTCGCCGCCTACCGGGCAGCAAGCGAGGCGCTGCTGCACACGCTCGCCGCCGACATCCGCAAGGTTCGCGCCGGCAAGCTCAGCCACTACCTCGGGCTCGACGGGCTCGAAGCACACGCCGAACGCCTGCGGACATTCGTGCCGTAACGTTACGCAGGAGCCGGCCCCCCCAACAAACACTCAGTCCGCGCGTGCGGCGACACCCGGCAGCGGCCGCGAGAACAGCTTGCAACCCGCGTAGTAGACCAGCGACGTCAGCGACAACCCGACGATCCACGATATGTCCGCGCCGCCGAGCCGGCTTGCCAGTTCGCCCGTGTAGAGGTCGGTCGCCATGAACGGCGCCTGTGCGACGATGCCGATCAGGTAGGACCCGACGGCGATCGTATTGAAGCGCCCGTAAATGCCGCCGTCCTGCCGGAAGAACGAATCGACGTCGTACTCGCCGTGACACACGAGGTAGTAGTCGACGAGATTGATCGCGGTCCACGGCACGAGCACGTACAGCAGCAGCAGGATGAAGTTCGTGTAGCCGGCGAGGAAATTGTCCTGCCCGAACAGCGCGATCGCGAGCGCGATACCGCACAGGACGATCGCGGTGATCGCCCGCGCCCGCGCCTTGCCCGACCACGACGGAAAGAGCGTCTGCAGCACGGTGATGGCCGACAGCGCGCCGCAATACAGCTCCATCGCGTTGCTGGCGGCGATGCCGAACGACAGCACGACGATCACGAGCACACTGATGCCTTGCGTGAGACCCGTGAGGCCGCTCACCACGTTGCCGTCGGGCGTCGCGAGGCCGACCAGGCAGCCGAGCAGCATCGGGAAGAACGAGCCGAGCACGCAGCCCCAGTAGCTCGACCAGAACGCGGTGCGCGGGCCCGTATCGGGCGGCAGATAGCGCGAATAGTCCGATACGTAGGGCGCATACGCGATCTGCCACAGTGCGGCGACCGACATCGCACCGAGAAAGCCGGACAGGTTCAGCGAATGCTTCGAGAACGTGTCGCCCGGCAGCCCGTGCACGAAGATGATCCACACGAACGCCAGCACCAGCACGCTGCCCGAGCACCAGCTCAGCAGCCGTGCATACGCGTGGATCAGCTTGTAGCCGTAGATCGAGCCGAGCAGGCTGATCAGTCCGATCACGACGACGCCGGCATCGAGCGGAATGGCGGCACTCAGGCTGTGCAGCGCCTGCCCGCCGAACACGCAGTTCGACGCGAAGAAGCCGACATACATCACGACGACCAGCCCGACCACGAGCAGTGCGCCGAACGACCCGAACTGCCCGCGCGTCTGGATCATCTGCGGCACGCCGAGCTGCGGCCCCTGCGCGGAATGCAGCGCCATGAAGACCGCGCCGATCAGGCTCCCGGTGAGCGTCGCGAGCGCGGCCCACCAGAACGGCTGCTTGAACACCGTCGTCGCGAGCGATCCGGTGACGATCGTCAGCATCATGATGTTCGACCCGAACCAGATCGTGAACAGATCCTTCGCGCTGCCGTGCCGCTCGGTCAGCGGAATCGGCTGGATGGTGCTTTCCTCGAGATGAGCAATGGACTCGCCCTGACTCATTTCGTCTCCTTGTTGATGTCGTGATGTGTGTCGATTCACGGGCAGCGGTATCGATCGGGCGCGCCGGGCCGGTCCGCATGAAGCGTGCGAGCCTCGCCCAGAATCGATTTGTCATTCGCATTACTGATTAATTGACGTTCGACGATACGCAATATCGTCGAATCGCTGCCCCGGATACCCGGTCTTCAACCTCCCGGATGGCTGCGCCTGAAACGGCAGGAAGCCAGCCGGTTTCCGCAGCGAAACGCGCTTTCTCCCGTCAGTCGCAGGACGAAAGCGCGTCGCCTGACCGGTCAGCAGTCGATCCCGAGCACTTCGCGCGCGGTGGCATCCACCGCCTTGCGCATCGTGCCGACCAGTTCGTCGATCTGCGCATGGTCGATCACCAGCGGCGGCGCGACGATCAGGCGGCCGTTCGTCGAACGCACGATCGCGCCGAGTTCGAAGCCGACCGTCCGGCTGTGCCAGGTCAGGTCGGCCTCGTTCGCGAAACGCTCGCGCGTCGCCTTGTTCTTCGCGAACTGGATCGCGCCGACCGCCCCCACGCCCTGGATCTCGCCGACGAGCGGATGGCCGTCGAACGCATCACGCAGCGCCTTCTGCAGATACGGGCCCGTATCCGTCTTCGTCCGCTCGACGAGCCCTTCGCGTTCGAGCACGTCGAGGTTCGCCAGCGCGACCGCAGCCGCGACCGGGTGCCCCGAATAGGTCAACCCGTGCGCATAGACGCCGCCCTTGTCGACCAGCGCATCGCCGACGCGCCGGCTCATGATCAGGCCGCCCATCGGCACATAGCCCGAGGTCAGGCCCTTGGCCATGCAGATCAGGTCCGGCTCGAAGCCGAAGTGACGGTGCGCGAACCACTCGCCGGTCCGGCCGAAGCCGCCGATCACCTCGTCCGCGCAGAGCAGCACGTCGTACTGCCGGCAGATACGCTCGATCTCCTGCCAGTAGCCGTCCGGCGGGAAGATCATCCCGCCTGCGCCCTGGAACGGCTCGGCGACGAACGCGGCGACACGGTCCGCGCCGATCTCGAGGATCTTGCGCTCGAGCGACAGCGCCGCCTGCCTGCCGAACGCCTCGGGGCTCAGGTCGCCGCCGTTCGCGTACCAGTAGGGTTCGTCGACGTGCGTGACGTTCGGAATCGGCAGGTCGCCCATTTCGTGCATGAACGCCATGCCGCCCAGCGATGCGCTGCCGACCGTCGACCCGTGGTAACCGTTCACGCGGCCGATCAGCACCTTCTTCTCCGGCTTGCCCATCACGTCCCAGAAGCGCCGCACCGTGCGGATCAGCACTTCGTTCGATTCGGAACCCGAATTGGTATACACGACGTGACTGAAGCGATTGCCGAGCAGCGCGAACAACCGCTCCGACAGCTCGATCACCGACGGGTGCGTCGTGTGAAAGAACATGTTGTAGTAGGACAGTTCCTTCATCTGCCGCGCGGCGGCATCGATCAGCTCAGGTCGGCCATAGCCGACGTTGGTGCACCACAGCCCGGACATGCCGTCCAGATAGCGGTTGCCGTCGTTGTCCCATAGATGGACACCTTCGCCGCGTACCATCACGCGCGCGCCTTCCTGGTTCAGCGCCTTCTGGTCGACGAATGCATGCAGGTGATGCGCGGCGTCGCTGCGTTGATAGTCCTGCGTCGTACGATGCGGAAAGTTGGGCGCATTCATGGGCGAGTCTCCGGTTCGTTGTATGGATGAAAAGCGTTGACGTATAGCGCGGCGCGGCCGTTGGCGGCCTGCCGCATCGAATCAGTAACTGATCCAGGTCGTCTTCAGTCCCGTGTACTTGTCGATCGCGTGCAGCGACAGGTCGCGGCCGAAGCCCGACTGGCGGAACCCGCCGAACGGCGTCTGCGCGCTCAGCGCATCGACGGTATTCACGGACACCGTGCCGGCGCGCAGCCTGCCCGATACGCGATGCGCGCGCCGCAGGCTGCCGGTCCACACCGACGCGGCGAGGCCGTAGATCGAATCGTTCGCGAGCCGGACGGCCTCGTCCTCGGTGTCGAACGCCATCACCGACAGCACGGGCCCGAAGATCTCCTCGCGGGCGATCGCATCGTCATGCTTCACGTCGATGAAGATCGTCGGCTCGATGAAGTAACCTTTCCCGTCGACACGCGGGGCACCGCCACCGATCGCGAGCGTCGCACTGTCGCGGCCGCGCGCGATCCATTCGCGCACGCGCCGGTGCTGCTGTTCGTCGACAATGGCGCCCATCCCGCTCGCCGGGTCGAGCGGATCGCCCGGCATGAACGCGGCCGCATGCGAGATCAGCCGGTCGACGAACGCGTCGTGGATCGAGCGCTGGACCAGCAGCCGCGAGTTCGCGGAACACACCTCGCCCTGGTTGAAGAAGATGCCGAAGCACGCCTTGCGCGCGGCAAGGTCGAGATCGTCCGTATCGTCGAAGACGAGGTTCGGGCTCTTGCCGCCGCACTCGAGCCACACCTGCTTCATGTTCGACTGCGCGGCGTATTCGAGGAATTTCTTGCCGACGGCCGTCGATCCCGTGAATGCGAGCACGTCGACATCAGGATGCAGACCGAGCGCGCGCCCCGCCGTCTCGCCGTAGCCCGGCACGACGTTCAGCACGCCGGGCGGCAAACCGGCTTCGAGCGCCAGCTCCGCGAGACGCAGCGCGGACAGCGGCGATTGTTCCGCCGGCTTCAGCACGACGCTGTTGCCGGCCGCGAGTGCCGGCGCCACCTTCCACGCAACCATGTCGAGCGGGAAATTCCACGGCACGACCGCGCCGACCACGCCCAGCGGCTCGCGCGTGACGACCGCGAGGTTGCCGGGGTCGGTCGACGCGACTTCGCCATGCAGCTTGTCGACCGCTTCGCCGTACCAGCCGAACAGGCCGCCTGCGGCCGGCACGTCGATACTGAACGCGTCGGCAACGCGCTTGCCCATGTCGAGCGAATCGAGCAGCGCCAGCTCTTCGCCGTGCGCTGCGACGAGTTCGCCGAGCCGGCACAGCACGCGCTTGCGCTCGGCCGGCGCGCAGCGCGACCAGGCACCGGATTCGAACGCGCTGCGCGCGGCGCGCACCGCGTCGTCGATGTCCGGCGCGTCGCACGACGCGACTTCCGCGATGACGGCTTCGGTCGCCGGATTGATCGTGGCGAACGTCCGGCCGCTTCGCGCCGGCACGCTGCGGCCGCCGATATGCGCGAGCGTTCTCGGGATGACCTGCGCCGCGAGACGTCTCCAGTCCGCGTGCCGATGGGGTTCTGCTGAAGTTGGGTTCATTCAAGACTCCGTTGTGACGACCAGGCGCTTGTGCGTTGTTCTCCACCTGGATTCGACCCGACGAAAGTGCCCGCAGGCACGACCGAAGTGCATGTCAGCCGTGCTGCGCAGCCGTCGTCCGGTTGGCAAACTGTCGGTCATCAAAAAGAGATTTGAAAGAACAGTTTTTCTTCTCACTGAAGAGGTTATTTCTATCCATTCGACCGTCGTGCAGTGGGTTTTCCTGCCGCCTGGCCACCCCGGAAACGTTTGTTGGTGTCCGGGCGCTGCGGCACTCCGGCGCGATGCGCACGTCAGGCACGCGGCGAGACGCGCTGCACCCGACGTTGCGCCCCGATCCGTCAGACCACATACTGGCCGGCAAATCCGAGCGAGGTTGCGTCGATGGTGAGTGTCGATCAGGGAGCCGCTTCGATCTTTGGCGTGGCCGGAACTGCCGTGTCCTTGCTGGCGGCGATTCCGTACGCGCTTGCGATCTACCGGCGCACCGTTCGCCCGCATCTGTTCACGTGGCTCGTGTGGTCGGTCGTCACGGCGATCGCGGCGGCCGGCCAGTTCGCGGCCGGCGCGGGGCCGTCCGCATGGTGCACGGCGGCGATTGCCGTCACGTGCTTCCTGACGCTGGTCGCCAGCCTGTTTCGCGGCGAACGCGGCTGGACGCCCGTCGACTGGTTTTTCCTGTGTGCGGCGCTGTCGGCCATTCCGCTGTGGATGCTGACCGACGATCCGACGGTCTCGATCTGCCTGGTCACGCTGATCGAGCTTGCCGGCCTCGGCCCGACCGTGCGCAAGACGATCCGCGATCCGTGGAGCGAGAGCCTCGCCTATTTCGCGCTGTGCGTGCTCAAGTACGCGCTGGCGTTGCTGGCACTGAGTATGTGGAATGTGGCGGTCGCGTTCTATCCGGCCGTCAACTTCATCGCGTCGATCGGCATCTGCCTGGTGATGCTGATTCGGCGTCAGGTGTTATCGAGCGTGCGGTAGGCGTCGCTGGCCGCCGCATGTCGACACCCCCCTTCTTCCAGGATCATGCGAGGACCCGACATGGACGCAATCCGTACCGTCATCGAACCCTGCGAAGCCGCGCTTCGCGCAGCGATGCTGACCAGCGACGTCGATGCGCTCGACGCGCTGCTGGACGACGCGCTGATATTCACCGTCCCGGCCGGGCAGGTCATCTCGAAGGAAGACGATCTGGCCGCGCATCGCGCGAAGCTTCTGCGCCTGGAAAAACTCGACGTCCACGACATGCACGCATGTGCGATCGACGAGATGATCCTGACCACGACGCGAGCAACCCTCGCCGGTCATTTCAATGGCGCGGCGTTCGACGGCACGTTTGCCTATACGCGCCTCTGGCGCCGCTCGGCCGCCGGCTGGCGCGTCGTCGCCGGGCATGCATCGCAGGTCATGTAGGCCCCGCCCGATTCCGGCTGTCCGGGCATTCACGTGCGCGTGAAATTCCCCGCCAACGCGGGCAACCTGGAACCGGAACCGGCGCGCTCGTTATCGATGCGTTGCAGGATCGAAGGGCGGATACCCGTCGCGGGTCACGTCCATTTCAGCCTGTCGATGGAGGCGGTGCCGCGTCTGCGTGCATCAACCTCGAAGGCGTACGTGAAGGATGCTGCGCCCACCCGTGTCGCGGATGGGCGCAGCCGGTAGCGCGCCTCGTCACGCGGGCTGCAACACCGATGCGCGCTTGTCCTCGAGCTTGAACTCGCCGACCGTCTGCGCGAGCCTGGCGGCCTGTTCGCGCAGCAACGTCGCCGCGGCCGCCGACTGCTCGACGAGCGCCGCATTCTGCTGGGTCGCATTGTCGAGCTGCGACACGGCCTGATTCACCTGCTCGAGCCCCGTGCTCTGTTCCTTCGCGGCGACGGTTATTTCGGCGATCACGCCCGTGATGCCGCGCACGCCCTCGACGATTTCATCCATCGTCGCGCCGGCCGTCTGGACGAGTCCGGAGCCCCCCTCGATCTTCTCGACCGACGAGTGGATCAACTGCTTGATCTCCTTGGCGGCCTGCGCGCTGCGCTGCGCGAGTGCGCGCACCTCACCCGCGACCACCGCAAAGCCGCGGCCGTGCTCGTTCGCACGCGCTGCCTCGACGGCGGCGTTCAACGCGAGAATGTTGGTCTGGAACGCGATGCCGTCGATCACGCCGACGATGTTGGCGATCTCGCCGGACGCCTGCGTGATGTCGTTCATCGTCGAGACGACCTCGCTCACGACCGAGCCGCCGCGCAGCGCGACATTCGACGCGGATTCCGCCAGGCGGCTCACCTGGCTTGCGGCATCGGCCGAGTTGCGGGCCGTGCCGGCAATTTCCTCAAGCGCGGCGGCCGTTTCCTGCAGGCTCGACGCCGCATGTTCGGTCCGGCTCGACAGATCCTGGTTGCCCTGCGCGATCTCGGCGCTCGCGACGTTGACGGATTCGCTGAATTCGCGAATCTGCAGCAGGATCGTGCTGATCTTTTCGGCGAACAGGTTGAATGCGTGCGCGATCTGCGCGGCTTCGTCCGTGCCGTCGGCAGGCAGGCGTTTCGTCAGGTCGCCGCTGCCGCTCGACACGTCCGTGAGCGCATCGCGAACCAGCAGAATGCGTTTGAAGGCCGCGTTCGTCATCGCACCGACGAGCGCCGCCGCGATGACGGCCACGATCAGGATCGCCGCCAGCGTCGTCATCGCGACCGCACGCATGCCGGCCGTCACGTCGCCCTTGTCGAGCGCGAGCACCAGCGACCAGTCGGTGCCGGCGATCGGTTGCGCGCGCACCAGCTTGGTGGCGCCGTCGATGTCGACCGCGACGGGGGCCGACGCCGTTTGCAGCGCGCCGAGGTGATCGGCATCGAGCGCGGGCGAAAGGCCGGTCGCAGGCTTCATGATCAGGTCGGTCTTGGCCGACGCGATCACGCGCCCGCTCTTGTCGACCAGGAACGCGAAGCTCGCCGGTGTCGGGTGAACGGAGGTGACGATCGCGCTCACGCTCTCCATGAACAGGCTGGCAGCCAGCACGCCCTTCACGGTACCGTCGCGCACCACGGGCACCGCGAACGCCACCGCCGGCTTGCCCGTCGTCGCATCGCGGTAGAGTGCCGTCACGACCAGTTGGCCCGCGCTGACGGCCTGCTTGTACCAGGGCCGTGCGGTCGGGTCGTAGCCGGGCGCGAGCGGGACGTTCGAGAATGCGGTCTTGTCCGGCAGGCCGAGCGTCAGCACCTCGAAGCCGCCCGACTTGCCGAGCAGCTTCAACGCCGGCAGCGGATCGCCTTCGCCGATCGCGATCGTGTCCGCGAGTGCCTGGGTTTCCCGTCCCCTGCTGGCTACCCATTCGTTGATCGCCAGCGCGTGGCCGGCGAGGATCGACTTGTGGTTCTGGTCGATGGTCTCGTCGTTGTGGTTCTTGACGACGTAATAGACCAGGCCCCCTGTCACGGCCAGCGCCGTCACCACGATGGCGACGCAGGTCGCCAGTATCCGAGCACGAATCGAGGACAGCATGATGACTTCGATCTCCGTTACTGCGTTATTGGAATGGGGTCGCCGAAAAGCGGCAACGTCTGTTTAACGACAGCCGTTGCGGGAACTTAAGGCCTGACTGGCCAGACCAGTTTGAATCGGAGATCGGCGAGACTGCGGAGCCGGGAGAAGACACGGTCGATTCTGCAAGGCCGGACGCTCATGCCGACTGCCTGTGCAACGCAGAGAGGCGTCTTGATGAACGGGCGACGACCTTCGGGATACCCGGAAGGCTGCCATGTGCTGGCTCGACGAAGGGCTGAAGGCTGGAAATCAGGTGTCCGGGCGGACACCTGAGCGCTGTTCCGGATTTCGTTCGCGCGGCCACATCGATCTTTGACGGTGCGCTTCCTTCAGCCGGGAATCCCGCGGCAGGCGTCCTTCGACGCCCCCCCACTCAAGCAACGACGACGGTAAATTCGATCCCCGATTCGAATTCCAGCGTCGTGGTCGAAAACCGCGGATCGTCGTCGAGGTAGCGCTTGTATGGTCGAACGGCGTCCTCGGCCGTGTACATGTTGTCGGCCAGTACGACCGATCCCGGGCGCAGCAGGGGTTCGATCTGCCTGAACAGTTTCAGATAGACATCGGCCCATACGTCGATGAACACCATGTCGAAGGGCCCGTCCAGCTCGGCGACGGTCTCGAATACGTCGCCCTCCCGCACGTCGACATACGCGTCCAGGCCGGCTGTTTTGACGTGATCGCGCAAATGCGTGCACTTGAGCGCATCGCACTCGGTCGCGACGACCACGCCGCGGCCCAACGTCCGCAGCGCCTCGGCGAAATACAGGGTGGACACGCCACAGGAACTGCCGAGCTCGAGAATCCTGGCCGGCCGCTGCGAGAGCACCATGTTGCGCAGGAATCGTCCCGTTTCCGCCGACACGGCCAACGACAGCGGGCTGCCGTCCGACGACGCGAAGTCTTCGCTCGACAGCCCGAGCATGTCGAGAAACCGCCCTCGCAACCGGGGAGCAAGGGCCTCGTATTCGTCGCCGAGCGTCAGGAACACCTCGTCCGAGCCCTGGAACTGCCTGCGTGCACGGGCGATGATTTCGGCCCGGCTCTCTTCATGAAGGCGTTCCAGAAGAGCATTGGTGGATGAAACCATGTGCATCCCTTGCTGAGATTGATGAGGCTAACGACGTATCCGGCCGCGGCCCTGGCCGTCAGGCTTCCTGCGCGATGGCCTTGTCGTCGACGAACCCGGGCGATGTCATGTCCTTCGGGAGAGCGTGATCGCGCGTTCGGGGCACGCCGTCACGCACAGTCCGCATGACCGGCAGGCGTGCGCATTCGGCGTATAGGCGACTTTCATTCCATGCACGCGCTGTTTCAGGCGATGCATCAGATCGAGTCCGGCGTAATCGGCCCTGTCGATGCGGCGGATCTCGAACACGTTCTCCGGGCAAACGGTGACGCAATCCCCCTTGCCTTCGCAGCGCTTCAGGTCGACGATCGGCACAATCACACCCGGCTTCTGCTTGCAGTCGGCCGTTGATTTCTCGCGCACGTTCACTCTCCCGCGGGACGGTTGGCACCGGATCGCCACGCGGCCCGAAAACGCTCGCGCTCTTCGGGCGTCATCGCTTCCCACTTGCGCCAGTGGCGCCGACCGCGCCAGCCGCGGTGTCCGTGGTGTCCGCGGAAGCCGCCGAACAGAATGCGGCTCAACACGAGGAGGCCCAGCGCGCGGGCGAAGTCGATCGTCCGGGCGCCGACGAATAGCGCCGGAATCACCCAGTTCCAGAGCATCATGACGACCCATCCGAGCACACCTATCGCGACCACCACGAGCAGCGCCTTGCCCGCACATCTGATTCGAAAATTCATTCGCCGACTCCTCTAGATATCCAGTTCGTCATAAATGGGCTGCAGTCGGGCGCGCAGATGCAGGACCGCATAGCGTTTGCGCGCGAGCAGGGTATTCAGTGCGATACCGCTTTGCGCGGCCATCTCCTTGAAGGAGCGCCCCTCCAGTTCATGCGCGATGAAGACCTCACGCTGATCCGGCGGCAATTCGTCGAGCGCATCCTGCAAGGCCTTGAGCACCAGCGTGCGAGCGTAGAGGGCTTCGGGGCCGGCATCGTGTGCCGGCAGCGCGAGGTCGAGGCGATACTCGCCGCTCGCTTCGTCCTCGGCCTCGAACAGGTCGGCCAGCGGTTGCTCCTTCTTTTTGCGAAACCGGTCGATGATGCGGTTCCGCGCGGCACGGAAAAGCCACGCGCTCGCCTGTTCGATCGGCGCAGGAAGTCGATAAGCCTGCACGAACTCGTGAAACACATCCTGCAGAATGTCTTCGGCATCGTCCGGGTCGCGGATCCGGCGCCGGATGAAGTTCACTAGCCTCGTTCGTTCACGCATCACTGTCGCTGTGATGTCGCGGTCTGGGTCGGTCATCATGGGCGAAGTGGGTGGCGATTCCATGCATCTGAAGACGTTTCACGCGACCGAATATTGTGGCGTGTGTGAAAAATCTGCGGCTCAACGAATCGGCGGTGCGGTAATACGGTTCGACGCAGCCAGGCTACGGAAGCACGGGTTGCAGCCGGCCCTGTAAGACGGGCTCGTGGCGACAGACGATGCCGCCTGACGCCATTTCCGCCGCACCGCTTCCCGCTGACACTGCGTGAACGATCCCAAGAGGATAACTGCGAAGATTTTCGTTTTTTGCCGAGAAGAGGTGCACGGGCACTGGCAAGACGCTCGAGCCGAAGACGCGCCACGGAAATGTGCAACGGCGCACGATCTTTTGACAGCGTTGATCAAAGATTGTCGGCGGCAAGCACGGCCCAGCGCATCGGCTCGGTGCAGTCGTCAGCAGCGGCAGCGGGCGGTAACTTCGTGAACAGTCAGACCAGAGAGCGATACGGGTCGATGCCGTTCGCCTGGCACGTCTGGACGATGGAGTACGGGTAGATCAAGCAGGATGGCTGCGTCAGAAGACGGCATTTTACGAGCATTGTCGACGAACGTCGCTCATCATCGGCCATCACAATATCACCGCTGAATGCGGCGACATCGGCCGGATGTCGGCTGACTGGGGATCGCTGTAGTCCGTGGAAGGACGTGTCAGGGGATTTTGGTGGTGTCTGGTGACCGGGAATCGCTCTGGAACGGAGCTTGAATCGACGTCCCCAGCGCCGCAGCGGTGGTCACGTTGTGCTTGGCCGCTCCACACGCATTTCCGTCGCACCAATGCAAAAACCCCCGCCTTTCGGGCGGGGGTTCTTGGCTTAGGGAGCCTGACGATTACCTACTTTCACACGGGAATCCGCACTATCATCGGCGTAGAGTCGTTTCACGGTCCTGTTCGGGATGGGAAGGGGTGGGACCGACTCGCTATGGTCATCAGGCAAAGAGGGTTGTTGTGCTGACTTCGCAGCACAACCAATCTTGGAAGAAGCAGTAATTTGGTTGGGTTGTGAGGTTGTATCTCACACATATGCGGTACTTCAACCGCAGTACATCGAGCGCCTCGCACTCGATGCTCGACATTCGTACAGCGCTGAAGCGCTAACGACTGTCGAGACAGACTTGTTATAGGATCAAGCCTTACGGGCAATTAGTATCAGTTAGCTGAACGCATTACTGCGCTTACACACCTGACCTATCAACGTCCTGGTCTCGAACGACCCTTCAAGGGGATCTAGTCCCCAGGGATATCTCATCTTAAGGCGAGTTTCCCGCTTAGATGCTTTCAGCGGTTATCTCTTCCGAACATAGCTACCCGGCGATGCCACTGGCGTGACAACCGGTACACCAGAGGTTCGTCCACTCCGGTCCTCTCGTACTAGGAGCAGCCCCCTTCAAATATCCAACGCCCACGGCAGATAGGGACCAAACTGTCTCACGACGTTTTAAACCCAGCTCACGTACCTCTTTAAATGGCGAACAGCCATACCCTTGGGACCGGCTACAGCCCCAGGATGAGATGAGCCGACATCGAGGTGCCAAACACCGCCGTCGATATGAACTCTTGGGCGGTATCAGCCTGTTATCCCCAGAGTACCTTTTATCCGTTGAGCGATGGCCCTTCCATACAGAACCACCGGATCACTATGACCTGCTTTCGCACCTGCTCGACTTGTCGGTCTCGCAGTTAAGCACGCTTATGCCATTGCACTATCAGCACGATTTCCGACCGTACCTAGCGTACCTTCGTACTCCTCCGTTACGCTTTGGGAGGAGACCGCCCCAGTCAAACTGCCTACCATGCACTGTCCCCGACCCGGATCACGGGCCAAGGTTAGAACCTCAAACAAACCAGGGTGGTATTTCAAGGACGGCTCCACCGAAACTAGCGTTCCGGTTTCATAGCCTCCCACCTATCCTACACAGATCGGTTCAAAGTCCAATGCAAAGCTACAGTAAAGGTTCATGGGGTCTTTCCGTCTAGCCGCGGGTAGATTGCATCATCACAAACACTTCAACTTCGCTGAGTCTCGGGAGGAGACAGTGTGGCCATCGTTACGCCATTCGTGCAGGTCGGAACTTACCCGACAAGGAATTTCGCTACCTTAGGACCGTTATAGTTACGGCCGCCGTTTACCGGGACTTCAATCAAGAGCTTGCACCCCATCATTTAATCTTCCGGCACCGGGCAGGCGTCACACCCTATACGTCCACTTTCGTGTTTGCAGAGTGCTGTGTTTTTATTAAACAGTCGCAGCCACCAGTTTATTGCAACCCCTTCACCCTCTGCCCGCAGGGGCATCAAGCTACAAGGGCGTACCTTATCCCGAAGTTACGGTACCAATTTGCCGAGTTCCTTCTCCCGAGTTCTCTCAAGCGCCTTAGAATACTCATCTCGCCCACCTGTGTCGGTTTGCGGTACGGTCATTGTTAAACTGAAGCTTAGAGGCTTTTCTTGGAACCACTTCCAATTGCTTCGCTTCCTAAGAAGCTCGCGCCACACCCTTGAATTCCGCACCCGGATTTGCCTAAGTGCCTTCTCCAATGCAGCGACCGGGACTTCCAACACCCGGACAACCTTCCGCGATCCGTCCCCCCATCGCATTTAACAATGGTGCAGGAATATTGACCTGCTTCCCATCAGCTACGCATTTCTGCCTCGCCTTAGGGGCCGACTCACCCTACGCCGATGAACGTTGCGTAGGAAACCTTGGGCTTACGGCGAGGGGGCCTTTCACCCCCTTTATCGCTACTCATGTCAGCATTCGCACTTCCGATACCTCCAGCACGCTTTTCAACGCACCTTCGCAGGCTTACGGAACGCTCTCCTACCATGCGTGCAAAGCACGCATCCGCAGCTTCGGTATATAGCTTAGCCCCGTTACATCTTCCGCGCAGGACGACTCGATCAGTGAGCTATTACGCTTTCTTTAAAGGATGGCTGCTTCTAAGCCAACCTCCTGACTGTTTTAGCCTTCCCACTTCGTTTCCCACTTAGCTATATTTGGGGACCTTAGCTGGCGGTCTGGGTTGTTTCCCTCTTGACACCGGACGTTAGCACCCGATGTCTGTCTCCCGTGATTGCACTCTTCGGTATTCGGAGTTTGCTATGGCGGGGTAATCTGCAATAGACCCCCCAACCATGACAGTGCTCTACCCCCGAAGGTGAGACACGAGGCACTACCTAAATAGTTTTCGGAGAGAACCAGCTATTTCCAAGTTTGTTTAGCCTTTCACCCCTATCCACAGCTCATCCCCTAACTTTTCAACGTTAGTGGGTTCGGACCTCCAGTACGTGTTACCGCACCTTCATCCTGGCCATGGATAGATCACTTGGTTTCGGGTCTACGCCCAGCAACTGAACGCCCTATTCGGACTCGCTTTCGCTACGCCTGCCCTATACGGTTAAGCTTGCTACTGAACGTAAGTCGCTGACCCATTATACAAAAGGTACGCCGTCACCCCTTTCGAGGCTCCGACTGTTTGTATGCATGCGGTTTCAGGATCTATTTCACTCCCCTCCCGGGGTTCTTTTCACCTTTCCCTCACGGTACTGGTTCACTATCGGTCGATCACGAGTATTTAGCCTTGGAGGATGGTCCCCCCATCT
Source organism: Burkholderia pulmonis (assembly GCF_984667975.1). Taxonomy (NCBI): domain Bacteria; kingdom Pseudomonadati; phylum Pseudomonadota; class Betaproteobacteria; order Burkholderiales; family Burkholderiaceae; genus Burkholderia; species Burkholderia pulmonis. The sequence continues at coordinate 1,228,565 of NZ_OZ480188.1, forward strand.
TCAGACAGGATTTCACGTGTCCCGCCCTACTTGTCGCACACCTAGTTCTTTCATACTGTTTTCGCCTACGGGGCTATCACCCGCTATGGCCGCACTTTCCAGAGCGTTCGGCTAACAATACAAATAAAGAGTGCAAGGCTCATCCCATTTCGCTCGCCACTACTTTGGGAATCTCGGTTGATTTCTTTTCCTGCGGTTACTTAGATGTTTCAGTTCACCGCGTTCGCTTCACATGGCCTATGTATTCAGCCATGGATACTCCAAAAGGAGTGGGTTTCCCCATTCGGACATCTACGGATCAAAGCTTGTTTGCCAGCTCCCCGTAGCTTTTCGCAGGCTACCGCGTCCTTCATCGCCTGTGATCGCCAAGGCATCCACCACATGCACTTGTTCGCTTGACCCTATAACGAGTCTGTCTCATCTTTCGACGCTACAGTCGCTACAGGTTGAGTTCTCGCATTTGTGCCGTATTCCAATTGATGTCGGTCCGGCGTTAGCGCTTTAGCGCTTACGCTGGCCCCACTCCCGAAGGGAGTAGACCCGAATCATCTTGAGATACATCGATACAATCACAACCCGGATAGTTTTCACGTCCATCTCATAGACGCTTCCGCTATCCAAATTACTTACTTCTTCCAGATTGTTAAAGAACGACAGCCGATATGGTGTTACTCATATCACTCTGACTGGCTCAATCGCCAATGACAAAGACTCGAACATCGCTTCGTTCGAACGCTTGTCATTGAAGATTGGTGGAGGCAGACGGGATCGAACCGACGACCCCCTGCTTGCAAAGCAGGTGCTCTCCCAGCTGAGCTATGCCCCCATGTACAGGTTTCCTCAGGGTGTACCGCCAGATAAGACGGTGGTGGGTCTGGTTGGATTCGAACCAACGACCCCCGCCTTATCAAGACGGTGCTCTAACCGACTGAGCTACAGACCCCTGAGTCTGTCTTTAATTTACAGCCGATAAGCGTGAGCGCTCAACTTTGCGAGAAGCTCTAGAAAGGAGGTGATCCAGCCGCACCTTCCGATACGGCTACCTTGTTACGACTTCACCCCAGTCATGAATCCTACCGTGGTGACCGTCCTCCTTGCGGTTAGACTAGCCACTTCTGGTAAAACCCACTCCCATGGTGTGACGGGCGGTGTGTACAAGACCCGGGAACGTATTCACCGCGGCATGCTGATCCGCGATTACTAGCGATTCCAGCTTCATGCACTCGAGTTGCAGAGTGCAATCCGGACTACGATCGGTTTTCTGGGATTAGCTCCCCCTCGCGGGTTGGCAACCCTCTGTTCCGACCATTGTATGACGTGTGAAGCCCTACCCATAAGGGCCATGAGGACTTGACGTCATCCCCACCTTCCTCCGGTTTGTCACCGGCAGTCTCCTTAGAGTGCTCTTGCGTAGCAACTAAGGACAAGGGTTGCGCTCGTTGCGGGACTTAACCCAACATCTCACGACACGAGCTGACGACAGCCATGCAGCACCTGTGTATCGGTTCTCTTTCGAGCACTTCCACCTCTCAGCGGAATTCCGACCATGTCAAGGGTAGGTAAGGTTTTTCGCGTTGCATCGAATTAATCCACATCATCCACCGCTTGTGCGGGTCCCCGTCAATTCCTTTGAGTTTTAATCTTGCGACCGTACTCCCCAGGCGGTCAACTTCACGCGTTAGCTACGTTACTAAGGAAATGAATCCCCAACAACTAGTTGACATCGTTTAGGGCGTGGACTACCAGGGTATCTAATCCTGTTTGCTCCCCACGCTTTCGTGCATGAGCGTCAGTATTGGCCCAGGGGGCTGCCTTCGCCATCGGTATTCCTCCACATCTCTACGCATTTCACTGCTACACGTGGAATTCTACCCCCCTCTGCCATACTCTAGCTTGCCAGTCACCAATGCAGTTCCCAGGTTGAGCCCGGGGATTTCACATCGGTCTTAACAAACCGCCTGCGCACGCTTTACGCCCAGTAATTCCGATTAACGCTCGCACCCTACGTATTACCGCGGCTGCTGGCACGTAGTTAGCCGGTGCTTATTCTTCCGGTACCGTCATCCCCCGACCGTATTAGGGCCAAGGATTTCTTTCCGGACAAAAGTGCTTTACAACCCGAAGGCCTTCTTCACACACGCGGCATTGCTGGATCAGGCTTTCGCCCATTGTCCAAAATTCCCCACTGCTGCCTCCCGTAGGAGTCTGGGCCGTGTCTCAGTCCCAGTGTGGCTGGTCGTCCTCTCAGACCAGCTACTGATCGTCGCCTTGGTAGGCCTTTACCCCACCAACTAGCTAATCAGCCATCGGCCAACCCTATAGCGCGAGGCCCGAAGGTCCCCCGCTTTCATCCGTAGATCGTATGCGGTATTAATCCGGCTTTCGCCGGGCTATCCCCCACTACAGGACATGTTCCGATGTATTACTCACCCGTTCGCCACTCGCCACCAGGTGCAAGCACCCGTGCTGCCGTTCGACTTGCATGTGTAAGGCATGCCGCCAGCGTTCAATCTGAGCCAGGATCAAACTCTTCAGTTTAAACCTGTTACTGTTTTCGGTTCAGTTAAGAACCGGTCGCTCACTCAAAGCTGACAGGAATATGAATCACTTCATAAACCTGACTTACTTTAGTGTGAGACTCTTGATACTTTCGCTATCTGATCCGAAGATCAGCTCGCTTCCATCAAGCGCCCACACTTATCGGCTGTTAATTTTTAAAGAGCATTTCTGCGAGAAACTTCGTGTTTCTCAGCAGTGCTGCGTTTTCAGCAGCAGAGAAGCGAGATTATGAACCGTGTTTCGCAGCTCGTCAACAACTTTTTACACTACATCGTTGCGACTGCGGGGCTCAACTTTCGTACCGCCGAGGCCGTTACCACCAAGCCCCAACAGCACTGCTTCCCTTCCCTCCCGCGCTGCGTTTCCGTTAGCGCGAAAGAGGCGTGATTCTAAGCATCCGCCCGCGTCTCCGCAAGCCCCTTTGTGAAGAAAGTTTGAAAAAACCCTCGTGCGCTGACGCGCACGAGGGCTTGGGGTTCGGCGGACGCGAATCGCGACGCCGGCAGCGCTCCCTAGATATGACGTATGCGCCACCTCCCTTCTATATAGGAGATCGCGGAACGGACGAAGAACCTGGCGCGGTCGAGTATCATGCCGCGACCGAACCACGCACTCATATCGACGATGGACAGCACGACTCAATCCGGCGACGCCGATCTTCGCGACGAATATGCAGCGCTGCGCGAGCGCGCCACCCTGTTGGAAGAGCAAGCGCCGCCGCTTCTTCAGCGCATCTCGGATGTATTGCCGCGCATCAGCGGCGAGTCGGAACTGGCGGACGAGCATCGCGAGCGCCTCGTCGGCGCACGCAACGCGGCGATGGTATCGATCGAAAACTATCAGCAGGCCATCCCGTTCCTGCAGACGGCCGACTCGATCATCGAGCAACTGGACAAGACGCCCGAGCGCGACGAAGACATCGAGTGGCGTGAATCGCTGCTGCAACGGCTCGACGAGTTGATCGACGTCGCGGTCGTGATGATCGACGATGCGGAAGACTACTTAGATCAGGCACAAGCCTGCGATCTGTCCAGCGTGCCGAAATCCATCCTCGAAGACTGAACCCCGCCAACCGGATCGCACGGTGCACCGGCTTCACGTCGCGTGCACCCGCCAGACCTGATCCGTGCCGGCCACCACTGACCGGCACCTTCATCGCAACACCCGCCGCATCGCTCCCGCAAAAGCTCACCTGAACACGGCAGCTTTCCTGCGATCACCGTCCGCCCGGAGCCGAACGTCCCAACTACGGCGCATCGAGCACGATCGTCTCGCTGACGATCGGCACGCGGATATAGCCGCCCTCCGCATCGCCATATGCATGCGCGTTCCCGTCGATCACGTATTGGGCGGTCAACGCGCAAAGCGTCGCGTCTCGCGCATCGACGGAGCGCAGCGTCGACACGTCGATCCCCAGCCGCTCCAGCAATTTCAGGCGCTGCGTCCGCTTCAGCTTCGCCGACGCAACGGTTTTGCCCAGCATCGCGCAGGTAATCGCGTACGGATAGGTTTCGAAACTCGCGCGACCGCCGGCATAGTGCGCATCGGTCAGCAACGGATAGGCATCCGCGAGTGCACGGTAGACGCGCTCCCCCATGAACATCCAGTCGAAGAAGCCCGACGTGCTTGCAACGGCCTGCTCCCGCGACGGCGTCGGAAAGCACGAGATCCGCTCACGCGCGAGCGCCTGTTCGGCGGCCCGGCGGCCGACGCCTGTCCACCACAGGCTCGGGGCGTCGACGCCGACGGCCACGACGTCATGGGCCATACATAGTGCGGGCACCGCCTCGGGTGCGATCCGCGCTTCGCGACAGACGACCGTCGACTCGCGCAGGATCACGAGATCGCACAGCTTCCTGTCGCCACCGACATCGACGCCCGCCACGGCAGCCGAGTGCCGCACGGCAGATCCGACCGATCGGGCCGATGCCATGCCTGAATCTCAGTCTGCCGGCCGCGCGGCATACGCGGTGTCGAAGATCGCCTCGAGGCCGGGATGCACGCCGCGCAGTTGATCGACGACCGACTTCGCCCAGTCGAAGTACGCCTGCTTGCGCTCGAGCGGCCAGTCCGCGGGCGGATGCCGTGCAATGTCGCGCAGGTTGCAGATCTTGTCGGCCAGCTTCACGAGCTTCGCGCGCCGGCTGATGGAGGCCGCATGCTCGATCTGCATGCGCTTGCGTTCGTCCTTCGGCAACGACTTGTCGTCGGTCACCTCCATCACGATGTCCGCCACATCCTTGCCGAACAGCCGCAGCAACTCCTGCTCGGTCGTCTCCGTATCCTCGACCGTGTCGTGCAGCACGGCCGCGACGATCACGCGTTCGTCCTCGACGCCCGCTTCGTTGGCCAGTACGTCGGCGAGCGCGATCGGATGATTGATGTACGGCGACGCCTCTTCATCCTTGCGCCGCTGATTGCGATGCTTGTCCGCCGCGAACGCGATGGCGGCTACCAGCTTTTTCATGTTTACCCCTCGTGTGGCCAGACCCGCGACCGGTTGAACCGGCCGCGTGCGTTTCGGAACCGCTCATACTACCTGTACGCGATGACCCTGCCCTTGCGCCGGCATCCCGGCGCACCCCGCATCACGCGCCGGCGGGCGCGCGCTGCAACTCGACCACGTTGACCCGCGCGCCGAATACGTCCCTCACGAGCGGCAGCAGGTGGTCGTGGTGCGTCAGGAACAGCACCTGGGTTCGCGTCGACAGATCGCGCAGCGCATCGAGCCCAGCCTTCGCGCGCGCGTCGTCGAAATTGATGAACAGGTCGTCGGCAACGAACGGCAGCGCCGTCCGGCTGCCGAGCTGCAACTCGAGCGCCGCGATCCGCAGCGCGAGGAACAGCTGGTCGCGCGTGCCTTCGCTCAAGCCCGCGACTTCGACCGACGCGCCCTTCGTGCGCCTTGCATAAAGTGCGGGCGGCGTCCGTTCGGTATCGACGGTCAGCTTCGCGAATTCGCCCAGCGTGAGCCCCGCGAAGATCTCGCCGGCGCGCCTGAGCATCGGCCCCTGCTTCTGGTCGCGGTAGCGATCCGTCGCCCACTTCAGCAAGCGGCTCGCCGTCGCCGCCTCCAGATACTGTTCGGCCGCATCGCCCATCGCCGCCAGCGCCTCCTGCCGCTTCGACTCGGCAACGGCCGCACTCGCCTGGCCGTCGATCGCACCGAATGCCTGGTCGGCCACGACCTGCTGCTGCGACAGCTCGTTCAACCGCTTGCCGACGTCGCCCAGCGACTGCTTCACCGCTTCGAGATGCGCCGGCACGTCGACAATGTCCTGTTCCGCGACTTCGGCTTCGACGGCGGACCGCGACAGCCCGTCGCCGTCGCGCACCAGTGCCTCGTGCGCGGCATCGACCGCCTGCCGAAGCTGGCGCTGGCGATCCGAGCGCTCGGCGAGCGGCAGTGCCGCATCGATCGACGCGACGCCGGCCAGTTGCAGCAGCGGGTGGATGCGTGCGTCGGCACCGGCTACCGCGGCGGCCGCATCCGCGACCTTGCCGTCGGCCTGCCGCACGGCCTCGTCGGCGCGACCGATCGCACGCGCCGTTTCCTTCGCGGCCGCGAGACGCATCGTCAGCCGGCGCGCCACATCCGGCCAGTCGCCGCTTGCCAGCCCTTCCGGTGCGAGCGCTTCGGCAAGCCGCCGCGCGCCGGCCTCGAGTGCGGCCAGCTCCGCACGGATCGCGGCGATCCGGTTGCGCGGCGCGTCGGCATCGGCCAGTTCGGCCGTCACCGCATTCGCGAGCGCGAGCGCACCTTCCGCCGCGGCCAGCGTCGTCGCGCTCGCGGACAGTTTCGCGTCGGCCAGCGCGTCGCGCCATTGCGCCAGCCATGCATCGTAGGCCGTCTGCGCATGGCCGGCCCGCGACTGCGCCGTCGCGCATCCTCGCTCGGCTTCCCGCGCGCGATCGTCGAGGCTGTCTTTCTGCGCGGCCGCTTTCTCGGCCGATTGCACGAAAGTCTCGGCGACGGCGACGAGCGCGGCCAGCCCGTCCGACACGCCGCCTCGCGATACTGCAAGGAGTGCCGTGCGCAGCGCGGCTTCCGCGCCGGCCCGTGCCGCACGAACCGTGTCGAATTCGCGGCATTGACGGTCGAGATCAGCCTGCGCGGCGAACACCGTGTCGCGCTTCGCGAGCCAGTCGCCCATCGCCGCCAGCGGCATGCCGGGCACGGCGGCCGCCGCCGCGAGCGCGGCCCACGCGTCGCGATGCGCGGCCAGCTCCCGCACGCGCTCGTCCAGCGCGGCCTGCCTGCGTGTCACGCCCGCACGCGCGGATTCGACCTGTTGACGCAGCGATTGCAGCGTCGCCGCTGCCTGCGTCGCGCCGAGCTGCGCATCGACGAGTTCGTCGGCAAGGCGAATCGCATCGTCGAGCGCCGGCGCGCCCGTCGCGAGATCGACGGCCCCGCCGCGGATGTCGCCCCACGCGCCGTCGCGACGCACCCGCGCCGCCAGCACGTCGGCCGTCGTGACGACCTTGTGATTCTCCGTGAAATGCCTCTCCTGCAACGCGAGCCGTTCGAGCTCTTCGAGCGCGCCGTCCCGCGCGTCGCGTGCCGCAGCAGCCGTGCTTGCACGTTCGCTGTCTTCCTTGAGCAATGCACCGAGCCGCGCCGGCGACGGCACGTCGAGCGCGCGCAGCGCGTCGACCGGCATGCGCCACTGGCCGAGCGCATCGAGCGCGCCGGACAACGTGCGTTCGGCCGCGGCGATTTCGTGCTCCAGCGCCTGCTCGCGCTGGCCGCTGTTGCGAAACCCTTGCGCGTCGGCCAGCGCCGCGCGCAACGCTTCGGGCACGTCGACGGTCGACAGGCGCGCCTGTTGCTCCCGGGCCTGCGCAAGCTCGCGCGTGCGTTCGTCGAGCGATTCGCGCGCGCCGGCAAGCGCCTGGTGGAGCGCGCCGTGCTCGCGTAACAGGTTCTCGACGGTCTTCAGCGACAGCGCCGTCGGCAACGCCGTGCGCAGCGACGCTTCGTCGCCCGGCCAGCCGAGCTGGGCGGCCGCCGACAACGCGCCCGACAGGTGCCGCTCGACGTTCGCGCCGAGCAGCAGCAAATCCTGCGGGTGATTCATGCACGTGCCGCGCAGCCGGTCGAGCGCTTCGATATCGGCTTCGAGCGCCAGCGTGTCGGCGTCCGCGTCAATCGCAGCGCGCGCCTGCTGCTTCGCGAGCAGGTCGGCACGTCGCTCTTCGAGCACCTTCTGCTCGGCAGCGAGATCGCCCTGCGCCTTCAGCAGATCCGCATACGCGGTGGGCGGCAACTCGACGACCGCGCCGAGTTCGGCCAGCGCCGCGTCCTTGACCGTCAGCTCCTTCAGGTACGGCGCAAGCCGCCGCACGCGCTCGAGCTTCGAGCGCAGCGTCTCGAGCCGGCGCAGCTCCGTGCGCGCCTGCTCGAGACGCTGCTCGACCGCTTCACGCGCGTCCTTGCGATCGACCCAGTCGCGCGTGCGCACCTGGACCGTCTTCAGCTCGGTCACCGCTTCGTTGAACGACGTTTCAGCCAGCGCAAACGCGCTGCCGCTCCGACGCGGCGCCCACAGTTCGAGCGAACGCGCGTCGAGCTCCTCGCGCACCGGCCCGAGACTGCCGACGCCGGCGGCCGATTCGAACAGCACCTGGCCAAGCTTGTCGGATGCGTCGAGAATGCTCCGGCCGCCATCGACCAGCCGCCCGTGGTCGAGCCCGAACATCTGCTCGAAGAATTCGCGGGTCGCGCCGTCGAGGATGGCCGCGAGGTAGTCGTCGGGCAGCTTGTCGTCGGCGGACGTGCGCAACGGACTCCGCCCCCGCGCACGATGAAACGCGAGTTCGGCCGCGCCGCTTTCCAGCACGCCGCCGATCCGCAGTTCAGGCGTGCTGTGCAGGAAATCGAGCGGCGTCTGCAGCTTCATCCCGAACAGCAACTCGGACACGGCCGTGCGGATCGTCGACTTGCCGGCCTCGTTCGGCCCGACGATCACGTGGAAATCCTCGCCGGCCGACGGAAACCGCAACGTCTCGTCGGTGAACTTGCCGTACTTGATCAGATCGAGCTGGCTGATGCGCATCGCTTACTCCCCCTTCGCCAGCCGCGCGAGCAACGCGGGCCCGACCTGTTCGACCAGCGCCGTCAGCTCGCCTGCGCGCGCCATCGCCAGCAACGGCACTTCCTCCTTCACGTCGCTGCGAACCTTGCCGACGAACGGCTTCAGGTCGCGTTCGAGCAGTGCGAGGAAATCCGGATCGTGCGCGGCGTCGGCCAGGATCTGCTTCAGGTCCTCCAGCGCCTCGAGCTGTTCGCTCTCGCCCGGCTGATGATCGGCGGCCGACGTTTCGAGCCGGACCTTCTCGAGCCAAAGCAGCTCGTTGCCGATGATCCCGATCTGGTTCAGCACCTCCGCGCGCAACTGGGGCGCGCGGCCGAAAAAGAGCCCGTGCGCGGGCGTGCGCCCCGTGACCGTCACGCGCACCGCGCGCGGCACGTGACCGTCGACGGCCAGCAGCGCTTCCAGCGACTGGCCGATCTTTCTCGACAGATCGGCAACCGACAGGCAATCCGACGCATCGACCGACACGGCTTCCCAGCGCAACACGTCGAGATACAGGCGCTCGACCTCCGTGCGGCCTTGCTCGACCGTCACGAGCACCGCGCCGCGGCGGCCCGTCTCGCGGATGTGGCGCCCCTGCAGGTTGCCGGGAAACACGACGGTGGACGGCCCCGTCCATTGCTGGAATTCGTGCACGTGGCCGAGCGCCCAGTAGTCGTAGCCTTTCGCGTGCAGCTCGGCCAGCGAACACGGCGCATAGTTCGCATGCGCCGCATAACCTTCCAGCGCCGTATGCAGCACGCCGATGTTGTAGTGCCCGGGCACCGGGTCCGGATAGCCGATCGCGAGATTGTCGACGACCGCCTTGTCCTTGAAGCTCTGCCCGTGCAATGCGACATCGAATCCCGGCAGCGTGAAGGTTTCCGGCTTGCGGTGGCCGAACACGGTGACGTTGTCGGGCAGCGTCAGCTTCTTCGTCATCTCGCTTTCGGCATCGTGGTTGCCGCCGAGCACGAACGCGCGGATGCCGGCCTTGCGCAGGCGGCCCATCTGCTGGCCGAAGAAGATGCCCGTGTTGTGGTCCTTCCAGTCGCCGTCGTACAGGTCGCCGGCGATCACGAGAAACGCGACTTCCTCTTCGATCGCCCGATCCACGAGTTGCCGCAGCGCCTCGCGCGACGCGTTGCGCAACTGCGCGGCCGGCGCGTCGGGATACGCGCTCAGGCCGTGCAACGGGCTGTCAAGATGAATGTCTGCCGCGTGGATGAACTTCACGAAGATTCCTCTGTTTCATGACGAAAGGGTGATGCCGCTCGGGCAGGCCCGATCGTCAATCGCAATCCTGATAGCCGCCGGGCTCGCCGCAATGAATGCAGCGAAATACGTACGCGGTCGGCGAGCCGTCCTTGTCGAGCGCCGCGAAAAAGTGTTCCCACTCGGCGCCGTCGTCGAGCCCGGTCGAAGCGCGGATCGCGTCGACGGCCTGCGGGCCGAGCGCCGTCAGTTCACCGGCGCCCGCGCGGCCGACGAACTGTGCGCCGTCGCCGCAATGCGTCCACCACCGTTCCTGCTGCCAGCCCTGGAAGCCCGGCGTGCGATACGCGATCTCGTCGACAACCGCTTCGGGCACTTCGTCCCATTCACCGCCGCCAATGCCGTACGTGTCCGTGAAGCTGGCGTCGAGCCGCGCATGTGCCGTGCCGTCGGCGATGCACCACGGGCAGATGCACTGCTCGTACTCGTCGACCGCATACACCGGGCCGGCGTACACGTATCCGCGCGCATCGCCGCAGCATACGCACCGCACGTCCGAGCGGATCACGCTGCCGGTTGCGAGCGGGTCGGGATGGTACCTGAAAGCGGGTAACGACATGAGGTTCTCCGTCGGTCCGGATGGTCGGGCCGCACGCGAAATGGAATCGAACCGCCATTGTGCCGCAGCCCGATCGCGGGACCGCAGAACCCCGTCGCCTGCACACGGGCCATTCGCGAAACGATCGTCACGCTGCATCGCGGCCAGTGTGTACGAGATGCGTCGGCGGACGTCGATGCCGGCCGGCGTTGCACCACGCGATTGCCGGACAGGGCGATGGCGTGACGGATCCGGTCAATCCAAACTGGGTCGAAACGACGTTGACCGGGTTTCGGAACTCGCGCAGGCTCGCCCCGCGTGCATCGTCATGCACGCGGGCGCACGGCTACCGGCCGTCACTCGCCGCGCGGGACGGGCGGCGGCGCAAAGCCGTTGTCGTTGCCGGGGAACGGGTTCGCGTTGCGGCGCAGCGCCTCCTCGTCGTTCTCCTTCTGCGCGAACAGCGCGACGCCGATCACGCCGACGTTCGCGGCATCGCCGTACTTCGAGTTCGCGACATAACTGTCGGGCACCGCGGCAAAGCGGAACGCGGCGACTTCGTCGCGGCTCTTGCGGAAGCCCTCGATCGTCAGCGTACGGCCCGGATACAGCACGTAGCCGCCGTTCGTGTAGCTGCCCGGACGCCCCGACAGCACGTCGAGCCCGTCGACCGTCGACACGACTTCGAACGTACGGCGCCCCTGGTTGCGCAGCACGATCATGTAGCGCGAACCCTCGACACCGGCCATGTGCCAGCGGCCGTTGCTGCGCGCGAGACGCAGCGGTGCGCCTTTTTCGTCGGTAAACGACAGCGCGATGTCGCCGTTCGCGAGCGCGACGCGGATCGGCAGCCGGCGCACTTGCGACGCGGGAAGATGGCCTGGCAGCACGTCGTTGTAGTAGACCGACGCGAGATCGGTCGGCTTCGCCGGATCCGCGCGCTCGAAGGCGACCTGACTGGTTTCGGATCGCACCGATTCGCCCCACGCGGTACCGAGCCCGCGGCGTTCGCTGGCGTCGGGTGCGGGTGCGGGGGCGGACGCGGCGGTACTGGCGGACGGCGGAGGCGGCGACGCGCAGGCGGCCAGCCAGAGCGCGCAGGCGAGCGCGAGAAGACGGAACAGGATGGTCATGACGTGATGCCTCGGAATGTTATCGGACCGGGCCGGGCGGGCCGGAACGGTGTTTTTGTGTCGTCTGTCGTCACGGTATCGATCGGACATGCTGGCCGGACCGGCCGGCGCTGCCGGTGCGGCAGCCCGGCGACCGGGAGCGCTGCTATTTAAGCATGGCGCGCGGGCATTGGGCAGGGGTCACGCACCCATGAAAAAGCCCGGCCTGCATCGAAGCAGGCCGGGCCGTGGCGGAATGCGTGCTGCTTACAGCGCGCCGCCTTGTGCCGACGCGGAACCCTTCAGGCCGACCGATGCGCCGCCCTGCACCGGGTTCGTCGCGCCTTCGAGCGCTGCGCCGGCCTTCGCCTTCGCGCCACCCGCGACGTCGCCCGCCGTCGACACGGCGCCCTGTGCATGGCTCTTCGCCGAGCCTGCGACGTGCTTCACGTGCGACTTCGTCGAGTGGGCGGCCGATGCCGCCGCATCCTTCGCCGTGCCGGCGGCCGAGCCGACCGCGTGCGTCGCACCACCGACCGTCTTGCCGACGCCGCCCAGCGCGCCGCCAACGGCGTTGCCTGCGCCCGAACCCGAACCGGCCGCGTTCGCGCCGGCACCCGCCTGCACGCCCGCGCCGCCGCCGAGCAGCGGCGTCTGGACCTGAGCGCCGACGCCTGCGGAACCCTGGGCGCCGGTCTGGGCCGTCTGGGCAAATGCAGCCGAAGTCGCCATCGCCGTCAGAGCGGCACCCAGCAGAATCGTATGGATCTTGTTCATGGTCATTCTCCCCAAAGACGTTGTTGCTGCGGGCCGCCTTCGTGCGGCTTGTCGCATGCCTTGCCGCGACGTGCGGCAGGTGGAGCTAATGTAGCGACGCCGGCGTGCAAAACGATCGAATTGCGGGGACTGTTACTTCCGTTGCAAATGCTGACGATTGACTCACACTGTTTGACAATCGGAGGCTGGCGGCGGAATCGATCACGGATTTGATGGTGAACCCGTGCGAACCCGTTGGCATGGGCACGGGCCGCGCCGCGATCTAGGTTGGCCCGATCGACACGTATCGGGAAAGACGCACAGGGTGAAGCGGTTAGCAGGGAAACCGGCCGTCTTTATAAGCATTCCAAAGGATGCGTTCAGGCCAGCCGTCAACACTGCCCGACAGCCTGCTCCTTGCAATCAGTTCGATGTCGTCGGACACGCATGCCGCCACGCCGGCGTTGCCCGATGCGCCGAACGCAAGCTTGAACGCCTTTTCCCGCAGCGCGTCCACGGCCGGCTTGTCGATCGCCGCGGCCGGATCGCCGTCGATCGCATCGAATGCCGCCATCCACTGCGTATCGAACGGCTCGGCATCGCGACTGTCCAGCGCGTCGTCGCAATCGACGTCGCCGAGGAAATCGAAAAAACCCGGCGCCGACAGTGCGGCGTCCAGCTCGAGCAGATGTGCGTTCTTCATCGCAGCCCCTTCAGAAATACGGCCCCGACTGCCCGTCGGCACATCGGGGCCGTGCGTGTTCCGTCCGGTTACGGGCGGAACGTATCGCCGAGTACGACGCCTTCGCGACGCGGATCGGTGCCGCCCTGCAACGCGGGCGACTGGCCGACCGACACGCGCATCACCGTGTTGACGCCGCTCGCCTGCGCGGACGTCGACACCTTGTGCCCGAGCGCGAGCAGCCCCGTGATCAGCGGATCGTTCGCGCCGTTGTTCGCCGTGTTGACGTTCGGATGCTCGCCGCCGATCGTGGTCGTCGGGCTGTTGCTCGCGCCGAAATCGACGAGCCCCGCGGACTGCTGCGCGTCGAGCCCCCAGTCGAGCGCGCCGACGAGCGTCTTGACCACGTACTGCGGAATCGTGCCGCCTCCCGGCGAACCGGTCGCCATCACGAAGTCGCCGCGCGAACCGTCGGCGGCCTGCCCGAACACGATCGTCGGCGCCATCGAGCTGCGCGGCCGCTTGCCCGGCTGCAGCCGGTTCGCCACCGGATTGCCGGAGGTGTCGACCGGGTTCGCGGAGAAATCGGTCAGCTGGTTGTTCAGCAGGAAGCCGTTGGTCATGTGGAACGAGCCCATGCTCGACTCGACCGTCGTCGTCGCGCTCAGCACGTTGCCGTCGCCGTCCACGATCGTGAACTGGTTCGTGCCGTGCTCGATCAGCGTCGTGTCGACGCCGAGCGGCACCGACCCGAGGTTGCCCGGCTGCGCGGTGCCCATGCTCCTGGTCGTGTCGATCAGCGCCGCACGCGATTTCAGGTAAGGCTTGTTCAGCAGCGTGTTCCAGGTGCCGCCCGGCAGCGGCACGAAATCCGTATCGGCCACGTACTTGTCGCGGTCGGCATACGCGAGCCGTTCGGCCTCGGTGACGAGGTGCACGCCCGCGACGGTCGGCTTGCCGCCTTCGAGATCGATCGCCGTCGGCTTCAGCGACTTCAGGTCGTAGTTCTCGAGAATGCCGAGCGCCGATGCGACCGCGATGCCGCCCGACGACGGCGGCGGCATCCCGCAGACCCAGTAGCTGCGATAGGTCGTGCATACGGGATCGCGGCGCTTCGCCTGATACGCGGCCAGATCCGCGACGGTCGTCTTGCCCGGCGTGAGCGTCGAGCCGTCCGCACCCTTCGTTGCCGCGATCTTCGCGACGATGTCCTGCGCGATCTGCCCCGTGTACAGCGCATTCGCGCCCGACTGCGCCATCAGCGTCAGCGTATGCGCGTAGGCCGGGTTCTTCAGCACGGTGCCGAGCGTCTTCGGCGAACCGTCGGCGTTCAGGAAGTAGGCGGCGGCCTCGGGGTCACGCTTCAGGTTCGACGCGTTCGACGCGATCGCGTCGGCGAGCCGGCCGCCGATCGGGAAGCCGTTGGTCGCGAGCGTGATCGCGTCGCCGAACAGGTTCTGCCACGGCAGGCGGCCGTGATCCTGCTGCAGCGCCTCGATGAGCCGCGGCACGCCGATCGTGCCGATCGAACGGCCGCTCGCACGCGCATTCGGCAGCGGCGCCGATTGATCGGTCGCATCGTCGACGTAACGCAGGTAGTTCTCCGTCGCGGCGGCCGGCGCGGTTTCGCGGCCGTCGTACGCCTGCACCGTCTTGCTGCGCGCGTCGTAGTAGAGCAGCACGCCGCCCGACCCGAGGCCCGTCGCCTCGGGCACCGTCAGGCCGAGCACGGCCTGCACGGCGACCGCTGCATCGGCAGCCGTGCCGCCCTTCTTCAGCACCGCGCAACCGGCCGCGCTCGCGTACGCGTTCGACGTGGCCACCAGGTAGGTTTTCGCATAGACGGGCTTCATCCCGGTGCGATAGCCCGACGACGCTTCCGGCAGCGACGGATCGCCCGGCTGGTTCGAGCCGACCACGACCGTCGCGCCGCTGTTGTCGACGGCGAGGCAGCTCGCATCGGTGGAAGGTGTCGTCGTGCGGGCCGCTTCGTTCTCGACGTCGCCGCCGCATGCGGTCAACAGGGCGGCCGCGAGCAACGCGGGCGCGTACGGAAAGATCGCTGTTCTGTTCATTGTCTGCCGATGTTCTTGTAGGTCGTTGCGATGGACATCGCGTTGCCTGAGACCCCCTCGGTGCACGGGCAACGCGTTCGATAGTCCCATGAACAAAATTCATTCCGCAATAAGGGAATGACGTAATGCAACCGGACGTTGCGTGCGCAACGTCACCGAACCGGCATGCGGATTCGCATGCTGCATCGCATCGCAATGCCTGCACGCGGGTGAGATCGTCCCTTCGTTATTTCGTCACGCGGCGACGCTTGCCGGTCGCCCGACCATCGGTCGCGAAGCCATGCTCCATCGCTTCGATCGCTTCCGAAAAGAACTCGAGAAACATCGTCATCGCGACGGTCGCGCTCATGTCCGCACGCTGGTAGATGCAACTGAACGAGCGCGCGCCCGCATCGGCGAGCGGCGTCCACGCGAGCCGCCCGGCGGCCACGTCGTCCGCGACGTTCTCCGCGATCAGGAAGCCGATGCCGGCGCCTTCGGCCGTGAGACGCCGCACCATCGACACCGAGCCCGTCTCGACCAGCGGCCGTACGTTGCGCGGCTGCCGCGCATCGATCTGGTCGAACATCGCGCGCAGCTCCGTGTCGGGTGTCATCAGGATCAACGGGTGCGCGAAGCAGTCGCGCATCCGCACCTTGCCGCCCGCCAGCGCCAGCGGATGGCCGGGAGCCGTAACAACGCCCAACGGCTGCGCGAACGCACGCACCTCGACGACACCCGCCGCCGTGCGCCGGCGCAGTGCGTAGCCGATGTCGACCTCGCCCGTCTCGACCCAGCGCACGATGTTCTCGCCGTTTCCCGAGCGCACGCTGTACGTGACGCCCGGGTAGCGCTGCATCGCGGCGAGGATCGCGTCGGGCACGAGCTTCTCCGCGGTCGACGCGGGCACCGCGAGATTCACGTGCCCGCGCCGCAGCGCGCGCAGATCCTCGACCTGCGTCAGCGCGTTGTCGAAGTCGCGCTGGCCGCGACGCACCGCCGCGATCACGATTTCGCCGGCGAGCGTCAGTTGCATGCCGCGCGGCAGCCGGTCGAACAGCGGCACGCCGACCTGCTCCTCGAGATTGCGGATCTGCTGGTGCACCGCCGCGGCGGTCAGGTGCAGCGCGTCGGCCGCCTTGCGAAGCGAGCCGCGCCTCGCGACTTCGTCGAAACAGCGGAATGTCTGCGATATCGAACGCATGGGGGTACCGTTAGATTTTTCCGAACAGGCCGTCAAGAATAATCCGATTTTACCGACACGCAGAATCGTCTAGATTTCGCTGCATCCCCGCATCCGATTCGAATGGAGACCGCAGTGACGACCGTCGACCAGATTACCCAGCGCCGCCGAGGCGTCGGCCTCATCGCCCACGATCCCGCGCTGTCCGCGGGCGGCTATACGCTCATCGCGCCGCAAACGGCCGACGGCAACGTCTACCTCGTCGGCATCGACGGCGAAGTCGCGCACCAGTGGAAAATGCCCGTGCGCCCCGGCCGCCACGCGGTCATCCTCGCGAACGGCAACCTCGGCTACAACGGCAATCATCCGCGCTCCGAGTCGCGCTACGCGCCGTGGTCGATGTGGCACGGCGGCGACTTCTACGAGGTCACGCCGCAAGGCGAAACCGTGTGGCGCTACGAGGATCCCGCGCATCACCACGACGCGCAGTGGCTGCCGAACGGCAACCTGCTCTACGCCGCGTGCGAACCGGTCGACGCGGCGTTCGCGCAGCGCGTGCCGGGCGGCACGGCGCATGGCGACGACGAGGTGATGTATGCGGACGTGATCCGCGAAGTGAACCGCGCCGGCCAGATCGTCTGGGAATGGCACGCACGCGACCATCTGCGGCCCGAGGATTTCCCGATCGCGGCAGGCTTCGGCCGCTATCACTGGCCGCTCGTCAACGGCCTGGCGGTCGATGCGAACGGCCGCGTGCTGATGAGCCTGCGCACGACGTCGGGAATCATCGCCGTGAACCGTGAAACCGGCCGCGTCGACCTGCGGATCGGGCCGGACGTCGTGTCGCACCAGCATGCGCCGGTGCCGCTCGCGAACGGCAACATCCTCGCATTCGACAACGGCAATTTCCGCCACGGCGCGCATGTCGTGTTCTCGCGCGTCGTCGAAATCGATCCGGCGACGCAACGTGTCGTGTGGTCGTATGCCGACGACGTCGTGAACCTGTTCTACACGCCGTTCATGGGCAATGCGCAGCGCTTGCCGAACGGCAACACGCACGTCACCGAATCGTCGACGGGCCGGCTGTTCGAGGTGACGCCTGACGGCGAGGTCGTGTGGGAATACGTGATCCCGTGGTTCGCCGAATACCCGGACGAAGCCGCGCGCAAGACCGGCCCCGGCCAATTGAACAGCGTGTTCCAGACGTTCCGCTACAGCGCCGCGCAGTTGCCGTGGCTGCGGACCTGACATTCCGTTCGCCGCCGGTTTCCGGCCGTTTTCGCCGTTCGCTTCCGAGGGGCCTGCCGTGTCGCACGATCCGATCTCCCCGCCCGTCGACGTCCGGCTGCCCGCATGGCAGCTCGCGCTGTTCGGGCTGCAGCACGTGCTGTCGATGGCCGCATCGCCGATCACGGCCGTCTTCCTGATCGCAAAGGTCCTCGCGCTGCCGGCCGACCTGACGGTCCAGCTGATCGGCGCGACGTTCTTCGCATGCGGCATCGGGACGCTGGTGCAATCGCTCGGCGCCGGCCCGATCGGCGCGCGCATGCCGTTCGTGATGGTGCCCGGCGGCGCCACGACGATGCTGTTCGCGGGCATCGCCGCGCAATCGGGGCTACCCACCGCGACCGGCGCGGCCCTGCTCGCCAGCGCGTTCTACTGGGTGCTGCTGCCCGTCTTCACACGCTGCCTGCGGCTCTTTCCGCGCATCGTCGTCGGCGCGATGCTGCTGCTCGTGTCGGTCAACCTGATCCGGATCTACGCGACGATCGTCGTCGGCCAGCCCGGTTCGGCCGACTTCGCGCAGCCGCGCGCGCTCGGTCTCGCCCTGGCGACGATCGTCGCCACCGTTGTCGTCGCGGGTGCGTTTCGCGGCACGGCCGGGCGCCTCGCGGTGCTGATCGGCCTGGTGGCCGGCGCGACGCTCGGCTGGACGCTCGACGCGATGCCGGCGCTCGCCGACGTGTGGCGCGGGCCGCTGTTTACGCATCCGGTGTGGCTGCCGTTCGGGATGCCGCGTTTCGACGTGCTGGCCGCGCTGCCGCTGCTGATCTTCACCGCGATCTCGATGGCCGAGGCCACCGCGCAGACGGTCGCCGTCGGCGAGACCTGCGGCAAGACGATTTCGCTGCCGCGCGACGTGCCGAAGACCATCCGCGGCGACGCGCTCGCGTCGCTGGCCGGCGCGCTGTTCGGCACGCCGCTGATCGTGACCAGCGCCGAAAACATCGGCGTCGTGCAGACGACCGGCGTGCGCTCGCGCTACGTGACGGCCGCGGCCGGCGCGATCCTGATCGTCGTCGCGCTGTTCGCGCCGCTCGCACGGCTCGCGTATGCGATTCCGGCCGCCGTGGTCGGCGGCACCGCACTGGTTGTGTTCGCGATGATCGGCGTGATGGGCATCCGGCTGCTCGCGAGCGTCGACCTGCACGCGCGCGGCAACCAGTACACGCTCGCGGCTGCACTCGTGGTCGGCCTCGCGCCGATCCTGGTGCCGAACCTGTATCGCCATTTCGGCGCGCCCGTGCAGATCGTGCTCGGCAACGGCATGGCGGCCGGCACGCTCGCGGCCATTGCGACACAACTGGCGTTCGCCGCACTCGCGCGACTGGGCAGGCCAGCGCAAGCACGCGCGGCTGCGGCGCCTTCGCACGACGCGTAACGGCCGCGGCAGGCACTGCCGCACGCAACACGCGCACGCTGCGCCCCGCTTGACGACGCCTGCGGTTCGACCGACAATCGCCGCTCCCTCCTGGCGCGGGCACTCGATCCAGCCGGCGCGTGCGTCTCCTCGACGCCGCACCGGCTTCAGGTTTTCCAGTCCCGATCTCCGCGCCGCCGTGCTCACGCACGCAAACCCGCCGGCCTCGCCGGACACGCTTTCACAGGTATCGCCCCGAACGCCGGCTCATTGCCGCGCGGTCGCGCTTTCGCCTGCCCATTCATTTCGGAGTCCATGATGATCGTTCGTCTTTCCAAGGCAGCCATGGTGCTTGCCATGGCTTTCTTTGCGTCGCTCGTCGCGTTCGGCAACATTACCGACTATGCGACGAATTTCGCCTTCGTGCACCACGTGTTCCTGATGGACACCACCTTCCCCGGCAACGGGATCATGTATCGCGCGATCGGCACACCGTGGATCCATCACGCCGGCTACATCGGCATCATTTCGATGGAGACGCTGACGGCCGTGCTGTGCTGGATCGGCGGCGTCCGGCTGCTGCGTGCGCGGCGTGCAGGCGACGCGGGATTCCGTTCGGCGAAGGCGTTTGCGATCGCCGGCCTGACGCTCGGCTTCCTCACGTGGCAGGTCGCGTTCATGTCGGTCGGCGGCGAATGGTTCGGGATGTGGATGTCGAAGCAATGGAACGGCGTGCCGGACGCATTCCGCTTCTTCATCACGCTGCTGCTCGTGCTCGTGTACGTGACGATGAACAACGACGGCATCGACGACACGCGCCCCGCGCACTGACGCGCCGGTTGCGGCGCACCGGCCGGCCCGACATCCGGGGACGATTGCCGGCGTCGCCGCGTCCGGCTATAAATCGGGGATGGACACGAATCGCTGGATTCACGACCCCGTCGGCGCGTTTCGCGCGTGGCAGGAAACCGCCGCGACCGGCGCCCGCCGCCGGCCGTTCGCGCCGCGCTCGGTCGTGCAGCACGTCGCGATGTTCGAACGGTTCCTGCGCCACCTGAGCGCACACCGCGTGTCGCTGGCCACGTTCGGGCCCGACCACGTCGCGGCGTTTCTCGCGGAACTCGACCGTACCTGCGCACCCGGCACGTCGACGCGCGTGCGCTATGCGAAGCTGATCGACCGGCTGAGCCGGCATCTGGTTGACACCGGCGTACGGACGATTCATCCGGCCGGCCGGACGACACGCGATCTTGCATGGCCGGACGGCGAGCCTGAACCGTGCTACCTGCCGCCCGACGCCGACGCCGCGCTCCAGCGCCATGTCCAGCCTCGGCCGGACGACACGCCAACCGACTGCCGGAATCGCGCGATCGTCGCGCTGCTGCTCGCGAGCGGCATCACGTCGGCCGAGATTCGCGCGACGACATGTGACGCGCCCGATCTCGACGCGCGGCCTGCGGCGTTGTCCGTGCCGCGCGATCGTGCGCGGTCGGCGCGCCGGATCGAACTCGCGTCATTCTCGCTGGCGCCGCTCGCCGCATGGCGCGCGCGTTCGGCGGGCACGCCCGCATCGGCGCTGCTGTTTCCCGCGCCGCGCAGCGGCGGTGCGATGAACGACATGTTCCTGCTGCTCGTCGTGCGCGACGCGCTGAACGCGATCGGCTTCCACGCAACCGACATGAGCCCGCGCGTGCTGCGCAATACGTATGCGCGCCGCCAGTTGCTCGCCGGCCACGCGCATGCCGATGTGAGTGCGATGCTCGGTCTCGTCAGCATGCGAACGGTCACGCGCATCCGGCAGACGCTGCCGCCAGACGCAGCCGCGAGTCGCGCTGCGCACGAGCACTGATCACGCGCCCGGTTTCTTCAGGAACGGCGCTATTCGCCCGGCTTCGACTGCACGAGCCGCAGAATCCGCGTGTCGTACGGCGATTGCATGACTTCCGCGATGCGGATCCCGGGCGCGACCGGATGCAGCGGATTCAGCAGGAAGTTGTGCGCGTGCGGCACGACGACGCTCGGCACGCGCAACAGCGCGCTCGGCTGCGTGTGCAGCCACTCGGTGCCGGCGCTGCGGGTCCAGTCGACGTTCGTTCGCCAGTCGTCCGGCGCGTCGCCTTCCGCGATTTCGGCGACGTCCACCGAATCAGGTACCTCGATACGCAGCAACTGGTAGCCGCTCGGCAATTGCGCGACGGTGGCGATTTCGAAATGAACGAGCGTCTCAAGCAGGGCAAGCGCCGGATGCTCGGCGAGATACACGACGGGCTGCCCGGCAAAGTGCCAGCGCCCGCCGGCCCGCAACCCGCCGATGCCCTTCAGATCGGCGTAATTGCTGATCCGCCACAGCGTCGTCAAGCGAAGTACCCCTCGTCGATCTGCGTGAGGACTTCCTCGACGAGCCGCGCGCCGTGCTCGGTGCTCGCCATGTCGAGCGACGTGCGGCCGCCGAAGCGCTCGAGCGCGTTGCGCAGCCACGCCATCGCCTTGTCCTGGTCGCCGAACGTGGCCGTCGCCTGCGCGACGATGCGCGCGAGTCGGATCGCCTTGTCCGACTCCTCCGGCGACAGGCGTTCGTGCGCCTGGCGACGATGGCTCAGCGTGCGGCGGGGAATGATGAAGGCCAGCTCGTCCGATTTCAGCCCGCGCTCCGACAGCCGGTCGATCACCGACACGTCGACGCGCGCGCTCGCCAGCTCGGCCAGATCCGCGCCCGACCGGACGCGGATCGCCAGCAGCTGCTCGAGAATCGTGAATTCGGCCTGACGCGGATGCGCGACACCCGAAGGATGAAAAGCGATGGTGCTCATGACCTCTCTCCGGCAATTTGCCCAATCATTATAGGCGTTTTGCCGGAGGCATGCGAAACGGACGGATATGCTCCGTCCGCCAGGGCGGTTAGATGCCCCCTCGTGTCTGGCAGCAGGTTATGAGGGTGGCGAATCGGAGATTCGCCTCGGTGGGTTGCAGCCATCATTCAGTATATAAAGTACGTTGGCGTGTCTTACGGTTGTCACGTAACAAATCTTTTACCAATTTAAACCGCACCTGCACGCCATGGCCGAATCAGAACGTTTGCTGCGGCCGGCCATGTCCGCATTCGACAGCGCACATGGCGCCATCCCGAAAGACCGACCGTGCGCGGGCGCAACGCAGCGGCTGCCGATTCAGACGTTCGCCGTCGTTCAATGAACCTCCGTCGATCAGCGCGAACGACCTGGCGATTCACCGACCGTCGCGACTGAAACGCATCGCCGTATCCTCGCTCCGGATGCGCGTCCAGATCGCCCGCTTCTCGTCGTCGCTCATGAACACCCAGCGCGAGACCTCGTCGGCCGTACGGCCGCATCCCCGGCAGACATCGTCGAACAGTGTCGAGCACACGCCGACACAGGGGCTGTCGGGTACGTCGTGAAGCGTGGAACCCATCGGAACCCTCGTCTCGATTGAATATCCGGCAGCGCAACCGCCCGCACTCCCATAGGCGGCTACCCTGCCCCCGGGCGATGCAGCCTGCGCCGCATCGCCCGGTTCGTCCGGCTCATTTCGCGTCGGTCGCCAGTCTCTCCCGTGCCGCCGCGATGCCTACCCGATAAGCCCAATCGGCCTTCGTGCAGTGATCGATGTGCCTTTGCCGGATTTCCTTCGGCACGCGGGCAAGCTGACGCGCTTTCTCGTCGAACAGCGTCTGCCGCCGGCCGGTGCGCCGTTCACAGGGGTCATGCTCTCGATCGCTTGCCCGATCCGGCATCGACGTCTTCCTGAACAATGCCGGAGTCGGGATGAACGTTGCACGCACGATCCCGCTCAATGCCGGGGACCATGCGCGATTTCGGCAGCGATCAGCCTGCCCACGCGGACGACCGGATCACGCTGCAGAAATTTCCGGCATGGAAATGCGGATCCTTGTCGGCGATCACATCGGCCTTCACGTTGCCGAACGTCGTGCCCGGCTTGTGCCTGATCCCGTCGTAGAACGCCTGGATAATGTCTTCCTTGAAGTGCGGCGTACGCGGATGCGCACGGACGACGGCCTCGCGCTCGACGTCGCTGTATTCCGGATACGTGAGGCCCAGCACGTCCATCTCGACGCCCGCGGTGACGAGCGCGATCACCGGATGCATGTGCTGCGGAATGCCGGGCGTGGTGTGCAGCGCGATCGAAGTCCACACGACGTCGATGTCCTGCTGCGAGATGCCCTTGCCCTTCAGGAAATCGCGGGCGGCATTGGCGCCGTCCACTTCGAAGCGCTCGCATGCGCTGCTGTGCTTGTGCGTGAGCCCCATGTCGTGAAACATGCAGCCGCAGTAGAGCAGCTCGGGATCGTACTTGAGCCCGCGACGCTGGCCTGCCAGCGCCGCGAAATAGTAGACGCGGCTCGAATGATGGAACAGCAGCGGCGACGCGGTATCGCGTACGAGCTCGGTGATCTCGCGCGTCATCTGGCTATCGGGAATGGTGATGCCTGCAACGTTCTCAGTCATGATTGACCTCCATTGAAAACACCCCCGATTCTCCGGAGTCCGATAGCTGTCTTCAATAGACGTACTACGTCAGATCCTGCCATTTTGCGCGATGGACGGACGTAGTGCCCGCATGGCCGAAAAGACAGCGGAAACAGGCTCCACCGAGCCGCCTCCTGCACCACCGGCACCTCTATACTGCTGCGCATCACGTTCGACACAGCACGCAACCGATCATGCCGAAGGTCGTGGGAATTTTCGCCGTTCCGGGCGTTCAACTGCTCGATGTCTCCGCACCGCTCGACGTGTTCGCACAAGCGAACGCCGAATGCGGAAAACCGTTCTATACGTTGCGGATCATCGCGAGCGAATCCGGTCCGATCCGCAGTTCATCCGGTGCGCAGTTGCTGCCCGACTGGATCGTCCCCGACATCCCGGAACGCATCGACACGCTGCTGGTCGCCGGCGCGCCAAGCGCGGGCCGCATCGTGCTGCGCACCGACGTCCTCGCGTGGCTGCGGTCGGCGGCCGTGCAGAGCAAGCGCTACGGGTCGATCTGCACCGGCGCGTTCATCCTCGCTGCCACCGGCCTGCTGAAAGGACGCCACCTGACCACGCATTGGGCCGCCGCCGACGCGCTCGCCGAAGCCTATCCGTCGCTCGCCGTCGACGCCGATGCGCTGTACGTGCGCGACGGCAAGCTGCGCACCGGCGCCGGCGTCACGGCCGGGCTCGATCTCGCGCTCGCGCTGGTCGAGGAAGATCTCGGCCGTGAGATCGCGCGGCGCGTCGCCGCGCAACTGGTGATGTTCTTCAAGCGCCCGGGCGGGCAACTCCAGTTCAGCCGCAAGGGCGAGGCGCGCCCCGCCGGGCGGTCGGTACTGCAGGAAGTCCAGCGCTGGATCGCCGCGCATCCGGAACTCGAGCATTCGGTTGCCGCGCTGGCGAAGCATGCGGGCATGAGCCCGCGCCACTTCGCGCGGCTGTTCCGCGCGGAAGTCGGCATGACGCCGGCCGCGTGGGTCGAGGCGACGCGCATCTCGGCAGCGCGCCAGTTGCTCGAGAACGGGCACGACACGCCGAAGCAGGTCGCCGCGAAATGCGGCTTCGCGAACGTCGACACACTCAGGCGGTCGTTCACCCGGCATGTCGGGATCACACCGGCCGAATACCGGAAGCGGCAGGCGGTCCCGGCTGCGTGATGCGCAACGAACGGTGGCGTCGGCCATGCCAAAATATTTCGGAATGCGATTGAATCACTCAACCTCGACCCGACTACCGATCGACGATATCTCCACGCAAAGGGAACCCTCCTCCGGCGCACCGCCAATCATCAGATGAAACCGCCATTCACGCGGATCGTATACCCAGTTGCAATAATGATTCGCTGCAACGTGTATTTCCGACCGGTAACGCGCTCGCTACGATGCAATCAACCGCTGAACGCAACAAGCGAAGCGCGAAATCTACAGAACCGGAGGTCATCATGAAGTCGCTCATCACCACTGTCGTCGCCGCAACCGCGCTGTCCGCCTCGTACGGCGCATTCGCACAATCGAACCCGTCGGACCAGCTGACGCGTGCCCAGGTCCGTGCGGAACTCGTCCAGCTCGAACAGGCCGGCTACAAGCCCGAAGTTTCCGATCAGTATTACCCGCGCGCGCTGCAGACCGCACAGGCCCGCGTGACGAACGCCGATGAAACCGGTTACGGCGCGCAAGCTGCCGCCGGCGTGCGTGCCGGCCGCGCGATCGCCGTCAAGCAGGACACCCGCGACTCCGTCTATTTCGGCCAGTAAGCCGGACGCGCGCGTATTCCGATACGCGCGGCACACGCGACACCCCGCTCCCGTTCATCGGGGCGGGGTGTTTTGCTTTGCGGGCGCCCGCGCCCCGGAACCGGCTGCGTGCCGCGCGGCCCCGTTCACGCAAGCCGCCGGTGTTTGCGCATAGAATGGCCGCGTGGTCGGCGCCGGCCGCAACGCACGCGGGCTGAACCACGACGCCTGCCGGCCGGCCCGATGCCGCACTCAGCGCATTTTTCGAAAAGGAGCGGTTTCATGTCTCAAACATCCGGTTCCACGATCACGTTTCGCCGCCCGGACGGCCAGGAACTGCAGGGCTATCTCGCCACGCCGGCACGGACCGAAGGCGCGCCCGCGGTCGTCGTCATTCAGGAATGGTGGGGGCTGAACGACCAGATCCGCGGCGTCGCGGATCGACTCGCGCGCTGCGGTTACTTCGCGCTCGTGCCCGACCTGTATCGCGGCAAGTCGACCGTCGAGGAAGAAGAAGCGCACCACCTGATGACCGGGCTCGATTTCGGCGACGCCGCGTCGCAGGACATCCCCGGCGCGGTCACGTACCTGAAGACGCTTGCGCCGCGTGTCGCGGTGACGGGCTACTGCATGGGCGGCGCCCTCACGCTGCTGTCGCTGCAGTACGCCGATGCGGACGCGGGCGTCACGTGGTACGGCATGCCGCCGCTCGACTACATCGATCCGTCCAAGCTCAAGGTGCCGCTGATGGGTCACTGGGCCACGCAGGATGCGTTCTTCGCGATCGACCAGGTCGACGCGCTGGAGAAGAAGCTGACCGATGCGAAGGTCGGGTTCGAATTCCATCGCTATCTCGCGCACCATGCATTCGCGAACGAAACGGCCGTCGGCCCCGGCCGCATCTCCGGCACGCAATTCGATCCGGTGTGGTCGCAAATGGCCTGGGATCGCACGCTCACGTTCCTCGGCCGTACGCTCTGGACGAAGCAGCAGTAACGTCACGCCGCTGCCCGCCGGCAGCCGTGCCAAAGAAAACGCCACGGATTTGCGTCCGTGGCGTTTTCGTTTTTGCGTACTGCCGGTTCGGCGGACAAACGCGGTTTCCCGCGCCTGCCCTTCTCTGCGCTTACCCGTTCGCCGCTGCCGCCGACGCCGCCGCCGGAGCGGCCGCCTTGTCGTAGTCGACCGGCGCATCCGGCGCGCGCGGCGTCTCGCCGGCCCGCTGGACCCACCCGCCGCCCAGTGCGCGGTACAGGTCGACCAGGTTCGTCCAGCGCGCCAGACGCGCGCTGATCAGCGTCTGCTGCGCCGAGTACAGATCCGTCTGCGCGGTCAGCACCGACAGGTAGCTGTCCACACCGTTCTTGTAGCGCAGGTCCGACAGATCGAAACGTCGCTGCTGCGCGTGCTCGTTGCGCTCCAGCGCCGCGATCTGCTGGTCGTACGTACCGCGTGCGGCCAGCCCGTCCGACACTTCGCGGAACGCCGACTGGATCGCCTTCTCGTAGTTCGCGATCTCGATGCGCTTCTGCACGTGCGCGAGATCGAGGTTCGCGATGTTCTGCCCGCCCTCGAAGATCGGCAGCGCGATGTTCGGCGCGAACGACCACGCCGCCGTGCCGGCCTTGAACAGGCCACCCAGCGTCGGGCTCGCGGTGCCGAACGCGGCCGTCAGCGAGATCTTCGGGAAGAACGCCGCGCGTGCCGCGCCGATGTTCGCGTTCGCGGCCAGCAGCGTCTGCTCGGCCTGCATCACGTCCGGACGGCGCGTGAGCAGATCCGACGGCAGCCCGGCCGGCACGTCCGTCAGCAGGTTCTGCGCGTCGAGCGGCATGCCCGCCGGCAGGTCGTCCGGCAGCGGCTCGCCGATCAGCAGCACCAGCGCATTCAGCGCCTGCGCGCGGGCACGTGCCTGCGCCTGCTGGTTCGCGAGCGCCTGCTCGACCACCGTCTGCGCCTGACGCAGGTCGAGCTCGGAGCCCGTGCCGTTGTCGAACTGCAGCTTCGTCAGGTTGTACGACGCCTGCGCGGACTTCAGCGTGTCTTCCGTGACCTTCAGCAGGTCGTCGGTCGACAGCAGCGTCAGGTACTGGTCAGCCACCTGCGACACCAGCGAGATCTCGGAGGCCTGCCGCGCATACGCGGTCGACAGGTACTGCGCGAGCGCCTGGTCCTTCAGGCTCTGCACGCGGCCGAACAGGTCGAGCTCCCACGAAGCGGACAGCCCGACGTTGTAGGTCGACGTGATGTTCTGACCCGGCACCGACGTCAGCGCATTCGGCAGACGCTGGCGATTGCCGGTGCCCGTCGCGCTGAGCGTCGGGAACAGGCCCGCGCGCGTGATCTGGTACTGCGCGCGCGCCGCCTCGATGTTCAGCACCGACACGCGCAGGTCGCGGTTGTTCCTCAGTGCGATTTCGATCAGCCGCTGCAGGCGCGGATCGACGAAGAATTCGCGCCAGCCGATGGCGGTCGCCGCCTGGCCGTTCGCGCTGCGCGCGCCGGCCGCACCCGGCTGCGTCGCATAGACGCCGCCGGCCGGGTACGCCTGCGCGACGGGTGCGTCGGGCCGCTTGTAATGCGGCGCCAATGTGCAGCCCGTGGCGAACAGCGCGGCAGCCAGTGCCGCCACCGTTGCAGTCAAAGCATGTTTTTGCATCGTTACTGCCCCTTCGAATCGTGTGCGTCGTCGTGACCGCGCTGCAGGTCGCCCTGCACGAGACGCCATGCGTCGTCGACGTTTTCCGTCTCGCCGCTGAAGATCGCGCGAACCCGCACGAAGAACATCGGAATCATGAAGATCGCGAGGAACGTCGCCGTGATCATCCCGCCGATCACGCCGGTACCGATCGCGTGCTGGCTCGCCGAGCCCGCACCGTTGCTGATCGCGAGCGGCAGCACGCCGAGCATGAACGCGAGCGACGTCATCAGGATCGGACGCAGCCGCAGGCGCGCCGCCTCGATCGCCGCCCGCACCGGCCCCATGTTCCCGTTCGCCTGCAGCTCGCGCGCGAACTCGACGATCAGGATCGCGTTCTTCGCCGACAAGCCCACGGTAGTCAGCAGGCCGACCTGGAAGAACACGTCGTTCTCGAGGCCGCGCAGCATCGTCGCGAGCAGCGCGCCGACCACGCCGAGCGGCACGACCATGATCACCGAGAACGGGATCGACCAGCTTTCATACAGCGCCGCGAGACACAGGAACACGACGAGGATCGAGATCGCGTACAGGATCGGCGCCTGCGAACCGGACTGGATTTCCTGGAACGACAGGCCCGTCCACGAATAGCCGATGCCGTCCGGCAGCTTGCTCGCGAGCGCTTCCATCGCGGCCATCGCCTGGCCGGTCGACTTGCCTTCCGCGGCCTGCCCCTGGATCTCGATCGACGACACGCCGTTGTAACGCTCGAGCTTCGGCGAGCCGTAGCTCCAGTGGCCGGTCGAGAACGCGCTGAACGGCACCATCCCGCCCGAGCTGTTGCGCACGTACCAGATGTTCATGTCTTCCGGCGTCATCCGGAACGGCGCGTCCGACTGCACGTAGACCTTCTTGATCCGGCCGTCGGTATCGAGGAAGTTGTTCACGTACTGCGATGCCCACGCGATCGAGAACGTCTGGTCGATCGCGGCGGCCGTCACGCCGAGCGCGTTCGCCTTCTCGCGGTCGATATCGACCTTGTACTGCGGTGTGTCGTTCAGGCCGTTCGGGCGGACCAGCGCCAGTGCAGGATCCTTCGACGCCATTCCGAGCAGCTGGCCGCGCGCGGCCATCAACGCTTCGTGGCCGAGACCGGCGTTGTCCGTCAGCTCGAAGTCGAAGCCGGCGGCCGTGCCGAGTTCGGGAATCGACGGCGGGTTGAACGGGATCACCATCGCGTCCTTGTACGTCGAATAGTGCGCGAAGGTCCGGCCGATCAGCGCCTGGACCTTCTGGTCCGAACGCTGGCGGTGCTCGTACGGTTTCAGCTTCACGAACACGAGGCCCGCGTTCTGGCCGCGGCCCGCGAAGCTGAAGCCGTTGACCGTGAACACCGAGTCGACCACGTCCTTCTCGGCGGTCGTCAGGTACGTGTTGATGTTGTCGAGCGTCTTGCCGGTGGTTTCCTGCGTGGAGCCCGACGGCGTCTGCACGATCATGAACATGTAGCCCTGGTCTTCATCGGGCAGGAACGACTTCGGCAGGCGCGCGAACATCACGCCGACCGCGATGAACACGGCCAGGTAGATCACGAGCCAGCGGCCCGAGCGGCGAATCACGTGGTTCACGCCGCCCGTGTAGCGATCGCGGCTGCGGTCGAAGGTCCGGTTGAACCAGCCGAAGAAGCCCTTCTTCTCTTCGTGATGCCCTTGCGGGATCGGCTTGAGGATCGTCGCGCACAATGCCGGCGTCAGGATAAGCGCGACCAGCACCGACAGCACCATCGCCGACACGATCGTCAGCGAGAACTGACGATAGATCGCGCCGACCGACCCGCCGGAGAACGCGACCGGCACGAACACCGCCGACAGCACGAGCGCCACGCCGACGAGTGCGCCGGTGATCTGGCTCATCGCCTTGCGGGTCGCCTCCTTCGGCGACAAGCCCTCTTCGGCCATCACGCGCTCGACGTTCTCGACCACCACGATCGCATCGTCCACCAGCAGGCCGATCGCGAGCACGAGGCCGAACATCGACAGCGTGTTGATCGAGAAGCCGGCGAGGCCCATGATCGCGAACGTGCCGAGCAGCACGACCGGCACCGCGATCGTCGGGATGATCGTCGCCCGCAGGTTCTGCAGGAACAGGTACATCACGAGGAACACGAGCACGATGCCCTCGATCAGCGTCTTGACCACTTCCTCGATCGACAGGCGCACGAACGGCGTCGTGTCATACGGGTAGTGCACGACGAGACCGTGCGGGAAGTATTTCGACAGTTCGTCGATCTTCGCCCGCAGCGCGGTCGCGGTCGCCAGCGCGTTCGCGCCGGTCGCGAGCTGGATGCCAAGGCCGGCCGTCGGCTGCCCCATGTACTTCGTGTCGAACGTGTAGTTCTCCGAACCCAGCGCCGCGCGGCCGACGTCCTTCAGCCGGACCTGCGAGCCGTCCTGGTTGACCTTCAGCAGGATATTGCCGAACTGCTCGGGCGTGCGCAGCAGCGTCGATTCGGTGATCGTCGCCTGCAGCACGGTGCCCGGCTTCGCCGGCGTGCCGCCGATCTGGCCGCCCGCGATCTGCACGTTCTGCTGCGTGATCGCAGTCGATACGTCGATCGGCGTGAGGCTGTAGTTGGTCAGCTTGACGGGGTCGAGCCAGATCCGCATCGAGAACTGCGAACCGAGCAGCAGCGTCTGGCCGACGCCGTTCACGCGGCTCAGCGGGTCGAGCACGTGCGAAGCCACGTAGTTCGTCAGGTCCTCCTTGGACATGCGGCCGTCCTCGGAGTTGAACGCGAACCACATCAGCCAGTTGCTGCTCGACTTCGTGACCTGCATGCCGAGCTGCTGCACGACCTGCGGCAGGTTCGGCGTCGCGAGCGACAGCTTGTTCTGCACCTGCACCTGCGCGACGTCCGGATTCGTGCCCGGCGAGAACGTCAGCGTGATCGTCGCATTGCCCGAATCGTCGCTCGTCGACGACATGTACAGGAAATTGTCGAGACCGCTCATCTGCTGCTCGATCACCTGCGTGACCGTGTCTTCCACCGTCTTCGCGGAAGCACCCGGATAGTTCGCCTGGATCTGGATCGTCGGCGGTGCGATCGTCGGATACTGCGCGATCGGCATCTTGAAGATCGATGCGACGCCGGCCAGCATCAGCACGATCGCGATCACCCACGCGAAGATCGGGCGATCGATAAAGAACTTGGCCATGAAACGGACTCCCTGTTATTGCGCGGCCGACGCGGCGGCCGAACTCGCCGGCGCAGCGCTTGCCGGTGTGGCGGATGCGGCATCCGGCGCCGATGCGAGCTGCGCGGCGACGGTCTTCACGGTCGCACCCGGACGCACCTTGTCGACGCCCTGCACGATCACGTGATCGCCTGCTTGCAGACCGCCTTCGACGATCCAGTCCTGCCCGTACGTGCCGGCCGTCGTGAGCGGTCGCGTCTCGACCTTGTTGGCCGGATTCACGACCAGTGCGATCGCCTGGCCCTTCTGGTCATGCGTGACGCCGATCTGCGGCACCAGGAACGCGTTCTCGTTCACGCCTTCCTCGATCCGTGCACGCACGAACATCCCCGGCAGCAGCACACGGCCCGCGTTCGGGAAGATCGCGCGGATCGTCACCGAGCCGGTGGTCTGGTCGACCGTCACGTCCGAGAACTGCAGCTTGCCCGGCTCCGGGTAGGTCTTGCCGTCTTCCAGGATCAGCGACACCTTCGCCGCGCCCGGACCGGTCGTCTTCAGGCGGCCGCTCTGCACGTCCTGGCGCAGCTTCAGCCCGTCGAGGCTCGACTGCGTGAGGTCCACGTACACCGGATCGAGCTGTTGCACCGTCGACATCAGCGTCGCCTGGCTCGCCTGCACGTATGCGCCCGGCGTCACCTGCGAAATGCCGACCCGGCCCGAAACAGGCGACACGACATCCGTATAGCCGAGGTTGATCTGCGCGGTGTCGACCGCTGCCTTGCCGGCCGCGACGTCCGCCGCGGCCTGGCCTTGCGTGGCCACCGCGTTGTCGTAGTCCTGCTTGCTGACCGCGTTCGCGGCCACCAGCACCTTGTAGCGCGCAACCAGCGCGTTCTGCGTGACGAGGTTCGCCTGCGCCCTCGCGAGCGTCGCCTTCGCGCTGTTCAGCGCGGCGACGTACGGCGCCGGGTCGATCTTGTAGAGGCGCTGGCCGGCCTTGACGTCGGTGCCTTCGGTGAATTCACGGCGCAGCACGATGCCGTCGACCCGCGCACGCACCTGTGCGACGAGGAACGCGCTGGTGCGGCCCGGCAGTTCGGTCACTGCCGGCACGGCTTGCGGCTGCACGGTGACGACGCCGACTTCCGGCGTTTGCGGCGGCGGTGCCGATTCTTTTTTCCCGCACGCGGCCAGGAAAACGGCAGCCGTTGCTGCAGTGATTAAGCGGTATGGAACCCGTTCGACGCGCATGGAGCGACCTCTCACAATTAGACGACCTTCAATGGGAATCACCAGATCTCCTCATGGCCCTGACGCGCGGCGGCAATGCTGCTGCCGGTCCGCCACGCATGCGGACGTGTGTTGCGGGTGTTCGTTGCACCCTGCGGAGCGTTCGTTCGACGAACTGCTCTTCAGAAAAAGGAACGGCGCGCCCACGGCCCCGGCGGGCACGGGTTGCCGTGGCGGCCAGCCGGGCCGCTAGCGCGCGGGCCGGAACGCGGCGCCGGCGAATTCGACGAACGCGCGCGCGGCGGCCGGCAAATGCGCGGCTCGCGCATGCGCGAGCTTCAGCGTGACGGGCGCGAGCGGGCGGACCGGTGCGATCCGCACGAGCGTGCCGGCCGCCAGATCGGCGTCGACGAGATACGCGGGCAGCACGGCCGCGCCCATGCCGGCCACGGCCAGCCGTCGTGCCATCTCGAGATGGCCGACGCCCGCATTGCCGGGCACCGTGCCCGGTCGAATCGCGGCCGCAGGGCCGTCGTCGGTCGCCGGCAGTTCGAGCCGCACGGCCGCAAGATCCGGCCAGTCGCCGGACGCCGCCGCGCCACCGTGCGTGGCGACGTAACCCGGCGCCGCGACGCGCACGGATTCGTACGCGGCCAGCGTATGCAGCGCGTGCGCACCGGACACCGGCATGCCGTCGGTCAGGAACGCGACGTCGATGTCTTCCGAGGTCAGGTCGACGTGCGCATCGGTCAGCGTCACGGTCGGCCGCACGTCCGGAAACAGGTGCACGAAGCGATCGAGCAACCCACTCAACTGGCTGAGCCCGAACGCGACCGGCGCGGCCACGCGCAATGCGCCTTCCGGCTTGCTGCCCATCGCGACGAAGCGGCCGTCGATCTCGTCGATCGCACCGAGAATCCGCTCGACGCGTGCGAGATACAGCTCGCCGATTTCCGTCAGCGACTGGTGGCTGGTGCTGCGTTGAAGCAGGCGCGCGCCGAGGCGCGTTTCGAGCGCGTCGACCAGCCGGCTCGCCATCGCCGTCGACACGCGCAGCCGCGTCGCCGCCCGGCGAAACCCGCCTTCCCTTGCCACCGTCACGAATGCCCGAATCGATTGAAGTTGGTCCATTTGTCCGGATTCCCTGCGCGGACGGCTGCCGTTATGCCTGCATCCGGCGCTGCGCCGCCGGTCCGCATCGGCCCGGCCAATGCAGCGGCACCGACGCCGGTTCAACCGGGTCGGTCGGCACGCTCGCGGCAAGCACGTGCCGGCAAGCAACGGGCGCAAGCCGGCCTCGGCTGGCCCGATGCACGATCATTCGATAGCAGTCCTGAGTCTTTTACAGCGGTTCGCGGCGGCGACGGCACGGTAGCGCCGGCGGCGCCCGCGCATCATGCGGCGGTCCTGCCCGGATCATCCGGGCGCGCTGGAACACATTTCCTTCAGCAGGTGCAATGGTATGAAAACCGCCGGAAAATGGCTTGCCCGATCCTGCGATTGTTTTGCCTTAATTTCCGAATTTGTGCGCTGCACACCGCGCAACGACGGGCGACACGGATGCCGACCCTGCAGGTCCGGATGATCGGGCTAATTTCAGACAGGTTTAGGCAATCCCGCGCACACAACTGGCCGTACGATGTGACCGCCGCGCCGGCACCTCGACAGGGCATCGCAGCCGCGCGCATTGCATCGCTCACTCCGCCAACCGCTCACCCGACATGGAAATCGACGCCCGAACGCCGCCGCAACCGCGCATCCCGCCTGATCACGACCACCGATCACCGGCCCGGCCGCCCGCGGCCCGGCTCGCGGCGCTCATCGCCGCGTACGCGCCGCACGACGGCGCGTTCGACCTCCCGGTGCACGGCATGCGCATCTCGCGTGCATCCGTCGCGCCGCCGCAGTGGAACCACGGCGTACACCACGCGTGCCTGAGCATCGTCGGACAAGGCGCGAAGTCGATGCGGGCCGGCGACGATACCTACACGATCGATACCTCACGGATGCTGGTCGCAACCGCCGACGTGCCGGTCACGGGCCGCGTGATGCACGCGAACCCGGCAGAACCGTTTCTTTACGCTCAGCTCGAACTCGATCCGGCCCGCATCGCGGCGCTCACGCCGCGCGTGTTTCCGCGCGGGCTGCCGAAAGCCTTCGACTGCAGCGCGCTCGACACGCACGACGCAACGCCGGAAATCGTCGACGCAATCGCACGATTGATGCAGCTGATCGCGCAACCGGACGACCTCGACCTGCTCGCGCCGCTGATCGTCGACGAAATCCTGATCCGGCTGCTGCGCGGCCCGTCGGGCGTGCGCGTCGCGCAGGTCGGCGAAGCCGGTTCGACGACGCAGCGCATCTCGCGCGCCGTCGCATGGATTCGCGACCACTACCTCGATCCGATGACGGTCGACTCGCTCGCGCGACAGGTGGACATGAGCCCGTCGACCTTCCACCACCATTTCCGCGCGGTCACGTCGATGAGCCCGTTGCAATGCCAGAAGGTGCTGCGGCTGCAGGAGGCGCGCCGCCTGATGTGCGTGTCGGCGATGGATGCACGGCAGGCGTGCCACAGCGTCGGCTACGTGAGCGCGTCGCAGTTCAGCCGAGAATATGCGCGGCTGTTCGGCGATGCGCCGGGCCGTGACGTCGCGAGGCTGCGCGGCGCAGCGGTGCCGTTGTCGCGCGTCGTGCCATGAACCACTTCAAGTGCGGCGCGTACGCGAGCGCGCGGCGCCCGTCTTCCGGCCGGCGTTCGCTTCTCGGCCTGCACGGCTTCGTCGATGCGGCGCACGAATACTCGGCGGACGATGTGGGCCGGGGCGCGCCGACCGGCCGTACGTGTACCCGATCCCGGACGACGTCGCGCTGCCGTTCCGCCGTTGAGCCCGTCGTGCTGGCCGACTGCGCCGTTACGCCAGCGCGGGCGGCGCAGCCTGGCTGACGTCGACGCGCTTCGGCAGCACGCCGGCCTGGTAGAACACGTCCGCGATACGCTGCTGGTACGCGAGCGTGTCGCGCGTGACGGGCTCGACACCGAAGCGCGCGCGGCGAAACGCGAGCGCGACGGCCGACTCCGGAATCCCCCAGAGCTTCGAGAACTCGGCCGCGCCCTGCGCGCGGTTCGTATCGAGCCAGCGCTGCACGGCCGTCAGTTCCGACACGGCGACGTCGAGCACGTCGGCATTGCGCTGCGCATACGTGCGTGACGCGAAGTAGTAGCCGCGATTCTCGACGAGCCCCGTACCGTCCACGACGATACGCGCGCCGAACGCCTGCTGGACCACCGCAAGGAACGGATCCCAGATGATCCACGCATCGACCGAGCGGTTCTCGAATGCGGCGCGCGCATCGGATGGCGACAGCCAGACCGGCGTGACGTCCGCATAGTTGAGCTTCGCGGCCTGCAGCAGCCGGACCAGCAGGAAGTGCGTGTTCGATCCCTTCACCAGCGCGATGCGCTTGCCGCGCAGGTCCGCAAAGGTCTTGACCGGCGAATCCTTCGGGACGATCAGCGCCTCGGCCGCGGGGCCCGACGGCGTTTGTGCGTAATAGACGAGCGGCGCCCCGGCTGCGAGAGCGAAGATCGGCGGCGCTTCGCCGACATCGCCGAAATCGATCGATCCCGCGTTCAATGCCTCGAGCTGCGGCGGGCCCGACGGAAACTCGGTCCACGTGACATTCACGCCGAGCGCCGCGAGCTTGCCCTGCAGCGTGCCGCGCGCCTTCAACAGGGTGAGCGGTCCTTTCTGATAGCCGATCCGCAATGTCCGTGTGCCAGCCAGCGCGAGGCCCGGATGCACGGCGGCGCCTGCCGCGATCGCCAGGCCGGCATGAAGGAGCCGGCGGCGGGTGCTGGAATGTCGATCTGCCATGTCGTTTCTGGTTCGATGAAGTGAGCACGCCTGGGCGTGCGTATGCGATGAAGCAGGTCGAACCGATTCTAGAAGGTTGTTCCATCGCGTCGAACCAACGATG
Source organism: Burkholderia pulmonis (assembly GCF_984667975.1). Taxonomy (NCBI): domain Bacteria; kingdom Pseudomonadati; phylum Pseudomonadota; class Betaproteobacteria; order Burkholderiales; family Burkholderiaceae; genus Burkholderia; species Burkholderia pulmonis. Next base: position 1,264,725 of record NZ_OZ480188.1, read on the forward strand.
TTCGATATCGAAAGCAGGCGCTTTCATAAGAGCATGCCGGTTGGCACGGGCGTCGTTGCCCGGACCGGTCGCGCAATTCGCAGTTGGCGCTTGCGTTGAATACAGGACTACAGATTATTTTCGCTCAGGCGATGCGCGGTGCTCACGCACCGGCCTAGCCTGAATCAGGAATTGCGGGACGCGCAGGATGCGTTCAGCGTAGCCTCGTCGACGGCCAGCATCTCGGGCACGCATTCGCGCAGGAAATCGACGAACGTGCGGATCTTCGCGTCGAGGTACTGACGCGACGCATACAGCGTATAGACCGTCAGTTTCTGCAACCGGTAATCGGGCAGCACGCGCACCAGCGCGCCGCTCGCGAGCGCGGGCAGCGCGGCCGACATCGGCAGCGAGCCGATGCCGAGCCCGGCGCGCAACGCGGCGCCGAGCGCGTCGGCAATATTCACCTGGAAATCCGGCAGCGGCAGCTCGAACGTTTCGCGGCCGTTCGGGCCGTCGAGATGCCAGCGGTCGCGCGGAAAGAGCGGCGTGACGATCTGCAGGCACGCATGCCCGGCGAGGTCGCTCACCGTACGCGGCGTGCCGCGCGCCTTCAGGTACGCGGGCGCCGCGCACAGCACGCTGGCCACGTCGCCGAGCCGTTGCGACACGAGCCCGGAATCGGGCAGCTCGGTCGTGCTCAACTGCAGCGACACGTCATAGCCTTCGTCGATGATGTCGGGCACGTGCTGCGACAGCGTCAACTCGACCGCGACCGACGGATAGCGCTCGCGATAGCGTACGACGGCGGGCACCACGTAGGCCTGGCCGAAGCTCGTCGTCGCGTGGACATGCAGCCGCCCGGACGGCTTCGCCTGTGCGTCGGCGGCCTCGGCTTCCGCTTCGTCGATATAGCCCAGGATGCGCTGGCAGCGGTCGAGATAGCGCTGCCCGGCGTCGGTCAGCGCGATGCGGCGCGTGCTGCGATTGAGCAGGCGTGTGCGCAGATGCGTTTCGAGTTGCGCGACTGAGCGCGACGCGTAGGCGGTCGTGATGTCCAGGCGCTGGGCCGCGCTCGTGAAGCTGCCCTCCTCCGCGACCCGGACGAAAATGCGCATCATCTGTAACGTGTCCATCGACCTGTCCCCGGGATTTTGAGATCACGTCGCGCCGTCGTGCGGCCAGGGTGCCGGCGGCTCCGGCACAAGCCGGTCTGGCGCGAATTGTGCGGAACAGTACAGCAGCGCCGCAGGCGTGTCCAGTTTGCCGTACCAGGCGTGATCCGGACGCCGAAGCGTGTCGCGAAGCCGCTCGCGGCGCGGTATCGCGGCCGCCCGGGCATGCGACCGGTCACGCCGACCGGCAAACGGCATCGGGCCGGCAAAAACGACTCGCCAGCCACGATGCCGCGGCGTAATCGACGTCCTTGCCGAGTCGCGCGTTACGCCGCAGCCGTCCCGTCGAAAGGATTACGCAACACGATCGTGTCGTCGCGCTCCGCGCCGGTCGTGATCATCGACACCGGTGCGCCCGCGACGGCCTCGATGCGCGCGATCAAATCCTGCGCCGCGCGCGGCAGTGCCGCTCGCTCGCGCACGCCCTTCACGGTACCCTGCCAGCCGTCGAACCGTTCGTAGACCGGCGTCGCGCGCGACTGCGCATCGAGGCTCGCGGGCAGATGGTCGACCCGCGCACCATCGAGTTCGTAGCCGACGCACAGCGCGATCGATTCGAACCCGTCGAGCACGTCGAGCTTCGTGAGCGCCAGCGAATCGATGCCGGAAATCCTGACGGCCTGCCGCAGTTGCGCGGCATCGAGCCATCCGCAGCGTCGCGGCCGGCCGGTGTTGACGCCGAATTCCTGGCCGCGCGCACGCAACGCTTCGCCGGTGGCGTCGGTCAGCTCGGTGAGAAACGGGCCGCCGCCGACACGCGTCGCGTACACCTTGGTCACGCCCAGGACATGGCCGAGCTTCGATGCCCCCAGCCCGGTGCCGGCCGCCGCAGCCGACGCCACGGTGCCCGACGACGTCACGAACGGGTACGAGCCCCAGTCGATATCCAGCATCACGGCCTGCGAGCCCTCGAACAGGATGCGTTCGCCGCGATCGGTCGCGTCGTTGAGGTCGGCCCAGACGGGACGCACGAACGGCAGGATCTTCGGCGCCAGCGCGACCAGCGTCGCCAGCATCGCGTCGCGGTCATGCTCGTCGAGCCCCAGCCCGCGGAACCACGCGTTGTGATGGTCGACGAGCACGTCGAGTTTGGCGGCCAGCCGGCCCGGTTCCGCGAGATCGCCGACGCGCAGCCCGCGACGCCCGACCTTGTCCTCATAGGCCGGCCCGATCCCGCGCAGCGTCGTGCCGATGGGTTCGCGGCGCAAGCGCTCCTGCGCCTGGTCGATGGCGCGGTGAATCGGCAGCACCAGCGTCGCGTTCTCGGCGATCGACAGATTGTCCGGGGTCACCGACAGCCCGAGGTCGGCCATCCGCCCGATTTCCGCGAGCAGCGCTTCCGGATCGAGCGCCACGCCGTTGCCGATCACGCCGCGCTTGCCGCGCACGACACCGCTCGGCAGCAGTGCGAGCTTGTACGTCTTGCCGCCGACCACCAGCGTGTGGCCCGCGTTGTGGCCGCCGTTGTAGCGTGCGACGAGATCGGCCTGGGCCGCCAGCCAGTCCACGACACGCCCCTTGCCTTCGTCGCCCCATTGGGCACCTACCACCACCACGTTCGGCATGCTCCGCACTCCATGTGAGAAATTCAGACACTCGTCCGGCCGAGCCGGCCGTTTGTGTGCCATATTGGCGGAGCTGGATCGCCCGATCAAACGATTAAACCTGAACCATCGTGTGAGTAAATTTCACACGAAACGATGCAATGGCCCGACGACTTCCTCCATTGAATTCGCTGCGCGCGTTCGAAGCCGCCGCGCGGCTCGGCAGCTTCACGCTGGCGGCAGACGAGCTATGCGTGACGCATGGCGCGATCAGCCGGCACGTGCAGCAACTGGAGGCGTGGCTCGGGCGGCCGCTGTTCGAGCGCCACAACCGGCGCGTCGAACTGACCGACAGCGGCCGCGCGTACCTCGCCGAGATCGGTGCGTCGTTCGACCGGATCGCGCTCGCCACCGCGCAGCACTTCGGCCACGCGCAGCAGCGCGTGCTGCGTGTCAGCGCGCCTGCGACGTTTTCGCTGCGCTGGCTCGTTCCGAAGCTGTCGTCGTTCCAGGTCGCCCATCCGTCCATCGAGGTACGGCTGTCCACGTCGAACGAGCCGATCGACAAGCTGCGCGACAAGGTCGACCTGATCGTTCGCGGCGGCCCGCAGGCCATCGACGGGTACGTCGCGGAGGAATTCCTGTCCGAAGTGCGGCTGCCGGTGTGTGCGCCGAAGTTGCTGGAGGGCCGGCGGCTGGAAACGCCCGCCGATCTCGCCGGCTTCACGCTGCTGCATGCGGCCACCTATCCGGGCATGTGGCCGGAATGGCTCGCGGCGGCCGGGCATGCGAATCTTGCGCCGCGCCACTCGCTCACGCTCGAGCATTTCTACCTGACGCTGCAAGGTGCGCTCGACGGGCTCGGTGTCGCGATGGGGCCGATCGCGCTCGTCGCGGACGACATCGCCGAAGGCCGGCTCGTGCAGCCGTTCAGCGAACCGGCGCTGCCGCCCTGGCGCTACTTCACGTATGTGGCATCCGCACGCGCCGGTGACGACACCGTACGCGCATTCAAGGACTGGCTGAAGGTAACGGGACACGCTACCGATCCGGGCAAGCGGCGCTGACTGTATCCGCATGCCGGTCGTGCATGCTCACAATATGCAGGATTCCGAATCGAATGAGGCGGACTTGCAAGTATGCGTTTGACTTCGTGCACGCGTGATCGCAACACTCGCGGCAAGCCGCGGATCGAACCGTGGCTTGCCGCCGGACGGCGCTTACTGGCTTGCTGCAGCGCCCGCCTTCTTCTCTGCGTTCTGCAGGTTCTGCGGATAGTTCGGATCGTTGGCGGCCGGCTTGTAGCCGGCGTCTTCGAGTTTCTTCAGTTCGGCGGTGTTCTTCGCACGTGCAGCCTTGTGCTCGGCCTTGCGTTTGGCTTTGGCCGCCTTGTGCGCTTCGCGCTTCGCTGCCTTCGCGTCCTGGGCAGCGGGCGCGCTGGACGCGTCGGTCTGCGCAAACGCGGGGGCTGCCGAGCCGAACAGGAAAGCGGCTGCGGTAGCAGCCAGCGTAAGTTTTCTGATCTGGATTCGCATCGGTGAACTCTCTTTTTTGATAACAATCACGAATTGAAAAACCATCGAGATACCGCCCCTGCCACGATCGGTCGTCATGCCGCGATCGGGACCTGTGCATCATAACCGGGTCGGAAAAAATATGGCGCCGGCGTGACGATCGCGTTGGGGATACACGTATGGGAGACAACGTGACTGCTACCTTGTCGTCGCGTCACTCGAGCGGCGACTTGTGTCTCGCTCGCGTCGGTGACGATAACCGTCACGCACAGTGCAACGCCAGGCACCGATCGCTGTTTCGCGGGTAACGATGCCGACACGTCCATGCGCAACGTGAGCATTGCCGCGCACACACGATCTCCACAGTAATCAACCTGTGCAGCCTGTGCACAGCGTGATCGTTCGGTGCGGCCCGAGCGACGGCGCTTCCCATAAACGGTCACGATTCGATTCGTCGGGTAGCCAGGGCGGTGGCATGGCGTTGCCGTGGTGTGTCGCGACACACCGGCCACCAGTTGCCACGCTGTGATGCAGGCGGCTACCTGTGGAGGTGAAGCTCACCATCGACGGGTATGTCTGGCGGAAAAGAGGCATGCCGTCCGTGCGGTGAAGACCTCGACCGTGATCCCTTCACGCATGCACCGAGGCGTCGCAACAACGGGCAATGCCGTTGCAGGGGTATGTGCATGGCAGGGAAGTCGGAACAAGACTCGCCAACCTGTGCGGCCGTGCCGGCCGTCATGTCTGGTGCCACACGTGCACGCCCCCACAGGCTTTTCATTTGATCTCTTCGGCGATCACGGATCCGGACGCTGTCGGGGTCGTCACAGTTCGCCGATACCTTTGGCTTTGTCTGATCGGTGAGCTTTTACGGGATTCCGCGTCTCGGGAAGGTGAGGATGTTCGGGATCGTGGCCGGATTCGATTACGGTGAGCTTCGCCATCGACGGTATCTTCACGTTGGGTCGAAACGAACTCTCGATCGGCCCGGGAGCCTCGCGGTCCATCCGTCGGCATGTCGGTTGCGGATTCGCTTTCGGGCCGTGCCAGGCGTTTCTCGTCGAGCCTCGGCATCACGGTATCGCCTCCGGGTTGATCCAAAGGTAGAAAACCTGACGGCCAAGAGAAGGGGAAGTGGTCTGGTGCGATTTCCTCTGCGCACAGTCCACAGGCTAAATTTGGCGAGAAGGGTCGACTGGCGATCGGCAAAAAAACTTGTCTGCAGACGCGGCAGCGCGAGTACAAAAAACCATTCTCGGACGACCCGGGATGATTTCGAACTGCTGTGGGGGTGCCCGACGAAACCCGCGCGTCCGGTCGCGAATTCTTTCTATCGGTCAACCACAGGGGGCTGATGCGAGCACGACGGGATTTTCCGGTCCCATAAATGGGAACCTGTACGTCGGATCCGGGGATTTATCCGTGATTTCCTCCCATAGGTTTCTACGTTTGGGGCTTTGTGAGTGGGCACTCACCTCTTCTGGATGCCTTGTCAGGCCTGGGCCTTGGTAAAACAAGGCGTCAGGCGGATGTTTACCAGGGTTGGGGGGAGAATCGGGACGCGTCGTGCACCACAGATGGCTCCCATTGGTAGCGGTTTATGGGGTTCGTCTTTCTGTGGAAGCACACGTGTGTTTACATCTTTGGTAAACCACGTTTACTTCTTTAACTACTTTTAGACGGCTCACAGCCTTGTCTGGCAAGGGTTTGAGGGGTGTTCGGTACCCATTTATGGGAGCACAGGTGGAAGGGTCTGGGGTTTCAGGTGTGTGGATTTGGGGTTTTGGGTACCGAGTTGTGGGGAATCAGGGTTGTGGATATGGGGTGAGCGTAGCCGGTTATGGGAAATGGGCCGTGAATCACGTCGGGTAGCCGTCTATGGGAACGCATGAAGGTAGCCTTTTATGGTGCACTTTTCCGGATCCGTAAGTGCCTGGTCACACAGGTGTTTTTTTCAGGGAGCCATTTATGGGGAACATTAAAGGTACCCGTTTATGGGTAAGGATCGGGGACCTTCGATTGCGTTTCGGCGGAATGCCTGACGGACGGTTTCCTATGAACCGGATCGGTGCTGCGGAAAGGTAGCCTGTTGTGGGGATACAGGATGGTTGCCGTTTATGGGAAGGATTTCTAGCTTCGAAGTGGAAAACCTGATCGGGACCAAAGTCGAAGTCTGCTGACAGGTACCCTCTTATGGGAATCGATTAAGGTAGCAGGTTATGGGAGTAAAACCGGGCTGTGCTGCAGAGCACCACGAATCCCGTCGGCGATCGCGATTCCCTCGTTTGCTTCCCATGGATGGTTACCTTCGCGAGGCAATTCTCGTGCCGGGTTTGCGCATCCCGACAGGAAAGGTAGCGACTTTTGGGAGGCATTTTGGCCAAAAGGTAGACGGATATGGGGCTTCGAATAGATCGATCAATCACGAATTTCCCTTTTGTATCTGCAGGTTAGCGCATATAGTGCAAGTAATGCTGGAGCAGGGACGTTGCTCCGTCGCGCGAAAAGGTATAAAGTCCGCTATCAATAAGGCAACCTTATCCGGACAACACG
>NZ_OZ480189.1:0-70795 GCF_984667975.1 Burkholderia pulmonis
ATGCGAGCAAATCACGCAATCAAGAAGCTGGTGCAAGCTCTCATGCAGACCGTGACCGTTGGCAATCAGAAAGGCGGTGTCGGTAAAAGCACGTTCAGTGTCCATCTGGCATTTCGCGCGGCCGAACTTGGCTATCGCGTTCTGCTGATAGACATCGATGAGGGCGACATTTCCGAAGTGTTCGCGGAGATAGAGGAAGGTGACGACACCGACTATTTGAAAGCGAGCCATCTTTTCACTGGCGCGATCGACGGTCGCCGTCCGAGGCAAGTGCACGAGCGGATCGCTCTGATCGAGGCCGATGTTGACGTTCTGGACGTAGATGACATGCCGCTCGAAGTTATCGAGCAGCCGCGCGCATCACTCGCAAAGCTGGCCGCCGACTACGATCTGTGCATTATCGATACTCCTCCGAATTTGCAGCGCCGCATGCTTGGCGCACTTGCAGCGTCGGATGCGATCGTATCGCCGTTCAACATTTCGCCATTTTCATTCGCGCGCATGCCGAAGCTGCAAGCCACGATCGCCGGCGTAAAGGCGCAGTACAACCCGGAACTACGCCACCTCGGCTTTCTGCCAAACATGGTCAACAGCAAGTCGGTGAATGAAGTAGAGGCGTTACCGGAGCTACGCGAGGCATACGGCGATCTTATCTTTGATGAAGCGATTATTGCTCGCGCGTGCGTTGCTACTGCGCTGGCGCAGGGGCGTGCGGTATGGCATCAGGCTCGTAGCGGGAACCAACGTGCCGCGGGGAAGGAAATGCGGCAAGCATGCGACGCAGTACTGTCGCGCCTTGGATTGAATTAAGGGGAATGTCGTGAGCGCATTCGGAAACAAGATCAGTAAGTTATCAGACATTCAGAAGCAGGGCGCTGCGGCCGCTTTGCCAGGCGAGCGGATCGAAGAGGTCGATCCGGAGTTGGTCGATTGCGAGAAGCAGATCCGCAGTATGGACAATCCGGGCTTCACGGTGGAGTCGTTGACTGAACTTGGCAATGACATGAAGCGTGATGGTCAGCATGAGCCGGCGGTGCTGCGTAAGAACCCCAAGCAGGCCGGGCGCTACCTCATGGTGGCGGGTGAGCGACGTTGGCGCGGGTGCAAGATCGCAGGCATCAAGCTCAAGGCCGTCGTGCGGGACATGGATGATGAGCAGGCGCGCCGAGTGCAGCGCGCGGAGAACATCCAGCGCGAGAATCTGACCCAACTCGAAATAGCTGTTGCACTGCGAGATGATAAAGCCCGACTTGGCACGCTAGAGAAAGTTGCGGCGGAGTGGAACAAGGGGCTGAACTGGGTAGCCGAGCGCATCAAGTTTCTTGAGGTCGTGGAGGCGGGTGGGCATGCGAGCCAAGCTGTCGCAGAGGGGGTCACTGCCGACATCACCACGATCAATGACCTGCATCGCCTTGAAAAGGTCGACCCGGCAGCCGCACAAGCGGTGGTTGAACAGGCGAAAACCGATTCGGGCGCGAATGTGCGGAAAGCGATTCGAGGCAAGCTGAAAGACGCGAAGCCAAGCACGAAGGCGGGAAGCGAGGTTAATTCTCGCATGCGAGAATCCTCGAGTGCCGATGACGCGAAAGAGAAGGCGAAGAAGCCTAAAGCGGCAACAGATGCTGTTGTGATCGTGGCTGATGCGGTGTCGCAGGTGCAGGCATTGCGCGATCAAATTGGCGTGTTGGCGAAAGTATTCCAGGAGCGACGCGATGTTTTTGGCGTGATGCCCCCTGATGTCGAGAAAAGTATCTTCCAGGCGCGGGCTGAGCTTGATCGCACGCATCACGCGCTGACGAAATTGGCCGCATCCAAATAAACCTAATATCTACGATCGGCAGGTAGATCGTAGATATTGCATAAGGGATCTACATGCAACCGTTGGCCGATATGTACCGCTTACCCGAAGAGGATTTTATAAGAGTGGCGGATCAAACTCGGATGAAGGAGCGCAGCCTACAGGTCGCGCGTGAGGTTTTGGTGGAGGGCCGAGGACTGTCCGAGGTCGGAGAGCGGCACGGAATGAAGCGACAGCAAGTGCTGGCTATTCGGAACCGCTTTTTCGCCGAATATCTACAGTCGTCAATGTTTCCCCCAAAGTGGGTTAGGGCGACAGTATGTGCCCCGCAAGACTTGCTCGAGAAGTTCATGGTCGAGGTCGAGCAAGAGCGGATCAAGTATTTTTCGCAGAAAGAGGGCTAGTGTAGTCGCGAAGCGTTCGCTTCGTTTCTCGCATGCGAGAAATTGAATGGTGCGCTGTGATTGGCCGATACCTAGGAATAATTTCTACGAGACGATCCGTTACCGTCACGCAGGCAAGGCTCTGCGTTTAGGCGCTTGAGGAACAGATCCCAAAGCGGCGTGGGAACACTCGTTGGCTGACTGCGAAAACAGCGCCGCACATCGTTCACGTGTATCAGAGTAAGGCGTAATCGATGGATTTCCCACAGCAGCGTGCGGACCGCTGGTGTGGGGTTCTCATCATAGATCTGCCGTAATTCAGCAGCCGTAAGCGGCGTGCGTTCCGGGCGACTGTAGTTCTGCATGCTGGATCACGGAGAGGTAGGAAGTGCTTGAGAGCAATCGGCGTTTGTCGGCTGGCCAGTTCAGTTTGCATACCTACCGATTGCATCGTGCCGACTTTTCCAGAGCGTGCAGATTGCGTCCAGTCTGTTCTCGAAGGCGCCGATCTCGTGCGTTTCCGAATCAGTCCGAGCGTCATAGTATGACGTTATGGTCACACGCCATTTGCCGCCCATCGTCAATTCGTAGATGCCGACACATTCAACTGCGCTAGCGTCGGGCGATGCGCGATCGCACCGACGCATCAGGCGACCGGTCCTGCCGTCCTGGCCGGCGGCTGCATCGCTTTCGATGAAGTAAGTGCCGTCGTCGAGCAAGACGTCGCCGTCTTTGTGGGTCCGTGAAGTCATCGAGTAAGCCGCTCCGTTGTGCTAGTCGTTGACGGCTACCGATCGACGTTTGTCGTCGTGTGCCGGCCAAAACACCTGTATAAATATACAGTGTATGACGGCGGGCATGTGCGCGCAAATCCGCCGCCAAATTGTGCCGACAGCTGATGTGGTCCGATAAGGCCGCTCGCGGTCGGCTAAGATTGGCGTGGCTCGGCACGATGGGGCGGATTCGGCGCGTGCCAGGCGTCAACGAACGACGACTTATTCGGAGCAATGCAGCGTCCGGCCTAAAGTTCGCGTACCTTTGCGCCGTTATGCGATTTGCATGTTATGCGGCTAAGGTGTGCGGGGTGAGCGTCTTATCAAGTTTGAATAATTAATCAATAAAGGTGTTAGATGACTGGCTTCGGGGTTGAGGACTTCTTTTTGTTGCGTACGGGGACAGCGTGCCCTGTCTGGACGTTAACTGACGACAGTAACATCATTGGTCTCGGTGGTAATCCTCGTGTGACGAGTATTGCCGCAGAGCTTGATCGCGAGCAAGCTGCGCAGGTGCGCGCCTTCGGCGGTGAAGTTACGAAAACATCATGCAGGATCACGATCTCAGGGGAACCGCTGGTGTTCTACCTGGTGGGGAAGAGGATTACTGATCGAATCTGGCGAGGGGTCGCTTCTGTTGACCCGGGCCTTGTCCCGAATGGATCGATGATCTCTGCATGGGAAGAGCGAGAGGCCAGTAACGTCGTGAGGTTCCCGGTACGTCGCGCAAGCTAGGGGTGATCTCGGTCTGGCAATGTAGGTGGTGACAAGCTGTGGGTGTGCAATGAGTGAGAAGACCATATTTGCGGGGCTCAAGAATCACTTTGGGACCCCAACGCCAATTTGGCGATATTCCAATCATGATCGTGTGTTGACGCTGTCCGCGGCCGGTGACGAGTTCGGTCCGACGATCCCTATCCAGGTGATTGGTCGCGAAGCCGAGCGGATTCGCGGCTTGACGGGCGCAACCTCGATGGTGACGCTGAACGTTCAGATCTATGGTGAGCACGTCGACTTATACCTCATCGGGAAAAAAATCCACACTGGTGAATGGGCGGGGGTCGCCGCTTCGCTATGGGATCCCGAGTCGGTCGCAAATATCACGATGCGCGCAATGGCCTTTTCGGAGGGGCTGGTATCAGAGACCAATGCGATTGTGGTCGTGTTGGACAAGAGCGGCATGATTCAGCGATTTAACCGGCGGGCAGAGGAGTACACGGGGTATCGAGAGGAGGACGTGATGGGCGAGAGCGCGCACGATCTCTTCATGTCTGCGTCCGCCGCTCATGAGTCGCGGACCAACATATCCCGCTTCTTTGAGCAGGGCAGCATCCACGATGTTCGTCGAATGATCAACACGGTTGGCGGGGCGCGGCCGTTCTTGTTTCGAAATCGATTTGTTCCGTCGCTGCAAAGCGGCGAGCCGGAGTTAATTCTATGCTCGGGCGCAGAACTTATCGAAGAAACTGGGACGGACGTGGCCGGAGATGCTGGTCATGAAGCCGCAGTGGCCAACGGTGCTTACTTGCGCGCTTTAACAGCCCGGATTGTGGACTGGGCTGCTTTGACAAACGGTGCGTCAATGTTGCTGGCCTCAATGGAGGGAGGCGCAATTGATCCACGGATTGTATTGCAGGCACAGCGGCTCGCTGCTCGTGCAGTCCAAGATGCGTATGAGTTGCACGATGCGATCAGTGGCGGGTTCGCCATGGATGACCGAACGGGCTTTCGGTAATCGGAATCTACTTCAGTCGGTTTGGTCAGCGGGCGCGTCAGGGGATGGCGGCGGCAGAGGCTTAACGTGCGTGGTGCGTGATTTCCCCCCATGGATCTGGCGCGCTGCGACCAAGCCAGCAGCAAAGTGTCGTACTGCGTCAAGCTCGCGCTCATTGAGCTCGGCAAGCCAGTCGGGTATAGGGGACGTCCCTTCCATGGAGCCCTTGCCCATCGCAAGCCATACGGGGCTAACTCCGTAGAGCAACGCAAGCGCGACAGTGAAGGCCGAGCCGGTGCCCTTTGTCTCCAAGGCTCCCAGGTTGCTTTGCGAGATGCCGACACGTGCCTCGACCTGCTTCTGCGAAAAGCCCTTTCTCCGCCGTGCAGCGAGAAGGCGTTCTCCGAAGGGAGTCCGGCCCTGGCCCTGATTAGAATTATCCATCGGCGTAAGATAGCCCATCGAAATACCCCAATTATGGTTGATCAGCAACCTTTTATGAGGTATTTTTATGACTATTGTTGAGCGATCTGTAATCAAGATTGTAGATCGTTGTCGCAACTGACTTGGTGGTCGGGGTGACACATCTCAACATGCTCAAGATACAGGCGGCGCACGGAGTTTTGTTGCTTGAAGGTCGAATCGTTGTTGCTATGTCAGATGAATGCGAGTAGGATAAAAGTTATAAACTTTCCTGCAAGTTTGTATACTTTACAACGAGTGGCGATCTTCTAGCGGAGTCATGGCGATACTTTCCCTTTTACACCTCAGAAGGAAGAGGGGAAGGATGCCAGGCATATCACTGCAAGAACTGGCTTTCGCATACCGCACAGGGGAGAAATGTGAAATCTGGGTTGTTGAAATCGTTGAAGAGGGCCGGCCGCTGTGGATAGTGCAGGTCTTCCTCTTCGAGCAAGAGAAACTGTTCACCCTTCAGGGGCAACGCGGTAAGCAACGCACATGGCGTGACTTTGACCGAGTGATGGGAGTTTTAAAAGAAGCCTGTCCCAAGTTGTCCGAAATAAAGGTGAAGTTTGCAGCTGAGGCCGAATCGGCTCAGGACGGCGGACACCAGGGAGAAGAGGGGAAGTAGCGCTGGAGGCAGAGTAGTAACGGTCGGTAAGGGTGCGTCAACACCGTTACCGACCTAACCAGGTTAGTTGCGATCCAACCACGGGGCTTTGATAGAGCTTGCCGAGATGAGGAATAACCATGGCTTTCGGTATTGTACGTGATCGGTCGCGTGCTGCCATCCTTTGGGGCTGCGTGTTTGCCCTGAATTCGTTACTGATAGTAACGGCGCGCGCCGATTGTATTGACGCCGCTGCTGCTTACCAGCATCTGAACCCGCATCTTGTCAGAGCGATTGCCTCTGTCGAGTCGGGTTTCAATCCGTCCGCGCGCAACGTTAATCGCAACGGGTCCGAAGATATCGGGCTCATGCAGATCAACTCTAGTTGGCTGCCGACGCTCGCTCGCTACGGCATCGATCGTACGGCGTTGCTCGACGCGTGCACGAACGCTTACGTTGGCGCGTGGATCCTCTCGCAAAACATCTCCCGCCTCGGGCTGACCTGGAACGCTGTTGGTGCATACAACGCGGCGTCGCCGCACAAGCGCGTCCAGTACGCCCGACGCGTCTATCGCGAACTCTTCCGAATCACACCTGGCGTGACGGCAACGCAGCCGGTCGTTCCTGTTTCGATACCGGAAGCGATGGCAGCGGTCTATGAAACGAGCCGCTTGGCGGTAGCCGGGGCGGAATAGGGACATCCGATGAAATCACTCACGTCGGCCGGTCATTGTGTGTTTATTAGTATTGCTAAACACATGGGCGCGTCGCGCGATGCCACGACGCATTTGGCAGGCGCCAGCCGGCGTAATTACCGTACCTCGTGCCGCGCTATCCCGACTCCCCTCACTTTAGGGCATGGCGGCGGCTTTGCCGGACGCGGTGGTTTTGCGTCAGGCGTTTTCTACACCGCGCGCTACTTGCGCTTTCTGAAGGTTGCGATCGCCAGTCGTTACCGATATCCCGGAGATTCGATGAAACGGCCACGATTTTCGCGCATGCCGTTCGCTGGCGGTGTTGCCGCGTTCGCCATGATTGTCCTGTCCGGCTGTGCTGCTGGAGTTGATGGTTCGGCAGATTGGGCGCCGGTTGCGCGTCAGACCACCGGGCGCTATCAACGAGTGTGCACGCTTCCGCCGGCCACAACGCAGCCGCGCGCGCCGACTTCTACCGCGCTTGCTGCCGCCATCGCTCCGAACGCGCCGGGCTTCGATCTGCGCTCGGACGACAAGACGTTGTCTGTTTCGCTCGCCCGCTGGGCCAGTATGACTGGCGTGACGATGCGCTGGATGACGTCGCTGCAGGTGCCGGTGACCGCCGACAGTCATGTCGCGGGTGATCTGGCAGCCGCGATGAAGTCGATCTTGGCCGCCGTTTCCGATGCGGGCTATCCACTCACGATTTTGCAGGTGGCTGACGGCAAGACCTGGATCGTCACAGACGCGAACGATCTGAACGGCAAGCCGCTGTTCGGAGCCGCGTCGACGAATCTGGCCCAGGTGCCGAAGGGGGCGAGCGATGCACGCGCACATTAATGGCACGTTGCGAGGCATGCTCGTGATCGGTGCCGCACTCGCGACGAGTGCGACGGCGATCGCGGGTGACCAACTGGCAACGTCGAACTCGCCGGCAATACATCTCGCACCGTACCTGCCGCGCTACAACCCACCGGCACCCGCGGCGTCGGCCAGTCCCTCATTGACGGTTGCTGCGGTTCCGCCGCTGTCGTCTGGTTCGCCTGCCACGCTTATCGCGCAGAACGCGGCGAGCAATGTCGCGCCAGCCGCTTCGCTGTCGCCGTCCGAAACGGTTGTGGAGGCGCCAGTCGTCGATGCGCCGCCCAAGCCGCTCCACCACCTGACCGGCGGAGTGTCGCTCGAATCTCAACTGCGTGAGTGGGCGAAATCGGACGGGTGGTCGCTGTCCTGGAACGTGGGCCCTGACTGGATCGTGCCGAACGACGCGGATTACGCCGGTGATTTTCCGGAGGCCGCGACGAAGGTCCTCGAGGACTTGGCAGCCAATGGCGCTGACGTTCGAGGCGATGGCTATTTGGATAACCGGACATTCGTGGTCCACGAAGCGGGGAACGACTAAATGCGAGCTTCCTTCCTGCATCCCGCATTCGCCTTGGCGCCGGCACTGGCCTTGACGCTGACCGCATGCGCGATTCGCGACATTCGTAACGAACAGCAAGCAGTGACCGATCAGGCTCGTGCTCAGATCGCTCAAGCGCCGACGAGTCGCCCCGTCGTCAAGATGCATAAGCGCGCGTGGCTGATGGGTGAACAGATCGTAGCAGGAAAGCCGCAGCCGGCAATTTACGACAAGGCGGTGTCCTATACGTATCCGGCCGGTTCGCTTGCGGAGGTTGCTCAGTGGATCACGCGCACGACGGGCGTGCGCACCGAGATCGATTCGTCTGCCACCAGCTCGGCGTCGGTGCCAACGTCGTTTTCGGCGCCGACTGGCGGTGCGATGTCGTCGCCGCTGCCGCCGGGCGTGCCTGGCATCCCCGCTGGCCAACCGATCCTGCCGACAGCAGTGGGCGCGGTTAACCTCGACTCGGCGCGCGTGCTGACCTACAAGGGCACGTTCAAGGGGTTCCTCGATCAGCAGCAGGCTCGCTTCGGTGTCTGGCATCGCTATCGCGATGGCGTGATCACATTCTTCAAGCGCGAAACTCGCGTGTTCCCGTTGCCGGCACTCTCGGAAACGTCGGGAATGGAAAGCTCGATCACGACCAGCTCGAATTCGTCGAACGGCGCGAGCGGATCGAGCGGAAGCGGTAATTCGGGCGGTACGTCTGGCGGGAATTCGCAGCTCTCTACGCTGAAAGTCACGATCGCACCGTGGAAGCAATTGCAGACGACTGCCTCGGCGATCGCCGGTAGCGGCGCGACGGTGACGGCGGATCCCGACCTCGGGGTGCTGGTCGTGACGGGCACGCCCGCGCAATGCGACGCGGTCGACGGCTGGATGAAATCGCTGACCGCGATGTACAGCAAGACGATCGCGGTGGACATCCACCTGTATTCGGTTCAGACGGACCATGACGAGAACTATGGCCTGGATCTCGCGCTCGGCTACAAGAGCGCGACCGGCCACACGTCGGTCGGTATCACCGGCGCGGCGGTCCCCGCGATCAGCGGTGGCGGCTCGGGCATGAGCTTCGGCGCAAACATCCTGTCTGGCCCGTTCTCGGGCACCAAGGGGGCAGTCAAGGCGCTGTCGAGTCTCGGTAACGTCACCACGCTGCTGTCGAACGCGGGCGTCACGCAAAACGGCAAGAAGGTCACGCTGCAGGACGGCGAGCAGATCCCGTATCTGCCGCAGACGCAAAGCACGCTCGCCGCAAACGTCGGGTCATCGTCGTCCGCGACTGGCCAGTTCCAGCCGGTCGGGTTTACCGGTCAGTTTCTGCCCAAACTCGTCAACGGCACGATCGTGATGGATTTTTCGCTCACGTTGAGTCGCTTGATCGAGATGGTGTCGTTGCCGGCCGGCTGCAATTCGAACAGCACGCAGTCGTGCTTGCAGATGCCCCATCTGAAGAATTACGACCTGCAGCAGATCGTGCCGCTGAAACCCGGCGAATCGCTCGTGCTGGTTGGCATGCAGCGTTCGGACAACAGCACGCAGGACAACGGCGTGGGTTCGCCCTTCAATCCCATCCTGGGCGGCGGCGTCGACGCGCGCCAGCAGCGCACGCTGCTGGCGATCGTGATCACCGCGCGACTGCTGTGAGGCCTCGAATGAATATCCGACTGCGTACCCATCCGTCACCCGTGCGCGTGCCCGTGCTGGCGGGCTCACTGCTTGCGTTCGCGTTGCTGCTCGCAGTCCATCCGCGCGCGAACGGTGCGCCGGCGCTCCCAGTTCCCGCGGGCGCGGCACCGGCGTCGCAAGCCAGCAGCACTGTAGCTGTCGCAATTCCTGCATCGGCACCTGCAGCCGTGGCGAGCACGACCGACAGCGACGAGCTCGCTGCGCTCCAGTCGCGCCTTTCAGTGCTGCGCGTCAAAAAAGAGATCGCCGAGGTCGAGGCGGCGATCGACAAGGCGAAAAATCCGGCGTCGAGCGGCATGCCTCTCGCGCTGAACAACCCGCTACCGGCCACGGCCTCGCCCATTCCTGGTACGCCGCCGATCGGCATTCGGACGTCGGCAATCAGCGACATGACGTTGGCCGGCACGGGTTCGTATGACGGCCGCTCGATGGCGACGCTGGTGATCAGTGGTGTTGCGCGTGATGTGCGAGTCGGCGACACGCTCGATGATGGCTGGAAAGTTGCACGCATCGAGGGCAACGGCGTTCAGCTGGCGCGCGGTGGCCGTGTGCGGTGGGTGAGGTTCTGACCATGCTCACGATCGTGACGCTCCCCGAATCGACCGCGCGCTACGCGCTCGGCCTCACATGGGAGCACGAGCCTGTCAAACCGAAACCTGCCGCGCTGCGTGAACGCGCTCGACGGCTCGGCCGCTTTGGCGTCGTGCGTCACACGGCGACCGGCGTCTACCAGGCCGGCTACGGCGAACTGCCGCCAGGCACAAAGGGAGTGGGCCGCATCCGGGCACTCGCAAGCCTTGCGGCCGAGCAGTATCCGTCGCCGTGGATGGGTGTGTTCAAGCTGACCGACGACGCCTACTGGTTGATTGCCGTTCGCGACGGCGAAATCGTTCCTGGTGGCGATCATTTCGGCGATCGCGGCGATGTAATCGCCGCGCGCGATGCGCTGCGGGCGCAAGAAAGCTGGCACGAACACGATGGGACGGTCGCGCACCTCGCGGAAATCGTCGGGCTCGCGACGCCTGAGCGCGGATTACGCGACCTGCAGGCATCGGTGCCGCAGATCGTCTGGGTGCTATCTGCGGTGTTGGCAATCGCAGTGGTTGGCGTCGGGGGCGCTTTGTGGTTGGCGCATCAACAGGAGGAGCAGCGTCTCGCCGAATTGCAGCGGCAAGCAGACGCCCGACGTGCGAAGCGCGAGGCCGACGCGGCGATTCCGCCGTGGACGAAGCTGCCGGCGCCTTCGGCACTGCTGAGTGCCTGCGCGAGCGCGTGGCATGCTCAAGCACTCGCACGCGACGGGTGGACGATCGCGAACTGGCGCTGCGAGCAGCAGGGCGAGATGCTCGCGCTGACGGTGAGCTGGACGCGTGCTGGCGGTACTGCACTTGACGCGCCAGGTGTGCTGACGGATCCCGATCATTCGCAGGAGTCGCTGACGCAAGCGATGACCTGGTCGCCGTCGTCGGCGCCAGCCGTACTTGCCGATCTCGCACGCCGCACGATTCTGACGTTTTCGCAAACGCGTGCCGTCCCGCTCACGCTGGATCCGCCGCCGAAGCCCGACGCGAATGGCAACACGCGCGACGTCGATGTGCTGCCGTGGCAAACACGTGGTGTCGCTTTTACTTTCGTGGCACCGCCTTGGATGCGATACAGCGCAGATCTCGATGCGACACCCGGCTTGCGGCTTGCCGCGGTCGTGTACGACGTTATCAAGGGCGAGTGGAGTGCACAGGGCACGCTGTATGCGTGGACGAAGTTGCCGGCCGCTCCCGCAGTCGCGCGACCATTGCCGGTACCGGCGGGAGCGAAGGCATGAAGTCGCCGCGGACGCTGATCGTTTCGGATGCGATGGCGCTGGTTGCGCCTGACGCCTCTGCGTCGTCTCCAGTAAGCATGGTGCCGGTGATCGGCGCGCGCCCCGATCGAATCGACGTGCCGGAGCATCTGCAGTCGAGTGTCGTTGTTGCGATGTCGGACAACGCAGGTGATGCTGACGTCAAGGCGATGATCTACATCGACCATCGCGTCAAGAGTTCGGCGGCCGTGAGGACGTGGTTGAAGCGCCTCGATGAGCTGAAGATCGGTTACGCCGTCGACTCGGTCACGGTCGATGCACTTGAGCGGCTGCGTGGTCAGCATGCGATTGCGCGGCGCGACGATCCGATGCAGGCCACGCAGGCTAGGGCGCTGTTGCTGTTGTCACTGGCCGCAGCCGCTGGCGCCAGCGACATACATATTTTGGTGCGTCGTCGGCATACGGACGTGCAGGTGCGGATCCACGGCGATCTGCACACGTCAGACGCGTTCTCGATGCACGCTGACGAAGGTCGGCGGCTGATCGGCGCGATTTATCAGGGGCTCGCGACGAACAAGCCGCCCGAGCTGAAGCCGCTGGACTTCCAGGACGCACAGATCGATGGTGAGACGCTCGTGGGTACGGCGCTGTCGACAGTTCGGATTATTCGCGGGCCGTCCGTGCCGATTACACACGGCGGCGGATTCCTCGTGGCCCGGTTGCAACGTCGTCCGGACGCGGTGCCGAACAAGTCGCGTCGGGATGCGATCCGGGAGTTGCGGCTCAGAGCGCCGACTCGTCCCGAACAACCGGAGAACGATCCCGCGTGGAAAGGGTTCGCGCCCGCGCAGGTCGAACGGATGCGGCGCATCTCGCACCGCCCTAACGGACTGGTGGGATTGACGGGGCCGGTGGGTAGCGGCAAGACGCAGGCGATTTTCCATATGGAGCGCTATATCGCCCAGCGCTTTCCGGAACGTCGTCAGATCGCGATGGAAGATCCGCCCGAGTTCGAGAAGGAATGGGACGTTCAGTTGGTCGTTGGGGTGCACTCCTTCATGGATCTGCTGCGCGAGACGCTGCGCATGGATCCGAACATGCTGCTGGTTAGCGAGCTGCGTGCGCCGGAGGAAGCACATACGGCACTTGAGGCAGCGCTGACAGGCCGTCTTGTGCTGACCACGCTGCACGTCATCGACCCGTACTACTTCTTCGAGCGCCTCGAGGACATGGACCCGGAACGGTTGTCGCGCCGCAATACGTGCAACCCGGAGAAGGTGATCGCCGTGATCGGCATGCGGCTGCTGCCGCGGCTGTGCGAACACTGCCGCGTGCCGCTCGTCGACGCCGCGGACGATGCCGTGCCCGACGAAGTGCTGCGCGCGCTCAATACCTGGGGCGACACGCTGAACGTCCATGTGCGCGGGCCCGGTTGCGAGCACTGCGATGGACTGGGGACAGTCGGGCGGGTGGTCGCCGCTGAAATCATCGAAACGGATGTCGCGTTGATGTCGGACCTGCGGACGTTGCCGCTCGATGAGGTGAAGCGCCGGCACCGCGCTCGACCGGATACGGATTACTCGATGCTGGCGTATGCGGTCGCGAACGTGCTGGCCGGTCGCGTCGATCCGAATGCGGCGCAGTCTCAGCTTAGCGTTGATGCCCGAAACGACGAACGCCTGCCGACCTTCGAGGAGCTTGCACCGTGAACGGATTTTCGCTGCCGTTGTTCGGCTCGTTGTTCAACCGCCGCCGTCAGCGTGAAAAGGCACTGTCGTGGGCGCTGCGGCTTCGGATTTATGAGGACGCGATCCAGTTGCTGCCACAAGGACGGACGCCCACACAGGTGCTGATGTTGATTCGCCAGAGCCTTTTGCGTCGCAAGAAGCGGGCAGCGGCCCAGCAGATCCACCGCGTGTATCTGGCGCTCGAGGACGGGGCGTCGTTCGCGCAGGCGCTGGGCCATGGTTTGCCTGATATGGAGCGCAGCGTATTGGAGATCGGTGAGCGGTCGAGCGCGGGCGGCCTCCCGAAGGCCATGCAGCAAATCATCGACACGCGCGCGCGGATTCTCCGAATTCAGTCGGTCGCGTGGTCGAGCATCATCGATCCGATTGTGTACATGGTTTGTATGTACGGATTTTTCTATGTCGTCGGTGAGCAAGTGATGCCGTCGATCGAACTGATTTTGCCGCGAGAGAAGTGGACGGGATGGACGGCCTTGCTCGGCTGGTTTGGTGATCTCGGACAAGGCTACGCGCCGGTGATCGCGGCAGTGCTGGCGACGGTGTTCGCCACGGCGACCGTCCAGGCGTTGCCACGCTGGATTGCACGCATGCGTGTTTGGGTCGAGGAAGCGTACTTTGTTTTTACGGTGTACCGCGAGTTCGAGGGCACGCGGTGGTTGCTGAATTTGGTCACGCAGGTCAAGGGTGGCGTGCCGCAGGCCGATGCGATCGCGCAGCAGATTCGTCGTGCGTCGCCCTGGCTTGCATCACGGCTGCGGCCGGTGTACCGGGCGCTGGTCGAAGGGCATCCGTTGGGCGATTCCCTGCGGCGCTCGGGACTCGGCTTTCCATCCCTCGATTTGATCGAGCGGATCGCGACGCTGGACGGCGCGGAAGGTGGCGCCGACGCATTGGAGAGCCTCGCGCATACGCATGCTGAGGTCCTGGAAAAGCGCATGCGCCGGATCTCGAAGACGATCGGTGGAATTTGTTTGTTCGTGATTTTCGTGGTGATCGGCCTTGTGCAGCTCGCCAGTAACGGTTTGATCGGGAACATGGCCGGCTCGATCGGAATGTAGGCACGGCGGTCATCAATTTTGGGTATCGCAAGCGTAGCGTAGGAGAAAGGACATGGGTGACTTACTGGCAACCTGGTACGGCAAGCTGTTGGTGCTGTTGAGTATGGCGGCCGCCGCTGGCGTGATCTATGCCGCGTCGGGTGGCAACAAGGTTTCGTCGCAGGTGAGCGACATCACGTTGCTGCAAGGGGCGGCAAGGCAGCAGCTGGGCGAAACGCCCAATGGATACGCGAATTTCACTACGGGGAATGCCGCGTACCTGATTCAGAACAGCATCGTGCCGCCTGGGATGGTACGCAACGGGAACCTGGTTAACAAATGGGCCGGCGCCATCACGCTGGCACCTACGAACAACAACGGTCAAGGCGTGATCACCTTGGCAGGCATCAACAATCAGAAGGACTGCTCGCAACTGGTGACGACGTTGCGCGACTACGACACGCTCGTGATCGGCGGGACGACGTTTACACGAAATGCTTTGCCGGATGGCGTTAATGCTGCTCAGGTGTGCAGCAACAACACCACGATCCAGATCACGTTCAGCTGATGGAAGCACGGCGGCCTTGCGCGGTGCGAGCGGCGCAAGGCCTGTCGATAGATGTCATAGGAGAGTAACGATGCTGTCGAATGAATATGCGTTTGGGAAAGCTGAGCCGCGCGAGTGGACCGAAGGGGCTGGAGACGGCTCGCTCGCGGCGCTGAGTTTTTCGGACCTGTATCTCGAAGCGGGCGACAGCGCGTGGTTCAAGACCTACGCAAATGACCCGGTTCGGCATGAAATCGGCTTCGAGCAACGCGATGCGATCGCAGTGCTGAAACAGCACATCGAGACGACGGTCACGAAGAACGATTTCCGTCTGAAGTGGGACGGGCTGTCGATGCGAGGCGCGCGGTTCGAGACGATCGCAGGACCGCTGTACGTGCTGCGCCGCCATGCGCCGGCTGCACTCGCGTTCGACACGCTTGGCTACGGTGATCGAATTGAACGCGCGTTGTTGTCGCCCTCGATGCGCGGTCGTGTCGTCCTGATCTCGGGCGGTACGTCGAGTGGCAAGACGGTTGGTGCGACGTCGCTGACCGTCGAATGGATGAAACGGTACGGCGGGGTGGGCTACACGATCGAGAACCCGATCGAAGTGGAAATCGAGGGCGTGTACCGCGGTGAAGACGCAACCGGCACGCTGTATCAGAAGGAAGTGGATGAGGACACTGAGTTCGGTCCGGAAATCCGTAGGCGTCAGCGTGGCGCGCCGAACTTGATCATGGTTGGCGAGCTACGTACGGCCGATGCCGTTGTACAGGCATTGCTCGCGGCGGCGTCCGGCGTGCTGGTGATTGCGACGTATCACGCTGCCGATCAGATTACCGGGCTGCAGCGTCTCGCGAGCATGGTGCGCGACGCCGGCGCAGATGCGGGTTTGTTTGCGCAAGGGATTGGCGCGGTGATTCACCAGAGCCTGCTTTTGACGGAGCGCGACGGCGCAATGCAGCGGAAGTTGCATGTGACGCCGCTGATCGTGGCAGGGTCGCGCAACGAAAAGGGCATTCGATCGCAACTGCACGGAACGGATTTCCGTCAGCTGTCAACGGAGATTGATCGGCATACGCGCCTGTTGAATAACGCATCGCTGGATGTGGAGTTCTAAATGGGCTACGCGCTGCTCCCGCTCGTGGTGTTGATGTTGGCGTTGAGCCTGATCGCAGGCGAGCAGCGCGCGGTCGGGCGTGTTGCCGGAGCGGACGCGCGCGCGGACAGCAGGGCCGAGACGCGTGCGCTGCAGGCAGAAGTATTTGCGGCAGCGTGTGTAGCAAGCGCGCAGGCGCAGCCTGGTTTGGTGAGCGACGCGCTGGTCGTGACATGGCCGTCCGGATTGACCGCGCTGCCTGGCGCGAACTGCGTGACGCGCGCGGACGGTGCGGGGCGGTTGGTGTTCGCGGGCGTACCGACGTTGCCGGGTGCGGCGGGCGTGCTAATGGAGCGCCTCAACAATCCGGCGTTCTGGTATGCGGTGCCGGCGAGCGGTACAGCGAAGGCGCTGATCGGTGGGCAGACGATCAACGTACCGACGACGTTCGTGGCCGGCACGCTGCTCTATCAAGGGAGGGTGACGCCGTGACCGGGAATCTGGATAGGGAGTCTGCCGAACCGGTACCGACGCGGGTCGAACAGGTTGTCATGGTCATTGCGCGGCTGGTGGTTGGCGTGATCGTGATGATCTTCGTCTATCAATGGGCGTTTGAACCGGCGATAGCGGAGATTCTGAAGATGCCCGCCGATGCGGTCGGGTCGCGCATCGCCGCTGCGCTCGGCCTGGCGATGGTGGCCGTGTTTGGTGCGGTTCAGCTGTTCGAGGTGATTGGATGGCTGATCTACGGTGCATTCGAGTGCTACGCCGCGCTTCGCGCGCGCGGCGGGCAACAGGAGTAAGCGATGGGCGAAATGCTCGGCAGTCTGGCCGGTACGTTGATGTGGCTCATGATGGCTTCGGTGCTGTTCGCGTGGCTGCAGCGGTCTGCGGATTCAATTCAGGTCGCCGGCGCGGCGAACCAGGCGCAGGTCATGGGTGCGGCGCTGGGCCGCTACGTGAAGGATCACGGTGCGGACTTGGCTGCGGTCGCGACGCCGACGCAGCCGGCCAACGTGACGGTTTCCGACCTGCAGGCTGGCGGCTATCTGCCGTCCGGCATGAGCACGGCGAACGTGTTTCGACAGCAGTGGGCGGCGCAGGTGCTGCAGCCGCAACCGGGCAAGCTGCAGACGATGCTGTTCACGACGGGTGGCACGGCGATCCCGCCGCAGAAGCTGGTGCCGCTCGCGTCGCAATCGAGCGGTCGCGGCAATCTCGGTGGCTTTGTGCCGTACGCGAATCAGGCCGGCGACGCGACGATGCAGCCAACCGTTGCGATCGGCGCAGGCGGGTCATTCCGCCAGTCGCTCACGGGGTACGCGAATCCGGGCAGTGGCCATCTCGCGATGATGGTCGGAGTGGGCGATGCGCCGAGCGACAACGGCTACCTGTATCGGGTCGACATGAAGCCGGGTCGGCCGGATCTCAATGCGATGCAGACGGACCTGAGCATGACAGATACGACCGGAGCGCAGCACAGCATCAATGGTGCCGACGTCGTCAACGCAAACACATTTCGGCTCGCAAATGGCGCAGGGATGAACGGGGACCAAGGCGGTTCGCTCGAGCTGGGTGACATGAGCGGCACCCATCCAGGTCAGGTGCCCTATGTCGATTTCCATTACGGCGGTAAGGGTGCGCAGGATTTCAACATGCGCCTGATGAATGACGGCGACAACCACTTGATGGTCAGTGGCGCCAACGGTAAAGGGTCGCTGGGCGTGCAGGGCACGTTGCAGGCCGGAAATATCGCCGTCGCGTCGACAGCGTGCTCTCCGAACGGAGCGATCGCCGCGAATAGCGATGGGTCGGGGCAGATTCTCTCTTGCCAGTTCGGAACGTGGATGCCGATCGGCGGCCGCTGGCTGCGGTATGGGTATTACACGGTGTGGGATGCCACGTGGGTGCCCCAACCGACGTGTCCGAACGGCGGATCAATGCAGATTCAAGTCACCCCGCAAAACTTCAGGGTGAATGAGACCAGCGTCGTGAATGCAGGACCTGCGACGTGGACAGGCAATGGGTGGCAGGTTCACCTGACTGATGGTGTCGGAAATGGGATTCCCGGAGCGCAGGGGATTGCCGCAACGTACTGCGCGTACTGACGATCGAGGAATTGAACCATGTCACGCAACAACAGCAACGCAGCTTGCCGCGAAGTGAATCGCGGATTTGGGCGGTTCGGATGGCCGTTGCTCGCGCTGTTCACGATCTCGATCGCAGCGACGCTGTCGATTCAAAACGCTCGTGCTACGCCCGTAACCTGCTCGCCCGGCTACCAGGACAACACGTGCCTGACACCGATCTATCACGATCCGATCCCTGCGCCGCAATGTGCGCAGGGACCTGGATGGGTCACAACGGGGAGTGCGGTTTGGCAGGGTTCGCACTGGAGTCAGCCGCAGTGCAGCTATCAGGCGCCGCCGAGCTGTCCGGCTGGCATGTTGCAGACGGCAGCGCCGACCTGGACGGGGTCGCAATGGACGCAGCCCGGTTGCCAGTCTGTTCCGCCGCCTGCTGTCGATCCGATCGCCCAATGCGCGCAAGCCATCGCGCAGCGGCAAGGTGGGTACGGCATCACTGATGCGAACGCTGCGACGGACGCACCGGTGCTCGAGGCAAACAACACCCTTCGCTGGCATTACTGGACTGCCAATAACTACAGCGATTGGAAAATCACATGGAACGGCGTGTATGCGCCGCCGAAGCAAAACGGGAATCTGTTCTCGTTCACGACGAACGGACAGTTCGTCGTGGTGAAGGGGGCACGTCTCGATTATGGGCTCGACTCGGGTTCCGGTATGGAAGTGCAGAACTTTGTGGCTGCTGTCTGCGAAGCCGATCCGAATACAGGGGCTGTCATCGGCGTCCACGAGGCGATAGGTTTTGCACGGTGTGGCGGGAAAACACCCGAGAGCTGGTCCGGCCCGTGTAGTGGGGGGCATTAAGCGAATGGGAAGTGCAGCGCGCTCGACGCGTTTAAGGCAAGGCAGAGCATCTTAATCGTTGTGTAAAACATTTATCCGAGGGGCATTCATGAATACCGAAAAGAACGTCATCAAGCTGGCCGTGATCTCTGTTGCTGTAGCCATTGCGTTGTCCGCATGCGGGGGCGGTGGTGGTGACGGTGGAAGCAATGGTTCGAACGCAGGAGCCACGCAACCGTCGACGCCGGCAGTGCCGCCGACACCTGGAAGCTCGACGTCCGTGCCGCCTCAAACCAGCGTGCCTGCCCCGACGTATGCCAGCGATTCGCCCAGCGCGACGATTTTTTCGAAGTTGAACGCCTATCGTCAGGCATTGGGTGTTGGCTTGATGAAACAGGACGCGGATCTGGATAAGGCGGCGATCGCTCACGCCAACTATGGTTTGCAAAACGTTCCGAGCCGCGCGATTTCTGCGCTGGGTCACGACGAAAACGCGTCGCTTCCGGGCTATACCGGTGCGTCGCCGGTTCAGCGTGCGCAGGTGGCCGGCGCGCCGTCGACTGAATGGGTCGGCGAAGTGGCCTTCAGCGGCTATGGGCCGGTCGTGCAAACGACTGGCGCAGATTGCGCGAATACCTGGCTTAACAGCGTCTATCACCTGCAAGGCGTGACCGCAAACTCGGAAAGCATGGGTGTCGGTGTCGCTACGACGGTAACGACGCCGCCGGCCGGGCAGCAACCGGCGATGTGGTCATTTTGCGTTCTCGACATGGGGACGACGACGGGTGTTCCGGCCGCACCGAATCTCAGTGTGCCGACGCAAACGAACTCGATTCCTTCGAGCGGTGGACAGCAATTCGCGACGAACCTGATCGTTCACGCGCCGTACATTGACGAGGCCGGTGTGGCGACGGCACTGACGCTTGGGGAAGTCCCGAATCCGGCACCGGATCTGGGGGCGCCTGGCCGACCCATCATGGTCCGCGTGAACGCGGCCGCCGGGAACACGCTGACGGTTTCGAACTTCCAGCTTGTCGACAACACCGGCGCAGCAGTGTCTGCTCGCATCCTCGTTCCGCAAGGCGCGGTGGCGGGGTCGACCGCTTCTGTTACGGCTGACCCGAACAATGGACTTTCGCCCGGCGTTGCTTTTCTGCTGCCGCTTGCGCAGCTGAAGGCCAATACGAAGTACACGGTGACGTTTGCCGGCGCACGCGACGGCTCGCCGATCTCGACGTCCTGGTCGTTCACTACCGGCGCGCAATAAGGAGCGATGTGATGCCACGGCCCTCTCGATCCGATCAGGCACGAGCTCCGGCTCATGCCAAAGAAGCATCGGCCGATACCCCGATTACGCTGCTGCAAGTCGAAGCTGCGATCAATCGGCTGCGTCGACGCCCGCTCGAGGTCAGCACAGCCGGTCACGCCTTCGACCTGCATGAGCATCAGCGCAAGCAGCTCGAGGAACTGTACCGGGACATGATCTCGACTCGCCGTCATGTGGTGCCGCTCATGCAGGTGCCGGCATCGGCGCGAGGTTTCTTCCATGCATGGCCTGATGCCTCGGACGCCGGAGCGCGGACATGAAGAAATTTCGACTGAAGCGTGTGGTCCTGCTTGCTGCGATCGCGGTCGTCACGCTGGTGCCAGCGCGCGTGGCGCTCGCAGATGGCTGGGGGTGTCAGGTGTTGATTTGCCTGTCGGATCCGCGCGGGCCGGAATCGGAGAAAGAGTGCGTGCCGCCGATCGAGAAGCTGTGGGACGCACTGCGCCATGGCAACCCGTTTCCGACCTGCGACCTGGTGGCGTCACTCGCGAGCCTGCCGGCGGAACTCGTCGACGCGTTTGAACCGGGAACACTCGAAAGCTATGGCAAAGGGTCGTCGGCGTCGAATACGTGGGCAAGCGGTGGCTATTGCCGAAAGGATCTGGTGGGTTGGGGGGGCCACGAGCAGAGCGAACTCGTATGTAAGGCTTCTGGTGCGATCAACGTGATGATCAACGGCCAGCTGCATACGCGAGTGTGGTGGGGCGTAAATGGCGGTGGGCTGATCGGGAACATCCAGGGCGGCCCGCACACCATCACGGAAAACTACGTGGGCCCGACGCCGTATCCGGCGTATGACCCGACAAAGGCCGGTGCCGAGTTCCTGAAGGAATACCAGCAACGCAACGACCAGGGATTTTTTGGCGGCGGTGGGAGGCACTGACGATGATTGCGATCGATCTTCCTGTACTCGCGTCGACGTGTGCGCCAGCCGTTCACCCGGTGACGCTCTCAGCTGTCGTACGCAACGAATCCGGCGCGAATCCGTTTGCGATCGGTGTGGTTGGCGGACGTCTCGTGCGCCAGCCGCGCACGCAGGCCGAAGCCGAAGCGACGGCCGCAGCACTCGAGCGAGCTGGCTGGAATTACAGCGTCGGCCTGGCGCAGGTGAATCGCGCGAACTTTGCTCGCTATGGGCTGGTTGGCGGCGCTGCATTCGATCCATGCGCAAACCTGCGTGCAGGCAGCGAGATCCTGGCCGACTGTTACCGGCGCGCGTCGATCGCGGCAGGTCCCGGGCAACGGGCGTTGCGCCACGCGTTGTCCTGCTACTACAGCGGCAACATTCAGCGCGGATTCAAGATCGAGAAGGATGGCACGAGCTACGTGCAGCGCGTGGTCGCGCAGGCGTCGCCGCAGACGCAGCAGAGCGACGCCGGGAAGCTGACGCGGGAACCTACATCGGGTAACACGGCAACGTCGGCCGATGCGCCGGCCGCTGCGGTGCCGGCGATCGCGGTTGTACCGGACGGGGCGCCCGCGCGGCGCGTAAAGCGTGTGACGAAGGGCGATGCGGCAGCCGGCGCACCTTCGAAAGGTTCAGGTTGGGATGTATTTGGGGATTTTGGAGCGACAAAGGAGAACCGGGAATGAACTATCTGAAGAAATTGTTTGCGCCGCTCGACCAGCGGTGCGTGCGCGAAACGCTGGTTGCGATCGCTTTGACCGGCGTTGCTGTCAGCGCCCAGGCGGGTGGCCTCGACACGGGGAAGCAGGGGCTGTCGACCTTGCAGATCTGGTTGTACGCGTGCGCTGCGATCGTCGCTGCCCTCTACCTGATCAAGGAAGGGATCGCAGCGTTTAAAGCAGGCGGCGACTGGGTGCACGATTTCGGGATGTCGTGTGTCAAGGTGTTTGTCTGCGGCGGAGCCGTGGTGCTGGCTGGTTGGCTCTTCTCGGCCGGTGGGAGCTGATCGGCGATGAGCACCGAGAAGACCTTGTATCCGTCTTACGCGGGGTTGAACCGGACCGCGATGCAGTGGGGTATCCCGCTGCTGCCCGGACTGGCCGTGTTCGTCGCGAGCATGTTCTTTTCGCTCGCGGGCGCGGCCTTCATGGGGCCGGGCGGATTCGTGCTCGGTCTGCCGGGCGTGCCGATCATCATGTATTTCAAGCACGTCTGCGCGACTGATGACCAGGCACTGCGGATCACGTGGTTCGAACTCATGTGTGTGCTACGTCGCAAGAATGCGTCGCTGTTTGGCAAGACGTACACGCTCGCGCCGATGCGTTACGGGCGTTCGTACCGGCAGATCCGCGAGCAGCTAGCGCGACCGCTTTCGCTTGAGTTGCAAGAGCGATTCATCGCGCGCTTCAAGGCCGAGCTCGAGGAAGAAC
This sequence comes from Burkholderia pulmonis, assembly GCF_984667975.1. Taxonomy (NCBI): domain Bacteria; kingdom Pseudomonadati; phylum Pseudomonadota; class Betaproteobacteria; order Burkholderiales; family Burkholderiaceae; genus Burkholderia; species Burkholderia pulmonis. Next base: position 22,356 of record NZ_OZ480189.1, read on the forward strand.
GTCTGGCGACGGAAGCGGAGGGTGTGCTGTGATGAAAACGTCGATGAATTGGGGCGGCTTGAGCATAAGACCAGAGGGGGAATCGTGCTGACGAGCGAACTGATGAAAAATCAGCCGGCTATCGAGGATCTGATGCCGAAGATCGGCCGGCCGATCTCGGAGATTGTCACGAGCTACGAAGACGATCGCGCGGCGATCGTCGTGCGCCTGCCGGGTATCCCGTTCGAGTCGGTGCCGACCGCCGAGATCGAATCGCATTTCGAAGCGCTGAACCGCTTTCTGGCGGCGCTGGTGATGGACAAGGGAAATCGTCTGGGCATGTGGTGCACGTTCACGCGCCGACGCGTGACGTTCGACGACGAATACGGATTCACGTCGCGCTTCATGCAGCGCCTCTCCGACAAATATCTGAAGCGATTTCAGAACGGCAACTATTTCGAGAACGCGTTCTATATCACCTTCATCCTGAAGGGCGAAGACCTGCACGAGCTGATCCCGGAAATGCACGAGATGGCCGAGACGATCGACAAGGCGTTGGCGATCTACGATCCGACCTTCCTGCGCGTGGTCGAGCGGCACGGCGTTATGTTCAGCGAACCGCTCGCGTTCTTTGCCGAACTGATGAACGGTGTCGAGGAGCCGATTCCGGTGACGGCGTCGACAGGACGCGAAATCATCCCGTCGGCGATGCACCACTTCCACTACGACGTGCTGGAGATTCGGGCCGCGCACAAGACGCGATATTGCATGTGCTACGACCTGAAGGATCTGCCGCAGATGGGATGGGGCCATCTGAACCCGATGTTGACGCTTCCGGTTGAATTCACGCTCACGATCTCGTTTATCGGGATGGGGAACTACGAAGCGCTGTCAAAAATTGCCGACCAGGCGAACAAACTCAGTTCGGTGGAGGACAAGGCAGTGCACCAGCGTGAGGAGCTGGAGCATGCGCAGGCGTTGATCGCCGGGCGCGATCTTGCGTTTGGTGAATACCATGCAGCACTCGTCGTGTATGGGGACACCGCCAAGAAGGCAATCGACAACGGCGCGTTCGCGTCCAGCAAGTCGTTGAACGAGTGTGGCCTGCGTTGGATCAAGGCGACGCTGTCGGCGCCGATTACGTTCATGAGCCAGCTGCCGGGCGCGAAGCACAAGCCGCGGCCGATGCCGAAATCGACACGCAATCTCGCATCGACGTTCAGCCTGCACAACTATTCGACGGGCAAGGCGCGCGGCAATCCGATCGGCGACGGAACGGCCGTGATTCCGCTGCAGACCGAATCGAAGGGGCTGTATAGCTTCAACTTCCACGTCACGAAAAACGACGAGAACAACACCGGCGAAAAGATCGCTGGCCACACGGTGGCAATTGGCGACACCGGGGAAGGCAAGACCACGCTGCAGGAGATGCTGGTTGGCTTCCTGGAGCGCTTCAACACGAAGATGTTTGCCCTCGACATGGATCGCAGCATGCAGATCTTTATCGAGGAGCTCGGTGGTGTTTATTTCCCGCTGCGTGCGGGCGAGCGTACTGGCCTTGCCCCGTTCGCGTTGCCGAAGACGGCACGCAACCTCGAATTCCTGTACGACCTGGTTGGCGCGTGCGGTCGCGACGAACACGGTCGGCTGAGTGTCGAGGACACCCGCGCGATCAAGCTGGGCGTCGACGCAGTCTATTCGCTCACGAACGTTCGCGATCGCCGCTTCTCGCGCCTGCTCGAAAGCATTCCGGACATGGGCGAGGGTTGTCTGCGTCGTCGGCTCGGTATCTGGTGCGAATCGGAAGGCGGGCGCTTTGCCTGGGCACTCGACAACGCGTCGGACACTGAGATCGACATGGCGCAGTTCCATCGGATCGGGTTCGACGTCACGGACTTCCTGAGGAAGGATTACGCCCCGACCGAGCCGGTGCTTGCGTTCCTGCTGTATTTGAAGAGCCTGATGCAGGTGCGCGGCGGCTTGCTTGCGACGATCATCGAGGAGTTTTGGTTGCCGCTGTCGTACCCGACGACCCAGAAGATGATCGAGCGCAGCCTGCGCGTCGGCCGGCGCGCCGACGAGTTCGTGATTCTCGTATCGCAGACGCCTGACGAAGTGCTCAAGAGCCCGATTTGCGGCGCCATCATGCAGCTCACGGCGACGAAAATCTTCCTGCCGAACCCGAGCGCGACGCGTGCGAGCTACGGTGAACTTATGACCGACCGTGAATTCACCGAATTCAAGCGTATCTGCACGAAGGGCTCGCATACCTTCCTGATCAAGCAGGGCAACCAGTCGGCGTTCGCGACGCTCGATCTGCGCGGTTTCTCCGACGAACTGTCCGTGCTGTCGGCGAACCTCGAGAACGTCGCCATCTGGGAGGAGGCGAGCCTGGAGGCTGACGGCGATCCCGAACTGCGAATGGAGCTCTTCCAAGCACGCCGGAAGGGTAAGCGTGATCGCAAACCCATGTCAGCGGATATCGGGCGAACGTCTCCGGCAGGAGTCACGGTATGAAAATCGATCGTATTCGACCCTTTCGTGCGGCTGTGTGGATGTTGCCGGTTATCGGCGCATGTTGGGTGGGCGCAGCGCACGGGAGCGGGATTGATTCGACGACTTCGTCGTCGATCATTGGGGCGACTGGTCTGAAAAGCTGTCGGCATGTTTCTGTTCCGACACTGGTGGATATCTACGCACGGCAGGTCCTTGCTGACAACCATCTGTTGAACCTTATTTCGCTGGAGCGGGAACGTGTTCGAACGTCACACGAGGTGAGATTGGCCGTGTCTTGTACGGCCGCTTCACCGACCGGCGTTGATCATCAGTCGTGTATGCAAGTCGTCGGATCGCTGCGCCGGTTGAGGTGCGAGGATGCACTTCGACGGGTTCAACAATGGATTCAACAGATCGATCGGCTGTCGATGCCGGGCTTTTGATGATGCGGGATAGGCCGACACGGGGTCGGCGAGGAGAACCAGCATGAACACGATGCGAATTACGAAGGTAGCCAGGGCGGTTGTGATGGTCGGTGCATTGCTCGGCGCTGCGCCGTCGATTGCGCTGGCGCAGACAGGGCCCGGAATTCCGACGTTTGACCTAGCGGGCGTCGCGCAGGCGATCGCCACCGTCAAACAACTGAAAATGCAGTATGACCAGGTTGTGAATCAGATCAACATGATCAAGGGCAATCGCGGCCTCGGGCTGATTTTCAACAACCCGGCGCTGCGCAACTATTTGCCTGATAACTGGAAGTCGATTTACGACCTGGCGAACGCCGGGCGGCTGAACGGCATTTCGGGCGTGGCCGACGAAATCATGCGGCAGGAAGGTATGACGGTGAACGCATCGATGGCGCCGGGCGTCTCGCGCTACATCACGACGCTTGCGACCAACAAGGCGATTACGCAGAAGGCGTACGACGCTGTGATCGAGCGCCTGCAGAACATTCAGTCCCTGATGCAGCAGTCGGATACGACGCAGGATCCCGCGGCGAAGGCCGATCTCGCGAACCGATTTGCCGCCGAGAACGCGCAGATCCAGTCCGAACAGACGCGCTTGAATCTCGTTCAGCAGCTGCAGGCTGTCGAAGAGAAGCTTGCTGCACGTCAGGCGAATCAGGCGGTCATGAGCAAGATGACCGCGGACGAATGAGCGGCGGCTAACTTCTATAGGTGGCGATCATGGCAATCGACGTTTTTACTACGATGGAGCAGGGGTTCGACGAATCCATCCTGCAAACCATCAACAGCGGCTCGTCGCAGATCATCTCGATGATCTCGCCTCTTGTCTCGGCCGGCTTTGGCATCTACGTGCTGCTTGTGATGGTTTCGTACATGCGCGGGCAGGAGGAGATGCCGATCGTCGATTTCCTCCTGAAAGCCTGCGGCTGGCTGGTCGTGCTCGTATGTGGGATGAACATCCAGTACTACAGCCAGTATGTCGTGCCGTTCTTCAATGGATTCGGGGACGATATCGCGAAGGCTATCACGCACGGTAACTCCGGCATGTCGGCACTCGACAACCTGTTGAATCTATATGTAACGGCGATACAGAACGGCTTCAAGCAGATGAATCCGGGCATCTTCGAGGTCGGGGTGTGGATCGAACTCATCTCGCTTTCGTTCGCGCTGTTGTTTGTTGGAACGATTTTCCTGGGTATCGCGTGCGCGTTCATCATTCTCGCGAAGTTTGCGCTGGGCCTGCTGCTCGCGCTTGGGCCGATGTTCATCGCGTGCGCACTGTTTCCGCCGACGCGTCGATTCTTTGATGCGTGGGTCGGGCAGTGTGTGAACTACGGCATTTTGGTTGCGTTGTTCGCTGCGGCCGGCGCCGTCGAGGTCAACTACGCGACAAGCCATCTTCCCAAGAGCTTCACCGCGAGCGATTACATGCTGACTTGGGTGACGATCGCGAAGATCTGGGCGAGCGGCATCGTGTTCATCATCGTGTCGCTGAATCTGCCGTCGCTTGCCTCGCAGCTGGCTGGGGGCGTCGGCATCTCATCGATGGTCGGGAATTTGAGTGGCGCCGCGCGCGGCGTGGCGGCTGCGGCGAAGAAATTGGGCGGCCTGGGTGGCGGTGGCCGCTCGGGTGGCTCAATCGGCGCGGCAAAAGCATAGAACAACTGGAGGGCAAGATGAAACAACACGTTTTCGGATTGGTCGTGGTGTTGGCCGCAGCGGCCGCGGTGACGGGCTGTCAGCCCCGACAGGGAGAGGAATTCGTCGGTCGGTGGAAGCAGTTGCATCCGGATGAACGATACGGCGCCGATCTCGTGATCGAACGCGGTCAAGATGGATTCATCGTCACCAGCTGCCGGTTCGACACAAAAAATCAGTGTGACTTGACTGCTGCTTCGAGTCGCGTTCCGGCGACGCTCGTGAGCGGCATGCTGCAGATCAATATGGGTATTGGCGCTATCAGTATCAGCTATGACCCGAAAACGCAGCATGTGCAATTCCGGCGTGACGAGAACGTTCGGGTGGAAGCTAAGTGATACGGAGTCGGTCATGCGTCAATGGATAGCCCGTCTGCTGATTGTCGTGTCTGCCGGCGTACTGGGTGGCTGTGCGTCGTCGCACGAGCTGCCGTCGCCAAAAGGTGCGTGGGAGCCGGTGAACTGCGTGCCGGCCGTGGAAGGAGAAAGTTAATGTTTGGATTGAAACGTTCATCGGCTGGCACCGGTGCGACACCTCGCGGACTCGCGCGAATCGTGGGTGGCGGGGTGCGCAAGCCGTCGCCGGCGCGACAGGCAACCGCGCCTGTCGGCGCGCCGGCGCGTACTAGCGAAGAAGAGGCTAAGCAGGCGCAATCCAGCTTGTCGGCCGAGGCGCGCTGGTATCTGGATCGAGCGCTGGAATTCGAGCAATCGAAACAGGAAGAACGCGCGAAGCTGACGCAGTTCGCGATTCGGGTTGCGATTGGTGGAGGTGTGCTCGGTTTGGCGGGTTTTTTAGGTGGTGCCACCTTAGTACAACTAAAGAGGCCAAGTCCACCGGCGTTGATCCGTACCAATGACACGAACGGAACGACGAACGTGATCGGAGTCGTGCGCGACGGCGAAATGCCGTTCGGGCAAATCCAGGACCGTGCGGATCTGCGCCGGTACGTGACGATGCGCGAGGGTTACGACTGGGAAACGCTTCAGGATATGTACGACACCGTCAAGTTGATGTCGGCGGACAAGGAAAAGGAGATCTACGTCGCTTTCTACGACCGCCCCGACTCACCACAGAAAGTGCTGAAGAACCAGTTTCGGATCGTCGCGAAGGTGGGGGCGATCACGTTCGTCGGGTCGACTGCTCAGGTGTTTTTCTCGAAAACGCTAATCCCGCTGGCGACCGTTCAGAACCCGAGGAACGCGTTGAACGAGCCGAAGAGCGAGTACTGGGTGGCGACGATTTCATACCGCCACGACAACTTGCCTGAATCGGGCGAGGAGCTCGAGCGGGATCCGACCGGCTTTCGCGTCACGAGCTACACGGTCGATCGGGACTGGACGCGCACGGACTCGACGCCGGCGATACCGCCGCTGCCGGGTCAGAAGGGAGGTGCATGATGAGCGGCCAAATTCTCGGCGGGAGACATGCCGCATGTCGGTCGGCGCGCAGCCCCCTGCTTGTGGTGGCGACGCTCGCGGCTGCATTCGTGAGCTCGTCGGCCTGGTCCGCCATCACGCCGGGCCCTTGTGCATCGGACGAACACGTGCGCTGCGCCGAGTACGACGCGACGACCGCGTACCGGATTCCTTACCGGATTGGTGAGGCCTTTGTGGTCCAGTTCGAGGCGGACGAGATCGTCGACGACAAGAGCGGAGGGCTCGGTTCCGGGGAATCGGAGGGGTGGTCGGTTGGCGGTAAGGCGAATTGGTTCATGTTCAAGCCGAGCAAGAAGAAGCCGAACACGAACGTGCTGATCGTAACCAACAAGCGGCGCTACGTATTCCAGTTCGATGCCGCTGCCCGCAACGAGGCGGCGATCTGGTCGTTGTCATTCGATTACCCGGACACGCGCGCGAAGGCGGAGCAGGCCGCGAAGGCAAAGGCCGATAAGGCGCTGGCGATCGAGCAGGCGGGTGCGGACACATCCGAACGGCGCAACGACGATTACGACATGAAGGGCGATGTGGCCATCGCGCCAACAGCGGTTTGGGACGACGGCCGATTTACGTATTTCCAGTACGACACGTCGCGCAGGGTGCCGGAGATCTACGAGATCCAGGCAGACGGCACGGAAGCGGCACCCAAGCGGCATGTTGATGGCGACACGATCGTGATCGAGGGTATGGCGACCGGGTTCGTGCTGCGTCTGGGCAAGACGGTGATGGCTGTCCGCAACAACGCGTATTCGCCTGATGGGTCGTTCAACCGGACAGGCACGACGGTGCCCGGCTGGGTGCGTATTACGAAGGATGGCAATCATGGTTGACGCGCACGAAGACTCTGGCATGGACCCGGATGTCAATGCGATGAGCGACGTGAGCACGTCATCGGCGCCGGAGACGGCCAGCACCCGGAAGAGGCCGGAGCCAGAAGTCGTGCCGCCGGCCGGTATGGACCCACGCGGCATTCCGGGGCTGGCACGAGGCAAGCGAAACACGAGCGTGCGCGGCGTCGGGATCATCTTCGTGATCGTTGTGATCGTGATCGTGATCGCGGTTAGCGTCGCGATTTTTGCGAAGCGCTTTGGTGACGCGTATCTAGAACACAAGCGTTCCAAGCGCGATGCCCCGGTTCAGACAGTTGTGGCCGATCCTGATTTTCAAGGCAACAAGAATCACGTCGAAGCGGCGCAAGCGGCTAGCGCGGCAGAGGCGGCGTCAGCCGCGGCCGCGGCATTGCCCGAGCCGTCAGGTGCACGCGGGACACAGAACGCTGGCAATGGCGCGACGGCAACAACCGGCACGACGACGGCCACAACGTCAACCGGCGGCCCGGTCGCTGCATCTGCGCCAGGTGACCCCCGCCTGTCGGGCGACGTGCTCGTGAAATTCGGCAAGTCGGATGATGGGCTCGCTGCATTGACGCAGGCATCGGCCGCCGCTTCAGCCGCGAACGCTCCTGTGCGCCAGTACGCGCGTGATGGCCTGGATGACAGCCTCGCGCCCTCGCGTCTCGCGCCGGTCAAGGCCAGTTTCCTGCCGAACCTCAGTTTGCTGCTCAAGCGAGGCTCAATGATCCCGTGCGGGCAGTTCACCGAGATCGTGTCCACACATCCTGGAATCGCCACCTGCCACGTGTCAGAAGACGTTTATTCGGCCGATGGGAAGACGCTGCTGCTCGAGCGCGGTAGCGAAGCGACCGGCGAGCAGCGCAAGGCGATGCTGGAGGGCCAGGGAAGCATTTTCGTGGTGTGGACCCGCATCGATACGCCATCGGGTGTGACGGTCGATCTCGATTCGCCGGCGACGAACGCGCTCGGTGCGACAGGCATTGATGCGGACGTCGATACGCACTTCTGGCTGCGTTTCCGGGGCGCACTGATGTTGTCGGTGATCGGCGACGTTGGCCAGGCGCTGTCGAATCTGGCCCAGAGCGGCAACGGTAATCGGATCCAGTTCTCGAACACGACGTCGCAGAGCCAGCAGCTGGCGGCCGACACGCTGAAAAACACGATCAACATTCCACCGACCGCAACGTCGCGCCACGGGTCGACAGTGAACATCTTTGTCGCGCGCGACGTCGATTTCGGGAGCGTCTATGAACTTGTCAAGCGTTGAGCCCTACGACAGCAGCGTCACGGTCCGCAATCTGATGGAGTCGGCGGGCATCGCCGAACTACGGGCACTGACGGGCAACACCGAGATCGCGATCAACCGGCCGGGTGAAGGCTGGACTGAGACGCGCAACGGTTGGCAACAGCACGAATTACCGGGGGCGTCGCTCGACGCGCTGATGAAGCTCGCCAATGCGCTTGCGATCTACAACAAGGTAACGCCACCGCTGTCGGTCGACGATCCGGAAAAGCCGGTGCGATTGCCGAACGGTGAGCGCGGCCAGATTGTGATCCCGCCCGCGTGCGAGCCGAACACGGTATCGATGACGATCCGGATCCCGAGCGCCACGCGTTTGTCGGTGGGCGATCTGACGCGTGGAAATTTCCTGAACGACTTCCGGATCGTCGGGACACAGGACGCATCGTTCCTGTCGGCGAATCCGAACGCGCCGTCGTTTGGCGATTTGAGCATGAACAGTTCGTCGGACGTGGTCGATTCGAGGCGTCAACTCGCGGCGCCGGCGGCCGTTGTGCTGCAGCGGTTCGAGCTGGACATGCTTGACGCGCTCGCGCAGCGCGATATGGGTCAATTCTTGACGCTGGCGATGCTGCACCGGATGAACGTCGTGCTGGTGGGTGGCGTCGGCTCGGGCAAAACCACCCTGATGAAAGCGCTGGCCGACATCGTGCCGTCCACGACGCGGGTCGCGACGATCGAAGACACGCACGAAGTGCCGTTGCCGAATCAGCCGAATCACGTGCACCTGTTCTTCAGCGAATCGCTGCCTGCGCGCCGGATCGTGAAGGCGACGCTGCGGATGAAATTCGACCGCGTGTACCTGGCCGAGTTGCGCGGCGATGAAACGTGGGACTACCTCGTGCTGCTCAACACCGGGCACCAGGGTGGTATCACGACCGTGCATGCGAACGACGCAATTTCGGCGTTGGCACGGATCGCGACGCTGGTGAAGCAAAGCCCGGTCGGCCAGACGCTGACGTGGGAATTCATCCTGCGCGAGGTCAAGAGCACGATCGACGTAGTGCTGTTCATGGAGAACAAGTGCCTGAAGGAAGTGTATTTCGATCCGGTCGGCAAGTGGAAATTACTGCGAGGTCTGGCATGAGCGAACAAGAAATCAAGTGGACGAATTTGCATCCCGTGCTGTGTGCGCCGCCGACGCAGGCCGAGCTCGATGCGGAACGCCGCCGCGCACTGAGGTGGTGGTTCAGTGCATGCGGCGTGGTCGCTGCGATCGAACTTTGCGTGCTAAGTCGCGTCCTCTGGGGCCAGACGTCGAGCGTGCTCGGTGGGTTTGTCATGTTTCTGCTGGTGGTATTCGCGATACCGATTCTGAGCGATGCCTCTCCGTGGTCCACCAACACCGCGTGGTCGCCGATGGCGGCCGACGACCTGCCGGTTCTGAGAGATGTGTTTGCGCGCGACGCATTGGATGCCGAATCGGTTGAGCAATACCGCCAGCAAGTCGCAGCGCTTGGCCGACCGCTGGTGCGGCGCGATCTACGTCTCATTGCCGAGCATCGCCAGGCGGTACGCACTTGGATCGCGCAAGAAGCGAGCGCGAGAGATCTCGCGGCGTTCAGCGAACCAGGTGAGATGTCTCGTGAAGCTGGAGGTGCGTAATGAGGAAGAACATTCTGAAATGGTGGTCCGGTCTGCAGCAGAACCAGTCACGACAGGCCGCCCGCGATGCATGGCGCGCATCGTTCAACGTGACCGACGAAACGCAGTGGGCCGTCTACATGAACGGTGTGCGTGCGGGGCATGTCACCGAACAGATGATTCGGCGTATCGAGCACCTGCTGCAGGACGACAAACGGTTGCGCTACTGGCATCTCGGTCGCGTCGGTGAAGGGCTGTCCACCGTGCTCAACGTGATGAGCGAGCTGGTTCGCTTCCTGGCCGTCGGATTCGCAACGGTGTCCGGTCTCGTCGTGTTTGCTGCGCTGTGTTCGTCGACGGAAGTCGCCCGATGGCTGCAGCTGGCGGCCGCGCAGCCGGCCGACACCGCCAGGACACTGAGTACTGCGGCCACCGGTATCAGCCTCGTGATGATGGCAGCGACGATCGCCTACTTGATGGGACGCATCAATGAGGCGTCTCCCGACCCTGACCCATATCGCGATGCCTGGATTGACCGGGTGAGGATCGCCGCTCAGATCGTGACGCTCGGCGCTCTCTCGTGCGAGCTGCCGGTGGCGAATGGCCGTTTGATCCGCCTACCGCACGGCGGGGTCTTTCTGCGTCGTGGAAACGAGGTGTTGCATGGAATGGGAGACGCGTGATGCCGAATATCTCTCGACTTCGGCATAACGAAGAAGCGGCGCTAGCCGAAGTGATAGCGGCTCAACGTCGTTTGGCGCGTCGCTCGCCCGGCGTCACGCTCGATACGCTGCGGCAGGCGAAAGCTCGACTCGACGCGATCCAGGAGGATCTGGTGTTGGCGGGCGAGCTGCCGGGGCTGTTTCTGCGCCGCTACTTCTACCTGATCGATCGGGCGACGGTTGAACGATCGCCAGCCGGGGTGTGTGTTGCGTTCCCGGTGATTCCCGCAGTGGCGGATTTCCGCGATGGGCCGCTCGATGATCGGTTCCTGTTCGACGTCGAGCGCTCGCTCGACGCCGTGTGCGCGGCTGGAGGTGCCGAGCGTCTGAAGACGATGCAGGCGGCGGAACCCGCGGAGGATCGCTCATGAAAGGCGCAATCGTGACCGGTGCGGCCGCCGTGCTGTTGCTCAATGGCCTGCCGGCGTCTGCGCACGTCGTTAGCCTTGAATCGACGGGGTTGTTGAGCGCGGTGTCGAACTCTGTTTCGCACTTTTTCGCGCTGGCCAACACGCGTAGTCCGCAGCCCACTGGGACTTGCGTGGCCGAGGCCGGGTTCTCGCCGGAAGGAACCGGTGCGGCACTGGTGCTGAAAACGATCGCGAGTGCGAAGCGAACCATTCGCGTGTCGGCATACGTGTTTACCTCTCGTGAGGTTGCGCGGGCACTGGCCCAGGCGAAGGCGCGCGGCGTGGATGTCGCGGTGGCTGTCGATGCGCGCGAAAACCTGTCTGGCCCCGCGCGCGGCGCCAGTGCTGTTGCGCTAAGCATGCTGCTGCGCGTCGGCATTCCGGTGCGGACGATCGACGCATTCGCGATTCATCACGACAAGACCGTCACGGTCGACGGTGAAACAGTACAGACCGGCAGTTTCAACTTCAGCGCGGCTGCCGCTCGCAAGAACAGCGAGGACGTGCTGGTGCTGTGGAATTGCCCGGCAATCGCGCAGGCCTATACCGCCCACTGGCAAAGCCGGTGGGTACAGGGCACGCCGTATCGCGCGCGGGGAGAATCCTGATGAGCGGAGCGCACGTGAGGTTGCGAATCGTGGGTGATGTTGGTGTGCGTTGCCAGAGCCTGGCAGGGAGCTTCGTATGAAATCCCTCGTCGGCTGGTTGCTCGTAGTGTTCGGCGGCTTGGCCATGTTAGCCGCCCTCGTTGTTGCCGGTCAGTACGCCGGCGCGAAGCTGTTTGTGCAACTGCAGGATCTGCCGGCGTCGATCGTCGGCGTGTGGACTTTGCTCGATTACTGGGAGGCTTACGGGCACATCGGCAAGGTGCGGCTTGCACTTTTGCCTGCATCGTTTGTGGCTGCGCTCGTTCCGTTGCTGCCGCTTGTCGTCGTGGCTCTGTCGTTCGCGATCAAGCGACCCAAGCGGGAACTGCACGGTAGTGCACGTTTTGCCAAGCGCAATGAGATTCGCAAGGCTGGGCTGCTGGACGAAGCCGAGGGGCGGGTCAAAAAGGGGCGTCGCCACTATCCGTCGATTATCGTCGGCCGGCTGCCGAGCGGCAAACCGGGTAGACCAGACTACAGCCCGCGTTATCTGACGTTCATCGGTCAGCAGTTCGTGATGCTGGCGGCACCGACGCGCAGTGGTAAGGGCGTTGCCGTTGTGATCCCGAATTTGCTCACCTATCCGGACTCGATCATCGTGCTCGACATCAAGGGCGAGAACTACGACGTGACGTCCCAGTATCGCAAGAACTGCGGACAGGCTGTTTATCGGTGGGCGCCGTTCGATGAGAGCGGTTTTACGCACGCGTGGAACCCGCTTGTGAAGATTGCGAAACTTCCTCCGCATATCCGAATCGGCCGCCTGCAGATGATCGCGGCGCGTCTGTACCACTCGCCAGATGCACGCAACAAATTCTTCTACGACAGCGCGGCTGATCTGTTTTTGGGCGTCGCACTGTACCTGATGGAGACCAAGAAAGAGGAAGCCTGGACGTTCGGCGAGGTCTTGCGCGAAGCGGTACCGATTCGCCCGGACGTGACGCTGCGCGCGCACGTGATCGACATGATGGAGCGCGATCGAGATGGCGAGCCGCTGTCGGGGGATTGCCTGGGTGCGCTTGCGCGCCTGTTATCGGCCCCGGACGAGACGATGGGCAATATCTCGAAGACCTTCATGGCGGGCCTGACACTGTTCGCGAACCCGATCGTTGATGCGGCGACGAGCCGATGCGATTTTGATGTTGCCGACGTGCGACGCGTGCCGATGTCGATTTACCTGGTGCTGCCGGCCGCGAAGTTGTCGATCGCTGGTCTGCTCGCCAACTTGTTTTTCACGCAGTGGATCGAGGACAACCTCGACGAATTGCCAGAAGCGAACCCGGAGCTGAAGTATCAGTGTCTGGGCATTCTCGACGAGGCCCCGGCGGTCGGCAAGATCGAGATACTCGACAAGGCGAACGCCTTCATCGCGGGCTACAGCATCCGTCTGCTGACGATCCTGCAATCGAAGTCACAGGGCGAAGCGCCTGACGCATACGGTGTACATGGGATGCGGACGCTGGTGACCAACCATGCGCTGAAAGTTATCTACCCGCCTCGCGATACGCATGATTCTAAGGAAATGTCCGAGACGCTTGGCTACCTGACCGAGAAAGCGAAGTCGACGAGCCGAACGCGTGGGCGCAGCTCCTCATCGGGCGAGAACACATCGGACCAGAAGCGCAACCTGATGTACGCCCAGGAGCTTGAAATCATGCCGCAGTCCGAGGAAATGATTCTCGGTGTGGGGCTGCCGATTCATTGTGAGAAGGCGTTCTATTACGAAGACCGTCTGTTCATCGACCGTCTGCGCTCGGTGTGTTCGTTGCTGGGCGAAGTGGGTGACAAGAAGCTGCCGACCGAGGCCGAGTTGACCGAGGCTCGGGTATCGGGGCAGCTGCGCTACCAGGGCATCGAAATTATCAAGATCGCTGAGATCCACGCCAAGCGTTCGGCGCGGATCGCCGCGGCAGTGCGCGCGTCGCGCCAAGCGGGCGCATCGCCCATCACCGCGAAGGAACGGCTCGCGCTCGACCAGGCGGTGCCGTCCGGGTTTTCGTTGCAGAAGGTGCGCGAACAGATGCTCGACAGTCTGTTCGCGATCGGTGAGCCGATCGATGACGATCTGCGGCGAATGTTTGCGGATGCCATCGCAGGGAACACCGGCATTGCACTCGGCATGGGGTTGGTCGGACCGGATTCCACCGCGAGCGAAGCTCCGGCGGGTCACGCAGCGGATTCAGGACGGCAGGGCAACGTAACGGAACACGCGCCGGCAGGCGCACCGACGACGACGGAGGCGTATCACCATGAGTAACGAATGGCAAGGTAACAAGCGCGATGCCATCTTGCGCGAATTCGAGGCCGCCACACGCGAGCACGGCTTGATCCTGAATGGCCCGGCGGAGGCGGACGGAGAGTTTCATCGCGTGTCTGTCGAGGGCGACAAGCCCGGCAAGCAAAGTGGTTCGTACAGGCTCTTTCTCGACGGCGCTCCGCGCGGGTTTATCCAGAACTACCGCGAAGGTGGTGGGCTGAATTGGCGGCCGAGCGATGCAGCCAAGTTTACGTTGACGGCCGAAGAGCGATCGGCCGACGCGCAACGCCAGCGCGACCGTGCGGCCGAGCGTGCGGCGAAGCACGACGAGCGTGCGGCATGGGTGGCGGAAGAATGGCGCAGATTGCCTATCGCCTCAGATGATCATGCGTATCTGGCTCGCAAGGGCGTGGTCAATCATGGGTTGAAGCACGATCGGCATGGCAATCTCGTGATGCCGCTTGTCGATATCGACGGCAGGCTCTGGAGCGTGCAGCGCATCAGTCCCGATGGCAACAAGCTTTTTACCAAGGACGGCCGCACGCTCGCGTGCTTCAGTCCAGTGGGAGCGGACGATCCGCAGAAGCCGATCGTGATTGCCGAAGGGTACGCGACGTCGGCAAGCCTGTACGAGATTACGGGTCTGCCGGTGGTCTGCGCGCTGAACGCCGGGAACCTGCAGCCGGTGGCGGAGGCTTTCCGCCAGAAATATCCCGACCGGCCGATCCTGATCGCGGGCGATAACGACCATCTGAAAGAATCGTCCGGCAAGCCGAACGTCGGTAAGGACGCGTCGTTTGCGACGGCTGAGGTTGTTGGTGGCCACGTGCTGCTGCCGGCATTTGCGCCGGATGATGGCGGTACCGACTGGAACGATCTGGCAGCCTCGCGCGGGCGCGACGCGGTGCGCGAGCAGGTCGAGGCGCTGCTGACGACGCTGTCGATTGCGATGCCGGCAGCGCCGGATCTGTCGGTGCGCCCCTCCCCGTTCGAGCCGGCCGGGGCCGCGGCGTCGCGCGTGCCGGATGGTCGCACGTACCTTGTCGTCCCTTACAAGGAACGTGAAGATGCGAATGCATTGGGTGCGAAGTGGGATCGCGCGCGCAAGCAGTGGTATGTGCCGCGCGATGTTGACCTTGCGGCATTTGATCGGTGGCCACGCGCAGATGTGACCGTTCCCGCCGGCGAGCCAAACCAGGCACCGGTGACGTCGGCAGTAGCGGTGCCGCAGGCCAGCGAACCGAGCGTGACCGCCGAACCAGCATCAACGGCGCCGGCGCAACGGGTTCAGCCAAATCAGCCGCAGCCGCCGCGAGATGAGCAACTGGGCCGAGCATTTCGGGCCGCGCTGCAGTCCATCGCCGCCTCAACGAACGTGCGCGGTGACGAAGTCACGCGCACGATCGCGCTGGATACGAAGGTCGAGGCGGTGTATCACGACGCCTGGCGGCGCACCGGTTCGGCCGGCGCGGGCGATCGCGCGGTGGGCGAGATGATTCGCACGAGGCAGGGTTTTGCCGCCGAGCCGATGCCGGCACAGGCGGCCGCCGCATTCGAGAAGATCCGCACCGAGTTCGGATTGGCGGTGCCGGCACCTGAGCCGGGCACGGAGCCGGCCGCGCAAGTAACTCCTGCGTCTACGCCGGCATCCAGCGAAGCGGCGATCGAGGATCAGCCTGCAGCGCCAGAGTCGACATATGTCATGCCGGATTGGGCGGCCGAGCAGATGCAGTTCTGGCGAAATTTGTCGGATAGTCGTGGTTTGACGGAGCGCATCGAGCGGGAATTCGCTGTCGGAAAAACGCTCCGCGAGGTCGAACGTGCGTTGGGCGACGACATCGTGTTCGTGTCGGCCGAAGAGCGTGGCGTCATGTTGAGCAATGTGCGCTTGTCGCTAGGCATTCCGTCCCGTATGTCCGAAGAGGGGGCGCAGGAATTTATTGCGTGGAAGCAGGCGTACGACGCACGGCAGGCGGAACGCCAGGGCGTGCCGAACAATGTCGATTCGGTTCGCGAGCCGTCGACGGGTGATGCCCAGAACAGCGACGCGACGATGTGGGACGTGGCCGACGATACCGCCGCTGTCATTGGATCGAACACCGGGCCGCGTCAGGAACATGACGAGCAAGCAGTGTCGACCGTACTCGTCGCCCCGGCGATCGGTCAGCCGATCGGGCAAACACGGCTGGATCATGTGCGTCGCGAACAGGCGGCCGCCGACAATGATCTGCCGCTGTCGATGGAAGAGCCTGTGCACCATAACGACATCCGTGTAGGCACTACGGAACTGTTCGACCGGCTTGGCATACAGCACGATCCGCGCCTGCCGCTTGCGATGGCGGTATCTGATGTGCAGTGGCGCATCCGTAATGCGTTGACCGGCCGCGAAGCGCCGCTCGATAGCGAAACACGTGCGCAGACGGTTGAGTGGCTGAAGTGGCTGGGCGAGAACCGTGATCCGGGCGTGCGCAATAGCGCATTGCGTGTCGCGCTCGCGCTCGGCCGGCATGACGATCTGTTCGGCGATGCGGCGCAACCCAATCCGTTTGAAAGCACGAACCTCGCGAGTGCCTACCACATGGGGCGCGCGCGCGAAGTGCTCGGGGCGGAGCGTGCGACTCCGGATCTCGCCGCGAATCGGCAGCGCTTCGAGCCAATGTTCGAGATGCTGAATGTGAACGGTGAGCCGGGTCGGTCGCTCGTCGACGTGCTGGAACAGATCCAGCGACGCGTGGAGGTCGGCGCGGAGCGCTGGCCACTCGATGAGATCGCCCGCGAGCAACTCAGTGCCTGGGTCACGTGGGCGCACCGCACGGCCCGCGACCCAGCGGTGCTCGATGCAGCACTGTTGGTCGCGCACACGATGGGGCAATACGACAACGCCAAATTCGTGAACGACGTGCCGTTCCGGGATGCGGCGCTGCTGGATGCGTACTGGAATGGCTGGGAAAGCGTCAAGTGGACGAAGGACGGGGGCTGGACGACGGACCCTGCGAGTAGGGGTGAACAACGGCCGATGCCGGCCCTGAGCGAACGACCGGAGCCGCGTTGGAGCGGTCCCGACGTGACGGCGAGCAATGGTCTGGCGGTTGCCGATTCGCAGCGCGCTCCGGTGCAGACGGTCGGCGATACACAGGTCGCAGGCGACACGGTGTCGCCGAAACCGTCTGCGAACGAACCCAGCGCTAAGAATCCCGCGAACCAACCAACCAAACCGGTCGGTGAGCGTGTCGCTCCGGCAGATCTCGAACGCGTGCGCCAGGTTCGCAGTGCTGAAGGGGATGCGGCACGCGCAACGCTCGATGAGGCGCGTGTGCAGCAGCGGTCGGTCGCGGATGAGGCGGCTCGCAAGACAGAAGAACTGACGAGCCGCCTGAAAGCGAAGCCGTTCGGCACGCCGGCCGGGGCGGCAGACGCACCGCAAACCCGTCCTGCACGCAATCGCGAACCGAACGAAATTGAGATCGGTGAGGGGGTTGAGCGAAAACCGATATTGACGTCGACCGGCTACGACGTGCCGTCCTCGATCGCGGAACGCTATGTCGTGAAGGATGGACAGTTCTGGAAGCCGAACGTCAGGGATCCGGGGGCGCCGGGCAACGACGTACCGCACTTTGAGGACAAGGGGGTACGGCTCACGTCACACGCTAACGATCGCGGCACGCTTGCCGACATGATTGCGATCGTGCAGGCGAAAAATTTTACGTCGATCACGCTCAAGGGCGATCCGGATTTCCGGCGCAATGGGTGGCTCGAGGCGAAGCTTGCTGGTGGCATCGAGGTCAAGGGGTACAAGCCGTCAGACAGCGATCATGCGCTGCTTGAAGCGGCCCGGCGCGAGCAGGCACGCCAGCGCGATGCATTGACGATTCGCAAGGGCGATTCACCTGCACCTGCAGTCGAGAAGGTGGCACCGAGTGATTCGTTGGCGGCCACGCCGGTGGCCAAGGCAGTAAATCAACGGGCGGATGCGGCAACCACTGCGCCAGACGCCGCACCGAAGACCGAAGCAAAGCCGGTCGACACGATGTCGGGCGAGCTGCTCGAACACGGGAGTGCCCGGTATCAGCACAAGCCGGACGCGTCTCATTCGTACTTCGTGCGGTATCGAGACGAAGCGGGTGACGAGCGCACGGTCTGGGGCGTCGATCTCAAACGGGCAATGAACGATTCCGGCGCGCAGGTCGGCGATACCGTGTCGCTGAAGAATTTGGGTGAGACGCCTGTCGTGGTCCAGGAGCCGGTGCGCGACGCGGCGGGCAAGGTGATCCGCCTGGAGTCGAAAGAGGCGCTTCGAAACGCGTGGGAAGTGACGCGTTTGGACCCGGTTGAACCCGACCGTACCCCCGCCCCCATGCCGCAGACGGTTGGCCAGTTGCGCGAGCAGTTCGAGAAGTCGCTCGCGGGATACCCATCGCGTACCCGCGAGGAAATGCTGAACCGTTTCGATACAAGCCTGAAGGTGGCGCTCGAGGTCGAGCGCAAGGTGGCGAGCGGTGAGCTGAAGGCGGGCGAGGCAGGGGGCGCGATTGACGCGGGTTTTGCGGACTTGAAAAAGCAATGGAGCGCACCTGCGCCGAAACAAGCGCCGGCACATGCACCCGGTATGAAGCAAGCACCGAAGGTGGGGCTGTGAGCACGATGCGTCGCCGTCATTTTCCCCACTTGCCGCACAACGCGGCGTTCTTTGCGCGCGCGCGCGTGACGGTGCCCGGCTGGCTTCGTCTGCATACGTCACGTCGCGCGCGATGGATCGACGTGTGCCAGCTGGCGGATGCGATGACCGACCCGTTCGTGGCGGCGCTTGCATCGCGGCTGCCGCATCTGTCGTCGGACATCGAAGCGCGCGTGTCGATTTCGCTCGGTGCGACGTTCACGATGTTCCGTGGCGAGGCGCATGTTCTTGATACGAGTTTGCGGGTGCTTGACCAACCGGTTTGGCGCTTGTCGACCACCGGCGCGTTCGTGTGCGAGGCCGCGAAGGGCGAGCCCGTTCTGTTGGTATATACGCCGCCTGTTCGGCGCGGCGACCTGGACGAAAGAGGATAACGATGACCCCGAGTATTGCGGTAGTGAACTGTTCCGGCAACGTTGGCAAGACGATGGTTACGCGCGAGCTGCTTGCGCCGCGTCTGCCCGACTTGAGCGTGATGCAGGTGGAATCGATTAACGCAGATGAAGCGGCGGTGGCCGTTGGCGGGCGTGATAAATCGGGTCCGGAGACCATGATCGCAGCACAGTTCGACGTGCTGCACGAAGCGCTGATGCTTGGGCAGGCGCTGATCGTGGACATTGGCGCGTCGAATGTCGAGGAATACCTGAAGCGTCTTGACGAGTCCGCCGGCGCGCACGAGGACTACGGATTCTTCGTGGTGCCGGTTGTGCCGGCACGCAAGCAGCTGCATGACACGTTCAAGACGATCGAGTTGCTGGCCGACCTGGGCGTCGAGCCCGACCGGATCAGGGTTGTGTTCAACCAGGTCGAAGCGCTGCGTAACGAATCCGATGAGGCGGCGATTGCTCGCGCGTTCGGCCCGCTGATCGATATCTATCGCGTGAATCGCAGTTTCCGGCTCGATATGGCCGCCGCGATCCCGAAGAGCGACGCATTTCCAATCGCGGCCGAACTCGGTACGACCCTGCACGCGATTAACCAGGACGATACGGACTACAAGCTCGGACTCGCGCAATTGACCGATCGGGCCGAAGCGGTGCGCCGCACGCGCTTGATTAGCCTGAAGCGTAAGTCGCAGTCGATCGCACCCAAACTCGATGCGGCATTCGCGGCTATTTCATCCGGGAGCTTTGCATGAATGCCCCGCTTCCAGGCGGCTTGAACGCCGTCAAGATCGCGACTGATCACGCATCACGTCAACCTCCTGGTGAAGCAGTCGGCAAGGATGGCATGTTGTCGCTCGACGGCGTGAAGCAAACGCTGCTCGCGCTGTCGGCGAGTCCCGAGTTGCGTGAGGCTGCGGTGGCCGATCTGGTGATCGATCTGGCAAAGGTCGTTGACAGCCTCAATCATGTCGAGAAGCTGATTCGTGCGACCGACGAGCAGCTGACCGGCCGGCTGGAAGAAATTCGCCAGGCCGCCGAGCAGTTCGTGGCGGAGGCGGTTCGGCACGAAGCTTCGTTCAAGGGCGAACTTGCGGTGAAGGCGGCGCAGCTGGCGCGACGTGAAGCGACCGAGGCGGTAGCGGCGGAGCTGATCAAGCTGCAGCAGATGATCGCGCTGCAGAATCGGCCGCGCACGTCGTGGCGCACGATCGGCATGACGGTCGCGCTGACGGCCGCCGTCACGATCATGCTGGTCGGCACTGCGATCACCAGTTTTCGTCACGTGATAGGAGGCCCATGATGCATGCATACCGTTTCGGTTCCGCACAGGTCGCGGCTGATGCCAGCGATCTGCAGCGCCATCTCGCCACCGCATACAAGGGTAAGCAACGGCCGCTCTGCGCCTGTCAGCCGGACGGCGTGCCGATGTACATCGCAAAGCTGGAGGATCACTACGTCATCAAGCGCATGCCGGACAGCGGCGCGAAGCACGCACCAGAGTGCCCGTCCTACGAGCCGCCGGCGGAATTGTCCGGCCGTGGTGCCGTGCTCGGCCAGGCCGTCCAGGACGACGGCGAGGCGACGAACCTGCGGCTGGATTTCAGCTTGACGAAATCCAGCGGCAAGAGCGCGCCCGAGGCGACCGGGCGCGAGAGCGACTCGGTGCGCACGGACGGCGCGAAGCTGACGCTGCGCGGGCTGCTGCACTACCTGTGGGACGAAGCCGGGTTGAATCGCTGGTCACCGGCGATGGAGAACAAGCGTAGCTGGGCGCTGGTTCGGCGCGAGCTGCTGTCGGCGGTGCTTGGCAAGACCGCAAAGAAAGCACCGCTCGGCCAGCAGATGTTCATTCCGGAGACCTGGTCACTCGATCGTGATGCCGATCTGACTGCGCGACGTATCACTGCGATGGCGGCGCTCGCGAAGGTCGGCAAGACGCGACCGATGATGATCGCGATCGGCGAGGTGAAGGAGATTACGCCGACACGCGCCGGCGCGAAGCTGGTTGCGAAACACCTGGCGAATTTCCCGTTCATGCTTGACGGGGATCTGCATCGGCGCTTCATGAAACGGTTCGCGAATGCGATCGCGCTGTGGGATGGCGTGGAGGGTGCACACCTGATTTTCATCGCGACGTTCGGGCTCGAATCGACGGGCCTCGCAACGGTATCGACCCTGTCGGCGATGGTCGTGACGGACCGCTGGATTCCGTTCGAAGACATGTACGACAAGGCGTTGCTCGACGCGCTGACGAGTGGTCGACGACGCTTCGTGAAGAGCTTGCGCTACAACCTGGCGGAGAACCAGACGCTCGCGTGTGCGGTGCTGACCGATTGCGACGTGCCGACTGCGCTGTATGTGCTGACACCTGGCGCGCCGGCTGAATCCAGCGAGACACTCGAGGCGGTGATTGCGGAGAGCGCGGTGCCTGCATGGGTATGGGATGCGGACGATCCGATGCAGCCGCTGCCATCGCCGAAGGGGGCGATCAAGGCTTTGCCGTCGCCGGCGACAGAAGGAATAGCGAGTGATGTGGGGGCGACGTCATGAAGCCGACGTTTGACCCGTCGAGGTCGCCTGCGGTGTCGCCGCCGTGGTTCGAGGCGTCACCAGTCTGGACGGTGAATCTCCCGCTGATCGTGAATTGGGCGATCGCCGAGGTTGTCCTGTTGCTGCTGGTCGCCGGCGCCGCAGCGGTGACGAATTTTTGGTGGGTGTTTGCGCTCGTGCTGTTCGTGCCGATCGGCGCCGTCCTGCAGGCGATCGCACAAACGCGCGCGACACGCTTCGTGATCGACGCATCACGTGTGACCGTCACGCGTGGGCTCGTGATGCGGGAAACGATCAGCGTCGAGCTCGCGCGCGTGCAGAACATACAGGCGCTTGCTCTGTGGTGGCAGGAGCGCATGGGTTTCGGCAGCCTGCGCTTCGAGACGAGCGACATGTATCACCCGGTGTGGGTGCTGCATGGCATCCCCGATGCCGTTGTATGGCGCGACTACCTGACCAGGTACACGGTGGCGCTGCGCGAGGCACGTGGGATACGCGATGTGAACATCGGGCGGCTTTGAGCGGACGGAGAGCTGTGCATGCCGCGAGACATTGCGGAATCGAACAACACTTGCCCGGATCCGGGCAAGCTTTTCCGAGGATCAACCATGACTACCGATAAGAGCTGCGCTGATGTGCTGACGGACTTGGATCCGAACAAGACGAGCGCCGAGCAGGGCCTGTATCGCAAGTTCGACGTGCGCCGTATCGACGGTAGCGACCAGCCTGGCGGCAAGCACCACGATAGCGAGTATTTCGTACTCGACCTGAAGCATGACCTGCACGCGCGGGCAGCGCTCCGGGCGTATGCAGCCGTGTGCGCAATGACGCATCCGCATCTTTCTGCTGACCTTATTGCGCGCTACGGGCTCGGATCTGTCGCGCAGCATGAAGCAGTGCCGGCCGACAATTTCAATGACGATACAAACAGCCTGATCCGCTCGATCCTGTGGCTGCTTGAAATGGACGCTGCTGGTTTTCTTGTGTCGCACGTATTCGTCGAACACGGTCGCAAACTGCTGGACGCGGCGGCTGGGAGACTTGCCGCCCTGCCACCGCACAATCCGGGGCCGACGCAGCCGAGGCAGTTTGTTGCACAGTCAGTCGCGAAAGCTGACGAGCTCCTCGCCCCGCTAACGGCGCAAGCAGCACTCGCGGCGATCGAAACCTTCGAGATCGTCGGCGAAAACAATCTGTCGCGCGAGCCGAACAGCGAAGATCGCTTCATCCTGACTGAGTTCATCGCGCATGTGTTCGACGGCTACGCTGTCCAGCAGCCGGCGGACGACGACAGCCGGCGCATGCCGTCCGGCGGTTGTGACGATATTGCATCAACCTGATTGCTACTGACAGCGATGAGCAACGATGATCTGAAGGCCGTGTCGGAAGCGCCGCCGAAACGAGGTCGACGCCCGGCAAAGGATGCGTTGGGATCGCCGATCAGCACGCGTCTCACCGACGCGGAGCGCAAGGTATTCGCGGAGAAGGTGGCCGCCTCGGGCCTCAGTCAATCCGAATTTTTGCGCGAATGTGTGCTGACGAACCGCACGCAGATCGTGGCTCGTCCGCCGGCAAGTGTCGATCGCAAGCGGGTCGTGTTCGTGGTCAACAAGACGGGCAACAACCTGAATCAGCTGGCGCACGTCGCGAATCATGCGCGGCTCGCAGGAACCCTGCGTGAAGATTTGTTCGATGCGTTGATGGACGAGCTGCAGCTGATCACGCAGTTGTTGAAAGCTCATCTGCAGCGGGTGGACTGACTATGCTGATCCGTGTTTCGGGCCATCACGACGGCGTCAAGCAATATCTCGAAGACGGGCGCAAGGTTGGACGCGAGTTCAGCCGCGACGAGATGGATGAGCGCGTGGTGCTCGATGGCGATCTCGATCTGACGGAATCGGTCTATCGGATGATCGACGCGGCACCGAATGTCGATCGCTACCTGACGATCACCCTGAGCTTCAAGGAAGACCATATCGATCGCGAGACGCTCGATGCGGTCGTGCGCGATTTCAAGGCGTTCGTGTTTGCCGCCTATCGACCGGATGAACTGAATTTTTATGCGGAGGCGCACCTGCCGCGCGTGAAAAGCTACGTCGACGAGAAGACCGGGACGCTGGTCGAGCGCAAGCCGCACATTCACGTCGTGATCCCGAAGTTGAACTTGATCTCGGGGCAGAGTGCGCGCCCGTTTGGCTTCGACAAGCTGAACCTCGACTACTTCGATGCAATCCAGGAGCACTTGAACGCGAAGTACGGGCTGGCTAGCCCGAAGGATAACCGCCGCACGGAATTCAGCGACGCGTCCGAGATGCTGAGTCGGTACCGCGGCGACCTGTTTCGAGCGGATAGCCGGCAACTCAAGGAGCGAATCCTCGACGGGATGCTTGACCGGCGCGTCGAGCGTATCGATGACTTCATGGCGCTACTCGCCGAGCACGGCGCAGTCCGCGTGCGCAACGTCGGACGTGAGGACGCGTATCCGAACGTGAAGCCGGCCGGCGCCGAGAAGGGCGTGAACCTAAAGGATTACGTGTTCTCGCGCGAGTTCATCGAACTGCCGACCGACGAGAAGCTCCTGCAGCTGGCGGCCGACGCGGCCGAGCACTACATCGAACGGCAGCCTGCGCGAGCGACACCCGAAGACATCCAGGCGCGCCTGGACGAATGGATGGCCGAGCGCGCGCGGGAAGTGAAATATCTCAATAGCGGCAACACGCTTCAATGGCAGCGTTATCAGCAGTCGTCGTCGGGTGATCGTCGCCTGATGCTCGACGCGCTGGAGCGCGGTTTCTATGCACAGCACCTGAAGGAGTTTCATGATGACACCAGCGGATTCGGACGACTCGAGCCCGACGACATCGACCGGACATTCGATACCCCATTCAACAGCGACGACGGATGGGGTAGTCCCGACGTCGGGCCGACCTTCGACGGACCCGGCGGCCCCGGATTCGATCCCGGACCGTCCGGTGCCGATCCAGCCCCCGCCTTTGATGCCGACGAGTTTGGCGCTTGGTCAGGTGAACCGGAGTTTGTGGCCGAACCCGTCGACGCTGTGCGAGCGCTGTCCGGCGGCGATCTGGTCGGCGTCGACGAAGGACGCCCAGTGCTTCTGCCAGATCCTGCGCACGAACACGTGGACGACGCTGGCGCCGTATCCACGTATCGCCTGCGACGGGTTCGCGATCGCGATCGAGAAATTGCGCCAGAAAGAAGCCGCACAGGCCGGGTAGCGGACAGTGCGATCTCGCAGGCCGCGCGCGACGCGCGTGAAGCACGCCGGCAGCGCGCGGGTAAGGGCGAATTCGCGGAGATACGGCAGCAGCTGAATGCCGACCGACTTCTGGCCGAGCTGTCGCACTCGCACGGCGTGTTGCCGCAGAAATACGTGGTCACGGTCGGCAGCGACGGCGGTGCCCGGATCCGTGCCGGCCGGCGCAATCTGAACGTGTCCGACTTCCTCACGAAAGAGTTGAATCTGTCGTGGAACGAGGCCGCGCCGCTGCTGCGAGAAAGCTACGCACGTCAGCGAGCGGGCGAGCCGATTCCGCGCACGCGCGAATTGCCGCGCACCGTGCTATGGCGCGAGTTCGCGGCGGAGCGCGACGCGCACGCACGGGCTCGTCGCGCGGCTTGGGCGGCCCAGAAGGATCACGAGCACGCACGACGTGCGGCGATCGCCGGCGAGCTCGCCGAGCGCCGCACGCAGATTCGATACGCGTCGCAGATGCGCCAGCCCGAGCGGCGCCAGGCACTCGCGGCCGCGCGCCTAACGCGTGCCGCGGCCGATACGGCGCTTGCCGCGCAGATCCGCCTCGAGCGCGACGTCTTGAAGGCGCGGTACGGCGCTGCGACCGCACCGACGTTCACCGGCTGGCTGCAGCAGCGCGCGCAGGGTGGCGACGAGCGCGCGCTCGCCGAGCTGCGCCGCACGGGCAAGCCCAGCCATGCGGACCCGACGTCGACCAATACGCCGGTCAATACGATTCGGCCTGGCACGCCGGCTGTGCATGAGGACAACGCAATCCTGTTTCATGGACCGGAGCTGTCGTTGTCGGTCGACGAGGGCGGCAGCGTCAGCTATCGCCGCGATGGTCAGACGCTCGTTGTGGATCGTGGTGACGCCGTCGACGTGCTGCAGGTCGATCGCGCGGCGATCGAGACAGGCCTGCGGCTCGCGCAGATGAAGTTCGGCCGCACGCTCGAGCTCGACGGCAATGAAGTTTTTCGGCAAGCGGCGATCGAGGTGGCGGCCGCAGCCGGCTTGTCGGTGCAGTTCGGCGACACGCAGCTGAATCGTGCGTTGGCGGACGCGCGCTCGTCGCGGGTCGATCGGCAACTGGCCGACGTGCGTGAATCGCTCGGCGTGCGCGATGACGTGTCGCGTCCGGCGGCGCCAGCGCAGCCGGCACCTGCGACAGCGCCGCAACCTGGTCCGGCGACCGACCCGAAGCCGCGAGGGCCACGGGTATGACGATGCAAAATCAGTACAACAAGGGAGTATGGATGCGCCAAGTCTGGCAAAACGCGATGGTGAACGCGTGCAACCGCGAAATACTCACCGGAATACCTTCCGGTGCGGTCGGTGAAACGGTAGAATCGGAAAAATTTTTGTCACGAACCGTCGTAGAGGAGCGCTTAGCGCACGAAAAAACGGCCGCACAAAAGAAAACCCCCTGCTGGAAACAGGGGGCTTGTCTTGATGACGCTCTTACAGCCAACCGGAGAAGAGGCCATCCCGTAGGAAGGATGACCAGATTCTACCCAGAACCGGTCGGCTGTCAAGCGTCATCTGTGCAAACTCGTCTTTTTAAAATGAGAACCAGATGATGCGATTGACCGAGCGCGGGGCATGGCCCCGCTATGCGCGGGGCGCCGCGAGATCCCTCGCGCCCGCACCTTTCGGTGCGACCCCAAATAAGCTTTCCTCGCGGTTCGTGGCGATAATCCCGAGCCGTCGAACCTTCCCGCCCACCGGCGGGATGCACCGGCCGCCGGCCGGACTGGAGCGCGGATCCGCTTAAGGCCGCGCCGTGGATTTCTCCTTCGCCGCATCGCTGCCGCCTGATCCATCCGATCAGGCTGGCGTGGCCGCGTCCGTCGACGCCACGTCCGAACAGGATCTGTTCGGTGGCATCCTCGCGGCCGCGCGTGGCGCGCACGCAGGGTTGCGAGCGCAGGGCGCCGGCCTGAAGGGTGCACCGAAGCCGGCGGCGGCGTTGCCGGAGCGGGTCTGGCCGGAAGACATCCCGCACCCGGCGCCGGCGAGCGCGCCGAAGTTGCTGCGCGAACTGAAGATGCGGCTCGGCCGCTACCTCGACACGCCGCAGGCGTGGTTGCCGCGCTTGAACATCGCGAACGGCAGTGCGCGCCAGCAGCGCAGCGAGCGGCGCATCGCGTGTGTGCAGCTGATGCGCGCGCTGATCAAGTTCTGCGATCTCGTGACGCTACGCGTGGCGGTGCCCGGCAAGGACGGTTGGATCGACTTCACGCTGCCGTACCTGGCCGAGCAAGCGGGCCTGTCGCTGCGCCGTACCGAGCGCGCACTGCATGATCTGATCCGCGCCCGGCTGGTCAAGAGCCGTCCGCAGTGTGAGGTGCAGGAAAGCGAGCAGGGCGTGCGCTACCGCGGCTTCGCCGCAATCAAATACCTGACGCCGGCGATCTTCGAGCAGTTCGGCCTCGGCAAGTGGTTGACGCACGAGCGCACGCGCGCGCACCTGCGCGCGCAGCGCCGGCGGGACGCGCAACGCAAACGCGATCGCAAGGCCAGCGTCGCGGCCGTACAGCACGGCGAGCAGCTGGCAGAACAACTCAAGAATATCCAGTCACGCGTCAAGCAGCGTGCGCTGGCCACCGATGTCGGCCGCCAGGCCGAGCTCGAGCGCGCGATTCATCTGCGCATGGGCGAGCTGAAGATGCAGCACCCGGATTGGGATCGCGATCGCTGCTACCGGGTCGCGCGACAGCAGTTGGCGCCACCCGGCGACTAGGCAAACCTCCACCCATAGACAGTCACCTATCGCGCAAGCGAGGGTGGCGCTCGTCCGCGCACAGAATTTCGAGCGATTTCCGCCGTGGTCGCGCGCGATTTTCCCTCGCCGCGCCCGGTTTTGCCGCACCGCTGCGGCCGCGCGTGCAGGTGTGTGTGGATAACTCATATTAATTGTCGGGTCGAATCGCATTTAAGTGTCGGGACTTAACCAGAAGCTTTCTCTGACTACCCCATATCGACCGGCGGCTATGCCGCCGCGTCACGCGGGCTTCGCCCGCTTGCATGGATCAACCCCTCGAACCACAACCTACACCCTCCGGCAGGCACTAAGCCGCTGACGGCCTAAGGCCGCCACCGGCTAAGTGCGCGACAAAAGATTTCGGGCCGCGTCCAAGGCCGCACCCCGAAATCAGCGCGCGCTGTGAGCGCCTGATTGCCCGCACATCTTCTCGTACCACCACCGCCCCATTGTCTACAGAGAGGGGGGCGATCCGCGCGTCCTGGTTCACTGTCGCGCCGTTACCACGGCGCGTCCGCTGTCCCGCGGGCGAAGCCCGCCGGGTTTCCAAAGGGGCTTTGCCCCTTTGGGCACGGATATGTGGGCGGAAACGTTAGTTTCCGTCTACATATCTATCGTGCCTGCGGACGCCGCCCTTCGGTTGGGGTGGTTTCAAAACCTAACATCCCCCGTCCCACACTGTCGATTTGCTACTCATTCCGCCGACACCCTCCGGAATACGAAGCTTTTCAAACGTTGACTAACGTTTTGCTGTGGTTCTACGATCTGAGGATCACCCCTCACGGTTGATTCACATGACCACCCTCACGCTTTCTCAAGACCTGCTCGGCCTTGCCACCGGAACAGATCACCGCTCCAAGATGGCGCGATTTCGCGAGATGTTCGATCAGGTCCGCGTCGCGCTCGATGCGGGCGTGCGTCATCTCGCTATCCGCGATGTGCTGGCGAGGCATGGCCTCGAACTGAGTGTGACGACGCTCGATGTGATGATTTCGCGGGTGCGCCGTGAACGGGCGATTCCGCTGCCGCGCGATGCACGGCAGGGCGCGGCCCGGCCCACATCGTCGGGGCCAGCACCGACACCGCCTGCCGCCTCTGCGACGCCAGCAACCGTGGAAATGGAATCGACCGCCC
Source organism: Burkholderia pulmonis (assembly GCF_984667975.1). Lineage (NCBI taxonomy): Bacteria > Pseudomonadati > Pseudomonadota > Betaproteobacteria > Burkholderiales > Burkholderiaceae > Burkholderia > Burkholderia pulmonis. The sequence goes on from NZ_OZ480189.1 coordinate 50,971, forward strand.
CGGCGCAAACGGGCGTGGTCGAGCCTGCGCGGTCGGTGCCGCCACCTCAAACGCTTGAGGAGATGGCCGTCGCCCACCTCAAGCCGAAGGTGTCGCTACCGGACGACTGGCGCACCGGAGCGCTGACCTACGAACAGCGCAAAACGTTGACGCCAGTGCAGCGCCAGGAACGCGAACGCGCCATGCAGGCAAGGTTCTTGGCAAACCCATTGGCGGGATGGAAACCGGGTCAACCGCTTCCGCCGCTGACGCCGGATCCAAGCGCCGCGCGTGATGGGGAAGTGGGGAGCGCCACGCCTGACGATTCCGAAACAGGTACGGCGTAGGCGTCGGGCAGTAGGTAGCGCAAAAAAGCCGCACCGGCCATGATGGCGCGGGCGGCTCGGTCGTGGTGAGGCTTCGCCCGGATCGTGTCCGGGCGGCAGCGCTACTTACGCGGTTTCGGCTTCTTCATCTTCCGGCGGCATTTCATCGTCGTCGCCTTCTACGTCGTCGTCATCGTCGGTTGCTTGCCAGATTTCCGGATGCTCGCGGTTGCGCAGCACCTCGGGCAACCATCCGGTTTCCGATACCGCGCGTTCGGCCGCGCCGACCAGTTCGGCCTTTTTCAGCTTTTCGAGCGACGCGGCCGTTTCCGTCGTGGTGGCTTCCTTCACCACGTCAAGAATGCGTGCCTTCGGCACGTGCTGGAAGTAGCTCGCCCCGGTCGCCTTCCAGTACGACCGGTAATCGACGTTCAGCACATCAGCCAAGCGGTTGACGACGTGCGGGGCGTCGCCGTGGCTCACGCCGTCCACCGTGGCCGCGACGCAGAACGCGAACAGGTCGCGCAACGTGTCGCCGGTCTGTGCCATCAACCAGCCGAACAGGTCGCCGTTCGCTTCCTTCGTGATACGTGCACGCCAGAATTCGGAGCGCTCGTCGTAGGCGATCCATGCCGGGCTATTCGTCATGTCATCCGCAACGTTCACCAGCTTCTTCGATGACGATTCAGATTGGATGCTGAGCATGCCGAGCGTACCGCGTCCGAAATGACCGGGCAAAACGTCCGGCACCATCCGGGCCAGCAGCGTGACCAGCGCGATTTCCGGGCGGCGGCTCAGTTCAAGTCGCACGATGGCGGTGCGGTGCGCCGTTAAGCGAGCGCACAGGCTTTCGCTGTGCAGCGGCTTGACCTGTTCGGGGGCCTGCGCCGCCCGTCGCAGTGCGCCGGGCGCTTGTGCGCCGAGCGCCTGACCGGCTGCCTTCATGTCGGCATGCTTCACCAAGCCGACCTGAACGAACAAATCGCCACTTTGCGATACCGCGATGTACACGCCGGACACGGCTTTCTGTTCGGCCGTCCATTCGCTGGCACGTTCATCGAACGCTTCGAGCGCTTCCTCGGCCGCTTGATGTTCGGCTTCGAGTGCGTCGGCGTCGATCGACTCGTCGTCGCTGTCGTAGGCGGCTTCGAGCGCTTCGCTCGCGCGGGTCACGCGCGCATCGAGTGCGTCACGTTCCGCTTGCTCGTCGGCGCTCAAAGCACGCGTTCCAGCGCTCAGGCGCGTACACGCATAGATGGTTTCGTAGTTGGTTTTCAGGTCGGCTTCCACCCATGACCAACCCTCGGCGCGCAGCGCATCGGCCGCCTCATCCAGCTTCGCGCGAACCAGACCGTTCAGGATGTCCGGGCTTACCAGATAGCCGCCGCCCGTGTCCGAAAACAGGTCACGGCGCACCTCGCCACCCGCTGCCTCGTATGCCTCGACGCCGACAAACCGGGCCAGCGCGTTTTCGCTCGACACTTCCTCGCGCGTGATGATTTCGCGCAGCTTCGCCGGTGCCTGCATCCATGCCGGGCCATCCTGTACTTCGGCCCAGATGCGCTCTTGTTCGGCTGGATCGGGGCAGAGCGCGAGCGCTTGCAACTGGCCGAGTTCAATCTCGTCCTGGCGGAACGCTTCGAAAAGCTTCGGCGACACGTGCGCCAGTTTCAACCGCCGTTGCACCGTCAGCACGGAAACAGAAAACACCTCGGCAATGTGTTCGGGCGTGCGCCCGTCTGCGTGCAAGTCACGGATGCCTTCGCACACGTCCGCAAGGTGCATGTCTTCGCGCGCCGTGTTCTCCATCAGCGACATAAGCCGCGCCTCAGCATCCGTCACGATCACGACGTTGATCGGCGCGTCGGCCGACGCTTCGCGGCGCTCGACCAGCAGCCCATAACCGGCCTTGCGGCGACGGCCCGCACAAACGCCGTAGCTCACCTTATTACCTTGCTTGGCCTTCACTTCGTGAACGATGAGGTTCTGCATGATGCCGCCCGCGCTCTTGATCGACTGGGCCATGCCTTCGATGTTCTGCGGCTCGCCGCGCCGCACGTTGAACGGTGAATCGATCAGCGCCGAAAACGGCACGGTGGTTGCTGCACGGCTACCGACGATCAGGTCGACTACGGCTTGCTGTTTCTGCTTTGCACTCACTGTCGTTACTCCCGAATTCGGCCAAGCGGGATGCTCGGCCATGGTTTAAATATATGCCTTAAAGGCATTATAGTCAACAAAAAAATCTTGAATATAATGCCTTTAAGGCATATACTATTTTTGTGGCCGGGCATCCCGCTTGGCCGAATCCGGGAGTTATCCATGTCTCAAGCTGAAGCACTGCAAACCGACGCACCGATTCAATCCTCGCTCGTCATCGAGGAGCACCGTCTGCGGTTCTTGCCGAAGCATTTCGGCCCGTCGTACCTGCGTGGCGAAAACCTGCTCTATGCGTGGGCGCGCCGACTGTCGCCGGAATACTCGGGCGGTCACTGGCTGTTCTTCGAGCTGGATAACGGCGGGTTTTATGCCGCGCCTGCGAATGAAGGTGAGCTGTACGTCTGCTTCAATGAGAACAGCTACGAGGGGCACATGGGGGCGGAAGCATTCGGGATCGTCGTCACGTTGTACGTGCTGTGCCGACTGTCGCACGACGACCGCACTGGGCGATTCACGAATGCCTATCATGCGCTGCGCCGCTTCGCCGTGCAGCATCCCGAACAGCGCGAAATCTTCCGCGCAATCGACTAAGGGGACCGCGCCATGCAACAGCAACGTTTCAAGGTCGTCGTAAAGTGCCGTGAATTTCCTGTCACGGTTGATTGTTTCGTGCCTGCCCTGTCGGTTACGCACGCGGGCGTGGTGGCCGATGAATGCGCCACGCGTCACGGGCTGTCCGGCGTCGAGGTGATCGATGTCCAGCGCGACGAACAGCCGCGCGCCGACGTGAACTGATAACGTGACGCTCTAACGACAAGGCGCTCCGGCTGCAAGGCCGGGGCGAGCACGTATGGAATTCACCCTGAATGATTTGGAATCCGCGATCAACCATTGGCGCGAGCGTTACCCGTCCGACGACGGCATGACGGTGTGCCGACAGGCCCGCATTCTGGTCGCACCGTACACGTTGATGTTTCTGGAGAAACGCGAACGGGTCGCGGCGTCCGAATTGACGGCCGATCAGATCGACGCGGTGCGCGGCGCATTGGCCGCGCTGCGGTAATGCCGATGGGATAATAGGGGCATAGCCGCCCCTTATCTCTCGCTGTGCTGTGCGCTTGCCGCGATGGTCGGCCGGACCTCCCTTCTTGCAAGCTAGGGGCGTCAGGCACGAGCACGCTTCGCGCGCGCCGCGCGCCCGGATTGAGGGACACGGGGACCCGCGCCGGCATTGTCCGGCGTGGGGAGAGGCCCGACCCGTAGCGAAGCGAAGGGTCAATCCGGTGAGGCGTTGACGGACCGATGGCGGGGTTGTCAAGCCAGGTATGCGATCGCAGTGCGATCGCAGTGCGATCGCATACCTGGCGTGATTCCTCCGGCGCGAAGCGCTGGGGGCTGGATGCTCAGTGGCATCCGATCCAACGCGTTTGACATGCAGAGAAACCTATGACGACCTACACTATTGAAATTCGGCGTGAATGCTTGCAGCCGGCGCGATTCTGGGCCCAGCCAAAAGGAATCGAAGTAAAGGAGATACTCCGGCGAACGGGTATGACACCGCAAGATGCTTCGGAATACTTGGGAATATCCACTAACAGCAATGGACGCACTGTGCGCAAGTGGATGTCCGAAGAAGCACCGATTCCGTATTCGGCCTGGGCGCTCCTGTGCGATGCGGCTGGCATCGACCCATTTTGGCGTGCGGATCCAGACAAGTGATAGACGGCCGCTCGATGCGGCCGTCTATCACTTTGCGGGCACCGGCGACGCCGGCGCAGTAGTTGATTAATCGCGCGGCTTGAGGCGGATTTTTCTCCCTGCCTCGTATGCTGCCGCTAACGCCTCGCGCACGGTCCAAACCGCGACGCTATGGAAGTCAAGGCGATCGGATTTCTGCTCCTGCAGGGTCGAGATAAAAAGATGCTCGCGCGCGATCGCCTCGAGTAGCGTTTCGAATTCTGCGTGGGTCATCGCGCGGTCCTCCGTACATCTTGACCGAGTTCGAACGCCTCGCGCAGCGCGTTCAATAGCTCGGCGACGCTCACGGTAAGCGTGTCATCGGAGCGAGGCGCCGGGCTGTCCAGGCGCGACGCGAAGTGATGATCGAGTACGGCACACATCAGGTGCTGGATATAGAAAAGTTGCATGGTGTTTGCCTTGTTCGGATGCCGGCCGCGGTGAGCGGCCGGCCGTTCAATCGGGTCAGTGGAATCGCACGGCGCCGTCATGCTGCGCAAGTGCGAACGCGACATACCAGTTGCGATAGAGCTCGGCGAACAAGGGATTGCTTTCGCCATCGACCAGGTGCATGAATCGCGAAAAGTCGTTGGCCAGCTTGCGCGAAGTACGTGGCCCGATCGTGCCCATCGTGGTTGAGAAGTCGATCAGTTCCTTGAACATGCCTTCCGTTTCGACGATCGCGCCGTTCGTGTGGCAGATCTTCTCGCTGCCGAGGGGAATCGCCGGATAGTTCGCCAGTTCGGCGAGCTGCTCGCGGAAAATCTCATGCGTGATGTACGTACCGACGTTGAACTCAAACGCATTGCGGTAGCGAAACACGCGGGCGATATCGAGGCCGTCTGCGCGTTGCGGAAAGCGCGGCGCCCAATAGAAACGCACCGTGAATACGTCAATCGGCTCGCGGTTGCCGTCGAGTCGCGGCGCGTCGATCGCTTCCAGGCCGCAATAGGCTGTGATGGTCAGTCCCATGATGGTTCTCTCGCTTCGTTGGAGGTTAAGCCGCGATCGCTTCGCGCCGGCCCAGCCGGGCGACAGCCGCGGCGTGATAAGTCGCGTCCAGTTCGATGCCGACATAGCGACGCCCAAGCTGCTTGGCCGCCGCGCACGTGGTGCCGCTGCCGGCGAACGGATCGAGCACGAGGTCCCCCGGCCGCGTGAACGCCTCGACGACGGCGCGCATGGCGGACAGCGGCTTTTCAGTGGGGTGCAGGCGGTTGCCGGAGTACTGCCACGGCTGTACGTCCGGCAGGGGCTTTGATGGCAGCGCCGGCGAGCCCTTGGCGAGCACGTAGGCCGATTCGTGCTGGTACTTCACGAAGCGCGCCTTGGACGCGTAGGTTTTCGCAAATACGATGTGACCGACGATGCGAAAACCCGCCTTCTTCCACGCTCGGAAGAATTCATCGGTCTTAGTCCAGCCGTAGAAGCTCACGCACAGCGCGTCATCCTTCAGTACGCGGAACACCTGTGCGAACGCCGGTTCGAGCCAGTCGCCGCGCACATCGTTCGCGATCGAGCGGCCGTTGCGGTCCTGGTAGTTGACCAGATACGGCGGGTCGGTCAGCGCGAAGTCGATCACTGCATCGGGGATGGTGGGGAGAACATCGAGACAGTCGCCGTGATAGAAAAAGTCCATGGTGGTGCTCCATCGATAAGGTGAACCCTGTGCCGCCCGGCAGATGACGGGCGGGGCGATGGATAGCGCGGCAGCGTTTGCGGCTGCACGGTGGTGGCTACCCGGCGCTGGCGAGCGCCGGAAGGGTGTCGGGAGTCAAGAAACGTGGAATAAATGGTGGGCCTCCCGGCCAGGGAGAGCCGGCCGTTTATGCCGCGAAAGTTCTTGAAGGTCGTTCACCGTGCGCGACCATCCCGGCGCGCGCGGTGAACGACCGGCTCCCGGCACCCTGGAGGCGATCGTTGGCGACGGGTAGCCACCACCCCGGTAAGAACCGCAGAGGCCTTGGTTGAGTGGACCTTGGCAAGCACGGCGACGTGGAAGGAAGGGATGGTGTTTCGTTGCTGTTGGACATGAGAACCGTGCACGGGCGCGCAGCGCGCGTGCACGGTTCGATCGCGAGTGCAGCGCAGCTCGCCTCGATCACGAGTTTTTGAGGTACAAGAAATTCCGCTATGCTGCGGATGATTCAACCGACCAGGACAGTAGGATCTCCATGCATGACCACGAGCACGCGGCCGCGATGAGGCTCATGTGCGACACCGGCATCGGGGCGACGTACTCGCCGGCGAGGTTTCCGTGACGCGTCGCGCGAGCACACGTCGACGGCCGCGCGGCCAGCTCGCCAAGCGCTTGCTGTTGCCTATGCCGCGGGACGAGATCGAGAAGATGTCGCTGCAGTACCACTCGGCGCTCGAGGCGATCAGGATGCGTCAGGGCAGCGCCTTCGGCATGCGGATCCTGCTGCAGATGATCATGCTGACGGGGTTCATCGATGAAGCCCGTCGACAGGAGATCCGGGTTGAAGTGCTGGTGGCGGCGGAGCGCGGGATCCAGGCTGCCTTCGATCGCGGCGAGCGCGAGGATCTATGGACGTTTGACGAGCAGACCGACGAGCTCGTTTCGATGCTGCTGGCGTGGCACGACGATCAGCTGCGCACGGCGCCACTCGCGGTGCTGTTGGAAGCGATCGAGCGGATGGACCGACTTATCGACGGAAAATCGTTCGAGCGGCCGCCGACGCGTTTCACGCCGTGATCGAGCCGATCGGCGTGCTTCAGTGCGCGCCGGTCACCGCAGTCATCACAACCTTGCCGACGTGCGCGATCACGCCGAAGACGCCGGCAGCAAACAGCAGGCCGAGCTGGATCAGGATGGCCCACTTGAGGATCTTGCCCGGCACCGCAGCCAGCCGGTCGTACCAGGTTATTTGCCGCACCATCACCACATACTTGGTCATGTTGTTCACCATGATCAGGGTTGAGATCGGACGCGCCTTGCCACAAACGGTTATCCACATCAAATACGCAGCTCGGACAGCATCGCACGCTACTACTTAGTGTAGTACAGAAAGTAACGAAAACGGCCTGTTTTTGTGTAACGAAAAGTGCTATCTTAAACTCAATGAAATCCACGAAACCGCGGATGGGTAGACCGCCTATTCCTGAAGAAGATCGGTTGATCGGCCGCTCGATCCGTTTGACCGCTGCGCAATGGGCGAAGATTGATGCGCATGGAATGGCTTGGCTCAGAAAGCTGATCGATCGCGCACGGTCGACAAAGCCAGTGCGCTCAGATGAAGATCAGTAGTCGTCTGGTTGTGCAGGAAGTGCTGTAGCCGGATGAAGTGGATGACGTGACGACGCCTGAGGATGGACATGTTGATTCGCGAGCAAGGCCGATCGATCAAGCTGCTGCGCGTCACGCGTAGCGGGGATACGCGTCGGCACCGTCAGATTGTGATCGGCACGTTCCGTGCGGATGAAGACGTGCCGGCTGATCTGCTCGAGCGCCTGGATCGCAATGAGCGGCGTGAGCTGTCGTCATGGCTGGTGGCCTGGCGTGACAGTCAGGCGATGGCGCGTGCTCGCGAGGTGTTTGCCAGTGCGCCCGCACATCTGGACGAACTGGTCGCTGCGCTGGATGCAGCTGCTGGATTGTTGGCGCCGGCCGAGGCGGATGTGTTGTGGCGCAAGCTGCAGATGATCGCACGCGGCTTGCGGCGCGGCGGTCATCCTCGTCCAAGGCGAGTGCCGGCGCAACCCGCACCGTTGCCTGGCCAGCTGGATCTGATCGACGCGCTTGAGGGGCCAGCGATTGCTGTCACGGCGACCGAGGATGGCGTTATCCCGTGATGCTCAGGCGACTGCTGTCGAAGGGGCACCAGCAGGAGGATCTGGATCGTTTGCCCGGCGGTACCGGAGCATTACTCGGTGGCAGTCGCCTCGATCGCTTTGGGCTGAAACGTGATGCCTGCGTCGAGGATCGACTTGCCGTCGTCGCTGATTCGACCGGCTATCACGGCGGCGCCGCCGGCAGGGTTGTCGCGCACGGCCTGGACGAAGCGCTGCAGGGTGCCGCCCTTAAGCGTGGTTTTGACGATGCGGCCCGCCGGCGTACAGATCGAGAACGGCAGCTGAGCGTTCTTCGCGCCAGGCGTGCCGACAGGCGGTACGGCGTCGAATGGAAATCGCTCGACGTCGACCACAACGCTGACCTTCACGGCGCGAGCATGGATGACCGGGTCTGGAGTGGCGGAAGGTTGAGCAGCATTCGAGCGGGACGGTTGTGACTGGCCAGGCTTCGTCGGGCGGGTAGACGCGGTCATGGGTATGAGGACGGTGTGAGCGGGTTGGGTTCGACGATCATACCGTCTGCAATATCAAACGTGGTTTGTCTTGGAGTGACACGTGATGAGAAAGCAATGTGTAGTAATGCTGATGATGTTGTCGATTGCCGGATTTACTCAATCGGCTTATGCCTACGGATACGGCTATGAGCGTCCTTCCGGATCAGTTGTCGGCGGCATTGTCGCGGGTCTGGTCGGCGGGTTTCTGTTGGGCTCGGCGATCGCTGCACCGCCGGCATATGCGGGGCCGCCTCCGATGTATGGGGCGCCCGTTCCGGTCTATGCGCCTCCGCCCTATGACTATGCGGGGCCACGCTGTTACTGGCGAAACGTGCAGGAATGGGTCGGTTACGGCTGGGCGATGGTCCCGCGGCAGATCTGTTACTGAAGACCTATCGGACGCGATTCACACTCGCGGACAGTCGCTGCCGCTGGTTTTCAAGGAAGGTGTCTTAAATCGCTTGATCACATCTTCTGGAGCGGGCGAAGGGAATCGAACCCTCGTCATCAGCTTGGAAGGCTGTTGCTCTACCATTGAGCTACGCCCGCATGGTTCGCGATCTGAGCCGCGAACGTGTCACGTTACTCCGTAACGGGAATCAGAAAGCGCTCGCGCTTCTTCCCTGCAATCCAGCCCGGCGCTTTGCCGCGTCCGCTCCAGGTTGCGCCCGACTTCGGGTCTTGATATTTCGGAGCGATGGGTGTGCGTGCACCGGATACGGCAGCGCGCCGGCGCCCGAACAGCTGCTCGGACGTAATGCCGTATTCGGCGATTTGCTCACGCATCGCCGTAATGATGCTCTCCAGTTCTGAGAGACGTGCTTCTTCTGCCTGCTGTGCCAACGCATCAGCCTGCTTTTTGAGTTCGAGGTAAGTCGTCATGGATTAAGATTCTTCAGTTGAGCAAAGAGCGCTTAGGCTAGTCGGAACAAGGGACCAGGTCAATACGAGCCGGGCCATTATCGTGCATTTGGATGGTAGTGGCATCGCTGCAGGACGAAACTGGCAATATGCTTGTGCTCTTTCACCAAGTTTATGTGCCGGGAACTGCCCCCGATCTTTCATTCTGAGTGAATTCGATCTGATTTAACAGTAGATCACATTGGCGTCGTTGGTTTTGGCGGGATATCGATTACTCTGATACTGCTCACGAGCATGACGAACTCTTCTCAATAATCGCTGTTCACGCACTTATGCCAGACGTCAGAAAAGTCCCGTATTATCAGCTGGAATCCGGTGTTTTATATTCCAGCAAACGGTGGAAATGCTACTCTGGCGTAGTCGGATGCGTTCCCATCGATACGCAGCAGAGAATCTCGTTCGACAGGCTCGCGCCGAACGAGCCTCCACCGCCACCCCCGCCCAAGGCAGCCGCTCCAGTCGCGCCGCAAAAGCCGCCCGCCCCTGCTCCAGCACCTGCGAAGCCGCCCGCCAAGCCACAACTGAGCGATAAACCGCAAGACGCGGAGCAAGCCGACAAGCTGCCCGAGTTCGACCTGCAGGACATCCCCAAAGCAATGGACAAGATGGGCTGGCCAATTTCGGCCAAGCTCGCGCGAGAATGGCTTGCGAGCCCCAAGCACGTCTACAACAACGATCTCAACTCGGTACAGCCGCTCGACGACACAACGGTTACCCTGGATTGGGCATTGAAATTTAGCGGCGCATCCGAGCGCTTCAATCAGCTCGTGCGGCAAGCGATTTACACGCCGAATGCCGTGCGAGCCGCCTCAAAAGTCATGGCACCTGTGATCGAGAAGAGTTTCTCGGGCGGGCAGTTAAACGCGGCCGGTATCGTGATCGACACTTCGCCGTTTCTGAGGGATCCGCTCCAGTTTCACATCGCCTGGGGATTCCAGTACCAGCCCGTGTCGTCGCTCGATACGCTCGACGGTACCGCGATGACCGATCTGACCGGGGCCCTGGCAAACTTCAACTTCTACGCCGCCATCGGGAAGGCGACCGTCACCGGGGATCGCTATTACAAGTACGAAGGCAAGCGCAAGATTTTCTGTCTCGAGCCGGTCGCCCAGATCACCCACATCTACGTCTACATCAAAGACAGCTACTCGTTCAACGACGATTCGCCTTCCAAGAGCCAATACCTCGGCCACTGGAACAAGACCGGTATGGTTCTGTCCTACGTCGCGGCCGTCAACGATTTCTTCAAAAGCAGCAACTTGAATGTCGGGAACTCGACCATCGAGGAGTGGCGTTATCTCCCCGAGGGCGAAGAGGTCAACAAGCCGGTCGACAAACGCACCAGCCGCTTTCGGAAATTCCTGGCAAAGGATGTCTACTGGCCAGTCCATAACAAGACGTACCGCGACTGGCGATCGGTGCATAATCGCGGCGGCGACTTCATGGTCTACAGTAAGCCCAGACTTATCAAGCTGGACAAGCCGATCATTCTGAAAATTGACACCATATGCAGAACCCTCCCGGCCGAGCAATGAAGGCGCTCACCGTCATCCTCAAAGCGGCCTTGGCCGTTGTCGCCGCATGCCTGGTTGTCGCCATCGCGTGGATGTTCGTGCCGGCCGACGTCAGGAACGCGATCACGCTTTTCTCGCTTAAGAACGCGAAGAGCGTGATCTTCGCCGTCACGTCGATCATCTTCGTGCTCTACTTCTATCGGCTTGTCAGAAATATCGACCATTTCAGTCGTGCAAAGCGCGTGGGACTGGCGATCGTCACGCTGGGCTTTTTGGCATTCTTCTATCTCGTCAATTTTCGCGGGATCGCGACCGACGACACCAATTGTCAGCGCTACAACTACAACGCGAAGCTGAACGGCGGCACCAAGCGGGTCGACGGCACGACCTACATCGTCAACATCTGCGGAAGCGGCGGCGGCCACGGCAATGGCTTTTTTGCTAACCAAAACGAGCAGGTCAAAATCGTCGTGGCCGATTCGCACGGGTCGACCCTTGCCACCCGGCTATTTTTCGTCTTCTGGGGTGGCCGCCCGGGCGCCGAGCCGATCGAGATCCGCGACGGCAAGTTGATCTACTTCGACGCGTCGGATACGTACGACAGCATGCGGTCGATTTCGATGCCACCCACCACGATCGATTGGATCGCCGCGAGAACTCCGATTTGGCTGCGCTGAGAACGGTCTCGCTGCCGGGCGGTCGCCGCGTTGAAGCAGCACCACCCACGATTCAGGATTCGCGAGTGAGCCGCGCGTGGTACTTCGCCGCCTCGCGACGCATCCGCGCCTCTTCCGGCGACACGTAGATGGACGTCGTGCCAAGCGATGCATGCCCGAGCGTGCGCTGCACGACTTCGAGCGCGACGCCAGCCGCCAGCATCTGCGTGCCGACCGTGTGCCGGAAAGCGTGCGGCGACGTGTCGGACAGCTTGCGCCGATCGGCATCGCTCAGATCCGGCATCACCTCGAGCAGCTGCGCGATCGCCCACTGCGTCAGCCCGCGCGCCCCGCGCACCGAGTAGCCCCGGGCGCGGGGCTTGAGCTGGTCGCCGGCCTCATCGGGCTCGCCAAATTTCTCGCGGGCCCGCGGCGTAGGCGGGATGACCAGCGGCGCCACCAGCGGCAACCCGGGTGGTTCCGTCGCGGCCACCGCGTCGAGATCCTGGCCGCGATCGCGCCAGTGCGCACGCAGCGCGTCGACGCACTCGTCGCTGATCGGCACGAAGCGTTGCTTGTTGCCCTTGCCGATCACCTCGAGCAACCAGCTGGCCGGCGTGTCGTCGTCGGCCGGCAGCCAAGCGAGGGCCGCGCGCGCCACGCCGGCCGCCTCGGCAATCCGCAACCCGCCGTCGCCCATCACCAGCAACAACGCGCGCGCGGCGCGCCAGCGCGGCCCGCTCGGGCCCTGCAGCTCGCTGCGTTCGGCCAGCGTCGCGCGCACGCGGGTCCACAGGTCGAGCGGCAACGAGCGCTCGACCTGCAGCTTGCGCGCACGCGTGACGACGTTCGGATCGGTGACGGCCGCCCACGGGTTGCCGGCCAGATACCGCACGGCGACCAGCCAGGCGAACGCCGCGCGAATCCGGCGCACTGCGTAGCGCTGGCTTTCCAGTGCCAGGCCGCCTGGCGCGAACGGTCGCCACTGGCCGCTCCTGCGGGCGACGGGCGAGCCCGTAAAACGCTCAGATGGCGCGGCGAGAAACGCCTTATACGCGTTGCAGTCCTCGACCCGCATCGACGACAGCGCGACGCCGCGCTCGGCCACGCACCAGAGCACCAGGCGCTCGAGCTCGCGTGTGTACGCGCGCTGCGTGGCCGGCCGATCGTCGTAGCGGTGCAGATACGCCCGTACCGCGTCCAGGTCGTGCGCAGCGCCCAGATACGCAAACACCGACGCCCGGTTCGCCCCGTGCGCGCCGGACAGGGCCTCCGGTAGCGCCAGGCGCTCGAGCGGCGCCAGTTGTCCCGCGCCGGCCGTGATGCTGGCCGAGGTCGGCGCCAGCGCGTCGCCGGCGTCGACGTCCGGCCCGACGGCCGTGCCGATCGACGCGGCGTGGCGCCGCAACCAGGCGACCAGCACGCGCGCCCGGCCGGCGCCGATGCGCGGCACCGAGCGCCACCACTGCCCGCCGCGGCGATTCACCAGCGCGACGAGCTCGCCGAGCGTGTGGATCTCCTCGCCCGCCAGGCGTGCCGCGACGAGCGGCCGGAACCAGCGGCCGACCGGGTGCTCGGCCTGCGGCGTGGCAACGGCCCACTGCGCGGCGACCTGCTCGATCAGCTGCAGTGAGACGGGCGTGAGGCGCGGCTCGCCGTATTTTTCGATCGCCGCCTGCAGGTGCGACTTCAATACCGGAGAACCATCGCGCAGCGCGGCCGCGACCAGATCGTCGCGCATCGTGCGCAGCAGCTGCGCGACGTCGACCGGGTCGTCGGCGTCGCGATCGAAGTACAGCCGCTCGATCGTCTCGAGCGGGAGGCCTTTCACGCGCGCGCGCAGCGCCGTGAATTCGGTGCGGCTGTAGCTGCGCAACGGCATTTGGGCCAGCTCCTGGGGGCGATTTGCCATGGTTCAGCCTGCAGGAATGGGTGATACAACCGTGTCGGCAGTGGTGACACGCTGAAGCCGCTCGAACGCGGCGACATAGCGGTGCATCGGTACCGCGGCCAGTTGCGCGTCCAGCCGTGCGAGAACGTGCTCGACTGCGGCGCGCTCGAGGTCGGTCAGCGCGCCCGGCTGACCCTGCGCGGCGCGGTCGGCGTAGTCTTGTAGCGCCGTCTCGGCCCGTCGATAGGGGGTCGGCTCTGTCGGGTCGAGGAAGTATGCGAGGTAGATCGCATTCAAGAGCGTGGCCAGCTGCGCGACGTCGTCGTTCGCGTCGCGCAATGCCGCCAGCGCCACGTGATGCTTCAGCTGGATCCGGCGTAGTTCGGCTGCCGGGATCGGCAGCAGCTGTGCCCGGGTCAGCGGCCGGTGGCTGCGGGAGGTCGCTTTTCTCATTGGCTCGGGAAATTCGACGACCGCACCTTGTCACAGCGCTCGCATTGGTACGCGTGGAGCCCGCTGTCGTTCAGGATGTAGTGGTAATGGGAATGCTGCACCCAGCGATGCACTCCCATCAAACACGCGAACCGCGCCATCCAATTGCGAAACATGATGTCCTCCGGACCGGTTGGTGCATGCCGCTGGTGCGGCGCTTAATTCAGGGCTGAACGGAGACCGGAGCCGCCCGCGACGGTAATCCCTCCGGATGCCTGAGGTGACGGTTTTTCACTGGGCCGTGGCGGCTCGAGCGGACTCGAAGGCATCGGCCCAGCTCTCGTCCGTAATGTTGTCGAGCGTGGCAATCGCCGCCGCGCGCGACGCTTCGATGGTCGACGCCTCACTCTTCGGCACGTGCATTCCCAACAGCACGTCGGACACTGCGTAACACTGAACGTCATCAAGACCGACGACGGCATGAACGGCCCTGGTCCGTCCGCGGTGCTCGAACGGTATGCCGATCACCTCGACATCGCCCGTCCGCATGGCGAGCGTAAACACCACACCGTCGACGTACTTCGGTGCCGGCCTGGCGGGCGGCTTTTTGGAGGAGGAGCGAGCCATGAATTTAACTCCTGCAGGGAATCGACACATAGAGTTCCGGCACCGGCGGCTCGCCGAGGACCAACGCGAGGAAATCGCCGGCCGCCGTCGGGTGTTCGATGAAACGCTGCACGTACGGCGGCCGCGCGAACGCGACATCCAGTAGCGCACCGGACGCGCTGCGGATCAACGAGTGGGAGACGAAGCGTTGTTGCGCCCCGTCGCCCCCGTCCGCGAGCCAGCCGCGTACCGGGGTATCGCCAGGGTGCAATTGCAGCCATCGCGCAACCTGCTCGTGGCAGTGATGAGGATTGGGCGGCCAGTGCGCCAGCGCGCCGGCGCCCGCGTAACGATCGATCGACAGGGCATTCGCATAGTCGCGCGCGATCGTGTCGGCGAGCGCCAGCTTCACGGCGGCCAGCGCGGCGTTACGGTCGAAGGCAGCGGTCATGATGCCCGGCGCTCCTGTGTGTTACCCCCGGACGGTGCGGCCGCGGCGTTGACCAGCCCCAGCAGCCGATGCTCGTCGCGCTGCAGCGCTTGCCGTCCCGCGTCATCGACGGTTTTCCGGGCCGCATTCACGAAGCCAAGCCAGTACGCGAACACGCTAACGGCAGACGCACGCAATGACGCGCGCTCTGCTTCGTCGCCGGCGGCCGCGGCGAGCATCATATAGTCGCGGATGTGCCTTTCGGCGGATCCGGTCAGTTCAGGGTACGAGACGGTGTAGTCGTGCACGGTGGAATTTCAGGTGTTGAGGTTAGTGGAATCGGCGGTCGCCGAGACCCGGATCTTTGCGGCCGCGTCGAGCAGTTGCTGCGCAAGACGCTCCGCCTCATCGGCCGTCGCGAGAATGCGGAAGTGCTGTTCGCTGTCGAGCATGCCGACAACGTCGAGCTCGATCACCTGGTGGTCCTCCCACGCGAACACGCGCGTGCGGGCGTGGACCGACGCGTCGCCGCGGCCTTTGGTGTAGCGGGCAGTCGTTTTCATTTGATCGTCTCCGTCTCCGGCAAGCCACCCGTGCACAAACCCGCCAACATGTTGACTAAGCAAAATGCGGCAAGAAGGAACGGGAGTGCAGCGATCAGGTTGACTATTGTCACGGGTTGTGGGCGCGTCATGTCAAAACATAGAAGCAATGCCGTCAGGATGACGGGCAGCAACAGGAATCGCGTCCATATCCAGTTCCCGGTGTAGATCGACCGCACGACCGTAACCAGCGCCGTAATCGGCACTGTCCCCAAGGCAATCCAACTCGCAATCTCGAATATCGACATCGACCTTTCCTCCCCGTGGATCAAAATCCGTATTGATCGTCGCCCCTGCGCCGTAACACCTGATAGTCGTGCTCGGGCAGCACGATCAACCCGGCTTCGGCCGTCTCGAGCACGCGCGTCATCTGCCCTTCCTTGATCACTTCGCCGTGGTCTGGCCGGCCTTCGCGTAGAACGCGTCGACGATCGCGAGCAGCTCTCGCAGACGTGCAGCGACGCGCGGCGTCACGAACAGATCCACGTCGGGTGTGCGCGCGTAATACGCCTTGGTCGGTCCGACACCATCCGGGCCACCACCGATATCGAGCAGCCGCAGATCGACGGCTGGATCCGTTTTGTCTGCATAGAGCTCGGCGGCGCTGTAGATGTTGTAGATGGCGCCATCCTCGGCCCAGCCTTGTGTGTCGACGCACCACGCGTGCGCCAGCAATTGTTCAAGGTGGGCGGCCTCGTCTTTGCCGCGTGGCGCTTCGAAGAACACGGTGCGCTCGTCGAATGTGCCGCGCGATCGGCACAGTGCGTCCGGCAGCACGACGAACGCGCGGTACAGCGTACCGGTCGTGAGGCCCGTGGTCAGGATCGGTCGGTCGACTGCTTGCAGACTCATCGTTGCACCTCGAAAGAGTGGAAATGGCGTGCGCGTCGGCCGGCCGTCACGCGTGAAGGTTGCGGCCGGCGTCGGCCAGGATCGCTTGTACGGCGGGCTGACGCAGTGCGGCACCGAGCTCCGCGTAATGCGGGTGATCGCCCGCCTCGCTAAAAGCCCAGGTCGTGTATTGCGGCGGCAGCAGCACGGACCACCGGATCGCGTCGTCGACACTTTTCTCGCCGAGCACGATATTGGCCGCGATCGACTGGATGGCGGCGATTTCATGGGGCTGGAGGGCAGTGTGCGCGTAGGGCTCGCGCGCGCGGCCGAGCAGCGGCTCGACGACCTGGCCGACGGCCGTGGTCAGCTCGGTGACCCGTTCGACGCGTGGCAGCGCGGCAAGGATCGGCTCGCGCATGCCCGGCTCGAGCGTCAAGGCGAAGCCCACCCGAAACTCCCGCAGATCCGCGTGCTTCGGGGGCAGCACCTGCAGCACGTCCAGAATCCCGGCCGTCTGCGTCACGTAGACATTCTGCGGACCCGCCGCGATCGCGTTGTCGCCACTTACCCGGGCCCACTCGTCGCCCCATGACGACGAGCGCGCATCGACGGTGATGAGTAGCGTGGCATCGGGTTCCCGGAGTTCGAGATGGGTGGAACACGGTTGGATCGTGACGCAGTAGCGCTCGCCCCGAATGGCGAGACCCGAGTTGTAGCGGTTGACTTCCGGCATGGTGGCTCCGTTCAAGGTTGAGAGGTAGGCGCGCGATCGCCGTCGATCAGCGCCTCGAGCCGGGCGCGATCGGCCTGGTAGTCAGCGCGGTTGAACGCGAGCAATTCCGTGACGAGGTCGTCCCACATCGCAAGGGCGCCGCGCGCTTCGTCATGACTTTTGGATGTCAGTTGCCGTATCGTCCGCTCGGCGCGAGCGGTCAGGGCGGTATAGCTCAGGGTCTTGCTCATCGCGCTCTATCCCTTGTCGGTCGGCAGACACTGATACGACCAATTTCGCGCCCGATACGACTGCACCGTGATACCGGGCGAAACCTTGGTGTTGGCCTTTTCCACTTCCGCCTCGTGGCGATCCAGGCGCGCCACGGCCTCGGTGCCCGTGCGCTGACACAGCGCTTCGGACTTATACCCGCCGTCGCCGATCGCCATCGATCCGCTCACCATCAAAACCATCAACCAGCTCGTTGCCATTACTGCTCTCCTGATGTCGGGATTCGCACGGTCAACCCTGGCAAGTCCGCGAAATCGGCCACGTTCAGCGTCATCAGCGCGTAGCCGTGCTCAATCGCCTGTGCGGCGATCCACAGGTCGTTGTAGCGCGGGCGCGGCGAGCGGCCTGCCTGTTTGACTGCGGCGGCCAGTACACCGAACGCGGCCGCGGTGTGACGCGTGACGTCGAGCACCGGGCGCCGCTCGAGCTGACGCAGATGGGCGGCCCGGCGCGCGCGCTCAGCCGCATCCGCGCACGCCTGTACGCCGAATGCCAGTTCGCCCAGCGAGATCGTCGAGATGAACACCGGCGCGTCGCCGGCGGCGTCGATCACGGCACGCGAATCGACGGTGCCGCCGGCGAGGCCGACCCACACGCAACTGTCGATGATCACGCCCACGGATCACGCACCCCGTCTTCGAAGCCGGCGCGACTGTCGCGCAGCCAGCGGGCAGCATCTTCGGCGCCGAGACTCGTCGGCAGCCCCTCGAGCGCCTGCGCGGCATTCATGACGGGGTCGGCGGGCACCAGGCGTGCGATCACGGTCTGGTTGCGTTCGACCACGACGGTCTCGCGGCGCTGCGCGACCTGGTCGAGGATCTGGCGGGTGTGGCGGGCCAGATCGGTGGCGGTAATGGTGGGCATGATGACCTCCGGGAGCAATGAATACATATTATACGTATTTTCCGCATCTAAAAACAAGTGGATTCCGGCCCGACGGGGTTTTCGAGCATTAAACGCAATGCCGCTAAGAGGAGTTATCGGCATTGAGGGCGTGCCCCAAAAACCCGGCCGCAGCCGGGTTCGGCGTCGTTCAGGACCGCGTGATCAGGTACGCGACCAGCGGCAGGCTGGCCAGCGCGGCGATCGCCGCCAGCGGATGCACCAGTCCGTAGCCGGCCGGCCAGAGGGCCGACAGCCCCCGGTCGACAGCTGCCAGAGCAATCAGCAGCGCCGCGGCCACCAGGCCCCTGCCCCACCCGCCTGCTTTAAGCTGCATCGTTGCCAAGTTCATGATCGAGATCCTCATCGTTGATGTGGGGGATCCTACAGCGACGACAGGATCGTCAGCCCAAGACTTAAATCATTTTGCATACTCCCCCTCCCTGTTCTCGCGCGCTCAATTTCGCGGCTCATCATCAATCTGCTGGTCGTCAGCTGCCCTCGCCTGCGCGTCCTTTGGAAAGCGCTCGAGTATGCCAACGGAAACCAACCCAAACCACTCCTGCCGAGGAGTCACCATCACCAGGCCATCCGCTCGAATCTGCTTGATGAATAATTCATATTCGGGCGTCGTTTTGCCAACGCGCGGGCCAGGTGCCGTGACGATCGCACCGGCCAGGATGGCCGTTCGAGCTGCGACCCATGACGTAAAGCCTGCGGCGAGCGCAAAGCGATCACAGGGGTGCTCGATCTGCACGCGTGGCCCGAAAGAATGACGTGCATCGGGCGCGTAAGGCTGCTCGATCGGGCCGGTAAGTTCAGTGAGCTCAACACGCAGCAGCTGCGGGATCCGCTTCTTGTCGGTGCCTGTCATTACCCTTCCTTGCGTTTCAAAACAGATTCATCTGCCGTGAGTTGCGTTCTTGCGGTGGTGTCGGCCGCACGCCCTGCCCCACCCGTCGCATTCGCGCGATCAACGGCACGCCGCAGCCATCGACCGTCAGGCCAAGACCGAACGCTTCGAGATCGTCCCGCGTCAAGTGCTGCAGCGGCTTCCAAGTCGGCCGCCAACCGTGCGCCTGAGTGAGTGCAAGAAGCTCGCGCGTCGTCAGCCCCGGCACGCAGTCGCGCACAAATTGCGCGCAAGCTTCCGGCACCAGTTCTGGCGGGAACGTGGGCGGCAACGCGAAGAATGCCGATTTGCCTGGCTGGTCAATGTCGATGAGTTGCGGGTGGTGTATCGGCTTCAGGTTTCTCGCATGCGAGAATCGCCTGAAATGAGCTGGTGATTCCCGGTAAGTTGCTCCCGCCTGTTGGAGATTTCTCGCATGCGAGAAGCGTACCCCAATAGAAGGGACATAACAATCGCTGGTTACGGACGTGCGGTCGGTGAGGCTCGATGTGCGGTGCTCGTGTAACGCCGAACGGAGTGATTTCTCGCGTGCGAGAAATATATGTGTTGACAAAGTGTTTACCGGAAAATAAGATGACAACAGTTCGGCGAAGGCCGATTCTGTTCAACCTGATTTCGTAAGGCTGATCCCT